>NZ_VITN01000081.1 GCF_007828045.1 Nitrospirillum amazonense | reverse complement strand
CCCTCGCGGATGGCGAAGCGCAGGCCTTCGTCCATGGCGATCGGGGCGATCAGCTCCACGGTCACCTGCACGTTGTCGCCCGGCATCACCATCTCGGTGCCTTCCGGCAGCGAGACCATGCCCGTCACGTCCGTGGTGCGGAAGTAGAACTGGGGACGGTAGTTGGTGAAGAACGGGGTGTGACGGCCGCCTTCTTCCTTCGTCAGGATGTAGGCTTCGGCCACGAACTTGGTGTGCGGCGTGATCGAGCCGGGCTTGGCCAGAACCTGGCCGCGCTCGACGTCCTCACGCTTCGTGCCGCGCAGCAGCGCGCCGATGTTGTCGCCAGCCTGGCCCTGGTCCAGCAGCTTGCGGAACATCTCAACGCCAGTCACGGTCGTCTTGACCGTCGCCTTCAGGCCGACGATCTCGATTTCCTCGCCCACCTTCACGATGCCGCGCTCGACACGGCCGGTCACCACGGTGCCGCGGCCAGAGATCGAGAACACGTCTTCGATCGGCATCAGGAAGGGCTTGTCAACCGGACGCTCCGGCTGCGGGATGTAGGCGTCGACCTGCTTCATCAGCTCCAGGATGGCGTCATGGCCGATCTCGGGGCTGCGGTTCTCCAGCGCGCACAGCGCCGAGCCCTTCACGATCGGAATGTCGTCGCCAGGGAAGTCGTAGCTGCTCAGCAGCTCGCGCACTTCCAGCTCCACCAGCTCCAGCAGCTCGGGGTCGTCGACCATATCGACCTTGTTCATGAACACCACCAGCGCGGGCACGCCGACCTGACGGGCCAGCAGGATGTGCTCGCGGGTCTGCGGCATCGGGCCGTCGGCGGCGGACACGACCAGGATCGCGCCGTCCATCTGCGCCGCGCCGGTGATCATGTTCTTCACATAGTCGGCGTGGCCGGGGCAGTCGACGTGGGCATAGTGACGGTTGGCCGTCTCGTACTCGACGTGCGCCGTCGAGATCGTGATGCCGCGCGCCTTCTCTTCCGGCGCCTTGTCGATCTGGTCGTACGCGGTGAACGTCGCGCCACCGGTCTCAGCCAGCACCTTCGTGATCGCAGCCGTCAGCGACGTCTTGCCATGGTCAACGTGACC
>NZ_VITN01000080.1 GCF_007828045.1 Nitrospirillum amazonense | reverse complement strand
GCCATACGCTGGTCAACAGCGGCGCCATAGCTGAACTGACCAGCCTGGTCAACGTCACCGGCAACTACAGCCAGTCCGCCGGCGCGCTGTTGATCGACTACGGCACCGGCCAGTTGGCCATCAGCGGCGTCGCCTCCGTCACCGGCGGCACCATCGCCATGATCAACATTTCCATCAGCCCCAACGGGCTGGTGGGCCAGACCTTTGGCGCCGGCCCGGTGATCACCGGCACGACCGGCTCCAGCTATACCGGCCTGACCTACAACTCCAACATCCAGGGGATGGAGATCACGGGCTCCGTCGCCAACAACAGCCTGTACCTGGTGGGCCTGAACGACTATGTCGGCACGGTCCTGGGCTCGCTCGGCAACAGCGGCACGCTCAGCGCGACCAACCCGGTCTATGTCGGGCGCTATGGCACTCTGGGCACGCTGAACAACACCGGCGTGCTCTCGGGTTCCTATTCCGGCGTGTTCAACATGGGCAGCATCGGCACGGTGCTGAGCACGAACAGCATCGTCGGCACCAGCTTCGGCCTGTTCAACAACGGCGCCATCGCCAAGATCGACCAGATCAGCAACAGCGGCACGCTGACGGGCCGGATGGGCCTGGCCAACACCGGCACCATCACCACGCTGGACAACAGCGGCCTGCTGTCGGGCGACACCATCGCCGTCTACAGCACCCGCGAACTGGACACGATCAGCAACAGCGGCACCATCGCCGGCAACATCAGCATCACCGGCGGCCAAGCCTTGACGCTGGTCGGCGGCTTGGGTGCGGCCGGCCTGTTCACCGGGGCCGGCGGCAGTGTCGGCGTCATCACCAACACCACGGCCGACCTGGTGCTGGCCTCCGGCGCCCTGCAGTTGAACGATGTCATCAACGTCGGCAGCCATACGGTGGCCAACACCGGTGCCACGGTCAACCTGCTGACGGCGCTCAGCATCACCGGCAACTACAGCCAGTCGGCCGGCACGCTGGGCCTGGCCAACGGTGCGCAGCTGGCGGTCAGCGGGACGGCCAGCCTGACGGGCGGCGCCGTCGTCGCCACCCTGTCGTCCACGGTCAATTACCTGGCGGGCCAGGTCGGTCCCACCCTGATGACCGGCGGC
>NZ_VITN01000079.1 GCF_007828045.1 Nitrospirillum amazonense | reverse complement strand
ACGGTACTGGTTCACTATCGGTCACTGAGGAGTACTTAGGCTTGGAGGGTGGTCCCCCCACGTTCAGACAGGATTTCACGTGTCCCGCCCTACTCAAGGATCAATGCCGGTTTACCCGTACGGGGCTCTCACCCACTCTGGCATGCCTTTCCAGGCATTTCCGGTTATGTAGCATCAATCACTGGCCTGGTCCGCGTTCGCTCGCCACTACTAGCGGAGTCTCGGTTGATGTCCTTTCCTCCGGGTACTTAGATGTTTCAGTTCCCCGGGTTCGCTTCCCCTGCCTATGGATTCAGCAGAGGATACCCATCGCTGGGTGGGTTTCCCCATTCGGAAATCCACGGATCAATGCCTGCTCGCGGCTCCCCATGGCTTTTCGCAGCGTGCTACGTCCTTCATCGCCTCTCAGTGCCAAGGCATCCACCAGATGCCCTTAATTCACTTGATACACCGTCAGCGCTCCCTCGCGCAGGGACAAGCCCATCGCCGGTAGCACCAACAAAACTTCAGAAGGTCATTCACCAGAACCGCTTCCCCACACGTCGTGGGGATGCCACGGAACCGGGAATGCTCCTCGGTTACACTAGACCCTCTTCACAATGTCCAAGACCCCTGATCACCCCCTCGGGAGCGACCAACAGGCGATCGCTTGCACGCCTCGCCTGTAATCTCTGCACAACGTCTCTTTCACAGACCCTTGCTGCTCTCTCCCTGCCTCGACACCAGATGGTGGAGGCGATCGGGATCGAACCGACGACCTCATGCTTGCAAAGCACGCGCTCTCCCAACTGAGCTACGCCCCCGTTTCCGGGTCGCTGGGGATAGAGTGGTGGGCCAGGCAAGATTTGAACTTGCGACCTCACGCTTATCAAGCGCGCGCTCTAACCAGCTGAGCTACTAGCCCACGGGACTGGAAGCCTAAGCTTCCATGCCGTTCTTAAGGGTCTGGAGAAGGGATGCGCCGACGGCGGCTCCTGCGGGCCGGTTAAAGCCACGCTCACCCATGATCAGGCAAGCCGTGGACCCAGCGCAGGCGTCCTTAGAAAGGAGGTGATCCAGCCGCAGGTTCCCCTACGGCTACCTTGTTACGACTTCACCCCAGTCGCTGACCGTACCGTGGTCGGCTGCCTC
>NZ_VITN01000078.1 GCF_007828045.1 Nitrospirillum amazonense | reverse complement strand
GTTTTGGTTTGAGTCACGCAGCCAATGCCGAGGTGCCGGTCATGGCGTGGAAGCGTGCCTCGGCTTCGGCTGGCGGGATGTTACCGATGGGCCCCAGGATCCGCCGGTGGTTGAACCAGTCGACCCATTCCAGGGTGGCGTACTCGACGGCCTCGAAGGAACGCCATGGCCCACGCCGGTGGATCACCTCGGCCTTGTAGAGACCGTTGATGGTTTCCGCCAGGGCGTTGTCATAGCTGTCGCCAACACTGCCGACCGAGGGTTCGATCCCCGCGTCGGCCAAGCGTTCGGTGTACTTGATCGAGACGTATTGGACGCCCCTGTCCGAATGGTGGATCAACCTACCGTGCTTGACCGGTCGCCGCTCATGCAAGGCCTGCTCCAGGGCATCAAGCACGAAGGCGGCATGGGCCGTCCGTGACACCCGCCAACCGACGATGCGCCGGGCGAGGGCGTCGATGACGAAGGCCACATAGACGAACCCCTGCCAGGTGGCGACGTAGGTGAAGTCCGACAGCCACAGCATGTTCGGCCGGGGCGCATGGAACTGGCGATTGACGTGGTCCAGCGGACAGGGCGCCGCTTTGTCGCTCACCGTGGTCTTCGCCGGTTTGCCCCGGATCACGCCTCGCAGGGCCATCTCCCGCATCAGCCGTGCGACCGTGCAGCGGGCCACGATCCGGCCTTCCCGCTTGAGCTGGTGCCAGACCTTGCGCACGCCATAGACAGCGAAGTTCTCGTCGAATACCCGCCGGATCGCGATCTTCAGCGCCATGTCCCGCCTGGCCCGTTCCGGCAGACGGTCCGGATCGGCTCGCCGGGATGCATGCCGATGATAGGTGGACGGGGCGATCGGCAGGACCTGGCAGATCGGCTCGACCCCGTGCGTACCCCGATGCTCGTCGATGAAGGCGATCATGGCTTGAACCGGCGGTCGAGCTCCGCCATCGCAAAATACGCGCTGGCCTTGCGTAGGATCTCATTCGCCTGCCGCAGTTCCCGGTTCTCCCGTTCCAACGCCTTCAGCCGTTCCGCCGTCTCGCTTGGAACACCGGCCCGCGTGCCAGCTTCAACTTCGGCCTTCTTCACCCATTCGTTCAGCGTCTGGCCGGAACAGCCAATCTTCGCCGCGATCGACACCACTGCCGCCCATCGCGACGGATGGTCCTTCTCATGATCCAGCACCAACCGAACCGCGCGGGTCCGGACCTCGGGGGAGAACTTGTTCGTCGTCTTGCTCATCGTGGCTTCAATCTCTCAGGAGTGGAA
>NZ_VITN01000077.1 GCF_007828045.1 Nitrospirillum amazonense | reverse complement strand
AGGGTCTGTTGATAAATTATCGCTTCAATCTGGTCGGTGTGTTTGGCGAAATGGTGTAGTTCCATTCGCCATGGAAGTCATGTCGACGGATGTTGATTTCGTCCATCTCGGCGTCGGTGATTTTGATCCCGGCCGGGTAGGTGTTGGTGTCGATCTCTGCCTGCACCTTGAGGCCAGCATCGGTGGTGGTTGCTGCGATCAATTGTACGATTGCCTGGTAGCTGACAAGCGGTCGTCCGCGCCAATTTTGGGTGATGAACGAGAAAAGCCGATGCTCGATCTTGTTCCATTTGCTGGTGCCCGGCGGCAGATGGCAAACGGTGATAGGGATGCCCAGTTCATCGGCAAGGGCTTGCAACTCGCGCTTCCACAGGCGCACTCGGGTTCCATTGCTGCCCCCGCCATCGGCGGTAATGACAAGTTGTGAGGCGTTCGGGAAGCGCTCGCTTCCCATTTTCCGCCACCAAGTTCGGATGGCGTTGACGGCGAAACTGGCGGTGTCGTGATCGATGCCGACGCTGACCCAGCCGGCATTATTGGCGATGTCGTAGACGCCGTAAGGCGCCGCCCGACCGAGTTCCGGGATGATGAAGTCGTGCACCCGCACCGGCTCGGGCCGCCCTTTCGGGTGATATTCCCGACCAGCGTTCCTGAAGTCGCCAACCAACTCCTTCTTCTTGGTGTCCACCGAGATCGCCGGCTGGTTGGCCGCCAATGCGGCCTTTACCTGCTCGTTGATGTAGCCGAACTGCGCATCACGGTCGGGGTGATTGCTCCCTTCCAAGGTCTTACGGTTCGCCTGCAGGCTGTAGCCCATATCGCGCAGCAGATCGGCAACCACGTTATGGGCGATCCGATGGCCCAGGTCGCGAAGCCCGGCCGCCAAGTTCCGCAGGCTCTTGGCCGTCCATAACAGCGGCGCCATTGGATCGCCGCGTGTCGTCGGTTCGACCAGAGACCTGAGATCGGCAACCAGCGTCGGATCGCTGGCAGCCAACGATCGCCGTCCACCTCCTCCCCGTCGAACCCGATCCAAAGCGGCTTCCGGTGCAGCCTCGCCCCGAAGTTCCGCCAAACCTCGATTGATCGTGCTGCGCGCAATGCCGGTGATCTTGGAAACCGCCGTGACACCACCCAATCCCGCAGCCAAAGCCTCCGCAGCGGCAAACCGCCGGCGACCCCGCTCATCAAGCAAAGGATCGAGCGCCTCGTAGCGCAGCTTTATCGCGGCATGATCAATCATCCGGCGATTCTATAAGCTCCGTGTCAGCCGGAGAATCCCCAAACCGCAAAAAATCATTGATTCATTTATTTATCAACAGTCCCT
>NZ_VITN01000076.1 GCF_007828045.1 Nitrospirillum amazonense | reverse complement strand
CATGTGTGGACGGCCCCGCCGAAACAAGGTGTTGGCGTAAGATTTTGTTTGGGTTGAAAGCGGTCATGTGTCCGGCCTTTGTGCGCGGTCGACAGGACCGCTGGCCCAGATGGGGTTCGCCAAGCGAGGACCAAACAGCGGCGCGACCTTTGGGGCCACAGGTATTAACGGTCTATCTCGCCTGCCGGTTCAACCGATCAACATCTCACGTCAGCTTTGTTCCCGGCACCGGTGCATGGCGCAGCTTCAGGCGGGTGAGTGCCTGTAAGCTTCGCCGTGCGCCATCATGGCCCACAGGATGCGGGCCATCTTGTTGGCCAGGGCGACAGCCACGAGCTTGCGTGGTTTGCGCTCCAGCAATTTGAGCAGCCATGCCGAGGCGGACTTGGCGCCGGGCTTGGCGTGTCGGATGACGCTGGTCGCACCGACGATCAGGAGTTGGCGTAGCCGCTCATTGCCAGCTTTACTGATGCGGCCCAGTCGTTGTTTGCCGCCGGTGGAATGTTCTTTAGGCGTCAAGCCCAGCCAGGCGGCGAAGTGCCGCCCCGACTTGAAATGCTCGGGTGCCACCGTCAGGGTGTAATTGATGGCGATGATCGGGCCGATCCCCGGCATGGCCGCCAAGGATCGGCTGAGCTTATTGGCCTGGTGCAAAGCCAGTAACTCCTTCTCCAGGTCATCGATCTGCTGATCCAACTGGTCGATGTGCTCGCGCATGCGCTCGAACATTCCACGAGCCACGGTCGGCACCATCTCATCTTCGGCCAGCTTATTCAGCAGTGGTTGGACCTTGCTGGTACCCTTGCCGGTGATCACACCGAACTCGGCGGCATGTCCGCGCAGGGCGTTGATGGTGGCGGTTCGTTGCTTGATCAGTAAATCCCGATGCCTCAGGATCATCGTGTCGGCTTGCTGCTGCGCGGTCTTCACCGGCACGCCGGTCATGCCAGGCCGTGACGCCGCTTCGCAGATGGCCTCCGCATCCGTCCGGTCATTCTTCGACCGTTTGACGAATGGCTTCACATACTGTGCCGGCAACAGCCGGACCCGGTGACCCAACTGCTCAAGCACCCGGGCCCAATAGTGGGCACTGCCGCAGGCCTCCATCACCACCTCGGTGGCGCCAACTTGCCTGAAAAACTTCTCCACATCGCTGCGCTTCAGATTACGCCGCAGCACCGCTTGATCCAGGGGATCGACCCCATGCACCGTGAACACATGCTTGGAAATGTCGATCGCTATCCGTTTATAGTCCATAAGGGCGGCCCTCGTGTTGGAGTGTGACAACCCAACTTTGGCATCCGATGCCATGGGGCCGTCCACCCAAACAG
>NZ_VITN01000074.1 GCF_007828045.1 Nitrospirillum amazonense | reverse complement strand
GCGTGTGTGGATGCCCCCGGTTAAGCAAGAAGAAACCTCTGGCATCGCATTGGCTGCGACGAGGAGTTCTATCGGTCGTGTGTCAGGCCTCATATTGTGGCCTGAACGGGCCACGGGCCGGTATGCTGTTCGAGAGATGGGGTCCACATCGGTTCAGAGAGCTTTGCCGCCCGCGCGCCGGGACTGGTTATCCCCACCTGAACATTGAAGTCCTTGCCGCCTACACCGTCAGTCGATCTTCCTGCCCGGGCCGTGAGGCCCGCAACGTGGTCCACCCGCCGCCATTGTCGGCAGCCGGATCACGCCGTTCGATAATCCTGTTGCTTGACCACCATCGCCCAGAGGGTTCGCGCCATCTTGTTGGCCAAGGCCACGGCGGCGACCATGCGCGGTTTACGCAACAGGAGGCGTCCTAGCCAGTTGTCGGGCGTCGCACCGCGCCGGCAGATCCACCGGATGCGGCTCATGGCACCAATGATCAACAACCTTCGGATATCATCCTGGCCCATTCGGCTCATGCCGCCCAGCCTGGTCTTTCCACCGGATGACAATTGCTTTGGGACCAGGCCGAGCCAGGCGGCGAAGTTCCTGCCGTCGGAAAAGGTCCGCAGGTCCGGCGCGAAGGCGGCGAGCGCTCCGGCCGTGATCGGACCGACGCCCGGAAGGGTGCAGAGGCGCCGCAGAAACGCATCCGTCCTGGATGCCAAGAGCAGGCGTTGCACCAGTTCATCGATCCTCAGCGTCAGGGTCTTGATCTGCTCAAGGTAGAAGCCGGCCATCTCGCGGACGGCTGCGGGCAGACCATCTCCCTCGGCCGCCATCGCTTGTTCCAGGCATGTGACATTGGCCGCCCCCACCGGCGCGACAATGCCGAATTCCGCCAGATGGCCACGCAACGCGTTGATCAGCTGTGTCCGCTGCCTCACGAAACACTGGTGGGTCCGGAATGTAACCGCCCGGGCCTGATGCCCAGCACTCTTCACCGCGACGAAATGAAGGTTCGGGCGGCGGGCCGCTTCCGCGATGGCCTCCGCATCCGTCGCGTCGTTCTTCTGCCGCTTGACGAACGGCTTCACGTAAATCGGCGGGATCAGCCGCACCTCATGCCCCGCACCTTCAGCGAACCGACCCCAGTAGTGGCTGGTCGAGCAGGCTTCCATCGCAACGATGCAGCGAGCCTGCCCGGCCAGGAACTCCAACAGCTTCTGCCGTGAAAACGCTCGATTGAACAATACCTTGCCAGAAAGGTCCGTCGCGCAAACCTGGAAATGCCGCTTGGCCAGGTCTATCGCCACCAAGTACGTCGTGGTCATGGCGCCCTCCATAACGATGTCCAGCAGACATCATAGCCTGATATCCGCCGAAACCGGGGAAAGGGGCATCCACACCATCAGTTCAG
>NZ_VITN01000073.1 GCF_007828045.1 Nitrospirillum amazonense | reverse complement strand
AATCGGCCACCGGCGCGTGGTGCAGCATCAGCGTGGCGGGCGTCTGGATGGGCGCCGGCGCCGCCGTTTCCCGCCGCCGAGCCAGGATGTTGAGGATGACGGCGGCGGAATGGACGTTCTCGCGCAGCGCCTCGGCGCAGGCCGCCAGGCCGTCGCCCAGCACCGCCGTCAGGATGTCGACCATCTGCCGGTCGCCATCGTCGCTGCCCGCCAGCTTGCGCCGTACCCGGTCCAGCGCCGTGGGCAACACCCAGTCCTTGAAGGGCGCGCCGTTGCGCAGGGCCCCCGGCTTGCGCGCCAGCACGGGCACGTAGTGCCAGGGATCGTAGATGGTGCGATCGCGGCCGAAGCAGCGCGCATGCGTCCCAACCACTTGGCCGTCCTGGCGCAGCTCGATCCGGTCGGCATAGGCCTGCACCTCCACCGGGCGCCCCACCGCCTTGGCCGCCACCGAGTACTTGTTGTGGTCGAAGCGCACCAGGCAGGTCTTGGACACCGACGCCGGGGTGGCGTGGAAGCCGTCGAACCGCCCCGCATACCCCACCAGGCTGGGCCGCTCCGCCTCGAACATCTCCCAGACGGTGCGGTCCCGCTGCTCGGGATGCCGATGCGCCTTGGCGTAGGTGACGCACTGGTCCAGCAGCCAGCCGTTCAGTTCCTCGTAGCTCGCCACCCGCAGGCGCGGTGTGAAGAACCGCTCCCGCACCAGGCCTACCTGGTTCTCCACCTGCCCCTTCTCCCACCCCGCCGCCGGGGTGCAGGCCACCGGTTCCACCAGGTAATGGCTGCACATCTGTTGGAAGCGCCGGTTGTAGGCCCGCTCCTTGCCCACGAAGATCGTGTCCACCGCCGTCTTCATATTGTCGTAGATGCCGCGCGTGCAGGTCCCTTTGAAGAAGGCGAAGGCCCGGTCGTGGGCGTCGAACACCATCTCCTGCGTCTCGCGCGGATATGCGCGCACAAACAGCATCCGGCTGTGGCACAGCCGAACATGGGCCACCTTCACCGTGACCGTCACCCCGCCGATCAGCACAACCTCGTGGCTCCAGTCGAACTGGTAGGCCTCCCCCGGCGCGAAGCTCAGCGGCACGTAGGCCGCCGCTTGTGACGCCCCACGCGCCTTCTGCCAGGAACGCGCGTAGCGCCGCACGGCATCATAACTGCCGTCGTATCCAGCAACCCGCAGTTCCTCGTAAATCCGCACCAGCGTCAGCCGCTCTCGCGCCGCCTTGCCCTCGTTCATCAACAGCAGCGCGTCCAGCCGGTCCCGCCACGGTCCGATCTTCGGCTGGGGCTGCGTCGTCCGCTCGTATCGGAACTCCGTCGCCTCTGAGCGCAGGACCTTGCGCACCACTTTCCGCGACAAACCCAGTTCCCGACAGATAGCCTTGATCGGCTTCTGCTGAACAAAGTAGGCGCGCCGGATCTTCGCGATCGTCTCCACCACCAG
>NZ_VITN01000072.1 GCF_007828045.1 Nitrospirillum amazonense | reverse complement strand
AGCCGCAAGGGTGACCGGGCGTGGCGCAAAGCCAAGGAAGGCACCGGGGAGACGCCGGATCGCAAGGCCCGCAAGCGGGGTGGCAAGGCGAAGAATGTGAATCGGCATGGAATAAGGACCCCATATTGGAGTGCGCCCCTTGGGGTGGAGAGTTTTCAAGCCGCGGAATTGACAGGCGGTTGGGCGTGTTGATCCTCAAAAGCGATGGGACTGAGATAGCCCAGCGCTGAATGAAGGCGCCGGGCATTGTACACTTGGTCGATGAAGCGCGGCAGATCGGCCACGACATCATCGAAGGTCTCGTAGGCCATGGGATAGACGGCCTCGACTTTCAGCGTCTTCATGAAGCTTTCGGCTTTGGCGTTGTCATATGGGTTGCCGCGCCGGCTCATAGACCCGACCAAGCCGTTGTCAGCCAGGATCTTGCGGTAGATGGCACTGGCGTATTGACTGCCACGGTCGGTGTGTTGGACGCACCCGGCGGGAGGGCTTCGCGCAGCAATGGCGGCCTTCAGGGCCGCGATCGTAAGCCGGGTGTCGATGGAACGGCTGATCGCATAGCCCACGACGCGGCGGGACCAGGCGTCCAGGATTACGGCCACGTAGACGAAGCCGACCGCCACGGCGACGTAGGTGATGTCGCCAACCCAGAGTTGATCAGGACCGGTGAGCATCATGTCTGGCGCCCGGTTCGGGAAAATCGGCTCGTCGTGGTCACTGTCGGTCGTAGCGACGAAACGCCGCCGGTGCCGGGGTTGCAGATCATGCTCGCGCATGAGCCGGCGCACCTTCTTGCTGTTGACCACGAGCCCCTGGTGCCGCAGTTCCGCGCCAACCCGCCGATAGCCGTAGCTTTCGAACTCGGCGCAGATGGCCTTCATCCGGCCCAGGATCATGGCGTCGCCATCCGTCTCGACGGGGACGTCATAGTAGGTGGAGCGTGCGATCCCCATCAGCCGGCAGCCTTCGGCGACGCTGAGGCCGGCGGGCCGGCAATCACGGATGTAGTCCCGCTTTTGCTGGACCGTCCGTGCTTCAGCGCCCCCTTTAGAAACTCGATCTCCAGCGCCTGCCGGCCGACCAGCCTTTCCAGGGCGGCAATCCGCCCCTCGTATTCCGCCAACAGATTCGACGCCTCGACCTCCTCGTCGAATTCCCCGGCCTCCGCCTTGGCCACCCATACCCGGATCAAGTTGCGGCAGATGTCATGCCGCGTCGCCAGACCATGGAGGGACTCCCCGCCTGCATACTCGGCGACAACCTGGCGTTTGAACGCGATGCTGTGAACTCGGTGCTTCGCCATGACCCCACTCCAACTGGATTCCCAGGATCGTCTCACCGACCTGTCGATTGGAAGCAGCCGGACATGTGAATCGGCATGGAATAAGGACCCCATATGAGGGGTGATCGGCGTCCAATCGGGACCCCTTTTGTACGGGTCCATACTGGCTCCCATGGCAAT
>NZ_VITN01000071.1 GCF_007828045.1 Nitrospirillum amazonense | reverse complement strand
CGGCACCCTGGGCACGGTCAGCAACAGCGGCACCATCAGCGGCAACATCGTCAACCTGTCGGCGGGCGATCTGGTCCTGGCGGGCAGCGGCGGCACGCTGACCGGTGGCATCATCAGCAACACGGCGTCCAACGTGGTGTTCGCCGGCGGCGCGGCGGTGATCGGCGACGCGATCAACGTCGGCAGCCACACGGTGGTCAACAGCGGCGCCAGCCTGGCCTTGGCCAGCAATCTCAGCATCACCGGCAACTACAGCCAGGCCAGTGGGACGCTGGCGCTGGGCACACTGTCGGCGGTGGTCAGCGGCGTTGCGGCCATCACGGGCGGCACCATCACCGCCAGCGTGGACGCCACGCAGAACTACGTGGTGGGTGGCAGTAACGGGGCCATCCTGGTGCAGGGCGGCGCGGGGTCCAGCTACACCGGGGTCAGCCTGACCTCCGGCGTCACCGGCCTGACCATCGCCGCCGGCACCCAGACCATCGGGTCCAACGTGGACCTGGTGGTGACGGCGGCCAACGACTACATCGGCGGCACCCTGGGCAGCCTGGGCAACAGCGGCACCATCAGCGGCGTGGTGACGGCGGCCTACATCGCCACCGGCGGCAGCCTGGGCACCTTGGCCAACAGCGGCCTGCTGGACGGCGCCCGCTATGGCATCCGCAACCGGGGCACCGTCGGCCTGGTGGACAACAGCGGCACCGCCACGGGCCTGGTCGGCCTGTGGAACCAGGGCGTCATCGGCACGGTCATCAACACCGGCCTGCTGAAGGACGCGCCCTCGGCGCAGGCTGCGGGCCTGAACAACGCCGGCAGCATCGGCGTGCTCACCAACATGGGCAGCATCAGCAGCGTCGCCTACGGCCTGTACAACAGCGGCACCATCGACAGCGTCGGCAACAGCGGCGTCATCAGCGCCACCGATACCGTCACGGGCCGGGCCCTGCGCAACGCCATCGGTTCCACCATCGGCGCCCTCAACAACAGCGGCACCATCACTGGCGTCACCGCCCTGTACAACCAGGGCAGCGTCGGCCCCATCGCCAACAGCGGCGTGATCGCCGGCAACGTGGTGAACAGCAGCGCCAACGCCCTGGTGTTCACCGGCGGCACCGGTTCCACCTTCGGCACGCTGACGGGTGCCACCGGCGTCGGCACCCTCAGCAGCACTTTGGCCAACGTCGCGTTGGCCGGCGGCAACCTGTGGCTGAACGACCAGGTTGACGTGGGCGGGACCAACACCCTGGTCAACAGTGGCGCCTCCCTGCGGCTGACCACTATCATCGGTGTCAACGGCACCTACAGCCAGTCGGCGGGCACCTTGCAGGTGGCGTACGGCAGCGCCCAGCTGGCCGTCAGCGGTGCGGCTGTCCTGACCGGCGGCACCATCGCCGCCACGGGCGTGCCGGGCACCATCAACATGCTGGCGGGCGTGGGCGACACCGTGGCCCTGGTGGCCGGTGG
>NZ_VITN01000070.1 GCF_007828045.1 Nitrospirillum amazonense | reverse complement strand
CGCGCCCGCTAAGCCGTTGGAGCCACCGGGAAAAAGGAGCGTCGGTACGACACCCCGCGTCAGGGTGTTGTGATTGGCCAGAGTGCCCAGGACGGGCAGACCGGCTCGCCGTATCGGTATGCGGGCATGCGGTATGACGAGATCGGGCTGTACGTCACGCCCAACCGCACCTACGTCCCCGGCATCGGCCGCTGGTTGCAGATGGACCCGGCGGGAACTGCCGATGGGCTGAACCGGTATGCCTATGTAGGGAACAATCCGCTCTCGGGATATGATCCCCTTGGACTGGCGGATGAAAATACTCAGGACAAAATACAGAAGAACACCTGTTCTCTAGTAGGGGGCTCAAGTTGCTCCGGAAGTTATGCTCATGATCAGTCAAACTCTTCTGTTTCAGGCTCCACCTCCTCTTCCCAGTCTCCAAATTCTGGGTCGCAAGGTGGAGGGCGCGGCCCTGAGAAGCTCAGTCCCGATCCGAATGCGGAGGGGCCTCATAGTTCATTCCGTCGCGACGCGGACACAGGCGAGATCGACAACTACGAAACTTATGAGAAGAATCCCTATACAGATAAGTACGTACCTGAGAAGCGATATAGGGGAAATGGCAAACCTCATGGTGGTGTCGAGCCTCCACTGGTCCTTGAAAGGGAAGAGGGAAAAGGACCGGGAGCTCCCGTAAAAGTTCCACGCTCGGCAAATCCCAGTGAAATTCCTGGGCGAGCAGGGAGTCCTATTGTCCCTCCAGTATTGCCGCGTATTCCCTTGCCTGGATTCCCGCTTATAATGATTTTGCCGCTACCGCCTAATCCGTTTCTTCCTCACCTTGATCCTGGGGCATCGGCCTGATATGAAAAAAAATCTATCGGATAGAGATGCAATTATCGGCAAATTGTATCCATCGACGGACCCAAATGTGAAGTCTGTTGGTGATATTTTTTATCGAGAGGCAAATGCAAAAGGAGCTTTTCTTTATTCTGCTCTTTTTATGCCAACTATTCTTGAAGTAGAAGGAAGTATTATAATTGACTTGTTTTCTGGCGAAATCCAAGAAAGATTCCTAAAGAAGAAAAGTGAGTGGAAAGGATCAATACAGGAACTAGAGGCGTCTTTTAATTTCTTTGAACTCCCGTATCTTTTTGGAATTGAGCATCGAATGGAAACTTCCGATGCTGAAGATGCTTGCCTGTGTGAGATTATTGCCAACGTATGGCGTTCTCTTCTTCGCGAGACCTATCCTGAAAGGCGTATTATCGTTGAATGCCTATCCCCAGAAGAATCCGGATCTGTTTCCTCAATATCAGTTTCGGAACTGAGGTAGGCGTGGAAGGCGCTGAATTCATCTGATCCATAAAGATTGGGGCCGAAGAGCGGAAAACACCATCAAATCAAAGCCCTAGCCGGTCATCGTTGAACCTTCGTGCATAAGTGATGCACAGGTGTAATCCGAAATCCTGTCATTTTTGACGCTGCGGAGCGGGGCGGCGGCCCATTTAGCGGCCCTGATGGCGTTTA
>NZ_VITN01000068.1 GCF_007828045.1 Nitrospirillum amazonense | reverse complement strand
TAACACCAATAGCAACCTGGTGTTCGCCGCCGGCAACCAGCTGCTGAACGGCGCCATCGACGCCACCGGCCACACGGTGCAGAACACCGGCGCCAACCTGATCCTGACCAGCATCGTCAGCATCACCGGCGCCTATGCCCAGGGGGCCGCCGGCACCCTGTCGCTGACCCCGGGCAGCGGCGGGTTGGTGGTCAGCGGCGCCGCCACCATCGCCGGCACGGTCCTGGCCGGCCTGTCGGCGACCGGCAACTACACCGTGGCCAGCCACACCCTGGTGGCCGGCGGCAGCGGGTCCAGCTACACCGGTGCCGTCGTGGGCGGCGGTTTCACCGGCCTGGCGGCTGGCCTTGCGGCGGACGGCAGCGACAACCTGCTGCTGACCATCGGCAACGACTATGTCGGCGCCAGCCTTGCCAGCATCGTCAACACCGGCACCATCAGTGGTGGGAACTGGGCTGTTTTTGTCGCCAATACAGGCACCCTGGGTACGCTGCTCAATCAGGCGGGCGGCGTGCTCGGCGCCTTTGGCGTCATGGTCAGCGGCACTCTCGGAACGCTGGGGAACCAAGGGACCATCGCGGGTGATGCCGTCGGCGTTCGTGTCTCCGGCGGGGTCGTGGGGACGCTGGACAATCTGTCGGGGGGCTTGATCAGCGCCCGGTCCACGGCGCTCGGTGTCAGTGGCACCGTCGGTACGCTCAGCAACAGCGGCACGATCCGCAGTTCCGACGGCATGGGCATCAAGGTCGAGGATAGCGTCGGCACCTTGCTCAACCTCTCGGGCGGCACCATCACCGCCCGTTCCCAAGCCGTGGTCGTCGTGGACACGCTGGGCGCGCTCAGCAATGCGGGCCTCATCAGCGGCCAAACCAACAACGCCGTTCGTGTCATCGGCACGCTGGGCACCTTGTCCAACAGCGGCGGTATCACCGCCAATTATGGCGTCAACATCGATGTCGGGGCCACCGTTGACGCGCTGGCCAATCTCGCCGCCGGTACCATCGCGGGCACGTCGAACGGCGTCTTCGTCCAAGGGCAGCTCAACACCTTGGATAACGCCGGCGTCGTCGTGGGCGATGGCGTCGGGGTCCTGGTCAACGGCGGCACCATCCTCACCCTGAGGAACAGCGGCACCCTGACCGCGGGCGGGGGAACCGCCTCCGCCCTGGCTATCCAGAATGGGGGCGGTGTCGGCACGCTGGTCAACACCGGCGTCATCCGGGGTTTCATCAACAACAGCGGCGCGTCCGATCTGACCATCGTTGGCGGTACCGGTGCCACCATCGGCACCCTGACCGGCTTCGGCGGAGATAAGGGCGTTCTCAACGCCGCCTCCGCCAACGTGGTTTTCGCCTCCGGCAACCAGTGGCTTAACGACGACGTCACCTTCGGCGGCACGCAAACCATTTACAACACAGGTGCCAACCTCTCGCTGTCGACCATCGTCAGCATCACCGGCGCTTACACCCAGGGCGCCGCCGGCACCCTGTCGCTGACCCCGGGCAGCGGCGGGCTGGTGGTGAGCGACGCCGCCACGGTAGGCGGCATGGTCCTGGCCGGCCTGTCCGTGACGGGCAACTACACCGTGACCAGCAACACCCTGGTGGCCGGCGGTGGCGGGTCCGACTACAGCGCCGCCAATCTGGGCG
>NZ_VITN01000067.1 GCF_007828045.1 Nitrospirillum amazonense | reverse complement strand
CAGGGTCCGTAGAGGACTTCCACCTCCAAGTCACAAGCCGGTTACCAACCCGGCTCTCGGTGCTTACGCACCTCGCGCCATGCCTGGCGCACCGACAAAAAAACCCGTGGCCGGAGCCACGGGCTTTTGACGGATGCGGATGGATGGTCACCGCCGGATCACGACACCGGACGCACCAGCTCCAGCTGGTCGCCGACCCGGCGCAGGCGCAACTCGAGGGCCTGCTGGCCGGCGCCACGCGGCACGGACACAACGGTCTCCTGGTCAGGGGCCAGGGTGGACATGAAACGGACGGTGCTGGCCGGGTCCTGGGTACCGGCAGTCACGACCACCTGATAACCGGCCTTGGTGGGATGGTAGTAGAGGTTGACATCGACGGCGTCGAACTTGGCCTGCAGGGCCGTATCGGCGGACAGCGTCTCGGAACGGGCCACGGTCGCCAGGCCCACGGCCCCGGCGACGACGGCGGAAAACAGGATGGAGTGGGCGGCGATGGAGCGGGACATGGCGGACCTCGGATGACGACGGGCGGCAGCGTATGCTGCAGCTGCGAACTAAAATATGGCAGCTGCGAGATAATAGACAACGGTGTCAGTCGCTCGGCCGCCATGCGAGTCGCGAAGACCATGCCAGAGATATGGCGTCCCCATGGCACGACAGCCGCCCGGCGGATCACCGGACGGCTGTCGTTTCCAAACCGTAAATCGTCAGATCACGCGGCGGAGGGGCCCGCTTGGGGTTCCGTGGGCAGCGCGGCCGCATGGATGGCGCGGATAAGGTCGCTCTTCACGCCGGGCACGATGTCATCGGCGGTGGAGAAGCCCACCACCACGTCCAGCGCACGGGTGTCACCGGTGCGGTCGAACAGCACGGTGGGGTTGGGCTGGATGCGCGGGTCGGCCGCCACGATCCCCCGCACCGCCTCGGCTACGCCGTCCAGATCGCTGGTCTCCGGAATGCGGAAGCGCAGCTCGCCAGCGTGCGCGGGGGTGGGATGGACGCTCATGTTGCGCAACGCTTGGCCCCACACACTGTTGTTGGGGATGATGATCTGGATCTGGTCGTCGGAGATCAGTTCGGTCCAGAACAGCGACAAGTCGCGCACGGTACCGGTGGCACCACCGACCTGCACCTTGTCGCCGATCTTGAAGGGCCGGAAGATCAGCAGCATGACGCCGGCCGCCAAGCTGGACAGGGTACCCTGCAGCGCCAGGCCGATGGCCAGGCCGGCGGCGCCGATGACGGCGACCAAGCTGGCCGTCTGGATGCCGAACTGGGCCAGCACCGCCAACACGGTCAGCGTCAGCACGGCGTAGCGCGCCAGGCTGGCGAAAAAACCGCGCAGCATGGCGTCGAACTGGGGGGTACGGCCCAGGACAGCCGTGACGATGCGGCTGACCTTGCCGGACAGCCACAGGCCGATCAGCAGGATCAGGATGGCCGCCAGCAGGTTGACGCCGTTGGTCACGATCCAGGGGATGAGGGCGTTGAGGCTGACCAGGAGCGCCTGGGTCTTCTGGTCCACGGTATCCAGCGCGGGGATATCCACGGCGAGCAAATTCAGGTGCATGCACGACCCTCCGGTTGGCGATGTGGGCGTGAAGAACATAGGGAGGGCACTCAGGTTCCGCCAGCCTTGGCCAGGCCGAAGGGCGGAACTGACAGATCTCCCGATCCGATTGCCGCCGACCGCCAACAGCAAAACCCCCGCCGGCTTGTGCGGGCGGGGGTTTGTGCTTGGTTGCGGGGGCAGGATTTGAACCTGCGGCCTTCAGGTTATGAGCCTGACGAGCT
>NZ_VITN01000066.1 GCF_007828045.1 Nitrospirillum amazonense | reverse complement strand
CGCCAATTACGACATCAGCTATGTCGCCGGCACCCTCACGGTGAACAAGGCGGCCCTGACCGTCACCGCCAACAACGCCACCGTCACCTATGGCCAGACGCCAACCCTGGGCGCCAGCTACAGCGGCT
This sequence comes from Nitrospirillum amazonense, assembly GCF_007828045.1. Classification (GTDB taxonomy): domain Bacteria; phylum Pseudomonadota; class Alphaproteobacteria; order Azospirillales; family Azospirillaceae; genus Nitrospirillum; species Nitrospirillum amazonense_C. The sequence goes on along the minus strand of NZ_VITN01000066.1, from coordinate 1,696 downwards.
TCGTCAACGGCGAGACGGCGTCGGTCCTGGGTGGCGCCCTGACGGTCAGCGGCGCCGGCGCCAACGCCGGCAGCTACACCCTCACCCCCGGCGGCCTCACCAGCGCCAACTACGACATCAGCTATGTCGCCGGCACGCTCACGGTGAACAAGGCCGCCCTGACCGTCACCGCCGACACCGCCACCGTCACCTATGGCCAGACGCCTACCCTGGGCGCCAGCTACAGCGGCTTCGTCAACGGTGAGACGGCGTCGGTCCTGGGTGGCGCCCTGACGGTCAGCGGCGCCGGCGCCAACGCCGGCAGCTACACCCTGACCCACGGCGGCCTCACCAGCGCCAATTACGACATCAGCTATGTCGCCGGCACCCTCACGGTGAACAAGGCCGCCCTGACCGTCACCGCCGACACCGCCACCGTCACCTATGGCCAGACGCCTACCCTGGGCGCCAGCTACAGCGGCTTCGTCAACGGCGAGACGGCGTCGGTCCTGGGCGGCACCCTGACGGTCAGCGGCGCCGGCACCAACGCCGGCAGCTACACCCTGACCCCCGGCGGCCTCACCAGCGCCAACTACGACATCAGCTATGTCGCCGGCACCCTCACGGTGAACAAGGCCGCCCTGACCGTCACCGCCAACACCACCACCGTCACCTATGGCCAGGCGCCCACCCTGGGCGCCAGCTACAGCGGCTTCGTCAATGGCGAGACGGCGTCGGTCCTGGGTGGCGCCCTGACGGTCAGCGGCGCCGGCACCAACGCCGGCAGCTACACCCTCACCCCCGGCGGCCTCAGTGCCGCCAACTACGACATCAGCTATGTCGCCGGCACGCTCACGGTGAACAAGGCGGCCCTGACCGTCACCGCCAACAACGCCACCGTCACCTATGGCCAGACGCCCACCCTGGGTGCCAGCTACAGCGGCTTCGTCAACGGCGACACCGCCGCTGTCCTGGGCGGAAGCCTGGCCATCGGCGGCGCCGGCACCAACGCCGGCAGCTACACCCTCACCCCCAGCAGCCTCACCGCCGCCAATTACGACATCAGCTATGTCGCCGGCACCCTCACGGTGAACAAGGCGGCCCTGACCGTCACCGCCAACAACGCCACCGTCACCTATGGCCAGACGCCTACCCTGGGCGCCAGCTACAGCGGCTTCGTCAACGGCGAGACGGCGTCGGTCCTGGGTGGCGCCCTGACGGTCAGCGGCGCCGGCGCCAACGCCGGCAGCTACACCCTCACCCCCAGCGGCCTCACCAGCGCCAATTACGACATCAGCTATGTCGCCGGCACCCTCACGGTGAACAAGGCGGCCCTGACCGTCACCGCCAACACCCCCACCGTCACCTATGGCCAGACGCCTACCCTGGGCGCCAGCTACAGCGGCTTCGTCAACGGTGAGACGGCGTCGGTCCTGGGTGGCGCCCTGACGGTCAGCGGCGCCGGCGCCAACGCCGGCAGCTACACCCTGACCCCCGGCGGCCTCACCAGCGCCAACTACGACATCAGCTATGTCGCCGGCACCCTCACGGTGAACAAGGCGGCCCTGACCGTCACCGCCAACAACGCCACCGTCACCTATGGCCAGACGCCTACCCTGGGTGCCAGCTACAGCGGCTTCGTCAATGGCGAGACGGCGTCGGTCCTGGGCGGCACCCTGACGATCAGCGGCGCCGGCACCAACGCCGGCAGCTACAC
>NZ_VITN01000065.1 GCF_007828045.1 Nitrospirillum amazonense | reverse complement strand
GCCCTGGTCGTGATAGTCCGCACCGCCGCCGCGCACCACATAGGCGCGCACCTGTTTGATCTTCGGCAGCATCAACCCCTCCCTTGACCTTGCTTTTCGCCCAGCGTTCCCGCGCTTCGCAGGCGTCGCCGAGATTGGATATTGCCATATGATGGAATTGTGTTCTATATGATAGAAAAAATCGCGTCAACGGGAAGATGCCGTTAAACAGCCCATGGCGCGACCACGACAATGGCGATGGCCAGAAAAATCCGCTCGCCACATTCGGATCGGACGTCAATCGGCGGCAGTTCCCAGGTTCCGTGAAAATTCTTTAGGAACAATTGATTAGAATTTCCATTTCGTTGACTTCATGGTCGCAATTCCATGACGGATTATCTGTCGGCGCGACCGAAAACGTAGAATAATGACTGGGAGATACTACACCATGGCAACGCCACTACTCGCCGGAAAGGTCGTCCTAGTGACTGGCGCATCGACCGGCATCGGCCGGGCTGCCGCCATCGGTGCCGCGCTGCATGGCGCCGATGTCGCCATCAACTATCACTCCGATGACGCCGGCGCCGCCTCTTGCGTGGCGGAAATCAAGGCGCTTGGGCGGCTTGCCGTGGCCATCAAGGGTGACGTCGCCGATCCGGCCACCGCCGCCGACTTCATAACCCGCGCCTGCGACGCCCTGGGCAAGGTGGACGTTTTCGTCAACAACGCCGGCATCTGCCCCTTCCACGCCTTCCTCGACATGCCGGCGGAGACGCTGGAACGGACGATGCGGGTCAACCTGCACGGCGCCTACTACATGGTGCAGGCGGCCGCCAACCGTATGGTGGCCCAGGGTCATGGCGGCGCCATCATCGCGGTGTCCTCCATCTCCGCCCTGGTCGGCGGCGAATATCAGACCCACTACACCCCGACCAAAGCGGGGGTGCATTCCCTAATGCAGTCGGCGGCGATCGCCCTGGGTCGCCACGGCATCCGCTGCAATTCCGTGTTGCCCGGTACCATCCTGACCGAAATCAACAAGGAGGATCTGGCGGACGAAGGCAAGCGCACCCGCATGGCCGCTCGCGTGCCCTTGGGCCGCCTCGGCGTGCCTGAAGATCTGGCCGGCCCCATCGTCTTCCTGGCGTCGGACCTGGCCCGCTATGTCACCGGCGCCGCCCTGCTGGTGGACGGCGGCGCCTTCGTGAACCTGCAGTAGGCGCCCCGATGCTCGCCCGGACACGATATGCCCTTATGGCGCGTTCATTTCGGTCATGGCCGCCAGCACGCCTGCCGGCGCGCAACAGCCCGCCCCGCCCCCTGCTCGCCGCCGTGGACGTCTTCAGCTCCACCGGGCCGCCTCGGCGCGAAGCCGGGCGCCGCTGAGGTAGATAGTCTCCGTCCCGGCGACGGCCGCGTCGTCTGGTCGGCTTCCCCCGCCAGGGTGATCCGGTCGCCCTCGCGGATGGGCCAGGCCCGGCCCCCGACGCGATCGCGGGGTGTGGGGCCTCAACCGCAAACGCGGCCGGCCGAGAAGCAGTCCGATCTGCCCCTCGGCCGTGCCCCTGTGCTGTGCCGCCTGATCAGAAGCTCCAGCTGGCGCGCAGGACGCCGCCGTGGCTCTGGTAGTCGTGGCGGTACTCGCCGTTGTACTCCAGGCGCAGGCTGAAGGCCTCGCTCTGCTGCAGGGTGGCGCCCAGGTTGACGGCCAGGCCGTCGGTGTTGACCCGGCCGGTGGTGCTGGCGAAGGCCACGCCGGCCAGCACGCCCGTGGTCGGGATGGGCCCGTCCTTGAAGTCGTGCACCCAGGCCACCCGCAGGTCCGGCGACAGCAGGCCGACGCCCGTGTTCCACTGCGTGTCCACCTTCAGCCCCAGCTCCTGGGTGACGGCATTGGTGCCGAGGACATCCACCTTCAGGTTGGCCGGACCGGCGTCGTGTTCCTGGTAGGCATGGTTCACCAGGCGCACGAAGCGCAGGCTGTACTG
>NZ_VITN01000064.1 GCF_007828045.1 Nitrospirillum amazonense | reverse complement strand
CGCCCCTTCCTCCTCCGCGATCGCCAGGATGCGGTGCTTCAGGTTCGTCTCACCCATGTAGAACAGCGACTGCCCCGTCATCGCGCTGTACCGCACCTGCGCCTCCGCCGGCATCAGCGCCAGCACCGCGTCCATCAGCGACGACTTCCCCGCCGCCGACGCGCTTTGGATGATCACCGCCAGCGGCCGGTCCAGCAGACGCGACACCCCCGCCAGGTAGCCCACCAGCGTGTTCGTCTCCTCCCCCACCACACCGCAGGCCGCGAAGTCCGCCAGGATGCGTTCCACCAGCCGGGGGTCCCGCAGCAGCGCCAGGGCCTCCTCCCGCTCCCGATCGCCCAGCGCCGGACGCTCCGCCTTCCGCGCCAGGGCCGCCGCGATCTCCGCCTCCTGCAAGCCCTCCAGCCTCAGCAGCACCCGCCCCAGGTCCTGGCGCAAGGTCTCCTCAGCCTCCCCAAGCTCAAGACCCGCCTGCTTCACGAACGCCGCCCGCGCCTTCGCGCTGTACAGGTCCAGCGTGTCCACGTGGAAGCGGCCGTCGTTGCCCGTCCCATCGGCCCCCACCCGGTGCACCAGCAGGTTCACCTTCAGCGCCTCCGGGTTCAGGGGTTTCTTCCAGCCCCGCACCCGGTACCGCCGGTCCCCCAGGACCACCGCCACCTCATGCTCCCCCACCACCTCCACCGCGTCCTCCGCCGGCCCCGCCGGCAGGGGCGACGCCAGCCGCGGCGCCGGGATGGCCGGGGGGCCGATGGGCGGGGACTGGGGCGCCACGGGGGCCGTCTCCATTTTAGCGGCTAAAACGGGGGGGCCTCCAGCGCCGCCGCCAGCCCGTCGCGCGGCGCGCTGGTCACCGGCGGCGCCTTGCCCTGGCCCAGCCAGGCCGCCTTGCGGATCAGCGTGCCCAAGGCCGCGTCCGCCGGCCGCACCCTGAGCGCGTAGGCGTTCGCGTCCAGGTCCTGCGGGAACTCGATGCGGTAGCAGTCGAATCCCTCGGCCATCAGCCGCTGGGCCAGCTCCGCCGCCCCCCGGTCCCCGGCCGCGTCCCGGTCGAAGGCGATCAGCACCCGACGCACCCCGTGCTCCCGCAACACCGCCAGGTGGTCCGCCGTGAACCCGCCCACCCCGTAGCACGCCGTCACGTTGCGGTAGCCGTGCGACCAGAACGTCAGCGCGTCGATCAGCGCCTCCGTCAGGATCACCTCGCCCCCCGACCCGGCGATGCCGTCCAGGTTCCACACCCCGCGATGCGGGCCCGGCAGGTACAGGTGCTTGGGCGTCCCCGCCCGCAGGTTGTCCAGGATCTTCCGCCCGTACACCTCCGTCACCGACCCGCCCGCGTCCAGCACCGGCACGATCAGCGACCCGTTGAAGTGCTCGTGACCGCTCTCCCGGTACAGCCCGATCCGCGTCAGACGCGACCGCACCTCCGCCCCCGCCTTGCGGGTTTTCTCCGGCAGCCGCAGGCCCAGGGTCCGGTTGGCGTAGCCCAGCTTGAACCGCTCGATCAGTTCGTCGCCTACCAGGCCCCGCTCCGCCAGGTAGGCCAGGGCCTCCGGCGACTGCTTCAGCGTCTGGTGGTAGTAATCCACCACCTGGTCCAGCAGCGCTTGGTCATCCGCCTCCAGGCTCACCGGCGACGGCAACCGGCCCACCGGCGTGGGCGGCGACGATTCCCCAGAGGCGGCCCCAGGCGCGGCTAAGGGAAGGCCCTCCCGCAGCAACTCCACCGCGTGCCGGAAGCTCACCCCCTGGCGCCGCATCACCCGTCGATCGGCCCGCCCGCCGCACCGCAGCCGAAGCAGTGGAACAGGTTCTTCTCCGGGCTCACCACCAGCGACGCCGTCGCCTCCTCATGGAACGGGCACCGCGCCGCCAGGTCCTTGCCCTGCCGACGCAGCGCCACCCCGGCCGTCTCCACCAGGCGCACCAGCGACACCTCACGCTTCAGCCGCTCAAGCTCCGCCTCCGGGATACGTGCCATGGGAGCCTCTAAACCCTGTCAAGATGCGATATAGCTTGTCCAATAACACCATATTTGCTATGTCGCAACCAGCAACCCCACGGAGGGCGGGTACAATGCGCCAGACACAATCCAGCACCCAATGGCGCGCCATGCCCTTCCCAGAACAGCTGTTCAGCCTCCGCAAGGCCCGCAAC
>NZ_VITN01000063.1 GCF_007828045.1 Nitrospirillum amazonense | reverse complement strand
GACGCTGGGATACCTCAGCCCCATCGACTTCGAACAGAATGCTGAGGTAGCTTAATTGAGCCTATCCCGGTGTCATCCAATCCGGCAGCAGCCCACCTGGAGGAAATCAGCCGTCAGGTCCAGCCGAGCCATCACGCCATCGTCATCCTCGACGGCGCCGGATGGCATAAAAAGGGCGGGACGCTCAAGGTCCCTGCCAACATCTCTCTTCTTGCCCTGCCACCTTATTGCCCCGAACTGAACCCCGTCGAGAACGTCTGGCAGTTCCTTCGCCAGAACTGGCTGGCCCACACCGTGTTCAGCGCATACACCGACATCTTGGATGCCTGCTGCAGGGCTTGGAACAACATGGCAAACCAGCCAGGCCGTATCAGATCAATCGCTCAAAGAACCTGGGCAAAGGTCAATTATTAATGCCGTTGGTATAATATCGGCGTTCCAGGGTGGTTTTGCCGCCACGCTCGATTTCGGCTTCGACCATGGCGATGGCCTTGAGGCCGGGGAAGCGGGGTTCGCCGGGGAAGCGGCGGTCTGTGGTAAGCCAGTCGACTTCGTGGCTGACGACATGGCGGCGCACCTCGATGCGGCCGTGCTCGCCATCGGTCGTCTCGAACATGTCGGCGGCAGGCAGATCGTCGAAGTGGCGGATGACCTCGCTGTGCAGGTTGGGCCAGTTCTCTTTGATGGCCAGGAGGTAGTCGGCGCCTTTATCGAGAATCTTCTGGGCGATCTTGGTCTGGCAGCCCATCGCATCGATGGTGACGAGTGCCCCGGTCAACGCCAAGCGGTCGAGCAGCAGCGGAATGGCCGTGATCTCATTGGACTTTGCCTCGCAAGCTTGCTGGCACAGCACCAAGCGCTGCCGGCTGGCCCAGGCTGAAACGAGATGCAGCGGATTGCGATCCTTCGCCCGGTCATGCGTCCGCCGCGAGGTTTTACCGTCGATCGCGACGATGTCCGGCTCGGCCTCGCGCAGCCCCTCGACCCAGTCGCCGAAGCATCGCGCAAAAAGATCGCCATCGAGCGCGTTGAGGATGTCATTCAGCGTATCGTGGCTCGGAATCCCGCCCGCATAGGGCAAAAGCCGCCGCAGGAAATCCCGGTTCATCGTGCCCCAGCGCCGAATCTCAACGAAATCCTCAGCCCCCGCGATCGTCGCGCAGAGCACCACAAGCAGGATCTCCGGCAGTGGATAAACGACCTTCCAGGATTGCCGCGGATCGCTGAGCGCCGCAAAATGGTCGAGAAGCGAACCGGCCATCGAGAACTCCAGATCAATGGAGCCTCCTACGAATCACAGATCGCTACCGCTCCGAAAGCCCCTCTTGTCAAGACCCGCTTCAAGCGATTGCCGTGTATGCCCCTCACCGAAGCTTGGCGTCCCTGGACTGGGGCTGTATTAATGGGGTGAATGATTGCGGCCGGCGCCATGGCCGCCCACAGTCGATCCCTTAATTCACGAGAAGTTGAAAGCCATGATCGTTGTTACGGGTGGGGCCGGATTCATAGGTTCCAATTTGGTCGCCGGCCTGGAGGCCAAAGCTATCGGCCCGATTGTCGTGGTCGATCGGCTCCGCCAAGGGGGAAAGTGGCTTAACGTGGCCAAGCGCGGCCTGCACGACGTGATTACCCCGGAGCAGCTTCCGGAATTCCTGGACCGTCATGAGGACGACATTAGCGCCATCTTCCATATGGGTGCGATTTCCGCGACGACGGAAATGGACGCGGATCGCATCCTCGAGAACAACTTCCGTCTGACCCTGGACCTGTGGTCATGGTGCGCCAGCCGCAGCGTCCGGCTGATTTACGCGTCTTCGGCGGCGACTTACGGGGATGGCACGCGGGGTTTCGAGGACGACTTTACAGCTGAGGGCTTAGCGGCCCTACGGCCGTTGAACCCTTATGGCTGGTCCAAGCACCTGTTCGATCGCCGGGCGCGGGCGGCGCTGGATCGGGGGGAGGCGACGCCACCACAATTCGCCGGACTGAAGTTCTTCAACGTCTATGGCCCTAACGAATATCATAAAGGGGACATGCGTTCGGTTCCGGCCAAGCTTTATCCACAAATCATGGCTGGTGAAACCGCCCGGTTGTTCGCGTCCGACCATTCAGATTATCCCGATGGTGGCCAGGTGCGCGACTTCATCTGGGTGGGCGACGTAGTCAACGTCATGCTTTGGCTGTACGATACACCGAATGTCAGAGGCGTGTTCAATCTCGGCACCGGCAAGGCCCGCAGCTGGAACGATCTGGTGACCTCGCTCTTCACAGCAGTCGGGTTGCCCCCCCGTATCGATTACATACCCATGCCCGCCCATCTTAAAGGCAAGTATCAATACTATACGCAGGCGTCGATGGGGCGGTTGCGCACGGTCGGTTATTCAGCCCCTTTCACGGAACTCGAGGACGGCATCCGGCAGTACGTCCAGGTCTATCTGGCGGCGCCGGATCCCTATATCTGAAGGCTCTATTCGTAAGTCGCATTGATTTATGATAGAATGGCGGAAACGTTGGAGTTTTGCCGCCATGGACCACCCGAGCTTTCGCCGCTGGCTT
>NZ_VITN01000062.1 GCF_007828045.1 Nitrospirillum amazonense | reverse complement strand
GTAAGCATGCGGCGTAGGCCGCAGTTTGGCGGCGATCAGGCCGCCGCGGCGGGCGTTGCCGGGGCCTTGGGTGCCCAGCGCCAGGGCAGCAGTTCGTCGAGCCGGTGGGCCGGGTGGGCGGCGATGTGGGCGAGGACGTCGGCCAGCCAGGCCTGGGGATCGATGCCGTTCATCTTGGCGGTGACGATCAGGCTGTACAGGGCGGCGGCGCGCTGTCCGCCACGGTCGGAGCCGCAGAACATCCACGACTTCCTCCCGAGCGCGATGCCGCGCAGCGCGCGTTCGGCGGCGTTGTTGGACAGGCAGACGCGGCCATCGTCCAGGAACAGGGTGAAGGCCGCCCACCGCTTCAGGATATAGTCGATGGCCCGGGCGAGGTCATGGCCACGGGACAGCTTGGCGCGCTGCGCGTGCAAGTAAGCCCGCAGGTCCTCGACCAGCGGCGTGCTCAATTCCTGGCGGACCGCCCGGCGCTCCTCGGCGCTCTTGCCGTTGATCGGCCGCTCGATGTCGAACAGGGCGTCGATGCGGCGCACCACCTCGATGGCGATGGGCGAGAGCGCGATGGTCTTCTTGCCCGCGGCCTGGCGCCGGGCGTTCTCCTCGAGGTCGGCCATGGCGAAGAACGGACGCCGGGCATGGACCCAGCATCCCGCCTCCCGGATCGGGCCGGGACTTCGCTCGGCGGCGTACAGCGCGCGATAGCCGTCGAAGGCGTCGGCCTGGAACAGCCCAGTGTATGCGGCCAGGTGGCCCTGGGGATGCTCGCCCTTGCGGTCGCGCGAGTAGCGGAACAGCGCCGCCGGTGGCGCCGTCCCGCCGAACGGCCGGTCGTCCCGGACATAGACCCAGCAGCGCCCGGTGTCGGTCTTGCCCTTGGCCAGGACCGGGACGGTCGTGTCGTCGCCGTGCAGGCGCTCCGCCGCCATCACATGGGCTTCGACCCGTCGCAGCAGCGGTTCCAGCGCGGCACAGCCCGCCCCCACGGCGTCGGCCAGGGTCGACAGGCTGACCGGCACGCCTTCGAGCGCGTAACGCTCGGCCTGCCGGTTGAGCGGCTGATGCTGGCCGAACTTCTCGAACAGGATCATCGCCAGCAGGCGGGGGCCCGCCCACCCCCGAGGAATGGCATGGAAGGGCGCCGGGGGTTGGCTCACCTTCTCGCAGTCCCGGCAGGTGAACTTCTCCCGCACCGTCTCGATCACCTTCCACTGGCGCGGGATCACCTCCAGGGTCCGGGTCACGTCCTCGCCCAGCTTGCGCAGCCGCGTGCCGCCGCAGCAGGCACAGGCCGTCGGCGGATCGAGCACCACCCGCTCGCGCGGCAGGTGCTCGGGGAAGGTGGCGCGCTCGGCACGCTTGCGGGTGAAGCCCACCACCGTCGTGGCCTGGGACACGGCGACCTCGGCCGCCAGTTCATCCTCAGTGGCGTCGGCCTCCAGGTCCTCGAACTGCAAGGTCAACTGATCGATCAGCCGCGCCGACCGTTCCGAACGCGGGCCGTACACCTGGCGTTCCAACTGGGCGATCCGCAGCTTCTGGTGCGCGATCAGGGCCAGGTCTTCCGACGCCTTGGCCCATGCCACCGCCAGTTCCGCCGCCACCTCCCGCCTCTGCGCGCGTTCAGCCATCAGCGCCGCTTTCAGCGCGTCGATGTCGTCCGGCACGGGGGCATGATCGGCGTCCATGACCACAAGTGAATCATGAATCCGGCCCCTGTGCCCGTGGAAAATGGCGCTGGCCAGCCCTATCCGGCGCTGGTCGGCCGCCAGGTGGGACGCGGGTTGCGCCAGTCGATGCCGTCCAGCAGATACGCCAGTTGCGCCGCCGATATGCCCACCACCCCGTCAACCGGCGACGGCCAGAGGAAGCGGCCCTTCTCCAGCCGCTTGGCGTAAAGCGACATGCCCAGGCCGTCATGCCACAGGATCTTCACCAGATCGCCCCGGCCACCCCGGAAGACGTAAAGATCGCCCGCGTGCGGGTCGCGACCCAGCGCCTCCTGCACCTGCAGCGCCAGGCCGTTCATCCCGCGCCGCATGTCCGTCCGCCCCACCGCCAGCCAGACCCGGACCCCAGACGGCACCGGGATCATCGCCGCTCCAGAACGTCGAGCACACGGCGGAGCGCCTTGCCTTCAACCGCGGCGTCAATCCGAAGGCGGTAGCCGTTCGGCAATTCGATCTCGATCCGCCCGGCATCCGCCGGCGCCACCGTCTTCTCCGCGCTATGCGCGTCCGTGATCGTCACCGGCAGCAACGCCGGGCCGTTCTCACGCGTCGGAACCAGCAGACCGTCACCATATTGCCGCCGCCAGATGAACAGCTGGTTGGTGTTCACGTCGTAACGCCGCGCGACCACTGAAGCCGACGCGCCAGGCTCGAACGACGCCGCCACGATCTCCCGCTTCAGCGACTCACTCCACGTCCGACGGCGGCGCTTGACACCTATCGTGTCCATTATCCCATTCGTGGACACTTCCCACCCTCACAAGCCAGACCTCCTTCCAGATTCGGCGAACAACATCACCAATGGAAGGCGGCCCTCGGCGGAGGGGTAC
>NZ_VITN01000061.1 GCF_007828045.1 Nitrospirillum amazonense | reverse complement strand
CTGCCGCGCGACAAACAGGATGAGAGCAGCGCGACGATCAGGATGAGAATCGCCAGCAGCTGTGCCGGCGGAGGGCGTAGCCCGTAGCCGGCACAGCTGCTGGTGTGGCGCCTTTATGGGTGCTGCGGATGGTTGGGGTCGGCCGGGTAAAGAAGGGGCACCTTGGATTTCCAGAGGATGCCCCGTGATTGCCCGGCTGCCACGTCAACGACCATCAGATGAGGCTATTCATGAAGTTGCGGCAGACGATCCCGGTGACCGCGGCGGCGGCCAAGGCGGGGTTCAGCACGGCGACGGGGTATCGGATCCTACGGGATCCTGTTCTCCCCTCGGCGCGGACGGAAGAGCGGGGCCGTCGACGCCCCGACCCCCTGGCGGATATTTTCGACAGTGAGGTCGTGCCGCTGCTGAGGGCGGCGCCAGGCCTGCGGCCAATCGGTGTGTACGAGGAGCTGATGCGCCGTCACCCCGACCTCAGCCCCGGGGTGCGCCGGACCCTGGAACGGCGGATCCGCGCCTGGCGCGCGGTTCATGGCACGGAGCGGGAGGTGATCTTCCGCCAAGCGCATGAGCCGGGTCGACTGGGTCTCTCCGACTTCACGGAGATGGGGGACCTGGGCGTGCGTGTCGCCGGCTGCCCGCTCGATCATCGGCTCTACCACTTCCGCCTGCCCTGGTCCGGCTTCGAACATGCCCATGTCATCCTGGGCGGTGAGAGCTACGTGGCCCTGGCCGAAGGGCTGCAGAATGCGCTCTGGGCCCTGGGCGGGGCGCCGGCCGACCATCGCAGCGACAGCCTGTCGGCGGCGTTCCGCAACCTGGACGCCGAGGCCGGCCAGGACCTGACCCGCCGCTACGACGCGCTGTGCCAGCACTACGGCATGACACCCAGCCGCAACAACCGGGGTGTTGCCCACGAGAACGGCTCGATCGAGAGCGCCCATGGCCACCTGAAGGCGGCCATCCGCGATGCCCTGCTGCTGCGCGGCTCGCCGGACTTCGACGACCTGGCTGCCTATCGCGGCTTCATCGACGAGGTGGTCAGCCGCCGCAACCGGCGTCATGGACCCCGCATCGACCTCGAGCGCGCCGCCTTGCGCCCCTTGCCGGACCGCCGGACCAGCGACTTCGAGGAGGTCATCGTCACCGTCACCTCCTCCAGCGCCTTCACGCTGCGCAAGGTGTTCTACACCGTGCCATCCCGCCTGATCGGACATCGCCTGCGCGTCCGGCTCTACGATGACCGGCTGGACCTGTTCGTCGGCGGCACCCACCTCATGACCCTGCGGCGTGGACGGGCGGCGGGCAATGGCGCCCATGGCCATGTCGTCGACTACCGCCACCTGATCCACAGTCTCCGGCGCAAGCCCATGGCCCTGCTGCGGCTGGTCTACCGAGACCAGCTCTTCCCCCGGGACGCCTACAAGCGAACCTTCGAGCGCCTGCTGGAGGCGGGCTCGGAGAAGGACGCCTGCCGGCGGATGGTCGACCTCCTCGCCCTGGCCCATGAACGGGCCTGCGAGGCCGAACTGGCCGACACGCTCGCCGCCGACATGGACGCCGGCCGTCTGCCCGACATGGACGCGCTCAGGCGACGCTTCGCGCCGCCCCTCGGCGCCTTGCCCGAGGTCGTGGTCAAGTTGGCCCCCCTCAGCGCCTACGACGCCCTGTTGACCGGAGGGGCCGCATGACCACCGTCAATCCCGCCATCGATGCGCAGAGGCTCAGCCTGATCCTCAACGACCTGCGCCTCCCGGCCATCAAGCTGATCTGGCCGGAGTTCGCCGCCCGCGCCGACAAGGAGGGCTGGCCCGCCGTCCGCTTCCTGGCCGCACTGGCCGAACACGAGGTCGCCGAACGCGACCGCCGCCGCATCGAACGCCACCTCGGCGACGCCCGCCTGCCGCCCGGCAAAACCCTCGACAGCTTCGCCTTCGACGCCGTTCCCATGATCAGCAGGGCCCAGGTCACCGCCCTCTGTTCCGGCGACGGCTGGCTCGAAAAGGGCGCCAACCTGATCCTGTTCGGGCCTCCAGGCGGTGGGAAGTCGCACCTGGCGGCGGCCATCGGCCTCGCCTTGATCGAAAACGGCTGGCGCGTCCTCTTCACCCGCACCTCCGACCTCGTCCAGAAGCTCCAGGTCGCCCGCCGCGAACTGGCGCTCGAGGCCGCCATCGCCAAACTCGAGAAATACCACCTGCTCATCCTCGACGACCTGGCCTACGTCACCAAGGACCAGGCCGAAACCTCCGTCCTCTTCGAGCTCATCAGCGCACGATACGAGCGCCGCTCGATGCTCATCACCGCCAACCAGCCCTTCGGCGAATGGAACCGCGTCTTCCCTGATCCGGCCATGACCCTCGCCGCCGTCGACCGCCTCGTCCATCACGCAACCATCTTCGAGATGAACGTCGAGAGCTATCGCAGAAGGTCCGCCATCCAACGACAATCAAAGGCCGGAAGACCGCCCACATTCGCGACAATCAAGACCGTCGAGGAAATGACGCGCCGCGACAATCAAGAAGAAAAACCGCCCTTGCCAGCGACAAACAAATAGAGCAATCCTCCAACGCCGCGACCATCCCTTCTCATCCTGATTGTCGCCAGCCTCTCACACAGATTGTCGCGCTATA
>NZ_VITN01000060.1 GCF_007828045.1 Nitrospirillum amazonense | reverse complement strand
CAGCGCCATCATCGGGTCGGTCATCGTGGTCACCTTCGGTTGGAGGGTGTGTGTGGTGACCAAACTCTACCGAAGACCCGCGATGACCGCCCGCCAGGTCAGGCCTTCCAGCCGGCTACGCCGGCCTCCAGGCCTGACCCGGCGGATGCGCTCCTACACCACGCGGTGGGGCACGATCAATTCGGGGAGAAAGCTCATGAGCACGCTTCCATCGCCACGACGCAGCGCGCCTGCCCGGCCAGGAACCCAACAGCTTCTGCCGTGTGAAAATGCTCGATTGAATAGCACCTTGCCGGAGAGATCCCGTCGCGCAGACCTGGAAATGCCGCTTGGCCAGGGTCTATCGCCACCAAGTACGTCGTGGTCATGCTGCCCTCCATAGCGATGTCCAGCAGACATCATAGCCTGGCATCCGCCGATGCCGGGGAAAGGGGGCATCCACATCATCAGTTCACAAGGAAAAATAGTATAGCTTCTAAGTGTACTGGACATCTGCATGATCAACTCATTATAGCTTGCGACAAATTGACCACATAGTATATAAAGCTTCGCAATAGGGTCGGTAAATGGGGTGCCGGATTGAGCGTGTTGGCTTTGCCGCGCGATCATAATGGCATGCAATGCCGGTTTGGGCGGCGAATCTTGCTGGTGGGAATAGTCTTTAATGTTGAATGGTTGCGTTGATCGGGTCACCCGATCCCTCGTTTGCGGATGGGCGGTGGATACCGATCATCCTGACCGGCCAATCGAAGTGGTCATTAAACTGAATGGCCGTGACTTGGGGATCGCCATCGCCAATCGGGAACGTGAGGATCTGAAAAACCAGAAAGGATTTGGCAATGGCCGGCACGGGTTTATCTATCGCTTCGACTACCCCATTCCCCTGAATCTCATTGCGGAGGTTACGGTGGAATTCCTGGTGAATCGAGCAATTCTACCGCCCGGACCCCTCAAGATCACCGCCGTTAAGGAACTCGAAGTGCATCAAGCTTCGGCCTGTGCAAATCAGGCCGCTTCTTCTCCTCTGCTAATTACTACGATGGGGCGGTCGGGCGGCACTATGGTGATGGAAAAGGTCGGGGCCCATCCGAACGTTATTCTCGCGGATGTTTATCCGTATGAAACGCGTATACTTGGTTATTACACGGCAGCTTACCGCGCCTTGATTTCGCCGTCGGACCATGACAATTCGCTTCATCCAGATGATTTAGTACAGTCTAATTTGCGACTGGGATTCAATCCATATTTTCATGCGGAGCAGGAATGGCGATATAATACGCCTGAATTTATGTATGACTTCTTTGAGGTGGTGGCTCCTGGCCATATTTCTCAAGCATTTTTCAGTCTGGTTTCAGACTATTATGCTCGCCGCTCAGCTCTTGCTGGAAAGAGCCCTCTTTATTTCATCGAGAAGTGCGGGGTGGACGATCCAGCGCGTTATATCAGCAGAGTTATTTTCCCTGGCACGCGAGAGTTGATTCTCCTGCGCCATCCTCGGGACGTGATTTGCTCGCAAATGGCTTTCTGGGGCACTGACTTCCGTGCATCGCTGATGGGGATGGCCACGGCCGCTGAAGCCATGATGCTCATCAAGCAATCCGTGCGTCAGGACACGCTGTTTATGCGATACGAGGACATCATCGAGACACCGGAAAGCTGCGGCAATGAGGTCGCCAGGTTTTTAGAGTTGCCCCTCCCCGTCGACTTTTCATCGGAAGGCCGCGAAACCATCCGATCGGTGCATGCGACCACTAAATCGGCGTCCGCATCCATGGGGCGATGGAGACAAGATCTCAGCGACTCTCAGAAGGCGGACTGCAGCCGAATTCTTGGGGAGTACGAAGAATTTTTTGGTTATAGTGCTTGCTGACGGCGATACACACCTACAAAATCCTGAACAGTCCGTTCTTTTCCGGCGAAAGCACTATGACCAAGCTTCTTCCATCGATTGTTGCCCTTGAGAAGAGTCTTAACTCGGTTCAACTCAACGGCCGAATCCGCGTTTTCATCAGCCGTGAACAGTTGCGCCTGTTTGCCAGAATTCTGTTGGATTTTGTTGAAGTCGACGAGCATTGGTATTTGGGCCAGTATTCCGAGGCGAGAGAAAGCATAGCGCGCGGAGAGTATTCATCGGCCAAGGAACACTTCCAGTCTATTGGATATTTCAATGGATACCTGCCACAGTTGGCAACTGTAAATGAAGGTTGGTATAAAAGCCAATATCATGATATTAGAATGGCGGTCGATGAGGGAAAACTACATTCTATTATTCAGCATTTTGCAAATTTTGGCTACGCAGAAGGGCGTTTTCCAAGTAAGGAAGTCGCAGAAAAATTTTCTCCGCTATTTAGGCCGTCATCGCAGCAAACTATGGGTAAGATTAATATTGCCTTGATCTCCTCCCCGTCTTTGGAATTATCAACTCCCACGGTCAAGTGAAAGCTCTCACGAGCCCCGAAGTAATGACCGCCACCGCCGCTCGCTGCATCTCCAGGGCCGTTTGTAGTGAGTGGTTTCGCCCCGGGTTTCATGGTCGGCAACGAACCCGGATATGGCCATCTTGGGCTGCTGCCGGATTGGATGACACCGGGATAGGCTCAATTAAGCTACCTCAGCATTCTGTTCGAAGTCGATGGGGCTGAGGTATCCCAGCGTC
>NZ_VITN01000059.1 GCF_007828045.1 Nitrospirillum amazonense | reverse complement strand
ATGCTGGAGAACGGGGCGGACATCCGGTTCATCCAGGCGATGCTGGGGCACGCGGACCTGTCGACCACGCAGATCTACACGCAGGTGAGCGTGCGACTGCTGAAGGAGATCCACACCGCCACCCACCCCGGCCGGCCCATCGCCGCCGGCGGCCGCCAAGGCCGCGTGGACGCGGCGGAGGCCCTGCACCTGGTGCTGGACCAGGAGGCGGAGGACGAGCGCGACGACTGAGAGCGGCCCCGCGCGGGAAAAGGTGCGTCAGGGGCCTCGCCGGGCTACACTGCCCTCATATGGGCGAGCGCGCCCGCTAAGCCGTTGGAGCCACCGGGAAAAAGGAGCGTCGGTACGACACCCCGCGTCAGGGTGTTGTGATTGGCCAGAGTGCCCAGGACGGCCAGACGGGATCGCCGTACCGGTATGCGGGCATGCGGTATGATGAGATCGGGCTGTACGTCACCCCGAACCGCACCTACGTGCCGGGGATCGGCAGGTGGTTGCAGATGGACCCGGCGGGGATCGCCGATGGGCTCAACCGGTATGCCTACGTGGGCAATGACCCGCTGTCGGGTTTTGATCCGCTGGGGTTGGCCAACGAGGGAAATACTTGCGGCCGGACAGGGGGAGTAAGCTGCTCCGGGAGTTACGCCGGTGATGGCATCACGCCGTTTAAAGACGGCACGGGAGGTGATCCCCGTGTGAAGCCTCGGGATCCTATATCGACGGACGGCCCCAGATCGGTAGCAAAGCGCGATCCAAGAGTTGGGGCGACGGCCGGTGCAACGGATCAACCGGGTAAGTTGGATTTATTTAATGACCAATATGATGAGTATAAGTTTTTCAAGAAAATTCCCTCTAAGGATGGTGAATTTAGAGTTGGCGCCCACGGGCACGGTAGGGCGATTGAGCTCCAGAATGGAGATAGGATTGGTGCTCGAGAGGCGTCAAAGCTAATTAAAGGAGCAGGGTATAAACCTGGAAGTGATACTGTAATCGTCCTGTTTGCATGTAATTCCGGCTCAGAAGGGTCTGGTGGGTTTGCTCAAGAGCTTGCAAATTTGATGCATGTCACAGTAAAGGCGCCGACAAATATAGGGTGGCTATTTGAGAACGGATACTATGCCATTGCGCCATCATTGCCGGACAGGCATTATCCAGATCTAAAGCAAAGTACGCCATTCGCCACATTTAATCCGCAGTCAGGGAAATAGGGTGTTTTTATGAAGACGATATATAGATGGTCTTATATTCTGAGTGCCTTGATAGCCTTACTTTCTTCTCCGGCGATTGCTTCTGACCAATTGCCGAAGAAGGCGGGTGTTGATTCTCAGCAAGAGCCTTCTGGGCCTGGTGGCAGATTAGCTATGCCATATGAGGAGTTTATGATTCCCTCTGATCGTATTGGGGAAATAGAACGATCTGCCCTTACGGGGTCAGTTGATTCAGCGATAAAGTTGGCAAATTATTATCTAAAAATAAGAGACCGATATTCTCTTGAAGGTATACATTGGCTGGAGATTGCATATGAGAATGGATCAAAGGAGGCAATGTATACTCTTGGCTCTAACTTAATTGATTTTAAGGACAAAAGTTCGCAGCTAAGAGGGCTTTATTGGTTAAAAAGGGCGGCCAAGGAGTGTAATGAGCCATATAGACGATACGCAAAATCTATGCTGAAATGTATAGATCATAAATAGTATTCTTTGTGCACAGAGAAGGTTATCCCCTGACACTCACCCTCCCTGAAGGCTGTCAGGCGGCGGAGTTGGGGTTGGTGCGGATTTCCATGCTGCTTTGGTTTTGAGGTTTGGAACGGAAATCCCCCCGTAGAATCAAAGCCCTAACCAGCTTACGTGATAAAATGTGTATAAGTGATGCACAGGTGTAATACCAACTTGCGCTGATTAGAACCCATGTGCCCATTGGCGGTTTCCAATGGACATGATCTTCCATGGTTGGTCGATGAGGCGGTTCCAGGCGTCGCAAGATAGGGCGACAATCTGGTCATAGGATTCGAAGACGCGATTGGAGAGCCAGTTTTCGCGGACGAACTGCCAGATGTTCTCGACTGGATTGAGTTCCGGGGATCGAGGCGGCAGTGGGAGGACGGTGATGTTGGGCGGCACGACCAGCTTGTCGGTGGTGTGCCATCCGGCCTGGTCCATCATGAGGACCGCATGGGCGCCCGGCGCGACCTGGGAGGCGATCTCGTCCATATGCCATTGCATGGCCTGGGTGTCGCAACGGGGCAGGACGAGGGCGGCACCGACACCACGCTCGGGGCAGATGGCCCCGAAGATGTAGGCTGACTTGGTGCGCTGATCTTGAGGAGCCACGGGGCGCGTCCCGCGTTTGGCCCAGCGGCGGGTGATCTTGTTCTTCTGGCCGACCCGGGCCTCATCCTGCCACCACAGTTCTATCTTGGTTCCTTCCGGCCGGGTGGCCCGGATCGCCGCCAGCTTGGCGGGGAAGTTTTTTTAAATTCCTCAAGGGCCTCCCCGTTCTGGGCATAGTGCCGGGGGCGAGCCGACAGCTTGGCATACCCCATGGCCTTCAGTGTGCGGCTTATCGTGGAATCGTCCAGCGAGATGCCGAACTCCTCGAATACCCATAGTCCCAAATCTCTGAGCCGCCAGCGCACCACCCCGTCCACCGATGGGATCGGCCCCTGCTCCACCTTCCGGGCCAACTCCTGCCGCTGGGCAGCGTTCAGTTTGGGTGTCTGCCCCGGCGCTTTGCGGTCGATCAGGGTACCCCTCCGCCGAGGGCCGCCTTCCATTGGTGATGTTGTTCGCCGAATCTGGAAGGAGGTCTGGCTTGTGAGGGTGGGAAGTGTCCACGAAT
>NZ_VITN01000058.1 GCF_007828045.1 Nitrospirillum amazonense | reverse complement strand
CCGCCCTCACACGGCCTCGTCCCCTTCGTCTAGAGGCCTAGGACACCGCCCTCTCACGGCGGTAACAGGGGTTCGAATCCCCTAGGGGACGCCACTCTTCCAGCGCTTTAGCTGGATTTTGCGGGACAATTTGGGGACACTGGCTTCGCGGAACACGGCGAATAAGTGCCTCGGCCATGGCCACCATCCTCCCTCGGACGAATCGCGAAGGCCAAGTCATCGGCTACCAGGCCAAGGTCCGCCGTCTCGGCCACAAGCCTGTTTCCAAGACTTTCGAGAAGCGCCGGGACGCCGAACGCTGGGCCAAGTCCATCGAGACCGACATGGACCGGCGCGTCTTCCAGGATTACAGCCAGGCCGACGAGACCACCCTGGGCGCCCTCCTCCGCCGCTACCGCGAGGCCATCACCCCGAAGAAGCGGGGCGCCGAGCAGGAAGCCGGCCACTTCCAGGTGATCGAGGATGACGAGATCTGCCTGCGCCGCCTCAGCGGCCTCACCCCGCAGGACATCGCGAGCTTCCGCGACCGGATGCTGGCCGCCGACTACGCCCCCGCCACGGTCGTGCGCCGCATGAACCTCATCGCCACCGCCATTGGGCACGGACGCCGGGAATGGAGCATCCACATGCCGTCCAATCCCGCCGAAGCCAAGTTGACCGCTCGCCCCAAGGGGGCGGATCGCAAGCGTGAGCGGCGCCTGGTCCCCGAGCGGACCGAGATCGTCCTCGCATTCGACCCCGATCAACAGATCGACATCGAGGTGCATGTCCGCGTGCCCAGTGAAGAGGAGCGGTTGATAGCCGGGCTGGCGGCAAACAAGCATGGCCGCTGGCTCGTTCCCATGGCGCAGCTCGCCCTGGAGACCGCGGCCCGCCAGGGCGAGATCTGCGCCCTCACCTGGGAAGACATCGACCTGAAGAAACGGGTCATGACGGTGCGCGGCCTCTCCGGCGACGGCTCCAAGAACGGCGAGGTCAGGCGAGTGCCGCTCTCCACTGCCGCCATCGCCGCCCTCAGGTCATTCCCCACGTTCGAGGAAGGCACCGGCCCTGTCGTCGCTGAAGACCAGGCGTTGCTCAAGGTGACCTTCGGGCGGGTGGTGGATCGCCTAGGCATCAAGGATCTCACCTTCCACGACCTCAGGCACGAGGCCACCAGCCGCCTCGCGAAAATCTATCCCAACCCCTTGGAGCTGATGCGGATCACCGGCCACAAGTCGCTGGCCACGCTGGCACGGTACTATCACGCCGACGCCGAGGAGCTGGCGCAACGGCTGGCGTGAGCCGATGCCGCCTCCAGATGATGGAAGACGTAAAACGGCTGTTTTCCCGAGGAAAACGAGCGTTTTTCTGGCGAGAATGGGCGTTTTCCAAGGAATTCCCCGCAAACACACCAGATGCACCGCTCGGACCGCACACAGCGCAGACGAGTTGCTGGCGGCGTTCAGCGCCTATGACTGTGAACCGGTGCCGAAAGGGAGCCCTGAGCTTGCTCGCGCTCAACAGCCTGACAGATCAGCAGAAATTGTATCGAGGGCAGGGTCCCGATCGGCTCCGGTCAGGCCCCTGCCCTTTTTGCCACTTTCTTCAGCCGTTTCAGTATATTGCCTTGCTTTTCCCCAGAGGCCCACTTCGATGCCGGTTCACAGTCATGGCGCAGGGCGGCCAGGAAGGTCATGGTGTTCCAATGGCCGAAGGGTGCCTTTCCGGGCAGCCGCTCCCCGCGGGGCCCCCATCCCCGTAGCGGCGCCATGTTGGTCTTGGTCCAGGTTTCGTCGATAAAGACCAGGCGGGACGGATCGACGGATGACTGATGCTTCACCCACTGAGCCCGTCGACGGGCGACGTCTGGGCGGTCTTGCTCGCTGGCGACCAGTGTCTTTTTTTATAAGTCAGCCCCTGGCCGCGCACGAACTCCCACACCGACCGGTAATCAACCTTCAGCCCGCGTTCCCCCAATTCCGCAATCAGGACGGCAAGCGTGAATGGGCGTTCCTGGCAGCGCGCCACAAGCCACGTGTGATGGTCGCCCGATATCTTTTTCGGCTTATGGCCGCCCATTTGACCTGGCGCCACGCTACCCGTTTCATCAACACGCTTCATCCATCCGATCGCTACGCTGTAGCTCACGCCAAAGCGGGCCGCGGCTTGGCGCCGAGACATCCCTCCTTGGATCGCTGCTACAACCCGTTCACGGAGATCCATCGAATACGGACGGCCCATATGCACTGCCTCCATCTGAAGATGGAACACAGTGAATCAGACGGAACACAAAATGGGAATCCCCTCAGCGACTCTGCTTAATTTCATAACGCTCTATCTCCGCGTGCCTCGCATTCTTCGAGGCTTTCGCCGCTCAGCATGCAGGCGCGCGTGACTTCCGACGCATCGCTTTTTGGTTGGAACGGCAAGGGTAACCAGCGGCGGCCAGTTACCCCGTTTGCAGGGCCGGACCTACGCTCGAATTGCCATGGAATAGTCAGCCCAGATGCCAACCGCCATCCACATCGATCACGGAGCCGGTCACATAGTGGTTGGCGATCACAAAGGCGATGGCCTCCGCGCTCTCTTCCGGCTGCCCGACGCGGCGCAGCGGCAGTTTTCCCGCGAATGATGCGAAGTGTTCCGCCTTCTTGTCTGCGGGCATGCTATCCCAAAATTCCGTGCTGGTCATGCCGGGGGAAACGAGATTGACCCTGCGCGGTGCCAATTCACGGGCAAGGCTGCGGGTGGCGCCTTCCAGCCCGGCATTGACTGCCGCAATGCCCACCGAGCCCGACAGGGAGGCGCGGGCAGCGGTGCCGCCGATAAAGGTGATCGAGCCCGAAGCGGCCAGATGGGGCAGCACGCCTTGCACCGCATTGAGATAGCCGACCAGCTTCATGCTCAGCGCCTGCTCAAGCATCTTGGCCGTCAGCGTCTGGAAAGGCCCCCAGGCCGCCTCCGAACTGCCGCAAAGGACCAGGTGATCAACAGGTCCGACGTGGCCAAGGGCGTCGCGCGCGGCATCATGAGCTTTCAGATCGAGGATAAAGCCATCGAAGTGCCCCACAGGGTTGCCGGTGTGCAAGCGAGACAGAGCCTCATCAACGCTGGCCTGGCTACGGCCGGTGAGGGTGACGTGGTGGTTTTCCGCGCCAAGCCGGCGCGCCAGGGCAAAGCCGATGCCTTTGGTCGCGCCGAGCAGCAGGATACGTTGCGGTTGTTGGGGGAATGACATGTGAGGTCCTTTCCAGTGTGATGGCCCTCACAATGACGAGCTTGAGATGTAGTGATAATATCTTCAATCGTTGCTTCACTCACAACCTGACATATCTCCTCCAATGGATTCCACCCAACGCGTGCGCGCCATGCTGTCCTTCGTTCAGGCGGCGGATCGCGGCTCTTTTGCGGCGGCGGCGCGGCATCTTGGCGTCTCCCCTGCCGCAGTTGGCAAAAACATCGCCGGTCTCGAAACCGCACTGGAGGTTCGGCTGATCAACCGGACGACCCGTTCCCTGCAACTGACCGAGGAAGGGCAGCTTTTCCTTCTCAAGGCCCGTGAGGCGATCGATGCGCTCGATGCCGCCGTGGATATGGTGACCACCCAGCGCACCCAACCGGTCGGAAAGGTCAAAATCTCGACCAGCAACGGCTTCGGTCGCCATTTTCTGTTGCCGCTGCTGCCTCGGCTGATCGCGCTTTATCCCGGCATTACCCCTGAGATCGATTTCGACGATCATCAGGTCGACATCGTCAGAAGCGGTTTTGATCTGGCCCTGCGCGGCGGGATGATCGAGGATTCCGCCCTTGTCGCACGGAAAATTCACACGATGCAGATGGTTCTGGTCGCTTCCCCGACCTATCTGACCGCGCATGGCATACCCCGACATGTGGCGGACCTGGCGGATCATCGCCTGATCGCGGTGCGTTTTCTGGGAGGTCGCACATCCAGTTGGGACATTGGCGATGGCGAGACCCGAGCGTGTCTGCCTCATCCTGCGGCTTTGACACTTTCTGATCCGGAAGCGGCGATGATCGCCGCAGCCGATGGTCTGGGGATTGCTCAGGTCGGCCTGCATTATGCCTGGCCACTGATCCGCGAGGGGCGTCTGCAGATTCTGCTGGCGGACCAGTTGCGCTCCGCCTCAAGGGAAATGGTGCTGCTTTACCCGCATCGCGCGCTGATTGCGGCCCGGGTGCGCGCCACCATCGATTTTCTTATGCAGGAATTCGGCAAGATCGAGTCTCTACATGTCCGGGCTGCGGACCTGGCCGCTTATCGCTGCGAATAGGGTCGGCTCAAGAGCAGCGCCCTGCAATTGGCGAGATTCGGCCAGCCTGAACTGATGGTGTGGATGCCCCTTTCCCCGGTTTCGGCGGATATCAGGCTATGATGTCTGCTGGACATCGTTATGGAGGGCGCCATGACCAC
>NZ_VITN01000057.1 GCF_007828045.1 Nitrospirillum amazonense | reverse complement strand
GCGAAGAAGCGCGGCCTGTCCGACGAGCAGGTGCCGGTGCTGGTGGCGGCGGATCGATCTGGCACCACCGTCAGCGCCGTGTTGCCGTCGGTCACCGCCGACGCCATTCACGACGTCCTGGCGCCGGTGTTGGACAAGGATGCCCTGCTGGTCACCGATGGCTGTGCCAGCTACCCGCCCTGTGCCGCCGCCCTGGGCGTCAGCCACGAAACGCTCAACCAGTCCGCTGGACAGCGAGTGCGCGGCGACCTCCACATCCAGACCGTCAACAACCGCTATTCGCGCCTCAAGGATTTCCTCCGCGCACGACGTGGTGTCGCCACCCGATACCTCGGATCGTACCTGCGATGGTTCCATCTCATCGCCCTGCATCCCGACCCGACCCCGCGCTACTGCCTCAGGGCGGCGATGGGAGCATGAGCGTCAATACGATTTGTGAATAGAGCCTATCTGAAAGGCTCGTTGGGACCACGGCATCCCGCTACATCCTCAAGCGCCGTGCGGCTCTGACCCCCTTTCTCGATGACGGCCGCTTGCGACCGAGGGTGACCACGATGACCGACGAGATGATGGCACTACGCTCCATGCTGGAAAAGGGCGCCGATGTCGATGTGCTGAGAGCCTGTTTGACAACTCTAAGGTAAGCGTCGTCTGTGGGCTGCCTTGTTGGATGGTCGGCTGTTGTGGTGAAAGCTATGTGTCGGCGGCGCATGGGTATGTGGCCAGCTTGGCATCATGGCAAGCAGTGTGGTTTGCACCGTGGCAGTCCAACGTATCGAGGTCATCACCGGCGCCGGTGGGCGGCGCGCCTATTCGGCGGAAGAGAAGATCCGCCTGGTTGGTGAGGCGCGTGGTGGTCGTGGTGCCGTAGCGGCGGTGGCACGGCGCCATGGGGCGTGCAGCAGCCTGATCTACCGTTGGCGCCGGCAGATGAGGAGCGGTGAACTCTCCCTTGAGGCGGCTCCTTTGTGCCGGTGCATGTGGTTGAAACGGCGCCCTCTGCCGGCGTGGTGCCACCCACCGCGATGCTCTCCTTGCCACCGGGGCCTTCCGTTGAGCGTCAGGCCGCGCTGGTCGAGGTGGTGCTCACCAACGGCCGTGTGCTGCGTGTCGGTGAGTGTGATCCGGCGCGGAAAAGTGGCTCTGACGCAATTTTGGTGATGGCCAGATCATCCGGCGCTGATGACGCGGGCCTGGAGCAGGTCGAGCTTCCCGTGACCGTACATCTGGCGTTTGACGAGTTTGAGCTTGGTGATCTGCCCCTCTGTTTGGCCATTGGACCAAGGCGACGTGATGGCGGCGGCAACGGCTGCGCGGTCCTTGTTGATGCCGTTGGCGAAGGACGCGACCAGGCCACCTTTGGCTCGCTCCAACCAGGGATCGAGGTCGCCGAGTGACTTGCGCCGGATCATGCCCTGGAAGTCGGCGACAACGTCCCTGGTATCGACCAAGGTGGGGATACTTCCTTCAATCGCGGCGACGAGGACGGTTTCGGCCTTGGTCAGGGCATCCCGCCCCAGGGTCATGAGCCGGGCGATGGTTCGTGCCGATGGCGTGCGGCTCAAGGCCTCCGCCCCCATCCGATCAGCCCGGCGGCGTCGGGTCGCCCATTCGGCGACTACCCGTAAGGAGCCCCGGAATCCCTGCTGTTGCAACCGGCGCCAGAGGTCGGCGCCATTGTGGTGGCCTGCCGCCCACTGCTGATCCAGCCAGGGAAGATGCACCTCAAGGGTAAGCGTTGGGCGTCCCCCATTGGTTTTGGCGGTTGACGGTTCAGTTGGCGCCGCAACAGCGCTTGTATTTCTTGCCTGAGCCGCAGGGGCACGTGTCGTTGCGTCCGACCTTGGCCTGACGGACCGGTTCCGCCTTCCTAGGGCCGCGTGCCGCCCTGATCTTGGCGATCTTGTGCAGGACGAGGATGGCGCGGGGGATTTGCCCGGCGGCGTCATCGAGGCGTTCATCGATGTCGTCGGCGGGGACGAAGGCGCCGTCGTCCAGGTCGATGAAGCCGATGAAGGGGGTGATGACCGGCTGCAGTCGTTCATCCCCGGCAAAGGCGGTCCAGCCCTCGGGCGCCAGGGCCATGGCCCGCCAGAAGCCGGAGACCCAGTCCCGGATGGCCTGGCGGTCGGGCTTTTCGCCCGCGTCCAGGAAGGCGGGCCGGTAGTCGCAGACCCGCTCCGCCTCCAGCCGTTCAAGGCCGCTGTCAATCTCGGCCAAGAGGCTGTTGTAGCGGGTCATCAGCGTGCCGAGCACCGCGTGGAGGTCGGCGTCGTTGTCGAAGACCGGTTCCTCGTCGCCCCAGAGGGCGGCGATCCAGCGGCTGGGCGGGATGAGTTCAGGCGCCACCACGATGCCGGTCAGGTAGCCCTCCAGCGCCAACGGCGACAGCGCGTTCCCCGGCGCCGCCGGTGAGGCGAGGAAGTCCAGCCAGGCGGCGGATGCCGAGGCGATGGTCATGCCGCGGCCCTCATCGCCGCGGCCTGCGCTTCGGCCCAGGCCCACGGCGTGAGCTCGGCCAGCCGCGCGTTGGGCCATCCATCGACCAGCCGGGTCAGCACGTCGGCCAGATAGGCCTCCGGGTTCACGCCCTGCAGCTTACAGGTTTCGATGAGCGAGGCGATCACCGCCCAGTTCTCCGCCCCCCGGTCATGACCGGCGAAGAGCGCGTTCTTGCGATTCAGGACCAAGGGCCGGATGCTCCGTTCAACCGTGCTGGAATCAATTTCCACCCGCCCGTCGTCCAGGAAGCGGACGAGGCCGGTCCACTGGTTGAGCGCGTAGCGGATCGCCTCCGCCGTGGTCGATTTGGCCGACAGGCGTCCGAGTTGATGGTCGAGCCATCGCTTGAGGTCCTCAACCAGCGGCCGGCTCCGGGCCTGTCGGGCGGATCGCCGTTCCGCCGCCGTGCGGCCCCGTATCTCCGCCTCGATGGCGTAGAGCTGGGCGATCCGCCGCAACGCCTCCTCGGCGATGGGCGCCGGCCCCGTCTTGGTGACATCGACGAACTCCCGCCGCAGATGCGCCCAGCAATGCGCGATCCCGATGCCCGCGCGCCCCGCCACCGTCTTGTAGACGGTATAGCCGTCGGTCTGGATGACGCCAGTGAACCCGTCGAGCACGCCGGCGGCATGCTTGGCGCCGCGGCCGGGCGCGTACTGATAGACCACCGCCGGCGGATCCCCGCCCCGCCAGGGCCGGTCATCCCGCGCCAGGGCCCAGAAGTAGCCGCTCTTGGTCCTGCCCCGGCCCGGATCGAGCACTGGCGCCCTGGTCTCATCGACGAACAGTTTGCCGGACTTCAGGAGGTCGGCACGCATCACCCGCCAGACCGGTGTCACCTCGGCGGCGGCATAGCCCACCCAGAAGGCCAGCGTTGAGCGGTCGATCTCGATGCCCTGCCGGGCGAAGCCCTGGGCCTGCCGGTAGAGCGGAACGTGATCGGCGTATTTGGTGACCAGCACGTTGGCCACCAGCCGCTCGGTCGGCAAGCCGCCTTCGATCAGGCGGGCCGGTGCCGGGGCCTGGACCACGGTGCCTGAACAGGCGCGGCAGCCATAACGGGGGCGGCGGGTCACGATCACCTGGTAGCGGGCCGGCACGATGTCCAACCGCTCCGACCGGTCCTCGCCGATCACATGCATGGCCCCCCGGCAGCAGGGGCAGGCCGTGTTCTCTGGTGCCACCACGACCTCAATGCGTGGCAGGTGCGGCGGCAGCGATCCCCGCGTCTCCCGGCGCTCCCGCCGCCGCTTCAGCTCGGGATCGTCCTTCTCCACCACCGCCTCGGTCTCAGCCTGCGCCTGCTCGACGTCTTCCAGCGCCAGGTTGAGCTGGTCGGCATCAAGCCGTTCCGACCGCGGGCCGAACTGCATGCGCCGCAGTTGGTGGAGGAGGTGGCGCAATTGGTCATTCTGCTCCTCGACCCGCCGACGCTCCATCCGCTCGGCCTCCAACGTCTCCGCCAGCGCCAGAACCTGGGCGCGCAAGGCCTCGACATCGGCCGGAAGGGTGTTGGGATCGATCTCCATGGCAGGGACATTTATAGCACGGAATCAGCCACTTGGGCCATAGCGCCCAGCGGTCCCGGCGCTATCGCGCGGCCTGCGGACGCCCCTGCCGCGGGACATGCAGCTGGCTCCAGTCCAGCCCGGCCAACAGCGCCTCCATCTGCGCGCCCGACAGCCGCATCACCCCTTCGGTGATCGGCGGCCAGCGGAAGGTGCCGGTCTCCAGGCGCTTCCACACCAGCACCAGTCCCGTGCCGTCCCAGACCAGCAGCTTCAGCCTGTCCGAGCGCTTGGAGCGGAACACGAAGACCGTGCCTGAGAACGGGTCCTGCGCCAGCACCTCCTGCACCAGCGCCGCCAGACCATCGGCACCGCGCCGGAAGTCCACCGGCCGCGTCGCCACCAGAACCCGGATGGCGGACGGGGGAAGGATCATCCCAGCCGCTTCAGCGTGCGCAGCACCAGCGCCAGAAGGACCGGGTCGGTATCGCCACCCACGCGGATCACGGCGCCGATCGTGCCCCACCGCGTGGTGTAGGAGCGCATCCGCCGGGTCAGGCCTGGAGGCCGGCGTAGCCGGCTGGAAGGCCTGACCCGGCGGGCGGTC
>NZ_VITN01000056.1 GCF_007828045.1 Nitrospirillum amazonense | reverse complement strand
AACGCCTAAACCACGCTTCATGAACCGCCGTATACGGAACCGTACGTACGGTGGTGTGGGAGGGGGGAGGTGTGAACCTTCCCCCTACCCGATGCCGTCGTGTAAAGCGCCGCGATCAAACACCCAATCGACTTGAGAGTATCAAACCGATACTGCGCCGATGGGCATTCAAGCGACGTGCCGGTTCACGACTGGCAGGGCCTCTCCTCGTCGCTAGCCGCACGGCTAAACCAGGAGGGCCAGAAAATCAGTTGCTCGGAACTCATAGGACAGCGTCATCCCCAATTCCCGCGGCCGGGTCGTGCTGACCGCCCCGGAATTCCGCCGCCTGGCGCAAATCCGACGCGGTCCACCGCTCCTTGGGCTTGTTCTCGTCGTATCCGTGATCAAGGTATGACGGGGTGTGGGACGGCTGGCTCAGTGGAAACTGAGCCCAGTCCGGGGGGATCTGCCGCCACTGCGCCCGTGAGCCGAAATAGGCGTTGATGTGCGCCTCGTCCCCCTGTTCCAGCCAATGCAACGGCCCACCCTCGCCCCGCGCCAGCTTCTCGATCCGCTTACGCGCGGCGCCACCGGCCAGGCGGGCACCCCAGCGCATATAGAACGGCACCGCAGACTTCAGGATCGCCAAGAGATCCGCCAGCGTCTCCCGGCGGAAGGGGACCAGTTCCTGCAGGTGGTCGGAATCGGTGTACCACTGGCCGTGGAAGTTCTGCGTCGCGAACCAGTTCGGTTGGAACACCTTGCGGAAATCGGAGAAGCCCAGAACCTTGAGCATCGCCGCCGCGAATTCATGATTGACCACCCGCAGCCGCCAGCGTCACCAAGCCAGGCGACCTTGGAGAAAGATGGCGACGAAGCTGCGTATGGTCGTCTCGACCTCGTCGTCCGAAATCGGCCCACACCACCGGATACGCATCCACCAGCCCGTGAAGATCCCCATGAACGCAACGGCCGCATTGCGCGCATTGCGAATCGGCACACCGTCCTGAATGGACGCAGCCGTCAGAATAGAGATGACATGCGCCAGGCTGACCTCGAACGTGGTGTCGAAGAAAAGCTTGGCCACCTCGGGGAACTTTCGCCCCTCGGTATGCAGCAGCCCTTCGAAGGCCATGACCTCGGGATCGGACATGCTGCGCACGATGGTGCGGGCGAAATGCTCAAGACGCGGGGCCAGTCCGCTGCACGGCGCCGGCTCGGGCGTGAAACGCGTGGACCACACCTCCACCCGGGACGAACAGACGGCCTTGAACAGATCCGCCTTGGAAGGATAGCGCGCATACAGCGTTCCCTTGGAAACCCGTGCCGTTTCAGCCACCGCCTCCATCGAAGCGCCACTATAGCCGGCGGTCAGGAAGATGCCGGTCGCCGCCTCCAGGATGGCCACATCGATGGCGCGGACCTGAGCCTGCGTCGGCCGGCCAGCCCCCGTCCGCTGACGGGGGGCTTGCGTCGTCGTGGTGGTATCCAAGGTGTTGGACATTGCAGCCTATCTCGATCGCTATTGGGATGGAGGTCACGGTCGGAATTCGGACGTTCCCGACCGATGATGCCGTGAAACCCGCCCCCTGGCGCAACTCCGTCAACGGCATCAGAGGCCGCCCGTCCGCGCCATCGCCGGCGTGCTCCGGCTCTGCGATTTCCGGTAGGTGCGCTCGGCCCACCACCATGGCGAAAACAGCGATGGCCACGCCGATGATGGCGTAGATCAGCTGGACGTTGTCATGCGCGCCCTCGCCGGCCGCTGTTCCCTTGAAGAACAGGCTGCCACCGATCAGCGGCCCGATGAAGGTGCCCAGGCCATTGAAGGATTGCGCCAGATTGAGTCGGCGGGACGCCAGTTCAGGCGGTCCCAGGACGTTGACGTAGCTGTCGGCAGCCGTTTCCAGGCAAGCGAGGCCCGAGGCCAGCACGAACATCGACAGCACGAAAGGCAGGAACTGGCCCATCGATGCGGACGGAATGAACAGCAACGCGCCCAGGGCGGTGACCATCAGCCCGATCAGGATGCCGACCTTGTATCCCACCCGCTGCAGCGGGAGGCCGGCGGGCAGGCCATAGGCCAAATGAAAAACAGGCTGATGGCGAAGGCCAGCGCCGTGCGCAGAACCCGGGGCGCCACCTGATCGTGCGCCACCTGCTTATGGACCGATGCCGTCTACACACTCATGAACTGCCCCTCCCTGGGCGCCGGCGGCTGCCCTTATTGTCACTCTGTCCTGGCGCTTGGGGCGCAGGTGTTAGGCCGCGATGCGGTAGATGCGGGCGGCGTTGCGCCCGAACAGGCCGCGCCGCTCATCCAGCGAGAAACCACCCAGAATCTGGTGATAGGCGCCCATGACGCGATCGATATTCCCGAACAGGCGATCCGTGGGAAAATCGCTGGCCACCATGCAGCGGTTGGTGCCGAACAGGTCGATGGTCTCAAGGATCAACGGCCGGATACTGTCCACCGTCCATCCCCGGTCCACCAGGCCGAAGCCCGAAAGTTTCACCGCTGCGTGCGGCAAGGCCGCCAAAGCGCGCATGCCCGCCCGCCAGTAGGCCAAGCCGCCAGGCTCATGCAGCAGTGGCATGCCGCAATGGTTCAGGATCAGCGGTATCCCTGGATGGGCCGCCGCCAACTCCGCAGCGGCGGCCAACTGCCCCGGATAGCATTGCAGGTCGAACGACAGGCCGTGACGGGCCAACCGGGCATAGCCCTGCCGCCAGGCCGGGTTGACCAGCGGATCGTTTCGATTATAGGTCCGGCGCGGATCCAGGTGCCAATTGGCGATGTGCCGGATGCCCCGAACCCGAGGGTAGGCGGCCTGTTGTTCCAGCACCTGTTCGACGTCATCGCCGTCGAGGGCGGCGAAAGCGACAATGGCACTGGGCAAGCCGCCTTCCTCCGCCAACTGTTCCAGCCAGGCGGTTTCTTCCAGCGCCTGGGCGGGATCGGCGCCGGCATCGATATGCACGGCGCCGACCGGCGACCACGGGGCCAGTTCTTCCCGGTAGGCGTCCGGCAGGTAGGTATGGGCAATGGCCTCGGTGCTGCCGTTTGGCCCGTCGTCCGAGAACGGTGGTGTTAGCCAAGCGTACTTGAGCCGATCCAGGTTCCAGAAATGGACGTGGGCATCCACGAACGGAATCTCTTCCATCGCCTATCCTCCCTTTGTTCTTAGCCGTCAGAGGAGAGGGCTAGTACGTCGTACGACCACCCGAGGTATCGAAAGTCGACGCGGTGGTGAAGCTGCATTCCTCGCTGGCCATGAAGCAGACCATGGCCACGCTTTCCTCCACATGGCCCAGGCGTCCCATGGGTATCTTGGAGCGCATGTAGTCCACCTGGCTTTGCGGCAACTGGGCCAGGATGGGGCTTTCGAAGGTCGCGGGGGTCAGGCTGTTGACCATCACGCCTTTGCCGGCCAATTCCTTGCCCAGCGACTTGGTGAAACCCAGGACGCCGGCTTTACTGGCGGAATAGGCGCTGGCGTTGGGGTTGCCCTCCTTGCCGGCCACCGATGCGACGTTGACGATGCGGCCATAGCCGTTGGCCAGCATCAGCGGCACCAGCGCACGGCAACAATAGAACAGGCCGTTCAGGTTGATGTCGATGGTGCGGCGCCAGCTGTCCAGCGGGAACTCATGCACCGGCACGGTGGCACCGGTGATACCGGCGGAGGCCACCAGCACGTCCAGCCGTCCGCCAAGGGCCTCTTGGCTGGACTGGGCCGCCGCCGCGACGGCATCGGCATCGGTGACGTCCAGCGCCACGCTGAAGGTGGCGCCCGCCTCTTCCGCTGCGGCGGCCAAGGTGTCGGGATTATTGTCCCATAGAGCGACCTTGGCCCCTTCCGCCACCAGGCGGCGGGCGGTTTCCTTGCCCAGCCCCGACGCCCCGCCGGTGACGATGGCGGTGCGGCCCGCAAAGCGATCCTTGAACACGGTCATGCCAGCACCTCATCCCCCAGGTGGCGCCATTCCACCACCTGTTGCCGCTGGGTTCCCAGCTTCGCGATCCCCAAACCCATCACATCACCCGCCTTGAGAAAGATGGGGGACGGCTTCTTTCCTTCCCCTACACCCGGTGGCGTACCGGTGATGATGAGATCACCGGGGAACAGGGTGATGTATTGGCTGGCATAGGCGATGATTTGGCGGACATTGAAGATCATCGTCCGGGTGTTGCCGGTCTGCATGCGCTGGCCGTTCACGTCCAGCCACATGTCCAGGTCCTGCGGGTCGCCCACCTCATCGGCCGTCACCAGCCAGGGCCCCACCGGGCAGAAGGTGTCGTGGCCCTTGCCCTTGCTCCACTGCGTGCCGCGCTGCTTCTGATTGAAGCGTTCCGACACATCATTGGCCAGGACGTAACCCGCCACATGGTCCAGGGCCTGGGCCTCCTCGACATAGCGGCAGGTCTTGCCGATGACGACGCCGAGTTCCACCTCCCAGTCGCTGTGGGTGGAGTTCTTGGGCAGCATCACCTCATCGTTCGGCCCCGTCAGACTGGACAGGGCCTTGGCGAACATCACCGGCTCGGTCGGGATGGGCAGATTGGATTCGATGGCGTGGTCCTCATAGTTGAGGCCGATGGCCACGATCTTGCCGATGCCCCGCACCGGTACGCCATACCGCGGCGTGCCGGGCACGGCCGGCAGGCTGTTCGGATCGACGGCGGACAGACGGGCCAGCACGTCGGCCGTCAGCGCCGCCGGCGTGATGTCGGCGATGCGTGACGACAGGTCGCGGATGACGCCATCGGCGTCGACCAAGCCCGGCTTTTCTTCGCCGCGGGGGCCAAAGCGACAGAGCTTCATAAGAAATGATCCTTAATGCGTATAAGGGCGGTGCAGGGTGACGGCGGGGTTCAACTCCACGCCGAAACCGGGCTTGTCCAAGGCCGTGGCCTTGAGGCGGCCGTTGACGGGAACCGGCTCGCCCAGCAGTTGGGGGTGGAACATGGGCTGAACCTGGTCTGCTTTGGGCGCCATCATCAGGAACTCGGCGAACGGGCTGTTATGCCGGGTGATGACGAAGTGGTAGCTGTA
>NZ_VITN01000055.1 GCF_007828045.1 Nitrospirillum amazonense | reverse complement strand
CGGCCAGCCTGACGGGCGGCGCCGTCGTCGCCACCCTGTCGTCCACGGTCAATTACCTGGCGGGCCAGGTCGGTCCCACCCTGATGACCGGCGGCACCGGGTCCAACTACGCCGGTGTCAGCCTGGTCTCCAACGTCAGCGGCCTGGCCATCGCCGCTGACGTCGCCACCATCGGCGGCACCGTCGATCTGATGGCGGTGGCGGCCAACGATTACATCGGTGGCACCCTGGGCAGCCTGGGTAATGGCGGTACCATCACCGGCGTGGAGACGGCGGCCTATATCGCCACCACCGGCAGCCTGGGCACCCTGGCCAACAGCGGCACGCTGGACGGCGGGCGCTACGGTATCTACAACCGCGGCACGGTCGGCCTGGTGGACAATGGCGGCACGGCCACGGGCATGATCGGCCTGTTCAACCGGGGCAGCATCGGCACGGTCTTCAACACCGGCACCTTGAGCGACGCCCCATCGGCCGAGGCGGCCGGCCTGAACAACCAGGGCACCATCGGCAGCATCCTGAACCAGGGGCTGATCAGCGGCACGGGCTTCGGCCTGTATAACCGCGGCACCATGGGCACGGTCAGCAATACCGGCTCCATCGCCGGGCAGGTGGCGTTCCAGAACACCGGCACCATTGAGGTGGTGAACAACAGCGGGACAATCACCGACGCTTCCGGCGTGACCAGCGCGGGTTTCGCGAACATCGGCACCGTGGGCACGCTGAACAACAGCGGTGCCATTAGCGGCGTGACGCATGGCCTGTACAACGAAGGCACCATCGGCCAAGTCAACAACAGCGGCGTGATTTCGGCGGCCACCGCCATCGTCAACAGCGGCATGCTGGGCATCCTGGCCAACAGCGGCACCATCGCCGGCAACATCGTCAACGACAGCGCTGATACACTCACCATCACCGGCGGCACAGGCACCACCATCGGCACGCTGACCGGCCAGAACGGCGCCCAGGGCACCATCACCAGCACCATCACCAGCACCGGCGCCAACGTGGTGCTGGCAGGCGGCAACCTATTGCTGAACGACCAGGTAAATGTCGGCACGGGCACGCTGGTGAACAGCGGCGCCAACCTGCTGCTGACCGGCGTGGTCAGCGTGGCGGGCAACTACAGCCAGTCGGCCGGCACCCTGGCCATGGGCGTGGGCAGTTCCGTCACCGGTGAGTTGCTGGTCAGCGGTGCCGCTTCCCTGACGGGGGGCACGGTGGCCGTGACGGCGCTGGACGGCGCCAACCTGCTGGCGGGCCAGAGCTACACCATCGTCGAGGCTGGCAGCGGCACCCTGACGGCCACCGGCCTGACCGCCCAGGTCAGCGGCTTCAGCGCCACCCTGGGTACCGCCTCCAACGGCGGCGCCAAGGACCTGCTGCTGACCTTGCTCAGCGACTATGTCAGCGGCACGCTGGGCACCCTGACCAACAGCGGCACCATCAACGCCGCCACGGCGGTGCTGATCACCAGCGCCGGCAGCCTGGGCACCCTGGCCAACAGCGGCACCATCATCGGCAATGTGGTGAACGACAGCGCCAACGACCTGGTGATCGTCGGTGGCGGCCCAAATGGCGTTAATGGCGGCACGGTGGGCGGCTTCTCGGGCGGCACCATCCGCAACAACCTGTCCAACCTGACCTTCGCCTCGGGCAACGTCAGCCTGGCGGACGCCATCAACGTGGGCAGCCACACGGTGGTGAACGGCGGCGCCACGCTGACGTTGGCCAGCACGGTCAGCATCACGGGCAACTACGCCCAGTCGACGGGCACGCTGGCGCTGGGCAGCAACCAGCTGGCGGTCAGCGGGGTGGCCAGCATCAGCGGCGGCGTGGTCAGCACGACCTTCGACACGACGACCAACTACATCGTGGGCTCGCCCACCGGGGTGATCCTGGTGCAGGCGGGGGCCGGGTCCAGCTACACCGGGGTTGACGTGCTGTCGGGCATCACCGGCCTGACGGTGGGTGCCGGTACCCAGACCATCGGGTCCGACGTGGACCTGGTGCTGGCAGCGGTGAACGACTACATCGGCGGCTCGCTGGGCACGCTGAACAACAGCGGCACCATCAGCGGCGTGGTGACGGCGGCCTACATCGGCACCCTGGGCAGCCTGGGCACGCTGGTCAACAGCGGCGTGCTGGACGGTGACTTCTATGGTATCCGCAACCGCGGGACCATCGGCCTGGTGGACAACAGCGGCACGGCCACGGGCCAGGTGGGCCTGTGGAACCAGGGCACCATCGGCACGGTGCTGAACACGGGCATCCTGAAGGACGCGCCGGAGGTCAACGCCGCCGGCCTGAACAACCAGGGCACCATCGGTGCCGTCATCAACCAGGGCGGCACCATCAGCAGCGTCGCCTACGGCCTGTACAACAGCGGCAGTATCGGCAGCATCGACAATAGCGGCCTGATCAGTGCCACCGACACGGTCAGCGGCCGGGGCCTGCGCAACAGCGGCACCATCGGCAACGTCAGCAACAGCGGCACCATCGCCGGTGTCACCGCCCTGTACAACCAGGGCAGCATCGGCACCATCGCCAACAGCGGCGTCATCGCCGGCAGCATCGTCAACACCAGCGCCAACGCCCTGGTGTTCACCGGCGGCGCCGGTTCCGCCATCGGCACCCTGACGGGCCAGAACGGCGCCATCGGCACGATCACCAGCACCAGCGGCACCGTGGAACTGGCCAGCGGCAACCTGCTGCTGAACGACCAGGTGAATGTCGGCACGGGCACGCTGGTGAACAGCGGCGCCAACGTGCTGCTGACCAACGCTATCAGCGTGACGGGCAACTACAGCCAGTCGGCGGGCAATCTGTCCATGGGCATCGGCAGCGGCACGGCGGGTGAGCTGCTGGTCAGCGGTGACGCCGCCTTCACCGGCGGCACGGTGGCGGTGACGGCGCTGTCGGGTAGCAACCTGATCGCGGGCCAGAGCTACACCATCGCCGAGGTGGGCGGGACCTTGACCACCAGCGGCCTCAGCGCCGCGGCCACGGGCTTCAGCGCCACGCTGGGCAGTGGCACGAACGGGTCGGCCACCGACCTGTTGCTGACCCTGCTCAGCGATTATGTCAGTGGCACGCTGGGCACCCTGACCAACAGCGGCACCATCAACGCCGCCACGGCGGTGCTGATCACCAGCGCCGGCAGCCTGGGTACCCTGGCCAACAGCGGCACCATCATCGGCAACGTGATCAACAATAGCGCCAATGACCTGGTGGTCGTGGGCGGCACCGGTGGCACGGTGGGCGGCTTCTCGGGCGGCACCATCCGCAACAGCCTGAGCAACCTGACCTTCGCCTCGGGTGCGGTCAGCCTGGCCGACGCCATCGACGTGACCGGCCACACCGTCAGCAACACCGGGGCCAGCCTGACGCTGGCCGGCGACGTGGCGGTGACGGGCAACTACGGCCAGACGGCGGGCACCCTGTCGGTGGCCGGCCATGTCCTGGACGTCAGCGGGGCGGCGCAGGTGACGGGCGGCGTGGTGGATGCCGGGATGAGCGGCACGGCCAATTACCTGGTGGGCGACAGCGTCACCCTGATCCGGGGCGGCAACGGCTCGACCTACACCGGCTCCACGGTGGTCAGCGGCCTCATGGGCCTGGACGCCACGGGTGCTGCCAGCGGCAGCAACTTGGCAGCCGTGGCGGGCAACGACTACATCGGCGCCAGCCTGGCCGCGCTGACCGTCACCGGCACCCTGGCCAATACGGCCGGCGGGGCCACGGCGTTGTACATCGCGTCCACCGGTACGTTGGGCAGCCTGGCCAACAGCGGCGTCGTCAGCGGCAACGTGACCAACGTCTCCGCCCGGGATCTGACCATCACCGGCGGGTCCAACGGCACGGTGGGTGCGTTCACCGGCGGCACGATCCGCAACACCGGCGCCAACGTGGTGTTCGCGTCGGGCGCGGTGGCCCTGGGCGACCAGATTGACGTGGGCGGCACGCACACGGTCAGCAACATCGGGGCGGCCATCGGCCTGACCACGGACGTTGGCGTCAACGGCACCTATACCCAGAGCGCGGGCAGCCTGACCGTGGGCGGCCATGTGCTGACGGTCAGCGGCCCGGCGCTGGTCACGGGCGGCACGGTCAGCGCCGGCGTCTCCGGCGTGGGCAACTATTTCGTGGGCGACAGCGTGACCATGATCCAGGGTGGGGCGGGCTCGTCCTACACCGGGGCCGTGGTCACCAGCGGCTTGACCGGCCTGGACGCCAAGGGTTCGGTCAGCGGCGGCGACCTGCTGGCCGTGGCGGGCAACGACTACATCGGGGCCAGCCTGGCCACCCTGAACGTCACGGGTACCCTGGCCAACAATGCCGGCGGGGCCACGGCGCTGTACGTCGCCAGCACCGGCACGCTGGGCAGCCTGGCCAACAGCGGCACCATCAGCGGCAACGTGGTGAACCAGTCGGCCCGGGATCTCACGATCAACGGAGGGGGCAACGGTGCCGTGGGTCGCTTCACGGGTGGCACCATCACCAACACGGGCGCCAACGTGGTGTTCGCGTCCGGCGCCATCAGCCTGGGCGACGCCATCAACGTGGCGACGCACACGGTCAGCAACGCTGGCGCCAGCATCGCCCTGGCATCCGACGTGGCCGTCACGGGCAACTTCGCCCAGAGCAGCGGCACGCTGGCCGCCGGCGGTCATGTGCTGACCGTCAGTGGAGCGGCCAATGTGACGGGCGGCGTGGTCAACGCCGGGGTCAGCGCCACCGGCAACTACATCGTCGGCGACAGCGTCACCCTGATCCAGGGCGGCACGGGCTCCAACTACGCCGGGGCCACGGTCACCAGCGGCATCACCGGCCTGTCGGCCAACGCCGTGACCAGCGGCAGCAACTTGTTGGCGGCGGCGGGCAACGACTATATCGGTGCCAGCCTGGATACCCTCAACAACACCGGCACGGTGGCCAGCCCGACGGCGCTGTACATCGCCAGCACCGGCACGCTGGGCACGCTGGCCAACAGCGGGGCGCTGGCCGGCAACATCACCAACCTGTCGACCGGCGACCTGATCATCAATGGCGGCAGTCTGGCCACCCCGGGAACCCTGACCGGGTTCAATGGCGCCATCGGCACGATCAGCAACACCGGGAGCAACGTGCGCTTCACCGGCGGCGTGCAGCTGCTGAACGACCATATCAACGTCGGCAGCCACACGGTGTTCAACAGCGGGACCACCCTGCTGGTGAACAGCGCCATCAACATCACCGGCGGCTACAGCCAGTCGGCAGGCACGCTGGCCATCGGCGTGACCACGCCCACCAGCTACGGCAACCTGGCGGTCAGCGGTGCCGCGGCCTTCACCGGCGGCTCGGTGCTGCTGCAGGGCGTGGGCAGCGGGGCGGGCGCCCTGCAGGCCGGCACCTACACCATCGCCTCGGGCAATGGCCTGAGCCTCAGCGGCGTGGACTTCACGGCCACGGGCTACACCGTGACCAGCGACTTGGTGACGGTGGGCGGCACCACCCAGCTGGTGGTGAAGGTGGCGGGCAAGGCCACCAACTACACGGCGGTGGGCAATGCCCAGGGCGGCGCGGCGGTGGGGACGGGCTCGGCCCTGGACCAGATCGCGGCGCTGGCCAGCAACAGCATCACCACCAACCCGCAGCTGGCGGCGTTCACGCAGCAGGTGCTGGCGCCGTTGGCGACGCTGTCGCCGGCGGCCAAGCAGGTGGCGGTGGCGCAGCTGTCGCCCAGCCAGCTGACGCCGCAGCTGACGGCGACCTCGGTGACGCCCACCACCACGGCCATCAGCCAGCACCAGGAGACGGTGGCCAGCCTGATGGACGGCGGGGAGAAGGGCATGGCCGCGGGCTCCAACGGGCGCGAGGGGGTGATCTGGGGCGAGGTCGTGGGCGCCGGCGTGCTGCGCGGCACGACGACGGAGGCGGCGGGCTACCGCGCCAGCAGCAGCGGCCTGGTGCTGGGCGCCGACTGGTTCGCCAGCGACGAGGTCATGGCCGGCCTGGCGTTCAGCTGGATCAACAGCGCGTCGGTGGGCCAGGGCGTCATGGCGGGCAGCCTGACGCGGGTGGGCAGCTACCAGTTGACCGCCTACAGCGTCTGGCGTCCGGACTTCGCCGACCAGAAGCTGTCGGTGGAGGGCCAGGTGGGCTGGGGCTACAACCACTTCGACCAGCGCCGCGACATCGCCTTCCTGGGCGCCCGCGCCAACGCCAACTACGGTGGCGAGCAGTACCTGGGCAAGGTGACGGTGGGCTACGACCTGCCGCAGCAGGGGGCGTTCACCTTCACGCC
>NZ_VITN01000054.1 GCF_007828045.1 Nitrospirillum amazonense | reverse complement strand
AAGCCAGCGGCGAAAGCTCGGGTGGTCCATGGCGGCAAAACTCCAACGTTTCCGCCATTCTATCATAAATCAATGCGACTTACGAATAGAGCCTTACATTTCATCTCAAAAACTCGACACCCGCCTCTTCGCTCATGCCGTCCGAGCCCACTGGCATATCGAAAACCGCCTCCATTGGGTGCTCGATGTCGTCTTCCATGAAGACTTGAGCCGTCTGAGATCCGGCAACGGCCCCCAGAACATGGCAACCATCCGACACATGGCCTTGAACCTCCTGCGCGGCGCAAAGGACAAGCACAGCCTCAAAGTCCGCAGAAAATCCGCCGCATGGGATCCGCCGATGAACCGAGGCCGGATGGCCGACATAGCAAAGAAAACGAAGCGCTATCCGACGGACCTGACCGACGAGGAATGGTTGTTGATGGAGCCGCTGATGCCTGGATATGCCGGCACCGGGCGGCGGCGCACGGTTGACTTCCGAGAGATACTGAACGCTCTGCGTTATTTGGTGCGTTCAGGCTGCGGCTGGCGTCTTCTGCCGTCGAGCTTTCCGCCTTGGCAGACCGTTTATTGGTGGTTCCGTCAGTTCGTGCGACGGTTGTTGTTTCAGACGATCCACGATATCGCGGTGATGTTGGACTGGGAGCGCGTTGGCCGGGAAGCCAGCCCGAGCGGCGGGGTTGTCGACAGTCAGACGGTCAAGGCGCCGGTGGCAACCGAGCAAGGGTATGACGCCGGTAAGAAGACCAAGGGCCGTAAGCGCCACATCACGGTGGACACCGATGGCCGCTTGCTGGCGATCAATCTGACGCCCGCCGATCTTTCGGATTCAGTTGGCGCGCAACTGATCCTCGACGGCATCAGAAAGCGTTGGCCTTGGATGAAGCATCTGTTTGCCGATGGCGCCTATGACCGGACCCAGTTGATGGACAAGGCCGCCTGGCTAGACTTCACAGTGGAAATCGTTCGTCGCATCGATAAAGAGCCGGGCTTCAAGGTTCTCCCCCGCCGATGGGTTGTCGAGCGAACCTTCGGGTGGATGACCAGATGGCACCGCCTCGTTCGCGACTGCGAACGCCGCATCGATGTGTCCAAGGGCGTGATCCTGATTGCAATGTCCAGCCTCATCTTCAGACGCCTTGCACACCCTTAGAGTTGTCAAACAGGCTCTCAGCACATCAGCATCGGCGCCCTTTTCCGGCATGGAGCGTAGTGCCATCATCTCGTCGGTCATCGTGGTCACCCTCGGTCGAGGTTTTGTTGTGGTGACCAGACTTTACCGAAGCCCCCACGATGACCGCCCGCTCCTACACCACTCGGCGGGACGTGACCCTGCCACGCCTGGAACAAACTCGTCGAACAGCCTTACCGCATCATGTCCATTGGACTTCGACTGTGGGCCAATGGGTCGTAATTAACGCTCGTTGGTATAAGGAGGGTTTCAAAAACTGACTCTTGCAACGTTGCACGGCGTCTTGAGGCGCTTCGGGGCTAATATCCTGGGATTTATCTACAAATTATGGGCAGCGGAACCCTAGCGGTTCAGGTTAAACTCGCACCATCGGTCCCCAGAACCGAACACATACGTTCACCTCATCGCCGCTGTGAAGCATTTGGAGCGTTTAGATGGAACTAACCCAATGATAGATGCCCCCACCATGAAGATCTCAAAGACGCGCATCATCTTCGCGGCGCCTGCTCTACTGGGTGCTCTGTCGTGTGCGCTGACAACGGAGGCGCAGAGCCTCGGAACACCAATATTCGACAGCGTGACGATACCGGGTTCTCTGACGGTCAATTCAGTAGGCGCCGTCCTCGGGAACCACTCTACCCTGGTCGATGTCCGGTCGGTGGATTCCCAGTGCGGCAACGGCACCGCTCACAGCTGCACGTCGGCCATACAGATGATTTGCAACCAGGGCCGCGTAGCCTGGTTGCCCGCCTCGGCAGGGCCATACCACATCAATCCAACTGTGGTGTGCACCGCTAGTCACGGGGGTATTTCGTCGGATGGGTTGGCTCAGATTGTAGATGATAACCCCGATCCAGCCGCCGACACGGTGCTGTTTGATGGCTCTCGAGTCAACGGTGGGTTGATCTATGATACCATGGTTGAAGGCATCCGTTTCACTAACGCAAGAACTAGAAATAAAACTGCTTATTCTGTGCATCTACATGGGGTAGCAAATAGCACAT
This sequence comes from Nitrospirillum amazonense, assembly GCF_007828045.1. GTDB lineage: Bacteria > Pseudomonadota > Alphaproteobacteria > Azospirillales > Azospirillaceae > Nitrospirillum > Nitrospirillum amazonense_C. The sequence goes on along the minus strand of NZ_VITN01000054.1, from coordinate 4,896 downwards.
TATCGCGCCTCTATATTGGACAAACCAACTTCAACAACGACAATATCGGTGGTGGACTCTGGCTTGATCATGGTGGTGGCGTCTCGCTAACCAATTTTTACATCAACGCATATGGGGATGCCATTACAGTCAACGGCGGGTCATCTGGTGGAGATGCGGATCTATTTTTAACCCAAGGGTTTGTTCGTGGTGGTGTCGGCATTCACATGGCCGGCGGCTTCGGCGGGCTCACCACGTCTAACCTGGACGTTTTCAACGGCAGCCCCAACCTGCTGATTGATAACGCCAAATCGTTGGCCATGAACCGCGACGCTATCTTGGGCTCTGGCACCGCCTTTGATACAGCTACGGGCGACAATATCCGGATCAACAGCCACATGGCAGAAATTGAGTTCACCGGCACATCAATAAAAACTAGCCGTAATGGGCATGGAATCAACGTTGTCGATTGCGGATGCCAATTTCTTATAAATGGAAGTGCTATCGGTATTGCCGGTGGTGACGGTATTCATCTTTTTGATAAAAATACTCAGCTTTTAATATCTGGGTCACAGATTTCAGGTAACGCCGGATACGGGATTAACTTCGTATCTGGTAATGCATACACGGGCGGCCAAAGCATTTCGGCAGACACTATGATTTTTGATAATGCGTTAGGAAACGTAAACCATATAGATATCCTAACCTCGTCATCAGGCACCAATGGCAAATCCCCATTACTGAAAAGCACGTCTGGTCTGGCCGTGATCGCAGGCACGAACACGGACGCCATCACTTTTCAAAACCCCCATGGAATTCAGGCCGCCATCTTGGACGGCGGCGGCGGCGCAAACCGAGCTGTTCTGAAAGGGGCGATTGCTGGCGGCTCGCCGGTTTTTGGGACGGACGGCAGCGACGCTTCGGTGAATGGTTTCTTTAGTGCGAAAGGAATAGCTTTTTGGGCTTTTGGCAATTCTACGCACGGGGTCAGCGCATATATTGATGACTGCGGGGGGATCTGCGCTAACCAAGTGACGATGAAAGGTTCAGCGGCTTCCGGTAGCCCCCAGGTCAGCGTACGAGGATCGGATCCTGACATCAACTTGATCCTGTCTGCGAAGGGTAATGGTCGTGTCATTTCACTTGCCCCAATGGCGGGCAACGGTGCCACTCCCGTGGCTTTTCCCTTCAACATTGCCCTGACCACCAGTACCACTCCCCCGTCGTCAAGTGCACCCTGTACCACTGGAACGTTGGCTGCCGATTCGAGCTACATTTATTACTGCGTCGCCAGCAATACATGGAAGCGCGCGGCCTTGTCTTCATGGTAATTGCCACCCCTCCGCCGAGGGCCGCCTTCCATTGGTGATGTTGTTCGCTGATGATGGAAGGAGGTGTGACCTGTGAGGGTGGAAAGTGTCCGCGAATGGGATAATGGACATGATAGGTATCAAGCGCCGCCGTCGGACGTGGAGTGAGCGCTGAAGTGGGAGATCGTGGCGGCGGCGTTCGAGCCTGGCGTGTCGGCTTCGGCGGCCGCGCGGCGTTACGACGTGAACACCAACCGGCTGTTCATCTGGCGGCGGCAGTATGGTGTCAGTGGCGGGTGAATACTCCCCAGAAGTTGGAGTGCGCCCCTTGAGGTAGTTGCGTCCCATACGGTGTTCGGCCTTGAGGTGGCCGATGATGGGCTCGATGGCGGCCCTGCGCTTCATCTCCCGTTTGATGGCGGCGGTGGTTCTGCGGACCTGGCCTGTGATCCAGACCTTGAACTTGTTGGGATGGTCATGGCCGCGATAGCCCCTATCGATGTGGACGCCGTCCGGCTCGCGTCCGGTGTTGGCTTTGATGTCGGCGACGGCCTTGGCCAAGGTGTGCCCGTCGAAGGGGTTGGTGTGCAGGGCCTGGGCGTGGAGGACGAAGAGGCCGCCCTTGGGCTTGGTGATGGGGACGGCGACGCTGACCTTGCAGCCGAACTCGTAGGGCGCGCGGGCTTTGCCCTTGCCGATGCACTCGACCTCGGGGGCGTGGAAGGAATAGACCTTCTGCCCGCGTTGGCGCTGGGTCTGCATGCTGACCTTGATGGCCAAGTCGCGTAAGGGGCGTAATTGCTCAGGGGGTTGGCAAAAGGGGTTGCGGGACGGCTGGGAATATGAGTCAACGTGTGGATGGAAAAGCCCACCGCGTACCGTCTGAGCGGTGCTGAGAAGGACGCCCTGATCCGCGACCAGATGGCGCTGATCGAGCGGTTGGCGGCGCGTGTGGCGGAATTGGAAGCGCTGGTCGGCAAGGCGAAGAAGACGTCGTCGAATTCGCATCTGCCCCCCTCGTCGGATGGTCCTGGCGGCAAGAAGCGGGAGCGGTCGGCGGCGCGGCGGCGCAAGGTGCGTTCGTCGCGGCCGGGAACGTCGCGGCCCTTGGCGGCCGCCCCGGATCGGACTGAACGGCAGATGGCCGAGGCCTGCGGCCACTGCGGCGCGGCGGTTGGGGAGACGGGGCAGCGGCGGCGTCACCGCTATGACCATATCGACCTTCCGGTGATCCGTCCTGTGGTGACGCGGGTGGAGTTGTTCGGCGGGCGTTGCCGGTGCTGCGGGAAGCGGTATCGGGCGGCGCCTCCGGCTGGTATGGCGCCGGGGACGCCGTTCGGGCCCGGCGTGCGGTCGCTGCTGGCCTACCTGCACCACACCACCATGTCGGCTTTGAGCGCCTGTCGCGCCTGCTGGCGGGCCTGTTCGGGCTCAAGATGTCCGAGGGTGCCATCGCCAACAGCCTGCGCCGGATGGGCACCGCCCTGGACCTGGCGTGCGCCGCCATCAAGGCCAAGCTGGTGACCGCCCCGGTCATCGCCTCGGACGAAACGACCACCCGGGTGAACGGGGTCACCCATTGGCAGTGGGTGTTCCATTCCGACCAAGCGGTGCTGCACACCATCGCCCCCAGCCGGGCCCGGGCCATGGCGGAACAGGTGCTGGGCGGTGTCCGGCCCGAGGTCTGGGTCTCCGACCGCTATGCCGGGAAACAGGACCTGGGCCAAGTTCATCAGGTCTGCCTCGCCCATGTACTGCGCGACGTCCAATACGCCATCGACTGCGGCGACACCGTCGTCGCTCCCAGGGTCCGCGACCACTTGCGCTGGGCCATCCGCGTTAGCAAACGGCGTCCCAGCTTGAAAGACGCGACCCTCTAGGCCTACGCCGCCAAGGCCGAGCGCGGCCTCGACGCCCTCCTCGGCCTGCCCGCCGCCCATCCCGCCGGGCGAGCCCTACAACGCCAGATCAAGGCTTGGCGGGCCAAGTTCTTCATCTTCCTCTCCGACCGGCGCGTCCCGCCCATCAATAACCGGTCCGAACAGGAAATCCGCCCCTCCGTCGTCTTCCGCAAGGTCACAAACGGCTTCCGATCCCAATGGGGGCCGAATACGCCCCCGCCTGGAGCACCCGGGCGGGGCCGTCGCCGTTTTTGCGGTCGCAGCAAAAAGACGCTGCGGTGCGGGCAATAAAAAAGGTCCATCGCGGATTAGCGGGTAGAGGCGGACAACGGCGCGCTCTGACAGACTGGTAGTCGCCAAACATCACAAACTGCCAGGGGGGCGCCGCTGCCCGATGGAGAAGCTACGTCATGTCTCGTTGGGTGGGAAGGCTACCGGGTTGAGACAGTGGAGCGCCGGGCGGGTGAGCACCCGGCGGTATGGATATATCTTGGGCGTCCGTCTTGTTCGCCGATGATCTGCGATGGTTGCGGCCAGACGAGTGAGCGTGTTCACGATATTGAGACGCGAGTTGTGCGGGACCTTCCGATCTTGGATGCGGCGACGTGGATATCGGTGCCGCGTCGGCGTGTTCTGTGCGGGCAGTGCGGCCCTCGGTTGGAACGGCTGGATTGGCTGGAGCGCCATGCGCGGGTAACACGGCGTCTGGCGGAGAGCGTGGTCCGCCTTTGCCGTGCGCTGCCGGTGAAGCAGGTGGCCGCGTTCTTCGGGCTGGACTGGCATACGGTCAAGGAGATCGACAAACGCGCGTTGCAACGCTCCCTCGATCCAGTAGACCTCAGCGGGATCAGCCTGTTGGCGATGGATGAGTTCGCCATCCAGCGCGGCCACCGCTATGCCACGGTGGTGATCGAGCCCCACACCCGGCGGGTGTTGTGGGTTGGCCGTGACCGCTCGCGCGAAGGTGTCCGGCCTTTCTTCGACCTCCTGGGGGCGGATGGCTGCCGCCGCATCAAGGCCGTGGCCATGGACATGAACGCTGCCTATGCCAACGAGGTGCGCGCCCGCTGCCCACAGGCCGAAATCGTCTACGACCTCTTCCATGTCGTCGCCAAATACGGCCATGACGTCATTAACCGCGTGCGTGTCGATGAAGCCAACCGGCTGCGTGATGACAAGAAGGCCCGCAAGGTGATCAAGACGGCGCGCTGGCTATTGTTGCGCAATCGGGAAAACCTGAAGCGCCCCGAGGATGGGGTGCGTCTGGATGAACTGCTGGCCGCCAACCAGGCGCTTATGACCGTCTACGTCCTGAAAGAAGAACTCAAGCAACTCTGGCGCCAGCCCTCCATCCAAGCGGCACAGGCCGCTTGGCAAGCCTGGGCCAACAAAGCCGACGGCAGTGGCATCGAACCCCTGGTCCGCTTCGCCAAAAAGCTGGCCGCCTACCTCCACGGCATCGTCGCAAGCGCCGCATGGCCACTCAACACCAGCGTCCTCGAAGGCATCAACAACCGCATCAAAGTCATCAAACGCATGGCCTATGGATATCGCGACGATGCCTACTTCTTCCTCAAAATCAGAAACGCATTCCCCGGTATTCCGCGATGAAATCGGGTAGGGGGAAGGTTCACACCTCCCCCCTCCCACACCACCGTACGTACGGTTCCGTATACGGCGGTTCATGAAGCGTGGTTTAGGCGTTG
>NZ_VITN01000053.1 GCF_007828045.1 Nitrospirillum amazonense | reverse complement strand
ACGCCTAAACCACGCTTCATGAACCGCCGTATACGGAACCGTACGTACGGTGGTGTGGGAGGGGGGAGGTGTGAACCTTCCCCCTACCCGATTGGGCGAGGGCCTACGCCCCCAGCATCTTGCGGACCTTGGCGCCCAGGGCCTCCAGCGTGAAGGGCTTGGCCAGGATATCCATGCCGGGCTGCAGGAAGCCGGCGCGGGCCGTGGCGTTCCCGGCATAGCCGGTGATGAACAGCACTTTGAGGTGGGGGCGGAACTGTCGGGCGATTTCCGCCAGCTGGCGGCCGTTCATGTTGGGCAGGCCCACGTCGGTCACCAGCAGGTCGATGGCGCGCCGGGATTCCAGGTGGGGGATGGCGCCCCGCGCGTCGGCCGCCTCGATATGGCGGTATCCCAGGTCCTCCAGCACGTCGATGACCAGCATGCGCACCGTGCTGTCATCCTCCACCACCAGCACCGTCTCCCCCAGCCCGGGCGGGGCGGCGGGCTCGGGCGGCGGCGCCTCCGTCTCTTCCGGTGGGGCCCGGCGCAGGGTCAGGGTGACGGTGGTGCCCTGACCGACCTCGCTGTCGATATGGACATGGCCACCGGATTGGCGGGCATAGCCGTAGATCATCGATAGACCCAGGCCCGTGCCCTGGCCGATGGGCTTGGTGGTGAAGAAGGGATCGAAGGCCTTTTCCCGCACCGAGGGCACCATGCCCATGCCCGTATCCGACACTTGGACCACGACATAATCGCCGGCGGTGCGCTTTTCCGCCCCGTCGCTGCTCTCGCCCAGGGTCTGGTTGGCGGTGGTGATGGTCAGATGGCCCCCGCCCGGCATGGCGTCGCGGGCGTTCAGCGCCAGGTTCAGCAGCGCGCTTTCGAACTGGTTGGCGTCGGTCAGCGCCGGCCACAGGCTGGGGGCCAACCGCGTTTCCAGGGTGATGTCCGCCCCCAATGTTCGACGCAACACGTCGGCGAAATTGACGACCAGGGCGTTCACGTCCTGGGGGCGGGTATCCAGCGACTGCCGCCGGGCGAACGCCAGCAGGCGATGGGTCAGGGCCGCAGCCCGCTGCACCGCCGTTGACGCCGCCTCCAGATAGCGGTCCAGCCCTTCCGCGCGCCCCGCGTCTACCCGGCGGCGGATCAGCTCCACAGCGCCCGAGATGCCCATGAGCATGTTGTTGAAATCGTGGGCGATGCCGCCGGTCAGTTGGCCCAGCGCCTCCATCTTTTGCGCCTGGCGCAGCTGTTCCTCGGCCGCGTGGCGGGCGGTCACGTCCATGGCCTCCGGCACGATGGCGATGACCTCCCCCGCCCCGCCGAGCACCGGCCGCAATGAGAAGTCGAAGATGTGCCGGCCGGCGGGCAGGTTGATGATGACCTCCCGGCGCACGGTGCGTCCCGCCCGCACCAGGGGCAGGGCCGTGCGCACCAGGTCGGGCATGCCCGGCGTGGCGGTGAACCACGGCGTCTCCCAGAAGGGCATGCCCACCACATCTTCCCGCCGCGCGCGGATGCCGGCCAGCGAGGTGGGGTTGGCGTCCAGCACGATGCCCTCGGGCGACAGCAGGCCCTGATGCTGGTAGCTGGTGTTGAAGACGGAGCGCAGCCGCGCCTCCGACCGCTCCAGGGCCTGGGCCTGCTCCCGTTCCCGCGTCACGTCGCGGCCAGCGGCATAGATCAGCCCACCCTCCGGCGCCGCCACCCAGCCGATCCAACGATAGCTGCCATCGCGATGGCGGCAGCGGGCCTCGACATTGTTCAGCGCCTCCCTTGAGGCGTGGGCCAGGGCGTTGGCCTTCAACTCCCGGTCGTCCGGATGTGTCAGGTCCAGATAGTGCTTGCCGATCAGCTCCTCAGGCTCCCAGCCCAGGATGGTGCGCCAGGCGGGGTTGGCGGCGCGGAAGACGCCATCGGGGCTGACGACCAGCAGCAAGTCCTGGGCATTGTTCCAGGCGCTGTCCCGCTCCCGCGTGCGCTCCGCCACCTGGCGTTCCAGGGTCTCATTCATATGGGCCAAGGCTTCGGTAGCGGCCTTCTGGTCTTGGATATCGGTGGTGGTGCCCAGCCAGCGCAGGATGGCGCCACCCTCGTCGCGGATGGGGACGGCGCGCGCCAGGTGCCAGCGATAGACGCCGTCGGCCCGGCGCAGGCGGAACTCCGCCGTGTAGGTCCCGCCCGCCTTCACGGCGGCGGCCCAGCCTCCGGCGGCCCGGGCCAAGTCGTCCGGATGGGTCACCCAGGTCCACGCCTGACCGTCCAGGGCGCCGGTGGGCGCGCCGGTATAGGCATAGGCGTGCGGGTTGAACCAGTCGAGATTTCCCTCCGGTGTGGCGGTCCACACCAGCGCGGGCATGGCCTCCGCCAATGTGCGGAACTGGGCCTCGCTGTCGCGTAGGCGCTGCAGGGCCATCACGCGGTCCGTCGTCTCATCGACGATGCAGACCACGCCCTCCACCTCCCCCGCCTCGTTGCGCGCGGGGGAGTAGGAGATGTCGAAATAGACGGTCTCGATATAGCCCTTGCGCTCAATACGGAAGGGGCGGTCCTTGGCCACCACCGTTTCACCATCGCGGGCCTGTCGCAGCAACGGCTCCAGATCGTCCCACAGCTCCGTCCAGTACTCGCGGGCGGGGCGTCCCAGGGCGCGGGGGTGCTTGTTGCCGATGGTGGGGGCATAGGCGGCATTGTAGAGGGCCACGAACTCCGGCCCCCAGAACATGACGATCTGGGCCTGGGCCGGCAGGATCAGGCTGACCGCGCCCTTCAGGGTGGGGGACCAGCCCGCCACCGGGCCCAGCGGCGAGGTGGACCAGTCCATGGCCCGCATCTGCGCGCTGATGGCGCAGTCGCCGTCCGGGAACGGCATGCCGCTCCGGCCATCCACCTCGTCCCGCACCGCCGCTCCCTTTCTCACCACCCAACTCCGCCTGAAAACCCGGCCCGGACCTTTGCTCAGGCAGCAAACTAGGCTGAACAGCCTTGTCTTACAGGGCGGCTCCGTCAATCGCGCCGCTGGTAGCGGGCGAACCCGTCTTTCGTCCTACGACGGCATCGGCGGGCCTAGCCCTTCGGCTTGGTGGGCATCTGCCGGCTTGAGTGGCATGGGAATAAATGTGATTAATGGAACGTTACCGCTAACATTCCTATTCCGGGTTCTGGAAATCGTTTTCATCCGGAAGATTGACCATAAAAATGAGCGATAGGGAGTGAATCCATGAAACGCGCGTTCCGGGCCGCGGCCTGTGCCGCCTTGCTCAGCCTGCCGCTGACCGCCCTGCCGGCACCGCCCATGGCGGCGGCCAAGGCAGCCTCGCCGGCGTACGGGAACTTCCGGGTGGCGATCTATATCGCTGTCACCAGCACCCGCCAACTGGCCGACAAGGCCACCTTCGACCGCGAGTTCGAGCGGGCGATGCGGCAGACCCATTTCAACAAGGTCTACCTTGAGGTCTATCGCAACCACGTCTTCGCCACCGACGAGGAGGTGATCCGCGTCAAGAAGTGGTTCGAGGAAAAGGGCGTGCAGGTGTCCGGCGGCATCACCCTGGCCGCGGGCGGCGAGGGCGGGCAGTTCGGCACCTTCGACTATGAGAAGCCGGCCGACCGCGAGGAATGCGCCAAGGCGGCGGCGCTGGCCGCCAAGCATTTCGACGACGTGATCCTGGACGATTTCTTCTTCTATGCCAGCAAGAGCGACGCCGACATCGCCGCCAAGGGCAACCGCAGCTGGACCCAGTACCGGCTGGAGACCATGCGCCAGGTTGCGCGCGACCTGGTGCTGAAGCCGGCGAAGGCGGCCAACCCCAAGGTCCGCATGATCGTCAAGTACCCCAACTGGTACGAGCACTTCCAGGGCGCGGGCTACGATTTGGAGCAGGAGTCCCAGGACTTCGACGCCATCTACACCGGCACCGAGACGCGCGACCCGGTGATCACCGACCAGCTGCTGCAACAGTACGAGAGCTATGAGATCTACCGCTACTACAGCAACATCCGTCCGACGGACGCGGCAGGGGGCGTCGGCAACGGTGGCGGCTGGGTCGACACCTATTCCACCCTGTACGTCGATCGCTATGCCGAGCAGCTGTGGGACACGCTGTTCGCCAAGGCGCCGGAAATCACCCTGTTCAACTGGCGCCCCATGTCGGAGGCCGAGGCGGTGAAGCCGGGTGACCGCCAGGCCTGGGCCGGGCTGCCCACCAGCTTCCGCTGGCAGGAGATGGTCTCAGGTTATAAGGCTGGTCCCGAGGCCCCCGGTTCCCAGGCCAAAGACCCCGGCCCCGGCTGGGGCCGCGTCGCCGGCTATGCGCTGGAGACGGTGGACAAGGACCTGGGCAAGCTGGGCAAGCCCATCGGCATCGCCAGCTACAAGCCCTATCAGTCCTCCGGCGAGGATTTCCTGCACAACTATCTGGGTACCATCGGCATCCCGATCGAACTCAGCCCCAAGTTCCCCACCAATGCCGACGTGGCCCTGCTGACCCAGGCGGCGGCGCAGGACCCCAGGATCGTGGATGAGATCAAGGGCAACCTGGTGGCGGGCAAGACGGTGGTCATTACCTCCGGTCTACTGTCTGCGCTCAAGGGGAAAGGCATCGAGGACATCGCGGAGGTGTGGGACACGGGCCGCAAGGTGGCCATCCATGACTTCATCAACGGCTACGGCGCCGGCAACGGCGACAGCCTGAACGACCCGGCGCATGACAATCCCGCCGTGCTGTTCCCCGAGGTGCACTACTACACCAACGACAGCTGGCCCATCATCCGCGGCGTGGCCAACGCCAAGGGCTTCCCCATCCTGCTGATGAACCGGTATTCCAAGGGCGTCCTCTATGTCCTGACCATGCCGGACAACCCAGGCGACCTCTACAACCTGCCCCAGGGCCTGGTGACCGAGATCAAGAAGTACCTGCAGCAGGACTTCCCCGTGCGCCTGGACAGCCCGGACCATGTCAGCCTGTTCGCCTATGACAACGGCACCTTCGTGGTGGAGTCCTTCCGCGACCAGCCGGTGTCGGTGACCCTGTCGCTGCTGGGCCAGGGCGTGCATCTGCGCAACCTGTCCACCAACGCCGATATCGCCGCCACGCCGGCGGCGGCGCCCAAGGATGGCAAGTTCCGCCGCGACAACGTGGCCGCCCGCACCGACTTCGGCGTGACGGTGCAGCCGCATTCCTACCAGGTGTTCAAGATCGAGAAGTAAGGACGGCCTGCTGACGGCAACTGGGGAACAGATCAGCAGCTGTGATCTGTTCCCTTTCCGTTCATAGGTGATCTGCTAGGATGCCGGGGCCATGACCAGCCCCGGCATCCGCAAGATCATCCACGTCGACATGGACGCGTTCTATGCGTCGGTGGAACAGCGCGACAACCCGCATCTGCGCGGGCGGCCGGTGGCCGTGGGCTATGGTGCCAAGCGCGGCGTGGTGGCGGCGGCCAGCTATGAGGCGCGGGAGTATGGCGTGCGCAGCGCCATGCCCTCCACCACCGCCTTGCGCAAGTGCCCGCCCCTGATCTTCGTGCCGCCCCGGTTCGAGGTCTACCGCGCCATCTCCCGCCAGATTCGGGAGATCTTCGCCGATTACACCGACCTGATCGAACCCCTGTCGCTGGACGAGGCCTATCTGGACGTGACGGAAAACCGCCGGGGGATGCCCACGGCGACCGCCACCGCCACGGAAATCCGCGCCCGCATCAAGGCGGAGACGGGGCTGAACGCGTCGGCCGGTATCTCCTACAACAAGTTCCTGGCCAAGCTGGCCTCCGACCACCGTAAGCCCAACGGCCAGTTCGTGGTGCCGCCCGGCCATGGCGAGGCCTTCGTGGAAAACCTGCCGGTGGGCAAGTTCCACGGCGTCGGCCCGGTGACGGCGGAGAAGATGAACAGCCTGGGCATCCACACCGGCGCCGACCTGCGCCGCCAGACCGTCAGCTTCCTGCAGACCCATTTCGGCAAGTCCGGTCCCTGGTACCACGCCATCGCCCATGGCGAGGACCACCGGCCCGTCGTCTCCGACCGGCCGCGCAAATCCTCCGGCTCCGAAACCACCTTCCTGGAGGATTTGACGGAGCCGGCGGCGGTGGAGCAGGGCGTGCTGTCCATGGCGGACGAGGTGTGGGCCTGGTGCGAGAAGGCCCAGGCCTTCGGCCGCACCGTGACGGTGAAGATCAAGTACGGCGATTTCCGCCAGGCCACCCGCAGCCGCACCCTGGCGGCACCCGTGGTGTCGCAGGGCCTCTTGCGCGACACGGCCGTGGAACTGGTGCGCACCGTCTATCCCCTGCCCACCGGCGTGCGCCTGCTGGGCGTGACCGTCTCCAGCTTCGAGGCGTCCGGCCCGCCGGCGCAGCTGGAATTCGGGTTCTAGGCCTGGTTTGACCGTCCCATCCCTTGGCTTTAGAATGGAATAGATATGAGAGGACATCGCCATGGCCCCCACCAAGACCACGTTGGAAACCACAGATGTCAGTAAGCTGGGTGAGGCCGCGCTTCAGGCGGGCTTCCAGCGGGGCCGGCGCGTTCGCGTCTCAATCGAATATGTGGATGACTCTCGTCCGGTGGTGAAAGCCCGCCTGCGTGATGTACTCGCGCAGTATCCGGATGCTCCTGAAACGGCAGGCATGACGGAGAAGGAGATCATGGAATACGCCGCCCGTGTCACGGACGAGGCACGGAAGGTGACCAAGCCCCAGCGCCAGTAAGCATGCGCGTCATCCTGGACTGTAATATCGTCGTATCGGCCGCACTGCGCAGCATGACGTGTCTTCGCGTCATTGAGGGCGTGCTGGATGGCCATACACTGGTGCTGACGGCGGACATACTTTCTGAATACCGACGGGTGGCCGGATATAAAAAGTTCTCAGACGCCGCGCGTGCGAAGATGCTGGCTATCATTGAACGGGCCGCCGAGAGCGCCGAGATCATCACCACAACAGGACCGTTGCCTGATGTGGAAGCCATTGCCGACGAAGACGACGTCATCTATGTCGTGGCGGTTCATGTCGGCCGGGCTGATGTACTGGTGACCGGCAATCACCGGGACTTTAGGGTCTGTTGATAAATTATCGCTTCAATCTGGTCGGTGTGTTTGGCGAAATGGTGTAGTTCCATTCGCCATGGAAGTCATGTCGACGGATGT
>NZ_VITN01000052.1 GCF_007828045.1 Nitrospirillum amazonense | reverse complement strand
ATCCGTTTATAGTCCATAAGGGCGGCCCTCGTGTTGGAGTGTGACAACCCAACTTTGGCATCCGATGCCATGGGGCCGTCCACCCAAACAGCGGCCTGCATGGAAAGGAAATCGCCATTGACCAGCACTCCCGCGTCCGATCTGACAAACGGAAAGCTCATTCCCCGAGGAAGGGCGGCCTTTTCGGGAATCGATGCGCCACCCGCGCGCTGGACGCCTCAGGTATAAGCTGGGTCGAGGTTTTTCTTGGCGGAGGCACCGCCGCAGTGATGGCTGCAGTCTCAGCCGGTCTCGCGGTGGGGGCGCTCGCATATCGCGTTGCGCTGGTTGGCCTTGTCGAGGTTGGGGAACGGCTTCAACTTCCACCCCTTCCTTCGTCCGAAATTGTGCTCCACTCGACCGTGTCGGACGCCCGCTCGCGCGGCGCCTTACGGACGCTCGCAGCCGCTTTTCGCGAACATCGACATCCTTCGTCATGAGTGTTGACTATCCTCGCGCCGTGCTCCCGAAGGCAGCCGCCTGCGTTCGACCCCATGTGCCTCAAGGCCGGCGTTTTCTCAGGAGCAGGCCTCCAAGCGCGCAGATCGACATGGATATTCCTGCGACCAGGAACGCATCGCTGTAGGCAAGCAGCAGCGCGTCATGGTGGACCGACTTGTCCATCACAGCGAGAGCTTGCTGCCGATAGGGCTCCGCCAATTTGCCGTACAGGGCGGTATGGCGGTCAACCTGCTGCCCGCTCAGCAACCTCACCAGCTCTAGGGTCCGCTCCCGGAACGCGATCGAGAAAGGGCTGACCGCTTCGCCAATCCGGCTTGCGTGCAGCTTCTCGCGACCTACGACAAACTGACTGGCCACCGCGATGCCGATGGCGCCGCCGACGTTCCGGACGGTCGAGAACAATCCGGAGGCCGACCCAAGCTCGGATTTCTCAAGCCCATCTACCGCCATCACGCCCAGCGCCACGACGATGAACGACTGGCCTATCCCGCGCACCACGAGCGATGGCACGATGACATTGGCAGCCGCATTGCTGTCGAGATGAATATTCATCAGGCAGCCTGCGGCCATGACGACGAAGCCGAGAATGATGATTGCGCGCACGCTGGTCCATCGCATCAGCTTGGGGGTGGCGAAGGACATGACGAACTGGATCAGGCCATAGGGAATCATGGTCAGCCCGATCTGCTCGGAGTTATAGCCGTGCGCCTCGGCGAAATAGTTCGGAACGAGGAACACGACCCCGAACACGACGGCGCCGAAGGTGAATTGCATCAGGCTCGCCAGCCCAAAGTTGTAACGGCCCAACAGACGCAGGTTGATGAAGGGGGACTTCTGCCACAGCTCGACAAGGACGAACGCGGTGAGGCCGAGCGCGGCAATGATCGCGGCCTCGTTAATGAAGGTCGATGCGAACCAGTCCTTGCGCTCACCTTCCTCTAACATGATCTGGAGCGCGGACAGGCCGAGGGCCATCGCGATGATGCCGCTCCAGTCGCCGCTCCGCAGCTTGTCGAGAGACGCTGGTGCGCGCGGCGTGGCCCAGCCGATCGCCGCCAGCAGCAGCACGCCCGGCGGCACCTGAAGATAGAAGATCCAGCGCCAGCTATAGGCTTCGGTCAACCAGCCGCCGAGCGAAGGCCCGGCAGCTTGCGCGACATTGTTGGCCACGGCGAACAAAGCCATGCCGAACGGGTGTTTCGACGGCGGCAGTTCACTGACGATGATCTGGAAGGAGAGGGGGATCAGAACGCCGCCGAATGCGCCCTGCAAGGCGCGCGCGACGATCATGGTGTTGATATCGGGCGCCATCGAGCAAACGATCGAGAACAGAATGAAGCCGCCTGTTCCGACCATGAGCACGCGCCGCATCGAGAAGACCGATACCAGCCAGCCGGTCATCGGAATGATAATGATCTCGGCGACCAGATAGGCTGTGGTGATCCACGACCCTTCCTCGAAAGAAGCCCCCAGCGATCCTCGGACATCGGGAAGCGAAGCGTTCGTCACATGGACGTTCATCCCCGCCATGAAGCAGCCGACGACACCGCCCAGGACGGCCACCCAAGACCGCAAGGACACCTGACCGGCTGCCTCGCCGGTCTCCGCCCGACCGCTCATGGCCGGGAGCTTCCCGTATAGACGTTGGTTTCAACCGACATGCCCGGCCGCAATTCGGCCGCGCGCGGCTGGCCCGGATCGACCACGATCCGCAGCGGCATCCGCTGGACGATTTTGGTAAAATTGCCCGTGGCGTTATCGGGAGGAAGCAACGCGAACTGCGCGCCGGACGCCGGCGCAAAGCCGTCAACATGGCCCTTGATCGTCGCACCGCCGAACGCATCGACGACGATCTCGGCCGACTGACCAGGGCGGATGTGATCGGTTTGCGTCTCCTTGTAGTTTGCGACGACATAGACCTGCACTGGCACGACAACCATCAGCGGCGTGCCGATGTCGGCATATTGTCCGGCACGCACAGTTCGCTGCCCGACCTGCCCATCCACGGGCGCCCGGATGACCGTTCGCTCGAGGTCGAGGCGTGCCGCATCCAGCCCTGCCTGTGCTTGCCGCAGCGTCCCGCGTGCCTTGTCGAGATTGGCGGTGGCGGCGTCCCGCTGAGTTGCGAGAACCGGCAGATAGGCTCGGGAAGCGGCCAGCGCCGCGCGGGCTTCGGCCAGCGCGGCTGCGGCCTTGCGAGTAACTGCCTCGGCCGATTGTAGATTCTGTGTGCTTCCGACCTTCTGCCGGGAGAGGCTGGATTGCCGCTGGTATTCGAGATCGGCGAAATGAGCATCCGCCTCGCGGGCTGCGACGGCGGCGCCATTCTGTTCGATCACGTTATGCTGCTGTGTGGATTGCGCGTCGAACGTGGCGATGCGTGCCTGTTGCGCCTCGACATCGGCTTTCGCAGAGGCAACTACGCCCTCGGCCTGCTCGACCCTCATACGGTAATCCCGATCATCGATTCGCGCGAGAACGTCTCCGGCCCGTATCTGTTGATTGTCCGCGACGGCCACCGCGACGATGTCGCCCGCGATGCGAGGGGCGATCGTCACTACATCCGCTCGCACATAAGCGTCGTCGGTCTCGATCATGAAGCGGCCTGTCGTCCACCAGCGCACGCCGAACACACAGGTGGCGATGAGCGCCGCCCCGCAGCCGCAGGTGATGAGCTGGCGACGGCTCGGGCGCAAAGCAGGGAAGGAAGAACGCGTTTTTGCGGCGGTATCGGTCATGAAAACCTCATTTCGAGGAGGCCGTCACCGAGGCGACGGACGCTGTTCTTTGGGGGGATGGCAGGACGACGGCCGGGGCGTTTTCCCAGCCACCGCCCAATGCCTTGAAGAGAGCCACCTGCGTCGTGGTCACATCGCTGTCAGCGGCGGCGAGAGCCGCTTGTGCGTCGATGTCCGCGCGCTCCGCATCCAGTGCTTCCAGCGCGGTCGCCGCACCCGCCGATCGCTGGATCTGCATAAGGCGATCCGCGCGGGCGCTGCGGTCGGCGGCCGCACGCAAATCACCCTGCCGGCGAAGTGCCGCGCCGTAATCCTCCGCCGTCTGGTTGACCTCCTTAAGGGCTCTCAGGATCGTGGCGTCGAAATCGGCGAGGCCCATGGCTTCGCCAGCTCGGGCGTACCTGATGCGCGCTCGGGCGGCGCTGATGTTGGGGAAGTTCCAACTCAACAATGGACCGACGTGCCAGACGAGGTTGTTACGGCTGGCGATGCCTCCGACCGTGGGCGACGATATCGTGGCCCCGCCATCGAGAGAGATTCGGGGATAGAGATCGGTCACGGCGACACCGATTCGCGCAGTGTCTGCCGCGAGCTTCTGTTCCGCGGCGCGTATGTCCGGGCGACGCCGCAGCAGCGTCAGGCCGTCGCCGATCGGCAATGGCGTCGTGATGGAGGGCAACCGCCTGCAGGCCGCAGCTGCCGAAGGTATCTCGGCCGGCGGGTGCCCGGTCAGCACCGCCAAATCCGCCAGCGCGTTATGCCTTTTCGCATCGAGCATCGGGATGGTCGCGCTTGCCTGTTCCACCACGGCATCGGCACGCAATACATCGACCGGCAGGCCGCTGCCGGCGGCCACCAACCGCTCGGCCAGATCCCGGCCACGTTGCGCCAATTCCAGGGATTGGCGCGCCACATCAGCCCGATGAGCATAACCACAAGCGTCGAGCCAGGCGCCGGAGACACCCGCGGCGACAGCGACCCGGACGCCATCTTCCAGCGCGGCAGACCCTTGCATATCCGCCTCCGCGGCCTTGACCGTCGAGCGCAGCCGGCCAAAAAGATCCAGCTCCCAGGAGATCGATGTCCCGATATCGAAGCGCGGGCCGGTTCGGATCTTGTCAGTTCCCTCCGAGGCGGCGGCGATCTGGTCCTCCAGCGTGCTGCCTTCGCCGGCGCCGCCCGAAAGATTTGTCGTCGGCCATAGCTCACCACGAGCCTCGCTCAGGGTCGAACGGGCCTGTAATAAGTTCGCCGACGCCGCCCGTAGGTCGCGGTTGTTCGTCAGCGCCTCCTCAACAAGAGCGTCGAGCGCCGGCTCGCGATAGAGGCGCCACCAATCCGGCGGCGGTGCGTCGGAGCGCACGGCTTCGCTATCCGCCAGTCGATCCGGGATTGCCACCGTGGATCGAGGTGGCGTTCCAGGCGCCGTGGCGCAGCCAGCTAGGAGCGATATGGAAAGAATGGCGGCGATCAGGCCGCCCGAAGGATGACGCACGATGGTCCGCTCGATGTTGACGCGCCATTGTTTTATGTGATTGCCGCTTGTCCTTCTCCGGCGAGAGTGACATTGATCATCGTGAAATGGACAGCGAACGTACTTTTCAAGACTGTGAACGCTCGCCAAGGCCGGTGGCGGCCCTGGCGAGCGATCATCCCGATGGTGAGCACATCGCTGCGCACAGCCATCCGCGCGCCCAGTTGATCCACACGCTCGGCGGCGTGATGACCGTGACGAGCCGGGAGGGAAGCTGGGTGGTGCCGACCGGACGGGCCGTCTGGATGCCGCCAGGTGAAGAACATGGCATTCGGGTCGCCGGCAATGTCTTCATGCGGACGATCTTCGTTCAGGATGGGGTGCGATCCAGTCTCCCGCGGACATGCGAGGTGATCGAGGTTTCTGCCTTCCTGCGGGAAGCGATCGTCGCGGCGACCCGCATTCCGCTGGATTATGCGCCAGCGAGCCGGGACGAACGGGTAATGGAACTGATCCTTGACGAGATCGAAGCCGCGCCACGTCTGCATCTGCATGTCGCCATGCCGCACAATCCGCGTCTCGCGCGACTCTGCGAGAGGCTGATCGCCGATCCGTCTGCGTCCGTCACGCTTGAGGAGCTTGCGGCGGAAATCCATGTCAGCGGCCGGACTCTCGCGCGTCTGTTTCATCGCGAACTGGGGATGAGTTTCGGGGAATGGCTGCGCCGCATGCGCTTGTTGCTGAGCTTGCCTCGCCTCGCGGCTGGGGCCTCGGTGCTGCAAGTGGCGCTGGAGCATGGCTATGACAGCCCGAGTGCCTTCGCCGCCATGTTCCGCCGAACGCTCGGCGTATCCCCAACCGCCTATTTGGCTAGTCAATGAGCCCTGACAGGTTCAAACCTGACGCACCTCAGCCACCGCGCCATTAGTGAGGCGGATCAGTTGCTCCGCCGTCGTCCGAAATGCGTGCATCGGAGACCCCGCTGCGGCCCAAAGCGGATCGAGCGGAAGCAGCGCGCTATCGACGACGGTTGTAACCTGGCAGTCATGGCCGATTGGGGCGACGCCGCCGACGGCAAATCCTGTCTTGCTTTGCACCCATGCGGCGTCGGCGGTCTTAACGGGCTGGCCGACCGCGGCCGAGACTTTGTTCCGGTCGATGCGGTGAGCGCCGGAAGCGACGACCAGGATGACGCTCTCACCGGACCTAAAGACGATCGATTTGGCGATCTGCGCGACGGAGCAGCCAACGGCCGCCGCTGCATCCGCAGCGCTATGTGTGCCCGCCGGAAATTCGGCGATGCTGTCTTCATGTCCGGAGGCGAGCAACGCCTGCCGTACTTTCCCGACCATATCCATAATGACTCCGGTTCGCTTGAGCCGTCTTGTTGAGGTGAGGCGTGATGCCCTATCGGGCGTTGTTGGCGGCGCTCAAAAGTGCCTGGACGGATGCCGTGGCAACGTCGGGATCAATGCCAGCGCCGAACACCGTTCGGCCGTCTATTGTGCGACATTCGACATAGGCTGCCGCTTGCGCATTTGCGCCACGACCAATGGCATGTTCCTGATAGTCCACGACGTCCAGCACCGAACCGCCCGTTTCTTCAAGCGCCGCTACCACCCCGGAGATCAGGCCATTGCCTCGTCCTGACAGCGAGCGAGCCTCGCCGTCGATGGCAACGCGGCCGACGAAGAGCCGCTGACCTACCGGACCGTGCTCCTCATAATCGACCAGCACGTACCGATCGGTGGGGCGTGGCAGATAGCAACTCTCAAAGCACTGCCAAATGTCGGCTGCGTCGAGTTCACGGCCGATATCGTCGGCCAGCTTCTGCACATGGATGCTGAAATCCGCCTGCATACGCTTGGGCAATTTCAGGCCTCGATCCTGCTCCATGACCCAGGCGACACCGCCCTTGCCGGACTTGTTCGGTCCCAGGGATTGATGGTGCGGGTTTATCCTGAACCGCTGGGGTTCCGCCGTCCATGATTTGCAAATGAATTCCCAGGGTGTCAGGCCCCGAAGTGTCTTGAGGCGCCTTGCAAAGTTGTAGGCGCCGACGAAGGCACTCAGATGCTGCTCGAACTGCTTATGGCTGTCGTAGTGGTAGCGCTTGACCGTGGCTTCCTTGATGGTTCGGTTCATGCGCTCGACCTGGCCGTTGGTCCAGGGATGCTTGATCTTGGTAAGCCGGTGTTCGATGCCATTCTCCTGGCACTGCCTGTCGAACATGTGCGTCACGTACCGGGCTGTGGGACCATCGGCATATCGTGGCGGGAAGGTGAACTGGATCCCGTTGTCGGTCAGCACCGTGTGGATCGTGTAAGGGACGGCGTCGATCAAGGCCATCAGGAAGGCCGAGGCGGATGATCGCCCTGTCTTCCTGGCTACCTGGACGAAAGCAAATTTGCTTGTCCGATCAACGGCAACGTATAGGTACAGCTTGCCTTCGGCTGTTCTGATCTCGGCGATATCGATGTGGAAATAGCCGATCGGGTAGGCTTTGAACTTCCGCTTGGCAGGCTTGTCGCCTTCCACCTCCGGCAGCCTGCTGATGCCGTGTCGCTGAAGACACCGGTGCAGGGAAGATCGGGTCAGATTGGGAATGGTCGGCTGCAGGGCATAGAGGCAATCATCCAGCGGCAATAGCGTATGCCGGCGGAAGGCGATGATAACCGCCTCCTCTTCCAGAGTCAGAACAGTGGACCTGAACTGATGGTGTGGATGCCCCTTTCCCCGGTTTCGGCGGATATCAGGCTATGATGTCTGCTGGACATCGTTATGGAGGGCGCCATGACCACG
>NZ_VITN01000051.1 GCF_007828045.1 Nitrospirillum amazonense | reverse complement strand
GAACTGCTGCCCTGGCGCTGGGCACCCAAGGCCCCGGCAACGCCCGCCGCGGCGGCCTGATCGCCGCCAAACTGCGGCCTACGCCGCATGCTTACCGATCAGGCCATCTGGCCCCAGCGTATTGAAGGCCAGCACCCAGTCCCGGACGACTTGCAGACCAACCCCGCCAAGCTTGGCCGCCTCACTCCGGCTGCTCCCGTCATAGATCACGGCCAAGGCCAGCAGACGCCGCGTCTGGTCCGCGTCCTTTGAGCGGCGGGCAAGGAAACGAAGACTTGCGCTATCGTAATCCGGGCGAAGCGGCACAGGCACTGCCATGGCAAACCTCCAACGAGTTGCCAGAGTGACTCATATTTGCACCGCATTGGGAATCCCCGCCGGGAGTCTCAGTTACCGCAAGCTGGTATAAGCGCTATAGTGCGCTGCCCAGTGAAGTGGCAGGCGTCGTCCAGCAGATATCCGTGCGGACTGGCGATACCTTCCAGGAGGGTCAGGTATTGGTCACCCTGGACTGCGCATCACAGAAGGCGCAACTGCAGGAAGCGCAGGCTGCCCTGACCGCGGCCACGCAGCTGAAGGCGATCAACGAGCGAACCATGATCCAGAGCGGTATCGGCGCGCTTGCGGCGGCAACCGCCGCCGCCGAAGCGGTCAAGGCCGAAGCCAGCGTCCGCACCGCGCAACAAACGCTTACCAAATGTAGCATCAAGGCACCCTTTGCCGGCCGCGTGGTCGAACAGAAGGTGCAAGAACATGAATATGTCCAGGTCGGACAACCACTGCTGCAAATCCTGGACGACAGCGGTGTGGAAGTGGAATTCGAGGCGCCGCCCTGGTGGTTGGCTTGGCTGAAGCCAGGCACTGCTTTCCAGGTGGCCATAGCGGAAACCGGCAGGCTTTATCCCGCCCACATCACGCGAACGGGTGCCATGATCGCTCCCGGCAGTCACGCGGTCAAGGTGATGGGAGAAATCAACGGCCGGACGCCGGAGCTGGTCGCGGGCATGGATGCGAGGCTGATAATTAAGCAGCCGAAATAATCGTACCTTCAGGCGTTTGTCACCGAGGAACTGGCGCCACCAGCATGCGTCCGGCCCTGGGACCGTGCTTCGAATTGCCTGCCGATCCGTTATATGCTGGCGGCTTCCCCAAGCTTGCCCGGCGCCCCTTATTGCCATGCCCACCGTATTGATTGTTTTTTTTATCATGAAGATCCTGAACGCCGGCATTTCGGCGCTGATTTGGAATGCCTACCGGCATTTGAACGGCGTCCGGACGATCGCGGCAGGATTTATTGTCGGCGCCGGCGCCTCCATCACCGGCTTGCTCTACAAGCCGGGAACCGACTTCTTGACCGGCATGACCGGCTTCTCGACGGCGGTCCTGACCAATGCGGCGCAGTCCATCTGCATCAACGGGGCGATCATTTTTCTGGGCGAGCCGTCCCGGAAATGGCTGGTGCCGGTCTGTATCACGGCCACGGTGATCTATTGGCCGCTCATTCTTTATGTCAACGCAACGGATGGCGCCCTGCGCGCCCTTGCGGGGGCGGTCATCACTACTGTCGCCCACGGCGCCGTCATTCCCGTGCTCTGGCGGCAGAGAGGACATTGGTCCTGGCTGCGCCAAACCTTACTGCCATTCATAATTTTTCATCTTTGCCTCCAGGATGGGTGGGCCCTTTACCGGATCGGGCGGCGGTTGGCAGGCATGGTCGATCCGACGATGTTTTTCCCGTGGACGGTGATCGAGGCCGGCATGGCCCATCACCTCTGGTTTGCTTGCTTCCTGGCCATGCTGGGGTCGCGCCTGCGGCTGGACGTCCAGCAGCGCAACCGTGAACTGGCGCTGGAAATCGACCGGCGCCGCCATTTGGAACAGCAGCTAGCGGCCACCCTGGCCGCCGAACGGGAAATCAATGCGGAGCACCAGCAGTTGCTAGACGTCTTGGTTCACGAAATTCGCACCCCCTTGACCGGCATCGACAGGGCGACGGAAATGCTGGAGATCCTGTTGCCCTCCGTGCCGGATGCAACCCGCAAGCGGCTGACCAGCGTGCGTGACGGCGTGCACCGGGTAATGGATCTAGTTGACCGGATCGTGGCCGGCAAGCGGGGGCAGCGCCCCGCCCCCGTCGTCGCGGATCTGGAGTGGCCGCAGGTGCTGCATACCGTGCTGGAGGGCCTGTCGCACATGGATGCGGAGCAGCGCGTTCGCACGCTTCCTTCCCAACAGCCCCTTGTCTTCAGCGCCGACCGCGACATGATCATCGCCGTGCTGCGCAACCTGGTGGAAAATGCCCTGAAGTATTCCCCTGCCGGCGAGAACGTCACCATCACCGCGGAACGGAACTTTCGCGAGGTCAGCATCCAGATTATCGACCGGGGCATCGGCATTCCGGAGATGGAACGGGAATCAATCGGGCAACGCTTCTATCGCGCCTCGAACGCCCGGCACCAGCAGGGATTCGGGCTGGGCCTGTTCATTGTCCGCAGAATGCTGTCCCAGGCCGGCGGGACGTTGCGCCATGGCCCCGGCCCCGCCAACGCCGGTACGGTTGCCACGGTGATCCTGCCGCAGGACGCCTCAGCCACCACCCCCTTCCACCTGTGGCACTGACCGACCAGGAAGTGGCACATGGGGCGCTTAGCGGGAAGGTGAAGGCATAGGCTCGCACGCCGCCACGGAGCGACGGCGCCGGCTGGTGGCGCGGCGCTACCAAGTGGTTCGGCACCGGACACGGATCAAGAACGAGGCGCACGCCATCCTGCACGCCCATCTGATCCCGCCTTGTCCCATGCCGACCTGTTCAGCAAGGTGGGACGGGAGTGGCTGGCACGGCAACCGTTGCCCGATGATGAACGGGCCGCCATCGACCGGCACGTGCGGGAGTTGGACCGACTGGATGAAGACCTGGAGGCGCTGGACCGGGAGATCGCCCAGGGAGCACTGGATGACCCGGCCATCCGGCGGCTGATCACCATCACCGGGGTGAACCTGGCGGTGGCCAGTGGTCTGGCGGCGGCGATTGGCGACATCCGCCGCTTCGCCAGCCCCCAGAAGCTGGTGAGTTACTTTGGTCTCCACCCCCGTGTCCGCCAATCGGGACTGGGCGCCGCCCACCACGGCCGGATCAGCAAGGTTGGACGCAGCCATGCCCGCGCCATGCTGGTGGAGGCCGCCTGGGCGGTGGCGAAGGCGCCGGGCAATGCCGGCCACCTGCCCGACATGGACGCACTCAGGCGCCGCTTCTCGCCACCCCTCGCCACCTTGCCCGAGGTCGTGGTCAAGCTGGCCCCCGTCAGCGCCTACGACGCCCTGTTGACCGGGGGGGCCGCATGACCACCGTCAATCCCGCCATCGATGCGCAGAGGCTCAGCCTGATCCTGAACGAAGGCCGTTCACAACGCCCAGGTTTCCGTGCTGCCGTTCGACTGTCAGGCCATCTCGTCCTACCGCCCGCAGACACCGGCGACCGTGCGCAGCATTGATCACGCGCCGATCAATTTCGTCCCATGTCGCCACGGCATGCGCTGCATCGAAGCCCTGCCCAACCGTCAGGGCGGCCCAGGCGATGCGCGCCAGTTTGTTGGCGAGCGCCACCACCACGGTGTTCTTGTGGCATCGGCTCACGCCAACCGTTACGCCAACTCCTCGGTGTCGGCGTGATAGTACCGCGCCAGTGTCGCCAGCGGTTTGTAGCCGGTGATCCGCATCAACTCCAAGGGGGTGGGATAGATTTTCGCGAGGCGGTTGGTGGCCTCGTGCCTGAGGTCGTGGAAGGTGAGATCCTTCACGGACGACGGAATAGGAGAGTTTCCGAAGCCCCGCGTCAGGCGGCAGGGACTATTACTATTCGCGTCGTACGGGAGCCGGGCTCAACTGTCATGGGGTGAAAGAGGGGAGATTGGCAGATCATGGTGGAATCCTCGCAGACGCCCCGCTTTGAGTCAACGGGGCGCCTGCACGTTAGGGTTACGTGAATCGGAGGCCAGGCATTCCTTTTAAAATATACTCGTGGTCACCGGACGAGTTGGAACCCGCGCGATTGGAGTTCGCTCGCGACGCCATTGAAAGCAAGGCTGGCGAAGGCCTGCGGGAGAAATAAAAGCCCAAAACCTAAAAGCGGAATTAGGGCGATGCCACCTATCAATAGAATGAAGATTCTGAGTGCGTTCTCTTTTACATAATATCGGCCGCTGGACGACTCCAGGCCGACTAGGATATGGCGTCCAAAGTACCCCAGTGGTTTCACGTAATACAACGTGACCTGGTCGCCCATTGCCTCTGCCAGGAAGCCGTTCAGGCCGAGCGGGACGACGACCTTGGAAAGGATCGTCTTGTCCACGCGGATCACGCTGTACTCGCAGGCCTGCTGCGTCATGAGGTGGTCGCCCAGCAGCGTGAGATGCCCCGAAAGCACTTTCATGGCTCAGGCCTCCGCGTAGGCGGAGGGGGCGGGCGAACGGGGGATTGGCTGGGAGGGGGAGGCGCCGCGCAGGCACAAGCCTGGGCACACCGCGGGCATGGGCCCGGGAGGGAAAGGTAGACGGGGCATCGTGACGGGTCCTGGAAATACAGGGTGGACTGGATGTACGGCAGCGATACGCTAAGGCATTGGCGAAGATGGAATCTGCCGAAGGCTACCGTTTGGAAACGGCAATTGGGATATATCCCATGGTGTCGAGCTGCGCAAGAGGGTGTTTTCCGGGATATGGAAGACATCCGGGTCCAGTTCGGTACATTGCTGAAGAAGCTCAGGAAGGCGAATGGGGTGACCCAGGAAGAGCTGGCCTTCCGGGCTGAGTTGGACGTGTCTTACCTGTCTAACCTCGAAAACGGGCGTTCGAGTCCCAGCCTGGCCATGATCGTCGACCTGGCCTGCGGGTTAGGCGTGCAGCCCTTTGAACTATTGGTGGGGATGGTCGTGGACCAGAAGCCGGAGCGGGAAAGGCGGCCCGACCGCAAGCGGCGGAAGGACGAGTAGGCGAGGCAGGCGGTCGGCGCCTTTCGTAATCATCTCTGCACAAGCCATCACTGTCCCCATCATTTCCATTCAACGTTTGGGCTTAAAGACTGGTCAATTAGAGTGCTTATCATATTGGAGAATAACGGTTTTTCCGTTTCGCTTACGGTCATTGTTCTTGCTATTTCTATTATGAATATTATTCTGTCTGTTGCGGTTTCCGTCGAGATGTTTTTCGGAATATGTCCCATATTCTTTCCATTCGTCAAAATTAACTCAAGCCTTGTTCGGAGACTTTGGTTTAAACGTTTAAATGCCTCCTCAATTCTGGGCGATCTTAGTGTTTTTGCTCTTATTTCGTTATAAATAACACTGTAAATTCGGTCTCTATTTATGATTGTTGTTATTTTTTCCCTTATGTATTCTTTTGTATTGCAGTTGTATTTCCCATCGAAGCGCTTGCCTAAATTTTCTATGCATTTCTCGAATAATCTCAATATGATTTCTTCTTTATTAGGAAATATCTTATATATTAAATTGGGGTTTATCCCGGTGTCTTGGATTATATCGCGTATCTTGACATTCGATAATCCTTTATCGGCGATAAGTTTCATGGTTGAATAAAATATCACGGCAATATAATGATCTATTTGGATCTGGTTCATTTTTTTTGACTTCCATCATTATAATAGAGTTATAGTTGTATTATTTTTCGTGGCCGTCCTCGTTTTCGAATTGGGTGCGGAGATTCTGGGATTCTTTTAGTCGCTATCGGTGATGATGCGTCATTTTCTTTTTCCTTTATCCATCTCTCTATTTCCATAACGGAGTAAAGGCGGCGGCGGCCTATCTTGATTGATCTGAGATCTAGGCCGGGGAGTAGTGATCGATGAATCCCCAATAATTCTGATGTTTGTCGAACTGACAGGAGCTTTAGGTGCGAAATTTCAGGATTCATGACCCACCCTACGGACCGGTTCTGCTCAGCTCCTGCGATTTAGGCTCCGAGCATCCACCAGATAATCGGGCCGCCGGAGCCGGCAAGTGGTAAAATGACATTGGGGCTTGTTAAGCTTGGTGGTTCCGGTCGGTTCATTAAAGGGGGGCGGAGGACATGGACGGATCGGCTTCCGTTATGCAGCCGGAAGTGGCGCCAAGGCCCGCAGGTGACGCCCTGGTGTTTGGGATCATGGCGGCCTCCCGGCCGCTGTCGCGTGATCGCCTAACGGTCTTGCGCGCCGTGCGGGCGGCATTGATGAGCTTGGCGCGCACGGCCGACGGGGGGGTGTTGCCCCTGTTCTCCGGTCATGGCGAGGGGCCGGGGCCGGCGCGGCCGGGGGACCACCGCCATGTGTACATCGCGGCGCTGGACGATGATGGCGACGGCCGTCTGGACCAAATCCTGGTCATGGCCCCCTGGCGGGTGGATCGCGGCGTGGCCCCCACCGATGACAACCGGGCGGATTTCGCGCGGGTCACGGGCCGCCTGGCCCTGGTGCGCGCCGGGGCGGCCGGGGTGCTGACCCTGGCGCCGCCCCTGCCCCTGCCCGGGGAGCGGGGGCGGGTGTGGCTCAGCCGCACGCCCTACCGGCCCACCCGGCATCCCGCCAAGGGGGCCGATGCGGCGACGTTCGTGGTCGAGGACGTGCGGCGGGAGTGTGCGCGCCGGGGCCTGCCGGCGCCCAGTGGGGCGCAGCCCCTGATGATCCGGCCGGGACCGCGCGGCGGCCTGTCGGCCCGGCTGTGCCTGTCCTTCACCGAACCGGTGGCGGGGCCCCTGCTGCTGGGCCGCGACGCCCACCGGGGCGGCGGTCTGTTCTCCGCCAGCGTTCCGCTGGATTAGCCCGCGTGGCTGCTGCCATCGGCGGCCGCGAGCGCCTCGACACCCGCGAAACCCCGGGACCCGCTCGAATCCCAGCAACGTCTTGATTCGCTTCAGGTGCTTGGCCATCGTGACTCTGAAACCAGTCCTGGCGAGGGGGCGGAAACGGCGCCTGGAAGGACCCGCTCGAAATCGCCCGAAATTTCTATTATAAATCAACAGCCTCCGTAGCGGGGCCTTTCCCCGGCTGTAATGGCCGGGGCCTCATTGAAACTCAGCAGCCAGGGCATTCTTCAATTCATCAATCTCACTACTTTGCCCGGCTGTAATGGCCGGGGCCTCATTGAAACAAGACCCCACCATCGTTTTTAAAAGTGTACGTCACCCCTTCCCCCGGCTGTAATGGCCGAGGATCCAGCCTTTCGAGATGACAGCCCCGTGATGCGTGCTACTATCGCACATTGCAATCAGAGCGGGATTATCCGCCATGGCGGACGATCTTCCAGATAGGGACGGGCCCCCTGGTGTGCCGCCCCTGGGCCATCGGCAACTCGCTTTGCCCTTGCTGGCCCCATCGGCCGGGGTGGACGAGGCGTTGGTGCCGGCCGGCATGGTCAACGCCTGGGCCTATTGCCCCCGCCTGGCCTATCTGGAATGGGTGGACGGCGAGTGGGCGGATAGCGGCGATACGGAGGAGGGTCGGCGGGTCCATGCCCGAGTGGACGCGGGCCCCACCGCCTTGCCGCCGCCGGACGACCTGGCCGATGACAGCCCGCCCTTCCGCACACACGCGGTGGAACTGTCGTCTGAGCGGCTGGGCCTGGTGGCCAAGCTGGACGTGCTGGAGGGGGAGGACGGCTTCGTCACCCCGGTGGAGTACAAGAAGGGCCGCCGCCCCCATGTCGACGCCGGCGCCCATGAGCCCGAACGGGTGCAGTTGTGCGCCCAGGTCCTGGTGTTGGAGGAGAATGGCTATCGGGTGCGTGACGGCTTCCTGTGGTACGCCGGCAGCCGGGAGCGGGTGCCGGTGGTGTTTGACGAGGGCTTGTATAGCGCGACAATCTGTGTGAGAGGCTGGCGACAATCAGGATGAGAAGGGATGGTCGCGGCGTTGGAGGATTGCTCTATTTGTTTGTCGCTGGC
>NZ_VITN01000050.1 GCF_007828045.1 Nitrospirillum amazonense | reverse complement strand
GCTGGTGATGTTGCCCAGGCCCGACTGGCCGGTGAAGGTGCCGAACAAGGTGCCGTTAGAGCCCTGGATGGTCAGGGCGTTGGCCGAGGCGTTGACGATATCGCCCTGGATCATACCGGTGTTGACCAGCGTGCCCAGGGACCCGGTGCTGGCGATATAGACCGCCGTGCTGGCCGTCAGCAGGCCGCTGTTGGTCAGCGTGGCGAGATTGCCGCCGATGTAGTCGTTGGCGATGGCCAGCACGAGGTTGTCGCCCACGACGCTGGTGGCCAGGCCCAGGCCGGCGATGGTGCCGGCCGCCGTGATGGTGGCACCGGCGTAGCTGGAGCCGGCGCCGCCGGCCACCACCGTGGTCAGGCTGTTGGCCAGATAGTTGCCGGCGCTGGACAGGCTGACCTGTACCAGGCCGCCGCTGATGCTGGCGGCCCCGCTGACCATCAGTTCACCCAGCGTGCCCAGGGCCAGTGTGCCCCCCGTCTGGCTGTAGGCGCCGGTGATGCCGATCGCCGTATCCAGACGCAGGGTGGCGCCGCTGTTGACCACCGTGTGGCCGCCGACGTCGATGGCATCGCCCAGCGCCAGTTGGCCGCCGGCGAACACCAGGTTGGACGCCGTATTGCCGATGCCGCCGCCCGTCAGGGTACCCGCGACGGTGGCCCCGCCCATCAGCACCAGGTCGCGGGCCGACAGGTTGACGATGGTGCCGCTGATGGTGCCGCTGTTGACCAGGGTGCCCAGCGTTGCCGTGGCGGCGTTGTACAGGGCGGTGGCGCCCGACAGCACGCCTTGGTTCACCAGGGTACCGATGCTGCCCAGGTTGCTCACGGCCGCGATGGTGCCCAGCAGGGCGCCGGCGTTGGTCAGGGTCCCCACGCTGCCGCTGGTCGCGACATAGACCGCGTTGTTGGCGCTGAGGGTCCCGGTGTTGACCAGGCTGCCCTGAACGCCGCCCAGGTAATCGTTGAGGGTCAGCAGGTACAGGCTGTCGCCGCCCACGCTGCCCGCCACTTCCAAGCCGCTGACGGGCGAGGCGTAGGTCAGGCCGGTGAAGGTCGATCCGGCGCCACCCGCCACGACCAGGCCGGCGCCGGTGCCGGCCAGCAGGTTGTCGGTACTGGCGACACCGGCCAGCGCCACCGTGCCGCCGGTCATCAGCGCCGCCCCACTGACCGACAGCTGGCCGGCGCCGGAGGACAGCGCCAGGGTGCCCGCGCTCTGGCTATAGGTGCCGGTGACGCTGACCAGGGTGTCGAGCCGGACCGAGGCGCCGCTGTTGACCAGCGTGCCGCCGCCCACGTCCACCCTGTCGTTCAGCAGCAGGTTGCCGGACGCGAGCACCACATTGGCGCCGCTGCTGGTCAGGGTGCCGACGCCGGCATAACCGGTGAGCGTGCCCACCGTCCCATTGCCGCCGCCGGCGATGGTGAGATCGACGCCGCCGGTGTTCTGGATGTCGCCGGCGATGGTGCCGCTGTTGACCAACAGGCCGATGGTGCCGCCGTTGGCCAGCGCGACGGGGCCGCTGATCAGGCCGCTGTTGGACAGGACGCCGATGGTGCCCTGGTTGCCCACCGCCCCGGCCGTGCCCGAGCCGGCGGAGATCTGGGAATTGACCAGGCGGCCGCTGTTGACCAGCGTGCCGATGCTGCCGCTGTTCAGGATGCCGTTGGTGCCATCGGCCAGCAGCGTGCCGCTGTTCGCCACCTGGCCGACACCGCCATAATTGGTGATGCCGGTGCCGGACACGCTGATCCGCGCGGTGTTCAGCAGCGTGCCGACGCTGCCCAGGTTTTGCACGCCCCAGGTGCCGTTGATGGTGCCATCGTTGCGGAGCGTGCCGACGCTGCCCGTGCCGGCCACGAACATGCCCGCGCCGACACTGAGCGTGCCGGTGTTGCTGAGCGTGGCCAGGGTGCCGCCGACGTAGTCGTTGGCGATGGTCATCAGCAGGTCCTGGCCGGCGGTGCTGCCGCCGGTGGCCAAACCGCCGATGGTGGTCGTGACCGAGGCCCCGGCATAGCTGGAACCCGCCCCACCCCGCACCAGGGTATAGGACGCCCCCACCAGGTAATTGCCGCCGGCGTCCAGGTTGCCCAGGACCACGCCACCGGTGATGCTGGCGGCACCGCTGACCGTCAACGGGTTGGCGCCGGCGGTCACCGCCAGGGTGCCGCCCGTCTGGCGATAGGCGCCGGTGATGCTGACGCTGGCCGGCAGCGTCAGGGAGGCCCCGCTGTTCACCACCGTGTGGCCGCTGGCGTTGATGGCGTCGTTCAGCAGCACGTTGCCGCTGGCGAAGACCAGGTCGCCGCCGGTGTTGGTGATGCTGCCCAGCCCGGATTGGCCGGTCAGGGTGCCCAGGGTGCCGAAGCCGCCACCCGTGATGGTAAGGGTACCGCCGCCGTTGACGATATCGCCCTGGATCAGGCCGGTGTTGGCCACCAGGCCGACGGTGCCGGCGATGTAGAGCGCGGCATTGGCGCCGCTGAGCGTGCCGCTGTTGAGCAGCGTGCCGATGCTGCCGCCCGCCGCCACGTGCAGGGCCTGGGTGACGCCGCTGATGGCGATGGTGTTGGCCAGGGTGGCCAGGCCGGCGCCGACATAGTCGCTGCCGAAGGCCAGCAGCAGGTTGGTGCCATTGACCGTGCCGGCGCCGACGAGGCCGGTGGCGCCGGTGGCCTGGACAGTGGCGCCGAGGTAGCTGGACCCGGTGGTGCCGGTCACCAGCGTGGTGGCGTTCCCCGCCAGGTAGATGCCGGTGCCGGACAGGCTGGCCAGGACCGTGCCGCCGGTGATGCC
The DNA here is from genome assembly GCF_007828045.1 of Nitrospirillum amazonense. Lineage (GTDB taxonomy): Bacteria > Pseudomonadota > Alphaproteobacteria > Azospirillales > Azospirillaceae > Nitrospirillum > Nitrospirillum amazonense_C. The sequence goes on along the minus strand of NZ_VITN01000050.1, from coordinate 5,812 downwards.
GGCCACACCGCCGACCGCCAGCTGGGCGCCATCGCCCACCACCAACGTGCCGGCCGCCTGGCTGTAGGCGCCCGTGATGCCGATGATGCTGGCCAGGGTCAGCGCGGCGCCGCTGTTCACTACCGTGTGGCCGGAAACATTGACGGTATCGTTCAGCAGCAGGTTGCCGGATTCGAACACCACGTTGCCCAGCGTGTTGCTGAGGGTGCCCAAGGTGCCCAGGGCCGCTCCGGCCAAGGTGCCGACCGTGCCGCCCAGCCCGCCGGTGAAGACCAGGTCCTGTGTCGCCAGGTTGACGATGTTGCCCGTGATCAGGCCGCTATTGCTGATGGTGCCCAGGGTGCTGGCGGCGCGATTGAACAGGGCGGTGCGGCCGCTGATCGTGCCGCTGTTGGCCAGGGTGCCGATGGTGCGGGAGTTGTAGAGACCGTAATGGGTCCCGCTGATGATGCCCTGGTTGACCAGGGCGGCAATGGTGCCGTCATTGTTCACGCCCGCGGCCAACGGCGCGGGGGCGTCCACCAGGGACCCGGTGTTCAGCACCGTGCCGATGCTGCCCGTGTTGTAAAGGCCGATGCTGCCGGTGGCCGTGCCGCTGTTTTCAAGCTGGCCGATGGTACCCTGGTTCAGGATGCCGTAAAGCCGGCCCGACAGCAGGGCGCTATTGGTCAGCGTGCCGATGCTGCCGCTGCTGGCGACATTGAAGGGGATGGTGACGCTGCTGATGGTGCTGGTGTTGTTCAGCGTGGCCAGGGTGCCGCCGACATAATCGTTGAGCGGGTTCAGCAGCAGATCGACGGTGCCGCCGACGGTCGCCGTGGTGCCGGCCAGGACCAGGCTGCCAATGGTCGAGCCAACCGTGACGCCGGTGTAGCCGGACCCCGCCCCGCCCTGCACCACGGTGCCGGCGATGGTGTTGACGAGATAGGTGCCGCCCGCGTCCAGCAGGGCCACCACGCTGCCGCCGCTGATGCTGGCGACGCCGCTGACGGATAACAGGCCCGTACCCGGCGTCAGGACCAGGCCGCCCCCTGTCTGGGTATAGTTGCCGGTGACGGCGATGTGCGTCCCCAGGGTCAGCCCGGCGCCGCTGTTGACCACTGTCTGGCCGCCGACGTCGATCTGGTCGTTCAGCGCCAGGTAGCCGCCGGCGAACACCAGGGTGGCGCCGGTGCTGGTGATGGTGCCGACGTTGGTCAGGGTCGAGCCCGTCAGCAGGCCCGCCTGGCCGGTGTTGGTGCCGCCGCTGATGGTCAGCGGCCCGGTGCCGGCGTTGACGATGTTGCCCTGCACCGTGCCGCTGTTGACCAGACCGCCCAGCATGCCGCCGCCGGCGATGTACAGGGCGGTGGACCCGCCGGCGACCAGGTGACCGCTGTTGTTCAGCAGGCCCACCGTGCCGCTGACGGCGACCGCCCGGCCCCCGGCGATGCTGCCGCTGTTGTCCAGGGTGCCGATGCTGCCGCTGTCGCTGATCCCGCCGGTCAGGCCCTGGATCAGGCCGCTGTTGCGCAGCGTGGCGATGACGCCCGCGTTGCTCAAAGCCGGCAGGCTGGTGGAGCTGATGAGGCCGGCGTTGCCGAGGATGCCGATGGTACCGTTGTTGACCAGGCCCAGGAAGTTGCCCGCGATGGTACCCAGGGAGGTGTTGGCCAGGGTGGCGATGACGCCATCGTTCTGCAGCGGCGTGGCGCCGGTCAGCGTGCCGTTGTTGAGGACGGTACCGACACTGCCGCTGGCTGCCACGTAGAGCGGGACGCCCGCGCCGATGCTGCCCGTGTTGGTCAGGGTGGCAAGAGTGCCGCCGATGTAATCGCTGATCGCCGTGGCCAGCAGGCTGATGGCGCCGCCGCCGCTGACCGTGCTGGTCCGCAGGGCGACGAAGCCGCCGTCCGCCTGGACGCCGGCGTAGCTGGAGCTGCCGTTGCCCGTCACCAGGGTGCCGATGACGCTGCCCACCAGATAGTTGGCGATGCTGGACAGCCCGGCGACGACGGAGCCGCCGGAGAGGGTGGCCGCGCCTATGACGACCAGCCGGCCGGTGCCCGGGGTGACCGTCAGCCCGCCGGCCGACTGGCTGTAGTCGCCCGTCACGGTGACGATGCTGTCCAGCCGCACCGAGGCGCCGCTGTTCACCAAGGTGTGGCCGGTGACGATGACGGCGTCGTTCAGCGCCAGGGCCCCCGAGGCCAGGGTCACGTTGGCCAGGGTGCTAGTGAGGGTGCCCATGCCGGCCACGCCGGTAAAGGTACCGACGGTGGTGTCGCTGCCGCCCTGAATGACCAGGGCGTTGGCGCTGTCGTTGGCGAGGTCGCCGGCGATGGTGCCGCTGTTGACCAGCGTGCCCAGGCTGCCCGTAGCGCTGATGTACACCGCCTGCTGGCTGGCCGTGCCGACCGCCAGCCGCCCGCTGTTGGCCAGGGTGCCCAGCGTGCCGCCGACGTACACCGCCTGGAAGCCGTCCGGACCAATGGTGAACAGCCCGCTGTTGGCCAGCACGTCCATATGGCCGGCCAGCGACAGGCCGATGACGCTGCTGAAGATGGTGCCGCTGTTGGACAGGGTGCCGTAGCTGCCGTCGCCCTGGATGGCGGTGCTGGCGCTGAAGATCGTGCCGGTGTTCTGGATGGACGCGATGCTGCCATGGTTCAGGATGCCGACGGTGGCGCCCAGGGTGCCGCTGTTGGTCAGCGTGCCCAGCGTGCCGGAGGCGGCGACGTAGACGGCGGTGTTGAAGCCGATGCTGCCGGAGTTCGAAACGCTGGCGATCGACCCGCCGATGTAATCGTTGGAATTGTACGCCACGTAGGCGAAGTACTCGCTCGAGCCGGACAGCGTGCTCGCCCATCCTTGCAGGGTGGTGGCGAACGCCGCCCCCTGGCCCAGGGTGTCGTGGGCGCCCACCCAGCTCACCGGGGCGGTGACGCTGATGCTGGAGCTTTCGCTCTGCACCAGGGTGAGCTTGTCCCCGGCCAGATAATTGGCCTGGTCATTCAGGATGACGTTGACCCTGCCGCTGTTGATGCTGACGGCGCCCGGGACGAACAACTGGCCCGCGCCCGCGGCGATGTTCAAGGTCCCGCCGTTCTGGACGAAGTTGCCACCGAACAGCGTGACCGCCGACCCGACCAGGCTGTTGTGGCCGGAGATGCTGATGACGCTGTCCAGCGTCAGGCTGGCGCTGTTGATGACCGTGTGGGTGCCGACATTGAGGGTGTCGTTCAGCGCCAGGGCGCCGCCGCTGAACAGCAGGTTCCCGGCGGTGTTGGTGATGGTGCCCAGGCCCGTCAGGCCGGTCAGGGTGCCGATGGTGCCGTTGGCGCCGCCGCCGATGGTCAGGCCGACGGTGCCGTTGTTGACGATATTGCCCTGGATCAGGCCGCTATTGCTGATCGTGCCCACCTGGGCGCTGGCCCCGATGGCCAGGGCCTGCGTGCCCTTGAGCGTGCCGCTGTTCAGCAGCGCCGTCAGGGTTGAGTTGGCCACGATGGCCTTGTGCGCCGCGGTGATGGTGCCGCTGTTGCTGATGGTCCCGATGGCGGCGCTCATGTACACGCCGCTGGCGTTGGCCGCGATGGTGCCGTTGTTCACCAGCGTCTGGATCGTGCCCGCCGCCTGGAACAGGCCGTAGTTGTTGCCGATCAGGCCGTCGTTCAGCAGCGTGACGATGGTGCCGTCGTTGCGCAGCCCCTGCTGCGCGCTGGCGCTGTTGGACCGGATGGTGCCGCCGGCCGCGTTGTCCAGCAGCTGGATGGTGCCCATGTTCTGCAGGCCGCCGTCATGGCCGGTCAGCAGGCCATAGTTGACGACGGTGTTCAGGATACTCAGGTTGATCAGGCCATAGCCCACCGTGCCCGCCAGGCCGGCGAAGGTGCCGCCCACCGTGTTGATCAGCGTGGCGATGGTGCCCCGGTTCAGCAGGCCATAGCCGCCGTTGGTGCCGTCGCCGCTGATGACGCCGCTGTTGGTCAGGGTGCCGATGGTGCCGGCGATGGAGGCGCCGTAGCCCGTGACGGCGCCGACGCCCGCCAGCGTGCCGCTGTTGCTGACCGTGCCGATGCTGCCCGTGCCGCGCACGAACAGGGCCGTCTGTATGCCGGCCCCGCCGATGCTGAGGCTGTTGTCCAGCGAGGGGAGCACGGTGGCGATGTAGTCGTTGGCGCTCATCACCACCAGGTTGGTGCCCACGGTGGTGCCGGACACGGCCAAGCCGCTGACCCCGCCGCTGGAAACCGAGACGCCGGTGTAGCTGGACCCGGCGGCGCCGGCCACCAGCGTGGCGCCCGCCTGCCCGGCGATGTAGTTGTTCAGGGCCGACAGGGTGGCGACCACCGAGCCGCCGCTCAGCACCGCCGCCCCGCTGACGACCAGTTCGGCGCCGGTGGCCAGCCGCAGGGTGCCGGCGGACTGGCCGTAGTTGCCAGTGACGTTGATGACGGTGTTCAGCACGATGTCCGCGCCGCTGTTCACCAGCGTGTGGCTGGCGACGGAGACGTTGTCGTTCCACACCATGTCGCCGGCGGACAGGGTCACGTCGGCGAAGGCGCTGGTGAGATAGCCGACACTGCCGGCCGTGCCGGTATAGGTGCCGAACGTGCCGCTGCCGCCCGCCAGGTTCAGGCCCCGGCCGTTGATGGTGCCGGCGATCACGCCGCTGTTGACCAGGGTGCCGAGGTAGCCGTTGCTGCTGACCGTGCCGTTGGACACGCCGCCCAGTCGCACAGCCGTGCGGCCGCTGATGGTGCCGCTGTTGACCACCATGCCGACGGTGCCGCCCAGGATGTTGAGCGCCACCACCGAGCCCGAGCCGCTGGTGCTGGTGTTGGTAATGAGGCCCGAGTTGGACAGCGTGCCGATGGTGCCGATCAGCGAACCGGTCACGGCGACGTTGACGGCACCGTTGTTGGTGGCGCTGGCGGCGATGGTGCCGCTGTTGGTGAAGGCGGTGATGAGGCCGGCGTTTAACACGCCCCCCCCGTTGCCGATGCCGCTGATCAGGCCGGCATTGTTCAGGGTGCCGATGGTGCCGCCCAGCAGCTTCACACCCACGGCGTTGCCGGACAGGGCGGTAATGGTGCCGGTGACGCTGTTGTCCAGTTCGCCGATGGTGGCGGCCAGCGTGGCCAGCAGACCCGCGGCGTTCAGGGTGCCCAGCACCTGGCCGCTGTTCTGAATGGTGGCGATGGTGGCGCCCGCTGCCAGCACGATGCCGGCGTTGCTGCTGTTGGCCGTGCCCATCACGGTGCCGGCGGTGCTGTTCACCAGAGTGCCGAGGGTGCCGGCCACGTAGATGCCGGCGCCGGTCTTCAGCAACCCGCTGTTGGACAGGCTGCCCAGGCTGCCGGTGGTGGCGACGTAGAGGGCGCCGGCCCCCTGGGTGATGCTGCCGGTGTTGGCGATGCTGCCCAGCGTGCCGCCGACATAGTCGTTGCCGATGGTCAGCACGATGTTGTTGGCGCCGCCGGTGGTCAGCGTCGCCACCTGGCCGGTGGCGGTTCCGAGCGCGTAGCGGATGAAGAAGCTGGACGAACCGGCGGAAAGCAGGGTGCTGGTGCCGACGGTGTAGTTGCCGGTGGCGGCCAGGGTGCTGGCCACCCGGCCACCATTGATGGTGGCCACACCACTGATGCTCAGCCGGCCGTCGGGGGCGATGTTCAGGGTGCCGCCGACCTGGGTGAAGTTGCCGGCGATGCTGATGGTATTGGTCACCGACAGGGTGGCGCCGGTGTTCTGCACCGTGTGGCCGGTGGCGTCGATGGCGCCGTTCAGCAGCTGGTTGCCGGCGGCGAACACCAGGTTGCTATTGGTGTTA
>NZ_VITN01000049.1 GCF_007828045.1 Nitrospirillum amazonense | reverse complement strand
GCGATGGTGCCGCTGTTGACCAGCAGGCCCACCGACGCGGTGGGCCCGGTGTAGAGCGCCCTGGACGCCTGGATCAGGCCGCTGTTGTTCAGCGTGCCGATGATGCCGATGTTGTAAAGGGCCGAGGCGCCGGCATTGGTGCCCCGGATGGTGCCGCTGTTGCTGAGCGTGCCGATGAAGCCCAGGGGCCCGCCGCTGGTGTTGTTGGACAGCGCCACCCAGGCGCCCTGGATCAGGCCGCTGTTGCTGAGGGTGGCAATGCTGCCCGAGTTCTTAAAGGCATAGCTGCCGTCGATGCTGCCGTTGTTGCTCAACGTGCCGATGGTGGCGCTGGCGGCGTTGGTGAAGGCCGTCGGCCCGGTGATGCGGCCGCCGTCGTTGGACAGCAGGCCGATGGCGCCCAGGTTGGCGATGGCCGCGCCACCGCCAGTACCGGTCAGCGTGCCGCTGTTGGCCAGGCTGCCCAGGCTGCCGCCGGCCGCGACGTACAGGGCGAACTGGCCGCTGATGTCGCCGGTGATGCCCAGGCTGCCCAGGCTACCGCCGACATAGTCGTTGGCAATGGTCAGCAGCAGATTGTTGCCGCCATCCACCAACAGGCCGGCCGCCAGGCCGGTGGCCACGCCGCCCAGATTGGCGGCGCTGTAGTCGGACCCGCCACCGCCGGCCACCAGGGTGTTGCTGGTCACGGTGTAGTTGCCCGTCACGGACAGGCCGGCCTGGACCATACCGGCGATGGTGGCGGCGTCGCTGACCACCAGCCCGCCGCTGCCCGGGGTCAGCGACAGGGTGCCGCTGGCGCCCTGGGTGTAAGCGCCGGTGATGCTGACGATGCTGGTCAGCGTCAGCGAGGACCCGGTGTTGGTGACGGTCTGGCCGGTGGCGATGATGCTGTCGTTCAGCAGCAGGTTGCCGCCGGTGAAGATCACGCCGGCCCCGGCGGTCAGGGTGCCCTGGTTAGTCAGGGTGCTGCCCGTCAGGGTGCCGATGGTGCCGCCCGTGCCCCCGGTGATGGTCAGCGCCGAGGTCGCGTCGTATTCGATATTGCCGGCGATGGTGCCGCTGTTGACCAGCAGGCCCACCGACGCGGTGGGCCCGGTGTAGAGCGCCCTGGACGCCTGGATCAGGCCGCTGTTGTTCAGCGTGCCGATGATGCCGATGTTGTAAAGGGCCGAGGCGCCGGCATTGGTGCCCCGGATGGTGCCGCTGTTGCTGAGCGTGCCGATGAAGCCCAGGGGCCCGCCGCTGGTGTTGTTGGACAGCGCCACCCAGGCGCCCTGGATCAGGCCGTTGTTGCTGAGGGTGGCAATGCTGCCCGAGTTCTTAAAGGCATAGCTGCCGTCGATGCTGCCGTTGTTGCTCAACGTGCCGATGGTGGCGCTGGCGGCGTTGGTGAAGGCCGTCGGCCCGGTGATGCGGCCGCCATCGTTGGACAGCAGGCCGATGGCGCCCAGGTTGGCGATGGCCGCGCCACCGCCGGTGCCGGTCAGCGTGCCGCTGTTGGCCAGGCTGCCCAGGCTGCCGCCGGCCGCGACGTACAGGGCGAACTGGCCGCTGATGTCGCCGGTGATGCCCAGGCTGCCCAAGCTACCGCCGACATAGTCGTTGGCGATGGTCAGCAGCAGATTGTTGCCGCCATCCACCAACAGGCCGGCCGCCAGGCCGGTGGCCACGCCGCCCAGATTGGCGGCGCTGTAGTCCGACCCGCCGCCGCCGGCCACCAGGGTGTTGCTGGCCACGGTGTAGTTGCCCGTCACGGACAGGCCGGCCAGGACCATGCCGCCTACCGTGGCGGCGTCGCTCACCACCAGCCCGCCGCTGCCCAGGGTCAGCGACAGGGTGCCGGCGGCGCCCTGGGTGTAAGCGCCGGTGATGCTGACGATGCTGGTCAGCGTCAGCGAGGACCCGGTGTTGGTGACGGTCTGGCCGGTGGCGACGATACTGTCGTTCAGCACCAGGTTGCCGCCGGTGAAGACCACGTTGGCGTTGCTGATGAGCGCACCCTGGTTACCGGCCTGCCCGGTCAGGGTGCCGATGGTCGCCCCGGTACCGCCGCCGATGTTGAGGGCGCGGCCACTACGGTTGTTCACGGTGCCTTGGATCAGGCCGCTATCCACCAACGTGCCCAACACCCCATCGACAAGCAGGGCGCTGGCGATGCCGCTGATGGTGCCGCTGTTGACCAGCGTCTGGATGGTGCCACCAATGGCCACGGCCCGCGTGGTGCCGGTGATGGTGCCGCTGTTGAGCAGGGTGCCGGTGGTCCCCTGCCCATAGTAGCCGATGCTACCGCCGCTGAGGACGCCGCTATTGCTGACCTGGCCGATGGTGCCGAGGTTCGACACCGCCACGGAACCGCCATGGATGGAACCAGCGTTGCTGAGCGTACCCAGCGAGCCCGAGACATAGACACCGACGGCGGAGGTTGAGCGCACGCCGCTGCTGGTGATCGTGCCGGTGGTCTGGTTGACCAGCGTGCCCAAGGTGCCCCCCGCGGCGACCGTGACACCGATGGTGCCGCCGCCGATGGTGCCGCTGTTGTCGAGGGTGCCGATGGTGCCGCCGCTGAAGACGAAAACACCGACCGTGCCGCTGGTGATGGTGCCGCTGTTGGTGATTTGGGCCATCGTGCCGACGTTGAAGATGCCGGCGGTGACGCCGGTGATCAAGCCGGTGTTGGTGATCTGGCCGATGGAGGCGCTGCTGCCGGAATTGCCGACGCCGCTGCCGTTGTCGCCGCGGATGGTGCCGCCAAGGTTGATGATGGCGGCGATGGTGGTTGAGTTCCGGACACCACTGGTCGAGCCATAGACAAGACCGGTGTTGAGCAGGGTGCCCAGGGTACCGCCGGTCACATAGATGCCGTTGATGGAACCGAACAGCGTGCCCGTGTTGCTGACCGTGCCCATCGAGCCACTCGTAAGGGCGATGGCCGAGACGTTGCTGTGGATGGTGCCGCCGGTGTTGAGGATGGCGCCGATGGTGCCGGCGTTGGCGATACCGGCCGCCGCCGTGCCGTCAATCAGACCGGTATTGACCAGCGTGCCGATGACGGCGCCGCTGAGCAGGCGCACGCCCCGGGACGACCCGGACAAGGTGCCCGTGTTGCTGACCGTGCCCACTGACCCAGTGGCGGCAAGGTAGACGGCGGTGCCGACGCCGCTGATGGTGCCGGTGTGGCTGATCGTGCCCAGGCTGGCGCCGACATAGTCGTTCAGCGCCACGGCCACCAAGTTGTCGCCACTGGCACCCAGGGTTCCCGTCAGGCCGGTCAGCACAACGCTGTTGGAGGCCAGGGTGTAGCTGGAACCGGCCCCTCCCGCGATCACCGTGCTGGCGGCCGCGCCGGTGAGGTAGTTGCCGGTGCTGGACAGGGTGGTGTTGGCACTACCCATCACGGTGGCGGCGCCACTGACGGTCAGTTCGGCGCCCGCTCTAACGGAAAGGGTGCCGGTGGACTGGGTGTAGGCGCCGGTGATGCCGATGACGCTGGTCAGCGTCAGATTACCGCCGGCGTTGACGACCGTGGCGGCGGTGATGCTGTCGTTCAGCCACACGTTGCCATTTAGGGTCAGGTTGGCGGCGCCGGTGCTGATGCGCCCCTGGACGCCGGTGGCCGTGCCGCTCAAGGTGCCGTTACTAATGGTCAGATCAGCGCCGCTGCTGTCGATGATGTCGCCGGCGATAAGCTTGGTGTTGACTATGCTGGTCAGGACACCGGCGATGCTGATCGCCGTGGCGCCCTGGATCGTGCCACTGTTGGACAACTTACCGATTGTACCCAGTACATAGAGGCCGGCACCGCCGGTGGTAGCTGACAGCATGCCGCTGTTGGACAAGGCGCCGATGCTGCCGGTGCTGGCGACATAGACGGGATAGCTCTGCCCGGTGATGGTCCGGTTGCTCGTCAGGTTGGAAACCGTGCCGCCGAAATAGTCGTTGAGCGCGGCGATGGTCAGGATGGTGGAGTTGAGCGAACCAATGGTGCCGAGGGACAGGCCGGTGACGGTGTTCACAACGGGTGTAAGGCCGCTGAAACTTCCCGTACTGATGCTCACCAGCGTATAGGAAGTGTTGGAGGTCGAACCGACGATGTAATTGCCGGTGGCCAGCGGGGCGACAGTTATGGTGCCCCCGACCGTGGACGTGCCGCCGGCGCTGCTGACGTTCAGGCGTGTCACCCCGGGATTCAGGGTCAGCGTGCCGCCGGCACTCTGGGAGAAGGTGCCGCTGACCAGGATGGTGTTGCCCAATGTCAACGACGCGCCACTGTTCACCACGGTATGGCCGGTGGCGGTGATGCTGTCGTTCAGCAGCAGGTTGCCCGAAGAGAACGTCAGGTTGGCCAGGGTGCTGACGATGGTGCCCATGCCGGACTGCCCGGTCAGGGTGCCGATGGTGCCGGATGCGCCGCCGGCGATGGTCAGCGCGTTGGCGCTTTTGTTGAGAATGTTGCCGGCGATGAGGCCGCTGTTGGTCACAGGGCCCAGCGTGGCGCCGGACGCCACCAGCAGGGCGGTGGCGCCGGTCACGGTACCGCTGTTGTCGATGACACCGACCGTGCCGCCATTGATGGAAATACCGACCTGCGTCCCGACGATCTGGCCGCTGTTGGTGATCGTGCCGATGGTGCCTTGGCTGTAAATACCCCCGGTATTGCCGCTGATCAGCCCGCTGTTGGTGATCTGGCCGATAGAGGCGCTATTCTGGTTGTTCCCAATGCCGCTGCTGGCGCCGCTGGTGATCGTGCCGGTGTTGACGATGCTGGCGATGGTACCGCCGCTGTTGGCGATGCCGCCGGCGGCACCCGCCCCCGCGACGGCCACGATACGGCCCTGGTTGGTGATGGTGCCGACCTGGGCGCCGCTGTTCAGAAAGATGCCCCGGGTGTTCCCGGATAGCGTGCCGCTGTTGCTTAAGCTTCCCACCGATCCGGTGCCGGCCAGATAAATGGCGCTCTTCGCGCCGCTGATCGTGCTGCTGTTGCTGAGGCTGGCCAGCGTGCCGCCGACGTAGTCACTGTTGGCCATCAGCAACAAATTGTTGCCGTTCACGGTGCCGCTGGCCGCCAAGGAGCCGACCGCCAGCGTGACGCCGACGGCCACGCCGGCGTAGTCGGACGCGCCGCTGGCCTGCACCAGGGTGGACACCACGGTGCCGGCCAGATAGTTGCCGGTGCTGGACAGGCCGGCCAGGATGGTGCCGCCAATGATGCTGGCGGCGCCGGTGACGGACAGCGCGCCGGCCGTACCCAGCACCAGTTGGCCAGCCGTCTGGCTGTAGGTGCCGGTGACACCGACCACCGTGGTCAAGGTCAGGGCGGCGCCAGCGTTGCTGACGGTGTATCCGGTGGCGGTGATGTTGTCGTTCAGCAGCAAATTGCCCGATGCGAACACCAGGCCACCGCCGGTTAGGGTGATGGTGCCCGGGGTGGTCAGGGCATAACCGGTCAGCGTGCCCACCGTGGCACCCGACCCGCCGGATATCGTCAGCGTGTTGTGGCCGGTGTAAAGGATGTCGCCGGCGATGGTCCCGCTGTTCCCAATGGAATTGATGGTGCCGGGAATATTATTAAATGATGAATTCAGCAGCGCATAGCCGGCGCCCTCAATCAGGCCGGAATTGATGATGCTCCCAATAAAGCCGGCGTTGTGGATGGCGTTGCTGACCGTACTGCTGATCGTGCCGCTGTTGACGATCAAGCCAATGCTGCTGCTGGTGTTGTTATTGGAGAGGCCGCTGATACTACCGCTGTTGGTCAGCGTACTTATCAAGCCCTGGTTGAGCAGACCCGTATTCGCGATCAGGGTGCCGCTGTTGCTGAACGTACCGATCGTTGACGAGTTGTAAAACGCAGAACTGCCGCCACTCGAGGTTATGGTGACGCCAGACACGATGGAATAGGTGGTGACGATACTGGTGTTGCTTAGCCTGCTGCCGGACAACGTGATGGTGACGTCGCCCCCATGGGCGGGGCGGGGCGTGGCCAGGACTAAGCCGACCACCATCAGGGAAGAACCAGCCAGCAGCGCCTTCGCATAATGCCCGCGCGTCATTCTCAAATCCCCCAACCACGCCATGACTTGCGAAAGCACGGCGCGAAAGGGGCGTGGGCTGCGCTAACCCCGGGGCCTCTACCCCAAAGCTGACCGCCTTATCCCTCAACCCCAACCGTGCACCCGGATCGCAACGCCAATCCAGCGGACACACCTACCCGAAAGATGGTCCTTCCCATTGGTTGTGGGGGATGACCTGGAGACTGTCAATTTCACAATCATGCGGCGCGGCACTCTTTTGTTTTGGAATTTTTATTTCTTACTCTTGTTATTAAAGTTCCTGCGCCGCATCAAAGATTTCCGCCTTTTGTCTGAAAAACTCATATGTTCGTGGAATTGAGGATTGATCTTTGCAAAGTCTTGAAGTTTCCGACTTCGCACCGCTGGTGATTGCGGCCGAGCTCTCCGGTTCTACGACAGTATGTTCCCGCCCCCATGGGAGACTCCGGAGGGCGGCGCTCCCTGAAATATCTCCAAAGAGTATGTCGGCCGCGTTGAGCGCCCAAGGGCGCGGCGGCGCCACCGTCGCCCGTACCAAGTGCTTATTGGATAGCGTCGCCTCGCCGCCGGCGGGACAATGCGCGCTGTGACGCCGCCCATAGCGAATATGCGTTGCCGCTGCGATGGATGCGGGGATTTACCCCCGGCAGATTCATGACTAGAACTAGCCAGGCGCTGTGGGTAAACGGCGTTGGGGACTTTGAGGTTAAGGAAATGGCACAGAAACTCGCCTGGGGCCGTGCCTGGCATGGGCGCAGTTACGATCTCGGCCGCATGACCCTGGCGGATCTCTGGCGAGCGTATCTCACCTATCCGGCAATCCAGATCTACGGCCTGCTGGCCGTGGCCGCCGCGGCCTACACCATCGCCACGGCGCGGCAATGGCAGGGGCCGGCGCTGGCCGTCCTGGCGGTCTTCTTCGTCTATCCCATGGCCTGGTTCCTGATTCACCGCCACATCCTGCACGGCCGCTGGCTGTACCGGATGAAATGGTCGGCCAGCCTGTGGAAGCGCATCCATTTCGACCACCACCAGGATCCGCACCTGCTGGAGGTCCTGTTCGGCTCCCCCGCCAACACGCTGCCGACCATCGCCCTGGTGTCCATGCCGGTCGGCTATGTCATCGGCGGCTGGCCGGCCGCCGGCGCGGCGTTGGCGACCGGCCTGGCCACCACCTGCGTCTATGAATTCATCCACTGCATCCAGCACCTGAACTACAAGCCCAAGAGCCGCTTCATCCAGAAGCTGAAGCGCGATCACCTGATCCATCATTTCCATAATGAGGATACCAACCTGGGGATCGTCAGCTTCACGCCCGACCGGCTGTTCGGCACCTATTTCGCCTCGGCCCGCGACTGCCCGAAGAGCGCCACGGTCTTCAACCTCGGCTATGACCTTGACGAGGCCCGCCGTTATCCCTGGGTGATGGAGGTGACCGGCTCGCCGCCGCGTGACCGTCCGCCAACCGCGTTCGCAACTTCTGACACAGGTGGTGCGGCCTCGTGACCGCGATCGACATCGTCCCCGTGACGGGGCCCGCCCTTCTCGACCGTTTCATCCGCCTGCCCGAAAGGCTGCACAAGGACGATCCGCACTACATCGCGCCGCTGCATCTGGAGCGTAAAGAGGCGCTGACGGCCAAGAACCCCTTCTTCGGCCATGCCGACGTGCAGTTCTGGCTGGCCCGGAAGGACGGGCGGGACGTGGGCCGGATCAGCGCCCAGATCGACCACCACGCCCTGGAAATGCGGCCGGACGGAACCGGGCAGTTCGGCCTGATCGCCGCGGAGGATGATCCGGCGGTCATCAAGGCCCTGCTGGACGTGGCCGCCGACTGGCTGCGGGCCCGCAACATGACGCGCATGCAGGGCCCGCTGAACCTGAACATCAATGAGGAGATCGGGCTGCTGGTCGACGGCTTCGGCACGCCGCCCATGCTGCTCATGGGGCACGACAAGCCCTACCTGGGTCCCCGCCTGGAAGAGCAGGGCCTGCGCAAGGAAAAGGACGTCTACGCCTATCTTTACGACATCACCAAGGACCTGCCCGCCGGCGCCCGCCGCCTGATCGACCGGCCGCTGCCCAAGGGCATCACAGTGCGGCGCATGGATTTCAAGCGCTACGATGACGAGATCAAGGCCGTCACCTCCATCTTCAACGACGCCTGGCGGGACAATTGGGGCTTCGTCCCCCTGACGGAGGTGGAGACCGACTACCTGGCCAAGTCGCTGAAGCCCTTGCTGAACCCGCGCCTGGTGCGGTTCGTGGAGCAGGACGGCGAGGCGGTCGGCTTCATCGTCTGCCTGCCCAACCTGAACGAGGCCATCCGCGACCTGAACGGCAAGCTGCTGCCCCTGGGCTGGGCCAAGCTGCTCTGGCGGCTGAAGGTCGCCGGCCTCAAGACCGCGCGCGTGCCGCTGATGGGCATCCGCAAGTCGGCATCCCAGGGCATGATCGGCAGCCTGCTGCCCTTCCTGCTGATCGACGCCGTGCGCGCCGACGCGGCCGCCATGGGCTTCCAGCATATCGAGCTGTCGTGGATTCTGGAGAACAACCTGCCCATGCGCCGCATCAACGAAAGCCTGGGCGGCGTGGCCTACAAGACCTACCGCATCTATGAGAAGGCCCTCTGAAGCGGCTTACGGCAGCCAGCCGGCGGACCTGTACCAGCCGACGGTGTCGCGGAAACCCTGCGCCAGGCTTACGGCGGGCTGGTACACGCCCGCGGGCAGCAGTTCACCGGGCGTGACCGTCCAGTCGGGGTGCAGGATCTCCCGCGCCTTGCCCGCGGTGAATATGGGGGAGGTGCCGCGCACCCTTCCCCACCAGGATGAAGCCTGCCCGGCCGCCAGCAGCAGGCGGCCGGGCACCCGCAGGAACCGGGGCCGCGCGTCGCCGCGCATGGCCAGGGCGGCCTGCCGCATCATCTCGGCCATGGCATACCCGGCCGGCTCGGTGTCGGCCAGGGCGTAGGTGCCCCCATAGGGGACCCCGGCGCCGGCCGCGACCGCGCTCAAGGCCGCGGCCGCGTCGCTGACGTGGATCGCCGCCAGGCGCCCGTCGCTCACCAGCGGAATGAGCGGTCGCGACGCTGTCCTGAAGATCGCCAGCGTCTCCCGGTCCCAGGGGCCGTAGATCATGGGCGGGCGCAGGACAGCCAGTTGCCCCGGCGCATCCGCGTAAGCCTGACGCGCCGCCTCCTCCCCCGCCCGCTTGCTGGCCGCGTAGTCCGACAGTTGCGGTTCACGCGCGGCCAGGGAGGAAACAACGATGAGGCGGGCCTGGGGCGCCAGGCGGCGCAGCGTTGAGGCCACCCGGGCGGTGCCGTCCCGGTTGGTGGCCATGAAGGCGTTCCGGTCCGGCGCTTTGATCAGGCCGGCGGCGTGGATCAGCACCTGCGCCCCCGCGGCCAGCCGCGCCAGGGCGTCGGGGTCCTCCAGCCCGCCCTGGACGGTCTCGAAGGTGAGGCCAGCCCAGGAGGGGTGGTCCGGCGGCCGGCGGGCCAATATCCGCAACCGTGCGCCCGACCGCGCCAGGGTGGCCACCAGATGCAGCCCGAGGAAGCCCGTCGCGCCCGTGACAGCGACGATGGGCCGCCCGTTCATGCCAGGACGGGCTCCACCGGCGCGGAGACGCCCAGGATGGGCATGTCGCCCGCCTGGTACAGGGCCTTGGCCCGGCTGCGGCTGAGCTTGCCCGACGTGGTTTGCGGCAGGCTATGCGGCGGCACCAGGACGACGCGGACCAGCACACCGTAGCGGCTGCGGAAGACTTGGCTGATTTCGCCGGCCAAGGCGTCCCGCGCGGCCTGGTCCTGGCTGCGGCACTGCACCAGCGCCACCACATCTTCCTCGTCGCCGCTGTCGACGGAGAAGACCGCGACGTCGCCGCTGCGCAGGGCGGCGATTTCGGCCTCCGCCGTCCATTCCAGGTCCTGCGGCCACAGGTTGCGGCCGTTGACGATGATCAGATCCTTGGCCCGCCCGGTGAGGACGATCTGGTCGTCCAGCAGGTAGCCCAGGTCGCCGGTATCCAGCCAGCCGTTCCCGTCCAGGACCCGGGCGGTTTCCTCCGGCGCGTCGAAATAGCCGCTCATCAGGCTGGGACCGCGGACGAAGATGCGCCCGACGTGGCGCTGCGGCTGCGGCTGGCCGGCGCCGTCGCGCACCTCGATGGTGTGGTCGGGCAGGATGTGGCCGCAGAGCACGAAGGTGCGGCTGCGTTCGGCGCCGGGCGCGGCCGGCACGGCGCGGTGCTCCTTCTCCAGCAGGATGCTATCGACCACATCGTGGCGCACGCCCTGGCCCTTGGGCGTGAAGTTCAGGGCCAGCGTCGCCTCGGCCATGCCGTAGCTGGGCACGAAAGCGTGGGCGTCGAAGCCGTTGGCGGCGAAGCGCGCCGCGAAGTTGGCCAGCACGTGCGGGCGAATCATGTCGCCGCCGATACCGGCGCTGCGCCAGCTGGAAAGGTCGATCCCCTCGGTCGACAGCGTCTCCGCCCGGCGGGCGCACAACTCATACCCGAAGGACGGGCTGTAGGAGATGGTGCCGCGGTTGCGGCTGATGAGATCCAGCCACATCAGGGGACGACGGGCGAATTCCCGCGTCGGCAGCGTGTCCACCGACACCTGGCACGCCATGGGGATCAGCAGGAAGCCGACCAGGCCCATGTCATGGTAGAAGGGCAGCCAGGAGATGCAGCGGTCGCCGTCGTTGATGGCCAGGCCGGTGCGGCCCACATGGGCGGCGTTGCTGAGGAAGGCGCGCTGGGTCACGGCAACGCCCATGGGGAAGCGTGTGCTGCCCGATGAAAATTGCAGGTAGCTGATGCTGTCGGCAGACTGTGCCGGCAGGTCGCCCGCGAACGGCGCCACGTCGTCCAGCAGGGCCAAGGTGCCGGAAATCTTGAGGTCCAGGCCCTCCACCGACTGCGCCAGCCAATCGTTGAGCATGGCCGGCCCGAAGGCGGCGGTGGCGCCGCAGCTTTCCAGCATGCGCCGGATGTGGGCGATGTAGGTGTCCTTGCCGCCGAACGCCGAGGGCAGCGGCATGGGCGCCGGCACCAACCGGGCGTATTGGCACGCGAAGAAGGCGCGGACGAAATCACCATCGCTTTCCGCGATCAGGCCAACACGGTCGCCGGGTTCCAGGCCCATGCCCAACAGGCGGCGGGCCAGATCGATCGCCTGTTCCCGCAGGATGGCGTAGGGCAAGGCCTCGGCGAGGACACCCTTGCCGGAATAGAAATTGTAACCCGTGGGGCCCTGGGCGGCGTAATCCAGCGCGTCGGCCACGGACAGGAAATCCGCATGGCGAGTCGGGAGCCCGGGATGCTGGGAGGGCGTCGGAGACGTCATTTTTACGTGTGACCCTAACTCTCTATGGCTTTACGCCGAGGGATTTGAAAACAGGTATGCAAATTGATGACAGAAAGGCAAATGTGCCGTCGTTGAGGCTGATGCGCCGAACGCGGCGCTTGTGGCCGGCCCGGCGCCCCGGTAGATGGGCAAGTGGCTTTGCAGGTTCATGTCAATGCTGTTTCCGATCTATGTCATGCGCTATCGTGACCTGTGAATGCGAAGCTCCTTACCGCGGACACGACGGCACGGTCTGTGACCGAGACCCGGCGGGGCGCTGAAGATTTTTTTCAACTAGCAACTCACAGGTTACGTCATGCAGAGGGCCAAAATCCGTATTGCCATCGCGGGCATCGGAAACTGTGCGAGCGCGCTGATCCAGGGCATTCATTA
>NZ_VITN01000048.1 GCF_007828045.1 Nitrospirillum amazonense | reverse complement strand
AGACCTTCATCCGCGGCACCACCCTGAAGCTCGCCGTCGCCAAATGAAGTGCCTGATCGTCGCAGCCGGGCAAGGAACCCGGCTGCGGGAGCGCGGCCTGCTCAAGCCGCTGATCCCCATCAAGGGCAGCCCCCTGATCGAACGCGTGATGGAGCGGGGGCGCGCCGCCGGCGTCACGGAATTCGTGGTGGTTAGCGGCTATCGCGGCGAAGATCTGCGGGCCGCCGTGGATGTCCTCGCGGCGCGGGTGGGCGTTGCCGTCTCCCATGTCGTCAACGACGAATGGGAACGGGCCAACGGCGTCTCGGTCCACAAGGCGAAGGCCCTGCTGACGGAGCCCTTCCTGCTGACCATGTGCGATCACCTGGTGGACCCCGGCATTTTCCAGGGCCTGATGGCACTGCGGCCGGAGCCGGACAGCGTGACCCTGGCCGTCGACTTCAACATCGAACGGCCGCTGAACGACCCGGAAGACGTCACGCGCGTGAAGTGCGTGGATGGCCGGATCGTGCACATCGGCAAGGTGATCCGCGACTTCAACGCCTTCGACACCGGCGTCTTTCTCTGCACGCCCGCCATGTTCGCGGCGCTGGAGGAAAGCCAGGCCAAGGGTGACGACAGCATCTCGGGCGCCATGAACGTGCTGGCGGGGTGGAAGAAGGCCTGCGTCCACGACATCGGCGACCGGTTCTGGATCGACGTCGACGACCCGGTCGCGTTCGAGAAGGCCGAAAAACTTCTGGACGCCGGCCAGCTCTGAGCCATGCAAACCACTGAACCGGTCAAGCGGACCTCCGAAATCGAGGAGGTCACCAACCTGTACGTCATCCATCCCATCTCAAGCTGGCTGACCCCCAGGTTCGCCGCCCTGGGGATACCGCCGAACGCGGTATCCCTGGCCGGGATGGCCTTCGGCATCGCCGCCGGCGTGGCCTACACCCATTACCAGGCCCTGGCGTGGACGGTGGCGGCCTTCGTCCTGATGATCGCCTGGCACGTCATGGACGGCGCCGATGGCCAGTTGGCCCGGCTGACCAACGCGCAGTCAGAAACCGGCAAGATCCTGGACGGCATCTGCGACTACGTCACCTTCATCGCCGTCTATGTCGGCCTGGCCATGACGCTGGCGGCGGAACACGGCGGCTGGGTGTGGATCGTCATCGTGGCCGCCGGCGTGGCCCACGCGGTCCAGTCCGCCGCCTATGAGATGCAGCGCCAGTGCTACAACTTCTGGGGCTGGGGACGGAAATCCGCCGAGTTGGCCAAGCTGGACACCCCGGCGGCGCACCGCCCGGGCGTGCTGGGGGCGCTCTACCGCCCGTATCTGCACCTACAGTACCTGACAACGGGCGTCACCGTGGGCTTCCACGACGAACTGGCGCGTGCCCTGGCGGCCGATGCGGCCCGCGCGCCGAAAATTCGGGAGGCGTATCGGGCCGCCTTCGCCCCGGCGGTGCGGCGCTGGTCCATCCTGTCGGCCAACTACCGCACGCTGGGCATTTTCATCGCCGCCGCCGCGGGCCGGCCGCTGCTGTATTTCTGGTTCGAGCTGGTGGGCTTCAGCCTGATCCTGGCCGTCCTGCTGTCGCGCCAGGCCGCCCGCTCCGCCCGTTTCCTCACGAGCCTGCGACAGGCGGCATAGCCGGCACCGGGCGCGTCCTGTGCGCCCGGTGGAAGAGATAGGCGGCCAGCCCGATCAGGATCAGCGACGGGCCCAGGGCCGTCACGGCGGGGCTGAGGTTCAGCAGCAGGTCCAGGCGATCGGAAATCTGCTGCGTCAGGGAAAAGCCGATGCCGATCACGGCGCCGATGGTGATCTGCTGGCCCGTGGACTGAGACCGCGGCGGCCCGAACACGAATGGCGCCGCGGTCAGCGCCATGGCCAGCATGGTCAGCGGCAGGCTGAGCTTGGTCCACAGTTCCTGTTCATAGCGCACCGCCTGCTGGCCCTGCCGCCCCAACTCGCGGACATAGCGGTAAAGGCCTGTCGGCGACATGTTCTCCGGCATCGGCATCAGGTCCTGCACGCGCTTGCCCGGCAGGAAGGACGCCCAGGACAGGCTGTCCAGATGCTCGGTATGGATCTGCTTGGCGTCCACGGTCTTGCGCGTCACGTCGCGGAGTTGCCAGGGACCTTCCGGCTGGATTTCCGCGCGGTCGGCATGGATGAACGTCTCCAGCCGGCCATCCTGGGAGAAGGTGTAGACGTTCACGCCGCGCAGGACGCTCTTGCTCTCGATTCGCAGCACGTTCAGGTATTGCCGCGCGCCGCTGGCCCAGAAGCTGTCGCCGCTGTCCGCCAGGGACGAGTCGGCCAAAGCGGCGGACCGCAGGGTCAGGGCCAAATGTTGCGCTGGCGGAATGATGAATTCCGCCACCAGGAACAGCACGAGGACCACGGGCGGCAGCAGCTTGAGCACCGCCCCGATGATGCGCACTTCCGATAGGCACAAGGCGCGCATGGCCGTCAGTTCCGAGCCCTTGCCCAGGCTGCCCAGGGCCAGCAGGGTGCCGATCAGCATGGCTACGGGCGCCACCTGCAGAACGCGCGACGGGCTGGTCAGCAGCACGTAAACCAGGGCGTTGACCACGTGGTACTGGCCCTCGCCCACCGATTTCAGCTGTTCGACGAACTCCAGCAGGCTGAACAGCGCCACCACGCCACCAGCAACTGTCAGGAAAGCCTTCAGTACCGCGCCACCGATATACCGGTCAAACTGGGTCATGGCGGACAGTGTGCTCCTGCGGCACTTCAAGGCTGCCGGATAGCCGCTTGACCAGGGCCCGGACACGGAACTCCACGTTCCATTGCGGCCAGTACAGCGCCACGACCAGCAGCACCCCCAGCAGCGCCGGCACCCACCAGATGCCGGGAATGGCGCCGACGGAGCCGTGCTGCACCCAAGTGCGGGCCGACGTGCACAGCAGATAATAGCCGGAATAGACCAGGATGGCGGTGCCGAACTTGGCGTAGCGCCCTCCCTGCCGGGGATTGACACGGCTGAGGGGCATGCCCAGCAGGCCCAGCAGCAGGGTGGAGAGGCAGGTGGACAGCCGCCACTGGAACTCCGCGATGTCGGCAGGATCGCTGGAGCGGGCCAGACGGGCACTGCTGACGCCCGTGGCGCTGTATTCCTGCGGGGCGATGTTGTGGTTGGCGGGGTCCAGCGTGACGCTGCCCACGTCCATCATGCGGTCCTGGGTCGAGTCGTCGCGGCCCAGGAAATAGACGTGCGCGCCGTCCAGCCGCACGTTCGACCCGCCGTCCCGTTTCGGCGGCAGGGCGCGGGCGCTCTGCGCCATGATGATGTCGGTGGTGGTCGGGTGCTGGATCTGGATGAAGACCTCTTTCGCCGGGCCCCGGATTCCCTCCCGCCGGGGGAAGAAGATGACCCGGCCACCGTGCTTGTTGAGGTAGAAGGTGCCAGATTCCATGGCATCGACGTTCATGGAAAGCTGCGCGCGGTACGTGATGTCGTGCGACTTCTCATACGCCCAGGGGCGCACGACCAGGGAAAGCGCCAGCACCAGCGCCGCCAGGCCGCCCGATAGCATGAACAGCGCGCGCAGCACGATGCCTGGCGTCACCTGCAGGGCGAACATCGCGGTGATTTCGGAGTCGCCGTAGAGCTTGCCGAAGGCCATCACCACCGAGACGTACAGCGAGATGGGAATCAAAACCTCAAGCGAGATCAGGAGCTTGAGCCCGACCAATTCGGCAATGGCGCCGGTGGGCAGCAGGCCGTTGACCGCGTCGGCCAGCAGGCCCGCGGTGCTGTAGCCCACGAACAGGGCCGCAAGGATGCCCAGCACGGCCGCCAGCGGCTTCGCGACTTCTCGGATTAGGTAGCGTTCGATGATCAAAGCTCTACGCCATCCCGCGCTTGGTTCATCTGGGGATTACCCTATCCGGCCGGGTGCCGGCTAACTTCCCCGGCGTCATCGCACCGGCCGTCCGACCATGGCATACGACATCTCGCATTAATGTCTATGACAATCCGACGACAGCCTTCTATAAAGGCTACGGCGGATATATGAAGCCTTCGCTAAATTGCGAGTGGGCGGAATGGCGGCTCCGCGATGGTGGCATAGCTAATATAGAAGCATGGCTAACTCAGAAGAGCAGATCCGGTCGCTTGTATTCGACGCCCTCCGCGCCGCGCTGGGACGGCCCGTCGAATTATCGGATGATACGAACATCACCGAAGGCCTCGGTCTGGATTCGGTTGCGGTCATGGATTTTGTGATGGAGATCGAGGATGCGCTCGACATCTCCATCCCCCTGGACCGGATCGCCGAGGTGAAGACCATCGGTGATCTTATCGCTACGGCACGTGATCTTAAGGGCAACCGCTGACCCATGGCTCTTTTCGATAAGTACGCGCCCTTGATGGGGCAGTTCGAGAGCCTGGAATCCACCGGCTACAACCCCTTCAACGTCAGCTTCGACCGGGTGCTCTCACCCACCGAGGGGATGATCGCCGGCCGGCGCATCCTGCTGCTGGGCACCAACAACTACCTGGGGCTGACCTACGATCCCGACGTGATCGACGCCGCCGTCGCCGCGACCCGCAACCTGGGCGCCGGCACCACCGGCTCGCGCGTCGCCAACGGCAGCTACGGCGGCCACCGGCAGCTGGAACGCCATCTGGCCGACTTCTACGGCCGGCGGCACTGCATGGTGTTCTCCACCGGCTACCAGGCCAACCTGGGCATCCTCTCCGCCCTGGCCGGCAAGGACGACCACCTGATCCTGGACGCCGACAGCCACGCCAGCATCTATGACGGCTCCCGCCTGGGCCACGCCCAGGTCACCCGCTTCCGCCACAACGACCCCGACGACCTGGACAACCGACTGCGCCGCCTGGCCGACACCCCCGGCGACAAGGTCATCGTCGTCGAGGGCATCTATTCCATGCTGGGCGACACCGCCCCCCTGCGCGAGTTCGTCGAGGTCAAGCGCAAGTGGGGCGCCTACCTGGTGGTGGACGAGGCCCATTCCCTGGGCGTCCTGGGACGCACCGGGCGCGGCCTGGCCGAGGCGGCCGGCGTCGAGGACGAGGTCGACTTCATCGTCGGCACCTTCTCCAAGAGCCTGGGCGGCATCGGCGGCTTCTGCGTCAGCGACATGGACGGCTTCGACATCCTGCGCGTCGCCAGCAGGCCCTACATGTTCACCGCCTCCCTGCCACCGGCCGTGGTGGCGGCGGTGACGGAGGCGCTGAACCAGCTGCGCCACCGCCCGGCGCTGCGCCAGCAGCTGATGGACAACGCCCGCCGCTTCCATGCCGGCCTCGGCGACCTGGGCTTCCAGGTCGGGCCCGAGGCCAGCCCCGTCGTCTCCGCCATCATGCCCGATCCCAAGACGGCCTTCGCCTTCTGGACCCGCCTGCTGGAGGCCGGCCTCTACACCAACGTCAGCCTGCCCCCCGCCACGCCCAAGGGCCTCGCCCTGCTCCGCTCCAGCGTCAGCGCCGCCCACAGCCGCAGCCAAATCGACCACGCCCTCTCCCTGTTCGCAGACACAGGGCGCGAGTTGGGCCTCATCCCGGCAGAGCCGGTCGTCCAACCCGAAATCCGCGCCGCCGCTCAGTAATACTTCATCAGCACGGAAACGGGATTGTCCCCGGCCTGGACGGGGATGCGCACCTTGCCCAGGTCCGGCGGCCCCAGGTACAGCGTCGGATTGTTGGAGAAGCCGTACCCCTCCGCCGGAATGCCGAGCATCGTCGTATCGAAATGGCCATTGTCGTTTTCATCATGGAACAACGCCACCGCGTAACGGCCGGCCTGGGGCAGGACGAAGCAGGCCTCCGTCACAGGCAGGACGACCGGCAGGATCTGGCGAGCGACCTTATAGGCGCCGTCCAGGAAATGGTCGGCATCGTCCGGATAGATGGTGATGGTGACGTTGCCCTTGCCCGAGTGCATGCCGGTGACGCTGAGCCGCAGCCGCACCTGGGCGGCATTGTCCGGGTCGCACGGCGGGCCGGGCATGGCCACCGCCTTCTCCGCCCGAGCCTCCACGGGCAGGACCAGGACCGCCGTCACTGGAGCCGCCACCGCCGCCAGGGACCAGATGCCCGCCAGCACGGCGCGGGCGTCAAGCTTGACTCGCATCACCAACACGTCCCCCACCAGTCCATTCTTCCGGGCGCGCCCGTACGCACCATGTACGGGCGGGGGCGGATGGACTTCAAGCCCTGTGAAGACCTCGCGCATGCGTGACGTGGTCATCTTCCGGCACAACCTGTTCCGCGTTTCCGAGACCTTCATCACGGAGCAGGCGCGCTTCCTGCGCCGCCACGCACCGCTGTACGTCGGGCGCCTGCGGTACGGCCCGCCGCCACCGGGCGCCGCCTCGCTGGCGCTGGCCGATCTCTGGCCGCGCTTCACCCTGCCCCGCATCGGCTGGCAGATGCTGACCCGCGATCCGGCACCGTATGAGCGCCTGCTGGCGGGGCGGCGCCCGGCCCTGATCCATGCCCATTTCGGGGTGGAGGGCGTCTATGCCCTGCCGGTGGCACGGCGCCTGGGCCTGCCGCTGATCACCACCTTCCACGGCTTCGACGCCACGCTGTCGACCGCGGCGCTGATGATGTCGCCCGCCTGGGTGAACTATCCCCTGTTCCGCGGCCGCCTGGCCCGGCAGGGGGACCTGTTCCTCTGCGCCTCCGCCTTCATTCGGGAACGGGTGCTGGCCATGGGCTTCCCGGTGGAGCGGACCCGGGTGCACTACATCGGCGTCGACTGCCAGGCCATCCGCCCCCGCGACCCGGAGGAGGAAACGCCGACCATCCTGCACGTCGCCCGCCTCGTGGAGGTGAAAGGGGCGGAATATCTGATCCGCGCCTTCTCCCTTCTTGCGGATTGGCATCCCAAGGCCCAACTGGACATCATCGGCGACGGGCCTTTGCGCAAGCCGTTGCAACGGCTTGCGGGAACGCTGGGATTGAGCAGTCGCATACGCTTCTTGGGCGCCCTGCCCCATACCGAGGTCCTGGCGCGGATGCGCCGGGCGGCGATGCTGGTCCTGCCCAGCGTGCGCACCAATACCGGGCGCGTCGAGGGCCTGGGGATGGTCATGCTGGAGGCCGCCGCCACCGGCGTCCCCGTGATCGGCAGCCGCATCGGTGGCATTCCGGAAGCCATCGTGGAGGACCGCACCGGCCTGTTGGCACCGGAGCGTGATGCCACGGCCCTGGCCCGGCACATGGAAACCCTGCTGGACAACCGCGACCTGCGCCATCGCATGGGATGGGAGGCGCGCGCCCACGTGGGGGCGCGGTTCGACATCACCCGCCAGACGGCGGCGCTGGAGGATATATACGACCAGGTGGCCGGCCATGCGGCATGACGGCGGCACAGGTCCCCAAAGGGCGAGCGACCAGAGGACGACCGGACGGGCGGTCGTGGTCGCGCATCCGGATGACGAGATCCTGTGGCTGAGTTCCGCCCTGGCCGACGCCGACCGGGTCGTCTTCTGCTTCGGCGATCCCTTCGGCCGGCCGGCCAAGGCGGCGGCGCGGCGGCGCGCGGTGGCGGCCCTGGCCTTGCCGGGACTGATCGACCTTCGCATTCCCGAAAGCGGCGCCGGCTTCGCCGTCGACCGGGCCAGACCGGAGGCCACGCCCCAGGGGCTGCAGATCACCGACCCGGCCGCCCGCGCCCGCTATGAGGCGAACTTCCCCCGCCTGGTGGCGGCCCTGCGCCCGGCCCTGGCGGAATGCGCCGAGGTCTACACCCACAACCCCTGGGGCGAGTACGGCCACGCCGAGCATGTGCAGGTCCACCGCGCCGTCACCGCCCTTCAGGCGGAGCTGGGCTTTCGCGTCTGGTTCAGCAACTATGTGGATACCAAAAGCTGGCCGCTGGCCACCCGGCTGGCCGGCGCCCCGTGCTGGACGGAGCGGCGCCGCGTCCGGCCCGATGTCGCCCTGGCGCGCGGTCTGATGAAGACGTACCGGCGCCATGGCGCCTGGACCTGGACACCGTTCCATCGCTGGCCGGCGCAAGAAACACTTTACGGCCAGGCGCTGGAGGTCGAAGGTCGCCACCCCATGGCGGGGGAGGAGATGCTGGACGTGGCCGGCCTGCGCTGGTGGCCCCCGCCCTGGCGCCGGGCGCGGCGGCGCTTGGCCCCCCTTTCGGTTTGATCCCTTGTCCCTTCGCTTTGAAACACGGCCTGCTGCGAAACACGATCTGCTGCGCGGAATGTCCCCATGACCTCGACTGACACCACCCGTCCCGGCCGCCTGGAAAACCTGGCCGCCGGTCTTCGCTTCGCCGCCCGCGCCGTCGGGCAGCGGTATACGCCGCTGCTGGCCCAGGTGGTGGTGACGCGCCGCTGCAACCTGGCCTGCGGCTATTGCAACGAATACGACGACTTCTCCCCGCCCGTGCCGCTGAAGGATCTGCTGGCGCGCGTCGATCATCTGGCGGCGCTGAGGACATCCTCCATCACCTTCACGGGCGGCGAGCCCCTGCTGAACCCCGACCTGGACAAGGCCGTGCGCCATGCCCGCCAGAAGGGGATGATCGTCACCACCATCACCAACGGCTTCCGCCTGACCAAGGAATGGATCGACCGCCTGAACGCCGCCGGCCTTCAGGGCATGCAGATCAGCATCGACAACCTTGAGCCCGACGAAATCTCGATGAAGAGCTTGAAGTCGGTCGAGGGCAAGCTGGAGCTGCTGTCCAAGCATGCGCTGTTCAAGGTGAACGTGAATTCCGTGCTGGGCGTCACGGGGGAGCGGACGCAGGACGTGGTGACGGTGGCGGAAACGGCGGCCAAGTTCGGACTGCAGCATTCCGTGGGCGTGCTGCACGACGGCAGCGGCACGCTGAAGCCCCTGAGCCCGGCGCAGATGCTGGCCTATGAGAAGGTCACCCAGATTTCGCCGTCCCTGGTGCACACCCTGAACTACCGGCTGTTCCAGAAAAACCTGATGAACGGCCAGGCCAACGACTGGCACTGCCGCGCCGGCGCCCGCTACCTGTACGTCACCGAGGACGGGCGGGTGCATTGGTGTTCGCAGCAGCGGGGCTATCCCAACAAGCCGCTGCTGGACTACACGCTGGAAGACATCAAGCGGGAATATCACACCGAAAAGGGCTGCGCCCCGACCTGCACACTGAGTTGCGTGCACCAGATGAGCATGTTCGACCGGCGGCGCCAGTCCATTCCGGACCCCACGGTCCGGCCCGCCGGCGCGCCGCCGGCGGATGGTGCCGCCAAGCCGGTCAGCTGACCGGCTTTTCCCGGTCGTACCGGAACAGCCCGCCATAGGCGACCGCCATCGCCACCGCGACGATGGCGACGCTGACGGCGGGCCGGTCGCCCCCGGGCAACAGGCGCAGGGTCCAGACCGCGGCGGCCATGACGGCAACGCCGGTGGCGGGCAGCAGGAAGGCCCGGGCGACGCTGGCGGCGCCGATGGCCCATGTCCGCTCCAGATAGCGGGCGCCCCACGCCAGCAGCGGCGGATAGATGGCCAGCCACACGGCCGCGACGGCGATGATTCCGCCCTCGGCCGGCAGCAGGGCGCCCACCGCCACGATGCCGGCGCTCAGCAGGGTCAGCGTGGCGGCCGACAGCTGGGCCGCCAGCCCCGGCCGGCCTGACGCCATCATCAGCGGCGTCAGCAGTTGCGAGGTCACGCGCAGCAGGGCGGCCGCGGCCAACAGCTTCAGCGGCAGGGCGGCGGCGGCATAGCTGACGCCGTGGTCGTCATGGATCAGGGCGGTCAGAGGATCGGCCGCCAGGATCAGGCCCACCATCAGGGGGGCCGTCAACAGGGCCAGCCGGCGCAAGGACCAGGTCAGCGACTGGGTCAGCCCGGCCCTGTCGCCAGCCAGGCGGGCGAAGACGGGCAATGCCGTGCGGTTGATGAGCGTGCCCACCGCCATCACCGGTTCCATGGCGATGTCGAAGGCGACGCGGTAAAGCGCCAGGGGGGCCGGGCCGTAGAACCAGCCCACCAGCAGGAAATCGACGTTTTTGAAGATCTGCTCGAACAGGTTGACCGCCGCGGCGCGGAAGCCGAAGCGGACCAGGCCGCGGATGTCGTCCAGCCGGAAGTGCGCCCCAGGGCGGAAGGGGCGCGCCAGCGTGGCACCGATCAGCGTGTAGAGCCCGCTGGAAACATAGCCCGCCACCAGGGCCCAGGCCCCGGCGCCCGCCACGGCCAGGCCCAGACGCGTCAGCGCCGCCCCCAGCGTGGCCGCCACGTTAACGACGGCGATCCGCTCATATTTCAGGTCGCGGTTCAGCAGCGCCAGCGGGATCACCGCGGCGGCGACCATCGGCTGCTTGGCGGCCACGGCGATGAAGTAGGCCGCCATGCCGCTGACGCCGTACAGGGCCTCCAGCCCCGGTGCCACCGCCAAGGTCACAGCCACCATGAGGAAGGCAGCGCCCAGGATGAACCAGAAAAGGCTGTCCAGCTGACGCTTGGCCACCGTGGGCGCCTGGACCAGGGCGTCGCCCGTGCCCAGTCCGTCGAAGGCCTCGATCACCATGCCGGTGGAGATGACCAGCGAGGCCACTCCCACCTGTTCCTTGCTGAGAAAAGTCAGCACAGCGAGGATGGTGGAGAAGTCGATGACCTTGGCCAGGACGGTGGCGCCGCCCAGCCAGTTGAAGCCCCGGCGCAGATGGCGCTGATGGTCGCCGCCGCTCACGTCGTGCTATCCATTGTCCTATCCATTCCGGGGGTCCTATCCATTCCGGGGTGGGGCCTCGGGACGGGGCGGCAGCACCCAGGCGCCCTTGTTGACCAGGTGGGCCAGCCAGTGGCGCGACTGCTGGCGCCACGCCCGGAATTCCCGCCTGCCCCAGGTGCCCGCCCTCACCGGGGCGGCGTTCATGCGCTCCTCCACCAAGGCGTGGATGCGCTGGGCCCGCGCGGCCCAGGTATAGTCGCGGCTGTCGGCCAGCGCCGTTTCCGCCAGGCGGGCGGCACGGCCCGGATCGCCCAGCAGCGCGTCGATGCCGGCGACAAGGTCGGGTACGGAATCGGGCGGGCAGAGATGGGCGTTCTCATCGTGGCGCAGGACCTCGCCCACGTCGGGCGTGCGCCCGGCCAGGATGGGCCGGCCGGAGGCGAGGTAGAAGAATACCTTCAGCGGCAGGACCGTCGATCCGAACTCCGCCAGCGGCAGCCAGGACGGCGGAATCAGCAGGATGTCGGCGGCGTAGACGTAGTCGGCCAGCTTGTCCGCCGGCTGATAGGGGACGATGCGCACGTTGGGCACGTCGCGGGCCATGGCCTCGATCGGCCCTTCCCCATACGATCCCACCAGAATGAACAGGACATCCGGCCGCTCCCTGGCTGCCTCGACCGCCAGGGCCAAGCCCT
Source organism: Nitrospirillum amazonense (assembly GCF_007828045.1). Lineage (GTDB taxonomy): Bacteria > Pseudomonadota > Alphaproteobacteria > Azospirillales > Azospirillaceae > Nitrospirillum > Nitrospirillum amazonense_C. The sequence continues at coordinate 976 of NZ_VITN01000048.1, read as the reverse complement.
TCTTGTGGTTCACCCGGCCGGTATAGACGACCGTCTTCTGACCGGGCTCGACGCCGATCCGCCGCTTGGCCTCCTCCAGGGGGATGCGGGCCTGGAAGCGTGCCGGCTCGTAGCCGTTGCGGATGCAGCGTACCTTGTCCTTGGGAATGCCCAAGGCCAGGTATTTGCGCCGGGTGTAGTCGGAATGGCAGATCTTGACGATGAAGCGCGGATGGCAAAGCAGGCGGTACAGCCAGAACTGCAGCGGCGGGATCTGGTCGGGCCATGGGCGGTAGTGGTCGAAGGCGACCTTCTGCCCGAACAGGATGGCCATCCAGGCGACCCACAGGTTGCGGGTGTAGACCACGTCGGCCCGGCGAAACTCTTTCCGGAAAGGCAGGGTGAGGCCGCAGAGGAAATGCCGCAGCGCCGCCGGCGTGATCGGCGCGCGCGCATCGACCACCGGCATGCCGGCCAGGGCCTCCGCCGCCACCCGCCCCGCCGCGTCCTTCAGGGGGACGTGCAGCCACGCCCCTTCCGTCAGCGGGGCCAGATACCGGGCCGTGGTGGTAAATACTTCAGCGTCCGCTTCGGTGCTTGGTAAAGGGTTCTCGAAAGTGAATAATATTCGCATCGAAAACTGCACCATGGGAGAGCGGAGGGGTGCCCGTTTCTTTCATAGGTGACCGCCGGATTCAATAGCGACGGCCCCCACCGTTCCTCTCACCGGGCATGCTGAATGGCCGGTTGGAATCCGGCCCCGGCACACCGTTTATGGGTCCCGCGGGCGGAAATGGCGCCGATACGGTGTGTCGGCCATCATTTCCGTCACAAAAGTGTGAGGGTGCTCACATCCTTTTGACGCGCCTTGCCCGACTTTCGACTACTATTTTGCACATTCCCAACTCACAGGTTACGTCATGCAGAGGGCCAAAATCCGTATTGCCATCGCGGGCATCGGAAACTGTGCGAGCGCGCTGATCCAGGGCATTCATTA
>NZ_VITN01000047.1 GCF_007828045.1 Nitrospirillum amazonense | reverse complement strand
CAATCATCCGGCGATTCTATAAGCTCCGTGTCAGCCGGAGAATCCCCAAACCGCAAAAAATCATTGATTCATTTATTTATCAACAGTCCCTAAGCTCAGAGAGCTGAACTGGCGCAACCAAATGTTATGGAAACTGCTTACGGGAAAAATGACTAGACCCAAGGCGTCTTTAACGATTGGCGAACTTGAGATCCCCAATCCGCGACACGATCGTTTTCAGCAACGGTGATGTGTTAGCCGCGTTATAACCCAGTGACAGGTCGATGGTCGGCGGCGCGCCTGCCAAGGACCTGCTGATGACCGTCGGCGGCAGCAAGTTGCGGGCGTAGAGCGGCATCAGCGCGATGCCGCGGGTGGACGCGACCAGGGACATCGCCATCGACAGGTTGTCCACATAGTGATCCGGCGTCAGGTCGACGCCGATCCGCGCCCCATAGGCGTCGGTCACGGCGCGCAGCGCCGGGGACTTATTATGGGGCACACCCACCAACTGGGCTGCTTCCGGATTGGATGACACCGGGATAAGGCGTTGATCAGTCCCTATGAGGTCTATCTGCGCCAGTGGGTGACCGCCGTACCTGGGCTAAGCGCTCCAACTCGCGTGTCCGTACAATTCTTAAAAACGCCCATTCTCGCCAGAAAAACGCTCGTTTTCCTCGGGAAAACAGCCGTTTTACGTCTTCCATCATCTGGAGGCGGCATCGGCTCACGCCAGCCGTTGCGCCAGCTCCTCGGCGTCGGCGTGATAGTACCGTGCCAGCGTGGCCAGCGACTTGTGGCCGGTGATCCGCATCAGCTCCAAGGGGTTGGGATAGATTTTCGCGAGGCGGCTGGTGGCCTCGTGCCTGAGGTCGTGGAAGGTGAGATCCTTGATGCCTAGGTGTTCGGTCCCAGGGATTGATGGTGCAATGACCTCACAAGAATGGAGGGATGCACTATGGGCGGCGATGGCGGCGGTGGAGAGCGGCACCCGTCGGACCTCGCCGTTCTTGGAGCCGTCGCCGGAGAGTCCGCGCACCGTCATGACCCGTTTCTTCAGGTCGATGTCTTCCCAGGTGAGGGCGCAGATTTCGCCCTGGCGGGCCGCGGTCTCCAGGGCGACCTGGGCCATGGGGACGAGCCAGCAGCCATGCTTGTGCGCTGCCAGGCCGGCGATCAGCCGCTCCTCTTCACCGGGCACGCGGACATGCATCTCGATGGCGATCTGTTGGTCGGGGTCGAATGCGGGGATGATCTCGGCCCGCTCGGGGACCAGGCGGCGCTCACGCTTGCGATCCGCGCCCTTGGGGCGGGCGGTCAACTTGGCTTCAGCCGGATTGGACGGCATATGGATGCTCCATTCCCGGCGTCCGTGCGCGATGGCGGTGGCGATGAGGTTCATGCGGCGCACGACGGTGGCGGGGGCATAGTCGGCGGCCAGCATGCGGTCGCGGAAGCTCGCGATGTCCTGCGGGCTGAGGCCGCTGAGGCGGCGCAGGCAGATCTCGTCGTCCTCGATCACCTGGAAGTGGCCGGCTTCCTGCTCCGCACCCCGCTTCTTCGGGGTGATGGCTTCGCGGTAGCGGCGGAGGAGGGCGCCCAGGGTGGTCTCGTCGGCCTGGCTGTAATCCTGGAAGACGCGCCGGTCCATATCGGTCTCGATGGACTTGGCCCAACGTTCGGCGTCGCGGCGCTTCTCGAAAGTCTTGGAGACGGGCTTGTGGCCGACACGGCGGACCTTGGCCTGGTAGCCGATGACCTGGCCTTCGCGATTCGTCCGAGGGAGGATGGTGGCCATGGCCGAGGCACTTCTTCGCCGTGTTCCGCGAAGCCAGTGTCCCCAAATTGTCCCGCAAAATCCAGCTAAAGGGCTGGAAGTGTGGCGTCCCCTAGGGGAGGTTTCGCCAATTGGGCCACAAGATGTTGAGGTCGTTCGCGCAATCAACGCTGGATTTAGCCGTAACGGCGTGTGCCACCGGAAGGTGCCACATCGGCGGCCCAACGTAAATCTCCCGACGCGAACCAAGGTGGAACGGTCTTTATTCGACTACTATTCAGGCCAGAGTTCTCCTGGCGGCCGTTCTGCGGGGCTCAGGCGGAATACCCATGGGCAACCGAAGATCAGTTCATAGCCTGCTTCACCCAGACGACATCACCATCAACCGCGTAGAGGCGGCATCCCTGATGCTTTTCCGCGCATCCGTTCAATGCCTGGGCGAGGGGATCCAAGGTGCCGCTGGAGAAGTACCATCCGCCATCCGGCGCGATGACGAACGCCTTGGAACGGTGCAGCGTGGTGTACCGCGCATAGCCCTCGCGCCCGCGATCGTCGAGATAGGGCACGGCCGCTGAATCGCTGATGGCGGCAAAGCCGCTGGGGGCGGGCGACGGTGTCGGACGTGTCCAGACGACATCGTTGTCCACCGCATAAAGTTGGCACCCCTCCGTCACCTTCCGGCATGCATCGAGCCCCCGGGCGATTGGGTCGAATCCCTGGTCAAAGGCCCCGGAAAAGCCGTGCGGCGCCATGATGAAGGCGCGGGGCTTTGGCTTCGCCAGGAATTGCCGGTAAAGCTCGCGCCCCTTGTCGTTCAGGTAGGGCACCGCGTCCACGTCGGCGGCGGCGGCATACCCGCTGGCGGGCGGGAATGGCGTGGGCAGGTACTCCGGATGCAGGTTCTGGCTGGGCAGCCCCTGTTCCGCCAGGAAGGCGTCAACCTGGGGCACCCAGATCGCCAGACCCTCCGTGTAGCTCAGCAGTTGGTGGGAGTCGTCCATGAAGGTGCCGACATCCACAAGCCGGGCATTGCCGCCGGCCTCGGTGTAACGGTCATGCATCAGGCGCCAAGTGGCGGGCGGAAACAGGCTGTCATTGTCACCGTAAAACCAAAGGCTGGGAATGTGGGTCAGGCCACCCAACTGTGCCGCGCCCTTGGCCAAGGCGTCGCGACCGCGGTCGCAATCCCCCTCCACCATCCCGCCGGCGAAGTTGATCACCGCCTTGACGCCCGGCGGGTTGAAGGCCGCGAACGCCAGGCTGTTCCAACCGCCGAAACTCTGGCCAGCGACGACGATACGGTGAAGATCGATGGCTTGGTTGTCCGCCAAGGTGACCGCGGCGGCCAGGATGTCCTTCGCATCCTCCATCGCTGTTCCCGCCAGATTGCAGCCATGTGTCTGAAGCCGCCCCTCGGAACCGGCGAAGCCCCGCATCATGGGCAGTAGCACCGCATATCCCCGGGACAAGAAATAATACGCGGCGAAGGAAGCGCTGTAGCGCGGCATGTCCCTCGGAGACTGGTGTCGCTTCGCGGAGCCATGGTTCATGATGGCCAAGGGAAAGGGCCCTGGACCCTCCGGCAGCAGCAAGGTCACCTGCAATTGCGCCGGCCGCTCCGGATCGCCGGGCGCCATGAGGACTTGCTCGTGCCACGGGGCCGGCGGCAAGGGGCGCGGATCCCCGGCGTCCATGGCATGCGCGGCATTACCGGCCCCAGCAAGAAAGCTGGCGATAAGAACCGCGATCAAGGCGACGGGAATGTTTCCCAGGTTCCTCATGCTATATGACGCGCACGCCATTGGGGTTGAGCTCCGGCTTTGTCCAGAAATTGGCGCTGTTGTACTTGGCGAAGAGGTCGGGTGGCAGGCAGGTTTTCCGCTCCCGGTATTCCACCCTTTCCCGGACCTTGTGCAGGCCGGGCATACCCAGCAGGGCGTCATAGTCCGGCTCGTCATAAACCACGTTTTGGAAGTCATGAGGGAAGGGCGCTTCCCCCAGGGCTTCATAGAGGCGGGACAGCGTGCGCTCCGGCGCCTTGACCAGATGGTCGTAGGGCACAACAATCAGACGTTGGGCCTGGTTGCCGAACCAGGCCTCCCGCAAGGTGCTCCAGGCCAGGCCGATCAGGCCGCTGTCGGAGTTCATCAAGGTGTCCACCCGCGCGTAGACCGAGGCGCCGGGCTGGAAATTGAACACGCGGGACAGTTGCAGCGGGTTCTTGTTCAGCATGTGCTCAATGCTGTCGATGATCCAGCTGACGTCGCGCACACAGCAGATGATGCGGCTATCGGGGTAGAGTTCGCCCAACACCGCCGCGCGACCTGTCCAGGTGCGGTTGGTGTCGAACACCGTGCTGCCTGCGGGAACATCGGCGTAATAGGAATTGAACACGCCCCGCAGCATCGCGGCTCGGCGGTTGTCGTCGAAGAACACGCCAAACTCGCCGCCCACCATTTTTGTATGAAGGGTCCCGCAGAGCATGGCGACAGGGCTGGTCATAGCCGCGTGGAACCGGGGGTTCTGCCGCAGCAGGGCGGACAGCAGCGTGGAGCCGGCGCGGGGCAAGCCCGAGATGGCGTGTACTGTGTGAGTCATGGGAACCATCGTGGCCAAAGGGGCCGGCGTCCCTGAGGGGCGCCGGCCGTTGGTGTTGGCGTCAGTGGCCGCTGGCGGCCAGGAGGGTGGAGGTCTGGGCGTCGTCGTTGGCGGCGACCAGGGAGGAGACCGAGGAGCCGCTGCTGTCGAAGGCGGCGGTCGCCTGGGTCAGTTGGGCCAGGTTGGTGGCGCCGCCATAGAGGCTGGTGCCGCCGCTGATGTCGGTCGTGTCCAGGGACCGGTTGTTGGCACCCAGGGCGTAGTACATGACCGAGGCCTGGTCGCTGGTGTCGGCGAAGCCCAGGGCGTGGCCGATCTCGTGCAGCAGGGTTTGCGACAGCGTGGCGTCCGTGCCGGCATAGACCTGTTGACCGTTGGCGTTGGTCACCAGGGCCGTCTGGTCGGTGCTCTCCACCCGCACCGTGGCGTGGGCCAGGGCCCCATCCCTGGCGGCGTAAGTGGTGTAGCCGACGATGCCGGTGGTGTCGGTGCCCAGATCGGCCGCATCGATCTGGATGTTGGCCTTGGACGGATCGCTGACCTCCTGGAAGGTCAGGCCGGTGGCCTGGGCCCAGCTGGCGAAGGCCTGGGCGGCCGCCGCCTCATCCACGCCGGCGCCGGCGCTCCAGGTGACGACCTGGCTGTCCCACTTGGCGCCCTCCAGCACGGCGCTGCCGGTGCCGTCGGTGGCGGTGCCGTTGGCGATGACGGCCGCCTGCTTCAGCCCAGCCTCGGCCGCCGTGGCGCCCGCCTGGTTGCTGTTGGCCAGGTCGTAGGACGCTATGGCCCCAATGTCCTTGCCCACCGCCGCCTTCACCGTGGCGGCATTGCCGGCGAAGCCGTAGCCGCCGTAGTAGCCGTAGAAGCCACCACCGCCGGTCCAGCCGCCGCCATCCTCATCGCCGGCACCACCTGAGGTGCCGTCGCCGGCGTAATCCCCGCCGGAGAAGTCGACATTGTCCGAGGTGTTGCCCAAGACGCTATCGTAGCTGCCGTCAACATCGATATTGTCGTTGGAACCGGCATTGATGGTGTCGTAGCTGCCGTCGATGTCGTCGCCGGAGATACCCGACAACAGGTTGATGTTGTCGTGTGAAGCGGTGATGTCGTCGTTGTTGCTGACCACGCCGAAGTTGTTGCCGCTACCGGTGAAGTCCACCGACGTACCGTCCCCGGCCACGTTGGCGTAGTCGTTGCCGGTGTCGTTGTTGACCTTCTGGTCCGTGCCGTAGATGCCGAGATAATCGCCGCCATTGGGGTCAAGGTTGACGGTGTCGTGGGACCCCGAGACGTTGCCGCTGAACCCAGCGCTGGCGTTGATGTCGTTGTTGTTGCCGTTAATCCCGGCCCCGGTGACGTTGGAGACCATGTTGACGGTATTGTCGGACGTGTTCACCAACACATTGGATCCGATCAAACCGACACTGTCGCCGTTTCCGTTGACCGTGACGGAGGAATTGGCACCGACATTGACCAGATCGTGCGAAGCGTTCGCCGTGTCGTTCGAACCGTAGAACACGGCAATGGCGCCGCTGTTTGCCGCCATGTTGTCGGTGTTGTTATTGCCGTAGACCCAAATGGTTGAGTTGCCGGCCTCATAAATTGTGTTCCCGCTCCCGCTGATCACCACGCTGGAGCCAGCGGCCACATTGATCGTCTGGTTTGACACGGACACCGTGCCGGCATTGCCACTTACGTCCATATTCAGTCTCTCATCCAGAGTTGCGCCATGCCGGCGTCCCTTTGGGGGCGCCGGCTGTTGGTGTTGGCGTCAGTGGCCGCTGGCGGCCAGGAGGGTCGAGGCTTGAGCGTCGTCGTTGGCGGCGACCAGGGAGGAGGCAGAGGAACCGCTGCTGTCGAAGCCGGCGGTGGCCTGGGTCAACTGGGCCAGGTTGGTGGTGCCGCCATAGAGGCTGGTGCCGCCGCTGACGTCGGTCGTGTCCAGGGCGCTGTTGTTGGCGCCCAGAGCGTAGTACATGACCGAGGCCTGGTCGCTGGTGTCGGCGAAGCCCAGGGCGTGGCCGATCTCATGCAGCAGGGTTTGCGACAGCGTGGCGTCCGTGCCGGCATAGACCTGTTGACCGTTGGCGTTGGTCACCAGGGCCGTCTGGTCGGTGCTCTCCACTCGTACCGTGGCGTGGGCCAGGGCCCCATCCTTGGCGGCGTAAGTAGTGTAGCCGACGATGCCGGTGGTGTCGGTGCCCAGATCGGCCGCATCGATCTGGATGTTGGCCTTGGACGGATCACTGACCTCCTGGAAGGTCAGGCCGGTGGCCTGGGCCCAACTGGCGAAGGCCTGGAGCGCCGCCGCCTCATCCACGCCGGCACCGGCGCTCCAGGTGACGACCTGGCTGTCCCACTTGGCGCCTTCCAGCACGGCGCTGCCGGTGCCGTCGGTGGCGGTGCCGTTGGCGATGGACGCCGCCTGCTTCAGCCCGGCCTCGGCCGCCGTGGCGCCCGCCTGGTTGCTGTTGGCCAGGTCATAGGAGGCGATGGCGCCGATGTCCTTGCCCACCGCCGCCTTCACCGTGGCGGCCTTGCCGGCGAAGCCGTAACCGCCGTAGTAGCCGTAGAAGCCACCACCGCCGGTCCAGCCACCGCCATCCTCATCATCGACGCCACCCGAGGTGCCGTCGCCGCTGTAGTTGCCGCCCGTGAAGTCGACATCGTCGGAGGAATTGCCGTTGATGTGATCGTTGGAGCCATCGACATCGATGTTGTCGTTGGAGCCGGCGTTGAATGTGTCGTAGTTGCCGTCGAAGTTATCGCCGGAGATACCCGACAACAGGTTGATGTTGTCGTGTGAAGCGGTGACATCGTCGTTGTTGCTGACCACGCCGAAGTTGTTGCCGCTACCGGTGAAGTCCACAGAGGTGCCGTCGCCGGCCACATTGGCGTAATCGTTGCCGGTGTCGTTGTTGACCTTCTGGTCCGTGCCGTAGATGCCGAGATAGTCGCCGCCATTCGGGTCAAGGTTGACGGTGTCGTGAGACCCCGAGACGTTGCCGCTGAACCCAGCGCTGGCGTTGATGTCGTTGTTGTTGCCGTTAATCCCAGCTCCGGTGACGTTGGAGACCATGTTGACGGTATTGTCGGACGTGTTCACCGACACATTGGAGCCGATTAAACCAACACTGTCGCCGTTGCCGTTGACTGTGACGGAGGAATTGGCGCCGACATTGACCAGATCGTGCGAGGCGTTCGCCGTGTCGTTCGAGCCGTAGAACACGCCAATGGCGCCGCTGTTCGCCGCCATGTTGTCGGTATTGTTATTGCCGTAAACCCAAACTGTGTTGTTGCCGTTTTCCGTGATAGTGTTTCCGGAGCCGCTAACAACAGCCTGAGATCCGAGCGCTAAGTTAATGGTATTGCCGCCATTTGAGTTAACCGTATCTCCAGTTCCATTAATCAGTGCTTCAAGATTCGAATCTTTCGTTAGGTAAACGGTATTATTTGAGCCGTTGATGTTCAATACTTCTCTATATCCGGTATCGCCAAACAGTGATCCATATACTGTTGTTTGTCCCAATACGGATCCAGATTGCGACCATGCGGTTACAACTATTGGCTGCAGTCCTTGATCCACGGAATCGTCATTTCCTTGTGAGAATAGACCGACACTAGGGTCTGTCAGGTCATTTGCAGAAAATCCTCGAGAATTTTGATTTGAGAACGTCGACGATGCTGCCGCAAATATGTCTTGTGATTGAATTGATCCTTGCTGATAGCCTTCTACTTGCTGAATTGTGTTTGCCATTGATACAATTTGGGATTGTGATAGGCTGCCTATAATAGTATTTCCGGAAACTCCAAGAGCATTGCTTATTGTTTGTTGATAATTTGCCGTATTATTCTCAGATGGAGGGGCGTATCGGGCAATTTCATCATTAATTGTTCTGGATTGGACACTTGAAGTACTGAGGAGGCTGACAAGGGCATTAAATCCTGTCTGATAATCTGGAAAAATTGCAAAACCTTGATTATCTTGGCCAATCGCCCCATGTTGAGCCGCAAATGTTCCATCCATAATATTGCCAGGATTAAAATTTCGACCGGCTCTCGTTCCGCCGCTATAAATGTCGAAGCCTCCAGTTGTATTTATGAATATTCTAGTGGTTCCATCACCTTGAAGTGCGCTGGAGTAGTTAGTCATAATTTTCCTCTTTGGTTTGTGTTTCCAAAAACTACAAATATCCAAATGCGGATATTTATGAGTAATTAAAAAGATTTACTTTCTTAATTCCCTAACATTAATAAGTACTTTCGTGTGGTGATGGCCGGTTATTTGATGAAATAATGTTCCGGATATATTGACATTTTCTCCTTTGAATTTACCGGCATTGTTCCAAATAATTTGTATTTCATCAATGTCATCTTCGCTTTGTTGATTTTCTGGATCGTCAGAACTGCCTTGTGTGCAAATAGGTTCTACTAATTTAATGAAGTAGTATGACTCGGTAGCATCCTTTTCGGGATTCTCTCCGTAGCCGGGAGAGCCATAACTCTCGCTGGACTCAATTTTACCATGTAAAACAACTAAGGCAGGCTCGTATGGCAGACATTCGGCCGCTACCGTAGGTTCAGAAATAAAACTAAAAAAAAGAATCGGTATGGCCCAACTATTTCGCACGAAAATCTCCATTTTTTTGAGGGCATTGGCATTTTCTAAGAACATATTCATCTCTCCTTCATCCCGTCATGCACATACTCACCCAGCGGTGACAGCAAGTAATCGATTACCCGTCGTCGCCCGGTCTTGATCTCCGCTGTCACCGCCATACCGGTGGTCAGCGCCTCTTCATGGCCATCAACCATCAGGGTGGTGCGGTCCAGGGCGATGTGGGCCAAATAAGTGGGGGTGGCACTGGGCGGATGGTCCCTGGCACCGGCCTCCGGATCACCTCCCGCGCGCTGGGCTGCACTTCCGCCGGCCGTGTCGCGCTCCGGTGTCACGGCGTCGCGGCTGACGTCGAGCACGTGGCCGCGCACCAGGCCATAGCGGGTGAAGGTGAAGGTTTCGATCTTCATCTCCACGTCCTGCCCCCGATGAACGAAGCCGATGTCCTTGTTGTCGATGTTGGCCTCCACCACCAGGGGCACGTCGTCCGGCACCACGACCAGCAGCGACTGCGCCGGCGTCACCACGCCGCCCACGGTATGGGCGGCCAACTGCTGCACCGTGCCGCTCACCGGCGCCGTCAGCGTCTGCTGGCCCAGGCGCTGGTCGGCCTTGATCAGGTCCTGGCTGTGCTCCGCCACCTTCTGGCTGGCGGCGGCCAGATCCTCCAGCACCTGATGGCCGTAGTCCGACACCGCCTGGGCACGCTGTCCCTCCAGCGCCAGACGAGCTGCGTTGGCTTCCTCAGCCCGCTGCTTCTGGGCCGTCAGCTCATGCTGGCTTTCCACCAGCTTCTGCTGGGTTTCCAGGAAACTAAGCTTGTTGCCGTATTCCATCTCCATCAGCTTGCGCCGCATCTCGACCTGCTGGTCCAGCAGTTGGATGGAGGCGGTGAGCTTGGCGGTGGTCACCGCCACTTCCTCCGCTTCCGCCCTCTTCTGGGCGATCTGCTGGTCCAGGGCCGCTACCTTGGCCCGCTGTGCCGCCTCCTGCGCCAGGGTGGCGGCGCGGGCGCGCTCCACTAAGATTGGTGCTGCGTCAGCGGGCGCGGCGAACGCGGCGGCCACCGGCTGGCCGGCGATGCCGGCGCGCAAGGCCGTCAGGCGGGCCACGTCCAGTCGCGCCTGCGCCAAGTCCGCCGCCACGCGGTCGCGGTCGGCGGTGGTGGTCGTGCTGTCCAACTGGATCAGGGCCTGGCCCGCCGTCACATGGTCGCCATCCTGCACATTGATGGCGGTGACGATGCCGGACTCCAGGGGCTGCACCACCTTCACCCGGCCAGCGGGCACGATGCGGCCGGAGGCCGTGGCGATGATGTCGATATGGCCCAGCCAGCTCCACCCCAGGCCCAGGGTGAAGAAGGCGATGATGGTGCCGCCGATGGCGCGCCCCACGGGCGAGGCCGGCGTCTCCATGATCTCCAGCGCCGCCGGCAGGAAGGCCACCTCATCGCCCCGGCGCCGGGGCATGGCGCCGCCACGGCCGGTCTTCAGCCCCCGGATGCCGTCAACCCACGCCATGGAGACCTCCCTGCAGGCGATGCAGCATGGCGTAGCGCCCACCGGCGCGCACCAGCTCCTCATGGCTGCCGGCCTCGACCAGCCGGCCCTTCTCCAAGGTCACGATGCGGTCGCAATGGCGTACGGCCGACAGCCGGTGGGCGACGATGAACACGGTGCGTCCACGGCACATCTCCGCCAGGTTCTCCTGCACCACGCGCTCGCTCTCATAGTCCAGTGCGCTGGTGGCCTCGTCGAAGATCAGGATCCGCGGGTCGGTGACCAGGGCGCGGGCGATGGCCACCCGCTGGCGCTGTCCGCCCGACAGGCTGGCGCCGCGTTCGCCCACCACGGTGTCGTAGCCCTGCGGCAGGCCCAGGATGAAGTCATGGGCGCCGGCCATCCGGGCGGCCCGCATCACCTTGTCCAGCGGCATCGCCGGATCGGCCAGGGCGATGTTCTCGCGGATGGTGCCGGCCAGCAGCACGTTCTCCTGCAGCACCACGCCGATTTGCCGCCGTAGCCAGGAGGCGTCGATCTGCGCGATGTCCACGCCGTCCACCAGCACCCGGCCGGCCTCCGGCACATACAGCCGCTGAAGCAGCTTGGTCAGCGTGCTCTTGCCCGAGCCGGAGGGGCCGACGATGCCGATGCTCTGCCCTGCCGCCACTGTCAGGGACAGGTCTTCCAGCATGGCCGGTGTGTCGGGGCGGTAGCGGAAGCGGACATGGTCGAACACCACCTCGCCCTTGATGCCGGGCAGGGCCGCTTGGCCCGGCGATGCTTGCGGTTCCGTCGGGGTGTTCAGGATATCGCCCAGCCGTTCCACCGACAGCCGCGCTTGGTGGAAGTCCTGCCACACCTGGGCCAGGCGCAGCACCGGCTGGCTGACACGGCCGGCCAGCATGTTGAAGGCCACCAGCTCGCCCACCGTCATCTTGCCGGCCATGACGGCGCCGGCGCCGAAGTACAGGATGGCGGCTGAGACCAGTTTGGAGATCAGCTGGATGGACTGGCTGGCGACGTTGCCCAGACTGGTGACGCGGAAGGCGGCATGCACGTATTCCGCCAATTGGTTTTCCCAGCGGCGCTGCAGCTGCGGCTCCACCGCCATGGCCTTGACCGTTTCCGCCCCCCCGACCGCCTCCACCAGGAAGGCCTGGTTTTCCGATCCACGGCGGAACTTCTCTTCCAGCCGGCGGCGGAAAAGCGGGCCGACACCGGCGCTGATGATGGCATAGAGTGGCAACGACAGCGCCACCACCAGGGTTAGCAGAGGCGAGTAGGCCAGCATGACGGCAAGGAAGACGACGGTGAACACCAAGTCCACCACCAGCGTCAGGGCCGAGCCGGTGAGGAAGTTGCGGATGTTCTCCAACTCCCGCACCCGAGCCACACTGTCGCCCACGCGGCGGTTGGCGAAATAGGCCAGCGGCAGAGCCATGAGGTGGCGGAACAGCCGCGCCCCCAGTTCCACGTCGATGCGGTTGGTGGTGTGGGAAAAGACGTGGGTACGCAGGACGCTGAGCAGGCTTTCGAAGCAGGAGACCACCACCAGGCCGATGACCAGCACGTCCAAGGTGCTGATGCCCCGGTGCACCAGCACCTTGTCCACCACCACCTGGAAAAACAGCGGCGAGACCAGGGCAAAGATTTGCAAGAAAAGGGATGCCACCAGCACCTCGCCCAATAGGCGGCGATACTTGTGCATGGCCGACAGGAACCATCCCAGGTCGAAGCGCCGGCCCAGATCGCTGAGCCCCAGGCGTTTGGTGGCCAGGATCAGCCGCCCCGTCCAGCGCACTTCGAACTCCGCCCGCCCCAACACGGTGGGGCGGCCAGAGTCCGGATCCACCATCAAGATACGGTCGGCCGCCGCCCGGACCAGTAAGGCGCAGGAACCATCCTTCAGCACGGCAATGGCTGGCAGGGCGATCATCGCAACACGGTCCCACGCCACTGTCACTTCTTTGGCGCGCAGCTCCCTGCGTCGGGCCAATCGAATTAAATCGGCGGGGGATAGGCGCTCTTGATGCCCGGCCTCATGGCGCAACTGGGCGCTGTCGGCCGGCAGCCCATTGAGGGCCAGGAGCGCGACCAGGGCCTGCAGGCTGGCATCGCCCTGGGTCTCGGCTTTTGCGCCGCTACCCTCCGAAGCCTCTATGCCTATTTCAGCGTGCTGCATGGCTGCCAATGCGTCTCTAAAATTGCAAACGCCATGAGGCTGTGGTGTCCAATCGCGGTGCGGCAACTAAAATAAAGTCGCATATATGCCTTTAATCTCCATTAACGGGAAATGTCAGAATAACGCTTCGTACATCGACAATTCGCGTCATCATGTCGCGGGTCCTGCTTCAGCTTGCGCAGTTGACATTCTTCATTCCAAAAAATTTCGTCGCTTAGTAGCGCCTTTTATTGCACTACGGCCAGCCATATCGCGCACGAATCGGAATTGGTTCGAGAAATACTACGGTAGTAGTGCGTTGCTGTGGGAAATTTTCATAGAATCATCGCCTTTGTGCAGGCGCCAAGGCGGGGCGGGGCGTTTGCTGGTACGGCGCAAAAGGACGTTAAGGAGCGACCGGCGGCGGATCATGGTGCGCCGACACCCGCTGTCACTTTTCGGACCGGGTTGTTTGTTTTCGCGGTGGTCGCCATCAACCGGCTGCCCGACCTGTTTGTCAGCCCCATGATCAATCCCTTCTATGCCCATAGAGGGCAGAGAGAGTGGTGAATCAGCACCGAAGCAGGCCCCGGCCAAATGAGATCCAACATTCTGACGTGCCAGCAAAATCTGACCGGGCGGATCCCGGCGCCCATCGGCCACATCCCGCCAGCCGAAGCCGAGGCACACTTCCACGCCACGCTGGATGAAACAGCACTGGCCGCGTGACTCAAACCAAACTGCCTCCGACAATCCCGGAGCGTGTGTGGATGCCCCCGGTTAAGCAAGAAGAAACCTCTGGCATCGCATTGGCTGCGACGAGGAGTTCTATCGGTCGTGTGTCAGGCCTCATAT
>NZ_VITN01000046.1 GCF_007828045.1 Nitrospirillum amazonense | reverse complement strand
CATTCGTGGACACTTCCCACCCTCACAAGCCAGACCTCCTTCCAGATTCGGCGAACAACATCACCAATGGAAGGCGGCCCTCGGCGGAGGGGTACGTTGGGAACACCTGCTACAAGATTCCAGAGACCATGCGGGTAACGTTCGATCACGAAACAAGGGTGGGTGCGTATAACCTATCCCTGATTAAGGCACAGAATGGGATTTACGCATGGGTATCATCAACGAGCCTTGCAGAGTAAGTTCGGAATATGCCGAACTATAGATTTGATGGCCGCAGTTTGCGAAATCGCGCTGGCATAAAGTTGGCCGAGTTGGACGGCAGGTACGTCCGTGACGCCCACGGACACAAGATTGGGCAATTTGAGGGAAAAGTCATCCGCGACGGTCGAGGCAGGCGCCTGGGGGAATTTGACGGAAACACCATCCGCGATCCCATGTTCCATCTTCTAGCAACGCTTGCCGATATGAAGAAGGAAATAGATGGCCCCGGCGGGCTCTCCTTAGCCGCGCTCTGGCTTTTGGTTGTCCGTTAAGGCCGTAGGCCTCAGCAGACGCCAGACTCAAGGTCACCAATCTCCATCTGAGGTCCGCTGGTCACAATCAGTCTGTCTGCTATAAGATCTATAGACTCACAATGCCGGTAGGACCAGCGACCTCCTGGTGTGATGCGGCATCTATAACAGCCTTACATCACTCCTTTTTCCTCCTTTCCCACGGAGGAAGTTTTGCCCTTTGCACCCCCTCCTGCGTCTTTGGCCCTCGCCAAAGCACACCTCGCCCATTTGGCATCAAGATGCGACCATCGCCCGTTTTAAAAATCACGGCGGCAAATCGATTTTCGCGGCCGGGACGAATCCCAATCAGATGCATGTCATACGTCCATGCATCATCGCCATCGGGATAAAATTCGATCCTCTGTATGAAACGTTTTAATTCGTGGCTGATCCGCAGGCGGAGTTCCGTCAATTCGTCACCCGTCGCTTGATCCAGCGTATCTCGAAGTTTACGGAACTGCTCAAAGTGCTTTCGTCCCAGCTCGGGAGAAGCCGATAGGCCTTCCAGTTCACGCACTTTCATTCGGAGTCCTTTCTCTTCCTCCATCAACTCCGAGAGGCGGATCTGAAGGTCCGCAATGTCATCTGCCCCTTCGGCGATGGCGATAAGATTGCGGATCGCACGTCTCACATTCGAGAGCTTGGCTCCTTCAGCTTCCAAGGCATCGCGCGCGCGCTGCGCAGAATCGTCCTTTAAGATGGCAGCGATGTCCAGGTTAGCCAGACTTTGGAGCATCACATTTTCGATCTCATCATAGCGCCATAGCACATACCTACAACTCACCCCGGATTTGGCATTGGAGCACACCAGGTACTGCCATTTTGTGGCCGCACCTTTGTTGACATATCGCATGAGGCCGCCGCAGTACCCGCATTTGCACAAACCGCTGAAGATGTTGGCAAGCCCGTGGCCCTTGCGCCCGCCCTTCCTTGTCCGATCTTCGATGGCCTTCTGGGCCGCAAAGAATTCCTCGTCGCTGAGGACTGCTGGATAGTAGCCCCTAATCACATCCCCACTGGGCCGCCGCGATCGCCCTTTGCCGACCATCGGCTGGTATTCCCCGATGAGCGCCCTGTTATGCACGAGTTTAATAAGGTAAGACCTGTACCATTGGGTTGCACGGCTACTGACGAGTGGCACCCGCTCACTGTTGAGCTTCCGTTCCAAAATGTTCAAACCATAACCATTCCGAATCAGCCTAAAAATTTCGCGGATAGTCTCTGCCTTGGCGGAGTCCAATACGATCTCGCCACCCATTACTGAAAGCCACGCTGGGACCTGGGAGGTCACCACTTCGTTGGAAGCGTTGCGCTTCTTCTCCGCCCAAACAGCCGCAAGACGTTTCGATTTGGTCGCACTTTCCTCATGTGCCCGCGCCATGACCGTCAGGCTCATGATGAGCTGCGTCCAGTTCTGCTGGACCGATTGCTCACTGTACTCCATGCCATCAACCATCGTGACGATGGTAATTCCGGCTCCAATCATTTCCATGAAGATGGGAAGCGCTTTGATGACCCCGGCTCGTGATAAGCGATCTAGACTCTCCACCAGGAGGAACGATCCACTTTTGACCTTGCCGGAACGTACCGCTGCAAGAAAGGTTCCCAGCGCCCCTCGCTCAAGATTGCTGCTGTCGAACGCAGACAACCCGAGATCGCGTAATGTCAACGACTTGTCGATTTCCAGCCCATGCTCATCAGCATATTTTTGAGAAGCCTCCAACTGTCGGCGCAGACTATCGCCCTTGAGCTGTTCTGGCGTGGAGAAGCGAATGTAGGAATAGGCGATTCTTTTCATAGAGCAGCGCTTACCATAGTTTGGGAGGGTCTAATAGGTTATATATCTCTGATGGTCGGGCCGCCGGGGTCGGGCAAGTCCATGCTGGCCGCCCGTCTGCCGGGGTTGCTGCCGCCCCTGGAACCGGCGGAGGCGCTGGACCTGTCCATGATCCATTCCGTGGCCGGCAAGCTGGAGGGTGGGCGGCTGATGCGCCGGCGCCCCTTCCGCGACCCGCACCACAGCGCCAGCCTGCCGGCCCTGGTGGGCGGCGGCGTCCGGGCCAAGCCGGGGGAAATCAGCCTGGCCCACCAGGGCGTGCTGTTCCTGGACGAACTGCCGGAGTTCGCGCGCCCCACGCTGGAGGCGCTGCGCCAGCCGCTGGAGACAGGACGGGCCACGGTGGCGCGGGCCAACGGCCATGTCACCTACCCGGCCCGCGTGCAGCTGGTGGCCGCCATGAACCCCTGCCGCTGCGGCCATCTGGACGACCCGGCCCAGGCCTGCGGCCGCGCGCCCAAATGCGCCGCCGACTACCAGTCCAAGATTTCCGGCCCGCTGTTCGACCGCATCGACCTGCATGTCGACGTGCCGGCGGTGAAGGCGGCGGACCTGTCGTTGCCGCCGCCGCGCGAGACCAGCGCCGTCGTCGCCGCCCGCGTGGCCCGCGCGCGCGGCATCCAGGCGGCGCGCTACGCCGCCCTGGTGAAGCCGGGCCACCCCACCATCCGCACCAATGCCGAAGCCGATGGCGAGCTGCTGGAAAAGGTGGCCGCCCCCGAGGCCACCGGCCGCGCCCTGCTGACCGAAGCCGCCGACCGCCTGCGCCTGTCCGCCCGCGGCTATCACCGCGTCCTGCGCGTGGCCCGCACCCTGGCCGATATGGAGGGCAGCGACACCGTGCGCCGCGTCCACATCGCCGAGGCGCTGAGTTACCGCCGGGTGGTGGTGCGGTGACCACAGTGGGGGCTGGTTTCCCTGTGATATATTTTGTGTCCAACGAATTGTTGGAGAGTTAACCTTATGCCAACCGTGTTTCGTTGGAATGGCTTCAGGTTCTATTTCTTTTCCAACGAAGCCAGCCCGCGTGAACCGGTCCATATCCATGTCGAGCGGGACGGTGGCGAGGCCAAGCTGTGGCTGTTCCCCGAAGTGCACGTGGCCGACTGCGTCGGCTTCAGCCGGTCAACACAGGCCGATCTGGTACGCATCGTGGAGGCCCGGCGGCAAGAGATCGAAAGGGCGTGGAATGAGCATTTCCGCTAAGACGCTGCGCTTTGATGAGCACACCTTGTGGGTAGACCTAGACGACGGGCGCACCATCGGCGTGCCCCTGGCCTGGTTCCCCCGCTTGCTGCGGGCGACGCCGGAACAGCGACAACGGTACCGCATCGGCGCCACCGGTCGAGGCTTGCACTGGGACGACCTGGACGAAGACATCTCCGTCGCCGGCCTGCTGGAGGGCCGGGGCGATATGACCCATCCTGCCCCCAATGCCGCCTGAAACACACCCACCCGCCCTGCTGCTCATCGATCTGCAACGCGCCATCGACGACCCACGCTGGGCGGCCGTGGGGCCGCGCAACAATCCGGAGGCGGAGGCCAACGTCGCCCGGCTGCTGGCCGCCTGGCGTGGCGCCGGGTACCCGGTCATCCATGTGCGGCACGATTCGGTGGAGCCCAATTCCACCTACCGTCCCGGCGCGCCCGGCCACGCCTTCAAGGAGGAGGCGATGCCGGCGGCTGGGGAGGTTGTGGTGGCCAAGCGCAGCAACAGCGCCTTCATCGGCACCGGGCTGGACGACCTGCTGCGCGGGCGGGGCATCACCGCCCTGGTGGTGGCCGGCGTCATCACCAACAACTCGGTGGAGGCCACGGTGCGCATGGCCGGCAACCTGGGCTACGCCACCACCCTGGTCAGCGACGCCACCTGCACCTTCGCCAAGCGTGACGGCCGGGGACGGGTGTGGAGTGCCGAGGACGTGCACGCCCTGTCGCTGGCCAACATGGACGGTGAGTATGCCACGGTGGCAACGACGGAGACGGTGCTGGCCGCCCTTCCCGGCTAAGCCAGGCTGGCGCCGGCCGGGCCATAGCCGATGATCTTCGCGTCCCGTGTCAGCAGCGACAGGCCCTCTACCCGGGCCTGGGCGATGAGCATGCGGTCGAAAGGGTCGCGGTGCAGGGGCGGCAAATCCACCAATTCCCGGCAGTGGACCGGCGAGACCGGCAACAGGTCGATGCCGTCCGGCAGGGTGAACAGCCGGGGGTCATCAGCAATCCGTCCCAAGCTGACCAGCAGGGCGATTTCCCAGAAGCTGACGGCGCTGACCAGCCGGCGCGGCGCCCTGTCGATAAGGCCACGCTCCCGTTCCGTAAGCCGGGCGGGGTCGGCGCGCACCCACAAGAAGATATGGGTATCGAGCAGCAGCGCCTTGGCCATCAGCGCGCCAGGAAGTCATCTACGACGTCATCGGGCAAGGAAAGGTCGTCCGCGATCCGCAGACCGGCCAGATCGCCATACGCGACCGGCGCCGTCGTCAATGCCGACAGCCGGACCACCGGCTTGCCGTTGCGGGTGACGATGATCTCCTCCCCCGCCTCGGCACGGGACACCAGCGCCGCGAATTCCGCCTTGGCCTGGGCCACGGAAACCTGGGTACTCATGGAACGCCTCCGGCCAAGTCACCATCCCATTATGGGACGAGAAGCCCGGCACGCTCAAGAAAAATGACCATGATGGTCATAGTTCCTGGTCGCTTCGTTACTCCGGCCGGAACGCCGCCTGGATGACGGGCCCCAGGTCCGCCATCTCGGGCGGCAGGCGCATGACCAACTCGCGCAACGCCATATCGTCATCCGGAAACAGCACAGCGCTGCCGATGACAGGCAGGGGACCTGGGTTGAGATGGCTGTCCGTGCCGATGCCCTTCCGTCCGGCTGGCGTCACGAAATCCACCGAGGTGGGGCTGCGGCGCACGACGGTGTCCGTCGGATAGGGCCCCCAGATGACATCCGACTTGTCCGACAGCCCTTCGTCGATCACGCCTTGGACGTAATCCTTGGCGACTGGGAACAGGCGGGCGGAGATCTTGGCGACCTCGAACCGGCCCGATGTGTCACCCTCCAGCCAGGCCAACTGCAGGGCCGGGCCCTCAATATGCTGGGCCGCCTTGATCAGGTCGGGACTGGCCAAGGCATTGGCCGTCACCAGCAGTTGGGAGCCGTTGGAGCCGTAGAGCGCGAAGCAGTGCCAGCCCTTGGGCGCGAAGCTGCCGATGCCCCCGGCCTCCTTCGCTGCCGCATAATAGGCCAAACGCCCCGCCGCCTTGGCGGCAAGCGCGGGGGGCAGGGACGGGACGGCGCCCTTCTTCGGGGCGGCCTGCGGCCCCATCTGGCCATCGGCGGGGCAACCGACGAAGGGGATATCGGCGGCCGCGGCCGGCCCCAGGGCGAATGCCGCCCCAACGACCAGGGCACAGCAAAGGACCTGGCGCACGGTGGCGGCAGGCAGGCGGAACGAAGCGCGCATGGGGAATGGCCTGACCGTAAAGGGCCGAATACACTTAAGCATTGCACCCGCCGGCTGATGGCTCAAGCTCAGCCGATGGCGCGGAATGACGCAGCCTTAAGGCAGGCATTCCTTGGGAATGAAAGGGCGAACATCATCGTCCGGCGTCCGGGGAGTGACGCCGCCATAGGGATGGGCTCCGTATGGCCAAAAGCCGTAGCGGGCGCAGGCTCGCATGCACTGGTCGGCGATGCGAAACTGAGCCTCTCCTTCCTCAAACCTATAGCCGCCGCTGCGGCAGGTGACCGTCTGGCCCGTTTTCGCGTTGCGGAGGTGGAATTCGTCATGGTGCGCACAGCCGCTGACCATAAGCGCGCCTGACAGCATGACCAAGGCGACCCGGTTCGAAATTTCCATTCCCCTTTTGCTTGCTATTGGGGAAGCTTTACCTAGGAAAACGGTAAGATCGAGGCAGGGCCGGATCCCTACCCCAGCAACGCCGCCAGCACGCCGTTCAGGCGCTGGCGCCCATCGGGGGTGGCGACCAGGCGATCGTCGTCCAGGGTTAGCAGACCGTGGCGGGACAGGCGGTCCACCGCGCCCATGTCCACGGGGTTCACACCGCCGGCCTCGGCCGTCAGGCGCGACAGGCTGACGCCCTCGGCCAGGCGCAGGCCCATCATCAGGGCCTCACGGCCGCGCTGCTCGGGCGTCACCGTCTCGTCGGCATGGGCGCCGGTGCCGCCCTCTTCCACCCGCTGCAGCCAGATTTCCGGCGCGCGGTGGGTGCGGGTGGCGATCTTGTCGCCGTTCCCCCCTGACTTCCCAAGCGTCAGGCGGCCGTGGGCGCCGGGGCCGATGCCGACATAGTCGCCATAGCGCCAATAGACCAGGTTGTGCCGGCTTTCCTGGCCGGGGCGGGCGTGGTTGGACACCTCATAGGCCGGCATGCCGGCCTGGTTCAGCAGAACCTGAGTCGCCTCATAGAGATCCCCCGCCAAATCCTCGTCCGGCACCACCAGGTCGCCGCGCTGGTGCAGGGTGTGGAACTGGGTGCCTTCCTCGATGGTCAACTGGTACAGCGACAAATGGCCCACCGCCATGTCCAGCGCCCGGGACAGATCATCCTGCCACGCCGTCACCGTCTGGCCAGGGCGCGCATAGATCAGATCGAAGCTGAAACGATCGAAGATGCCCTTGGCCATGGCGATCGCGGCCATCGCCTCGCCAGCGGAATGCTTGCGACCCAGCACCGCGAGGTCGGCGTCGTTCAGCGCCTGGATGCCCATGGACAGGCGGTTGACGCCGGCGGCGCGGAAGCCGGCGAAGCGCGCCGCCTCGGACGAGGTGGGGTTGGCCTCCAGCGTCACCTCGACGCCATCGGTGATACCCCAGTGCTGGTCGGCGCGCTCCAGGATGGCGGCCACCGTTTCCGGCGGCATGAGCGAGGGCGTGCCGCCGCCGAAGAAGACGCTGCTGAGGCGGCGCCCCGCTGGCACACGGGCGGCGAAATGATCCATCTCCCGCAGCATCGCCGCGCGCCAGCGGGCCTGGTCCACGCCCTCGCGGACATGGCTGTTGAAGTCGCAATAGGGGCATTTGCTGGCGCAGAACGGCCAGTGCACGTAAAGGCCGAAGCCGCCAACACCGGCGCCGGCGCCGGTGTTGGCCTCGGGGCCGGCCTCGGGGCCGGCGTCGGGGATAGTCAGCGGAAGCATCGCTCCACCAGCTGGCGGAAGGCCTGGGCCCGGTGGCTGATGGCGTGCTTCTCGTGCGGTTCCATCTCGCCATAGGTCACGGTGTAGCCGTCCTGAACGAACATGGGGTCGTAGCCGAAGCCCCGGCCGCCACGCGGCGGGTTGACCAGCTGGCCGTGCACCTCGCCCTGCACCGTCTCCACATGGCCGTCCGGCCAGGCGATGGTGAGGGCGCAGATGAAGCTGGCGTCGCGCGGCGCGCCGGGGGGCAGTTCACGTTCCACCCGGGCCATGGCGGCCGCGAAGTCCTTCTCCGGCCCGGCCCAGCGGGCGGAATAGATGCCCGGCGCGCCGTCCAGGGCCGCCACCGCCATGCCACTGTCGTCCGCCAGCGCCGGCTTGCCCGCTGCCTTGGCCGCCGCCAGGGCCTTCAGCTCCGCGTTCTCGCGGAAGGTCAGGCCGGTCTCCTCCGGCTCGGGCAGGCCCAGTTCCCCCGCCGTGGGGAAATGGGCGACGTGGTCGCCCAGCAGGGCCGCGATCTCCTTCACCTTGCCCTTGTTATGGGTGGCGATGATCAGGGTGTCGCCAGTGAATTGTCTGGTGGTCATGGTCCGTTCCCTCAGGCGCCGGGCGCGGCCATCCGGCCGCTTGGCTTGTCCTCGATTTCCAGTCCGCTACGCTCCCCGGAAATCTCCGGCGCCCGCGGTCGCAGGCTAGGGGCTTGGATACTCCAAGCCCCGCCGTGTCCATATAGGGTTGGCAGGTTCAGAGGCCCAGGGCGGTCTTCTGCAGGGCGGTCAGCTGGCCGATGCCGTGGCGGGCCAGGCGCAGCAGCTCGTTGAACTGCGCCTCGTCGAAGGGGCGCTCCTCGGCCGTGCCCTGGATTTCCACGATGCCGCCGGAACCGGTCAGGACGAAGTTGGCGTCGGCCTGGGCGTTGCTGTCCTCGGCATAGTCCAGGTCCAGCACGGCCTGCCCGTTGTAGATGCCGCAGGAGATGGCGGCCACGCTGTCGATCAGCGGGATCTGCTTGCATACGCCGATGCGCATCAGGTGGGTGAAGGCCTGGTGCAGGGCGACGTAGCTGCCGGTGATGGCGGCGGTGCGGGTGCCGCCGTCGGCCTGCAGCACGTCGCAGTCGATCTTCACCTGGATTTCGCCCATGGCCTTGCGGTCGGTGACGGCGCGCAGCGCGCGGCCGATCAGGCGCTGGATTTCCTGGGTACGGCCGGACTGCTTGCCCTTGGCGGCCTCGCGATCCGTGCGGCTGTGGGTGGCGCGGGGCAGCATGCCGTATTCCGCCGTCACCCAGCCCAGGCCCTGGCCGCGCAGGAAGGGCGGCACCTTTTCCTCGACACTGGCCGTGCACAGCACGTGGGTGTCGCCGAAGCGCACGAGGCAGGAGCCTTCGGCGTACTTGGCAAAGCCGGTCTCGAGCGAGACGGCGCGGAGCTGGTCGGCGGCGCGGCCGGAGGGGCGGGTCATGGCGGGGCGGTCCCGTAATCTGTCATGGGTGTTTGCGAGGCCCTACCTAGCGACGGAACCACGCCCCTGTCCACCCCGGATGTGGCGGGCGGCCCCGGCGATGATTGATAACACCGCCGTCCGTCATTAGATTTATGGGCATCCTCCCCCGTCCATCAGGCCCCGCCCCCAGGCATGATCACCGAGCTGAACCAGCGTTCCCGCGACATCTTCCGCCAGATCGTGGAAGCCTATGTCGAAACGGGGGAGCCTGTGGGCAGCCGCACCCTGTCGCGCCGCCTGGGCATCGCGCTGTCGCCCGCCACCATCCGCAACGTCATGGCGGACCTGGAGGAGCTGGGCCTGTTGAAGGCGCCGCACACCTCCGCCGGGCGCGTGCCGACGGACGTGGGCCTGCGCCTGTTCGTCAACGGCCTGCTGGAGGTGGGCGACCTGTCGGATGACGAGCGGGAAAGCATCGACGCCCAGTGCGCCGCCTCCGGCCGGTCCCTGCCCGAGGCGCTGGAGGAGGCGACGACCATGCTGTCGGGCCTGTCGTCCTGCGCCGGGCTGGTCATGGCGCCCAAGACCGACCGGCCGCTGAAGCATATCGAGTTCGTGAACCTGCAACCGGGCCGCGCCCTGGTGGTGCTGGTGACGGAGGACGGCCTGGTGGAGAACCGGGTGGTGGAGGTGCCCATGGGCATCCCCTCCTCCGTCCTGCAGATGGCCAGCAACTACCTCAACGCCCGCGTGGTGGGCCGCACCCTGGCCGAGGCCCGCACCCGCCTGCAGGCCGAGGCGGAGGAACAGCGCACCCAGCTGGACGAACTGACCCGCCGGGTGGTGGATACCGGCATGGCCACCTGGGCCGGCAGCCGCAGCAGCGGCGTGCTGATCGTGCGCGGCCAGGCCAAGCTGCTGGACGACGTCAGCGCCCTGTCGGACCTGGAGCGCATCCGCAGCCTGTTCGAGGCGCTGGAAACCCGCGACGCCATGATGCGGCTGCTGGAGGCCACCGGCCAGGCGGAGGGCGTGCAGATCTTCATCGGGGCGGAGAACAACCTGTTCAGCCATGCCGGCTGTTCCCTGATCGTCTCGCCCTACACCAACGGCAAGGACCAGATCGTCGGCGCCATCGGCGTCATCGGGCCCACGCGCATCAACTACGCCCGCATCATCCCCATGGTCGACTACACCGCCAAGGTCATCAGCCGGATGATCGGGTAGACCGGGTGGATCGGTTCGACCACCGGCCGAACAATTCGGCCCATCCCCGCTTTATTCCTGACCGGATCCCCGCATCGCCTCTGGCGTCGCGGGCGCGGGATGCCTATCTTCTGCCCGTTCCGGCGGTGTCGCGCCGCCGTTGTTCCGCACCCTTGTAGAGACTGCCGCTAAGATGACCGATAGCAACGAGACGACCACCGCCCCCGAAACCGACGCCGCCCCGCAGCAGCAAGCGCCGGCATCCTCGGACGCCGTCGCCACGCTGGAAGCCGAGGTCGCGTCCCTGAAGGACCAGCTGCTGCGCAGCATGGCCGAGGCGGAGAACACCCGCCGCCGCGCCCAGAAGGAGCGTGAGGACACCGCCAAGTACGCCGTGTCAGGCTTCGCCAAGGAACTGCTGGCCGTGGCCGACAACCTGCGCCGCGCCATCGAGGCCGTCCCGGCCGAAACCCGCGCCGGCAGCGAGCAGGTCAACACCCTGCTGACCGGCGTGGAGGCGACGGAACGCCAGCTGATCGCCGCCTTCGACCGCGCCGGCATCGTGAAGCTGGAGCCCATGGGCCAGCCCTTCGACCCCAACTTCCACCAGGTGGTGGCCGAGGTCGACGGCACGGACAAGCCCGCCGGCACCGTCGTCACCATCCTGCAGCCCGGCTACACCATCCAGGGCCGCCTGCTGCGCGAGGCCATGGTCTGCGTCGCCAAGGCCGGCCCAAACTCGGCGAAGGTCGACACCAGCGCGTAGTTTTTAACGCCCCCTCAAGCGCCGGGCGCGGCCGTCCAGCCGCGCCCGGCACCTGAGGGCGAACCAACCTAAACCGCCATTACGGCATTCTGCCGTAATGGCAAATGGCATTGGATCAGCGTGCCCTGGTCGCTGTCGCTGATCTCCACATGGCCGCCGTGCAGCTCAACGAAGCTTTTCACCAGTGACAGGCCCAGGCCGGCGCCGGCGGGATGGTTCTGCACTTCGCCGCGCTCGAACTTGTTGAACACGCGCTGGCGGTCGGCGGCAGGAATGCCGATGCCGGTGTCGCTGACCGACAGCACCATTTCCGGGGCCCCCTCCCCCATCTGGCGCCTGGCCGACAGGGTGACCTGGCCGCCCGGCGGCGTGAACTTCACGGCGTTGCTGACCAGGTTGTACAGCGCCTGCTTCAGCCGGCGCTCATCGGCGTCGAGGTTGCCGATGTCGGGGGGCACCTGCACCAACAGGGTCACGTCCTGCTTGCGCGCCCAATCCAGGGTCAGGCCCGACACCGCCTCCAGCAGCTGGCCGACATCCACGGGGGAGCGGTCCAGGGTCATGAAGCCGGCCTCGATGGTGGCCAGATCCAGGATGTCGTTGATCAGGGCCAGCAGGCGGCGGCTGGCCTCCAGGACGCCCTTGGTGTAGTCCGCCT
This sequence comes from Nitrospirillum amazonense, assembly GCF_007828045.1. Lineage (GTDB taxonomy): Bacteria > Pseudomonadota > Alphaproteobacteria > Azospirillales > Azospirillaceae > Nitrospirillum > Nitrospirillum amazonense_C. The sequence goes on along the minus strand of NZ_VITN01000046.1, from coordinate 2,098 downwards.
GGCGTTCATTGAGGGCGCCGAAATACTGGTTATTGAGGATTTCGGCGAAGCCCATGATGGCGTTCAGGGGCGTGCGCAGCTGGTAGGAGACATTGGCGATGAATTCCGACTTCAGGCGGTCGGCGGTCGCCAGCGCCTCATTGCTGGCGCGCAGGGCCTCTTCCACCCGCACGCTGTCGGTGATGTCCAGCACGCTGATCAGCACGGCGCCATCGGGCAGCGGCACGTTGGACACATCGACGATGGACCGGTCGGTGCGTTCCAGCCGGCCGGCGTAGCTGGACCGTTCCAAGAGGTCGGCGATCATGGTGCGCCGACGGGCCGGCCAGTCGCCGTCGTGGTCCAGCAGGGGTTGCAGCTTGTCGATCACCTGGGTGATGTGCGGCTCGCCGTTCAGGTCCGATCCCTTCAGCCGCCAGATGCGGGCGAAGGAGGGGTTCCATAGCTTCAGCCGGCCGTCGCCGCCGAACACGGCGACACCTTCCGCCAAATTGTCCAGCGTCTCCTGCTGCACGGCCATCAGGGTGTTGTAGGACGATTCCAGGGCCAGCGCGTTGGTCACATCCTCCAGCACAAACATCAGGCCGCCGAAGGGATGGGGCACGGCGATGGTGCGCAGGGTGGTGCCATCCGGAAGATGGACCAGGTCCTCACGCGGTTCCGTCAGGTTGGTGAACAGGGCCATCTGGGCCCGCTTCCACCGGGGGAAGTCCACCTCCTCCTGCAGGCGCCGGCGGCTGCGCAAATCCTCCAGCACCTCGCCATAGCTGGGCTCGGTCTCCAGCCAGCTCTCGTCCAGGCCCCACAGCCGGGCGTAGGAGCGGTTATGGAACTTCAGCTTGCTGTCCGCGCCATAGATGGCGATGGCGGAACCCAGGTGCTCCAGCACGTCGGCATGGGCAGCGATGTGACGCTCCAGCTCCGACGATAGTTCCTGCTCGCGGGTGGTATCCAGCGCGTGGCCCAGCAGGGCGGCGCCCCCCTCCAGCGGCATCTCCAGCGGCGTTTCCGTCAGGCGCAGCAACTGGCGCTGGCCGGCGACGATGACATGACGGCTTTCCGAGGCCGGCTCCCCGCCCGATAGGGCGCGGGCGGCCAACGACTGGCCGGCGCCGGGACCGGTGACCAGCTCCACGCCCTGCGCCACCACATCCTCCGGCGGCACGCCGACCGCCGTGCCGTAGGCTTGGTTGCACCACGCCAGCGCCCCGTCGGCACGCCGCATCCACAGGGGGAAGGGCAGCAGGTTCAGGGCGGCACGGAACTGTGCCAAGCCTTCCTCCGCCACTTGGCGGCGCCGCTCCTGGGCCTTGGCGTCCGCCGTGGTCGCGGTGACGTCGCGCAGCCACAGCACATTGATCGCCGCCGGCGGATCGCCGCCATCGCCGGGGGTCACGGGCGGCACCACCCGGCGGCCGATCACCAACAGGCTGCGGCGGCCCTGATGGCAGGTCAGCTGGCGGGTGAAGGGGATGCCACCGGTGTCCAGAGCGCGCAACGCCTGGCGCAGCGCCTCGTCATCCGGGGTGGTGAAGGCCCGCGCGATCTCATCCGGGCGACCGCCAGGCTGCGGGTCGGGGATGCCCAGCCAGGCGCCGGCACTGGCGCTGGCGTCGATGACGCGGCCGTCCTGCCAGGCCACCCATTCATCGGGGCAGCCGGCCAGCAAGGCGTCAGCCCGCACCGCCTGGGCCTCGACCCGGGCGCGCTGGCGGGTAAGGCGCGTCAGGCAGACGCCCACCACCACCAGGCTGGCAGCCGACCCCGCCAGCACCAGGGGCAGCGGCAGGTCGGGAAATCCCAGGCGCAGGCACGGGATCCCAGGCGCGGCCAGGGCGGCGACAGTCAGCGCTAGAGGCAGGGCGGTGGCGTTCTTCGGCATGACGCGCGAATCTTAGTTAATGACGGGGTGGGTGCCAAGCCAACGGAAGGCTACGTTTTTGCAGCAAACCGTTGTGTCACCGAACAAAGCATCCTTCCGGGGCGTTCCCCTGCCGCCGGCAGATCGGGTAGGGGGAAGGTTCACACCTCCCCCCTCCCACACCACCGTACGTACGGTTCCGTATACGGCGGTTCATGAAGCGTGGTTTAGGCGTTG
>NZ_VITN01000045.1 GCF_007828045.1 Nitrospirillum amazonense | reverse complement strand
ACATCCGTCGACATGACTTCCATGGCGAATGGAACTACACCATTTCGCCAAACACACCGACCAGATTGAAGCGATAATTTATCAACAGACCCTAACCCCACCGGAAGACTGGCGCACCTCCGCCGCCTTCCGGGCGCTGAACCCCATGGTGCGGGTGCCCGTGCTGGTGCTGGACGATGGCCGGTCCATCCCGGAATCGGCCGTGATCGTGGAGTATCTGGAGGACGCTTTCCCCGCCGTCCCCCTGCGCCCCGCCGACCCGGTGGACCATGCCCGCGTGCGCCTGCTGATCGCGGTGGCGGACAACTACGTGATGCGCGAGACCTTTCCCCTGTTCGGCCTGTTCGACGGCAAGACGCCGGATGAGGACGCCATCCAGGCGCAACTGGCGAAGCTGGACAGTGGCATCGGCCTGCTGAACGGTTTGCTGGCCGAGGATGCCGCGCGTGGCCCCTTCGCCTTCGGTGGCCGGGTCAGCACCGCCGACGCCTGGCTGGTGCCGGTGCGCTATACGCTGGAGGGCCTGATGCGCTTCTCCGGCCGCACCCACCTGCTGGACCGCCACGCGGCGGTTGCCGGTTACGCCCGGTCCCTGCGCGAAAGCCCGGCGCTGGCCCGGGTATGGGATGAGATGGAGGAAGGGTTGCGCCAGTTCATGGCCCGGCGCGCCGACGCCTAGGGCCAGGCGCATAAGATATCCAAGCCGCCCCATCCCTGGGGGAAAGACGGGGAAAAGGCGGTGACGCTGTGGTAGGACGGATGCCAGGTCGCCGGCCCTGATGTGGCCGGCCAAAAACATCCGGGACAGCTTCACCATGGTCAGCCGCCGCCATTTCCTTGCCGCCGCGTCCACGCTTCCTCTCTCCGCCGCCCCCCTCACGGCCCGGGCTGCCGCCCCGTCCGGCACTGACGACCTCGCCGCCCTGACGTCGTTGACCACGGGTGCCCAACCCATCACGGTGGAGGAACGGCGGGCCCGCATCGCCAAGCTGCAGGACCTGATGGCCCGCCGGGGCATCGCCGCCTTCCTGGTGGAATCGGGCAGCAGCCTGGACTATTTCACCGGCATCCGCTGGCACCGCTCCGAACGCACCACCGCCGCCCTGATCCCCGCCAAGGGCCAGGTCATCGTGGTGACCCCGGCGTTCGAGGAGCCCTCGGTGCGCGAGACCCTGCAGGTGGGCGGAGACGTCCGCGCCTGGGACGAACATGAAAGCCCCTTCCAGCGCCTGGCCCAGGCCCTGAAGGACAGCGGCGTCCCGGCGGGCAAGGTGGCCGTTGAGCCCACCACCCGCTTCTTCATCATCGACGGCATCCGCCAGGTGACCAAGGACTACGACCTGGTGTCCGGCGACGCCCTGGTGCGGGCCTGCCGCATGCACAAGTCGCCGGCGGAGCTGGCCCTGATGCAGGTGGCCAACGGGGTGACGCTGGCGGCCCTGCGGTACGCCCACGCCCATGTGCGGCCGGGCATGCGCGCCGCCGACATCGCCGCCCTGGTGGACACCGCCACGGCGGCCCTGGGCGGCCGGCCCGAATTCTCCCTGGTGTTGCTGAACGAGGCCAGCGCCTATCCCCACGGCTCGATCCAGCCGGAGGTGGTCAAGGACGGTTCCACCGTGCTGCTGGACGTGGGCTGCGCCGTGCACGGCTATCAGTCCGACATCTCCCGCACCTGGGTCTTCGGCACGCCCAGCGCCCGTCAGCGCAAGGTGTGGGACACGGTGAAGCGCGGGCAGGAGATCGCGCTGGAAACCGCCAAGCTGGGCATTCCCGTGGGTGACATCGACAAGGCCGTGCGCCGCTATTACGAGGGGGAAGGCTGGGGCCCCGGCTATCGCCTGCCCGGCCTGTCGCACCGCACCGGCCACGGCATCGGCCTGGACGGCCACGAATCCCCCTACCTGGTGCTGAGCGACACCACGCCGCTGGAGCCCGGCATGTGCTTCTCGGACGAGCCGGGGCTGTACATCCCCGGTGAGTTCGGCATCCGGCTGGAGGATTGCTGGCACATGACGGAAACGGGCCCGAAGCTGTTCACCCCCCTGGCGACCTCCCTCGACCAGCCCATCTGAGCCTTACTTCCCCCCCATCCAGCACATGTTCCTCCAGCAGGAACCTCAGTCCCCGGTCCCAGGACTCGTCCGTGTTGCCGCGGATGTCGACGCTGCCGCCCTTCAGTACCTGGCCGGTGGCGGCGTCGCGGATGCTGATGTTCAGGTTCAGGATCAGGTTGCTGACCTTCTGCACCCAGGCGATGACGGCCACCCTGGCCCCCGCCTGGGTCGCGATCTCCAGCGCGCAGGGCGGGCAGTCGCGCGGCGCCGGTTTCGCCGCCAGCGTGGCCGCCCAGGGCGCCATGTCGACCAGGGCATAGCGTCCCGAGCGCGCCAGCGCCGCCCGCAACGCCTGCCCTAGCCGCGCCACCCGCGCCGTCTCTTCCGCCATGGTGTCGGCGGGGGAGCTGTTGACGAACTGCACGTCGAACACGGCGGTGGGCGGGGGCCCCTTGGGCGTGGGATCGGCCCAAGCCGGCCCCGCCAGCAGCATCCCCACCAACGCCATCCATCCCACGACCGTGCCCATCAGCGCCTCCCGGGTTTGGGCCGCAGCATGGCGCGAGCGCGGGCGGAAGGCAGGATGGACTTTGGGTGGAGGCCAGAATCTCCGGTAGGTCCATCAACGCGCGCGTGCGCACCGCGGAGGGTCACCAGTGAGGAGATTTCCTTCTCCTCCCATGACGCCTTCAAGAAGACCGGCCTCTCCATCGACGAGATCGACGCGTTGGAGAAGAGGTACGGCCCCGCTGGCCCTGGCGACGACTGTCACCCCATCGTCTCACGCGGGCCGCGCCAACCTTGCCGCCACCTCCTCCTCAATGCAGCGCAGCGTCGCGCGGATGGGGGCGGACGCCGTCATGTCGCTGTGCACCACCAGCCACATGTCGCGCGACAGGACGGGCGGGCCGGGCACGGCGGCCAGGCGCGGGTCGTTCGCCGCCATGAAGTCGGGCAGCAGCGCCACGCCGATGCCGCTGGCGGCGGCGGCCTGCTGAATCTCCACGGTATTGCCCTGGAAGACGGTGGGCCGGCCGGCCGCCAACCCTTCCAGCACCTGTTGCTGCGGGGACTGGTCCAGGGGGGCGGCGCTGCCGATGAAGACCCAGCCGGCGGGCGCGGTGGCCGCCAAATAGGCAGGCGTGGCGTAGAGGTGGAAGGGCAAGGGCACCAGCTTCCGCGCCGTGAGGTCGCCCTCCGTCGGCCGGCTCATGCGCACGGCGATGTCGGCCTCCCGCCGTTCCAGCGAGGCGCTGCGCACTTCCCCCAGCAGGGTCAGCGTCAGGGCCGGGTGGCGCTGGCGCAGGGCGGCCAGCACGGGCGCCAGCAACAGCACGGCCAGGGCCGGCGGGGCGCTGATGGTGACGGTGCCGGCGATGTCGGACCGGGCGCCGTCGGCCAGGCGGCGCACCGTCCGGGCGTCCCGGGCCATGCGGTCCGCCACGGCGGCGATGCGCTCCCCCTCCGCCGTCAGGGCCAGGCGGCGGCCACGCCGGTCCACCAGCTTGAGGCCCAGCGCTTGTTCCAAGGCCGCCACCCGCCGGGCCACGGTGGCATGCTCCACCCCCAGCGTGCGGGCCGCCGCCGACAGGGTGCCGCCCGTGGCCAGCGCCGCGAAATGGCGCAGATCCTCCCAGTCCATGGCCCTGTCCACCGCGCCGCCTTCCGTTAATTTTCGCACATAGGTTGGCAAGATTTCGGGAATTTTCTCACGACGCATACGGCACGACAATCACGGTCATCATCGCATCCGCTTTGAAGGAGGCCCGACATGAGCCGCGCCGATACGCATTCTCAGGACGCACATCCCCCTGGCACCGATTCCACCGATATCGTGGTCACCATCGCCGCCCCGGGTGGCACCGACCAGTTGCGCATCACGCCGCGCGGTCCCCAGGCGCCGGGGGCGGGCGAGGTGCGCCTGCGCCACCAGGCCATCGGCGTCAACTTCGTCGACACCTACCACCGCCGGGGCCTGTACCCCCTGCCGGGTGGCGTGCCGGGGGTGGAGGGCGTGGGCGTCATCGAGGCGCTGGGCGCAGGCGTCACCGGCCTGGCGGTGGGCCAGCGCGTGGCCTATGCCGGGACGGCTGGCGGCTATGCCAGCACCCGCCTGCTGCCTGCCGACCGCGCGCTGCCCCTGCCCGACGCCGTGTCCAGCCGGGACGCCGCCGCCTCGCTGCTGCGTGGGCTGACGACGCAGATGCTGCTGACCGCGACCCACGCCGTGGGCGCCGACACCGTGCTGCTGGTCTCCGCCGCCGCCGGCGGCCTGGGCATCATGGTCACGCGCTGGGCCCGGCGGCTGGGCGCCCGGGTCATCGGCACCGTCAGCACGGCGGAAAAGGCGGCCCTGGCCCGCCATCACGGCGCCGACGCCGTCATCGTCGGCCGCGATGCCAATGTGGTGGCGGAGGTCGCCTCGCTGACCGGTGGCCGGGGCGTGGATTACGCCATCGATGGCGTGGGCGGCGACACCCTGCTGAGGTTCATCGCCGCCACGCGGGCGGGGGGCACGGCGGCCAGCATCGGCCGGGCCGGCGGCCCGGTTCCGGTGGAAGCGGCGGAGGGTTTGGCCCGCGACCGGGGCGTGACCTTCACCCGCCCCAGCATCCTCGCCCGCCTGGCCGACATGGGCGTCTACCACGCGGCCGCCGACGAGGTGCTGGCCCAGTTGGCGCGGGGCCTGACCGCCGACATCGGCGGCAGCTATCTGCTGGCCGAGGCGGGACGGGCCCACGCGGCGCTGGAGGCCGGCGGTACGACGGGGGCCTTGCTGCTGATGCCGTGACGCCCGGACGGTCGACCACCCGATCGATCGCCCAATCGATCACCCAACTGCCCGGATGGCCCGTCCCCCCTTCGGGGGCGGGCCATCGCCGTTTCACGGGGACAGGCCGATGCCGACGCCCCAGGTGCGCAAGCGGCCCCCGGCGCCGCTGTCTATCTCCCACCAGCCGGTTGCTAAACCATGAGCATCTCTATAGATTTTAAAAAATAGTGGAGCTGGCGCGCGCCATTTGGCCGCCCGACAAACTCATTTCTTCTTCTGGCTTTTACACACCGCAAACCAAGCAAAAGGAATTTGTGTAATGGATCCGCAGTGGATGACGCTGTCAAATACGTTCAAGAAATATAATCTTGGCTGCGGCACCATGCTGTACCGTGGATTCCTTAATATCGGATATTGGCCAAATTTACAAAATGGCGGTGTGTACCAAAATTTCAACAAAACCGACGGTACATTCATGATGAACCATGATCTTAGGGAAGGAATACCTGCCCTTGATGGTTCACTTGATCTGATTTACCATAGCCATTTCCTGGAGCACATCAGCTACACCGACGGCATCACTTTCCTGAAGGAATGCTATGCGAAGCTGGCCGACGGCGGAAAGATGCGCATCCTGGTTCCCGACCTGGAGAAATGGGCGAAGGCTTACGTCAACAACGACCGCTTCTTCCTTGAGGAATACGTGAAGGAAGCGCTCGATCCCGCCCTATACGTGACCAACGCCGCCATCTTCATGGGCATGCTGCACAATCACGACCATCGGTGCGGTTATGACTTCGACACCCTGAAATGGGTGCTGGAGCATGTGGGCTTCACCCACGTCAAGAGAACGCTCTACGCCAGCAGCGAGTACGTGGAGAACATCTTCGAGATCGAACCGCAGCAGCCGGTGCGCATCATGGAAAGCCTCTGCGTCGAGTGCCGGAAATGAGGCTTCGATAAAAGGGAACCCACGGAGGGGCGCCAACACCGTAAGACGCCGCTGACGTGTTTGTCCTCCTGTGATGGAATCCAAGCGGGCGCCCAAAATAAGGGCCGCCCTGATGCTCCGACAGTACCGTAGCCCTGGTACACTTGGCCCCTGTCGCAAGGAAGGTTCGGCGGATTCCGTTTCCAGCCGTCGCTTCGAGGAAGCCCGCCTGCACGCGCGCTTCCTTTCGCGGCGTTGCCTAGTCTGGTGCCGAAAGAGTCCGCATACCTATTTTGGCAGGAACGGCCAAGCACACACGAAAAACGGGAATGCCCGTTGACTTTATGTTCTCCCTATGTTCCGATGTGTTGCATAAGAACACGGGCGGCTTTGCCCATACGTTCAGCAATTTACGATAGGTGCTGGGGGGTGCGGGGTGAATGAATAAGAAGAAGACAGTTATCCTTGGAGGGATGGCGATCATTGCTGTGATCATCGCCATCCTGTGCACACAGATAACAATATTCGTGATCCAGCCCATCGGATCCATTCCCGATGGAAAAACGCTGGTCGTTTCCAGACTGAATAAAATGCAATTCGTCGATAGCGCCGACGCGATGTGTGACCGCATTCAAGGCGGCGTCAGCCTGCTGTGCCGCAGCATGCTATTGGGCACGGTTGCCCGGAACGCGACCATCTATCTTCGCCTGCCCTACAGCAAATGGCTGTACGACATTTCCACCGGCGGCAAGGAATTTGACGGATAGGATCCACAAATGATTGGGATTTGGATAGCTGCCGCCTTGATCGGCATCATTCCCGCCTATATCGCCCACACTAAAGGTCGATCATTCTTCTTGTGGTGGTTATATGGGGCCGCATTCTTCATAATTGCCATCATCCACGTCCTGCTCATTTCCCCGAATGTCGCGGAAGTTGAACAGCGGCAGTTGGATAATGGCATGAAAAAGTGCCCGCATTGCGCCGAGCTCGTTAAGGCGGACGCCAATGTTTGCCGCTATTGCGGTCGTGACCAGCACATCGGGACCGCCAGCGCACCACCCGTCTGACGAGTGGGTGCACAGGCACCTAATCGGCATTGCCGCGCCGGCGTAGCTGGACTGTCCAAGCCCACCCCCGATCAAACCTGCGGACGGAGGCACTTGGCGCTCAAGGGTCGCATGCTGCATTTGGACAGTCGCGACCAAGTGCCGTTGGCATCAATCGCTGAACTGCTTGCAGGAAATGGCGGAGAGGGTGGGATTCGAACCCACGGTACCATCGCTGGTACAACGGTTTTCGAGACCGCCCCGTTCGACCGCTCCGGCACCTCTCCGTATCCATTCCCGTGTCCGGCCCCCGTTTTGCTGTCGAACGGGAAAGGGGCCGGCTGGCGAAGCGGCGCGGAACGTAGCGGATGCGGATGGCCAGCGCAAGCGCTATATGTGCGAAAAGTTTCAGGCGCGGCGGGGCTTCCAGCTGGCGATGACGGCACCGGCAATGATGAGCAGGCAGGAGGCGGCGACCACGCCGCTGGGCTGGGCCCGGCCGGCCAGGATCAACAACAGGGTGGACATCAGCGGTGTGGCGTAGCTGAGGGCGCCCAGGGTGTGGATGTCGCCCTTCTTCATGCCGATGTCCCAGACGAAGAAGGCCGCCCCCACGGGGCCCAGGCCCATCAGCGCCAGCAGGGCCCACTGCCCGGCGTCGGGCACCACTGTCGCCTCCAACCCCCAATGGCAGAGGGCCGACAGGGCCGCCGTGGCCAGGCAGAAGAAGGCCACGGCGTCGGTGGGAACCGCCCCCAGCAGGCGCGACAGGGTGGAATAGGCGCCCCAGGTGACGGCGGCCGCAGCCGCAGCCAGGAAGCCCGGCAGATAGGCGGGGTCGATGGCGATGCCCCGGCCGCCGGTCACCAGCAGGCCGGTGCCGGCCAGCCCGACCAGGGCACCCAGCACCGGGCGGCGGCCCAGGCGCTCCCCCGGCAGCAGCCCGGCGAACAACACGATCAACAGGGGCCACAGATAGTTGATGAGGTTGGCCTCCGCCGCCGGCGCCGACTTCAGCGCCAGGAAATAGAGGAAGTGATAGCCGAACAGTCCCCCCACCCCCAGCAGCCAGGCGATGGGCGGCTGCCGCAGGGCCATCCAGGGTGAGCGGCCGCGCGCCGCCATCCAGGCGATGCCGAGCACGCCGGCCACGGCGAAGGCCACCGCCTCGATCTCGAACGGCGGGATAGGGCCGGTCAGCGTGGTCAGCAGCGCCAGGGTGGACCACAGCAGGATGGCGCTGGCACCGATGAGGGTGGCCCGCCGCGCGGTCATGCCGCCGGCCGCCACCGCCTCGCCACCCCCCACCGTGCCGTCCATGCTCATTCCCCCAGCACCGTGGTTTGGCGCGCCGCCCAGCCCATATCCACCACCGCCCTGATCGACGGCCATGTCACCAGACGCTCGCAGGCCTCACGATCAGCCCACAGCGCCGCCGCCGCGTCATCGCCGGCCTGGGGTTCCCCGCCCGCATACTCCGCCATGATTTCCACGATGGTGAAGTGGAAGCGCACGCGGGGCTCCACCTCCGGCCCGGCACCCTGGGGACGCGGGTCACGGGTGATGCCGTCCACCGCCGTCAGCACGGTGTAGGGCCGGCAGGCGATGGCGGTTTCCTCCCGCACCTCGCGCGCCGCCGTCTGGAACAGGGTCTCGCCCAATTCCTGGCTGCCGCCCGGCAGGCACCATTCGCCGGCCAGGGGCGCCTTGGCCCGACGGATCAGCAGCAGCTGCTCCCCCTTCCACACCAGCACGCCGACACCCACGCGGGGCTGGTCGGGATAAAGATGCGGTGAGGCGGACGGCTGGTCGGACATGCGGCACCCATGACAAAGGGCGGGCCCGTCACCGGACCCGCCCCTGTCATACCTCAAAGCACGCGCCTCAGGCTAACCCCTGTAGCCACACCAGTGCCAGCCAGCCCCTAGGACGCGATCGCGTCCGCCGGAGTTTTCCGGGGAGCGGGGCGGACTGGAAAACGAGGATAGCCAAGCGGCCGGATGGCCGCGCCCGGCGCCCGAGGGCATCAATACATGTGCTGGCCGCCGTTGATGGACAGCGTGGAGCCGGTGATGAAGCCGGCGTCGTCCGCCACCAGGAACAGCACGCCGCGGGCGATCTCCTCCGCCTTGCCCAGGCGGCCGACGGGGATCTTGGCGACGATCTTCTCCAGCACGTTGGGCGGCACGGCGCGCACCATGTCGGTGTCGATGTAGCCCGGCGCGATGGCGTTGACCGTCACACCCTTGCCCGCGCCTTCCTGCGCCATGGCCTTGGTGAAGCCATGGATGCCGGATTTGGCGGCGGCGTAATTCACCTGGCCGTACTGGCCGGCCTGGCCGTTGATGGAGCCGATGTTGACGATGCGGCCGAAGCCGCGCGCCCGCATGCCGTCGATGGCCACGCGGCAGGTGTTGAAGCAGGAGGCGAGGTTGGTCTGGATGACCTCGTTCCACTGCTCGAAATCCATGCGGTGCAACACGCCGTCGCGGGTGATGCCGGCGTTGTTGACGATGATCTCGATCGGGCCCAGTTCATGCTCGATCTTGGCCATGCCGTGCCGCACATCCTCGAAGCTGGCCACGTCGAAGCGATAGGCGGGAATGCCCGTCCGCTCTGTGAATTCGCGCGCCTTCTGCTCGTTGCCGCCGTAGTTGGCCGCAACCTTGTAGCCGGCGTCCCTCAGCGCCACCGAGATGGCTTCACCGATGCCGCGGGTACCACCCGTCACCAATGCAACACGCGCTGTCATCTAATCCTCCCCTTTTTCACGAGTCAGAATACGACCATGGAGCATCACGCTTCAGGAGGATCGGCATACGCCCGGCATCCCGGCCCCCCACCCTCGACCGGCGCGATCATTCCACGCCAACCCCAGGTAAAACCTAGATGGTTGCGCGACCGGAAAGATCACTTCCGATCGCGCAACCGCATCAGTCAGTCACGGGCCACGCACATGGCGATGCCCATGCCGCCGCCGATGCACAGCGTGACCAGGCCCTTCTTGGCGTCGCGCTTCTGCATCTCATGCAGCAGGGTCACCAGCACGCGGGCGCCCGAGGCGCCGATGGGGTGGCCCAGGGCGATGGCGCCGCCGTTGACGTTCACCTTGTCGTCGGGCCAGCCCATGTCCTTGTTCACGGCGCAGGCCTGCGCGGCGAAGGCCTCGTTGGCCTCCACCAGGTCCAGGTCAGCCACGGTCCAGCCGGCGCGCTGCAGCGCCAGCTTGCTGGCCGGGATGGGCCCCGTGCCCATGATGGACGGGTCGACGCCGGCGGTCGCCCAGGAAACGATGCGGGCCAGCGGCTTCACCCCGCGCTTGGCGGCGTTCTCGGCCGTCATCAGCACCAGCGCCGCGGCGCCGTCATTGATGCCCGAGGCGTTGCCGGCGGTGACGCTGCCGTCCTTGGCGAAGGCCGGGCGCAGCTTGGCCAGCGTCTCGGCCGTGGTGCCGGCCTTGGGGTATTCGTCCGCCTCGACCACCACGTCGCCCTTGCGGCCGGGCACGGTGACGGGAACGATCTCATCCTTGAAGCGGCCGGCCTTCTGCGCGGCCTCGGCCTTCTGCTGGCTGCCGGCGGCGAAGGTGTCCTGGGCCTCGCGGGAGATTTCCCACTTCTTGGCCACGTTTTCGGCCGTCGTGCCCATGTGATAGTTGTTGAAGGCGTCCCACAGGCCGTCCTTGATCATGGTGTCCACCATGCTGGCGTCACCCATCTTGGTGCCGTTGCGCAGGTGGATGGCGTGCGGGGCCTGGCTCATGCTTTCCATGCCGCCGGCCACCACCACCTCGGCCTCGCCCAGGCGGATGGCCTGGAAGCCCTGGGCCACGGCGCGCAGGCCGGAGCCGCAGACCTGGTCCAGGGTATAGGCGGTGCGTTCCACCGGCACGCCGGCGGCCACGGACACCTGGCGGGCGCTGTTCTGGCCGGTGGCGGCCTTCAGCACATGGCCCAGCACGACCTCGGACACCTCGGCGGCGTCGACATGGGCGCGGCGCAGGGCCTCGGTGACGGCCACAGTGCCGAGAGCGACAGCCGACAGGCTGCCGAGGGCGCCGTTGAAGCTGCCGATGGGCGTGCGCGCGGCGCCGGCGATGACCACTTCGACCATGATGTTCCTCTCTTCCCGAACGATTTCATGCCCCGTCTATCATAGGGCGGCCCGCCCCACCGGCGCCCCTGTCAAGGTTAACGGGGCCGGCGGGAAAGGCGGTGGAAATTCCGGTGGGGGCGGCCTTTCGTCATCCCCCGCCCCTACTCTTGGCCATTTACCAATCCGGGCGCAAGCATGCTCGCCGGCCGCCGCACCACCAAAGCGCGAAACACCCTTGCGCGCGACCGCACCCTTGCGTCGAAACTTAACTTGCGCCAACGGGCGGCGCCCTGATTCGGATCAAACGCCGCGTGCGGTGCCCCCCCTGTGACATCGCGCACTTGGCATTTGCGTCGAAGCTATTATATTGAGTGCTCACTCACTCTTTTTTCTGGTGGTTCCCATGGCCCGGCCCAAAAGCGAAGAGAAGCGCGACGCCATCCTGGCGGCGGCGGTCCGGGTCATCGCCGACCAGGGCCTGGGCGCCCCCACCGCCCGCATCGCCAGCCTGGCCGGCGTGGCGGAGGGCACGCTGTTCACCTATTTCGCCACCAAGGATCTGCTGTTGAACCAGTTGTACCTGGCGCTGAAGGCGGACCTGCGCCAGGCCTTGATGACCGCCTATCCGGCCAACGACCCGCTGCGCGACCGCGTGCGCCACGTCTGGGATCGCTATATCGACTGGGGCGTGCGCGGTCCGGCGCAGCGCCGGGCCATGGCGCAGTTGATCGTGTCGGACCGCCTGACGCCCGAGACGCGGGCGCTAGGCAGCGAGGGCTTCGCCCGCATCGACAGCATGATGCGGGAGGGCGTGGCCCAAGGCCTGCTGCGGGACCAGCCGCCCGACTTCGTGGCCGCCATCCTGACCTCGCTGGCGGAAACCACCATGGACTTCATCCTGCGGCAGCCGGACAGCGCCGAGCGTTACCGCGCCGCCGGTTTCGACGCCTTCTGGAACGCCCTCAGCCGCTGACCGCCGAGGCGTATGCACCGGGTCCTACCCGATCCTTGCCCGATAAATGAGTGATTAGTCGCTCAATTTCCCCACCCACAACGGAGTTCTGATCATGAGCACCCTTTCCAAGGTTTGGCTGGTCACCGGCAGCGCCGCCGGGCTGGGCCGCGATATCGCCGAGGCTGTGCTGGCCGCGGGCCATCGCCTGGTGGCCACCGCCCGCCAGCCGGAGCGGCTGGCCGACCTGAACACCCAATATAGCGACCGGGTGCGCACCCTGGCGCTGGACGTGACCGACGCGGCGGCCGCCCGCGCCGCCGTGGCCCTGGCGGTGGAGGCCTTCGGCCGCCTGGACGTGGTGGTGAACAACGCCGGCTATGCCGATGTCGCCCCGTTCGAGCAGATGGATCTGGAGGTCTTCCGCGCCCAGATCGACACCAACCTGATGGGCGTGGTGAACGTCACCCATGCCGCCCTGCCGGTGATGCGGGCCCAGCGGTCCGGCCACATCCTGCAGGTGTCCTCCGTCGGCGGGCGGCTGGGCCGGCCGGGGCTCAGCGCCTACCAGGCAGCCAAATGGGCCGTGGGTGGCCTGACGGAGGTGCTGGCGGGCGAGGTCAACCCGCTGGGCATCCAGATCTGCGCCCTGGAGCCCGGGGGCATGCGCACGGGCTGGGGCACGCGCTCGCTGCGCGACACGCCGGCCATCATGCCGGACTACCAGGCCTCGGTGGGCGCGCTGGTCGATATGTTCAAGCCCTATATCGGCAATGAGGCCGGCGACCCGGCCAAGATCGCCCAGTTGATCCTGCGCCTGGCCGACCACCCCACCCTGCCCCCGCACCTGCTGCTGGGCAGCGACGCCCTGCATTACTTCGGCCTGGCCGATGGCGAGCGGGCGACCCAGCTGGCGGCGTGGGAGGCGGTCAGCCGCTCCACCGACGTGGCCTATGACGGTCCCGTCCCCGCCCTGCCGGAGACGGCGCCCCAGGCGCCCCTCACCCCGCCCAGCCGGTCGTGAGACCTCGACAAAAGGAGACTAAAATACCGTACGGGATTCAGTCCCTGAATCCCGTACGGCCATTCAAATCGAAAATAATTATCTCCTATATGTCTTTCCCGAGCCCCGAGAGACCCGGAAAAACGACCCGAAGACTCAATCAGGCTTGAAGCAACGGCTGGACAGCACCTGGTCATTACCGGTGGTCTCGCTCGTCGACGCGTTATACGAGGGCGGCGGCGTCACACTGTAATCGTCGGAGCCAATGAACGGATTGTCAAAATAGAAGCTGAAATGGCCGTCCGGAATTGAATAGATGACTGTTCCTTCATCACCCGTCGCAAAGCCGTCCGATTCCGCACGGAAGCTTCCGCTTTCACCACTCTTGATGACGTTCGGCGCGCTAACGGCGAAGACACCGCCGGTCGCGGTGGCGGAGACCAAGGTAAAATCGAACGCGGTGGCGTTCAGGATAGTCCAGGTCGTGCTGCGAGCAGCCATTGTTTCCTCCATGAAATCTGATGAGCTGGCGCTACATACACCTTAGATTGTCTAAATGGTGTTGCGCGTCGCCAATATACATCTCTTGAGGGCGCAATATTTAAGTTTTGCATACTTCTGATTGCGTATAGGCGTGATGCCACGCGGCAGTCGGGACGCAGTCCCTTTCCACCTGTGCCCAGGATGATAACGTTTGGTCAAATCCACACGTCGTTCAGCGCCGTTCGCGCGCCAGCACCACTGTCGCCGGTGTTGACCACGCCGCGCGGTTCGATCAGCAGCAGCTTCACCTCCGCCTGGGCGGAGGGCTTGTGCTCCACGCCCTTGGGCACCACGGCCATCTCGCCGGGGCCCAGCGTGATGGCGCCGTCGCGAAAGTCCAGGCGCAGCATTCCCTCCAGCACGATGAAGGTCTCATCCGTGTCGGCGTGGGCATGCCAGAGGAAGTCGCCCTCAAGGCGCGACAGCTTGAACTGATAGTCGTTCATTTCCGCCACCACCTTGGGCTGCCACTGCTCGGTGAACAGGGCGAACTTGTCGGCGAAGCGAACGGGGGTGGGCGGCATGACGGTTCTCCGGGTTGACGAGGCCCGCACCATGCCGGCCCGCCCGCCGGCCGGTATTGGACGTTCGTGCGGGACGGAACGGAACGCATCGGGTAGGGGGAAGGTTCACACCTCCCCCCTCCCACACCACCGTACGTACGGTTCCGTATACGGCGGTTCATGAAGCGTGGTTTAGGCGTTGA
>NZ_VITN01000044.1 GCF_007828045.1 Nitrospirillum amazonense | reverse complement strand
TCCATCCGCCGCATGCCGGTGGAGTACAGCACCTCCAGGATCGCCCGGTCCCGCAGCCCCAGCCCCGTGCCCAGGTCCGGCACCGCCAGCACCGCCTCCACCTCCGCCACCGTCAGGATGTGGCGGGGCAGTTCAAGCTCCGAGGCCGGGTTGTGCAGGATGTGGTTCCGCCGGGCCAGCCACTTGAAGAACGCCCGAACCGGCGTCATCCGCGCGTGCTGGCTGCGCGCCGACAGCGGCTGGCCGTTCTTCTGCCGGTACAGGAACAGGTGGCGCTGGTAGCGCTCCAGGATCGGCCGCGTGATCTCCTGCGGCCGGCTCAGCCCCCGCTCCGCCGCCCACGCCAGGAAGGCCCGCAGGTTGGCCTCCCGCCCCTCGATGGTCCGTGCCGCGTAGTTCTTCTCCGCCTGCCAGGCGTTGAACCGCAGCAGGTGCTGGTAGAGGCCGTCCGGGTCCCGCCCGTCCCCCACCGGTGGCTTGGCCCGCTTCTCCCCCTTGCGCGGCATGGGCTCAGGCCAGGGCGGCTAAGGAAGCAGGCTCCAGGGGTGGGTACGATACGGCGGTGCCGTTCATCCGGGGATGAGGGGTTTGCGGCGCGTCGGCGCCGTCCACCGCGAAGGGCCTGGCCGGCGGCGGGTTCGCGGGCGTTTCCGGGGGGCGACCGGGGGCCGCCTGGGCGGCGACCGCCTCCCGGCCAGGGGCCGACCGGTCCACCGCCTGCCCCGACCGCCGCGCGTCGTAGAGGGGGGTGGGACCGGGGGCGCCCTCGTCGGGCTGGGTCAGGCCCATCAGGAAGCGCTCCCCCGTCTCGCCCTCGCCGTCGTACAGCAGCTCGTATTCGAAGCCCTGGCCCGCCTTCACCCGGTGCACCAGCAGGTATTCCAGCTCCGCCAGACGCGCCAGGTGCACCTTCAGCTGCGTGTCGCCCCAGCCCGTCAGTTCCCGCACCCGCCGCCGGCTGAACCGCAGTTCCTCCCGCCGCAGCGACCGCCGCCCGCATTCCTCAATCGCCCACTCGTGCAGCAGCCGCAGCAGGCGAAGGGTCTGGGGCGGAAGCTCGTCCAGCGACCGCCCCAGAACCTCGTGCGCCAGACGGTTCGCCAAGGCGATGTCCGCTGGCGCCACCTCGATGTACCGCACCTCCCGGCCCCGGTGCGTCACCGTCCGCACCGGACGCTGGTGCTGGTGCAGCAGCGTCACCGCCCGGATCAGCGTCAGGTATTTGACGTGATCACGCCGCGTGCGCGTCTTGTCGTCCAGGAAGGTCAGCCGGTCGGCGAACGGATTCACCACCTTCAACCCCTCCAGCAGGCCCTGGGCGTTGCGGTGCAGGGCCAGGATCGCCCCCCGGTCCTCCTCCGCCAGCAGCCCCGCCAGGGTCTGCCGCGCCCGCTGCAGGGCGTGGATCGCCCGCGTCTGCTCCCGGCTCTCGTTCACCGTCAGCACCAGGCAGCGGTTCAGCAGCTCCTCGTCGATGTCGATCGCCGTCGTCGTCAGGAACAGCGTCACCGGACCCTCCACCCGGTACTCGTGCGTCACCAGCAGCCCCGTCGTCGGGTCCTTGCCCGTGCTGGCGATCGTCACCTCCCCATCCGACTGCAACAGCTTCAGCGCGTAGCTGGCGCTCGTCGCCCCTTCCTCCTCCGCGATCGCCAGGATGCGGTGCTTCAGGTTCGTCTCACCCATGTAGAACAGCGACTGCCCCGTCATCGCGCTGTACCGCAGCCGAAGCAGTGGAACAGGTTCTTCTCAGGGCTCACCACCAGCGACGCCGTCGCCTCCTCATGGAACGGACACCGCCCCGCCAGGTCCTTGCCCTGCCGACGCAACGTCACCCCGGCCGCCTCAACCAGGCGCACCAGCGACACCTCCCGCTTCAGCCGCTCAAGCTCCGCCTCCGCGATACGCGCCATGCCGGCCCCCTTAAAAACCCGTCAAGCCTCTATATAGATATCTTGTAACTATCATATATGTTATTTACGAGCAAGCGATCCAGACACGGGGGGTACCATGCCGGCGTTCACGCACAGAGAGTTCTGGCAGATGGATTTCCCCGAGCGCCTGGCCGCCCTCCGCAAAGGCCACGGATTGACGCAGCAGGCATTGGCCGATCAGGTGGGCATCCACGTCCTCCAGATCCGCCGCTACGAGGGCGGCACCAGCCAGCCCACCCTGGACGTCATCCGTAGGCTCGCCCGCGCTCTGCGCGTGAGTGCGGATGAGTTAGTTTTTGACAAGGATGAGCGCGGCCCCAGCGACGAGTTCCGCATCCAGTTCGAGGCCGTCTCACAACTCCCCGAAGAGGATCGCAAGGTCGTCAAGGCCCTGCTCGACGGCATGATCGTCAAGCATCAGGCCAAGCGCATGGTCGGCAGCCTCAGCAGCTAAGCAAAGGGGAGCATAACCGGTCTATCGGCCGTGGCGATGCGCCAAGGGCGGCGAGCAAGCTCAGCCGCTAAGGTAAGCCGCTGTTCTAAAACAGGGATTCCGCATCGGTGTGGATCGGTGTGGAGTTTGCTGTGGATCGGTGTGGATCGGTGTGGATCAATGTGGACTGGTGTGGATTTAGCGGCGGCCGGCAGGCTCAGCACTCAGGCTAAGCGGCTGATATTGATCGGATAATCAGCACATACGCGGCAACGGCCGCAATCGGCGGGGTCAGGCGCTAAACGCCATCAGGGCCGCTAAATGGGCCGCCGCCCCGCTCCGCAGCGTCAAAAATGACAGGATTTCGGATTACACCTGTGCATCACTTATGCACATTTTATCACGCAAGCAGGCTATGGCTTTGATTTCATTTAATTATTTTCCTTTAGCCCACGCACACGACGTATCCAATGTGAGGTTAGGGATTGCCTCATTGATGAGTCATTCCAGACCATTGATACCCAGAAAAAGAAATCGGTAGTCTCAAGGTCCAACTGATCAAAAGTCGGATCCTTTTCCGAGACGCCTTTGTATTTTAGGTTAAAAACAATTTCTTCGTCCCGGGAAAGTATGAATTCCCGGCCAGAATCAATCCGAATATTTGAGCACCTTATTCCATCTGGAATGAGGAAAGCTTTAGTGTCAACTTGAAAGATAAGGGAATCCCCCTTTAGCCACACAGCATAATAGTGTGCACCCTCCTGGAATCCCCAACCGATGCGCTGATCCATACGCCTCCGGAACCACAAAGGCCGAGCTGCCCCACTAGCGGGCTCAAACGCCACACTCTGCCAATTTCGATTCCAGCTTCCTAAGATAATACTCATTGCGCACCAGTCATCTTGTTAACAGTCCGATTCGTTCTATTCAACGCGTCGAGAACAGCATCCCAAGTGCCATACTTTTCGAACAATTGATCTGCCGTCGGGCCGGCCCTATTGCCGTATTTCACTAAGTTTCTTACGTCCGCCACTCTCGCCAAAAGCCAGTCGCCTTGCGATCTAATTTGCAGTTTCAGTTCATTCCTCATCTGAACTGTTAGCCTGGCCATATCCTCAGCCGAGGCTCCTGCTGCTCGACCACTCAGTGCAAGTCCAGATATATCGTCAGCGCCAGCAAGATATGCACCTCTGAGAGACTTAGCCGCCTCAGAAAAACCTGCTAACCCTCTAGCGGCGCCGTCGGTAGCAGCGAAGCTAAAGGTCTCAACAGCGGTTCCCGCAAGCCCACCAGCAATATTACCAAGAACAAATCCTGCCTGTTGGCTAGAATTCCCGTTAAGTGCCCCAAGGTCATTCAAATCTCCGTGGAAGCCACTGCTAAAGCTAGCGCTCAGGGCTTGGGTGAAGTCGTTTACGGCTTTCTGTTGATCATGGGACAGCACATTTCCCCAAGACTGAATGGATGCTCCAGCCGCAACGGTAGAACCGTCTTTACAGTCACCATTTGATTGCGTGATGTTTGATCCTGTGCAAGACAAACCCAGCGGATCATACCCTGAGAGTGGGTTGTTCCCCACATAAGCATAGCGGTTGAGCCCATCGACCAGACCCGCCGGGTCCATCTGCAACCAGCGCCCGATCCCCGGCACATACGTCCGATTGGGCGTCACGTACAGCCCGATCTCGTCATACCGCATCCCAGCGTAGCGATAGGGGGAGCCGGTGCTCCCGTCCTGTGCACTCTGGCCAAAATCGTTATACGAATATGTGCTGGTGGCCTGGCCCGCCGTGTTCAGCACGGCGATCACGCTGCCCTGCCGGTCATGCACCACCAGTGAGCGGGTGCCGCCGCCGTCCACCCAGCCCACAACGTCGCCGCCGCCGGCCTCCCCCGTCGCGGTCGAGCGCACATAGCGCCGCACCAGGTTACCGTTGCCGTCGTAGTCGCCCCACTCGACCCCCAGCGCCTCGAACGTCAGCGTTGTCACGCCGTTCAGCTGCTTCCACGCCCGGCCGCCCTCGGGGTAGTACCCCATGGTCTGCACCGTCGCCCCTTGCTGGAATCGCGTCACCATGTTCCGGCTGTCGTATGCCACCGCGATGAAGGGGCCCGCCGCCGTCAGGTTCCCGCGCCCGTCATAGGCATAGGCGTTGCCATTCACCCCGGCATAGCCGTTGATGGCGTTGGCCGTCCCATACCTCTGCGCCGCCCCCACCGTCGACAGGAAAGCGCCGTTGTCCACCGCCGTGGAAATCAGCTGCCCCACCACGTCGTAGGTGTAGCTGAAGTTCACCACCCCGCCGTTCCAGCCATAGCCCATTCCTGTCAGACGGCTGGCGTTGTCATAGCCGTAGGTCGTGCTGCTGCTGACACTGTTGCCACGCCAGGTCCCCGTCCGCCGACTGAGTGTGTCGTAGCCATACGACGCCCAGGTATAGCTCCCCTCCGTCACCGCCGTCACCCGCGCCAGGCCGTCATAGCTCCACGTTACTGTCGACCCGTCAGGCCACCGCGCCGACGTTCGGTTCCCCGCCGCGTCGTACCCAAACTGCATCGTCAGCCCCACCGGATCCGCACCGGGGCGCGGCACATAGGTCGTGGCGCTCACCAGGTGGTTGGCACCGTCATAGGTCAGCGTCCGGCCCGACGAGTTGTCGGACGTCGCCTGCTGGCGCAGCCGGCCGATCATATCGTAGCCCAGCGTCACCACCGGCAAGCCCGGACGCGACACCGTCACCAGCCGGTTCGCCGCGTCATACGTCGAGCTCGATGTCGTTCCGTCACGCTGCGTATAGCTTGTCTGGTTGTCGTTGGCATCGTACCCGTAGCTGTCTGACGCCCCGTCCGCATAGCGCAACGACGCCACGCGACCGAAACCGTCGTAAACATAGCTCAGCGTGTTGTTACGCGGGTCCGTGATCGTGGACACCAAGCCATCGGGATCATAGGTGTAGCTGGCCGAAACCTGCTCAACCGACGTGCCAACCGCCCGGTGCTCCCGCACCCTCTGACCCGCCGCGTCATAATCCGTCACGCTCACCCGGCCCAGCGGGTCCGTCACCTTCACAAGCCGATCTGCCCCATCGTAGGCGTAGCTCGTCACTTGCCCCGCGGCGTCCGTCACCGTCGCCTTCTGGCCCGTCGCCGTGTAGCTGGTGGTGACCGTCGACCAATCCGTATGCGCGGCGTTCTTGGCCTGACGCTCATAGAGCACCCAGCCGTTGGCGTTGTACGACCACTCCGTCCGCGCCCCTTCCGGCAGGTCCACAGATAGAGGATGCCCGTTGCTGTCATAGGTGGTGGTCGCCGTCTGACCGCGTGGGTCCGTCACCGTGGTCGCTTGGCCTTGAGCATCATAACCGAAGGTCGAGATGATCTTCTGGCCGCCGGAGTCCACGGTCTCTTTCGTCGGACTGGCGTTCACCCCATCGTATTCGAAATCGGTCAACATGCCCGTCGGGTTCTGCGTCCGCGTCATGCGGCCCAGGCCGTCATACCAGAAAGAGGTCGCGGGCCGGTCCGTCGCGGTGGTGATGCCGTTGGTTGAGTCCGCGATCGGCGCGCCGTAGATATTCAATAGCAAGGTGCTATTGCCATCGTAGTTGAGGTCAGTGGCGTTGCCGTTGGCATCCACGATGTGCATCGGTTTGGCGAAATTTTGGTGCCAATCGACATGCACATGCGTCGAGCCCAAAGGTGATCCTGGCCGCGCCACCCGCCACATGTCTGTGGTATTGTTGCGCGCGTCATAGGCGAATGTCTGCTTGCCACCGGCGGGGTAGTCGTACTCCGTCACCCGGCCGCGGCCGTCATACAACGCCGTCGTCGTGCGCCCCACCTCGTCGGTATAGCGGAACGGCATGCCGTAATAGTCGTACATGACCTCATAGCGTC
Organism: Nitrospirillum amazonense; assembly: GCF_007828045.1. Taxonomy (GTDB): domain Bacteria; phylum Pseudomonadota; class Alphaproteobacteria; order Azospirillales; family Azospirillaceae; genus Nitrospirillum; species Nitrospirillum amazonense_C. The sequence continues at coordinate 8,965 of NZ_VITN01000044.1, read as the reverse complement.
CGCCGGCGGGGTCCGTGCGGAACCCACGTATACCGTTGGCGATGCGGAAGCCCCAGGCCCCACGGTCTCCCACCTGCAGATTCTCGGCGTCGAACGCCCACACCACCCGCAGCAGCCCATCGTAGTTGTACTGGAGGAAGGGTGTGCTGGGCGTTTCCGGATAATAAACCTTGTTCAACAGATAGCGCCCGCCGACCACGCTGGCATTGACCTTATAGACATCCCAATTGGTTCCGGTCACCGTCACGGTGCCGGTACCGTCCGTCGCCCCCCGCGTGATAGTGACCTGACGATAATCGCCGCCGCTGAGGTTGTTGTTGAAACCCGTGTCACCGCTGTTGGTGAAATTGATCTGGCGACCCAGGTTATTGGATACCGACAACAGCTCCGGCACCCCCCGGCTGCCTGTTCCCTGATCATAATTCAAGGTGATGGTCACGCCTTGCGGAAACGTCCAGTTCTCCAGACGGAAGCCCCGCATGCTGGCACACGTGCCCGCGGAGCCCTTGTAGATGAAGCTCCACTGATTAAAGGTCTGCGCATCGCCGTTGGGGTTGGTCACCCGAATTGACATGCCGGCATTGTTCCAGCCCCGCGTCTGCGGCTGTGTCGCCCCCGCGGAAAATGTCAGGCAGTCGGTGTTGATGTAGGGCACGCGGTTGCCTATCACGGCCACGGTGGTAGCCGTTCCCGCGCCGGGCGTGATCCAACTGCCGTCGATCAGGTGAACGAACTGCCGGGTATCGGCGCCCAGGTTGGTGGTGACGACGTTTCCCGTTATCTGGCCCAGCCACCACGACGCCACCAGCAGCGCTGTCACCTCGCGCTGGGCGCTGGGGCTTGCCGTATATACGTCCTGCATGGCGGCAAAGGCGCCAATGGTGGTGGCTGCCGCGCGCAGGTCGCCATCCTGCATCATCTCCAACGCGCTGGAGGAGATGGTGGCCATGTTGTTCCAATTGGTGGTCCACGGTGCCTGCGGCTGGGTATGGGCGATCGGGCCGAAAGCAGACGACACGACATCGCCACCGCGCCAGATCACCTGCGCGCTCAGTTGATAAGGGAACTTTCCGCTCCCCACCATCAGGTTGATGGGTAGGGTATAGGAAAGGCTTCCGGATTTGAGATCCACGCCCATGACCTTGGACCGGTCGACGAAGCGCGCCTTTAAAACGTCGGCCGCTTGCGACGGATCGTATTGGGCCTGGTGCTCGGCCTGGACGCCGCCACCACCACCTTTGGCGTTAACCGTTGGGCCCACCACGATGTGGGCGATCTCCACAGGATCGCCGTTACCATTATAGCGAGTGGCCACCAAAGCGCCGCCGCGCTGTTCACTGGAGCGGTGTGTGTAAGTTGTTGTGCTGCCTGAGACTTGCGCCACGAAGGCGCCGGCCCGGCCACCCGGCCCGAGAAAAGCCTCCTCCGAGCCGACGACCTTGAAGCCGGCGTTGGTGTAGTTAACGATGGCGGTCGATAGGGCGCCTGCGCGTTGGCTGGCTTCGGTATTGCCGATGACCACATCACTGGCGCCGTGTTGGCCTGTTACTCCGGCATAGGTGGATGTCGCCTTGCCCTCGACCTTGGTCAATCCCAGGGCCTGACCGGCATTGGTGTTGTCATAATAATAGAAACGGCGCGCGCCGGCATTGGACGGATCCGTACCATCGGTGGGCGGGCTATTCCCCCACGCGAACCGGTTAGCCGTGGAATTGGTATCCGGCAAGTCCGATACCTGGGCGGCAGCGGCACCCTCCAACGCCTCCAGCGTGGCGGCAATCGCGTGCAGAGCGGCACGGCGACGGACCGAATCAGCAACCTTGCTGGTCAGGCTGATGCCCGATTCGACATCGATACGATCGAAGTTGTCGGAGATGGAATAATAGAGCTGGTTGGTCGTCGACTGCTTATCATTATCGATGACGTTGATTTGATTATCGGCGGCGACGACGCCGATGGAGTGGTGGTGGCCGTAGGCGGATTGAGCGATGGCGGCATGCAGCAGCGCCGCCTTGGATGACTGCACGATCCAGGTCGCAGCCAACTGCTCGCGCACGCCATCGCCAGCGCTGGTGAAGAAGTCGCTGCCGCAGTCGTCACATCCAAAACGCGGCACCGTGGGCACGCTCTTGTCGATGCGCGCCCCCCACTTGTCCACCACGCCCTTGCTGCTGACGTCCCCCCAGGCATGGACGATGGTGAACGGTGTCAGGACTTTCACCGAGCGGGTGACGACCGCGTCCATATAAGTGCCGGTGGCGTTGCCGCTGCTATCGGCGGCGGCGGCGTAGGGATGATTCGCGGTCAAGCTGATGGTGGCGTCCTGGCGATAGGCAATCTTGTCGCCGGTTGACGTACTGGTCGCCAACACCTGGGCGGTACCGAACTCATCCACCAGTTTCAGCGTGCCCGTGAAGTTGTTGAGACTGTCGACGTTGGTGCCGGCGCCGGTGAAATTGGTATCGTAGATCAGCTTGCGGCCATAGATCTCGTCCACGAACAAGGTCACGTCCGCCATCGAGACGGTGTTGAGCGTACCGGTCGTCATATTGGCGACTGGCCTGAAAATCTGCACCCGCAGGCTGGTGCGGTACTGGTCGGGAATCATGGTCCAGGTATGGGTGGCGGCCGAGCCATAGGGCAGCGACGTCTGCCGCACCGGCCCATCCTGGCGCACGATAACCCCACCCCCGACCAAATCTTGAATATGGTAGCTGGAGAAATAGTTATTGACGGCTCTCAGCAAATTGCTGGCATAGGCGTTCAGAAACACACCTAGATTAAAGGCGGATATCTGCCGCACATAGGGCACACCGTTGGCACTATTGAGTTCAATACTGGTACCAGGGTCGGTGGCCACGCTTAGCGGCTGCCCAGCCTGAAGACCGGCATAGGCCGCCACGCCGATGCCGACCTTCCACGAATAAGGCTTGTAACTGGGATCGAATAAATAAACGCCACCGGCAACATTGGCGGCAACCCAGACATGGGCCATCTGCACCTGGGTGACGCTGGCCCCGCCATAGTTGCAATCACCGTTCACGCCGCCATTGATCGAGGCCGGAATGCCGCCGCTGGACAACAGCTGGCAGGCGGCCGTGGCATTGGTGATGCCCGTCCAATCGTAGAACTGCTGCCCCGACAGCGTGATGGTGCCGGCCTGGTAATTGGCGGTGTAGCCCGCCTGGCGCAGCAACTCCACCATCAGGTGCGCCTGGTCGAAGGGCGTGCCCGCCCGGTCGACCACGGCCCCCATGGCCCCCTTTTGCAGGCCGTAGAGGAAGGTGGTGTCGATGTTATTGCGGACGTAGTCGTAGATGAGGTCTGGGTCGTTGCGCAGCGCAAGCGCCAGTTCGACCAGCTCATTGGGGCGCGTGCCGATCCCTAGACTGTTGGTCCAGTTGGTATTTGAGCCATAATAGCCCTCCGCCACCGAAGGCGACAGCAAAGCCGCCGTCCCGATTTTGACCGACGGCAGGGGATCCGCCCAGGCCGTGAGATGATTTAAAGAAATTGCCAAGAATGCAAAAATCGATACCTTTGAAATCCGCGACAATTTTTTGAACATCACGCCCCGCAGTATCGTTATTAATTTACAATTAACAAATTTCGCAAAAACACATCCCGATGAAGGGCTTTGAATTGCAAGGACCATGCGCCCCCACGGCTGGGGTAAGCCTATCGATATAGCCACGGCCCACCATAACTTGCCGATAAGCAAAGTTTCAACGCCGGAAAGCGAAGTGTCACGAATGTGTGCAATTGACCCGCCCCCCTGCGCTATGGCCATATTCCCGTTTGGCACAGGTACAGATCCGCTTCCGCCCGAATGTCGCGAAGCTCGGTTCGGTTATGGCCATGCGGCATTAATTGTTGGAGGATAGCCATGACGAGCGTTGAAAACCCACAGACCGCCCTCTTTCACTTTGTACGAACGGCAACGCTCGCGGGCGCCCTGTCGTGCCTCGCCCTGCCGGCCGCCGCCGACTCCATCTCGTACACTTATGACGCGCTGGGCCGCGTAATCAAAAGCACGACGTCGAGTGGCGCGACGATACAATACAGCTACGATCCCGCCGGGAACCGTACGATGGTTTCCGCATCAGGAACGTCATACCCGTCTTCCGGCAGTGCGGTCAGCACTCCGGTTATCGTGTTGCCGCTGTTGGGTGGAATGGTCCTCCCCCTCGCCAAGCCCTGGTAAGTTACCCCCATGTGGAAAAGAGCCGTTATCTGTGAGGGATAACATCTATACCCCAATCAAGCTCTCGCCCTTGGGGGATTGCCATGAGCAAAAGAAAACCGCAAATATCGAAAATCCATTGCGCTCGCCGTTACTTTACATCTCCGAAAAGTAGAATAGTGACGATTGATTCTATTTGCGCCCCCTTGCCTTTTTGAAAATATTATAAATGACCATCGCTCCCACCGGATACGGGCCGCATCCATTCCAGAACCAGCCGGGGAGAGGCAACGCCTTGTTTCAATGACGGCCTAGCATTGCTGCGGAATAGGGCGACTGTTCGGAACTGGCCACCCGTTGCGGGGTCCACGGCGATGACCCGGAGCATGGATCCCACGATCAGTCCGCCACCGCCGCAAAAACCCGTGTTGGCGAACCCTTGCTGCTCCAAGCTTTGCTGGCCCAGGAACGGTCCCCGGGCATGAACGGCCCCCCAAGGTTCGCAGGCAGGCCTTGCCCCCTCATCCAGGCCTGCGATAGCGTCCAGGTCTTCAAGCGACCAGAGCGCCGTACGGCCATTCATGCGCAAGTCTGTTAATCGACGCACAGTTTGGACTCCGATCGGCACGGTATCCATTTGATTCTATTGAAGTCGATGGAGTCACTGGAGGGCGCCGATTTACACCCATTTGCGCAGCATCGTCGCATGAACCCCAAGATCCCGCGCCGCCTGCGCCACGCTGGCGCCTCGTTCCTCGATTAGCCTTACCGCGTCAACCTTGAATTCGCGGCTGTACTGTTTGCGCTCCAAGTCAGCTCCTCCGGTTGGATCAACACCTTATCCCGGCGCCATCCAAACCGGCAACAGCCCGCCAAAAATCTGACTTCCAACACCCTGCTAGAATGTTTTCTATGTCCGTTAGGTTGCACCCCAGATCTCATGAGGTATTTAAGCTTGATGTGGACCGTTCATTGTGCTAAAAGTCCAAAAGGTTCTTGGGGATAGCGCTGTAAGAATTGGAGAAATTTGGAAGGCGCGCGGAACTCGTAAATATACTTTGGGGGTAATGTTTCGTGGCAATATTAAGGAAAAATATTATCCGCTTAGCGGCGCTCTTGTTCCTTTCCCCCATTTTAATACCGGGGCCAGTTTATGCTGGGAGCTCCGGCTCTGGGTATATATGGGGAATTATTGTGGGGAATGGCGGCTTTCTTTATTTTTTCTCGACCGGAACAAGATATGAGCAACCATTGTGCGCTGCTGGTACTGGCGGGCGCTATGTTTTGAACGTCAGCACTTTGGCAGGGCAATCAGCCATGTCAACAATATTAGCTGCTTATGTAAGTCAGCAAAAAGTCCAGGTCTTCGGTGCGGGGACCTGCACCCAATGGGGCGACTCTGAAGACATGTCATTTGTGCAATACACCGACTAGATCAAATAATTTCCGCGCCCAAAATCGGAAAGAGCAAAAGGCTACCATGAAGAAGAATGCAATAAAATCAATTATTTTTCTTTTTTTATGTGTTTATCCTTTTTGCGCATTTGGAGGCTGGTCTGACCCAGGTTTCATTACAATTATTGCCGCCGAGGCAGACGGCGCAGTAGTCGTATATGATACTACAGGCATATCGTCGCGAGCATCATGCGCCACCGGCGCTCGCTTTGCCCTGAGAGCGAATACCACCGGCGGGCAATCAACTTTATCGGCAATTATTACTGCACATAACATAAAGCAAAAGATCCAGCTTATGGGAACCGGAGGCTGTACTATTGTCTCTGATGCTGAGGATATCGCATACGTAATATATATAAACTAATTTCATATAATTGCACAGAGATGGCTATCCCTGACAGCACCCCGTATACCGAGGCTGTCAGGGGGCAGGCTTGATGTTGGCTTTGGGCGCCTCCCTCGGCTGCTTGGCGATCCCGTCTCGGGGGGGGGGGGCTTACAAGGCATGCGGCCCATCATGCCGAGTCCATGTTTAAGCGCCGCACCGCAGCCGAAGCAGTGGAACAGGTTCTTCTCAGGGCTCACCACCAGCGACGCCGTCGTCTCCTCATGGAACGGGCACCGCGCCGCCAGGTCCTTGCCCTGCCGACGCAGCGTCACCCCGGCCGCCTACCAGCGACACCTCGGCCTCTGGGATACGTGCCATGGGAGCCCCTAAAGCCTGTCAAGATGCGATATAGCTTGTCCAATAACACCATATTTGCTATGTCGCAACCAGCAACCCCACGGGAGGGCGGGTACAATGCGCCAGACACAATCCAGCACCCAATGGCGCGCCATGCCCTTCCCAGAACAGCTGTTCAGCCTCCGCAAGGCCCGCAACCTCTCCCAGAAAGCCCTGGCGGAGATGGTGAAGGTCCACGTCACCCAGATTCAGCGCTACGAGACCGGCCAGATCCAACCCAACCTCGCCGTCCTCAAGCGCCTGGCCATCGCCCTCAACGTCTCTGCGGATACGCTCATCTTCGATGAGCACGAACGCGCTCCCAAGGACGAGGGCGTCAGGCTGATCCTGCAAGCGCTCGACGAGTTCACGCCCGAGGAACTCGCCACGGTCAAGAACGTCCTCCAGGGGCTCGTGCTCCAGCACCAGGCGCGCCGGTGGGCCAACGCCTCATAGCGGCGGCCAAGGCCGGCGGCTGAGGGCGGAACCTGGTTCTGTGGATGGATCGGGGTGGCGGTTGCGCCAAGGGCGGCGAGCAAGCTCAGCCGCTAAGGTAAGCCGCTGTTCTAAAATAGCAATTCCGCATCGGTGTGGATCGGTGTGGAGTTTGCTGTGGATCGGTGTGGACTGGTGTGGATCGGTGTGGATCAGTGTGGACTGGTGTGGATTTAGCGGCGGCCAACAGGCTCAGCATTCAGGCTAAGCGGCTGATATTGATCGGATAACCAGCACATGCGCGGCAACGGCCGCAATCGGCGGGGGCAGGCGCTAAACGCCATCAGGGCCGCTAAATGGGCCGCCACCCCGCTCCGCAGCGTCAAAAATGACAGGATTTCGGATTACACCTGTGCATCACTTATGCACGAAGCTTCAACGATAAGACGCTAAGAATTTGATTTTGTGGGGTGATTTCCCCCAGAGCGCCATAGCTTAGTTGCCTTCCCGACGAGCTTTTTGCAGCGCCTTGTTCCACCCGCCATCCATTGCTCTTGAGCCCATCGGCTTCTGATAAGCCGTCAATCGGCTGAACAAAGGTAGTGCTAAGGTATCCAGCATCACTATATTATGCGAATTTGGCAGAATCATTTATCCGCAAAAATTTAACTCTATTCAATTTGTTTTGGATCTAAGCACAGTATCCACCCACGGATATCCTCTTCGTTCATTCCTATTATGTCTCCAATCTGAGGGCGACCGTTATCAAGCTCGAAACCTAACGTTCGACACTTACCAAAAGCGACATTTTGGTCGGGCCAAATGCACTCCAGTTCGACTGAAACGAGATAATTTCCCGAAGAAAATTTTACAAAATACTCCAATCTCTTCCCAATCTTACCCGGATCAGATGAGACGCCATTCAGGCTTATTACGCACTTCATGTCTTTATTCCGTCTTTTGCGAGGCTATTTCGGGACATACCCGATGATTGAGGCCGGACCAATATTCCTTAGGTTTGCATTAGATACCGTAATTGCATACACGTTCCCAAGGTTATATTTAGACAAGTCGGAAACATTTATCGTTGAGTAATCCAAATTGGGTGGGAGTGGTGCATATAGAATATGCATTGAGGTATCGACCCATCCTTGTTTTATATATTCATTCGCGAATGCAAATGCATATCGGGCATCTGGCCAGAAGTATTTTACCTCAAGCCCATCTTTTGAAGGAACAAAATTCATGCCGTTGAACATCATTTCCAGAAGCTCGTCGTCGTTTACAGCACGGTACAAACCAGTCGGTCGTGTTGCTGTTACGGTAACTTCTTGCGCCACTTGTGTACTTTGTGGCTTGGGAGCACCCTGACGCGGGTCGTCGTACCGATGCTCCTTTTCCCCGGTAGTTCCAACGGCTTAGCGGGCGCGCCCGCCCATCGGACGGCAGTGTAGCCCGGCGAGCCCCCTGACGCACCTTTTCCCGCGCGGGGCCGGCCGGCCTCAGTCGCGCTCGTCCTCCGCCTCCTGGTCCAGCACCAGGTGCAGGGCCTCCGCCGCGTCGGCGCGGCCCTGGCGGCCGCCGGCGGCGATGGGCCGGCCGGGGTGGGTGGCGGTGTGGATCTCCTTCAGCAGCCGCACGCTCACCTGCGTGTAGATCTGCGTGGTCGACAGGTCCGCGTGCCCCAGCATCGCCTGGATGAACCGGATGTCCGCCCCGTTCTCCAGCATCAGCGTCGCCATCGTGTGCCGGAACAGGTGGCAGGACCCGTGCTTGCCGAGGTCGGCCGCGTCCACGTGGGTCCGCACCAGCTGCGTCAGCCGGTTGGGCGCGAACGCCTCCCCCAGCGTCGTCAGGAACAGCGTGCCCTCGTCGGCACCCGACGCCAGCCCCGGCCGCACGTCGTCCCGGTACTTGCCCACCCAGGCCAGGGCGCGGGCGCCGATGGGGATCATCCGGTCCTTCTTGCCCTTGCCCTGCCGGATCATCACCGTGCCCCGCTCCAGGTCCAGGTCGAACAGCTTCAGCCCGATCAGTTCCATCCGCCGCATGCCGGTGGAGTACAGCACCTCCAGGATCGCCCGGTCCCGCAGCCCCAGCCCCGTGCCCAGGTCCGGCACCGCCAGCACCGCCTCCACCTCCGCCACCGTCAGGATGTGGCGGGGCAG
>NZ_VITN01000043.1 GCF_007828045.1 Nitrospirillum amazonense | reverse complement strand
GGTCACGGTTGTTCTCCCGGAACAGCAACCGGTCCCCCGGCGCGAACGCCCGCTCCCCTTCCGCCGTGCGGTACACCCGCTCGCCCCCCAGATCCCCCCGCCCCTGGCGGGCCGACCGGATGGCGTCGTTGAGCCATCGCGCGTCGTCACGCCGGTGCGCCAGCACCAGGCGCGAGCCCTCCGGCCGCGCCGCCAGATCCGCCATCACGTCGCGCACCAGCGCTCCCCGGGCATCCGCCTCCGTCGCCTGCAGGAGCACCTGGCCATGCTCGGCATAGGCTGCCAGCCCCGCCGCCGTGCGGTGCCGCCCGAAGGCGATGGACGCCTGCCGCTGCCAGTCCTCACGCTGCCGGCGCACCTCCTCCAGCCCCACGAACCCCACCCGCTCCAACACCGCCCGGAACGCCGCCCCTGGCCCGATGGGCTGCAACTGCTCGGGATCGCCCACCAGCACCACCTTGGCCCCCGCCTGGTCGGCCAGGGTGAGCAAACGGCTCAACTGCCGCGACCCCACCATGCCGGCCTCGTCCACCACCAGCACGTCCCGCGCGCCTAGCCGGTCGTATCCCCGTTCCCAGCCACGCTCCCAACTGGCCAGGGTGCGCGACCGGATGCCGGAGGCCTCCTCCAACCCCTCGGCCGCCTTGCCTGCCAGGGCCGCCCCCTGCACCCGGTAGCCTTCCGCCTCCCAGGCTTGCCGGGCGACGGCCAGCATCGTGCTCTTGCCCGCTCCCGCCAGCCCCACCACCGCGGCTAGCCGCGACGGCGCCGTCACATGCCGTACCGCTGCCCGCTGCTCCAGCGCCAGGTGGGACTGGCCCGCCAGCACCGCCTCCACCCGGCCGGGCTCCACCCCCAATCCCTTATCCGCCGCCATGCGCTCGGCACTGGTCGCCATGGCCTCCTCGATGGCCACCATCTCCCGCGTGGAATACCGCGCCGGCCCCTCCCCGGCCGCCTGCAGTTCCACCAGCGCCGGCGAGAGCATCACCTGGGCATAGGCCCGCTGGAACACCGCCGCGTCATCTCCCAGGGCCCGGTGCAGTGCCCGCGCCACGTCGCGGTGATCGAAGACACTTTTCTCTCCGGTGATGAGGGCCAGCACATGCTCGGGCTTCTCCGCTACCAGTTGGGCGTTGCGTGTCGCCGCCTCCGCGTCCAGCCGGCCGCGCGTCACTCCCACCCCCCGGCGCTCCATCTGGGTGGCCTGCACCCCCATGTGCTGGGTGGGCTCCACGTCCACCCCTCGAACCTGGTGCGACCGGTGGTCGATACGCACGTCCCACCCGGCCCGCGCCAGGTGGCTGTTGGCCAGCCCCTCCCACCGCTCCCGCAACTCCCGCAATTGCTCATGCGAGGTCGGAAGCCCCAGCGCCTGGAGCTTCCGGTTCTCCAACTCCAACTGGGCCTTCTCCCCCAGCCCGTCGCGCCCCAGCGTCCGGGTGGTCATCAGCAGGTGGGCATGGTGGTTGCGCTGATCGGCGCCGCCATGCGGGCTATGCACGGCGAAATCCACCGCCACGCCGTAGCGGTTGGCCACCTCCTGGGCGAACTCCCGGGTCAGCGCCAAGCGCTGCTCGGCCGACAGTTCATGGGGCAAGGCTAGTTCGACCTCCCGGGCTACCCGGGCGTCCTTGCGCTTCTCCGCCGTCTCGGCCGCGTTCCACAGCGCGGTGCGGTCCTTGGCCCAGCCCGCCGTCGTCTCCATGCCCTCGGGCAGGACGATCTCCGCATGCTCCACCCCGCCACGGCGGGTGAAGTCATGCACCATGCCGTCGCGCTGGTTCTCCAGCCGGGTGCCTGACCGATACGCGGCGGCGGCAACAGCGCTGCGCCCAGAGGCCCGCGTCACGGGTTTTATGCTGAGGTGGTAGATCGCCATGGCGTCAAGGATAAAAGCACGGGAGTTGCGCAGCAACTCGTAAGTGCGCCTTTTGGTATTTTTAGCTACATCATACCCTGAAGATGACATCGCCAATTCTGCACTATGACGCCACGCCCAGCGTCACACCGATCCCCTGTCGCGCGTGACCATCACCGCCTCGTCTATTAGAATGACGCGCTACGGCGACAAGCGAGATCCCTATGCCCAGAAAATCAATCGAAGAGCGCCTAGCCCAACTGGACGCACAGCGCAAAACCTTGGCCGCCCGCCTCAGCAAGCGACAGCGCGCCCAGGACACCCGCCGCAAGGTCCTGCTCGGCGCCCTCGTCCTACATCACCTGCAAAGCCAGGACGACGTCTCCCAGCCCAACCGCCTACGCGATTGGCTGCGGCACCAACTGCCCAAATTCCTCACCCGTGCCGACGACAAAGCTCTCTTCGCCGACATCCTCGGTGACCCGCCCAATGACGACGCCAATCCGCCACCGACCACCCGCTAACGACCCGAAGACGAAGCGTCAAACCCTAAAAATCGCCGCGCTCCGCGCGGCGCCAGAAGGGGCTTCGCCCCCTCTGGGCTCCCCCTCACCCAATCGACATCAAGTCTCCACCGGCAAATCATACACACCTATCGTCACCTCATCCCCCACCAGATCAATTTCCAACACCTGGTTGACCGGCTCCCCTAGCTCCGCTAGCTGATCAAGCGCCGCTTTAAAAAGCTGCCGTTGCACCACACGACCTACATTTGGGATAATGATGACCAAGCCGGCATGCAGCGGCTGCACCGCATAGAGCCGCCGGAAATCGCTCGCGTTGTTGGTAACCAGGACAAAATCCCCGTCTGCCACGTAACGCAGCACATTCCAATCTTTCCACCCTGCCTTGCCGATACGGACCAGATGATGCGCTTCATGCCCAACTTGCTGGGCAACCAGTACCAGGTCAGGGCTTAGACATTCGTCGATCAAAAATTTCATGCCAGATCGATCGTCCCCAGCTTCCGGGTGGTCCGGCTCACCGGGGGCCGATCATGCCATGGTTGCTTGCGCGGCCGGCCACGGCGTGGGTACGCAGCGGCGTAGATCGGCGCGAGCCTAACCATTTCCGGTGTGAGGCGCGGATAGCTGGCCAGAACGTTTACGTCGCTCTCGCCCTGGGCACTTAATCCTGCCACCAAGTGGACCGGCACGCGGGTTCCCCGAAAAACCGGGTCGCCCCCCATGATCTCGGAATCACTCACCACGAGCTGGCGGGCACGGCGTAAATCTCGCAGCGCCCGGGCCAGGTCACGGCGTGGCTCGCGAAGGTCGATCTTGAGAAGTCCGCCTTCCAACGACACCACGTTGCGCCGCGAGCAGGCAAGGGCGTTGAACACCTCGCGGCGCAACTCGGGTAAAAAGCGGTCGACAAGCCGACGCTCCAGGGACAGAGAAATCAGCCCATGCAGGTTGAGCATCCGCGCACCCACAGTCGGAACGGTCTTTTTGTCTATGGCATTGTTCACAGCCTTCAACGGCAGTCGCGTCAAAACCGCCGCTTCGGCAGGCGTGAACAACGGGGGCTCGTGCGGCTGCATAACTGCATCTCCATAATCACTCTCCACACTGAGAATGATTTTCCGTCTCCAAAAGTCAAGACCAGAGTCATGGAAAGGATGCCGCCACAAATCGGGCAAAGCTGGAGCAGTGCTGGAGGAAGAGCAGGAAGGCCATCGTCCCAATTCGGACTCTGGTGAGGTCGGGTTTATCGGCTGGTGATGGCTGAACGGTATGGCACCGGGGGAGGAGATGGATACAGGGTTAAGCCGCTGTCGTCGGCCGAAATGACGGCTTCAGGGTAAGCGGCCAAGGCCAAGGCTAGCGGCTCCTTGAACTTGGACTTGAAATGCCATTGGTGGGTAAATCCACCACCGAATTGCTGGAATAAGGCGGCCCACGGCACAGGCGTTGGCTTCTCAAGGGAGTGGAGCCGGTAGGCCAGCCAGATGTAAACATCGAGGGCCATGCTGCGCCCGCCGATTTCGCGGATGGCTGCTTCGCGCACAGGCATCGGGTGATCGATGAGGCTTTGGTAAAAACCCTCGTCCAGCCGCACCGCCTCTCGCCAAAGATTCAACTGGTCGTCGGCGACCGTGGGCATGATGGCGTCGCGCACGAAGCTACCGTTGGTGACCTGCGTCATGGTGTCGTGGATGCGGTAGAAGGTCAGTCGGCACAGGCTGAGACGCTTGGATTGCTCTCGGACCAGCTTGTAGGTTTTCCCGCCGTTGTCGATCCCCATGCTGGATAGCCATTGGTTCATTGACCGGCCAAGTTCGATATCCCGGCTGCGGGTCTTCACCGCTTCTGTCTGAAGATACAGCAGAATCATGCGGGCGATAGACCCGAAGGGAAGACCTACCGGGTTGGTAGCTGCATCCCGGCCGCTTTCGATGGTTAGGCGGACGTTGCCGCCCTGCCGGGTCCAGACGGTTTCTGGTAAATCCTTGTGGGGCAGGGCCGTCATAGCAAAGCCGGCATGCATGATGCCAACCCGCTGGCTTTCGTCGCTCATAACCGCAAAGGCTGTATCGATGCACTGCCGTTCCAGCTTGTCGGTGCTGGTGGCGCGGGCAGCGTCAATGCCATGGGCTGTTATAAGCTGGTGAACCTGTCCCATATCTAGCGTTCCGCTGAAGCTAACAGCACGATTTCATCCACAGGACGAGGTGTCAATTCGGACTCTGGTGAGGGCGGGTATTAGGGAAATGTTTTGTAGTGTTTATTAGTAGTGCATCACCAGAGTCCGGGGGAAAACCCTACGACTCATCACTAGAGTCCGGGCGACTCATCACCAGAGTCCGGTGTAAGGCGGTGGACAATTGCGGGATAGCAGGCAATCTCACCGGAGTCCGAACCGATCACCGGGGAACCATAGCCGAATCGCCCCTCACCAGAGTCCGATGGCTGCTTTGGCAGGCACTCTCTTGTTCCTGCCATCAGCGCGTTTTTTGGGCACAGTAGAGCGCCCATGCTTCCTCTAGCAGGACGCCCTGCGTCTTGCCGGTCCTCCGGGACTCTTCCAAGATTTCCTGAGCCACATGCGGCAGCACCTTGGCATGCACCTGCCCGGTGCGGGGGCTGGGTAAGCGCCCTCCTCTTCGCTTCGGTTCCCGGTCGATGAAGCCGTGTTTCTCGCCGGCGATCACCGCTTTCTCGACGGCACGCGGCGAGTCTTCTTTGTCGCGCTTTTTCAAGGCACCAAGTTGAATGCTGAACGGAGCGGGCTGGTCGGTCATTGGGTGGCCTCGGTAAGACGCATGTACACTTGCTGGGCGAAGGCGGCGGCATTCTCGGCAGCGCCGTCCATGCGCCCCTGGGCGGGAATGGTTCGTAGGTCGCCGCCAAACTCGAATAGGGCCGAGAAGGCGGCCCGCTCCATCAGCGGGGGCTGGATGATATCGACCCCTTGTTCCGTCAACGACGCCTCGATGGCGGTGTGCTGCTTTGATTTGATTGCCCGCGTCATGGTGAAGGCGACAGCGTGCCGAATGGAACGACCAAGAGCCTCCTCCTCCTCCGCCACTAATTGGAGCGCCCGCACACCAATGGTGGCATCGAGTGTGGTCGCCCGCATGGGGGTCAGCACCAGGTCGGCCTGTGAAATGGCGCGGGAAACGAGCCGCGACGCGACGCCCTCCAAATCGACGATGACGATTTGCCCATCGTCATCGTGACGCTTGATTGCGCGCACGATCTCACTTTCGGAAATGTCGGCGTGAAAGGCGATGCGGGGAGGCAAAGGCGCCCGACTGGCCCATAGACTGATTGAGCGGTTGGGGTCGCAGTCTAGCAGCACCACCTGCGCTCCAGCATGGGCCAACTCGGTCGCAAGAATGACTGCCGTCGTGGATTTGCCAGCCCCCCCCTTCGGTGAAGCTATAGTGATGACGGGCATGGTATTAATCCGGTCTGTTTAATAACCGGATTGATATATGAACCAGGTTTAGAAATCAACCGGATTGCTAAATAAACCTGATTTAATTAGAAACCGGATTGGTCGGCCCGCCCCCTGTGATGCGAAGGCATTAAGACGGATTGTGGCGGAGCTTCCACGGAGGCGGGAGCGCAGAACGATGGCCTTAATAAGGTCACCGGAGGCATTTGGATTGCACAATCCAAGCTTTGACAGGATGGCCGTATGGCCGTTGTACCGTACGATACAGTCGGGGCTGGTCGTCTTGAAAGGTATACTCTAGAAAGGCGATACGCTGAGACAGCCCGGTGCGTCCCATTAGGGTAGATTTAGCAATAGCGAGACGTTACCGTTCATAGGTCTAAAGGCAAACGAGACGATCATGGCGACTTACGGCTACGCGCGCGCCTCTACCCTGGATCAGGACGTCACCCTGCAAGAGGCCAGGTTGCACCAGGCAGGATGTGACGCGGTGCGTTCCGAGAAGGTCAGTGGCGCCAGCCGTGCCGGCCGGTCAGAGCTAGCCTTGCTGCTGCAGTTCCTACGTCCCGGGGACACCCTCATGGTGACCCGGATCGACCGTCTGGCCCGCTCTATCAAGGACCTCCAGGACATCATTCACGAATTGCGCGCCAAGGGGGTGGCCATCAAAGCCACGGAACAGCCAATCGACACCGCTACCGCCGCCGGTAAGGCATTCCTGGACATGCTGGGCGTCTTCGCCGAATTCGAGACCAACCTGCGCCGCGAGCGGCAGATGGAAGGGATCGCTCAAGCCAAAGCCAAAGGCGCGTACAAGGGTCGCAAGGCTTCCATTGATCCGAGGGAAGTTCGCCGGCTGCGGATCGAGGAACAACTTGGCCCCACAGAGATCGCCCGCCGCCTGGGGATCGGCCGCGCCTCTGTCTACCGGGTCCTGGCTATAGCCGGCGCTTGAAATACTCCAACGGCCAGTTCTCACTCCGTTCTGCTGAGCCGGACAATATGATCACTTTCGTGTCGTCACCCCATTCAGGCTAAGCGGCTGATATTGATCGGATAATCAGCACATGCGCGGCAACGGCCGCAGTCGGCGGGGTCAGGCGCTAAACGCCATCGGGGCCGCTAAAGGTCACGTCCCTAGGCGTGGTGTAGCAGGCGCTGGCGCCGGGGTAGCCCCGTAGGACGGCGTTAGCCGGCCGGAGGGGCTGCCCCGGCGGGCGGTCATCGTGGGTCTTCGGTAAAGTCTGGTCACCACAACTATCCCCAACCGAGGGTGACCACGATGACCGACGAGATGATGGCACTGCGCAGCATGCTGGAAAAGGGCGCAGACGCCGATGTGCTGAGACAGATGATCGGCTTTGCCGCTGAGCGGCTGATGGAGTTGGAGGTTCATGCCCTGACCGGGGCGGCGCCGGGGGAGCGGTCGCCCGACCGGCTGGTGCAGCGCAACGGCTACCGGGAGCGCGACTGGGAAACCCGTGCCGGCACGGTGGAGCTGCGTATCCCCAAGCTGAGGAAGGGCAGCTACTTCCCCGGCTTTCTGGAACCCCGCCGCATGGCGGAAAAGGCGCTGACCGCCGTCATCCAGGAAGCCTACATCCAGGGCATCTCCACCCGCTCGGTGGATGACCTGGTCCAGGCCATGGGGATGTCGGGGGTGTCCAAGAGCCAGGTCAGCCGGCTGTGCGCCGATATCGACGACCGGGTGAAGGCCTTCCTCGACCGGCCGATCGAGGGCGACTGGCCCTATCTCTGGATCGACGCCACCTATGTGAAGGTCCGTCAGGACAAGCGCACCGTCTCGGTCGCCGTCACCATCGCCATGGCGGTGAACAGCGACGGCCGCCGTGAAGTGCTGGGCATGGACATCGGCCCCTCGGAGGCGGAAACCTTCTGGACCGACTTCCTGCGCAAGCTCAAGCGCCGCGGCCTGAAGGGCGTCAAGCTGGTGATCTCTGACGCCCACGAGGGCATCAAGGCAGCCGTCTCCAAGGTGTTCTGCGCCACCTGGCAGCGCTGCCGTGTCCACTTTATGCGCAACGTCCTGGCCCACGCCGGCAAGAACGGCCGGCGCGTCGTCGCCGCCTTCATCGCCACAGCGTTCGCCCAGAACGACGCCGCAGCGGCCAGGGCCCAGTGGCGGCAGGTGGCCGACCAGCTCCGCCCCAAGGTGGCCAAGCTCGCCAGCCTCCTGGACGAGGCCGAGGACGACGTGCTGGCCTACATGACATTCCCGAGGGAACATCGGGCCAAGATCCACTCCACAAACCCCATCGAACGCCTCAACGGCGAGATCAAGCGCCGCACCGAGGTGGTGGGGATCTTTCCAAACGAAGCCTCGATCACCCGCCTCGTCGGCGCTATCCTCCTGGAACAGAACGATGAATGGGCCGTCCAGCGCGCCCGCTACATGACCCTTGAGACCATCGCCCCGCTCAGCGATGATCCCTCCGTCCTGCTGCCCACCGTGGCCGCATGACAAACCCGGCCAGGCAAGCCGGAGAACGCGATGGACAAGCGCCTGCTACACCACGCCTAGGGACGTGACCCCGCTAAATGGGCCGCCACCCCGCTCCGCAGCGTCAAAAATGACAGGATTTAGGATTACACCTGTGCATCACTTATGCACGAAGTTTCAACGAAGGCGCATTAAGATATCTTTGGAGCTTTAGTCGAAGCTACAATCCTAGATAGTAACAGAATTATAATATTACGAACCTCTAGCAAGAGAATAAAGTATACTTCCTGGCGACATCCAAACAAAATCTCTCAGAATATCTGCATACCCCCTCAGATCCTCTCTTATTTTCTGCAAAATTTTATTTATATCATCCAGAACAAAATTAATTTTGCAATCTCCTATACTGGGTGCGTATTCGGGATTTGCCAAAAAATACTGAACAGCTTCACCCCTTCTCATGCAATAGAACTTTGCATCATCATATGTCATGAACGGCGCCACCTCTCCCCACAACAAACTCTCTGAGAATGCGCCGAGAATAGCGGTATAACATTCCACTATTCCGATATCTTCAATCTCGATTTGCAAAGACGCCCCCTCTAATCTCAGGTCACAGCGTATTGCTCCATCCAGAAGATCCCGAAGCTCTTTGTAACTCTCCACGCTGGCATGATTATTTTTCTCTTTATGAATGATATTTACCAAATTGAATCGAATCATGATCATAATTTCCCAGGGAATGCTGTCCAAACGTCACCAGTATCTGGCCCAGTAGGATTTACGATAACAGTTACCCAACTCGTCGGATATCTAAATCCAAACTGATCCATTCTTGTCATACCAATGTCCTGTTGAAAATCCCAAGAATAGGCAATTTTACCGCTTGCTTGCGGCTTGCCGAGCGCCTGAGTTACAGTTTGGCTAATTAGGAATAAAATATCCATTGGATTATTGGAGTTAAAATAACCTGCGTCATCTGACTCAAACCAAGAATGCCTGCCCATTATATGGGACCACCTATCGCTTGGTATATCAATAAAGCGATGCCTAATACCCTGAACTGCTATAGTGCAGATACTTTCATTCGCCATACATGGATCACTGGAACTCAGCACTGCATTTTTCAGTTTCGCACTTTGTGGCTTGGGAGCACCAGGAACACTAATTGTTGCAATTACCGGAACTGTTCCAGTGTAACCATCGTATAGATTCACGAACACTAAATAAGGAATGGATGATGGGGCCGACCGATGCCCGTCTACAGGGATTTCTAGTATACCATTCGGGCTATTTCCATCATCAAGAGGATCCTGAGGGCGATAAGTATGCCCCGGATCCATGTCCTTTGACTGCAATCCTGTCGGATCGGTATGATTGATGGGGTCCCCGCCGACATAGGCATACATGTTCATGCCAGCATTGTAGCCAGCAGGATCAGGCTCGGCGAACTTGCCCAGGCTGGGGATGTAGATGCGCGCCTTGTAGTAATAGGCGCCCACCTCCGCCAGATAGGCCTGGCCGGTATACTGGAAGCGGCCCATGTTGCCAGCACCCGGGCGGCCATATTCATCGTAGGTGTTGATGGCCAACGCGTTGCCGCCGCCATCCGTCACCGCCACCACCGAGCCGCGCTCGTCCGGGATCAGCCAACGGGCACTGCCGGTGCCCGTCCCTTCATACCATACCGCGGTCTCATCCGTCGCGGCACCAGGGATGTAGCGGCGCAGCAGGGTGCCCGAACTGTCGTACTCCGCCACCAGCCGATCCCCGAAGTAGAGGAAGCGCGTGGTGGACGACTGGCTGACCTGGTTCAGCCGCCCCAGCGCGTCGTAGCCTAGGCTGGTGGCTGGCGTCACGCTGACCATATGGCTGTCGGCGTCATGGGACGTCGTGGTCGACCCATAGGTCAGCAGGTTCCCACGGGGACCGTAAGTCAGCGATGACGTCCCCGATGGGCCGGCCACCGCGGTCGTCTGGTTCAGTTCGTTGTTGGTGTAGGTGGTGTTGCCGTTGCTGGGCAACGGCGCATCATAGGCGGCGTTGGAGGAAGAGCGGCTGAGGATCTGGCCCGCCAGGTTATAGTTGAAGGTCAATGACTGGCTACTGCCCCCGCCGAAGTTCAGCGACGTCAGGCGCGACGCGCTGTCGAAGCTATAGTTTGTCGTCACCCCGTTGGCCCGGGTCGTTGATTGCCGCCGCCCCATATCGTCATAGGCATAGCCCTGGACCCAGGTGCCGTTGACCGAGATGCCGGTCATCTCCCCCAACGCGTCATAGCTATAATCGGCATAGGTTCCGTCAGGCCAAGTCAACCGTGTCAACCGGCCTGCGCCGTCGTACTGCGCGGAGACGGTTCGATTGTCCGTCGTCTGGCTGGTCAACCGGCCCAATGCGTCGTAGCTCATCGCCACGGTCGCCTTGCCATCGGCGGTCACTTGGGTCACATGGCCCAGATTGTCATAGCTATAGACGAAGTTCCCCACGTCCCGCCTAGTCACGCGCTCCAGCGCGTCACGCGCATACGTGAGCGTCGTCGAACCATCCCTCTGCCGCCACGACGTCATCTGGGAAGCGTTGTCGTAACCATAAGCGTCGGAATAGGTCGTGCCGTTCGCCGTCGGATACGTCACCTGCGTCAGCCGGTTGAAGCCGTCATAGGTGTAACTGGTGGTGTGGTTATTGCCGTCCACCATCGTCGCCTTCAGGCCGTTGGCGGTGTAGCTGGTGGCGGCGATGATTTGGTTGCTGGTGTCCCTCACCTGAGTCAACCGCCCAACGGCGTCATAGCCGTAGTTGATCCACCGGTCGTCGCCCGTGCCCTTCATCGGCCGCGTCGTCCAGATCAGGTTGTTGGCCGCATCATAGCCGTACGCCGTCGTCACCAGCTCGGTGCCGTTCGGATCCTTCAGTACCTCCCATGTCTTGCGACCTTGGGCGTCATAGATAAGGGTCGTCTTTTGCAACGTGACGAAATTTGACCAGTCGCCGTCGGACTGGCTGTTGACCGTGCCCTGCTTCGTGTCAGTCACCTGGCCATTCGGATTGTAGCTGATCGCGACCGCCTGGTACTTGCCCGACGCGCTGGCGGCAGGCCCCACCACTCCCACCAACTGGCGGCCAAGGTCATAGCGATAGCGCACGGTCCCGGTGTTGGCCGGACCCGTTTCCGTCAGCTTGTTGCCCACCGTGTCATAGGTCAGGGTCGTGGTCGCCGACACCGACCCGTCGCCCGAACTCTTGGTCACCGAAACCGGAAGCAGGTTGTTGGCCTGGCCGGTGTCACCATAGCTGATCGATGTCTTCGCCTCTGTCGCGGCACCAGCGCACGACGAGCCACTGAGGCAGGTGGAAGTGCCGGTCAGCAGATAGATGGCGCCTCCGGAAACCAGGGTGCCACTTCCATTCTTATACCGGGCCTGGAACGAGCCATAGGAATAGCGCACCTGGGGCTGCGGGGCGGAGCCGCCATCCGGCGATGACTGAGTCACCGTCAGCACACCGCCATGGGTTCCATCATAGGTGTAATAGGACCAGTGACCGTTATCGTCATGCGCCGCCGTCGGCTTGTTACAGGTCTTGGGGTTGGAGCAGCCGGTTTCGTAGCTCGCTTCAGACCGCACCACCAGATTCGACCCAGACTTGCCGTACTTGGTCGTCTTGGTGACGTTGCCACGGCTGTCATAGTCATACGTCGTATAGTCGCCTTCAGGACGTGTCACCCGCGTGAGCCGGTTATAGCTGTCGTAGCTGTATGATGTTTGGTTGCCCAGAGCGTTGGTATCGCTCAGCATCTGGCTATTGGTTGTGTTGATGGTCACCACCCGCTGGTGGCCCAGCGGATCCGTTACCGTGGTGGTGCGGGTCGTCCCACTGTCCGAATAACCGTAAGTCCACGTGCCGGCGCCATTGCTCACTGACGCCACCCGGTTCGAACTGTCGTAGCCGATGGTGATGTTGTCCGTGCCGCTGGATGGCCAGCGGATGGCCGTCATATTGCCAGATGCGTAGGTATAGCGCGTGGTCCGGCCCAGTGCATCCGTGGCGGTGCGCGCGGCCGAATTGTCCGAAGGGGTGGCGTAGCTGACGCTGGGCCACCCGGCACTGAGGGAACACATTTGCGCGGCGCCGTCGCATGCGTCCACGGCCATGTTAAAGCCAATGACACCCGTCAATCTCAGCCAGGCCGCCCGATCGGAGATACTCGTGGTGTTATTGGCGCCGTACTGATAGCGGATCTGATAACCAAAATTATTCGTCACCGACTGCAGGCGTCCAACCTGGGCCTGGCATGGGAGGGAAGTATCGACGTCGCAGAACCTGACGAAAACATAATTCCAAGTCCGCACCTCCCCCGTGGGAAAGGTCATAGAGGTGAGGCGGCCTTGGTTGGCCGCCCCCATCGTACTGGCCGTGCTGGCCGGCGAAAGAAGCCCGATGTTGCAGCAAATGGTCTTCTGGAACTGCGCGACGGTGCCATTGGCCATGGTGTAGGTGAACAGCTGCCTGCTGGAATCCACGGTCAGGGTAGAGCCCCCGCCCTGCGCGTTGCTGTACGTGGCGCCACCGTCCGTGGACGTGAAGTTTTCCGATGCCCCGCCAATGCTGACGGTCGTGTATCCGTTAGCGGCATTGATGCCGCCCATCAGCGTGTCGCGCCACCCCGTACCGATGAAACTGCGGCCATAGCTAAGGCCTCCCACACCTGGCTGGCCAATGACGACTTCCTGCACAGTGAGCGTCAAGGCACCCGTGCCCAAGTCCACGTACTGCGGGTCAACTGTGGAATAGACTGGCGGGGAATTGGCCAGCGTATCCTGTGCCCACGACGCATCAGACCAAGCGCCGCAGACCAAGGCTAGGAACGCCAAAGCGGCCCACGAGCGACGGAACGGAAGACGCACAGCCAACGTGTGGATGAAAGGCATGGGGGAATATATCCTATTAGAGCATTGAATTTGCCAGGGTCGCTTTGTGCGAGGCTGGAGAATAAAATTCGGCTAAAAAGCCTTAGTAAGTGCCATCTCCGAAAGGCAACCTGCCCTCAAACGCACCATATTGCAGGTAATGGACTAGTGGATTGATATTAGCGGCGGCAATATCAGAATAAGCATTCAGATATTTGCGGGTGTTGAATAAACTGGACGGATTGCGCCCCTCGCGCCAGCCCCAATCGTTGTAGTGGGACAGCGGGTTCACCCCGGCGGCGGCAATATCGGAATAAGCGGAGAGGTAACCTGTGGTGCTGAAATAGCCGCTGGGGTCCCGCCCCTCGTGCCAACCATTGTTCTCATAGTGCTGGTAAGGATCAACCCCGGCGGCGGCCACGTCCGAGTTGATGATGTCGTAGAATGCAGCGTCAAACCCATCGGAGGTGATGGAATCGCCGATATAGCGACGCACCTGCAACGCCGTTCGATTGCCCACGTTGTCCATCAAGTAGGTACTGGCCGAGCCATTGGCTGCGACTACGGCCTTCAGGCGTCCTTGTCCATCATAGCGGTAGTAAGTCGTCCCCGCCCCGGCTCGTCCCGCAAAACCGAGAACCGCGAGTCCCAGTCCGCCCCGCAAAAAGTTCCGACGTTCCACCCAAAGCCCCCAAGCCACTAGCGTCCCGCATCTGATGGAGTCCCACGCTCCTCCAGATGCGCAACATTATGGTCCTGTGATCAAATATCATTTTTTAGAACACATGAGCAATTATTTTTGCTATTAAAAAGCCACAATACGACAATAATACAATTAAATATTGCATATGCTTGCCCATCCCAAGATAAAAAGCTGCGTGTTCAATCGATTTGAAGGAGAACCTGATGTCGTCTCGTTCCCTACGCCGCGCTAGCGTCGTTCTCGTCGCCACGGCGCTATTCGCCGGTGCCGGCTGGGCCGGCGACACCAAATACGAATACGATACCTTGGGACGGTTGACGAAGGTCACGCAGCCCAGCGGGGCCACCACCACCTACAACTACGACGCCGCCGGCAACCGCACCGCCGTCACCACCACTGGTGGATCATCCACCACAGGTTACAGCAATACAAAGGTCATCGTGCTTCCCCTGTTGGGCGGCTTCGTCCTGCCCCTGCCAAGCACACCTTGGTAAAGGGCTAAACCACAGCCAATGTCAGAAAGACAAAAAATGAAAATAATCAACATCTTTGCTGCTGCCATACTCATCCTTTCGCATACAGATACAGCAAAAGCTTATAGCATAAGTACAAAGATATCAGAGATAAAATTCGTCACTGGGAATATAGACGGCACGGGCGGAGGAGACAAGATTCTGATCAGCTTTTCGGACATAACCTGGCATGGTTGTGGCGGCTCAAGATTCTTTGTCATGAATGAAGGCGATTCAGTATCGATACCGCGTCAGCAACTATTATCCATAGCCATGACGGCCGCAGCAACCAACCGTACCGTCTACATCGTGACCGCCAACTGCGACGGAAACGGTTATGAGTGGGTGCAGCAGATCTCATACTACCCATAACCTCCCCAACATCGGGCATACCGATCACGGCACCGGCACGGTGATGGTGCAGCGCTGCTCCTTCCGGACTTTGGCCGCCGTCTCCCGACAGGCGGCCAGGACTCCCTGATTGGCGTTGACCAGCCGGGAGGCATCCACCAGCCCATGCCATCCTTCTGGGCTATCCGATCTCATCAGCACCGCACCCGCCTGCCAACGGTCTCTGCCCATGATCAGGGCCGCCACCTGACCGTCTAACCCCCACGGCAGCACCCGGGCCACCAGCGGCGATCCCACCAAGCCCAGCACCAGCGCCCCCACGCCGACGCTCCACAACCAGGCGCGCTGCCGGCGCCGCTCGCGCACGACACCGATCACCCCCGATAGTTGCTCCCTTTCCCCCACCAAGTCGCGTTTGGCCTCCTCCAGCGCGGTCACCGCCTCCCGCACCAGCCGCCCGCCCTCCCGGGCGATGGCCTGGCCATGCTGCTCCGGCGTCATCCGCACCGCTGGATGCTGACCCAAGGCCTGCACCCGGTCGGCCACCGTCCCCAGCCCATGGACAATGCGCGCCAGGTCCACGCTGTAGTCCGGCGGCCGGTTGTCCCGCAGATGCGCCGGCAACGCCTCCAGCGCCCGCCGCAATACTGAGACCTCCGCCCGCAGATCCTCGAACGCCCGCTCGGCGGCGCCCCCGCCGCCAGCATCTCCCGTCATTGCGTCCCCCTCCATCACATCGACCATCCCGGTCCATCGTCGCGCTCCATCCCTCGGTCCAAGGACCGACTGGGCGCGGGTGGCCGTAGCGCCAGGTCCAACGTCGTGCCGGCGACGATCCCCAGCACCCGCGCCTGGGTCCGCAACAGCCCCTGTAGGGCGGCATCCCCCTTCAACTCTCCGGCCAAGGCCCGCTGACGCTCCACCACCCCCGCCAACGCCGCACCCGACGCCTGCCGCCGGGCCGCCTCCAATCCCGTCCAATCGGCCACGAAGCGCTCGGCCCGCAGCATCGGGTCCCGCCGCACCCGCGCCTCGGCCTCGATGCCGGCCAGCAACGTCCGCCCCCGCTCCAGCCCTTCCCGCTGGAACAGCGCCTGCCGTAACTCCCCGTCCCGCTTCAGGGCACGGACCAGGTCCTGGGACGCCCCCGGCCGGGCCGCGTCCAACGCCGCTCCCGCCGCGCTTAACGCTTGGTCCTGCGCCTCCAGCACCGGCAAGCCCCGGTGCCTCATCTCGGCCACCGCCACCCAAGCCCGGGCGTAGCGCTCCACCACCCGGGCGATTTCCTCTCCCTGCCCGGCCGGCGCCGCCCCACCCAACGCCGGCTCGGGCCGCCCGGCACCCAGCCGCAATCCGTCGAACCGCCCCCGCGCCCTCGGCGCCGGCGTGGGCACCGGCATTTCCGCCGACGCGGCCAGAATCCCCCGCCGCTGGGCGAACGCCGCCCGCTCATAATCCAGGGTCGTCTCCTTGGCCTGCGACCGCGACAACCGCGCCGACAGCGCCTCCAGGTCGGCGAACACGTTCCGGCCGGCATACAGTGTCACCTGGTCCCGGTGCCGGGTCATCGCCACATAGGTCAGGTGCCGGTCCATCGACCCGGAGGCCAGCACATACGCCCGGTCCACCGTGGCCCCCTGCGCCTTGTGGATGGTGGTGGCGTAGCCATGGTCCACCGCCGCGTAGTCCGCCAGGGACACCGCCACCACCCGGCCCCGCCCTGGCCCCTGGGCGCTGTCCAGCCGCACCAGCAGCCGCCCCTCGCCGGCCTCCGCCACCGTGCCCAGCATGCCGTTCTTCACCCCCAGGTCACGGTTGTTCTCCCGGAACAGCAACCGGTCCCCCGGCGCGAACGCCCGCTCCCCTTCCGCCGTGCGGTACACCCGCTCGCCCCCCAGATCC
>NZ_VITN01000042.1 GCF_007828045.1 Nitrospirillum amazonense | reverse complement strand
GCGGCGCGGTCCTGGCGCAGGTAGCGCCCAAACCGAGGGGCTAGTTGGGGGATCTGGTCCGGTTTCACCGGTAATTTCATCTCCGCCACAGGGGCAGGGGGGGGGGATATAGGCTCAGCCTCGGACGCCGCTACGACTCCCTGGTGAGCAATTACAGTATCTAATGGGTTAGAAGATAAGTTTGTAGCTGTAGTGTGGGGCTCGTTTTCGACCCCCTCGGGGTCAAGATTCACAGGCTTAGAGGCTTCGCCAAGCCACTTATCCACATCCCCTTTCCGCCGCTCAAGCGACTGAACGACCAGGGCCAGCTCTTCGGAATGGGTCGCCCTGCGGGCCGCCAACACCAGCTCGGCCGTCTGCGCCTCAATCGTGGCCCAGCCTTCCATGACCAGGCCAAGGGTGGCCATCTCTTCGCCAGCCTGGCGGATCGAGCGGCGCGCAAAGGTGATCCGGCTCCTGAGCTTGCGCATACGCTCGCGCTCAGCCTTGGCTTCCGCCGCCAGGCGGATGAATTCATCGAAACGGACGGCGAGGGGGGAAAGGTCGAAGCCATACGCCTCGATGATCCGGCCGTCCGGTCCACGGCGGCCGTAGCGCTTGCCCTGCTCGTTGTCGCGCATGACGAAGATGCCGGCCTCAAAGAGGGCGCGGTTGAGGCTTTTCACGCGAGCCGGCGAGAGGTTGAGGAATTCCGCCTGCCGGCGAGCTGAAGGCCAAGCGATCGGCCGTGAGCCCTGTTCCCAATCCTGACTTTGGGTCTGCTTCACCAGCCAGGACACCAGTTTGAAGGCATGCGCGGGCAAGCCCAGATAGGGCTCCGCCTCCTGGAAGGCGGCCAGGAACCGCAGCGGCTTTGCATCGCCGCGCGGCACCCCCTCAAAGCTATCGGCGCGGGCCATTGCTTCGCGCATATGCAGATTGAGGCGCCGTGCCCCTGTCGGCCGGAATGATTCGGGTGATCGGGCAAAAGTCTGGGCATCGTGCGAATTCATGGCGCACGTCTCCTTTCCAGGTTCTGGCTAACCCGTTGAGGAAGAGGCCAAAATTCGGCAAAGCTCCGCCCTGGCAAGAATCTCTTGCTTTTCGGGGCACTGCGGGTAATCTCGGGAGTGTTCAGGTCACCGAGTTTCCCGGCTTTGCCGGATGTAAGGCCCGCCCCTCAAGGCGGGCTTTCGCATTTCTAGGTACTGGGTTCCGTTATTCCTCGCTGGTTCCCATGCCATGCCACCACGGCAAAGCACCAGCCAACCTGCCCCAGAATCAATCGCTATGCAAGGAAGGGGCCGGAAACCCCATATTTAGCGACTAAATCCGGAGTCGCTGGCGCATACGACTCGATGCGAATCAAGCATGGATATTGACGCCTATTGAGAGCTGGGCGACTCAATCGCCCGACTCATTGACACCATGGGGGCCGCGCACATGGGCGCGGCCGACAGGGCGACCATCAATACTCGCTCGGCAAAAGGATGGTCCCGCTGACACACCACAGAATCCCCTCGGGAAGGGGAAAATCCGTGAACGTAATCGGCTTTGAAAAGACCTGGTTGCCGTTGCCATCCTCACAGGCCAGCACAGCGGAATGGTCAGGCTTCACCATCAGCTTCCACACCTGAAATTCCTCGGCCGCCACGGCCGCCTCATAGCGCTGGGCAAGGGCGATCTCATCGAGAAGCCAGTAGGCCCCGCCGGCATCGGCAAGGTACTTGGCCCCCTCGGTGAACAGCACAGCTCGATTGATCGGGTGCCGGTAGCAGGTCTCAGAGCCGGTGAACTGGCTCAAGTCGGCCTGGCTCAGGGGTTTCTTTGTTTCGGTCATGGTTTGCGCCTTTCTTTGGGTTAGGGGTGCAGCAGCTGCTGCACCCTTGCCCGTCGGCGAGACCGGATCAGGAGGGGGCAAGGGCCTTCGCGAGGATCCGAAACGCAACGCTGTCTTCGCGGCACGCGAAACAGCGTCTGTCGTTTTGGACGGAAGGTCCTTGCGGGAACCTTAAGGCAGCGCCTTGGGGTTCCTACTGCCGCCGGCAAGGCGGACATAAACTGCGTGAGGGGGCGTTACCGTATGGCCGAGACGCCCCCAGGCGGCTCGGGGCGCTTGCGCCTAGCACCCGACCGAAGAGGCACGCCCTGCTCTACCAATCAGCCATAACCTCGGTCATAGTTCTGACCTGGCGAGATTTTCCTGGCGATGTCCCATGCACCAGCTTGATCAGGCTCTCGAACGGCTCGCATCCGCAAAGACCATTCCCCAGGTTTCCGACGTGCTTGCAGCGGAAACCGCCCGTATGGGCTTTGAGTGGTTCGTCTACGACATGCTGGTGATGCCCGATGGCTGGGGCAGCGAGCTGGTCTGCTGCAACTACCCCAAAGCCTGGGTCGAGCATTACGTCCGGGAGCGCTACACCCGCGACGATATCGCCATGAACCAGGCCATGGCCTCGGTGCTGCCTGTCGGGTGGAGTGCGTCAAAGAACTACCGGCACCTGACTGACCGGCAGCGGATGGTCCTTGATGAGTGTGCCGATGCCGGCCTCAAATCTGGCGCGGTTGTGCCCCTCCATGGGCCTGGTCCGGTCAAGAGCGTGCTCGCTGTCAGCGGCTCTCTATCTGGGGATGATTTCAACCGCCTCTTTCGGAGCCGCCGGCACGAGCTGCTGCTGATCGGGACCCATGCGCATCAGCGAATCCTCAAGCTTGGCGTCGGGCGTCGAACGCCGTCGCTCGTCCTTTCCCCACGGGAGACGGAGGTTCTAACCTTGACGGCTTTAGGGGATTCCGCCGCGCAGATTGCCGGCCGCCTGAAAATTTCAGAGAGCACCACCAACGAGTATCTCGGTTACTCCAAAAAGAAGCTGGGCGCCAAGAATAAGGTGCATGCGGCGTCGATAGCCCTTTCGCAAGGACTTATAAGGCTTTAGCGCCGCCAGCTCGGACAGACAGCCCCTCTCTTATGCGGCCATCCCCTAAAAGTTGGGGGATTGGTCTCAATTGGCTTTTGCGGTAGGAATGGCAAAGTCTAGTTCAGACTTTAGTCAGTCAATGGTCGCAGGAGCGCACCGTGGTAAGACGACATATCAAAAAAAATTGGCAAAAGCCTTTTGGTATCGCTGACAAATGCGTCACTCTACTGTGTAATGGTGTTTCCTACGGAAAATCATAACATCATGATTGGAGTTATTTTTCAAAAACAGCAGATATTTTCTGCTGAAAATATCGATTCCATTAAAAAATACTGCATCGATCCAAGTATCATATGTTTTGGAGCATCAGTACTCTACATCAGCTGTTACGAGAAGAATGACAGCCTGATGATCCATATCATCGTAAACTGCGTCGTCATTGGTATGGGTCATTCACAAAATGGCCTTAATCTTCAGCTCGCTGCCCCTTTGGGCGATGGTAACTATATCCGGATGGCCAGCAGCGAAATGGCCAGCCTCATGGTCGGTGCGCCTTACTTTGAAAAGCCGGTCCTTGCTGTTGCCGACAGCCGGTATATCGACGCCATCACGGCGTTTTTTGCCAATGCCGCCGCCGGCTCACCAGGCGATCCCAAACCCTATTTGCGGCTCGTGAAGCCGTGACGGGATGCGTCTGAAAACAGATGCAGACCTCACTTCCTGTCTCTTGGGGGAATGAGCATGAAACTACGGGGGATATTTGTATTTTTGGTCACCGCCTCCCTTTTGGCGGGATGCGTACCAGCTCAGCAGGGGCCACAAACTGCGGCGGCCGTGCCCAACTTTGTGTTCACGCCGCCGAGCACGGCGCCGATCAAGACCAACATGTCGATCGGCATCCTGAAGGCGGAGCCGTTAGGGAATCTGTGGGTCGAACAGATTACCTTGCAGCCTGGCCTACCCAACCAGAGCACCGTGACGCGGCCGCGGATGTACGTGGACCAACTGCTCAGCTCTGCCCAGAAGGACATGGAGAAAATCCTTGTCGCGAAGGGGTTCCCGACCGCCGGCACTTATCCGACGCTGGATGAGATGACCTATTCGGAGAAGCAGCGCGCCGTCCTCATTCTCCGGCCGACGTTCGAGGTCAACGCCAACGTCGTCCGCCAAGGCTATGGCAGCGGGCAGACGGCGACGGTCAGCGGAACGGTGACACTCGAGATGATCGAGCCGGTCACGCGGGAAAAGATTTGGCTGAAGCGGCTCACCCTGGAGCCTTTCACCAAGGTGCTGCCGGCAAAGCCGGTTGACTTTGGTTCGCTCTTCAGCGTGCCGCCCCAGACCAACGACACCCAGATTCAGGACAACTCGCTTATCCTGCTGCTCAACACGTTCTATGCCACGGCCATGCAGAAGGTCTGGGATCACCTCGACCCGCAGGAGATCGGAGATCTCAAGAGGCAGGTCGATGAAGTGAGGAAAAACAGCACCCACACGGCCCACCCATAGCCACTCAGCGGAATAGCGATCAGGAGGCGCGAGATGCCAACCATATCTTGGGGGCGGCTTCTTGCGTCCTCCGTGGCCGTTATCGGGGCAATATTTCCTAACTACTCAACATCTCAGGAGATTCCTCAGGCCATCCCCCGGTCCTGCAACGGGTTCAATATGATTAGTTATCGATATCATGCAATCTGCTACCGTAATGTGCCTGATTCAGATATCGCGATTGGAAATTCATTTCTTAATGAAGGCGTTAATTATTGGTCTGGCTATATAGATAAAGTTATGTGCGCCAAGCCATATACAATTTCTCCCAAAGACCGCTCAAAGATTAATGATTATGTCTCCACCATCAGCAGAATGGACGAACAAAATCTTGACGCCATGGCGAACTGCAACATAAGTCTTATTGAAAAATACGCTATTGATGTCAAATACTATATAGGGAAAATAGACAGAATATTACAATGCGCAAATCCAATGACTTATGAAGGTAACTCCGGCATACTCGACCAACTCACAGATACATCCGGAACATTGGGTGATATGGGTGAGACGTATGGACAGCCTCTATTGAAGAGTACTGGAAAAATATACGATATAAAAAGAAAAATTGATATAATTGATAATATCACTGACGGTGATTACGCAGAAGCCGCCGGCAAGACATTAGGGGATATCGCATCAATATTTGTTGCATCTCCTTTCGCCGCTGCCGCTATCGCAGAATGCACTACTGGTGTCGGATGCCTTGGGAGTTTCGCTACATTTAGTGCCGGTGTATATGTGGGTGACAAGTTAGGTCTAGGATTCGGATGTTTTGTGGAAGATTCAATTAATTGGAGAAACGATCATCCAAATTATCGATATAAGGGGCAGAGGTCATGAGTATAAATACAAGATTAATATCAACAATGGTATTGATTGTCTGCAACATGCTGTTCCATTCTGCTTTTGCTCAGAGCAATGTGGAGGGAAATGGAAGATACTTTACAGAAAGTACGATACAAGTCGGCATGTCATTATTGGATTATCGGAAGAAGATAGTAGCGGATGATACATTCTCCTCAACAAATGCCCTATGGGATCAGATTTATGGCAAGGAGCATCTTGAGAATAGAGAACAAGAAATTGCGGGTAGAGCCGCCGGACGATTTTTTATGGTTGGCGCTATCCCGATCGTTCTAACGAATAATATGGCGGCGCTATATAATCCTTTCAGTGATATATTCCTATTATATTCATACAAGAAGGACACTGACAGGAATGAGTTCTCCGTAACAGACGTATATGCAGGCGGTGGCGATTCACTGGCGAAATATAGCGGCATAAAGGAGAATTATACCGGTGATGATCTGTCTCATCTTGTCAAGATTGATATTAAAGATAGAGTAAGAAGTAGATTTTCTCTTCTCGTTAAGGCGACATCGCATAAAGACTTTATGTCTTTGGCGAAGGAATTATCAAAAATAGAAAATAGGGATTGGCTATTGGGAAGATATGTCTTTTCAATAGCTAGTGGACCTCTTCGAGGAGATGAACAACACGCAATAAATACTATATTTAATTCATTTAATCGAGGGGATGCTTTATTATTATATAACGATCCATTAATATCGATAGAAGATCACTCAGAATTTGATAAAATAATCAACGAACTCCATAAGGTCGAGCCGCAATTATACAGTATATCATTCTTAACAAAGAGTGGGGATAAGAGCACCGTTCATTTTTCCCCAATTGACAACCCAAGTGCGGTATTCATTGTTCGTATGCATCGGGATAATGAGAGAATTTCTATCGATAGAATTGGATTCATTGGCCTGAATGACCTTAAACCAGGGAAATAACGAGATATTTCCGTGGTGACATCACTGCTTTACGCTCCAGTCGCGGAGCTATTTACCGCGATGGGGCCAAGGGTCGCTGGCATGGCTGACCATGACAGCCTGCTCTCAGGTGATACGCCGTCAGCCCCGTAGTTTCCCCTCTCCGGCGGCATAATTGTATCTCGTACCGGCACTGCGCGCCTGCCGTGCCACCGTGAACCGAGACAAGGCCATGGCGGTCACCGGCTTTCCCAGCAACCCATTCTTCAGTCCGTTTCCCGACCTCGGCCGTACAGCGGATGACGATGTGGTCGCACTGTTCAACCAGCCAGAAGGGCAGGATTGGCGCGATCATCCGAGCCTGTTCCGACAAACGGCCGCCATGAACGGCGACCCTAATCTACCCGTTGCAGCCTGCCATTCGGCCGGCGTGGTCGAACAATTCGGCAAGGGCTTCGCCTCCTATCCTCAGGGGCTTGCCGCTGTCCTGCTCCAGATCACCATGGAAAAAGGGCTGTGGGGTGAAGTGCAGAAGCGCCACGCTTCCATCCGTGGCCATCAGCTTTCCGGAATCCTCTGGCTGGGCCTTCAAGACACCGATCGGACGATGCGCCTGCTATGGTGGCTGACCAAGAACGCCCTTCCGAAGGATGCCCCGTATCTTGCGGGGCGGTTTGGCGGTGGGACGTTTACGGGCTGGGCGCTGAAGCTCGGCCGGCTCGGCAAGGCTTGGCCGCTTGGGGTGGTTCCTATGTTCGTGCTGGCCGGGTACGGCTCCGGCATTCTGGCGATGGAGCGGGGCAACATCGCATTCGACGCTATTGCCTATGCCATCCTGTCGGGCCGGTATGAGGGCATTTGCCTGCCGGCGGATCGGATTAAGCGGGAACTGCAAGACATGGAAAACAAGGAAGGTCCGGAAATCGCGCCCATGGTGCAGATGCTGAAGGATGTTATGCGCCTGGCCCAGGGGGCAGGGAACAACTGATGGCTCTTCTTCCGCCGCGACGGTGCCCACACTGCTTGGCAAAGACGATACCCACCTGGGGGTCAGCCTCAATCCACAAGGACCGGCCGGTTCAGTGCTCAAACTGTGGATCCTGGGTCTACGGCAAGGCGCAATTCATCCGCTTCGCCTTCACCTATGCGTCGGTCGCCCTCATCCCTTTGGCTGCCATCTGTACCTGGGGGGTGACAGAATCCGGCTATGCGGCCGGCGCTGCGGCCCTTCTGATGCTCCTGCTGGGCCAGGCCATGGATTTTTTCTGGCCACTTGATGTCGTGCGGCCTGATAACGCCCCCTGATGGTCTGCCTTGCAGTTTCGCGTAGATCGCTGGCCACCTGGCCGCCTTCGGCTGTGATGATGGCAACCACGGCAGGGATACCAGCGGCAACCGACAAGGCAGCATGGTAAGCTTCCTCGGCGCTGCTACGGTCATCGCATTGGGCCTCTTGGAACTCCTCGAAGGTACCGGGAAAGTGCTCGAAGGAGGTGGCCCATGCGGCATAAGTGGCGGCCTGACCCGCCGCTTCCTTGGCATCGTGAGCACGGATCAGGTCGCGGACTATGACGTGGGGATGTGAAGCGGGCAGGTAGTCGAGAATGTCCTTCGCAAGACAGCCCCCAGCATCAATCACCAGCTGGGCCGCCGCCATGTCACGGGAGGTCGCCAGCATCGCTTCATCAAGGGCGGCTGCGGCGTCCACATAGGCCCGGTAAAGGCCGAAATGCTCGGCCGGGTAATTTGGCCGGTTGGTGTGGGCATCACGGCTCACATCATAGGCGGAATAAGCCAGTCGCAAAGTGGCCGCAAGCTCGGCCGGCGTAGATGACATACGGACTCCCGGTTGTTGGATCTGTCATGATTATACATGATCGAACCGTTATTCCAGGAGATGCATACCGCTCGACTACTGATGTAGTCAGGTGCCGTTAGCCCAGAAGATAATCCTGCCCATTTTATGTCGGCACCCCAACTAGAAGTCCGCCCTGAAATGGCGCGACTTGGTTGCAGAAACAGGCTAGGATTGCACTTCCGTCAATCCCTGTGAGTTGGCTTATCCGGCTTCCGGATATTGCACACTTAGAACCAAGCTAGAGGAGGGAAATGACTATGACTGGTGATGTATCGCGCACAGGCCCACTAGAGGGAACGATATATACAAATAATGGTGGACTATTTACCGAACCAGCACAAACAAGTGTTGTTTTCAGTGAGGAAAAGGGCGATTTAATCGCCAACTTTCGTTGGGGTAAAGTAGATTTAATAATAAATAATCCAAATGTTGGATATGTTTGCTGGTTTACTCGCGTTCAAGATCCTGAATTAACATTCAAAAAATTGGCAAATGGCCGCCGTTCTTGCGTATTCTTGTTTCATTCTGTCAATACGTACAATTGGCATTCGGATAACCCTGGTAATGTCCCTCCGGGTCTACCATTGATTGTTACGGTTTCGGGTCCGCAGGGCGCCCTTTTCAGCGAAACGGTATATTGGCCAATTGCGCCGGAAGACTGCTTTATTCGTCAACAGGTCCCACTTCCCTCTTTCAATGGCTTTCCGGACCCGCTGGTGGACGCAAAAAATGCCACCTTCCAAGTAGGAAGCACCATCTGGAGACACAATGACAACAATCGTTGCCAACCGGGCGACGATCATTGAACGACTACATAAAGGGTTTCAGCCGAGAAATCGTGCTGTGGCTTATGTTGTAGCTGCAGGCGATGTTTGTTAACTGCCCACCTCACTGGCTTGGCCGGGGCCTGTCTTGAGGGGCCTCTCTATATATGATAATGTCCTTTATCATATATAGGAGGGCACTATGAGCCAAAACATCTTTCCCTTCCCCAAGTCGGGAAAAACCACCGTCCGAATGACTGGTGCTGGTTTATTTGAGGTTGAATGCGTTGGCGTAGATAAGAACGACTATCAACTGCTGGAAGGCTTCTTCAACAATATGCAGGGCAGATTTAGGGAATTCCAATTTGAGCATGGTGGCTCTATCTACCCGAAATGCCGCTTTGATAGCGACTCCGCTACTTTTACCCGCCATGGACCGAATACGATCAGCGTTACATTCCCAATAAAAATTCTTCCAGGGGGCTGAATGTGGCAATTAAGCACGACCAACGCGGCGAGAGAATGGGTTGAAATTGGCCGCTTCGACACGGTGACAGCCGCAGCGCGGCGCATTCGGGAGCTTGAAGAATATCCGACAGCGGGCGTGTTCTTTGAGCTGTATGTCGATACCGAACTCGGCACCGATGATGATGCCTTCAGCGTCCTCCACCATACCGGCAAGCGCGGCCTTTATGGCATCAGACGCCGGGTGAACTGAGAATGATCGACCAACTGCGGCCAGCCATGGACGACACCGATCAGCAACCCGTCGACAATTCAGACGGCCATGTTCAAGCCCAGGCCCTGGTGGCGGGAGCGTGCATGACTCTACCTGCCATCCTCCCTTCGCCCACCCTTCCCCAGCTCGTCGCCGCTGCCGGCGACCAGGCCGGCATCCGCTTCCTGGAATTCTTCGCCGCGCAAATCCGCAACCCCCACACCCGCCGCGCCTACAGCCGGACCGTGGGTGAGTTTCTGGCCTGGTGCGAGGATGCCGGCGTACCGTCGATCACGGCCGTCCAGCCCCTGCACGTCGCGACCTGGATTGAGGCCCGCACCCGCGAAGTGTCGGCGCCGACCATCAAGCAGGGCCTGGCTGCGCTGCGTCACCTGTTCGACTGGCTGGTTGTCGGCCAGGTCATGCCGGTCAACCCGGCGGCGTCAGTGCGCGGGCCGGCTCACAGTGCCAGAACCGGCAAGACGCCCGTACTTGATCCGGCTGAAGCCCGCCAGCTTCTCGGCAGCATCGACGTGACCACACCGGCCGGCCTACGTGACCGGGCGCTGATCGGGCTGATGACATACAGCTTTGCCCGTGTCGGCGCCGCGACGGGCATGCGAGTGGAAGATGTCTATGTGCAGAACCGCCGGCTCTGGGTCGGCCTGGCTGAGAAAGGGGGCAAGGCCCACGCCATGCCCTGTCATCACAATCTGGAAACTTACCTGGTCGAATATCTCGACGGCTGCGGCCTGCGCGACGATCCCAAGGGGCCGTTGTTCCGCACCATCGGCCGTGGCACTGGCCAGCTCACCCGCACACCCCTGCCCCAGGCGAACGCTTGGGCCATGATCGAGCGGCGCCGCACGGCCGCAGGCATCATGACCAGGATCGGCAACCACTCATTCCGGGCGACCGGCATCACCGCCTACCTGAAGAATGGCGGCACGCTGGAAAACGCTGCTGCCATGGCCAACCATGCCAGCACCCGCACCACCCAGCTCTATGACCGCCGGCATGAAGAGGTGACGCTTGATGAGGTCGAGCGCGTCGGGATTTGAAGGCCCCCGCGAAGTTTAGGATGACAGACCACTCCGGCGCAGGGACACTTACCCCGGGTTGAAAACCTTATCGGGGGGGTGAGGTATGTGGTTCCCAAAATCACCGTTGCAGTGGGGCTTGGTCGCGGCCGGTGTCTTGATCGTGCTTTCGTTGATACTCGACATCAACCGCGCGATCTGGCCCACGGCCATCATCCTGCTCGTTTACGTTATCCTCTACAAAATGCGCAACGCGCCCGACCACCAAGGAATCCATAAGGCTAAGCCTGACAAGGACTCTGGCTTTGTCGAGGCCAGCTACGAGGTGCCGTACTGCAAATTCCAGCATACACCCGAAGGCTTCATCGTGTCGTTTAACGCCCCGCCTCTTGGATTTCATAAGGTATTGCACGCCACAAGCACCGCCAAGAGCGGCGGGCAAGCGGCTACAGCTCTTGTCGCGCTAGCTGGTATAGGCGCCTTCAGGCTGGCACAAAAGGGCGGAAAAGGCACCGTGATTGAAGTAACACGCGACGCAGTCATCATTGATGGTAAGAAAATGCGCCGCGGTGATTTCGGATCATTCCACGTAAGCAGCACCTACAAAGGCAATCATCTCGATAGTAATGTGGCGGTCTTGGGCTATAGCTACGGAAGCCAGAGTTTTGAATTCGGAGGCGCTTGGGGTGAAAGACAGGCAAACGAAGTTGCCAGCAGCCTGAACACACACCTGCGCGCGGCTCCTTTGGCCGGCGATGAAACCCGCGCCTCTCCTGAAGCTCTCCGCGCGGCCAGGCCGACAGACTTCTAAACGCTGTCAAACTTGCCGGCAAAGAAGCTGCTGCTGTAGTACCGCACCCGATCAATGGCGATCGGGTCGGCACCTGGCCATAGCAGAAGCTGGGCGTTGCTTTGGCGGGAGAAAAACCGCGCGACCTCATCAGCCGTCATCAACTCGGCCGTATGCAACTGCGTCGACTCCCCCGTGAATCCGCCAGCACTCTGGCTGGTCGATATCTCGCCCTGCGACACTTGCAGGATGGTGCTTTTGCCGAGCCTCTGGGCCAGATATTGCAGGGTCGTGAGATCGTTGTTACCGAAGAACTGTAGCAAGCCGGCATTGCCCATGAAGGTTTCCCAGCGGTCTTTGTAGATGGATTTGAGCTGGCTGAGATCCTGAAGGATCGGCCATAGCCTGACCCCAAAGCCGGCGATCTGTCCGGCCGCCTTCTCGATGCTGGACAGGTGGTCCAGTACCGCGAACTCATCCATGAGGAACAGGACAGGGTGTTGCGGCTTTGCAGGCTCGCGCTCCATCGCTTCAACCGCCAGGTTGATGATGATGCGAAGCCAACGACTATGCGTGGCCATACGCCCCGCCGGCAGGCAAAGGTAGACCGTTGTCGGCTTCCGCTTCAGATCAGTGAGGCTGAAATCTGAGTGGGCCAGGCAACGCCCCAAAGGGGGGCTGTCGAGAAAGTCGGTCTGCTCAATCGCGGTGGAGATCACGCCCGTTCGTTCATTCTCGGACTTGGCGGCCAGGCTGTTGGCGGCTCGGCGGATAACCCCATGACACCCAGAGTTCGTCTGCATCACCTCCAGCAGCACCTTGAAGCTCTTGTCATCAAGGGTGAGAAGCTGGCGGACGCGAGGCAGGTTGCGGGTCGCTGGCGGCTCGTCACTGCATACCTGAAGAATGAGGCCACGCAGGAAATTGCGCGCAGCGGCCGAGAAATGTCGGCCAGGGCCTTCTTCCTGGATCACCAGGGCCTCAGCGATCAAGGCGGCATCATCAACTGCCGTTTCGGCCTCCACATCGATCATGCTGAGCGGGTTAAAGCCGCTGCTGGGATGGCCTGAGACGCCAAAGGGGTCGAGCACATAGACATCCTGCCCCAGCCCTTCAGCCACGGCCGGCGAGCCCCTAGCCCGTCTATTTTTTGTCAGGCGGGCATTCTCGCCCTTCGGATCGATGGCCAGAATTGAGCCGGGGTATTCGAGCAAATTGGGGATGATGGTCGAGACGCCCTTGCCGGCCCGGGAGCCGGCGATCGTCATCATGTGCCGATCGTCGCTGACACCGAGCAAGCGATCCTCCAGGGCACCAAGGAACACTTTCCCCGGCTCGTAAGCCCAGTGGGGATGCGTGCTGATGAAGTAGGGATCAGCCCAGACAGCAAAGGGGGCGATGTTGTTGCGGAGATCGCGGCCAGGCACACCGCGCGGAAACTTCGACAGGTCAACCACGGCATTTTCCTGAAAGGGCTGGCGCGGCTAGCGCTTGATGTCGTCGTCCCGCTTCGGACTAAGATCAGGCGTGTTCTCTGGGGCCTGAACCTGGCCGGCGTTGCTACGCTCAATGCGTTGATGCAGCGTATGGAGGGCAGCCTGGTGCTCTTGCGCGACCTTATTAAATTTATTCGCAGCCGCGTTTTGCTCGGGCATGCTGGCTCCTGCTGCATTCCAACCCGGAGATTTCGATTGTGATGGGTGGCCAACCGGCCTTTCCGGGCCGCGATCTGGCTCTTCCGCCCTCTGCGGCGCCTGAGACCGTTCTATAAGGTTGTTGAGGGTCTCAAGCGCCTGCTGATGAGCCTGACGAAGCGGATCATAGTCCTTGCGAGCCACAGCAATTCCCCTGGATCGGCTTTTCCAGGGCATATCGTTACGCATAAAGGTGGTGTTGGCTACGAGTTTTTCTTATTCCCGTTGGGCGTAGGGGGTCGTTTTATAATGGCATCAATTTGCTTCTTGCTGGCGGCGTATTGAGGAAATATTTTGTGAACGAGCGGCATGAGCAAGTCATATATATCAGCTATGTATTGATATGCGTTTGTATAAACTTCTTTTATTAAATTGTTCACGCTATCAAAATTACTGTCATATTCAGCTTTCATGTCAGAAAGCTGGGATCTTAACTCAGAAATCTCATTTCTTATTTTTAATAATTCTTCATTTTCCATAGCTATTTATAGCATGTATTGTTTTTTATTTCTAGCCGAACCTTAAGGGCTTCTGTCTCTCACCTCCTCTTCTTTCCGCTCGAAACGGTCGCAGCTGGTCATGTCCTGCCAGACGGGCTCCCGATCTAGCAGACACACGATAACTGTCTTGCCGTCTTTTGCTGCTCGCGTCCATCCAGCCGCACAAATCCTGCAATGGCTGTCGGCATAATCTGATGTATTCGCTAACAATCTTTCTTGTCGAATGGTGTTCATCATTTCCACCTGCTCTTTCTTTTTTTGTGTGTCTCCTGTTCCTATTCATCTGATCCGCCCACGCCATCAGGTTTCTTAATGGGTCATGGCATAGACCAACATAGCGTCTGACAATTCTGCATGTTGATGCCAACACCCCATCCCCGCCCTTCGAGCGGCGACGTGGTGCCGGGCAAGGCACCCGCCCCAGCAATGAGGTGGCGGCCTGGCGGAAAGCATCAAGCAAGACAGTAAGGCCGTGTCTTCGCCTGGATGTCTGGTACCCCTCGCCGAAATGCACCCTCGTTCCGGCGGGATTATCGCGACCGATCTTCCGAAGGGTCCCGCCCTCTGTCAGCCACCACCTGTTGGTCACGCTGACCCTGTTTTTCTATTGCCTCATTAATTCTTTGCAGCCGTTCCCTACGCTGCTTTTCCAACGCCTCGGAGTTCTCCCTGAAACGGTCGAGGGCATCCATCTGCTGGGCCACCATACCGCCCTGTGTAGGGCCCAGAGCCGTTCGCGGGCCCCGGGCTTCCCATTTCTCCTCACCGGCCGCGCCTTGCGCCGGCACGGGCATAGGCTCTTGTCTGGCGCGGTCTGCCCGTTGCTGTTCAAGGTCGATGATCTCGGCCGACAACACCATCAGTTCGGCGTCCAGCTCGGCCCGCTCGGCGTTGCGGGCCTGGACGGCACGGCGATCATTGCCGGCGTGAGACTCCCTGCCCTGGCGTTCCATTTCGGTGGCCACAGGGCCTTGCTTGGGTTCCGGCTCGCGGTCGATGCCCTGATCGGCCAGGCTGCGATGATCGACCCGGGCGTGATGGCCATGGCGCTCAAGATGGCGGTTCACCACCTCCGCCCAATCTGCCCGCCACTGCTCAAGCTGCTCGGTGTCGTTCCACGCCCTCACCTTCTTGCCAAACCCCTCCCCTGTCAGCTCACGCATGGTCAGGAGGATATGGCAGTGGTGGTTGCGATCATCGCCCTGCCGATCCGGCGCGTGGATGGCCACGTCAGCGATCATCCCTTGGGCCACAAATTCCGTCGCCACGAACTCCCGCACCAGGTCAACGCGCTGTTCATGGGTCAGCTCATGGGGAAGCGACATCAGGATGTCGCGGGCAAGCTGGCTGTCCTTGCGCTTCTCCACCTTCTCGACCGCGTTCCAAAGCTGCACACGGTCGTACATCCATGCCGGCGTGCCGGCAGGTGCCATGATCTCCGAATGAAGCACGCCCTGCTTACGGGTGTAGTCAAAGCTCTGGCCGGTGCGCTCATCATCGATGCGCACGGCTGCGCGATAGGCGGCGGCTGCCGTCGCGCTGCGGCCATGACTACGGCCGATGATCTTTGCCTCAAGCCGATAGGTTGCCATCAGTCCCTACCAGAGAAACGCCGTGCAGGGTGCGTAACCCTGCGCTTGGGTTTGGGGGCGAGCTGGCCCCCATGGACCACAGGGTGGTCCCTGCTGTCGGTATCGGGGGGCAGAACCCCCGATCGCGGATGTTGCGTAGCAACGTATAACCGCGCACTTCGTGATTTTCTCTTTGTCTTGCTTCGAATCATCTGATGATTAGACTCGGTGTCTCGCACCGCAACAATTCTTTTCCGCTGTTTCCACACGGCGCTATGCACCAGCCGCAGGAGGCCCGACGATGCCACCTAAATCCCTTGATGAGCAGATCGCCGACGCCGCTAAGCGCTACGAGCAACTGAGCAACCGCAAGCGGGATCGGGATGCGGCCGCAAAGGTCCGCGCCCGTAAGCGGGACAACAATCGCAAGATCGTCGTCGGGGGTGCTGTCCTCGCCCACGCAAAGCGCGACCCCGCGTTCGCTGCCCAGCTCTGGGCAGTCCTCGACCAGGCCGTGACGCGGGCGATTGATCGGAAAGCTATAGCTGATTTGCTGCCCTCAGCTCCTGCCGGCGCCGGTGAAGCGGCATGATGGGAGGGTGAGGCTCTGCCTCCCCCTGTAACCCCCTCCGGGATATTTGACCAAGGATATGGGCAGGGGTAGATTCAGAGCGCGGTACAGCCGGGGACGGCGATGGCCGTCAAGGATATGGGGCTGGTGCTTTACCGCACCGGCCCTTTTCTTTCGTGGGCGAAAAACCACGACGCTGACACGTCATTGCCCTTCCTCACTCTCGCCTACAGCAGGCCCTACAGGCCGCGCAGAGGGTACGCACCGGCATAGATCGTCGCCAGGCGGATCATTTCGGAGGTGATGCTGGGATAGCATGCAAGCAAGTCCTCTTCGCTCTCCCCCTGAGCTTTCAGCTCTGCAATCATGTGCACCTGAACCCGGGTTCCCCGAAAAACTGGATGACCGCCCATGATCCCGGGATCGCTCACCACGATCTGGCGAGCACGGCGCAAATCGCGCAAGGCGAGCCACCAGGAGCACAACCACATCACCAACGTCCCCCATTACCCCTTCGCTAGGGGCGGCTTCCCATACTTCACGAACAGGTCGCTAATCGCCTCGCGCAGCAACCCTTCCAGCGTAGAGGTCCGTTCGGCCACCAGCATTTTGAATTGACGGTGTTCCTCGGGATCAAGGCCCGTCGTCACCTTTTTCAGGCCAACCCGGGTCGCTGCGTAGTAACCGCGCTTCGCTTCCTCGGCAGCGTCAACCACCACAAGGGCGGGTGGTGGCGGTGCTGGCTGTTCCAGCTTCCGCATGCTGTCTGCCAGACTTGGACGCTTGGTCATGTTGAACCCCCTAATTGCCGCTTTGCCATACTGCCAATTTGCCATATTGCCTCATTGCTGGCAAGTTGGCAGACATTCACGCACTCGCGGGCAGGACTGACCGTAGCCAACGATAGAGCTGAGCTGCTTCATCGGCCGCCTTCCCCTCAGGTTCATATTCCTGGGCGGTTTGCCCCAAGGTCAGGGCATGGGCAAAGGCGGCACGTTGCTGGATGGATACAGGGGCAACGTCCAGGCCATGGACTGCAACGGCAGCACGCGCATCCGCCAGCACTTGAGATGCCCTCGCCGGCATGGTGTTCAAGACCACATAGGCCGGCTTGCCGGCGAGCTTCACCAGCTCGGCTGTTGTACCGATTGCACGCAGGTCGAGGATACCAGGCCGGCACGGGATCAGAACGACGTCAGCAGCCTTTGCAGCGGCAAGCGCAGCCCCTTCGGAATGGGGTGCTGTGTCAATCAAGGCCAAATCCGCCCCCCCATCCTGCGCGGCCTGTAGTGCCTGCTGTAAACGAGAATGCGGAAGGGCGATGACGTAAGGCGCCTCCCCTGGTCGGCTGTCTTTCCAGCCCGCAGAACTGGCCTGGGGATCAAGATCAATGACCGCCACAGACTGCCCTTCACGGTCAGCCGCAACGGCCAGGTGCAGGGTCAGGGTGGTTTTTCCGGTCCCCCCCTTTTGGCTGATAATGGCGACAGTACGCATAGAGTCCCCCATTGCCGGCAATACGGCAATCCTTATTGCCGCTTTCTCGCATTGCCGGCAATGTAGTACGCCTGCGCCGCAGGATCAA
Source organism: Nitrospirillum amazonense (assembly GCF_007828045.1). GTDB lineage: Bacteria > Pseudomonadota > Alphaproteobacteria > Azospirillales > Azospirillaceae > Nitrospirillum > Nitrospirillum amazonense_C. The sequence goes on along the minus strand of NZ_VITN01000042.1, from coordinate 1,526 downwards.
TTGCCAACATCTCGAATTGCCTTATTGCTGGCAATTAGAAATAGCCGCTTACGGCCTGGGCGCCTCATGGGCCGCAGCTGGGATGTTGCGATAGCGGGTTTCGAGCACCCTGAGCGCGTGGGGATCACGGTCGAGCAACACGAGGGCACTGCTGATAGCCCTGCTCGGCAAGAGGTCACCAGCCTCGTATTTTTGGAAGGCACGGGGGCCGCCGCCGATCACTTCGCCTGCTGCCGTTTGGTTCATACCGATCTTCTTGCGTATGCGACGGATTTCCTCGGGCTCAAGCAAGCCTTCGCTACGCGCCTTGAGACGGTTTAGAGCCCGGTCAGACACCTTCATGTCCTCGCCGGTATGAATGGACTGGTCAGACTCATCGCAATACCAGCCAGGCATATCAATGGTGATGGTCTGCCCCTTATAGGCAAGGGTCAGGGGTCGTACATCCCTGTGCATGGGGGCTCCCGTTTCGGGACAGACAGGATTAGTCATTGTCTTTCTCCTTAAACGACAGCAACAAAAACTCGGTGACAGCATCTGCCGTGAATTTCACGTACAGAACGCCGGCATCTGACGGAACGTGGTAAACGTCCTGCCAGACACGATGATCGGCATGAGCGGTCATCGATTTGTAGAACTGCTGGCGCTGCATGGTCTGGATCGTGGCAACGATTTCCGTTCGCCCGAAACCAAGGCCCGCCGCAGTCCGCAGCGCTGTGCCAGTGACGTTCAATTTGTCCACGCTGGCAAAAGCAGCTTTGAACGCCTCTAGGTCGTAAGTGGGTTTCCGCTTATCCGTCATGCTACTATATGACACCTTTATGGTGTAAAGTCAAGGAACACCTTAATGGTGTATAACATAGAATACGGCTTTCACCGACAACGCAGTTGCCGGCAAGTTAAATTGCCTAATTGCCAGCAATATGAAATTGCCGTCTTATTGGCAATGTGCTTCGTCCAGCACTCCACCCCGCATGCAAACGCGCCAAAGGCGCGGTGACGCCGTAGGCGGCACGAAGATCACAAGCCGCTTGCGGCGCAGGGATCGTAGCAGGGCATGCCGCAAGGCAGCATGCCCGAGACAGACGCGGCTTGGCCGCGTTCAACTTTCGGTCCACTGCCAACCATCTCAGGGCTTGGGGGGCTCCTCACACCCGCACGAAATTCGGGCGCCCTGTGCCCCAGGTGGCCTCTCTGAGCGCCCACAGGCTGCCGGCGAGGTTGAGATGGCCGGCTTCGTGCTTCCTCACCATGCCGGCGAAGTAAGCCCCTGGCCCCCGGCTGAAATCAGCCTCTGGCTTCGCGGAGACGATGGCGAGAGCGATCGCGGCCCTCTCCCGGCCCATAACGTGGCAGGCGTGCGCCCAGAGGCTCTCTGATACGCCCAGCTCACCCCGGAGCCAGCCGGCAGCATCGATGATTTCGGGCCAGGCGGCGCGGTCCTGGCGCAGGTAGCGCCCAAACCGAGGGGCTAGTTGGGGGATCTGGTCCGGTTTCACCGGTAATTTCATCTCCGCCACAGGGGC
>NZ_VITN01000041.1 GCF_007828045.1 Nitrospirillum amazonense | reverse complement strand
GAGATGGTGATGCCGGGCGACAACGTGCAGGTGACCGTGGAGCTGATCGCCCCGATCGCCATGGACGAAGGCCTGCGCTTCGCCATCCGCGAGGGCGGCCGCACCGTCGGCGCCGGCGTGGTCGCGAAGATCATCGCCTAAGGAACGTTTGGGGTGCGGGACGGCCTTCCTTGAAGGCCGTCCCGCATCCACGTGATTTTGGTGAGGGGTGCCCCGGCCCGCCGGCGGCGCCCCTTGCCTTTAAGTAGGGGGAGGGCCGTCGGAGGCCCTCCGGCGTTGTCCGGGATTTCCTGGGCGCCGACGGTCAAACCCCTGAAAACACCGTTCTTTCCGGGTCCCTGGGACTGCTGGGAAAAGGTGTTGCCGGCCCACCGGCCGCATGCACAGACGCAGATCTGCCCCGCATACGAGGGGCATGCTGTTTTATCTGGACAAGCGGTTCCGAATGGTGAATAAACCGGCCCTCCGAGACGCGGGAAACTGCGGCCGGTGACGTAGGAGTGTAGCTCAATTGGTAGAGCACCGGTCTCCAAAACCGGGGGTTGGGGGTTCGATCCCCTCCACTCCTGCCACGTCGCCCCGCTGAACAGCGTGTCCGGACGGCCAAGCGGGCCGGGTAACGGCAGCGATGCCGAAACAGTATGACGAGTAGCTCTGAACGTGGTGGCGTAGCCCTTATGGCGAAGACCAGTCCTGCCCAGTTTGCGCGCGAAGTGCGCCGTGAGATCGCCAAGGTGACGTGGCCGACCCGCAAGGAAACGGTCATCTCCACCTGGATGGTGTTCCTCATGGTCATCGTCGCGTCTCTGTTCTTCCTGGCGGTCGATCAGATCATCGCGTTCGCTGTCCGCCTCGTTTTCGGTATCGGAGGCTAAGGTCATGGCCGCGCGTTGGTACGTTGTTCACGTTTATTCCGGATTCGAAAAGAAGGTCTCTCAGTCGATTCGTGAGAAGGCCGCCCAGAAGGGTCTGGAAGATCAGTTCGAGGAAATCCTGGTCCCGACCGAAGAGGTCGTGGAGGTGCGCCGCGGCGCCAAGGTGAACTCCGAACGGAAGTTCTTTCCCGGCTATGTGCTGGTGAAGATGGAACTGACGGACGAGAGCTGGCACCTGGTGAAGAACGCGCCGAAGGTGACGGGTTTCCTGGGTGGTGGCGGCAAGCCGCAGCCCATCAGCGAGGCGGAAGCCTTGCGCATCATGAACCAGGTGCAGGAAGGGATCGAGCGGCCCAAGCCCTCCATCCACTTCGAAGTGGGCGAGAACGTGCGCGTCACCGACGGCCCCTTCACCTCGTTCACCGGCCTCATCGAAGAGGTCGACGAGGACAAGGCGCGGGTCAAGGTGGCGGTGTCCATCTTCGGCCGTGCGACCCCCGTCGAGCTCGAGTACGCGCAGGTCGAAAAGATTTAAGCGGGACGGCGCCCCGGTTCTTCGGAAACCGGGGCGTCTTCCCATTCCCCGCGTGGGAGGCGAGCCCGAAGGTCCCGGCAACGGGGCCGAAGTCCATGGGGCGAGCCGAACCACGCATCCCGCAGATCCGGGTGGCGCCCCTCGACCGGGGTTCCGTCCGGATTGTTGTTGAGGACGTATCATGGCGAAGAAGATCGTCGGTTATATCAAGTTGCAGGTGCCGGCCGGCAAGGCCAACCCGTCGCCGCCCATCGGTCCGGCCCTGGGTCAGCGCGGCCTAAACATCATGGAATTCGTGAAGGCCTTCAACGCGAAGACGGCCGACCTGGAGCAGGGCATGCCCATCCCGGTCGTGATCACCGCCTACGGTGACCGTACCTTCACGTTCGTCACCAAGACCCCGCCGAACACCTACTTCCTGAAGAAGGCCGCCGGCATCACCAAGGGCGCCGTCCAGGTGGGCAAGGGCGCCGCGGTGGGCAAGGTGAAGATGTCGCAGATCCGCGAAATCGCCAAGACGAAGATGCCGGACCTGAACGCGAACGACATCGAGGCGGCTGCCAGCATGCTGGTCGGCTCGGCCCGTTCCATGGGCCTGGAAGTGGTGGAGGATTGATCATGGCCGGCAAGCGTCTCAAGAAGGCTAACGCCACCGTCGACCGGAACAGGTTCTACGCCCTGGACGAGGCTGTCCAGTCGGTGAAGGGCAACGCCACCGCCAAGTTCGACGAGACCGTCGAGATCGCCATGAACCTGGGCATCGACCCGCGTCATGCCGACCAGATGGTCCGCGGCATGGTCCAGCTGCCCAACGGCACCGGCAAGACCGTTCGCGTCGCCGTGTTCGCCCGCGGCGCCAAGGCTGACGAAGCCCTGGCCGCCGGCGCCGAGCTGGTGGGTGCGGAAGACCTGGCCGAGAAGATCCAGGCGGGCGAGATGAATTTCGACCGCTGCATCGCCACCCCGGACCTGATGGCCCTGGTCGGCCGTCTGGGTAAGGTGCTGGGCCCGCGCGGCCTGATGCCGAACCCGAAGCTGGGCACCGTGACGATGAACGTCGGCGAAGCCGTGAAGTCCGCCAAGGGCGGCTCGGTCGAGTTCCGCGCCGAGAAGACCGGTATCGTGCACGCCGGCGTGGGCAAGGCCAGCTTCAGCCAGGAAGCCCTGGCCGAGAACATCAAGGCCTTCGTCGGCGCCATCAACCGCGCCAAGCCGACGGGTGCCAAGGGCACCTACATCGAGAAGGTCAGCCTGAGCTCTTCCATGGGCCCGGGCCTGAAGCTCGACGTCGCCGCCCTGGTCGCCTCGATCTCGGCCTAAGGCTGCAAGGAGTTTCCGTCCAAGCCGTTCGTTCCCATATGGGGATGGACGGCGAGGCCGGCGGAGGGCCGGAGCGATCCGTCCTTCCAACCCTGTCCAAGACTGCGGGCGCCAAGCCGGAACCGATCATCCCTTCGGGGGCGTGACGGCCGGGGCGGCTTAATGAACGCCGGCATAGACGGGAGTAACAAGCGTTTTGCAGGTGGACGGATTTACCGGCCGCTTGGTTTGGATGGCTTGTCGCTTCTGGGGCAGGTTCACCGGTTTCGGGTGAACCCCATTCGTGGGGGAAGCCCGAGGCTACATTTGGACCGGGAAGATGGGCGTGACCCGCCCACCTGTCCCAGTTGTTAGGAGGCGAACCGTGGATCGCACAGAAAAGCAAGCGACTATCGCTGCTCTGCATCAGGCGCTCTCCGCCACTTCCCTGGTCGTCGTGACCCGCCAGTCGGGCATGACGGTCGCCGAGGTGACGGACCTGCGCCGCAAGATGCGGGCCGCTGGCGCGAGCTTCAAGGTGACCAAGAACCGGCTCGCCCGTATCGCCCTCAAGGGCACCCAGTTCGAAAAGCTGGACGACCTGTTCGTCGGCGTGACCGCCATCGCTTACTCAAGCGATCCAGTCGCGGCGGCCAAGGTTGCGATCGCTTATGCCAAGGCCAATGACAAGTTCAAGATCATTGGCGGCGGCATGGGCGGTACCGTCCTGGACGACAAGGGCATCGAGGCTCTCTCGAAGCTCCCGTCCATCGAAGAACTGCGTGGTCGCCTGCTCGGCATGCTCCAGACGCCCGCCACCCGCATCGCCGGTGTGCTGCAGGCTCCGGGCGGCCAGGTGGCGCGCGTGCTGTCGGCTTATGCCAAGAAGGGCGAGGCGGCCTGAGCCTCGCGTACTTTTCGTAAATCTCAAGACAAGACCTGATTTAGGAGAACATCCATGTCCAAGCTGGAAAAGCTGGTTGAAGAGCTGTCCGCTCTGACCGTGATCGAGGCCGCCGAGCTGTCGAAGCTGCTGGAAGAGAAGTGGGGCGTTTCCGCCGCTGCTCCCGTCGCCGTTGCCGCCGTTGCCGGCCCGGCCGCTGAAGCCGCCGCTCCCGCCGAAGAGCAGACCGAATTCACCGTGATCCTCGCCGACGCCGGCGACAAGAAGATCAACGTGATTAAGGAAATCCGCGCCATCACCAGCCTCGGCCTGAAGGAAGCCAAGGACCTGGTCGAGGGTGCGCCGAAGACCGTGAAGGAAGGCGCCACGAAGGACGAAGCTGCTAAGATTAAGAAGCAGCTGGAAGACGCCGGCGCGAAGGTCGAGGTGAAGTAAGAAACGATCCCCTGTGGGCGTTTCTGAAAAAAAGATGGCGCCGGACGGTGGCACTCCCCATATGGGGGACCGCCGCCCGGCGCTGTCGCCTTTTTCTGGAGGATGTCGTATGGTGATCCTCCAGTTTCTTCCCGAAGAAGGTTCCGCGATGGAATTTGGGGCGGGAAGGGCAGTTTGAGTGTTTGGCGCCGGACGGCGGCCGCTTCCGAAGGGGGCGGGGCCGGACGCGCCTATTTGTGTTTGTTTCGCTTGCCGTCGCATCCAAATCGGCCGGCGCAGTTGACCCGGGCCTAGTTCACGAGAGGCGCATTTCATGGCCAAGTCGTTCACGGGACGTAAGCGTATTCGTAAGAGCTTCGGACGCATCCCCGAAGTGACCCGCATGCCGAACCTCATCGAGGTTCAACGGAGTTCCTACGACCACTTCCTTCAGATGGATACGGCGCCCGAGAAGCGCGCCAATCTGGGCCTTCAGGAAGTGTTCAAGTCGGTCTTCCCGATTAAGGACTTCTCCGACCGTGCCGTGCTCGACTTCGTTAAGTACGAGCTTGAACAGCCCAAGTACGATGTCGAGGAATGCCAGCAGCGCGGCATGACCTTTGCCGCGCCCCTGAAGGTGACCCTGCGCCTGACCGTCTTCGACATGGACGAAGACACGGGCCTGAAGTCCATCCGCGACATCAAGGAACAGGACGTCTACATGGGCGACATGCCCCTGATGACGGCCAACGGCACCTTCGTCATCAACGGCACCGAGCGCGTCATCGTCAGCCAGATGCACCGGTCGCCGGGCGTGTTCTTCGACCACGACAAGGGCAAGACCCATTCGTCGGGCAAGTACCTGTTCGCCGCCCGCGTGATCCCCTACCGCGGCTCTTGGCTGGACTTCGAGTTCGACGCCAAGGACCTCGTCTACGTCCGCATCGACCGCCGCCGCAAGCTGCCCGCCACCACCCTGCTGTTCGCGCTGGACGGCGCTGAGACGCAGCAGCTGCGGGCCCAGCGCGCGAAGGCCGGGCAGGGCCTGGCCCCGTACGAGGCGCAAGGCATGTCGAAGGAGGAGATGCTCTCCGCCTTCTACGACACCATCACCTATTCCCGCGCCGGCGACGGCTGGAAGACCCCCTTCGTCGCCGAGCGCATGAAGGGCGTGAAGCTGGCCTCCGACCTGATCGATGCCCGCACGGGCGAGGTCCTGCTGCAGCGCGAGACCAAGATGACCCCCCGCGTGCTGAAGAAGCTGCAGGAGGGCGGCCTGGAAGAGGTGAAGGTGCCGACCGAGGAGCTGGCTGGCCGCTACCTCGCCATCGACATCATCAACGAGCTGACCGGCGAAGTGATCTTCGAGGCGGGTGACGAGATCACCACCGCCGCCCTGGAGAAGCTGGAGAAGGTCGGCGTGGACGAGGTGCCGGTTCTGGCCATCGACCACCTGAACGTCGGCGCCTACATCCGCAACACCATGGCGGCGGACCGTAACGCCAGCCGTGAAGACGCGCTGATCGACATCTACCGCGTCATGCGCCCGGGCGAGCCGCCCACGCTGGAAAGTGCTGAGGCCCTGTTCAGCGGCCTGTTCTTCGACAGCGAGCGCTACGACCTGTCGGCCGTGGGCCGCGTGAAGATGAACGCGCGCCTGGGCTTCCAGACCGACGACCAGATGCGCGTCCTGCGCAAGGACGACATCCTGGCCATCCTGAAGCTCCTGGTCGAGCTGAAGGACGGCCGTGGCGAGATCGACGACATCGACCACCTGGGCAACCGTCGCGTCCGCTCCGTCGGCGAGCTGATGGAGAACCAGTACCGCGTCGGCCTGCTGCGCATGGAGCGTGCGATCCGCGAGCGCATGAGCTCGGTCGAGATCGACACGGTCATGCCGCACGACCTGATCAACGCCAAGCCGGCGGCGGCTGCGGTGCGTGAATTCTTCGGCTCCTCGCAGCTGTCGCAGTTCATGGACCAGACCAACCCGTTGTCGGAAATCACCCACAAGCGTCGTCTCTCGGCCCTGGGGCCGGGCGGTCTGACGCGTGAGCGCGCGGGCTTCGAAGTCCGCGACGTGCATCCGACCCATTACGGCCGCATCTGCCCGATTGAGACCCCCGAAGGTCCGAACATCGGTCTGATCAACTCGCTGGCGACCTATGCCCGCGTGAACCAGTACGGCTTCATCGAGAGCCCCTACCGCAAGGTGGTGGACAAGCGCGTCACCAACGAGGTGGTCTATCTCTCCGCCATGGAGGAAGGCCGCTACATGGTGGCGCAGGCCAACGCCACGCTGGACGCCGACAACCGCTTCATGGATGAGCTCATCAGCTGCCGCAAGGGCGGCGAGTACATGATGACCCGCTCGGACATGATCGATCTGATCGACGTGTCGCCGAAGCAGCTGGTGTCCGTCGCCGCGGCGCTGATCCCGTTCCTGGAGAACGACGACGCCAACCGCGCGCTGATGGGCTCGAACATGCAGCGCCAGGCCGTGCCGCTGATCAAGGCGGACTCGCCCCTGGTCGGCACCGGCATGGAAGCGACGGTCGCCCGTGACTCGGGCGTGGCCATCGCCGCCCGCCGTGCCGGCGTGATCGACCAGATCGACGCCACCCGCATCGTCGTGCGCGCCACCGGCGACACCGACGCGGCGGCCCCTGGCGTCGACATCTACAACCTGCTGAAGTTCCAGCGCTCCAACCAGAACACCTGCATCAACCAGCGTCCGCTGGTGAAGGTGGGCGACCGGGTGGAGAAGGGCGACATCATCGCCGACGGTCCCTCGACCGACCTGGGCGAGCTGGCCCTGGGCCGCAACGTGCTGGTCGCGTTCATGCCCTGGAACGGCTACAACTTCGAAGACTCGATCCTGATTTCCGAGCGCATCGTGCGCGATGACGTCTTCACCTCGATCCACATCGAGGAGTTCGAGGTCATGGCCCGCGACACCAAGCTGGGCCAGGAAGAAATCACCCGCGACATCCCCAACGTCGGCGAAGAGGCTCTGAAGAACCTCGACGAGGCGGGCATCGTCTACATCGGTGCCGAGGTGAAGCCGGGCGACATCCTGGTCGGCAAGGTGACGCCGAAGGGCGAAAGCCCGATGACCCCGGAAGAGAAGCTGTTGCGCGCCATCTTCGGTGAAAAGGCCAGCGACGTGCGCGACACGTCCATGCGTCTGCCGCCGGGCGTCACCGGCACGGTGGTCGAGGTCCGCGTCTTCTCCCGCCGCGGCGTCGACAAGGACGAGCGCGCGCTGGCGATCGAGCGGGCCGAGATCGAGAAGCTGGCCAAGGACCGCGACGACGAGAAGGCGATCCTGGAGCGCAGCTTCTACACCCGCCTGAAGGAAACGCTGGTCGGCCAGTCCGTCCTGTCCGCCCCGCGCGGCATCAAGTCGGGCGAGGTCATCACCGAAGAGCTGCTGTCCGGCCTGTCGCGTGGCCAGTGGCGCCAGATCGCGGTCGCCAACGACCAGATCATGGAGAACGTGGAGGCTTACGGCCGGGTGTTCGACGAGAGCATCCAGAAGCTGCAGGAGCGGTTCGAGAACAAGGTCGAGAAGCTGCAGCGCGGTGACGAGCTGCCGCCCGGCGTCATGAAGATGGTCAAGGTCTTCGTGGCGGTGAAGCGCAAGCTGCAGCCCGGTGACAAGATGGCCGGCCGTCACGGCAACAAGGGTGTGATCAGCCGCATCCTGCCCATCGAGGACATGCCCTACCTGGCCGACGGCCAGGCGGTCGATATCGTTCTGAACCCGCTGGGCGTGCCCTCGCGCATGAACGTCGGTCAGATCCTGGAGACCCACCTGGGCTGGGCGTCGGCCAACCTGGGCAAGCAGATCGGCCAGATGCTGGACCAGATGCGCCATGCCGAGCCGGAGGCCAAGGCCCCCGTCCTTGAGAACATCAAGGGCCGCATGAAGCACATCTACGGCGAGGCCGCCTACACCGAGGAGGTGAGCGACCTGACCGATGGTGAGGTTCTGGAACTGGCGGGCAACCTGCGCCGCGGCATCCCGTTCGCGACCCCGGTCTTCGACGGCGCGCGGGAGGACGACATCGTCCGCATGCTGACGGAAGCCGGCATCGACAGCTCGGGCCAGATGGTGCTGACCGACGGCCGTACCGGCGAGGCGTTCGATCGCAAGGTCACCGTCGGCTACATCTACATGCTGAAGCTGCACCACCTGGTGGACGACAAGATCCACGCGCGCTCCATCGGCCCGTACAGCCTGGTCACCCAGCAGCCGCTGGGCGGCAAGGCCCAGTTCGGTGGTCAGCGCTTCGGTGAAATGGAGGTCTGGGCGCTGGAAGCTTACGGCGCCGCCTACACGCTGCAGGAAATGTTGACGGTGAAGTCGGACGACGTGTCCGGCCGCACCAAGGTCTACGAGGCCATCGTCCGCGGCGACGACAACTTCGAGGCCGGCATTCCGGAAAGCTTCAACGTGCTGGTCAAGGAACTGCGGTCCCTGGGCCTGAACGTCGAGCTGAACGAGCGGTCCTATTGATCACCGGTTGAGCTTGGGCGGCGCCCTCGGGGGGATTCCCCCGGGGGCGTTCGTCCGTCCCGGTTCGCAGCCAATTGAATTCCCAGCCCTTCCCAGGGGAGACGGCTTATGAATGAGTTGATGAACATTATCGGCCAGGTGCAGGGGCCGCAGAGCTTCGATCAGATCCGCATCTCGATCGCCAGCCCGGAGCGCATCCGGTCGTGGTCGTTCGGCGAGATCAAGAAGCCCGAGACCATCAACTACCGTACCTTCAAGCCGGAGCGCGACGGCCTGTTCTGCGCCCGCATCTTCGGCCCGATCAAGGACTACGAGTGCTTGTGCGGCAAGTACAAGCGCATGAAGTACCGTGGCATCATCTGCGAGAAGTGCGGCGTCGAAGTGACGCTGGCCAAGGTCCGGCGCGAGCGCATGGGCCATATCGAGCTGGCCTCGCCCGTCGCCCACATCTGGTTCCTGAAGAGCCTGCCGAGCCGCATCGGCCTGCTCATGGACATGACGCTGAAGGATCTGGAACGGGTCCTGTACTTCGAGAACTACGTCGTCACCGAGCCCGGCCTGACCCCGCTGAAGCTGCACCAGCTTCTGTCGGAGGAGGAGTACATCCAGGCCCAGGACGAGTACGGCGAGGACGCCTTCACCGCGTCCATCGGCGCCGAGGCCATCAAGGTCCTTCTCTCCGCCATCGACATGGAAGAGGAGATGAAGACCGTCCGCGAGGAGCTGAAGGAGACTTCCAGCGAGGCCAAGCGCAAGAAGCTGGTCAAGCGCCTGAAGCTCATCGAGGCCTTCCTGGAGTCCGGCTCGCGTCCGGAGTGGATGATCCTGGACGTCGTCCCGGTCATTCCGCCGGAACTGCGCCCGCTGGTCCCGCTGGACGGCGGCCGTTTCGCCACGTCCGACCTGAACGACCTGTACCGCCGCGTCATCAACCGTAACAACCGCCTGAAGCGGCTGATCGAGCTGCGCGCGCCCGACATCATCGTGCGCAATGAGAAGCGCATGCTGCAGGAGGCCGTTGACGCCCTGTTCGACAACGGCCGCCGCGGCCGCGTCATCACCGGCGCCAACAAGCGCCCGCTGAAGTCCATCAGCGACATGCTGAAGGGCAAGCAGGGCCGCTTCCGTCAGAACCTGCTGGGCAAGCGCGTCGATTATTCCGGTCGTTCGGTCATCGTGGTGGGCCCCGAGCTGAAGCTGCACCAGTGCGGCTTGCCCAAGAAGATGGCGCTGGAGCTGTTCAAGCCTTTCATCTACGCCAAGCTCGAGCTGTACGGCATGGCCTCCACCATCAAGGCGGCCAAGCGCATGGTGGAAAAGGAGCGGCCCGAGGTCTGGGACATCCTGGAAGAGGTCATCCGCGAGCATCCGGTCATGCTGAACCGGGCGCCCACGCTGCACCGTCTGGGCATCCAGGCCTTCGAGCCCACCCTGATCGAAGGCAAGGCCATCCAGCTGCACCCGTTGGTCTGCACCGCCTTCAACGCGGACTTCGACGGCGACCAGATGGCCGTGCACGTCCCGCTGAGCCTCGAGGCCCAGCTGGAAGCGCGCGTGCTGATGATGTCGACCAACAACATCCTGTCGCCCGCCAACGGCAAGCCCATCATCGTCCCCAGCCAGGACATCGTCCTGGGCCTGTACTACATCACGATGGAACTGCCGGGCTCCGTGGGCGAGGGCATGGCTTTCACCGACATCGGCGAGATCGAGCAGGCGCTCGCGGCCAAGGTCGTCACCCTGCACTCCAAGGTGAAGGCCCGCTACCACACCGTGGACCAGGATGGTAACCCCATCGTGACCCGCGTGGAGAGCACCCCCGGTCGCATGCTGCTGTCGGAGATCCTGCCGCGCCACCCGGCGATCGGCTTCTCGATGATCAACCGGCTGCTGACCAAGAAGGACGTGGGCAACATCATCGACGCCGTCTACCGCCATTGCGGTCAGAAGGAGACGGTGATTTTCGCCGACCGCCTGATGAAGCTGGGCTTCAGCCACGCCTGCCGCGCCGGCATCTCCTTCGGCAAGGATGACATGGTCATCCCGGCCGAGAAGGAGACGCTGATCCATGAGGCGCAGGAGCGCGTCAAGGAGTACGAGCAGCAGTACCTGGACGGCCTGATCACCCAGGGCGAAAAGTACAACAAGGTGGTCGACGTCTGGTCGGAAACGACCGAAAAGGTCGCCGGCGCCATGATGAAGGTCATCGAACAGCCGCGCCCCGGCGTCGGTGTCAACTCGGTGTACATGATGGCGCACTCCGGTGCCCGTGGCTCCGCCGCCCAGATCAAGCAGCTGGCCGGCATGCGCGGCCTGATGGCGAAGCCCTCGGGCGAGATCATCGAGACGCCCATCATTTCCAACTTCAAGGAAGGCCTGACCGTGCTGGAGTACTTCAACTCCACCCACGGCGCCCGTAAGGGTCTGGCCGACACCGCCTTGAAGACGGCGAACTCCGGTTACCTGACGCGCCGTCTGGTCGACGTCGCCCAGGACGCCATCGTCGTGGAAAACGATTGCGGCACCACCAAGGGCCTGACCATGCGCGCCGTCATCGACGGTGGCGAGGTGATCTCGCCCCTGTCGGAGCGCATCCTGGGCCGTTGCGCCTCGGTTGACGTGGTCGATCCGCTGAGCGGCAAGGTTCTCGTTCCGGCCGCCGGCCTGATCGACGAGCAGGCCGTGGAGCTGATCGAGCGCGCCGGCATCGACACCGTGCTGATCCGCTCGGTGCTGACGTGCGAGACCCGCGAGGGTGTCTGCGGTTGCTGCTACGGCCGCGACCTGGCCCGCGGCACCACCGTGAACATCGGTGAGGCCGTCGGCGTCATCGCCGCCCAGTCGATCGGTGAGCCCGGCACGCAGCTGACGATGCGTACCTTCCACATCGGCGGTGCGGCCCAGCGTGGCGCCGAGCAGTCGTCCGTGGACAGCAGCCTTGATGCCAAGGTCGTCGTGAAGAACCGCAACATGGTTCTGAACGGCGAGGGCGTGCCCGTCATCATGGGCCGCAACGTGGAACTGGCGCTGTTCGACAGCCAGGGCCGCGAGCGCGCCCGTCACCGCGTCCCCTACGGTGCCAAGCTGAACAAGCTGCTGGTCGAGGACGGCGTTCTGGTGAAGAAGGGCGATCGCCTGGCGGAGTGGGACCCCTACACCCTGCCGATCATCACCGAGCGGGAGGGTGTCGCCAACTACGTCGACCTGGTCGAGGGCGTGTCCATGCGCGAGGTGGTCGATGAGGCCACCGGCATTTCGTCCAAGGTGGTGGTCGACTGGCGCCAGCAGCCGCGCGGCGCGGATCTCCGCCCCCGCGTGACCCTGCGCGACGCCAACGGCGACGTCATCAAGCTGCCGAACGGCGTGGAAGCCCGTTACTATCTGAGCGTGGACGCCATCCTGTCGGTGGAGAACGGCGCGCATGTGAAGGCCGGCGACGTGCTGGCCCGTATCCCGCGTGAAAGCTCCAAGACGCGTGACATCACCGGTGGTCTGCCGCGCGTGGCCGAGCTGTTCGAAGCCCGTCGTCCCAAGGACTTCGCCATCATCTCGGACATCGACGGCCGGGTTGAGTTCGGCAAGGACTACAAGACGAAGCGCCGCATCGTCGTTGTTCCCAACGACGAGGCCGAGAACCAGCGTGAGTACCTGATCCCGAAGGGCAAGCACATCTCCGTGCAGGAGGGTGACTATGTCCAGAAGGGCGACCTGCTGATGGACGGCAACCCCGTCCCGCACGACATCCTGGCCGTCATGGGCGTGGAGGCTCTGGCCTCCTACCTCACCAACGAAATCCAGGACGTCTATCGTCTGCAGGGCGTGAAGATCAACGACAAGCACATCGAGGTGATCGTTCGCCAGATGCTGCAGAAGGTCGAGATCGACGAGCCGGGTGACACCACGCTGCTGATCGCCGAACAGGTCGACCGCGCCGAGTTCGAGGCCGAGAACCGCAAGGTTCAGGCCCGCATGGACGAAGGCGAGGGTGGTCTGCGGTTCGCCCGCGGCCGTCCGGTGCTGCAGGGTATCACCAAGGCCAGCCTGCAGACGCGTTCCTTCATCTCGGCCGCGTCGTTCCAGGAAACGACCCGCGTCCTGACGGAAGCCGCCGTCCAGGGCAAGTCGGACAACCTGGAAGGCCTGAAGGAAAACGTCATCGTCGGCCGCCTGATCCCGGCGGGTACCGGCAGTGTCGTGAACCGTCTGAAGCAGATCGCCGCCGAGCGCGACCGTGAACTCTCCGCCCTGCAGGCGGGCGAGGATCCGGCCCTGCCGTCGGAAGTCTCGACGGAGCAGCCGGCCGCCTGAGGCGGGTGGGTGCTTGAGTAAAGCGAAGGGCCGCATCCCAGCCGGGGTGCGGCCCTTTTCTCATTCCGGCGTCACCGCGCGTGCCGCTTTTACAAAGGGTGCGCCCGCCCCTTTGTCTGGTCGGCGGTGGGCAGGGGCATCCCAGGATGCCACGCGGCGGCCAAGTCACGGGCGCGTTGCCGGGTCGTGGCCGGCAGTTGCTGTTCCAGCGTCGTCCGCATCTTGGCGGTATCGGCGTCGGCGTCTGGGCTCAGCAGCGTCAGGATATAGGCCTGGACGGGGTCGTGGGGCACACCCTCACCCGCGATGGACAGGGCGGCCAGGAAGTGCAGGGACTGGGGGTCGCCCTGGATGGCGGCGCGCTCGCACCACATCAACGCCGCCTGGCTGTCCTTTGCCGCGCCCACGCCATTATAATAGATCATGGTCAGGTTGTTCTGGGCTTGGATGTCGCCCTTGGCGGCCGCCTGTTGGAACAGCTCGATGCCCTTGGCCCGATCTTCCGGCACCCCCCGTCCCAGGAAATAGAGGGAGCCCAGGTTGTTCATGGCATGGGCCTGGCCTTGGGCGGCAGCCTTCTCATACCAGACGCGGGCCTTGGCATTGTCGGGAACGAAGGCCGGCCGGCTGCCGGTGGCGGTGATGGTCACCAGCGGTTCTTCATAAATCCAGCCCAGATGGGTTTGCGCGTCGGCGTCACCTTTCTCTGCCAAGGGCGTCAACAGGGCCACCGCCTCGGCCTTCTTTCCCGCCTCGAAGGCCGCGATACCCTGGTCCAAGGTGGATGTCGCGGCGGGAGGGGCGGTGGGCACACTGGACGCGGGTGGCGTGTCCGCCTGTGTCGGCGCGGCACCGGCCGATCCCGGCGCAACGGTAAGTCCGGTGGCGGCCCATGCCGCCACGATCAAGGCGCACGACGCGCGCGGCCATCCCATCCTGTTGTTCCCCATCTCACGGTCCTTTCCCCATCAGCCCGAGTTCAAGCTTGAGGAGGGAGGATGATCAACAACTAAGGCGGGATAGTGGCAGGCGCTTTACGTCCGCGTCGCCGTCGGCAGCGGCTGCCCTGGGCGCCAGGTCTTGGCCAGGGTCTGTGCCTCCGCCTTCTGGGCGGTGCTCAGTTCGCCCTCCAGGCGGGTGCGCAGGGCCTGGGCGTCGGGGTTGTCGCCGGACAGCACGGTCAGGGTGTAGGCCAGCACCGGGTTGCGCGGCAGGCCGGCGCCGGTGTCGTAGAGGCGGGCCAGTAGGTTCTGGGCGTGCGGGTTGCCCTGGCGGGCGGCGGCGCGGGCCCAGTGGGCGGCTTCCACGTCGTCCTTGGGCGCGTCCTGACCAAGATAATAGATCATCGCCAAGTTCATCTGGGCCTGGGCATCGCCCTTCTTGGCGGCCTTGCGAAACAGACTGATGCCCTTGGCCGCGTCCTTCGGGACGCCGTTGCCCAGATAATAGAGCGAACCCAAATTGTTCAGGGCGTGGGCATGGCCCTTGTCGGCCGCCTTCCGGTACCAGGCCTGGGCGCGGGCGTAGTCCACCGGCACGCCCAGGCCCTTCTCATACATCCAGCCCAGGTAGGTCTGCGCCTCGGCGTCGCCCTTGTCTGCGGCGGGCGCGAGGTCGGCCAGGGCGGTGGGGTAATCCTTGCGCTCGAACGCGCCGACGCCTTTCTGCGTGTTGGCCAGGGCGACCCCGCCAGCCAGAGCGGCACATAGGGGCAGCAGGGTGGCCGCCAGCACGGCGGATTTGCGCCAGGAACGATGTTGCATGCCCAAACCCTCCAATCGCTGTGGCCCCCAAAGCCCACGCTGTACGTCAGCATCAGCGTGGGCAGCCATTGGGGCGGGAAAGGGGCAGGGGAAAGGAGGGGCTGTGACCAGGCTGTGACATGCGGCGCCAGGACAGGCGATTGGAAGCCGTGCCCGTTACACCGTCACAGCGCCGAGCCTATTTGCCCATCTTCTTCACAGCGTTCACCGCCTGGTCCAGCGCCTGCAGGAACTGCGACTTGTCGCGCTTGGCCATGGGCGCGTTGCCGCCCTGGACCACGCCCATGGCGCGCAGGTCGCTCATCAGGGCGCGGGTGGCGATGGCCGTGCCGATGGACTGGGGGGTGAAGGGGCGGCCGGTGGGGCCGATGACCCGGCTGCCGGCCTTCAGGCAGCGGTCGGCCAGGGGGATGTCGGCGGTGATGACGATGTCGCCCACGCCGCAATGGGTGGCGATCCAGTCGTCGGCGGCGTCGAATCCGTCGCTGACCATCACCAGCTGCACCAGGCCGCCCGGCGGCACCCGCAGCGGGCCGTTGGACACCAGATAGGTCTTCAGCTGATACCGCTCCGCCACCTTGAACACCTCCTCCTTCACGGGGCAGGCGTCGGCGTCGACATAGATCTCCAGCATGGGATCTCCAGCATGGGGTTAAGGCTTTCGAATGCTTGCCACCCGCGTTGCGCGCGGATGGGATGGTGGGGTAAAAGGCGTCGCCGGGTGGGTTCAGACCCTGCCCTTGTTGCCACCCTTTGTGAAGAGACAGCCCATGGCGTCGTACCAATATGTTTATGTGATGAAGGGTGTGACCAAGGTCTATCCCGGCGGCCGCAAGGTTTTCGAGAACATCTGGCTGAGCTTTTACCCCGGTGCCAAGATCGGCGTGCTGGGCGTGAACGGCTCGGGTAAGTCCACCCTGCTGAAGATCATGGCCGGCCTGGACAAGGACTACAATGGCGAGGCCTGGTCCGCCGACGGCGTGTCCGTGGGCTATCTGGCGCAGGAGCCGCAGCTGGACCCCAACAAGACCGTCCAGGAAAACGTCATGGACGCCCTGGGCGCCACCAAGGGCCTGCTGGACCGTTTCAACGAGGTCAGCAACGCCATGGCGGAGCCGGACGCCGACTTCGACGCGCTGATCGCCGAGCAGGCGGAGCTGCAGGAGAAGATCGACGCCGCCGACGCCTGGGATATCGAGCGCACGGTCGAGATCGCCATGGACGCCCTACGCTGCCCCCCGGGCGACGCCGACGTGACCAAGCTGTCGGGCGGTGAGAAGCGCCGCGTGGCGTTGTGCAAGCTGCTGCTGGCCAAGCCCGACATGCTGCTGCTGGACGAACCGACCAACCATCTGGACGCCGAAAGTGTGGCCTGGCTGCAGCGCTTCCTGGCCGACTACAAGGGCACGGTGGTGATGGTCACCCACGACCGTTACTTCCTGGACAACGTCACCGGCTGGATCCTGGAACTGGACCGCGGCTCGGGCATCCCCTACGAGGGCAACTACTCCAGCTGGCTGGAGCAGAAGGAAAAGCGCCTGGTCCAGGAAGGCCGCACCGAGGACGCCCGCCAGAAGCAGCTGGCCCAGGAACTGGAGTGGGTGCGGCAGAGCCCGCGCGCGCGCCAGGCCAAGTCCAAGGCCCGCATCCAGGCCTACGAGGAATTGTTGGCCCAGAGCACGAAGGAGGCGATCACCGACACCCAGATCGTCATCCCCGTGCCGCCCCGCCTAGGCAACGTGGTCATCGAGGCCGATCACCTGAAGAAGGGCTTCGGCGACCGCCTGCTGATCGACGACCTGTCCTTCCGCCTGCCGCCGGGCGGCATCGTGGGCATCATCGGCCCCAACGGCGCCGGCAAGACCACCCTGTTCCGCATGATCACCAACCAGGACACGCCGGACGCCGGCACCTTCAAGGTGGGTGAGACGGTGAAGCTGGGCTATGTCGATCAGAGCCGCGACGCCCTCAACCCCAACAAGACGGTGTGGGAAGAGATCTCCGGCGGCCTGGACATCATCGAGCTGGGCAAGAAGTCCATGCCCAGCCGCGCCTACGTCTCCGCCTTCAACTTCCGTGGGTCCGACCAGCAGAAGAAGGTGGGGCAGCTGTCGGGTGGTGAGCGCAACCGCGTGCACCTGGCCATGATGCTGAAGTCCGGCGCCAACGTCCTGCTGCTGGACGAACCGACCAACGACCTGGACGTGGAAACCCTGCGCGCCCTGGAGGAGGCGCTGGTCAGCTTCGCCGGCTGCGCTGTGGTCATCAGCCACGATCGCTGGTTCCTGGACCGTATCGCCACCCACATCCTGGCCTTCGAAGGCGAAAGCCAGGTGGTCTGGTTCGAGGGCAACTACCAGGACTACGAAGCCGACCGCAAGCGCCGCCTGGGTGCGGCGGCCGACCAGCCGCACCGCATCAAGTACCGCCCGCTGGTGCGCAACTGAGCGCCAGCGTCAGTTGAATGGGGAACGGGGAGCGGTCATTCCGCTCCCCGTTTTCGTTGGTGGCTCATTCGCCCCGTGTGGCATCCGCCACCACTTGCCGGAACCGCTCCAGCGGGCAGTCCATCGCCGGTGCCGCCTGGCTGCATCCGGGAATGAAGACCGGCGCCGACAGGGGAGGCTGGGCTTCCGTCAGCGGGGTCAGGGCGCGCAGCTGATCCAGGCTTTGCGCCGTGAAGCGGGCGCGGATGACGGTTTGGCCGTCCGCCCGGCGCCAGCGTTCCAGCACCAGCGCCGATCCGGGGGGCACCTGGTCGGGCTGATAGCCCGGCAGCACCCAATCCAGGCGCAGCAGGCCCGCCAACAGCAGGAGGGTGCCGTCGTGGCCCACCAGTACGGAGACGGCCGGGCCGTCGCCGGCCAGCAGGTCCACCAGATGTTGGGCCAGCGGGCCAGCGCCCACGCGGGCGATGTAGGGCGTGCGCAGCCGTGCGTCCAGGTCGGCGGCATGGGCGGCCCCGGCGCGGTTCAGCGCGTCGGCGTTCACCCGCCCGCCCAATAGGCTGGCCAGCGGCGCCCCATCGGCATAGGCCATGATCAGGCTTTCCGTCAGTCCGGACGCCGTCGCCAGCGGGCTTTGCAGCTTCAGCCAGTCCTCGCCTTGCCCCCGACCCAGCACCGACGGCATGTCGGTCAGCAGCCGGCGGCCGGCCAGCCTGCCGCCGGGCTGAACCTGCGCGCGGCAGTCGGCCGGGGCGCAGTTCAGTAACAGCCGCTGCAGCGCCTCCACCGTGTCGGCATGCGCCGCCGTCCAGGCCGCGGCATCGCCGATGCGCCCGCGCACGGCGGCCAGGGACAGGTCGGGATCAAGACGCGCGGCCCCCGCCGGCACCGGATCGAACAACGGGTCGGCCTTGGTCTCCACGGTATCGACCCGGGCGGGGCAACCGGGCAGCAATTGCTCGGCCAGCGCCCGCCCCGTCTCCACCGTGCGCTGGGGCAGGTTGGCGTGCACCCGGGCGGCGGCACAGTCTCCCGCCGGCAGCAGGCCCAACGCCCGGTAATGCTCCCGGTAATAGGCGCCGAACAGGCCGGCCGCCTGGAAGCCGTGGGCCGTCAGGTGGCCGGGCGGCACGGCGAAGGCCGGCCAGGCCTCCGCCGTCCAGCGGCCCAGTTCCTCCGGCGTCGACATGGCGGCGCGGATGCCATGCCGCGTCAGGATGACCACCCGTTCCAGCTGGTCCAACGTCCCGGCCGCCTCCGGCCGGGCGGGCAGGGCCAGCAGCAGCATCGCCGCCGCCAGCCCCCGCAGCAGGGCCTTGCCGCGCATCAGTACTTCGCTCTCACGCCGAACCGGAAGGTGCGGCCGAAGTCGGTATATGTCGCGAAGATGCCGTTGTTCACATATTGGCTCTGGGCCGCACCGGTGACGTTGATGGCCTCCGCCGTCAGTGTCAGGTGGCCGTCCACCGCGTAGGTGGCGTTCAGGTCCAGGGTGCCGAAGGCCCGGTCGTTGACCGAGGACAGGCCGTTGGTGCCCACCTGGTTCAGGATGTTGCCCGTCCAGCTGTAGGCGGCGCGCACGCCGATGGGGCCTTTCTCATAGAAAGCGGTCAGGTTGTAGCTGTGGCGGGCCACGCCGGCCAGGTCGGCCTCGAAGAAGCGTCCGGTGGTGATGTCATGGTACGTCGCCCCGGAATTGGTGATGGTCAGGTTGGCCAGGAAGCCCAGGCCGTCGAAGGGGGCGGGTAGGAAGGTGAACAGCTGCTGATAGGCCAGCTCGCCGCCGATGACATGGGCGCCGCCGCCGTTGACGGGGGCGGTCAGCAGATAGCTCTGCCCGTCCACCACCAGCGGGGTCACCTGGTTGAAGGTGAAGGTGCTGATGTCCTTGTAGAAGAAGTCGGCGATCAGCGCGCTGCTGCGGGTGAAGTACCACTCGGCCGAGGCGTCGTACTGCCAGGCCTCGTAGGGACGCAGCTGCGGGTTGCCGCCGCTGGCGGTGAAGATGGTGTTGGAGGAGTTCAGCGTGATCTGCGGGCCCAGGCTGGACAGCGACGGCCGGGTGATGACCTTGGAGGCCGCCAGGTGCAGCTGCACGTCGGGCTGCAGCTCCAGCACCAGGTTGGCCGAGGGCAGGGCATTGGTGTAGATGCGCTCGTACCGCACCGGGATGGCCTTGCTGCCGCTGGTGGCGCTGCCGCTGGAGGTCTGGTCGGTGTTGGTGACACGCACGCCGGCGTCGCCGCGCAGGGGCAGGCCGAACAGGGTGGTGGACAGGCTGGTCATGACGTAGCCGGCGCCGATGGTCTCCGTCACCTTGTAGGAATTGCGCAGATCGGCCGCCGTCAGCGGCTGGTTGACCACGTTCGGATCCATGCGGCTGAAGAAGGCGCCGGTGTCCGGCACCAGCCAGGTGCGGGGCAGGGTGCCGGAGGCGTCGGCCAGGAAGCCGCTGACCGGGAAGCTGTCGTAATAGCTGGTGGGGAAGTATTGGCCGGCGATGTTCTGGGTGATGGTCAGGTCGCGGCGGTCATAGTCGCGGCCCCGGTCGCGGTACTTGGCGCCCATCTGGATTTTGGAGAGGGGCCCCCAGTCCAGGTCATGCTCCGCGTCGAACTGGATGGCGCCTTCCGTGTCCTTGGCGTTCTCGGTGCGCCATTCCAGGCGGCGGCCCGGCAGCAGGGTGATGGAGTTCAGGTCGGCCGTCAGGTAGTTCAGGCTGGGCACGCCATCGTCCGATGAGGGCATGTTGAAGCTGACCTGGCCGGCCGACCCCAGGATGCGGGACCGGCGGATGGGCGTGGGCGTGCCGCTGTCGGCGCGGTTGTAGGCGCCGTCCGCCGACAGGGTCCAACCGTCGATGCGGTATTTGCCGTTCAGCCCCACTTGGTAGTTGGTGTGCAGCAGGTCGGACTCCTCGCGCCCGATCTGCACGCTGACCGGGGCGGTCGCCGCCACGACGGCGCCGTCCCGGATGGACACGCTGCCCGGCACCGCCTTGGATATGGTCCAGTCGGCGGAGTAGGTCTTCTCGTCGTAGTGCATGTTCAACCGGGTGAACAGCACGTCCAGGCCGATTTCCAGATTGTCGTTCGGCGCCCACTGCGCCGCCGCGTTCATGCCCACGCGGCGGCTGTGCTGCATCTCCAGCGTGGGGCGCTCGCCGCTGGCGTCGATGACGGGGCCGCTGTCGGCCTTGCCGTCGCCATTGGTGTCGATCCCGTTCGGATAGAGGGTCCAACTGCCCCCCAGCACGCGATCCTGGCGCACCGTGCGCTCGTCATACACGGCGGCCAGCAGGAGGCCGAAGGTTTTGGCGTCGTTGTTCCAGCTGGTCAGGCCGGAGACGTGGGGGTCGGCGGCGTCGGCCAGCTGGGCATAGCTGCCGCTGGCCGACCCGGTGAAGGTCAGGTCGCCCAGCTCCAGCGGGCGAAAGGTGCGGATGTTCACCAGGCCGCCGATGGCCCCCTCGTCCTGGCTGGCCAGGGGGCTTTTCACCACCTCGATGCCCGACACCAGCTCCGACGGCAGGGTGTCGAAGCGGAAGTTGCGCCCCGATTGGCCGCTGTCGCGCACATTCTCGTTCACCGCCATGCTGCGGCCGTTCAGGGTGGTGACCTCGAAATCCGGGCCCAGGCCGCGGATGCGAACGAACAGGCCCTCGCCCCGGTCGCGGGAGATGGTGACGCCCGGGATGTGCTGCATGGCTTCGGCCACGTTCTGGCTGGGGAACTTGCCGATATCCTCCGCCGAAATGGCGTCCACCACGTTGTCCGCCTGGCGCTTGGTGTCCAAGGCGCGGGTGACGCTGCCGGCGAAGCCGGTGACGATGATCTCCTCCAGCGGGCTGGCATCGGCGGCCGCCAGGCTGGGGGCGGTGGCCGTGTTCGCGGCCGGGGCGGTGGTCGCGGCCTTGGCGGCCCCCACCTTCAGCACAACGCTGTCGCCATCCAGCGTGTAGTCCAGCCCTGTACCGGCCAGCAGGCGGCCCAGCGCGTCCGGCGTGCTGAAGGCGCCGCTGAGGCCGCCGGTGCGCTTGCCGTCCAACAGCGCCGGGTCGGCCAGCACCTGCATGCCGGTGGCGCGGGAAAAGGCGTTGAGGGCGGCACGCAGGTCGCCGGCGGCGATGGTGAACTGCGTCACGCTTTGCGCTGCCGGGGCGGCTGGTGCCGTGGCGGTGAGGGCGGCCGTGGCCAGGGCCAGGGCGGAGGCCGAGGCGCGCAGGCGGCGCAGGGCGCGGGTGAGCGGCGTGTCCAGGTTCTTCATGCTTGTCCCCAAATCCCGTGGCCGCGTCCCCCCGTGGGCGCGACCTCGGGCCGGAAGACGACCGGCGGCCTGGAAACCGGACATTGAATTTTATGAAGCTTATAAGACGCGGGCGGTCCAGCGCTGCCTGCGGGGCTCAAGCCGCTGGAACCAGCAGCAGCCGGTCGGCCTGCCGGTCCACGGTGAAGCCATGCACCCGGCCCAGCGTGGCCAGCAGCCGCGCCGGATCATCCAGGCGGAAGCGGCCGGAAATTTGGCGCGTCGCCAGGCGGCTATCGGTCAGCACGATGGGCAGGGCGCTGCGGCGGCTCAACCTCTCCGCCAGCCGGCCCAGGGTGATGCCCTCCGTCTCCAGCCAGCCTTGGCGCCAGTCTTCGGCGGCGGGGTTGAAGTCCGCCAGGGCCTGGAGCTGGCCGTTGTGCACGGCGGCGCGCTGGCCGGCCGTCAGTTCCCGGCCCGTGCCGGCGCCGGCGGCGGTGAAGCGCACCCGGCCGCGATAGACCGACAGTTCCACCACGTCGCGCGTCAGGTCGATGTCGAAGGCAGTGCCCAGCACGGTGATGGCGGCCCGGCCGCCGGCCTCGATTTCGAACGGCCGGTCGCTGTCATGCGCCACGTCGAAATAGGCCTCCCCCCGGCTCAGGGTCAGCCAGCGATGGCCATGGCCCAGGCGCGCCTCAACCACCGTGTCGCCGTTGAGGCTCAGGGCCGTGCCATCGGGCAGGGTGATGGTGCGGGCTTGGCCGCCGGCCGTCTCATAGCGCAGCGGCGTGGCCATGTACCGGTCGATGTTGGGCCAGACAACAACCAGCGCCAGCGCGGCGCAGGCCGCCAGGGCCAGGACAGGCAGCAGGCGCCGCGCCCGGGGGATCGCGCGGGCCACGGGACGGCGGACCACGCGCGGCGCGGCATCCAGCCCGGCCATCGCCTCGGTCAGGGCGGGGTCCTCCAGGGTGGCGTGCAGCGCCTGATAGCTGTCGCGATGGCTAGGGTCGGCCGCCAGCCAGGCCTGGAAGGCGGATTCCTCCTCCGGCGTCAGGGGCGCGTCGGCACGGCGCAGGGCCCAGCGGGCCGCCTCTTCCACCGGGCTGGGGCTCCAGACAACACGACGCTCGGCCATCACGGCAATTCCTCCTGCCGCGTGGCGCGGGGGCGGGCGCGCTCACTGCGGGACATTTCCTGGTGCAGCCATTCCAAGGCGCGCACCACATGCTTTTCAGCCGCCGCCTTGCTGATGTCCAGCGTCTGGGCGATGTCACGCAGGCTTTCCCCTTTCAGGCGGCGGCGGACGAAGACCTCGCGGCGCAGGGGCGGCATGGCATCCAGCGCCCGTTGAAAGGCGGCGACGCGCTGACGATGCATGATCACCTCTTCCGCCCGCGGCGCGTCGCAGGCCAGGTCGTCGCCCAACTCCTCGGTGGACGCCCGGCGGCTGGCGCGGAAATGATCGCGCACCAGATTCTGGGCGATGCGGAAGCATAGGGCCGCGCTGTCGCCCACCGTGCTTTTCAGCCGATAGGTGAACAGGCGGATGAAGGTTTCCTGCACCAGGTCTTCGCTGACCCAGGGGTCACCCACGCGGCGCATGATGAACCGGTAAAGGCTGGTGCGTTCTGGAAGCGAATCCTCGGTCATGGCGTGCGCCTTTGGCCTTCGATGGCGCGGCGTCTATCACCAACCGCCGCCATTTGCGATCTCCGGTGCGTGACATTCTCATGACTGGCCCCCGGCTTAGGGACTGTTGATAAATAAATGAATCAATGATTTTTTGCGGTTTGGGGATTCTCCGGCTGACACGGAGCTTATAGAATCGCCGGATGATTGA
>NZ_VITN01000040.1 GCF_007828045.1 Nitrospirillum amazonense | reverse complement strand
GACCGCCCGCCGGGTCAGGCCTTCCAGCCGGCTACGCCGGCCTCCAGGCCTGACCCGGCGGATGCGCTCCTACACCACGCGGTGGGGCACGATCGACCGGCTGCCCCGCCTGCAAATCGCTCTGTGGCAGGCTATCGGTGTGACCGAGGGGCAAAGTTTCGAGCTCTGGTCTTGGGACATCCCTGATGGGTACTATGTCGTGGCCCCTCCTACAGGGACGCCGGCGGCGATGTCGATGTGTCCAACGCCGCCCAGCCGTGGAGTACCGCCTACCTGGCGGCGCAGCCGCCTAAACCCTGACCGGCGAATTGGGCGCCGCTCAGCCAGTTACTCAGTCGAAGGTATAGCCAAACCTATTCACAATCTCGGCATCGATCTGGCCCACGGCGGCAATCAGATCCTTCCTGTCGTAATATTCCGAATAATGCCGCCTTTCCGAAGCGTTGCGGGCGGTGCGGGCATAGGGGATGGAGAATTTCGTGCATATCCTCTCCATCTCCATATCGTATTTCTCGAACATACTCACATCGGTGACGTCTCGGACCCATTCAGCCTGGGGAATGCCAAACCAGTTAGGACGCTTGGTCCCGCTCAGGCTGATCCGCAGCCACTCCTGAAAATCGTAATCCCGGGCCAGTGCATGTGACGCATTGAACTTGCTGAACAGGCCGTATTCCACGCTACGATGATAAGTATAGAGTGATACCATACGGTCCCAGGGGTTCCTGACGAAGGACATAGAGTAATATTCCTGCCAGGTATCCTGGAATATGTAATCCTTGGCCTCCTTCACCGTAGCGTGGTTAAACTTCTTGTTGAATTTGTCATTGAACCCCAGCTCGGTGACGATGGACAGGCCGGCCGTCTTGGGATTGTGGATGAATATCAGCTTCTTCTTTTGGTCCACATACAAGGGCGTCTCCATCTGAAGGGGGGGGGAACGGGCGGGCGATAGCGTCAGGCCGACGGCGCCCAGAAAGGCGGGGGCCGGAGAAAAGGATGTACAGGACGGGGGAGGTGTAGATGGAAATCAGCTGGGAGAGCAGCAGGCCACCCAGCAGGGATAGCCCCAGCGGGCGGCGCAGTTCGGCCCCGTTGCCGGTGGCCAGCACCATGGGTAACGCCCCGAACAGGGCGGTCAGTGTGGTCATCAGGACAGGGCGGAAGCGGTCGTGGCAGGCCGCGAGGATCGCGTCCTCCGTGGTCATCCGTAGGACGCGTTGATTGCGCAGGGCCACGTCCACGATCAGGATCGCGTTCTTCTTGACAATGCCAATCAGCAGGACGATGGCGATGAAGGTCATAAGGTTGAACGGCTCATTGGTGAGATACGTGACGGCGATCGCACCAATGCCGGCAGGCGGTATGGTCGAAAGGATAGTCAGGGGGTGAAGGTAACTCTCATATAATACACCAAGTATTATGTAGATGATGATCAGTGAAAGGACGATCAGGTAGGGTTGGGACTTGGTTTGGTCCTGAAATATCTTGGTAAGGCCGTTCGGCGCGAACTTGATCCCTGCCGGCGTGCCCAATTCCACCTTCAGCCTGTTCAGCTCATCCAGCGCTTCGCTTTCGCTCACCCCCTCCGCCAGGCCGTAACTGAGCGATAGGGCGGGATATTGTTCATCATGGCCTATGGCCTGACTGGATTGCCGGACGTTGACGTTGGCAACGGTGGACAGGGGGACCATGGCCTTGCGGCCGGGAATATCCAGATTCAACAGATTTTCCGGCGTCCAGCCGTCCGTCCGCATCTCTTCTAGGATGACGTGGTTGTAGGCCTTGTCCGTGTAGATGGTGGATATCTGGTTTTGCCCGAACGAATTCACCAGCGACCTATCGATGTCATAGGGCGTGATGCCCAGGCGAGCTGCCGCGTCCCGGTCAATCTCCACGTTCGCGTCCAGGCCCTTCTTCGTATCGTTGAGGTAGACCAAGCGGAAGACGTCGCGATCGCTTTTCATCCGGCTCTTTATGACGGGCGCCCATTGGTAAAGGTCGTCGATATTGTCGGCCTCTAATGACATTTGGACGCGTCCCATGGCCGCCAGCGTGCCGGCCGAGATGTACTGCTCGGCCCTGAGGTTGACATCGACATCGTCAATGTCGGCGACGCGGTCGTTGATCATCTCCACGACCTCCTGGGCAGAATGCCGGCGTTCCTTCAGCGGCTTGAGGGAGATGATGATGTCGCCGCCGCTAGAGGCGCCCGACGTAGTCCCTCCCACCGCCGACACGTCGGGAATGCTGGCGATGATGTCCTCGATCACCTTGACCTTGCCTTCAACGTACGGGAACGAGGTACCGGACCGGGTGGAGACAAGGCCCCGGATAAGCCCTGTGTCCTGCTGGGGAAAGCTGTTCTTCGGGGTGGAGATGAAAAGCCACGCCGATCCCACCGTCATGGCGATGATAAGGACCAGGGCGGATTTGCGGAACCGGATGATACGGCCCAGGCTGGAGACATACAGACTTTGCAGCCGGTCAATGCCCCGGTTAAACATTTCAACGACCGCCGTGCCGAAACCCGGCCCCCGCCCGGCGAGGTTTCCGCAGATCATGGGTGTGAAGGTCAGGGAGATGACACCCGAGATCATGACGGACACGGCCAGGACCAACGCGAACTCGTGGAACAGGCGGCCGACCAGCCCGCCTATGAACGCGAACGGCACGAACACAGCCACCAGCGACAGGGTCATGGACACGATGGTAAAGCCGATCTCCCGCGCACCGTCCAGGGCGGCTCGCAAGGAGGACTTACCCATCTCGCGGTGGCGGGCGGCGTTCTCGATCATGACGATGGCGTCATCGACGACGAAGCCCACGCTGATGGTCAGCGCCATCAGCGACAGGTTATCCAGGCTGTAGTCCAGCAGCCACATGATGGCGAAGGTGCCGGCCAGCGATAACGGCACGGCGGTGGCGGCGGCCAGGGTCGGGGCCAGCCGGCGCAGGAACAGGCCCACCACCAGGATGACCAGGGCGATGGAAATCAGCATGGTGACCTGTACGTCATCAACGCTGGCGCGAATGGCGCCGGTCTGGTCGTTGATGATGTGGATGGTCACACTGGGCGGCATCCAGCGCTGGACTTGCGCCAGTTCAGCTTTGATCAGGTCCACCGTCTTGATGACGTTGGCGCCCGGCTGCTTCAGCACCGAGACCAGCACGGCTGGCTGATCTCCGAACCAGCCGGCCTGCATCTTGTCCTCCATCCCGTCCTCGACGACGGCGACGTCGCCCAGGCGAAAGACGCCGCCGCCGGCCGTGCGGATGACCAGGTCGCGATAGTCCTCCGCCGTGGTCATCTGGTCGTTGGTGGCCAGCATCAGCGTCTGCTCATCGGTATCGATAAGGCCCACGGGCTGGATGACGTTGGCGCTGCTCACCGCGGTGCTGATATCCGCCATGCTGACCTTGCGCGCGGCCAGCGCCTTGCTGTCCGCGCGGATGCGGATGGCGGACTTAGCGGCGCCGTTGGTGGCGGCCCGGGCCACGCCCTCCACCTGCGACAGGCGTTGGGCCAGGATGGAATCGGTGGCGTCATACAGCGCCTGGACGGTCAGCGTCGGGGACGTCAGCGCCAAGGTCATGATCGGGCGGTCGTTGGGATTGACCTTGTGGACCGCCGGGCTGCTGGGCAGCCCGGCCGGCAGATCGGGCGTGGCGGCGTTGATGGCCGCCTGCACGTCGCGGGCGGCGTCCGTGACCGTGTGCGTCAGATCGAACTGCAAGATGATGACGCTGCGGCCCAGGGCCGTCGTCGACGTCATCTCATTGACGCCGGCGATCTGCCCCAAATGGCGTTCCAGGGGGGCCGTCACCGTCGCGGCCATGGTCACGGGATCGGCTCCCGGTTCCGCCGTAACCACCGATATGACGGGCATGTCGGTGTTTGGCAGCGGCGCCACCGGCAGGAAGGCATACGCCATGGCCCCAATCAGCGCCAGCCCGATGGCCAGCAGGGTGGTGCCGATAGGGCGGTGGATGAACGGTTCAGAAATGCTCATGGAACCGCGCGTCCCCCAGACAGCCCCGAGGCGCCGCCGAGAGCCGGACGGGGCGTCGCTCCCCCACCAGGCGTGGCAAGCGCCTGGAAAGGCGGCCCCAAGCGTACGAAATAATGTGACGCCGACAAATGATCCGAATACAAACGTATTCATCGCTTCTGCTTTTTATGACGCAGAAATGCGTTCGATATGCTGGTTTAGCCTGCCGTGCCATATGTATTCTTCCCAAAGATCATGGCGCCGATCTGCGCTCGATGTAAATGAAATTCATTTTTTAAGTCAATGAGATTCAATGATTAAATATAGTTCACGGAGAGTGCTGCCACAATTTTGCGACGGTTCATTGAATGGCGCGAAATGTCATGTGAACATCACGTAAATATAAAATTTGAAGCAAAAAATAGCGGGTTTCCGCGTCAGATTGACGCACGGCACACTGAGCTATTGGAACATCAATGCCGTTTAACAGATATATAATTCCAATGAATGAACTTATAGGGGATATTAGATAGAAATATCCCGAAAAAATGTATCCATCCCGCACCATGCAAGGCGCGGGGCGCACGGGCATGCAGCCTTTCCAAAGCGGCAGAGTGGGGCGATGGAGAACAAAGCGGATTTTGAAAGGTTCGAACGGTATCTGTGCAAACTTCAAGAGCACATAGGACATGTCGACCGGCATAAGCCGCTGAAGGATTATTGTATTGGCCTTCTGGCCGCCGGCGGCCGGAAAACGGCGGGCCCCCTGGCCGCGTTCACGGCACCGAACCGGTCGCCCGCGCAACACCAGGCCCTGTTGCATTTCATCGGGAAGGCCCCCTGGCCCGACGCGCTGTTGTTGCGCGAGGCCGGACGGCATGTCTGGCCCAGCCTCGGCGGTCCGTCAGTCTGGGCGGTCGATGAGTATTCCTTCCGCAAACAGGGCAAACACTCGGTCGGCGTTCTGCGACAATCCTGCCCGGAGTTGGGAAAAGTCGAGAACTGCCAGATCGCCGTCACGCTGACGGGCGCCAGCGCCACCGCCAGCCTTCCCATGGATTACCGTCTCTACCTGCCCCGGGAATGGGCGGACGATGACACCCGCCGCGAGAAGGCGGCCATCCCCGCCACCATCCACTACAGGAGCAAGAAGGAAATCGCCATCGATCTCATCATGGACGCGATGGCGGCCGGGGCGGATGCGCGCCCAGTCCTGGCCGGGTGCGACTACGGGGCGGATCCCAATTTCCGGAAGATCGTGGGGGACCAGGGCCTTGATTACGTGATGGACGTTCCCGGTTCGACCCTATTTCTGGTGGAGCCGGTGGTGGACTGCCTGATATCCGAACCCAGCGGACAATATACCAGCGTGCGCCTACGGACCGGACTGCCGGAAAGGGGCGCCATGTCGGCGGAACATCTCGCGGCCGTGGTCCGGGACCAGATGCGGCCGATGACGGAGCAGATCCTGGACGCCTTGACCGTCCTGAAGGTCAGCCCCGTGGACGATGCGCCCATGGACGGCGGCGGCGCGGCCTGGCTGGTCATCCGGGGTGGATCTCCTGTCCGGCATCGGATGGGATACAGCGTAACGAATATGGCCATCCCGGCCCGGATGCCGGAAATCCGCAAGGTGCCGGCCTGGCGGGACACTATCAGAAAAGGAAAGCTGCAACTGAAACAGGAACTGGGGCTGGGCCATTACGAAGGCCGCAGCTGGCGCGGCTTCCATCATCACGCCACGCTATGCGTCGCGGTACAGGCCTTCCTGTCCGGAGAGCGATATCGGCCTGGGCCGGCGGCGGTGGCCGACCTGATGCCGCCGGCGGTGACGCCACAGCCAATACCGTCCGCCAGCGCCGCCGCCTGCGGGTGACGCCATGGGAGGCCTGATCATGGAAGGTATGGATAGCCATGTGGGCGCGCCGGAGTCGATGGTGATGGACATCGCTGCGGGCTTGCTGGGCACCCCACCCACAGCACCTGAGATGGCAGGGGGGGTCGAGACCCTGGCCCTGGCCTTGGTGAAGGCGGGGTTTCACGACCATCGCGGCATTCTGATCCATGGTTCCCATGCCGATGGGACGGCCAACGCGTTCTCCGACGTCGATGTCGTCGTCATCTGCGAGGAAACGTCCAGCAAGGACCAGCTAAAGCTGCTTCACCGGGGCCTGCCGTTCGACATCACGCATATGAGCAAGGAGGGGGTAAGCCGGCGCATCTCGGCCGATATCGCCGGCCGTCGACCCCGCCTCATCTTCTCCATCGCGCGGTCCCGCATTCTGGAGAGCAAGGACGCCTTCACCGGCGACATCATCGGATTCTGCCAGGCGGCCGTGCGAGCCCCGTACACGGTGAAGCCCAACGACACCTTAAAGCTCAGGCGGGTGGTTTCAGGACTCTGCCTGGACATCCTGGCGCCGAAGGACCGCACCGCCGCCCTGTGCATCGTTCCGCAACTGATCGCCTCCATGCTGTCCCTGAAGGCCCTGCTGCTCAGCGGCTGGATAGAGCAGGGGCGCCACGCCTATGCCGCGGCAGCAGGCGACGGGCGCTTCCTGACCAGCCTGATGGCCGCGGCCCGCCGGGCCTATGACGGGCAGGATTTGACGGACCTCTGCTCCATGGCCGCGACCCTGGTGCGGGAGGCTGGTGGGCCGACATGGCGGACCCTGGATTCCTGACATCATTTTTCAATGTAGGGCATAGGTATGATTGACGATGGCACCGACGCGTCCGTGAAAAACGTATTCGATCCGAATCAAAACGATGATTCTCCGGTCAATGCAGGCGGCAGATATCTTTTTCTAACAGTAATAACCGCCATCATATCGGTCATATCTATTTTATTGTTCTATCAATTATTCGGCGTTCATCACGCAATTTCCTGAAAACTTCCCTTATTTGGCAGTAATCGACCAATCAAGACCCAGGCGGCAAGGAAGGCGGGATGTTTAGTCGAAACAAATTGCGTTTGATCATGCAGTCCCAGACCACCGAATGCGGCCTGGCCTGCCTGGCCATGGTCTCCACCTATTATGGCAGCGGCAACACCTTGCTGGAGTTGCGCCTGAAACACAGCGTCTCGCTCAACGGATTGAACGTCCTCAACCTCAAGGACATCGCGGAGGAACAGGGCTTCGAGGGGCGTGTATTGAAGCTGCCGCCGGAGGACGTGAGCTTGGTGAAATGCCCGGCCCTCCTGTACTGGAACGCCAAACACTACGTCGTCCTGCACAGAGTCATCGGAGAGGTCTACGAGATTTACGACCCGGCCTCCGGCATCAAGAAAATGCCGGCCGAGGCATTCCGTGAGCATTACTCCGGCATCGT
Organism: Nitrospirillum amazonense; assembly: GCF_007828045.1. Taxonomy (GTDB): domain Bacteria; phylum Pseudomonadota; class Alphaproteobacteria; order Azospirillales; family Azospirillaceae; genus Nitrospirillum; species Nitrospirillum amazonense_C. The sequence goes on along the minus strand of NZ_VITN01000040.1, from coordinate 25,411 downwards.
TCTGGAACTTTCACCCACCCCCGTGTTCACCCCGCGCACACACCCGCATCGCCTGAAGATGTCGCATCTCCTGACGCCGGTGACGCGGCATTTCAGCGGCCTGCTGCAGATCTTCGCCCTTTCGGTGGTGCTGGAGTTCTTCTCCATCCTCTATCCGCTGGGGGAGCAGGCGATCATCGACCGCGCGGTCAGGAATGGCGACACCTCGCTTGTGTTCATCATCGCCGCGGCGGCGGGCTCCATCATCCTGATACGCACCGGGGTCACCTACCTGCGCGGCCTCATCCAAGTGGACGCGAGTTCCAGTTTCGTGTTCCACATCCGACAGAGCGTCCTGCGCCATATTTTCAAGCTGCCGGTGACTTGGTTCGAAACGCGGCGCCTGGGCGACATCGTCTCGCGAATAAACTCCATCCAACCTCTGCAGGAGATATTCACCAACGGCATCACCGTCGCCCTGATCGACGCGATCATGGCCGTGGTGACCCTGGCCTGCATGGCCTACTACTCCCTCACCCTGACACTCATCGTGACCATTTCCGTCCTCATCTTCTGCGCGGTCCGACTGTTGACCTTCCCGGTCAGCAAAAAGATCAACGATGAGAACGTGAAGAAGATGGCCAAGGTGGACAGCGTCACCATCGAGACCATCCGCGGCATCCGCGTCTTCAAGATCTTCGGCAAAGAGGGCGACCGGTACCTGGCGTGGAAGCGTGCGTTCGTTGATGCCTTGCATACTATGATCAGGATGCAGAAGATCAGCCTGCAGATCAGCACAGGAACGGCCGCGCGCCAGGGCATCGAATCGCTGCTGGTCCTGTCGGCCGGCGCCGTCATGGTGATCAAGGGGCAGTTGACACTGGGCATGCTGATCGCCTTCCAGGCGTTCAGGCTGAACTTCTCGGAAAGCATGGCCTCCGTCCTCGGACAGTACCTCAAGCTGCGGATGCTGGATGTGCATCTGGACAGGATTTCGGACATCGTCTGCACCCGGCCGGAATTGGCCGAGCCGGCGGCGTCGGGCGCACAGGTGGCCGAGGTGAATGGCGGCATAGAGCTGCGCAACGTCTCCTTCCAGTACAGCCGGTACGACAAGGTTACGCTCAGCGACGTCAACCTGGCGGTCAGGCCCGGCGAGTTCGTTGTATTCACCGGCATTTCTGGCGGGGGGAAGACCACCTTGGTCAAAATCATGATGGGGCTGTACAAGCCGACGACGGGACAGGTCCTGCTGGATGGCCGACCCATGACTGACGACTTGGTCCACATGCTGCGCGACAGGATCGGCGTCGTCATGCAGGACGACATGTTGTTTTCCGGAACAGTGGCGGAAAATATCGCCTTCTTCACCACGGCGCCGGACATGGCCGCCGTAATGGACGCTGCCCGCCAGGCGCAGATCCACGATGACATCATGAAGATGCCGATGGCCTACAACACCCTAGTTGGCGAACTGGGCTCCACCCTATCCGGAGGCCAGCGGCAGCGGGTGCTGCTGGCCCGAGCCCTCTATCGAAAGCCGGCCATCCTGTTCCTGGACGAGGGCACGTCCAACCTGGATGTCCAGACGGAGAAGGGCATCATGGATACCATCCTGTCCTTGAATATCACCCGCGTCGCCGTGGCGCACAGACCCGTGGCTCTAAAAGGCGCGGACCGGATCTTCGCCGTTGGCAACGGCCGGGTGGATTTAGCGCCACCCCGCGTAGCGCCCCCGCCCATGCCGACCATGGCGGCGCCGGTCTGACCCGGGGGGGGCCGCAACCGAAGGGAGTTTCCATCATGGCAAAGCGCTTGCTATCCGGCCATCGTGCCGCCGCGTTGGCGGTGTCCGTCGTCGCGTCCATCCAGCCACCGATTGAGGCATGGGGCGCCACGGGGCCGTCCACGCCCCACCAGGGGGGCGCGTCGATCGATCTGGTGGCGGCCACGGCGCCCAGGGAGACGGGCCGGGCTGACGCCCCCCTGGTGCTGGTCGAATACTTTTCGTTTGGCTGCGCGCCCTGCGCGGCGTTCGAGGCGGAAATCGTGCCCGGCCTGCGGCGGGATTTCATCGATACCGGCAAGGCCAGGATCATCTATCGCGACTTCCCCCTGGACAGGCCGTCGCTGCTGGCGGGCATGCTGGCCCGCTGCATCTCACCCGATCGGTATGAAGCAGCCAAGGCCGGCATCTTCAAAGACCGGGTCGACTGGGTGGGAACGGCCGATCCGGTGGCTGGCCTGAAAGCGCTGCTCAGTTCCGACATCGGCGCGGACAGGGCGGAGACCTGCCTGAGCAGCGGCCCGTTGATGGACGCCTTGGTCACATCCCGGCAGGAGGCTGAATCCCTTGACGTCTTCAGCACGCCCACCTTGCTGCTGCGGCACGCCGACGGAACGTACGAAAAAATAACGCGCTACCACAATTACGAGGAACTGCGGGCGCTGCTGGCGCAGCGCCAAGGCTCCTGACGGTCCGGCCCACGCAGGCGCAAGGGGGGGCTCCCCGGCCCCGCGTGGTCCGGAGATCGGCCTTACTGGGGCGAGGCGGGCGAAGTGGAAGGCTTGTCGGTCCGCTTGGGACCATTGCCCGTGAGCTTCGTCAGGGTGGTCTGGCAAGGTGCGCTCAGCTTGTCGTAATGCGACCGTAGACAGGCGAACACGCGCCCGTCGCCGGGTTTGACGCCTTCGCATAATTTATCGAAATCGTCGCCGCAGGCTTCCATGAGCGGGCCCTGGTGCAAGACCTTGTCCCCGTATACCGGGTCGGAGGCATGCGCCGGGGCGGCGGTCGCCACCAGCACGAAGGCCGCAAGGACAGCGCGACCGGTTCCTAACCTGAAAAGGGAAAGCGGCATTGGGTTCAACTCCCACTGGTAAAGGGTGGGCGGCGAAAGGCGCCCGTCCTCCGGCACCATAGAACTCACCCACCTTGCTGTCGATGTAAATAGCAGAAATGTTTTCTGAATACGTCCGTATATTTCTGACTTTATAATGTAAATCTTGTGACTTAGTCAAATAATATAATGAAAATCCTGTAATTTTGATAATTGACTCCCCCGTCGCGCCGTGAAATATCTTAGCAGAAAAGAACAAGTACTGGCCGTTTGTGGCGCAGTAGCGCTTAATGACGTAGTAATAAACTGTGATCTAGTGCAGATTATTCTTTTGGCTTCCCCGATAAGCCCAACATCATAGAGGCATGGATGACCATTGTTTGCATGGGCGGGAAGGACTATCCACAAATCACGGCGGTTCGTGACAAGCTGCTGGCCCGGGGCATGCCGGTCCTGATCATTGGGCCCCAGTCACCAGACCTGTCGCTGACCGTTCAGGATGGCCTTATCGCCTTGCGGATGGGGGACAGGACGGTCGATGTCGGCGTCCTGTGGGAACAGATCCGGATCGACGGCATTCTCAAGGACACATCGACGGAATCCTACAACAGGACATTCGCCCTGCGCGAATGGAAGGCGTTGCTGGCCAATATTGCGGACGCGTTCGACGGCGTCCGGATCAACAACCGGCGCTCCAAGTTGAACGCCAGTTCCAAGGTCCGCCAGCTTGTCCTGGCCGCCCAGGTCGGGTTCCGAGTGCCGGAGACGCTGCTGTCCAACAGCAAGGCGCACGTGCACTCACTTCATCACAGCGGCGGGGGCGTCATCGTCAAGACGATCGGCGCGCGGTTCGCCGTCAGCCCCGGCAAGCCGATGCAACCCATTCTGACCCGCGAAGTCCTGCCGCAGGACCTTGAGGAAATCGGGAACGCCGGCTTTTCCCAGTGCCCCGCCGTGTATCAGCGCAAGGTCGAAAAGCGGTTCGAGGCGAGGATCGTCTGCATCGGGGACACGATCCTTCCTTTCAAGATCGATTCCCAATCGAAGCCTTACGCCAGGATCGATTGGCGCGCCGGCAACGAGACCCTGGACTTCACGCCGTACGCGATCTCGCCGGAAGTGGCGCAAGGAATTCGGCGGTTCATGACCCTGTCCGGGCTGGACGTCGGCCATTTCGATTTCATCATCGACCGCGACACGGAGGAATACGTTTTCCTGGAATGCAATTTAGACGGGAATTGGGGCTGGCTGGACAGGTCGTCGGAGGGCGCGGTCAGTACCGCCTATGCCGACATGCTGGCCGCGCGATGGGCGCGTTCCGATGCCGCCACCGTGGTGGCATCGAGAAAAACACAGCAATTTCTTGATGTGTGTTGATAATATACGCCAAATAGTTTAAAATAAATATGCCGTAGTTGTAAATAACACCTCGGCATCTCTGGCGGTTATGTAATTAACTGCTAGGCAAATCAATCAGAAATGAGGGTATTATTATGAACAACGCGATGAATTATGCCCCCGTCGTGCTATCCAAGCACACGCAAGATTTCGATCAGCTGAAGAACGCCATCATCGAAGACAAGAAGGAAATGGAAGCCACCGCTGGTGGCATCCGGAACTGCTTCGAAATCTACATCCCGACTATCGTAGTTGTCATCGATGCGAACGGCCAATCCGTGACCTTCACCGTCACGGATGCGATCGAAAGCTGCACCACCACATCGTAATTATTTATAGCACAGATGATACCGGCCGTATGGCGCCCCTGCGCCATACGGCCCCCTTCCCCTGTCTGTGCCTCATTCCAAGGCCCCGCCCCGACGCGGACGCACCGTCAGGGCATCAACCGTCACCCGGACCCCAGGGCGGATTCCCGATGAATTTCTACAGCGTATGCGGCTTGGTTGTCGGCAGCGACATGGAGCTTGAGAACTTCACACCCTGCGGGGCGCCGGCAGGCTCGACGGACATCCAAATCCTGATTTCGGACTTTCCAACGGGGCAGGGGGAACGAGTCAGCGGTTACGCCTATCTCACCGACGATGGGGCATGCGTCCTGGAGGTGCCCCGGGTGGCCGCCTACCGGATGGCGGACGGCAGTTCCATCCTGGTCCGGCCCGCGGCCGGCGCCACCCCCCTGGACCTGGAATATTTCCTCACCGCCTATGCCCTCAGCTTGTTGTTCCATCAGCGTGGATGGCTGCCGCTGCAGGCCAGCTGCCTGGACCTGGGGGATGGCGCCCTCGTGTTCGCGGGCGCGTCCGGGGCCGGCAAGTCCGTGACCCTCATGACGCTGGTGAAGGAGGGATACAAATTCCTGGCCGACGAACTGACGGTGATCGACCTCTCCGGGGCGGAACCCCGGGTCCTGCCTTTCGCACCTTATCAGCGCTTGTGGGAGGACGCCGCCGGCCTGCTCGACATCAAGGGCGGACGCCCCTTCCGGGGGCAATCGGACAGCAGGCGGTATGATTACCGCTTCAACGACCTGCACGCCCAGGAACCGAGGAGCGTCGCCGCGATCTTCCATCTGTTGCCTAAGACATCCGGCACCGGCCTCAACATCGCGCCGTTCCTCGGCAAGAAGTCGGTTCATGCCGTCCTGCGGTCAGTCAGTCGGGCGAACACGGCGTCCCGGCTGCTGGGCGAAGAGGTGCTGCTGGATCGGTGCATAAAGGCTGCAGCAGCGTCCGCGCAGTATGCGATACGCCACAACGGCGTCATGGCCGACCTAGTCAACGAGATGCGGTATTTCCCCGCCCGCCTGGAGTTCCGATAAATGAAGCGGAATGTGTGGATCGCTTCCTACCCCAAATCGGGGAACACGTGGATGCGCATGGCGCTCGCCAGCCTTTTCTCGGGTGGCGAAGCCATCGACATCAACGGCAAGGAAACCAGCTTCGGCCGCATCGTTTCGGACCGCTATGCCTTCGACAAGTCGCTGGACATCGATTCCGCCGGCTTGACGGAGGATGAGGTGGCCGAGCTTCAGCCCCTAGTCTACAAGAAGTTCTCCAACCTTTTCGGGCGGACCTACTGGAAGGTCCACGACGCCTGGGGAGCTCTGCCAAGCGGGGAAATCCTGTTCCCCCAGGATATAACCGAACTGACGATCTACATCATCCGAGACCCGCGGGACGTCGTCCTGTCCTACGCCAACTACTTTTCCTGCGATGTGGACGAGGCCATCCGCCACATGGCCAACCCCGGGCATGTGTTGGCCCGGCGGTCCGCCAAGCTTGCCCGCCAAATCCCACAGAGACTGTCGTCATGGAGCGGGCATGTAGCCAGTTGGACCGAAACGTCGGACCTACCGACCCTGGTGGTACGTTATGAGGACATGTTCCACGGCCTCGGCGGAATCCTGAAGACGATCTGTCAGCGACTGGACCTTGATTACGACGACACGGCGATAGCCGGCGCCATAGAGCATTCCCGCTTCGAAGCCTTGAAAAGCCAGGAAATGGCCAATGGCTTCAAGGAGAAGATGTCCAAGTCGATTTCGTTCTTCAGCCAAGGGAAAACCGGCACCTGGCGGGAACGGCTGACGCCGGAACAGGTCCTCCGGATCGAACGGGACCACGGCGCGATGATGGCCAAATTCGGTTACGCCGGTACGTAGGCCGCCGCCGGACCGGATGGCAGCGGATGACATAGAAGACGGGGGCGATCCCGCCGCCAGGGCGCGTTTGGCGACGCATACGTCGAATCGGAGGTGCTATCGGCTTTGCTCCGCTGCGCCTCCCCGCGACGGTGCGGAGGTGAAAAACAGATGTTTTCCGTTAACCCGAATTTGGCGCGATACCATGGAGGCATCCTGGGACGGGTTGGGAGATATAATCGCATAAGTAGTATTAAAACGCCCGTTTATCTCCGGCGATTTTTCTCAGTTACGGGGGGGAGAGCGATTCAAAGGCGGGAAAATCCAAGGCTGATTGTGCTGCGGGCCCTAAAGTGGCTTACAACCAGAATGGTGTATGTAAATCGGCGCCCTCCAGTGACCCCATCGACTTCAATAGAATCAAATGGATACCGTGCGATCGGCGTCCAAACTGCGCGCCGATTAACACTCGGCGACCACCTGGCCGCTCCCTTCCTCGAACGTGGGGAACGACCTGAGGGCGGCGATGGCGGCGGTGGAGAGCGGCACTCGCCGGACCTCGCCGTTCTTGGAGCCGTCGCCGGAGAGGCCGCGCACCGTCATGACCCGTTTCTTCAGGTCGATGTCCTCCCAGGTGAGGGCGCAGATTTCGCCTTGGCGTGCCGCCGTCTCCAGGGCGACCTGGGCCATGGGGACCAGCCAGCGGCCATGCTTGTTCGCCGCCAGGCCGGCCATCAGCCGCTCTTCTTCGCTGGGCACGCGGACATGTACTTCGATCTCGATCTGTTGGTCGGGGTCGAATGCGGGGACGATCTCGATCCGCTCAGGGAGAAGGCGGCGTTCGCGCTTGCGGTCCGCCCCCTTGGGGCGGGCGGTCAACTTGGCCTCAGCGGGATTGGACGGCAGATGGATGCTCCACTCCCGACGCCCGTGCGCGATGGCGGTGGCGATGAGGTTCATGCGGCGCACGATCGTGGCGGGGGCGTAGTCGGCGGCCAGCATCCGGTCGCGGCAGCTCGCGATGTCCTGCGGGGTGAGGCCGCTGAGGCGGCGCAGGCAGATCTCGTCGTCCTCGATCACCTGGAAGTGACCGGCTTCCTGCTCGGCGCCCCGCTTCTTCGGGGTGATGGTCTCGCGGTAGCGGCGGAGGAGGGCACCCAGGGTGGTCTCGTCGGCCTGGCTGTAATCCTGGAACACCCGTCGGTCCATGTCGGTCTCGACCGACTTGGCCCAGCGTTCGGCGTCCCGGCGCTTCTCGAAGGTCTTGGAGACGGGCTTGTGGCCGAGACGGCGGACCTTGGCCTGGTAGCCGATGACCTGGCCTTCGCGATTCTGCCGGGGTGTGATGGTGGCCATGGGATGCAGGTCCTCGCGATGGTCGCTGAGGAAAAACTGTCCCGCAATTGTCCCGCAAAATCCAGCTAGAGTGCTGGAAGTGTGGCGTCCCCTAGGGGAGGTTTCGCCGGTTTGGCCACAAGATGTTGAGGTTGCTTGCGCAATGGACGCTGGATTTAGCCAGGGCGGCGTGTGCCACCTAAAGGTGCCACATCGACAGTCGGAGGTAAATCACCTCAATCTGATCAGCGCTGAAGTCTCGCGCAGGGGGCATTGCGGCGTCCGTTCACATGGAGTTGGGGGCGCTGGCGCTGAACTGCGGGTTCAACACGTTCCCGGCTGTGACGGAGCGCTCACCCGTATTATTGAGGAGGCTCCGGCGGCGTGGCCGGCACACAGTCCGCACTCACGCAACAATCGTTTCACCCGAGCAGGCCCCTGCTTGTCGGTAGAAGCTCCGGGGCACTCCTCCCAAAGCTCGGGTTGCTCCACCAATCGGCTGGTTTTGCGCGCGCAATATGGGGTAGAGTGACAACTCTTTAGGTGACGCCGCCTCACCACTCGACATATTCCATGACATACCTTCATCGTGCCCCCCGTATCTCCTGGCCTTTAACGTCACCGTTGGAAAACGGTCTGGACGATATCCTGTCCGCGCTGGCGGCGCAGGGCCAGTTGGCCAATGGCGCCGTGGCGCGCGCGCAGGCGGCCGGTGGCCGGGTGGATCGTCGGCTGGTGGATCTGGGTCTGGTGTCGGAAGAGCATATGGCGGGGGCGTACGCCCAGGCCCTGGGCCTGGTGCTGTGGCCGGCCGACCATTTGCCCGAGGCGCCGGTGATGATGGAAACGGCCAACCTGTCCTTCCTGAAGACCAAGCTGATGCTGCCCCTGACCGCGGGTGGCACCCCCGGCGACGGCACCCCCGGCGACGGCACCCAGGCCGTGTTCGCCGTGGCGGACCCGCTGGATACCCAGGCGCTGACGGCCGCCGCCTTCCTGGCCGGCCGCCCGGTGCGCCCCGTGGTCATGACTGGAACCGCCATTGCCGCGGCGCTGGACCGGCTGTATGAGGCGGCCCCCGCCGCCGCCAACCAGGATGAGATGCCCGACCTGCTGGAGGGCGATGCCGAGCGCCTGCGGGACCTGGCCAGCGAAGGGCCGGTGGTGCGTCTGGTGGGCAACGCCATCCAGGCGGCCTTGGCCGCCGGCGCCACCGACATCCATGTCGAGCCCATGGCCGATCGCCTGGTCGTCCGCCACCGCGTCGATGGCATCCTGCGCGAGGCCGAGGTGCTGCCCCGCCGGGTGGCTGCCGGCTTTATCACCCGCGTCAAGGTCATGGCCGGCCTGGACATCGGCGAGCGCCGCCTGCCCCAGGACGGGCGCATCCGCCAGACCCTGCAGGGCCGCGAGATCGACTTCCGCGTCTCCACCACCCCGACCGTGCATGGTGAGGACGTGGTGATGCGCATCCTGGACCAGCAGACGGCGGGCGGGACGCTGGACAGCCTGGGCCTGCCGGCCTGGGTGGCGGACCCGCTGGCGGCCGAGCTGGAGCGCCCCCACGGCATCGTGCTGGTGACCGGGCCCACCGGCAGCGGCAAGACCACCACCCTCTACGCCGGCCTGCGCGGCATGGATGCCGCCCGGCGCAAGATCCTGACGGTCGAGGACCCGGTGGAATACCTGCTGGACGGGGTGAACCAGACACAGGTGAAGCCCGGCATCGGCCTGACCTTCGCCCATGCCCTGCGCAGCTTCCTGCGCCAGGACCCAGACGTCATCCTGGTGGGCGAGATGCGCGATGGCGAGACGACCAAGGTGGCGGTGCAGGCGGCCCTGACCGGCCACTTGGTGCTGTCGACCCTGCACACCAACGATGCCGCCGGGGCCGTGCCGCGGCTGGTAGACATGGGCGTGGACCCCTACCTGCTGGCCTCCACCCTGAATGGCGTGCTGGCGCAGCGCCTGGTGCGCACGCTGTGCCCGGCCTGCCGCCAACCCTACGCCCTGTCGGCGGATGCGGCGGCGGCGCTGGGCCTGCCGGCCCGGCAGGTCACCGTGTACCGGGCGGTGGGCTGCCCGGCCTGCAACGGCACCGGCTATCGCGGCCGCCAAGCCATCGCCGAATGGCTGCCGGTCAACGACCCCGTGCGGGCGCTGGTCCGCCGGGGGGCGTCGTCGGCGGAGATCGAGGCGGCGGCGGTGGCCACCGGCGGCATGGCGCCCCTGTACCAGGACGGCCTGCAGCGGGTGTTGGACGGTGTGACCACGCCGGAGGAAATCCTGCGCGTGACCAAGGCGGATTAAAGCTGGAGCTTCGGGGGCTTAATATGATTAGAAAGTAATTGCTGCGACTTTCCTTTTGTCTTTGGCGTTTTCCGGAACTGCATCCGCATCGATTCAATTCACGCCATGGATGAAGCTAAAAAGCATTGGGGCGGGCTGGTATAGCGCGGAATTTGGTGGCACTCCCATGGGGCAGATTGTATATAATCCTGATTCGTATGCAATTACCGATGGATATGTCATAGATCCTTTGTTTTAATGATCGCCCGAGCGCTACTGGTGTTACTGTGAGATAGCCTGGTTCTAGCTAAAATAATATTTATGAATCTTCAATCATATTTGAGATGAGTGTGGGGGTAAGATGCGAGCCATAGCATTTGCTTTCTGTTTTATTGTCTTGGCGCTGCGACCTGATGCCGCTAGGGCTGACTGGTCTGGCTTTACCAAGATTGTGGATAATTATTTTGAGGGGCAGTCTGGGCATCCAATAATAACTCTTGATTTGAAGGACCCCGTCCATTCATGCGGCACAAATAGTCGAATAGATATTTTGTTGGATAACGTGTCTTCAGAAAATTTTCAGATGATTGCTGCTGTTGTCACAACGGCAATCGCTACTGGTCGTTCAATAGCTGTTAATGTTTCGGGTTGTTTTGGCGACAGGGCGAATGTAATAGCGGTCAAGCTTGGCCCCTAATCTGGAATTCATGCGCCGCCTCGTTTAGTTGGTGAAGTTCGGTGATTTATGATACGCGGTTATGTATGAACGGATGGCTTGATCCTCGTGCCTCGATACATGTTCACGGCTGTTTCCATAGAGGGGCGCCGCAGCCGCGGTGGTCTGGACGCTGACAGTGAGGCGGCGGCCATCGATCAACTGCTGCAACGTGGCCTTCGGCCCATTTCCGTTCATACGGAGGCGGGCCACCGCCGTTGGCGCCGGGCGCTGGGGCTGACGCGGGCGGAGCGTCTGTCTTTCGTCCGCGACCTGGCCAACCTGGTTTCCGCTGGCATTGCGCTGGAGCCGGCGCTGGGACTTGTCGCTGACCAGATGGAACGGCCGACTGCCAGCAGCCTCGTGGCGGAGGTGCGGCAGCGGGTACGGTCTGGTGAAAGCCTGGCGCATGCCTTGGAGAACTATCCCAAGGTGTTTCCCCCGGAGTTCGTCGGCCTGGTGGGGGCGGGGGAGCAAAGCGGTTCCTTGCCGGCGGGGCTGGAGCATCTGGCGGTCCTGGAGGCTGATCGAGCCCAATTCCGCCAGCGCTTGACCAGTGCCCTGATTTATCCCGCCTTGATCGCCCTTCTAACGCTGGGTGCCCTGGCCTTGATGACCGGCTATGTTCTGCCGCAATTCCAGGACCTGTTCGCCGGCAGCAAAGCCAAGCTACCCCCCGTAACCATGGCCGTGCTGGGCATCGGCGATTTCATGGGACACTTTGGGCCCGGACTGCTCGCGCTTATGGCCATCGCCCTTTTGGCGGTGATGCAACTCTACCGCCGGCCGGCTGCGCGATTGCGTATCGACGGGTTGCTGCTGGTCGCGACCGGTCCGTTCGGCCGGCTACTGCGGGATGCTCAACTGACGCTTTACACCCGGACACTCGCTAGCTTGCTGGCGGGCGGTGTGCCCCTTGCGTCGGCGTTGGCCACGGCGGGCGGATGCATGGTCAACCGGGCCTTGGCCGAAGCGGCCGACCGGGTGCGCGTGGCGGTGCGCGGGGGACAGGGTCTCAGCCGGGCGTTCGCGGGAGAGCCGGTGTTTCCGGCGCGTTTGATTCGCCTCATAGCCCTGGCGGAACAGACGGCCAGCTTGCCGCAGGCCCTGCTGGACCTTTCCAAAGCGATGGAACGGGAAAGGACGACGGCCCTGGATCGGGCGCTGTCCCTGCTGACCCCAGCGTTAACCCTTATTCTCGGCGGTCTGGTCGGTATGATCTTCGCCGCTCTCATATCGGGAATCATGAGCCTCAATGACATCGCTATCTGAAAAAGACAGGGCACGTCGGTCGGATCGTAGGCAACGGGGCTTCACCTTGGTGGAAGTTCTGGTGGTGTTGGTCATCATTGGCCTGCTGGGTCTGTTGGTCGCCCCAAACCTGGTGGCCCGTTTGGGTAGGGCCAAAGGGGAAGCGGCGCAGGCCCAGATCAACACGCTGGTGTCCGCCGTCGATCTCTTCTACGTCGATATGGGGCGCTATCCCACCAGCGACGAGGGGCTGGAGGCGCTGATGACAGCCCCCGGCGGCGACGCGAATTGGCGTGGGCCTTATCTGCGAAAGCGCCAAGCCCTAGTCGATCCTTGGGGGAACCCGTATCGCTACAAGGTGCCGGGGCAACACGGTGCCTATGATCTGTATTCCTGGGGCAGTGATAATAAGGAGGGCGGCGAGGGGGATGCCCACGACGTCACGAACTGGTAAGCATGCGCAACGCCGGCTTCACCTTGGTTGAACTGCTGGTGGTCCTTGCCATCATGGGCTTGGCCGGGAGCGTGCTCTCCCTTGGCCTGCAACAGCGGCTGCCCGGTTTGCGCCTGGACGCCGCGGTGTCCGCCATCGAGGAAGAATTGCGCAGCCGGCAGTCCAACGCGTTGGTTTCGCGTCGGGATGTGACCTTTTCCCTCAAGGATCTGGAGGGCAATACGGCCGCTGTCCGGGCCGCCCGCTTGCGCCGCATCGCCGCAGTGGAGGTGCGCATCGCCGGAGCCGACCCGGGCTTTCCAGACGCAATACGCTTTCTGGCGGGCGGCTGGTCCAAGGGGGGGAGGCTCACGCTACGAGATGGTGGGCGGGAGAAAGTTGTTTTGGTTGATTGGCCGTTGGGGTCAGTACACGTTGAACTTCACGATACTAAGTAAAACTCTTCATCAAAAAGGAGGAATGTGATGTCCTATATCAGAAATGCAAAAATGAAGATTTCTTCCGTCGTTGGGCTTCTGTTTTTCTGGACAATCCCAGCGATGGCAAGTAATTCGACTGCTGGGGCGATAGTCCAGGTTGTTGCATCGACTACGTCGAATGGTCCAAACGCTGGCGGTGTAATCATCTTTTCCCAGCAGGGCACACGCTCCACACGCCCGGCATGCGCCACCATGGATCGGTGGGTGATTGGAGCCAATACACCCGGTGGTCAAGCAATCGCATCCACGCTTCTGACAGCATATATTTCGGGCAAGAAAATTATAGTCCAGGGTACGGGAAGCTCTGCTGATTGGTCTGACACGGAGTCGGTAAACTATTTTCTGATAGTAGATTAATCGGCGATAAAGTTATGTATGATTTCCATGTATCTGAGAAGGCTCAGCAATTCGTGGAGGCATCTGCATATATTTCACTTGTGCCTTTTTTGCCCTTGTATCGGTCGGTGCGATGCTAAAAGGCGAACCGCCAGCGTGGCGCCAGCATAAACAAAGGGGCTTCACTTTGCTGGAAATGCTGGTGGCGCTTACCATCTTCGGCTTGGTCACCGCCATGCTGGCCCAGAACGCCTGGTCCGGCGTCTGGGCCGCGCGCCAAGCCTGGGATGAAGCATCAGCCTTACGGTTGGCACAGTCGCTGGCTGCGGCGGGCGGGGCCCTACCGGTTGCGGAAACCGGTGGTTTGGCCAAGCCAGACCAGGCCACCAGCAGCTTACCTTTCCACCTGAAGAGTAACCGTCTCGTTGGTCAGACCGGCGTGACCTATCGCGTGGAGGTGTTAACGCCAACCGGTCAGCGGCTAGCGGTATCGACGATGCGGGCTTCCGCCGAAGGACAGCCATGACGGGCACCTTTCCCGGCGGTTTGGGCCAACGTGGCATGACGTTGGTGGAGGCGCTGGTGGTCCTGGCGCTGCTGGGGCTTCTTGCGCTCGCGGGGGTCGAACTGCTGCCGCTGATGAATCGCATGTCGGATCGCAGCGGAACGTTTCAAAGAGAGGCGGCCGCCATGGGGCGGGTGCACGATTTTGTGCGCGCGGCTGTGCAGAATGCGTTGCCCGTTGCCGACCTCGGCAATGCCGCGCGCGAGTTGACGCCGTTGGCGGCCGACGCCACTCATTTGGAGTTGCTGACGACATTGCCCCCGGGGCTGGGCAGTGGGGGATTGTACCGGGTCACCATGACGTCTGAGGGGGGCGCCGACCATCTAACCCTGAGGTTGCGGGTGAAAGGGCTGCGCCCCGATGTGCCCAAATCGGTGGAAGGGGCGTTGGTGGAAGATGCGGCCCGGATCTCCTGGTCCTATTTTGACCGACAGCGCGACAGCTGGTCAGACCATTGGTCTTCCCGAGAGACATTGCCGGATCTCGTGCGCTTGGATGTGCAAATGCCAGATGGGAGGTGGTGGCCCCCCATGATCGCGGCCCCCATGCTGGGTGGCGGTATCTTTTGCGAATTCGACACCATCGCGAATCTCTGCCGGCGGGGTGGAACATGAAACACCGACGTCTCCTGGCGTTGACCGCCAATGTCATGGACGGTCTAGTCGATAGCCTCGTCTTGGCGCTACCGTCGCGGTTGGCACGATATCTTGGGTTATTGCCCAATCCCGTGCAGTTGTTGCCGGGCGCAGTGGGCGCTGTGGCTCCTTTCGGGATGGGGCCTGTGGCGCTGATCCTGGACAGTCAGGATGTTTATACCGTTGATTTGCCGCTGCCTCGCGGGGTTGGCGTCGATCCTTGGCGTCAAGCCGCGATGCTGGCGCACCGCTACATGCCATTGAAGCCTGAACTGCTGGCCTGGGATGTAGTGACCGTCCGCGAGGGGAAGGACGTGGTCGCCCAGGTGTCCATGGTCCGGCGTAGCGTGTTGGCGGCGGCCCGGGAACTCGCCGGCCGGAAGGCTGTGGCGGTGACGACGGCCGGCCTCTCCCCGCAGCCTCAGTTTCTACGCCTTGACCCGGTGCGCTTGCGTCGGCGGGCTGGCCGCCTGCTGACGCTGCTGGCGGTCGCGGTATTCATGTTGCCCGTCCCGCCCTTGTTGGTGGTGTGGACGCTCGATCAACAGACCGCGCATATGGAGCAGAAGCTCAAGATCCTGGCGGACGATGTGAAGACCGTGCGTGCGTTACGGAACCGATTGGAGCTGTTGGATAAGGTACTGGCCCGTAGCGGTGGCGCCTTGACCCAGCCATCGCGACGGGCACTGCTTGACGAGGTTGCCCGTGATCTGCCTGACGCCGCTTGGCTGCAGGATTTCACATTGCGCGCCGACGGCATGGTCCTGCAGGTGCAGGGTATGGAGCCGGAGGCGGTTCGGGCGCGGTTCCAGGAGGATCCGCTTTTCACTGACGTGCGCGTCGAGCCGCCGACGCAACCAAGCGCGCCCTTCAGCCTGACTTTCTCGGTCGCCCAAGGGAAACGGGCCGCGAACGACGATGGGAAGGGCAAGCAATGAAGCCACAGGTCCGATTGCGCCCGGGCTTTGTTCTTGCCCTGGTTCTAGGAATAAGTTGCGCCACCCTCTATGCACTGTCGCCGGCGCTGATTGAGCAAGTCACCGCGGCGATGGAAAGGCGCCAAGCCCGATCTGTTCAGTTGGCCGCGGCACGGGGCCTGGCCGCGCAGCGCCAGGAACTGAGCAACCGTGTCGATGCGCTGGGGCGAGTGGTGGACGAGGGGGGGCTTTTTCACAAAGGGCTGAATGTCGGGGCGGCGCAGGCGCTTATCCAATCGGCCATCCAATCGGGTGGTGCTGTGATCCGTGGCGTTGGAATGACGATGGAGGCGGTCGGGGAGGGAAGGCAGCGGCTGACCGGCCATGTCGCCCTTGAGGGTTCAGCCGAAGCCATCCAAGGCGCGCTGACCCAGCTCGAAGCTGTCCGTCCCCGCTTGCTGTTGCAGGAGATGCATATCCACCCGGCTGCGCCTGGTGCCACCGATGGCGCGTCCGTCATGACCATGGATCTGGAAGTTGACGCTTATGCCGACCTTACCCCTTGACCGCGCCGCTGTGACGCTGGCAGGGCTCGGTGTGATAGCCGGGGTGGCGATGGCCTTGGTCGGCATTTTCGCGGTTCCCAATCCAGCAGCTGTCACCGTGCCGGCGCTGCCGCGGGCCCTTTTACCGCCTCTCCCGCCGACCGCGGTGCCCGCCGCGGAAGTCGGAGAGGCTGTCCGCCGCCCGCTTTTCTCCGAAAGCCGCCGTCCGCCACCGCCAAAACCGATCGCCCCCCCTCCGCCCGTCCTTGTTCCTGCGCCCGAGTTGCAGGTCACCGGCATCATCGCCGGTGTTGGTGGCGGTGTGGTGCTGGGGACCGACAAACACACCCAGAAGCCCTTTCGTCTCAAGACGGGGGAAATGCTGGGCGACTGGCGGGTCGACGGCATCACAAGAACGAGCCTGCGTTTGCGCCATGCCGACCAGGTGCAGGACTATCCTCTCGCAACACCGCCGACCATCACCCCGGCACCGCGCCCTAGGTAACGCACCAATATGATCCGCTCTTCTCTCATTGTTCCCCTCGTCGCCAGCGTGGCGCTCGTTGGCTGTTCCAACATGCCTGAAAAGGCGGGAACCGGGGTGCCCTTGCCGTCGGCACCGGCCGTGAAGGCCGTCACGGACACGGCATTGTTCGCGACACCGAACACGGTGCCGGTGCGCCAACCCCCGGTGACCATCGCAGGCACCGGCGAATTCGTTCGCCCGGGTGGTGCGATGCGTGGCCTGGGCGGGGGGGAAGGGGAGCCCATCGACGTCAACTTCGTCAACGCCGATGTGCGAGGGGTCTTGGATGCCATCCTGGGCGGCATGCTGAACCTGAATTATACCATCGATCCGAAAGTGCAAGGCCAGGTGACCATTCGCACTGCGCGCCCGCTGCCTCGGGCCCAGGCGCTGGCCGTGATCGATACCGTGCTGCGGGCCCAAGGGTTCGCCATCATCGCCGGTGATGGCTTCTATCAGGTTGTCCCGGTTTCCGACGCCGCATCCCAGGCCCCCTTCCAGCGGCTGTCGGCCGCGGAACAGGCGGCCGGCTTCAGCACGGCCATCGTTCCCGTGCGCTTCATCTCCACGGCGGACATCGACAAGATCGTGCGCCCCTTGACCCGGCCCGGCCTGATCCAGTTGGTGGACCCCAACCGCAACATCTTCATTGTCAGCGGCACGGCGCGGGAGATCGAGTCCTTCACCCAGTTGGTCGGCAGTTTTGACGTGGATTGGCTGGCGGGCCTCTCATTTTCGCTGTTCACGCTGCAGTCGGTGGAACCGGCCAAGCTTGAGGAAGAACTGCGCAAGGTCCTGCAGTTGGACGCCGGCCCCCTGCAAGGCATGGTGGAATTCGTGCCGCTGCCGCGCTTGAATGCCCTGCTGGTCGCCGCGAAGCGGCAGGAGTTCCTGGCGACGATCGGCACCTGGATTGAGCGGCTGGACCATACGACCACGGAAGGCGGTCGCATGATGCATTATTATGAGGTGCAGAACGGCTCGGCGTCGGAACTGGCCGGTTCCTTGAATCGTCTCATGGGCCGCGGCGGCGGCGCGTCGAGCGGTGACCGGGGAGGGGAGGGCGGCCGCTCCGCAGCCCGGAACGGCACGACACCATTGACGTCGACGACATCCACGTCGACATCCGGCTTGGGTGGCACCGCTTTGGGAGGCTCGACGTTGGGAAGCGGTGGCGGCTTCGGCGCCAATGGGGGATTGAGCACGAGCCCCGCGAGCCCGCTGGCGACGTCCTCGTCCAGCCGTTCAAGCGGCGACACCGATGCGGGCGGCGATGGGGAAGGCATCCCGGAGTTGAAGGGCGCCAAGGTGGTGGCGGATGAGCGGCGCAACGCCCTGCTGATCTATGCCACCGCCAGCCAGTACACCATGCTGGAACAGGCGCTGACCCGCCTGGACGCGCCGCGTGAACAGGTGCTGATCGAGGCGACAATCGCCGAGGTCACGCTCAATAACGACCTTAGTTTCGGGGTGCAATGGTTCCTGGACCGGGGCAGCAGCACCGCTGGCTACGGCACCGCCGCCACCATTGGCGCCAGCTATCCCAACTTCAACTACACCTTCCTGACGCCGAACACCCGTGTCGTGCTGAACGCGCTGTCCAGTGTCACCGACGTGCAGATTTTGTCGGCGCCCCGGTTGATGGTGCTGAACAATGAGACGGCGCGGTTGCAGGTGGGTGACGAGGTTCCGGTGGTGGTGCAGCAGGCCACCAGCACGCTGACCAGCGACAGCGCCGTGGTGAACTCCATCCAATACCAGAATACCGGTGTGATCCTGGAGGTGACGCCCCGCATCAACCACAGCGGCGCCGTGGTGCTGGACGTGAACCAGGAGGTCAGCAGCGTGGCGACTACCACCACCTCCGGCATCGACAGTCCCACCATCCAGCAGCGCAAGATCAGCAGCATCGTCAACATCCAGGACGGCGAGACGGTGGCGCTGGGTGGTTTGATCAGCGATACCTCCAGCAAATCGGGCAGCGGCATCCCCTATCTCAGCGACATCCCGGTGGTGGGCAAGCTGTTCGGCAGTGACAAGAACAGCCATGGCAGGACTGAACTCCTGGTCTTCCTGCGGCCGGTGATCGTGCGTACCGTGGTGCAAGCGCGCGAGGTGACCGATGCCCTGAAGGCCCGCATGAACCAGTTGGAGGCTTTGGCGGGGGCGAATGCGCCGCCGCGCTGATCCCGTGCCGGGTCGCAGCGAGGCGGACCGCTGGGCGGGGCAGCGCGGCTATGCCCTGCTGCTGACGCTGTTCCTGCTTGCCATCGGCACGGCGGTGGGCGTGACGGTGGTCGGCAACGGGCTGGCCGCCCGCAAGCTGGCGCGATCCACGTCGGTCGCGTTGGGGGCTGAGGAGCGGGCGGCGCTGGCCACATGGCAGGTGCTGGACGGGATCGCCTTGTCGGGCCGTGCGCCAGTGTCGGGGCAGGCCGGGCAGATTGCCGTTGACGGCGGCACGGTCGGAATCAGGGTCATGTCGGAAGCGGGACGCATTGACCTGAATGGTCTTTCCCGGCAGGCCCTGGCTGAGGCGATAAAGGCCCTGGGATTCCCGGAGCGCCAGGCGGTTGAATCGGCTGGCGTCATAGCGGCCTGGCGGGGCATGGACCCGCCGGGCGCCGACGGCAAGGACTTGCGCATGAATGGCCGTACGGCGCTCTGGTCGCTTGAAGACCTGGACGCCATCGCAGGCCTGGATGAGGGGGTCAAGGCCTGTCTGCGGACCTGGGGGACCGTTCATGCCCGGGGACCGTTCCTGGGCCGGCAAAGCTTGGAGCAGCAAGGGTTCGCCAACACTGGTTTTGGCGGTGGAGGTGGGCTGATCGTGGGATCCATGCTCCGGGTCATCGCCGTGGACCCCGCAACAGGTGGCCAGTTCCGAACAGTAGCCCTATTCCGCGGCAATGCTAGGCCGTCATTGAAACAAGGCGTTGCCTCTCCCTGGCTGGTTCTGGAATGGATGCGGCCCGTATCCGGCGGGAGCGATTGCCATTTATAATATTTTGCCAGAGAATGATTTGTTCTGGCTATATCTCTGGCCAATTGATCTACTGGACGTTTTATTAGAGAGGCCCGTAACGGCCTCAATTGCCGAAGGGTGAGGTGGATATTGGAAGCACAAGGCCGCCCAACAGAGGCAACACTATAATACGACTTCCGTATGATCCACCGGTGGTTTGGCTGGCTGTCCGATTCCCGGCGGCGTCATAAGTATAAGTGGTGACGGCGCCACCCGGTGCGGTGACTTTTATTAAGCGACCAAGAGAATCATAATCATACGTGGTGTTCCCCGCCCATGCCGGCGTGGTGATCGAACCCGCAACGATAAAGGCCAGTAGAACCTTGATGGCTGAACGCGGACGGCACACGGGTGAGGGGGGCATCATGGCGATTCGACCTCGGACGGATGAAAGGTTCGTTACTTGATAGCAGATTAGTTCGCGCTGCGGAGGGGCTTGCGTAAACTTTTTCCCCGGAAAGTTCTTGGATTTCATGCTTGCGCTACGATAACTTGCCAACAGGATTATCTCCTAAGTGCCATAGATGGGGGGATGTCGCAACGGCGCAATCAGTTGACCGATCACGACGGGGCCATGGCCGGTAAGGCCGCGCTCACCTTGTCAAATTGGCCTTGAACGCGCCCGCGCCTCAGAACCTTTCCCCGCCATATATTCTTCCGCCCTGACGAGGAAGCATGACTTTCGCCCGCCGCCGCGCCGTTGCCAGCCTCAGCGCCTTCGCCGTCCTGGCCCTCGGGGGGCTGTTTTCCCATAAGGCAGCAGCGCAAGACGTCTTGGCCAGCGCCCCGCCGCTTTATTCGGACGTGGACCCGCAATACGTGGACTTGGGCAGCGGCGCGCTCACCCTGACGATGCCGGGATTGGCCGTCGGTCAGCCGGGTGCCGGGGGCATGAGCTACGGGCGCAACTGGATCGGCACGGGGTGGCGCGACACCCTGATGGGGAGCATCGACAGCAGCGGGAGCGTCTATACGGTCAGCATCGGCGGCTCTTCGGAATCGTTCAACGCCGCGAACGGCGTTTTCACCAATGCGGGCGGCGGCGCCTCGACCTTGACGGTGGATTCCAGCGGGCAGATTTTCACGTACACCCTGGCGGACGGCACCGTCGCCACTTTCGAGAAGTCGATGTGCTGCAATATCGGTTTGAAGACCTACACCAGCACCGCCAGCAACCTGGGCAACGCCAGCCAAGGCCGAATCACCTCCATGGTCCTGCCCTCGGGCGAGGTTCGGACCTGGAACTACATCTTCGTCAATTTTGGAAGCGACGCCCCGTCGGACGCGCGCAAGTATCGCATCGGCCGCCTGCAGTCGGTGACCAATAACTTCGGCTATCAGATCCGCTACCTGTACGCCAAGAACTTCGGCGCCTCCGACACGCCCTATTATCAGGATGAGAGCAAGTGGGCGGGCATCATCGGGGTTGTTGGCTTCAACATGGCGGATGAGACCTGCGACCCCTCGGCCCAGCAATGCGCCTCGGTTGAGAACAACGCCAAGTGGCCCAAGGTCACCTACTCGTCCAGCGGCACCTATTTCACCGTCACCGACAATGTCGGGCGCAGCACCCGCTACACCTATGGCTCCGGCCAGGTGGTGGCCATCCGGCGGCCGACCAGCGGCGACGCTGACAATCTTACCGTCGCTTATGACGGCTCCGGCCGCGTCAGCTCCGTGAACAACGGCGTCGGCACCTGGACGTATGGCTATTCCGACAGCGGCAACACCCGCACCACCACGGTGACGGACCCGCTGCAGCACCAGCGGGTTGTGACGTCGGACCTGATGACGGGCCTGATGCTTACCGACCGCGACGCCTTGGGCCATACCACCACCTACACCTATGACGGCAGCCATCGCCTGTGGCAGGTGACGGCGCCGGAGGGAGATTATGTCACCTTCGATCATGACGGCCGCGGCAACATCACCAAGAGAACCCGGTATGGCAAGCCCGGCAGCAATCTGCCCGGCAGCAATCTGGTGGTGTGGTCGGAGGCGACGTACGAGGAGGGTGGCTGCTCCAACCCCAAGACCTGCAACAAGCCGTCGAGCAGCCACGACGACAATGGCCATAACACCTACTACACCTATGACCCCAACCACGGTGGCGTGCTGACCGTCACCCGGGACGCGCCCAGCAGCGGGGCGGCACAGCCGCAGGTGCGCTACAGCTACGGCTCCTATCAGGCCCGTTACAAGGATGGTAACGGCAAATGGATCTCCGGCTCCGCCGTCTACCGGCCCACCGGCACATCGACCTGCGTCAGCGGCTCCTCCTGCGCGGGGACATCGCTGGAGGCCAAGACCGTCATTGAGTATGGCGACACCAGCCAGCCCAACAACCTGCTGCCGGTGTCGGTGACACAGTCGGCGGGCGACAACTCGGTGTCGGCCACCACCACCCTGACCTACGACACGGTGGGTAACCGGCTGACGGTGACGGGGCCGGCCAACACGGGCACCACCCGCTATCGCTACGACAACGCCCGCCAGGTGGTGGGGGTGACGGGGCCCTCGGCGGGCGCGTCGCGCCAGTACCGGGCGGTCAGCATCGACTTCAACGCCGATGGCCAGGTGACGGAGGCGCGTCAGGGTACGGTGTCTAGCCAGGCCGATGGGGATTGGTCCAACTTCATGGTGCTGCAAAAGCAGAAGACCAGCTACGACAGCCAGGGCCGCAAGACCCGCAGCGCGTTGACCGACGCCAGCGACAACGAGCTGATGGCGTCCACCTATGGCTACGACAATGCAAATCACCTGACCGCCGCCACCCGCCTCATGTACGGCGCCGGCGCCGATCGCAGCACCACCTACAGCTACGACGCGGCGGGGCGGGTGACGCAGGCGCTGGGCAACGGCCAGAGCATCGCGGCGGCCAGCTACACGGATGACGGCCTGCAGTCGTCGGTGATGGACGGCAACGGCAACATCACCAACTACAGCTACGACGGCTACAACCGGGTGAACAAGGTGACCTACCCGTCGGTGAACGGGGCGTCGTCCTATGAGACCTTCACCTACGACAACGCGTCCCAGGTTCAATCGCACCGGCTGCGGGATGGGCAGACGGTCAATTTCGGCATCGACGCGCTGGAGCGGGTGACCAGCCGGGACATGGGGGGCTACAGCTACAGTTATGACAATCTGGGTCGGGT
The DNA here is from genome assembly GCF_007828045.1 of Nitrospirillum amazonense. Taxonomy (GTDB): domain Bacteria; phylum Pseudomonadota; class Alphaproteobacteria; order Azospirillales; family Azospirillaceae; genus Nitrospirillum; species Nitrospirillum amazonense_C. Next base: position 2,761 of record NZ_VITN01000040.1, on the reverse strand, counting down.
GACGCAGGTGTCGGCCAGCGGTGACCCCACGGTTTCCATGACCTATGATGCCTTGGGGCGGGTGACCAGCCAGCAGACGGGCAACCGGACGGTGTCGGCGCAGTACGACGCGGCGGGACGTCTGATCCAACTGACCTGGCCAGACAATTTCTCCGTCACCTATGGCTACGACGCCACTGGGGCGATGACGACGGTGTCGGACAGCACGGGCACGCAGGTGGTGACGTATAGTTACGATGATCTGGGTCGGCGGGTGTCGCTGGAGCGGAACAACGGCATGACCACCAGTTATGGCTATGATAGCGCCTCGCGCTTGACCTCGCAGAATTGGACGGGCCGGGGCGCCAACCAGTCCCTGAGCTTCGGCTACAACGCGGCGGGCCAGATCACCAGCCGGAGCAATTCCGACCCCGCCTACGATCCACCCGCTCCGGAGAGCGGCACCACCAACTACGCCCTCAACGCCCTGAACCAGACGATGCAGGCGTCGGGCAACGTGCCGACACTGGACATTGGCTATGACGGGCGGGGCAATCTCTCCTCCTACGGCTCGACTACGCTGGGCTACAACGCCGACAACCAGCTGACCAGCATGTCGCCCGCCACCACCCTGGGCTACGACGCGCTGGGCCGGCTGGCGCAGGTGAGCCAATCGTCGACGACCAATTTCCTGTACTTCGGTGACCAGCTGCTGGCGGAATACGACGCGTCCGGCACCGTGCTGCGCCGGTATGTGCCCGGCGCGGCCACGGACGAGACGGTGGTGTGGTACGAGGGCGCGACGCTCGGGCTACGCCGCTACATCATTCCGGATGAGCGCGGCTCCACCATGGCGGTGGTTGACGAGTTTGGGACCAAGCTGGCCGCCAACACCTACGACGAATACGGTCGGCCGGGGCCCAACAACCTGGGCCGCTTCCAGTACACCGGCCAGATCTGGCTGTCGGAGATCGGCGCCTATCACTACAAGGCCCGCGTCTACATCCCCGGCCTGGGCCGGTTCGCCCAGGCCGACCCCAGCGGGTACAGCGCGGGGATGAACCTCTATGCCTATGCGGGTGGGGATCCGATCAACAATACGGATCCAACGGGGCTGCAATCATGTATGGAGGATGGTTCGTGTAAAACTGGTCGCGAGTTTGATCCGGACTCTGCTTTCCGCAACCCGACTATTTGGGGGCCAGCACCAGGCTGGACGAGCCTATCGGATTTCGGTAATTGGAGTGGAGGAAATGGTCCGTGGTCTGGCGTCCTTAGTGCGCCAGATCTAAATGGTGGTTTAGCCAGTGCTAAGCCACAAAGTCCGCAGCAGCCCAAGCAAACCGATAAGATACCGACGCAATGTATGTTGGACGATGGCACGATTGTGCCGTACCAAGATAATGGAGACGGTACTGGAACAATATCTGGTGTCGGAGAATCCGACGGGGACTCGGGTACCGGCGTTGCAGTTGGCCAATCCGTAACCGAGACAGCGATGCCTACTGCGGGTAAAGCCGGGGGGATCGCTGGAGGTGGTATTAGTGGGCCAGTAACCTCTCCTGCATCTATCACTTTGCGTGGGATGACTGGTAACGCGCGGTTTAGGCCGCTGGGCGCTATTACTGGAACTACGAGCATCGGTGGTTCTATTGGAAGAGCATTGCCCTTCCTGGGGACAGCACTTTCGGCTCTAAGTTTCTTCGGTACGCTGAATGCGATACAGCACGCACCTACTTGCCGGCCGATTGCGTAAGAGGATTTTTTGTAATGGCCAATGTGGAAAGTAAAGATTTGGAAGGTATTGTTCTAAAGATTGCTGCTCGTCGGCAGCCAATTGAAGGATCAACACGCCTTTATCATGATCTCCGTATATCGGGGGATGATGCATTCGAACTCATTGATAAGATTGGGAAGGATTTTGGAACAAAATTTGAGGGATTCAAATGGGATACATACTTCCCAAATGAGTCGGAGGCCCTATTTTCCCACATATTGAGAATATTCGGCGGCGGTAAGAAATTTAGGCCTCTAACCTTTGATCATCTGCTGAATGTCGTCCGAACCGGTTACTGGTTTGAGCCGCCGGCTTAAAAAATGGCAGCGGCTGAATAGCCATTCACGAATTAGCCATGCTCGGCATCTAAAGAGAAATCCCCCCGTTAAATCAACGCCCTAACCGGTCATCGTTGAAACTTCGTGCATAGCTGATGCACAGGTGTAATCCGAATTCCTGTCATTTTTGACGCTGCGGAGCGGGGCGGCGGCCCATTTAGCGGCCCTGATGGCGTTTAGCGCCTGCCCCCGCCGACTGCGGCCGTTGCCGCGCATGTGCTGATTATCCGATCAATATCAGCCGCTTAGCCTGAATGCTGAGCCTGTCGGCCGCCGCTAAATCCACACCGATCCACACCAGTCCACACCGATCCACAGCAAACTCCACACCACCGATGCGGAATCCCTGTTTTAGAACAGCAGCTTACCTTAGCGGCTGAGCTTGCTCGCCGCTCTTGGCGCAACCGCCATCCCGATCCATCCGCAGAACCAGGTTCCGCCCTCAGCCGCCGGCCTTGGCCGCCGCTATGAGGCGTTGGCCCACCGGCGCGCCTGGTGCTGGAGAACGAGCCCCTGGAGGACGTTCTTGACCGTGGCGAGTTCCTCGGGCGTGAACTCGTCGAGCGCTTGTATATAGCGCGACAATCTGTGTGAGAGGCTGGCGACAATCAGGATGAGAAGGGATGGTCGCGGCGTTGGAGGATTGCTCTATTTGTTTGTCGCTGGC
>NZ_VITN01000039.1 GCF_007828045.1 Nitrospirillum amazonense | reverse complement strand
CCGTAGAGGACTTCCACCTCCAAGTCACAAGCCGGTTACCAACCCGGCTCTCGGTGCTTACGCACCTCGCGCCATGCCTGGCGCACCAAGAAAAAACCCCGTCGCGGGGACGGGGCCGTTTCGAAGTTTTTCAGAAAAACCGGAGGGCAAACCCCGGCCCCATAGGAAGGCACGTCTTTAGTCCGGCACATCCAGCCCGCAGCGCCGCAGCGTCTCGGGCAATTGGGCGAACAGCGCATCCAGCGCCTGCGGGGGCAAGCCCGCCGCCAGACGCAGGATGGGCCGGCCTTCATGCAAGGACAGGCGCACCAGCACCTGGCCGGTGCGGGACCGGATCACCCGCTCCCCCGCCAACTCCGGCTCCGCCACCCCTTCCCCCTGCGCCGCCGCCATCAGAGCGCGCAGACGGGCGGCGAAGCTCAAATTGTTATCCGCCCCCTTCTCGCTCAGTTCGGCAGCGGTTGCCTCCACCCGGGCGGCCGCATCTTCGCTTTCCGCCATCAGGCGAGCCAGCTTGGCCCCATCGCTGATCTTCAACGGCCGCGGATCGTCCAAGGCAGCGACCACTGTGGCCGGCAGTACGGCGAACTTCAGCAAGTTGGACAGGTGCCCTTTGCTGAAGTCCAGCCGCTCCATCAGCTCCGCCCGGCTCATCAACCCGGTATCCAGCACGGTTTTCAGCTGCACCGCCCGTTCGTAGGCGGAGATGTCGGCGCGGGCCTCGTTCTCCTGCACCATCTTGATCAGCAGGTCGCGGTCGTCCGCCTGCATCACCCGCGCCACCACCTTGCGACCCAGATGGCGGCAGGCGGCCGTCCGGCGGTGACCGGCGATCAGTTCATACCCGTTGCCGTCCGCGGCCGGCCGCACCAGCACCGGCGCCAGCTGGCCATGCCGCAGGATGTCCTGCACCAGGGTGGCGAAGGCGGCATCCGCGAAGGCAGCGGTGTGCCGGTCCTGGTATTGGGTGCTGTGGATGTCGGCCGGATCCAGCTCCAGCAACACGCGGCCGCTGTCGCGCAGGGTCTCCAGTTCCTTGGCGCTATCCTGGAACACGCTCTCGATCTGGTTGACGATCGGGATAGCGGATCGTGGGGAGGTGGGCCGCGCCGCGCGTGTGGCGGTCAGGTCGCCGATGGCGTTGTCCAGTTCGGCCATTCTGTCCTTGCGGCTCATCGCGTCCCCTCCCGCGCCGGCGTGCGCTTCCAGATGTCCCAGATCACCCGCTCGATTTCGGCATTCACGTTGTTCAGATATTCCAGCCCGCGTTCATAGGTTCGGCGGTTCACGTCGCTGGCCTCCAGCTCGTAATAGCTCTGCTTCAGGTTGCCGGCGCTATCCAGGCCGGTGGTCAGGGCCATGCGGTTTTCCAGCAGCGTGTCGGCGAAGATGCTGCCCATCCACTTCACCAGCTGGCTCTGGTTGCCATCGGCCGTCTGGTATTTGGAGACCAGCAGGCGCACGGCATCGAAGGTCTTCACCCGGCCGCCTTCGGCTTGCGCCAAGGTGGACAGCGTTTCATAGACCATGCGGAAGAACCGGCCGGCGGAACTGAAATCCAGCATGCTGGGTGGGATGGGGATCAGCAGGAAGTTCGCGGCCATGACGGCATTGATCGATAGGTAGCTGAGCGACGGCGGGCAGTCACAGACGATGATGTCGTAATCCTGGTCGATGCTGGGCAGGGCGTCGGCAAGGATGCGCCAGAAGCGCAGTTCCCGCTGGCGCATCTGGCGCACCGGCACCTCGAACTCCGTGGAGTACAGACCGAGGTTGGCGGGGATGACATCCAGCCCATCCCAATAGGTCTTCTGGACCAACGGCCGCAGATCGTTGATGCGCTGGCTGTCGTCCAGGGTGAACAGACGATACAGCGTGTCCAGCCGGTCGAACTGCTCGTCCGGCACGAACCCGAACAGCGACGTGGCGCTGGCCTGGCTGTCCAGGTCGATCATCAGCACCCGATAGCCTTGCAGGGCCAGATACTGCGCCAGGTGGACGGAGTGGGTGGTCTTGGCCGCCCCGCCCTTGAAGTTGGCCACGGTGATGACCGACAGCTTCTCCCCCGCCTCACGATCACGGCCCACGCGATAACGCACGTCGCCGGTCTGCTGGAACAGCTGACGGCGAATCTGGTTCACCTCCGCCAGGGTGAAGCCGCGACGGTTGTTGCCACCAATGACGGTGCCCTGGGGAAACTGCTCATTTTTCAGCAGGGCGCGCAGGTGGCTTTCCGAGATGCGGATCAACCGGGCCGCTTCAGAGGTGGGAAATAGGCGCAGGCTCTTGGCATGGCCAGGGTAGGCCTGCACCTCAATGATCTTGCGCTGGATGGCGTCACAGCCTTCCGAGTGGTCCAGGAAAATTTGCAGGGGGTCGTCGCTGGCCGGGAGGGTGCTATCGGCGGGCGCGCTGACATCGGTGGTCATTGGTGTATCCGAAGGGCTGCCAAAGATGGGCGGATAATGCCCAACCGCGATCCGGACGCCAACCGCGATCTTTGGCCAAATATGCGGATAACTGTCTCACCATCGATTTTTTGCCGATTAGGCGGAAAACTTCGCTGATGGGATTTGATCAATTGGTTGAGTCGCCGTCTTTGGTAACTGTAACCTTGGAAGCGGGGCGATCGGGACTGGAAGCCACCACGATCTTCTAGTGGACGCGCTCCGATCTTCAAGGGAACGGATACCAATTTCCGGCGTGGAGCGGTCTCTTTAAAAACGGCGCATTTCCTGGGATTTTGTTGGAAGCCACTCTGACGAGCGCGCGTCGATCGCAAGGGTAGGCTTGAGGGGAAAGCCTGCTCTGGAACCCGCCAAGCATAATCCCGTGGCCATTGTCCCTGCCCTTGAAAGGCTGGCCTGTGGATAGTTTCCTTAAAAGGATTCAGGGTTAAAGAGATATAGGGTTTAACTGTTACAGCGCCGGAAAGCGGCGTTTTTCCAATAGTTTAACAGGGAATTTGGTAACCGTTCCCGTGACTCTCGGTTTCCGAACCCTCGGGCTGCGGACTCCAAACCCTCGGGCCTCGGGTCACCGAACCCTTGGCCAATGGTTGCCGAACCCTGGAGCTGAGAAAAATGGTATCTGAACCCTTGAGGGAAAACGGGGCGAGTCGGCCGGAGTCGGTTGCCATACCCTTGATCTTGGTTGCCGTTCCCTCAATCCCGGTTGCGGTTCCCTTGAGTTTGGAAGGTTGGGCGGGCCGGTTCCGGACTCTGATACCGCGATCCGACTCACCTTGGCCCCGAGTCCGCCTGACTTCATCCCACCTGTGATGAGTCGGCCAAGTCTTTGCCGAGTCGACTCAAGGGTTCGGTTACCTAGGGTCACGGGTTCGGATACCAGCCACGGTATCGACTCGGCTTGCACACCAGATTTTGGGGGTGGTGCCGCCAGAATCTCAAGGGATCGGCAACCGAGCGTATTTTTGCCGTTGGCGGCGGCGATTGGCCGCGTTCATCATCCGGAGTCCGAACGCCCGATCCATGGTGGATGGGGACTGCTGTGTGAAGGGTGGCGACAATGGCGGGGACGACGACAGGGACTGCGGACAGGATTTCCGCGCCGGCCATGGTGGAAGCCCCGATGGCGGGCAGCCAGTTGGCCCTGGCCCTGGACAGCCCCCTGATCGGCAAGGTGAAGAACGACCGCCTGGTCATGGTCTTCAACTTCTTCGCCCTCAGCAAGGAGACGGTGACGGAATTGCCGATCTACGATGACGGCACCGTCCGCATCGAGGTTACCGGCACCAAGCACGGCGTCGCCAACATCTGGGACAAGGAGGTGCTGATCTACCTCGTGTCCCTGATCCAGGACAAACTGAACCGGGGTGAACCGGTCAGCCCGCGCCTCACCTTCACCGGCCACGACTTCTTTCGCGTGGTGGGCATTCATGCCACCAACACCGCCTATCAACGGCTGGAGGACGCGCTGAAGCGCCTGCAGTCCACCCAGGTGCTGACCAACCTGGAGACGGGTGGCGAGGGGGAGACGGGCGCCTTCTCCTGGGTGCTGGACTACCGCATCAACTACCGTCGCGACAAGGATGGCGGGAAGACCATGAAGTCGCTGACGGTACAACTCTGCGACTGGCTGTACCGTGCGGTGGTCAAAGACCGCAAAATCCTCACCTACCACCCCGACTACTTCAAGCTGTCGCCCACGGAAAAGCGGCTGTACGAGATTGCGCGCGCCCATTGCGGCAACCAGGGCGCCTTCAAGATGAACATTGAGAAGCTGCGCCTGCGCGTCGGCGCCGAAAGCGACTTGAAGGTGTTCAAGGCGCGGCTGGTGGCCCTGGCCAAGAAGCGTCAGGCGCTGCCGGAATACGGCCTGACGGTGGTCGATCCCCGCCGCTGGGGCCGCGACCGCAACGCCCCGCCGCCTCCGGGTCGCACGCCGCTGAAAAGCCACATGGTCTATTTCTTCCGCACCGACAGCCTGTCGGCCATGGCGCCCTTCGACCAGGCGCCGGAGTTCCCGGACGCCCTGCCCGACATGATGATGGGCGACCTGGCGGCCTAAGGCTGGGTGGCGGCGGGCACCTCCCAAGGGACCGCCACCAACCTTGCAATCCCACGACAGACATGCTGCAAGTCGGAAAACCCGGCTGCGGGGCACGGGACCGACCTGTCGTGAGGAATTTCTGATATGCGCGATTTCCTGAAGGGCGCGCCCTTGAGCGCCCTGACGGCCGCCGCCTTGGCCGGCCTGCTGTTGGCGCCCACTTTGGCCGGCGCCGATGAAGGCATGTGGACCTTCAACAATTTCCCCAGCGCCAAGGTGAAGCAGGCCTATGGCTTCAGCCCGGACCCGAAGTGGCTGGAGAGGGTGCAACTGGCCTCCGTCCGCTTGGCGCGCGGCTGCTCCGGCGCGTTCGTTTCCGCCAGCGGCCTGGTGCAGACCAACCATCACTGCGCCCGCGCCTGTATCCAGCAGGTCTCCACGGCCGACCACAACCATATCAAGGACGGCTTTTACGCGGCTGAACTGAGGGACGAGGCCAAGTGCCCGGATATGGAGGTCAACCAGCTGGTCCAGATCACGGACGTGACCCAGCGGGTGAACGCCGCCACCGCCGGGAAGGAGGGCGACTCCTTCTCCGCCGCCTTGAAGGAGGTGCAGGCCGCCATCCAGACGGAATGCACGGGCGGGGCCGACGACACCCGCTGCGACGTGGTCGAGCTGTACCACGGCGGCGCCTACAATCTTTACAAGTATCACCGGTATCAGGACGTGCGCCTGGTGTTCGCGCCGGAGGAGGACATCGCCTTCTTCGGCGGCGATCCGGACAACTTCGAATTCCCGCGCTACGATCTCGATGTCTCCTACGTCCGCGTCTACGACAAGGACGGCAAGCCGCTGAACACCAAGGCGACCTATTTCCCTTACGCTTCCCATGACGCGAACGAAGGGGACCTGGTCTTCACCTCCGGCAACCCCGGCCGGACGGAACGCCTGGACACCGTGGCCGAGCTGGAATACGAGCGCGATCACGCCCTGCCCGACCGCCTGCTGTACCTGTCGGAGCTGCGCGGCATCCTGCTGCAGTTCACGGCGCAGGGCGAGGAGAACGGCCGTATCGCCCGCACCAAGCTGTTCACCCTGGAGAATAGTTACAAGGCGCTGTACGGCGGGTTGCAGACCCTGGTCGATCCGGCCCTGATCAATGCCAAGCGCAAGGATGAGGCGGCGTTGAAGGCCCTCATCGACGCCGATCCGGCGTTGAGGCAGCAGTACGGCGACCCCTGGGCGGCCATCGCCAAGTCGGTGGACCACTACGCCGTGGTCGCCACGCGCTATCAGGTGCTGGAAGGCAGCCGCAGCTTCACCCAGTCCGACATGTTCACCTATGCCCGCAACCTGGTGCGCGCCGCCAGCGAACGCCCCCTGCCGGATGGCCAGCGCCTGCGGGAATACACCGACGCCAACTTCCCCTTCATCCGCCAGCGCCTGCTGTCCAACAGCCCGGTGTATCCGGAGCTGGAACGGGTGCTGATGCGCATGCAGCTGGTTTACATGCAGCGTCAGCTGGGTCCGGACGATCCCCTGGTGCGGAAGGTCTTCGGCAACCGCTCAGCCCAGCAGATCGCGAATGATCTGGTCACGGGCTCCAGCCTGGGTGATCCGGTGGCGCGCAAGAGCTTGCTCGAGGGTGGCCAAGCGGCCCTCGACGCCTCCACCGATCCCATGATCAAGTTCGCCAAACTGGTGGACGCCGACGCCCTGGCCGCCCGTCGCGATGTCGAAGCCAACGTCTCGGCCGTGCAGCAGAAGAACGCCGGCTACATCGCCCAGGCCATGTTCAAGGTGCACGGCACGTCCATCTATCCGGACGCCACCTTCAGTCCCCGCGTCTCTTACGGGACGGTGAAGGGCTATAAGCAGAACGGCCAGCACGTGGCGCCCTTCACCACCATGGGCGGCACCTTCGACCGCGCCACCGGCGCCTTCCCCTTCGCCCTGCCCGACAGCTGGCTGAAGGCCAGGGACGCCATCAACCCGGCCCAGAAGTTCGATGCCGTCAGCACCAACGACATCATCGGCGGCAACTCCGGTTCCCCCGTCATCAACAAGGACGCGGAAGTCGTGGGCCTGATCTTCGACGGCAACATCCAGTCGCTGGGCGGCGACTACGGCTATGACGGTTCAGTCAACCGCGCGGTCTGGGTCTCGGTCGGCGCCCTGAAGGAGGCGCTGGCCAAAGTCTACCATGCCAACCGCCTGACCCGGGAACTGGGCGCCCATTGAGGAGGAAGCGCGGGGGGGGGAGGCTCGGCGAATGCATACCGCGGGCCTTTTCCCATGCGTGGCCGTCGGAGTAGGTAAACCAAATGCCGCACCCGCCCGGCCGTCAGGTAAAGGCCACAATCCCGTATTATAGGGCAGGGATGGCCCCGAGCGCCCGGGGGCCCCTTTCCTGACGTGACCAAGGGCGGCTTGGGGCGGAGCACCGCATCGGTGGCTCCGCCGTCTGAAAGAGGATGATCATGCAGCGCGTGTTCAAGGCTCCGTTCCTGGTGATGATGTCGCTGGTGGTGGCCTTGCTGGCGTTGGCCGGCGGCGCCGCCCCGGCGAGCGCCCGCACCTTCGTCAGCGTTGGTATCGGCGTCGGCCCCTTTTATCCGGCGGGCTATTACGGCGCCTATTGGCATGACCCCTACTGGCGCTGGCGCGGCCCTTACTGGGCGCCCTATCCCGTGGCCTACGCGCCCTATCCCTACTATGCGCCCCCCGTCTATGTGGCGCCGGTCCCGGCTGTGGTGCAGGCGCCGCCGCCTGTGGTGGCGCAGCCCGTTCAGGCTGTGGCGGCCAAGCCGGCCTATGATCAGGCCAACTGCCGCGAATACACTTCCACCATCACCGTGGCGGGAAAGCCCAGCCAACAGGTGGGCACCGCCTGCCAACAGCCTGATGGGTCCTGGCGCATCGTCAACTGATGCTACAGCCCCGTTCCTATTCGTTGGAATAGGCGTCACGTGAACCCCAGGGATTTCCCTGGGGTTTTCCCGTTCAGGGCCGCGACATTTGCACTTCCGTTACAAAATCCCGTCCCGCGCCAGTCTGGCTTAGGGGTATGCTCACATAAGAATGTACCGCCCGGCGGGGAGGCCGGGGTCAACGCCGGGGTCAACAAGGTACAAACGGGCATACAAGGGACAGGGACCATGCGTACGGGGCTTAGGGTGGCTGCGGTCGGCGGCTGCTTGTCCGGGCTTTTCGCCTCCACGCCTTTCGGGGCCCGCGCGGATGAGGGATTGTGGACCTTCAACCACTTCCCCAGCGCCAAAGTCCAGGAAACCTACGGCTTCGAGCCCACCACCCAGTGGCTGGACCATCTCCGCATGGCGTCCCTGCGGCTGCCCCGGGGCTGTTCCGCTTCCTTCGTTTCTCCCACCGGTCTGGTCCAGACCAACCACCACTGCACCCGCGATTGCCTGCAGCAGTTGTCCTCGCCCACCAACAACCTGGTGCAGGACGGCTTCTACGCCGCCAAGCCGGAGGACGAGGTGAAATGTCCGGATGTGGAGGCCAACCAGCTGGTGGGCATCACTGACGTCACCCCCCAGGTCAGAGAGGCGGTGGCGGGCCGTGAGGGCCAGGATTATGGCCGCGCCCTGCGCGAGGTGCTGGCCAAGCTGCAGCGCGACTGCGCCGGCGGGGATGAGGCCATCCGCTGCGACGTGGTGGAGTTGTACCGGGGCAGCGTCTACGACGTGTACAAATACCGCCGCTACCAGGATGTGCGCCTGGTTTTCTCACCCGAGGAGGACATCGCCTTCTTCGGCGGCGATCCCGACAATTTCGAATTCCCCCGCTATGACCTGGATGTGGCCTTCCTGCGCGTTTATGACGAGCATGGCGCCCCCCTGAACACCCAGGCCAACTACTTCGCCTACGCCCCTCGAGACGCGCAGGAGGGCGACCTGGTTTTCACTTCGGGCAATCCCGGCACCACCGAACGCCTGGATACGGTGGCGGAGTTGGAATACGACCGCGATGTCGTCCTGCCGGAATGCCTGGTCTATCTGGCGGAGCTGCGCGGCCTGCTGCTGCAATTCTCCGCCGAGGGGGCGGAACACGCGCGCGTGGCCTTCGCCAAGCTGTTCGCGGTGGAAAACGCGTACAAGGCCCGCCTGGGCCAGTTCCGCGCCCTGGTCAATCCGGGCCTGATCGACAGCCGACGGCGGGCGGAGAACGAGCTGCGGGCCAAGGTGGCCGCCGACCCGCAGTTCCAGCAGCGCTTCGGCGATCCTTGGGCCGCCATCGCCCAGGCCGTGAGCCATTACCGCGCCGTCGCCGACCGCATGGAGGTGGTGGAGGAGGGGCGCGGGCCCCAGTCCGACCTGTTCGCCTACGCCCGCCTGCTGGTGCGCGCCGCGGAACAGCGCCAGCTGCCCGACATCAAGCGCTTCCAGGAATTCACTGAGGCCGGCTTCCCCTTCACCCGCCAGCGCCTGCTGGCGAACGCGCCCATTTCCAACGACCTGGAAAAACTGTTGCTGCGCGCCTGGCTGGTGCAGCTGCGGCGGGTGCTGGGCCCGGACGATGCCCTGGTGCGCGACGTGCTGGGGGCGCAGACGGCGGAAAAGATGGCCAGCGACTTGGTGGACGGCACTCGCTTGGCCGATCCCAACGAACGCAAGCGCCTGCTCATGGGCGGCATCGAGGCCATCAAGAACAGCCACGACCCCTTGATCCGCTTCGCGCAAGAGGTGGACAAGCAGGCGCTGGCCATCCGGCGCGACGTGGAGGTGAATGTGGAGGCGGTGGAACGGCGCAACGCCGGCGTCATCGCCCAGGTCGTCTTCGCCGCCAAGGGCACCGGCGCCTACCCGGACGCCACCTTCTCCCCCCGCGTGTCCTACGGCACGGTGAAGGGCTATGACGAGAACGGCCGCCACGTGCGCTACTACACCACCATGGGCGAGGCTTATGGTCGCGCCACCGGGGCCGAACCCCTGGCCCTGCCGCGTTCGTGGCTGCGCGCCCGCAGTGATGTGGACTTCAGCCGCAAGCTGAACATCGTCAGCACCAACGACATCGTGCGCGGCAATTCCGGCTCGCCGGTGGTCAACACCGACGGCCAGGTGGTGGGCATGATTTTCGACGGCAACAGCCAGTCGTTGGGCGGTGATTTCGGCTTCGATGACAACTCCAACCGCGCCGTCTGGGTATCGGTGGGCGCGGTCAAGGAAGCGCTGACCAAGATCTATGGCACCACCCGACTGAATCGCGAGCTGGGTATCTGATCTTTATTCGCCACCTGTGACGCAGGCCGCAGACAGGGGCGCCCGGTGGTGTCCCTGATGGGCGCGTCCTCGCATAAAACGGCTTTAATCCTGGGGTTTGACTCAAGAGATGGGGGGTGTTCGCAGGCTCCGCGTTTTCGGCGCTTGCCGCATCCCAGATCCGCGCCATCCTCATTAGGTGCGTTCCGGGGCCATAAGCAATAACTTGCTTGCAAGCAGTTTCCGCGCCGCAGCATTTCGCGGCACCCTCCATACATCCGCATTCCTTGACCCGGCCGGGCCGGGCCCAAGGCGTTCGCACCCCCTCACGGGGCCCAAGCCCGATCCGGCCTTCAACGATCAGGGACCAGAGGACCATCATGACCAGCGCGCCCACCTCCCTTCCGCCCAAGCGTTCCCCCCTGCCGCGCATCATCGGTTTCGGCGTGCTGGCCGTCGTCGTGGTGGGCGGCGTCGTCCTCTGGCTTAGTGGCCGGGGCAAGGAATCCACCGACGACGCCTTCACCGAGGGCCGGGTGGTGACGGTGGCGCCCAAGGTTTCCGGCCTGGTGGTCGAGCTGGCGGTGCAGGATAACCAGAAGGTGAAGGCCGGCGACCTGCTGTTCCGCATCGATCCCCGCGACTACCAGATCACCCGCGACCGGGACGCCGCGCAGCTGGAACTGGCGCAGGCGCAATTGGTGCAGGCGCAGACCAACCTGGAAATCGCCCAGGTCTCCTACCCGGCGCAGCTGGACCAGGCCCGCGCCGCCCGCGCCCAGGCCGAAGCCACGCTGGTCCGGGCCAAGTCCGACTTGGCGCGCCAGACCGAGATCGATGTCCGCGCCACCACCAAATCGCAGATCGACGCTGCCCAGGCGGCATTCCGCACCGCCCAGGCCCAGCTGGCCGACGCCGACGCCAAGCTGCGCACGGCGGAACAGGCGCCGCGCAACATCGAGGTCGCGGCCACCCAGGTGAAGCAGTGGGAGGCCCAGGTGGCCGCTGCCCAGGCCGAGCTGGCCCAGGCGGAGCTGAACCTGTCCTACACCACCGTGGTGGCGCCGCAGGATGGCTGGGTGACCAAGCGCGCCGTGGAAAAGGGCAACTACCTGCAGGTGTCGCAATCGGCCATGACGCTGGTGACGCCGGAGGTGTGGGTGGTCGCCAACTTCAAGGAAAACCAGCTGAAGCACATGCGCGTGGGCCAGCCGGTCGATATCGAGATCGACGCCTTCCCCGACCTGAAGCTGACCGGCGCCGTCGACAGCTTCCAGATGGGCACCGGCTCGCGCTTCACCGCCTTCCCGGCGGAAAACGCCACTGGCAACTTCGTGAAGATCGTCCAGCGCCTGCCGGTCAAGATCAAGGTTACGGGCGGCCTGCCCGCCGATCACCCCCTGCCCTTGGGCCTGTCGGTCGAACCCACCGTCAACCTGAACTGAGGGGACGGCGGTGAGCGAAGGACTTCCCCCACCCGAGGCTGATCACGGGGCGTCGAGCTGGCGTCCCAAGCACAACCCCTACCTGGTCGCCATGGTGGTGACGGTCGCCACCTTCATGGAGGTGCTGGACACCACCATCATCAACGTGGCCCTGCCGCACATCGCCGGCAGCCTGTCGGTCGGCACGGATGAAAGCACCTGGACGCTGACCTCCTACCTGGTGGCCAACGGCATCGTGCTGCCCGTGTCCGGCTGGCTGGGCCGCCTGATGGGGCGCAAGAACTACTTCCTGCTGTCCATCATCATGTTCACGGTGTCGTCGCTGCTCTGCGGCCTGTCGACGTCGCTGCCGGAACTGATCATCTTCCGACTGATGCAGGGCTTCTTCGGCGGCGGCCTGCAGCCCAACCAGCAATCCATCCTGCTGGATACGTTCGAGCCGGCCAAGCGCGCCACCGCCTTCGGCGTCACGGCCGTCGCCATCATCGCCGCCCCCATCATGGGGCCGACGCTGGGCGGCTGGATCACGGACAATTTCAGCTGGCGCTGGGTGTTCCTGATCAACGTGCCGGTGGGCGTCATCGCCACCTTCGCCATCTCGGCGGTGGTGGAGGATCCGCCCTGGGCCAAGGCCGGCGCCGGCAAGGGCAAGCGCAACATCGACGTGGTCGGCCTGTCGCTGATCGCCGCCGGCTTCGCCTGCCTGCAGATCGTGCTGGACCGGGGCGAGCAGGAGGACTGGTTCTCCAGCGGCTTCATCCAGGCCTTCGCCGTGGGTGCCGTGCTGGGCCTGGTGGGCGCCGTCGTCTGGCTGCTGGACCGGCCCGATCCCATCGTCAACCTGCGGGTCTGGAAGAACAAGGACTTCGCCATCGGCACCTTGTTCATCAGCATCATGGCCGCCACCCTGTATGGCAGTGCCGTGCTGATCCCGCAGCTGGCACAGTCGCAACTGGGCTACACCGCCACCTGGTCGGGCATGATCCTGTCGCCCGGCGGCATCATGATCCTGATCATGATCCCCATCATCACCCGCGTGCTGCTGAAGAAGTTCCAGGCCCGCTTCATCGTGGCCACCGGCTTCTTCCTGCTGGGCATCGCCATGTTCTATACGGGCACCATCACGCCCCAGGTCAGCTTCCTGAACCTGATGAGCATGCGCCTGGCCCAGACCTTCGGCACCGCGCTGCTGATGATCCCCATCAGCACGGTGGCCTTCGCCAGCGTCCCGCGGGAAATGAACGGCGACGCGGCCGCCCTCTATTCCATGGCCCGCAACCTGGGGGGCAGCATCGGCATCGCGCTGGTCACGGCCTACCTGACGCAGCGGTCGCAGGTGCACCAGGCCTATTTGGTCGAACACCTGTCGGACCTGAACATGGGCTATCAGATGACCAAGCAGGCCTGGATGGACGGCCTGGCCGGCCACGGGCTGACGCCGTCGCAGATGGATTCCTCGGCGCTGGGCGGCATCTACCGCACGCTGGTGCGCCAGGCGGCCATCCTGGGCTACGTCGATGTCTTCCGCATATCCGGCGTGGTCGCCTTCTGTGTCGTGCCCTTGGCCTTTTTCATGAAATCCACCAAGGCGGCGCCCAAGCCCGCCGCCGCGGAGTGACCCTGATGTCTGCTTCCACTCCCCTTTCCCCGCTTCCGCGCCGGGCCCGGCTGTTGGCCGCCACGGCGGCCCTGGCCCTGACGGCCGCCTGCACCCTGGGCCCAGACTACCAGCCGCCGGCGGCCGACGCGCCCCCGGCGTGGAGCGCCACGACCGCCCAGGCCACGGCCCAGGTGGCGGGCAAGACCCAGGTCAACACCGACGCCACCGTGCTGGCCCACTGGTGGACGGAGTTCCGCGACCCAACCCTGGACAAGCTGGTGGCCGACGTGGTCGCGGGCAACCTGGACCTGAAGGTGGCGGAACAGCGCATCCTGTCCGCCCGCGCCCAGCGCCAGCAGGCGGCCGCCGCCCAATACCCCAGCGTGAAAGGGGAGGGCGCCGCCATGCGCAACCGCCTGCCCCCGGGGTCGACGGGTTCGCTGGGCGGCACCAGCAACATCTTCCTGGCGGGCTTCGACGCCTCGTGGGAACTGGACCTCTTCGGCGGCACCCGCCGCAGCATCGAGGCAGCCGACGCCAACATCGAGGCCGGCATCGAGAACCGGCGCTCGCTGGTCATGTCCATGCTGGCGGAATTGGGCACCGACTACGCCGCCCTGCGTTCCGTCCAGGCGCGCATCGTCATCGCCAATGAAAACGTGCGCCTGTCGCAGGAAACCCGCGACCTGACGGCCGCGAAGTACAAGGTGGGCCTGGCGACCGAATTGCAGCTGGCGGAGGCCGACGGCCAGCTGGAACAGCAGAAGGCGGTGCTGCCGTCGCTGGCGACCCAGGCGGCCCAGCGGGCCCACGCCATCGCCACCCTGACCGGCCGCACCCCCGCCGACGTGGACAGCCTGCTGACCACCGCCGGGCCGGAGGTGCCCCTACCGCCCGCCCTGCCGGCCAGCCTGCCGTCCGAGGTGGTGCGCGCCCGTCCCGACATCCGGGCCGCCGAGCGCACCATGGCCGCCACCAACGCCCAGATCGGCGTGAAGGAGGCGGCGCGCTTCCCCAAGCTGTCGCTGGGCCTCATCGGCGGCTTCCTCAACCCCGACATCGGCAAGCTGCTGCAGGGCGACAGCTTCGGCTGGAGCGTGGGCCCCACCGTCAGCGGCACCATCTTCGATGGCGGCCGCCTGAAGGCCGGGGTTAAGGATGCCGAGGCCCAGGCCGAAGAGGCGCGCCTAACCTACCGCAAGACGGTGTTGACCGCCTTCCAGGAGGTGGAGGACGCGCTGGTCGCCTATTCCAATGAGCGCCAGCGGAACGAGACCTTGCACCGCGCCCTGGACGCCGCCCAACTGGCGCAGGACCGCGCCCGGTCGCAGTACCGCGCCGGCCTGGCCGACTTCCTGACCGTGCTGGACGCCGACCGCACCCTGGCCACGTCCAAGGACGCCGTCGCACAGAGCGACTATGCCCTGGTGCAGCAGACCATCGCCCTCTACAAGGCGCTGGGCGGTGGCTGGCAGGCGGGGGAGACCACCACGGCCGCCGGCGCCACCGACGCCCCGCCGGCGTGAACTGGATACGGCGATGACCCAGGGTGAAACGGTGATGGCGGGGGACCTCGACCCCCAAACGCGCCCCAACGGACGCCAACGCAAGGCGGGCGACACCCGCCGGGCGGAGATCATCGCCGCCGCCCTGGAATTGCTGCATGAGGTGGGGCCAGGCGGCACCACGACCACGGCCATCGCCCGCCGCATCGGCATGGCCCAGGGCTCGCTGTTCCGCCACTTTCCCACCAAGCGCGCCATGTGGGAGGCGCTGCTGGACAGCCTCTCCCAGCGCATCGCCCCACCGGTCCAGGAGGCGCTGAATGGTGCCGGCAGTCCCATGGCCCGCTTGCGGCGGGTCATGCACACTTGGCTGGGCTTGGCTGAAAGCATCCCGGCGCTGTCGTCGCTGATGTTCTCGCGCGAGGTGCTGGCCGACAGCCCGGACATGCGCAGTCTGCTGGCGGAACGCCTGCAGCGGCCCCACCGCATCTATTGCGCCCTGATCCGCGAAGGCATCGCGGCGGGCGAGGTCGCGCCCGAGACCGACGTGGAACGGGTGGGCTGGATCCTTTCGGGCATGAAGCACAGCCTGGTCATGCGTTGGACCCTGCTGGACCGCACCATGGACATGCATGCCGACCTGGACGTGATGCTGGATACAATTATCGCCGGCATGAGCCCGCGATAATCCGGCTGTTGGCTGGCCCCCGTGTCATTTTTCCCGACAGGTTGGCGGCTTTCGCCCCGTACCATCGGGCGGTCACGGGCGGGCGGTCACGGGGGTGGGGCGTTCCACTTCCCCCGCTGGGGGCTGGGCCAATTGGGCGCAGGCCCAGTTCGTCCGTGACAGGGGGCCTCCGGTGTGAAAAGAAGGGCGCCGGGTCCGTCCCCATTTCGCGTTTCCATCTGGCCTCCCTTCCTGGATCACGTCCCGCGATGCTGCGCCACCGGTCGTCCCGTTCCCTGCTTTCGTCCGTCGCCAAGCGGCCCCTGCTGATCTTCCTCATGGCGGGTGCGCTGACGGGCTGCACCGTGGGGCCGGACTATGAACGGCCGGAAACGCCGCAGCCGGCGGCCTATCGTGAAACGGTGACGGGCGACGCCGCCAAGGACGCGACCCTGCGCACGGAAATCGCCGCCGACTGGTGGCGGCAATTCAAATCGCCGGAACTGGATGGCCTGATCGCCCGCGTGGCGTCGAACAACTTCGACGTGCGCGCCGCGGTGGCCCGCATCCGCCAGGCCGAGGGGACGGTGGACGAACAACGCTCCACCCTGTTCCCCACGGTGACGGCGAACGCGGGGCGCACCCGCAGCCAGACGGGCGGCGGCACCACCACCGTCAGCAACGGCAACTTCATCACCCGCAACAACATCAGCAGCAACTATTCGGCCAAGCTGTCGGCCAGTTACGAGCTGGATTTCTGGGGCAAGAACCGGTCGGCCTTCGAATCGGCCAAGGCCAGCCTGAACTACAGCCGCTACGACAAGCAGACGGTGCTGATGACGGCCATCGCCACGGTGGCCACTGACTACTTCCAGGCGCTGGCCTACAAGGACCGTCTGGCCCTGGCCCGCCAGTCGCTGCGCGATGCCGAGGATGTGCTGCGCGGCATCCAGGCCCGCGCCCGCGCGGGCACCGCCACCGACGTGGACGTGGCCAACCAGGTGAACGTGGTGGAGGGCGAGCGCGCCGCCATTCCGCAATATGAACAGAGCCTGGCGCAGCAGATCGACGCGCTGGCCGTGCTGGTCGGCGTCCTGCCGGAACAGCTGAAGATCGAGGGCACCACCCTCGGCGGCCTGGCGGAGCCCGAGGTGGCGCCCAACCTGCCGTCCACCCTGCTGATCCGCCGGCCGGACGTGGCCTCGGCCGAGGCGCAGCTGATCGCCGCCAACGCCACCCTGCGCAGCGTCATTGCCCAGCAATATCCCAGCCTCAGCCTGACCGGCAGCTACGGCTACCAGAATGAGACCCTGGACAACCTGTTCAACCCGGCCAGCAAGCTATGGTCGCTGGGCACCTCGTTGACCCAGACGGTGTTCGATGCCGGCAACCTGCAGGCCCAGTCCGACGTGCAGCGCGCCCGGGTGGAGGAGCTGGCGGCGGATTACCAGAAGGCGGTCGTCACCGCCTTCTCCGATGTCGAGGATGCGCTGGCTGGGGTGCGCTACACCCGCGACATCCGCGGCGCCCAGGAAAAGGCCACGGCCTCGGCCGACGTGGCCCTGCGCGGCACCACCGGGCAGTTCCAGCGCGGCACCGCCGACATGGTCAGCGTGCTGACGGCCCAGCGCACCCTGTTCAGCGCCCAGGACAGCCTGGTGCAGAGCCGCCTGAACTACCTCACCGCCATCGTCACCCTGTATCGCGTGCTGGGCGGTGGCTGGTCGGTGGAACAGACCGAGGCCCAGGCCGACACCACCCCGGCCAAGGCCGGCGGCTGACGGCGCCATCAAAGCCAGGGGCGCCTTCGTCATTTCCGGCAAAATGCCGACCTTGGGGCTAGCCGCGCGTGGCGCGTGCTGGCACACCTGATCGCATCCTCGCGCCGTTCCCGGTTGAAAGGCCTGCCCGTCTCCCATGTCTGCGCCCGCCTTGGACCGCCCTTCCGTGGATCTCTCCCCGGCCGCCAAGCCCGAACGCCTGCTCTCGCTGGATGTCTTCCGGGGACTGACGGTGGCGCTGATGCTGCTGGTCAACGATCCCGGCACTTGGTCCGACATCTATTGGCCGCTGCGCCACGCCAAATGGCATGGCTGGACACCCACCGACCTGGTCTTTCCCTTCTTCCTGTTCATGGTGGGCATCACCACCCACCTGTCGCTGACCCAGCGGCGGGCGCGGGGGGATAATGATGGCGCCCTGGCCCGCCAGATCCTGCGGCGCGCGCTCATCCTGTTCGGCCTCGGCCTGTTCATCGCCTGGTTCCCGGGCTACGCGCCGGCCGGTCATGGCACGCTGGCCGATCGCGCCGCGGCGCAGGTCCTGTCCTGGCGCATCCCCGGTGTCCTGCAGCGCATCGCCCTGTGCTACGCCGCCGCCGGCCTGCTGTCGCTGCGGGTGGGGCCGAAGGGGCAGGGCGCCCTGGTCGCGCTGCTGGCGCTGGGCTATTGGGCGGTAATGACGCTGGTTCCCGTGCCGGGCACCGGCGCCACCGGCCTCGCGGCGCTGGCCCATCCCGGCGCCACCGTGGCGGCGTCGGTCGACCGCGCGCTATTCGACTGGGGTCCGCTGGGCAATCATCTGTGGGCGGCCGCCAAGACCTGGGATCCCGAGGGCGCGCTGTCGACCCTGCCGGCCATCGCCACGGCGCTGCTGGGCGTCCAGGCCGGCCGCTGGCTGGCCCGGCCCCTGCCGCTGCCGGCCCGCATCCGGGGCCTGATCGTGGCCGGGGTCGCGGGTGTCCTGCTGGGCGAAATCTGGGATCTGGCCTTCCCCATCAACAAGAGCCTGTGGACCAGCTCCTTCGTGGCCCTGACCGCCGGCATGGCCTGCCTGTGCCTGGGTGCCCTGCTGTGGGTGGTTGAGGTGCGCGGCTGGCGCCGCTGGACCCGGCCGGCCCTGGTCTTCGGCGTCAACCCCATCCTGGCCTATGTCGGGTCCGAACTGATGGCCATCATCATCGGCGGCGTCATCACCCTGCCCTGGGACCACCGCATCGCCCCGCTGCAGGATGTGATCTACGAGGCGGTTTTCTATCCCCTGCTGCCGGAAAAGGCGGCCTCGCTGGCCTTCGCCCTTCTGTTCGTCACCCTGTGGTGGGCCATCCTGGAGGTGCTCTACCGCCGCCGGATCTTCCTGAAGGTGTGAGAAGGCGGTCGCTTCTTCCCAAACCGGTCTGGGCTGGGATGGGTCGCGACCGCGGTCGCCGGGCCTTCCGGCGAGACGCAGCGCACCATCACCCTGGATCTGGCGGCCGGCGGCGTTTCAGGCCGCCTTGTCCTCAAAGCACAGGCTGAACAGGGCCCCGCCGCCATGGCGGTCCCGGGCGGCCAGGCGGCCGCCGTGCTGGCGCATGATCTCCATGGCGATGGCCAGGCCCAGGCCGGATCCGGTGATGCCGGCGCCGGCGGCGCCGCGCACGAAGGGTTCCGCCAGGGTCAGGGGGTCTTCGCCCTGCAATCCCGGGCCCCGGTCGGCGACGGACAGGATGGAGCCGGGGCCTACCCGGACCTCCACCATTCCGCCAGCCGGGCCGTAGGCGACGGCGTTTTCCACCAGGTTGCGCAGGGCCTCGGCCACGGCGCCGGTGTTGCACACCAGGGGGAAGTCCTCCACCACCTCCAGCTCGATGGATTTGCCCAGCGACCGGATGAAGGGCGCCAGGGTCACCAGCTCCCCGGCTGTCAGTTCCCCCGCCATGACCCGGTCGGTGCGGGGCAGGGGGGTGCCGGACAGGCGCGACAGCGACAGCAGCTGCGCCACCAGGCGTGACAGTCGGCGCACGTCGGCGCGCACGGCGTTCATATCGGCCTCCCCGCTTTCCAGGCGGGCCTGCACCACGGCCAGGGGCGTGCGCAACTGGTGGGCGGCGTCGGCGATGAAGCGCCGGTGGTGGCGGAAGCTGCCCTCCAGCCGGGCCAGCGCGGTGTTGAAGGCATCGACCAGGGGCAGGACCTCGCTGGGCAGGTTCTTGCCGTCCAGCCGGTGGTCCAGCCGGTCCAGGCCGATGGCCGCCGCCTCCTCCGACACCTCCTGGATGGGGGTCAGGCTGCTGCGGATGGTCCAGACGCCGATGGCGGCGGCGATCAGGGCCACGGGGATGCCGAACAACAGGATGTCGCGGACGAACTCATCCAGCAGGCCGTTGATGATCTTCTGGTCCGCGGTGGGCGACTGCGCCACCGCCAGCGTCAGGGTGCGGTCGCCCAGCTTGATGGGCGTGCCCAGGCCATAGCGCTCCGGTTCGCCCGGCGGGCGGAAGAAATATTCCGTGTCCGGCTGGTTCAGCGCCTCGCGCAGGGTGTTGGCGGCGCGGGGCAGGGATTGGGTCAGCAGCCGGCCGTGCTGGTCCCACACGGCATAGATGACGCCGTCCTCCTCCAGGGCATAGCGGTTGGCCAGGTCCGGCGGCAGGCGGTCCAGCGACAGGCCGCCGTGGTTGAACACGGCCATCAGTTCATTGGCCTGGCCGCGCAGCACCTTGCGCTGCACGACGCCGCCCGCTTCCTCCAGCCGCACCACCAGGGGCAGGATGCCCACCGCGACGGACGCCAGGAACAGCAGGCCCAGGCGCCAGGCCAGGCGGCCCTGAAGCGACCGGTGCCGCCAGATCTGCGCCAGGGTGGCCAACATCAGAAAGGAATCCGAAGGGAGAAAGGGCTCACGACGCGCTCATCATATAGCCCAAGCCGCGCATGGTGATAATGCCGGCCGTGGCCTCCGCCGTCGCCAGCTTGCGGCGCAGGCGGGACACCAGGGCCTCCACCGCGTTGTCGGTGGCTTCGTTGCCGAAGCCGTAGAGGGCGCTGTCGATGTGCGCCTTGGTCACCACCTGGTCCACCTTGCGCAACAGCACCTCCAGCAGGGCCAGCTCGCGCGCCGTCAGGGCCAGGGGCGCGCCGTCCACGGCCACGCCGCGGGCGGCGCTGTCGAAGGACAGGTTACCGCATTCCAGCACCACGCCGATGACGCCGCCCGGCCGGCGCAGCAGGGCCCGCAGTCGGGCCGCCAGCTCCCCCATGTCGAAGGGCTTGACCAGGTAATCGTCGGCGCCGGCGTCCAGCCCCTCGATACGATCATCCAGGGTGGACCGGGCCGTCAGCATCAGGATGGGCACCTTGCGGCGGCTGCCGCGCAGGCGGCGGACCAGGCTGACACCATCGCCGTCGGGCAGGCGCCGGTCCAGAACCAGGGCATCGTACTCGGCGGTGGAAATATGGTCGTCGGCCTCGGCCAGGCTGCCGCAGGCATCGACGGTGAAGCCGATTCGCGACAGGTGATCGGCGGTCAAGGTCCGCAGATCCCGTTCATCCTCAACCAAAAGAAGCCGCATCGGCCAGGTTCCCACAAGTCGCCCACTGCGGGCGGCAGACGTATCTATACGCGCGACCGGCCGCGGCCTGTCGGCATCCGGGCCGATTTTCGCGGACGGGGCCGGGTTGTGATGCGGCAGGCCCGCGTCAGCAAGGCGTCAGCTTGACTGTGCCATCGTTGCCACGCGCTGATCAACCGAGGCTGCCGACCATCATGACCGTGCTCACCGCCGCCCTGTTGCCGGACCCGCCTTCCGGGCTTTGGGACATCCCGCCCGCCGGTGCGGCGGCCGGCTCCCCCATCATCGACTATCGCGCCCCGGTGGCGTCGGCGGACGACGGTTTCGGACGGCATCGCCCCGCCGGGCTGCCGGGATTGCTGCTGGCGCTCAGCGCCGCCCTGCCGGCCAGCCGCTGGGGCCGGGCGGGGGGCAGGGTGTTGGGGCCGGTGGTGCGGGTCATGGTGCCCTGGCTCTACGGCTCCGTCATCGATGTGGCCGCCGATGGCCTGCGTCGGCGCCTGCATGTCCGCGACCATGCCGACGACCGCCGGTTCCTGGCGCTGCCCCGCCAGGCGGCCGTCCAGGCTCGGGCCCATGTCGCGGCGGCCCTGCCTGCGGATGGTGTCTTCGTCGATATCGGCGCCGGCACCGGCCTGCACACGCTGGCCGCCGCGTGCCATCTCGGTCCCCAGGGCCGTGTGCTGGCGGTGGAGCCCAACGCCGCCACCCGCGACCGGCTGGCCGTCAACCTTTCCCTGAACCCCATTGCCGCCACCGTGACCCTGGCGGAAGAGGCGGCTGGCCCCGTTTGCGACGGCCTGGTCCTGGCGACCGGCGCCCGCAAGGCCGCCGCGGCGCCCGCCTGGGACGCGCCACCGCCGGCCCTGGTGCGCACCCGCCCGCTGCTGGATTTGGCGCGGGCTGCCGGCCTGCGCCGTCTCGACGTGCTGCGCCTGGGTTACAAGGCCGGCGCCGACCTGGCGCTGATCCCCTTCCTGCAGGCGGCACCCCAGGCCCTGCGGCCCCGGCTGATCGTCATCGACCGGCGCGGTGCCAAGGGCTGGGGCGTGGATCTGCCGGCCACCCTGGCCTTGTTCGGCTACCGCGCCTGCGGCGTCACGCCGGACGCGCTGCTGTTCCAGGGCGATGCCGTGGCCGACTCCGGCGCCCTGTGGGAGCCGGCCGACTGGTCGTTGGTCGCCTCCTGATCCCATCCGGTCGATCCGCGCGATATGAAAAAGGGCCCGCCGGGGGTGATCCGGCGGGCCCTTCTTTGTTGGCGGGTGTTGGAACCAATCCTACTTCCGGTTCACCCCGGCCATGGCGGCGTGCAGGCGCGACAGCTTCACCTTGCGCGGCCGCAGGGCCAGGTAGATCACCGGCGTGGTGTAGAGGGTGATGAACTGCGACACCAGCAGGCCGCCCACCAGGGCGATGCCCAGCGGCTGCCGCAGCTCGGCCCCCGTGCCGCCGCCGATGGCCAGCGGCACGGCGCCCAGCAGGGCGGTCAGCGTGGTCATGGTGATGGGGCGGAACCGTTCGCGGCACGCCTCGGTGATGGCATCCACCGGGGATAGGCCCTGGATGCGCTCCGCCGCCAGGGCGAAGTCCACCAGCATGATGGCGTTCTTCTTCACGATGCCCATCAGCAGGATGATGCCGATGAAGGAGATCATCGACAGTTCGAACCCCGTGGCCATCAGCGCCAGGATGGCGCCGATGCCGGCCGACGGCAGGGTGGACAGGATGGTGATGGGCTGCGCCCAGCTTTCGTACAGCATGCCCAGCACGATGTAGATGGTCACCAGGGCCGCCAGTATCAGCAGGGGCTGGCCCTGGTTCTGCTGTTGGAAGATGCGGGCGATGCCGCCCACCTCCACCCGCATCGAGGCCGGCATGGCCAGTTCCGTCACCGCCTGCTGCGCCCGGGCCAGGGCGTCCACCTGGGCGACCCCGTCCGCCAGGTTGAAGCTGAGGGTGGAGGAGGGGTACTGCCCCTCATGGTTCACCGACAGGGGCGATTCCTGGACCTGCACCTTGGCGAAGGTGGACAGCGGCACCATGCCCGCCACCGACTTCACGTAGATGCGCACCAGGTCGTCCGGGCCAGTCTGCTCATTGGGCGTCGCCTCCAGCACCACATGGTACTGGTTGCGGGCGCCGTAGAGGGTGCTGACCTGCTTCTGGCTGAAAGCATTGCCCAGCGCGGCGTCCACGTCCGACGGCGTGAGGTTCATGCGCGAGGCCAGGTTGCGGTCGATGACCACCTTGGCGTCCAGGCCGGCCTTGTCCTGGTCGGAACTGACGTCCTGGAAATAGTCCGGCAGATCCTTCAGCTTGGCCACCAGCTTCGGCCCCCATTCATAGAGGTCATCCAGGTTGTCACTCAGCAGCGAGACCTGGAACTGCGAATCGCTGCTGCGCCCGCCGAAGCGCAGGTCCTGTTCCGCCTGCAGGAAGACCTGCAGCGCCTCCATCCGGGCGAACTTGGGCCGCAGGCGGGCGATGACCTGGTCGGCGCTGGCGTCGCGCTGGTTCCTGGGCTTCAGCGAGATGGTCATGCTGCCGGTGTTGGCGCTGCTGCTGCCGGGGCCGCCGCCGCCGCCGCCGGTGGTGCCGCCGATGGCCGCCACCGCCGGGTCGTCGGCGATGATCTTCACCACCTCCTGCATGCGGCGCTGCATGGTCTGGAACGAGGTGTCGGCCGAGGCGCGCACGCTGCCGCGCAGCAGGCCCGTGTCCTGCTGCGGGAAGCCGCCCTTGGGCACCACGCCATAGAGGTAGACGGTGCCGAAGATGGTGCCCAGCGCCACGAACAGCATGATGGTCCGGTGGCGCATGACCCAGCCCAGGCCCTTCATGTACAGGTTGGTGGCGCCGTCCAGCGGCCGGCCCACCCAGCGGTCGGCCCAGTTGGCCTTGCGCTCGCGGGCATGGTCGATGAAGCGGGCGCACATCATGGGCGTCAGGGTCACCGACACGACGCCCGACACCAGGATGGCCGCCGTCAGGGTCATGGCGAATTCGTGGAACAGCCGGCCCGCCAGCCCGCCCATGAAGATGATGGGCACGAACACGGCCACCAGCGACAGGGTCATGGACACGATGGTGAAGCCGATCTCGCGCGCGCCGTCCAATGCGGCCCGCAGGGGTGGTTTCCCCATCTCGCGGTGGCGGACGGCGTTCTCGATCATGACGATGGCGTCGTCGACCACGAAGCCCACGCTGATGGTCAGGGCCATCAGCGACAGGTTGTCCATGCTGTAGTCCAGCATCCACATGACGGCGAAGGTGCCGGCCAGCGACAGGGGCACGGCGGTGGCGGCGGCCAGGGTGGGCGCCAGGCGGCGCAGGAACAGTCCCACCACCAGGATGACCAGGCCGATGGAGATCAGCATGGTGATCTGCACGTCGTCCACGCTGGCGCGGATGGTGCCGGTCTGGTCGTTCACCACGTTGATGTCGATACCGGGCGGCAGCCACTTCTGGATCTGGCCCAGGTTGGCCTTGATCAGATCCACCGTCTTGATGACGTTGGCGCCCGGCTGCTTCAAGACCGAGACCAGCACGGCCGGTTGCGTGCCGAACCAGCCCGCCTGCCGGATGTTTTCCGAGCTGTTGAGCACCGTGGCCACGTCGCCCAGGCGGAAGACGGTGCCGCTGGCGGTGCGCACCACCAGGTCGCGGTAGTCCTGCGCCTTCAGCATGGTGTCGTTGGTGGTCACCGTCATCAGCGTGTCTTCGCCGTCCATGGTGCCCACGGGCTGGCTGACGTTGGCGTTGGTGATGGCGGTGCTGATGTCGGCCAGGCTGATCTTGCGCGCGGCCAGCGCGTTCACGTCCACCTGCACGCGGATGGCGGACTTCTCGCCACCGGCGGCCGAGGCCTGGGCCACGCCCTCGATCTGCGACAGGCGCTGGGCCAGGATGCCGTCGGCGGCGTCGAAGATGGCCTGGTTGGTCAGGGTCTTGGACGTCAGGGCCAGCGTCATGATGGGCCGGCCGTTGGGGTTGGCCTTGCGGAACGTGGGCTGGCTGGTCAGGCCTGAGGGCAGGTCGGTGGCGGCGGCGCTGATGGCGGCCTGCACGTCGCGCGCCGCATCCGTCACCGGCCGGCTGACATCGAACTGCAGGATGATGGTGCTGACGCCCAGCGACGTGGACGAGGTCATCTCGTTCACGCCGGCGATCTCACCCAGGTGACGTTCCAGCGGGGCGGTCACCGTCGCGGCCATGGTCACGGGGTCTGCCCCCGATTCCCTGGCCTGGATGAAGATGATGGGCAGGTCGGTGTTGGGCAGGGACGCCACCGGCAGGAAGGCGTACGCCACCGCCCCCACCAGCGCCAGGCCCAGGGCCAGCAGGGCCGTGCCGATGGGCCGGCGGATGAAGGGTTCGGAGATGCTCATGGGGTGGCCGCTCCGCGCCTCAATCCGCCAGGCCAGTCAAGGGCGGCGGGGCGCCGGGGGGCACGTCCTCCGTCCGCTCGCCGCCGGTGCGCCGGGCGACCCAGGCGCGCAGCCGTTCCATGTACAGGTAGATCACCGGCGTGGTGTACAGGGTCAGCAATTGCGACAGGATCAGGCCGCCGACGATGGTGATGCCCAGCGGCCGGCGCAACTCCGACCCCGTGCCATGCTCCAGCGCCAGGGGCAGGGCACCCAGCAGCGCCGCCATGGTGGTCATCATGATGGGGCGGAAGCGCAGCAGGCAGGCCTCCACGATCGAGTCGTGGGGTGATTTGCCCTCCACCCGCTCCGCCTCGATGGCGAAGTCGATCATCATGATGGCGTTCTTCTTCACGATGCCCATCAACAGCACGATGCCGATCAGGGCCACCAGCGACAGGTCGTTGCCGGTCAGCCACAGGGCCAGCAGGGCGCCAATGCCGGCCGATGGCAGGGTCGACAGAATGGTTACCGGGTGGATGATGCTCTCGTACAGCACGCCCAGCACGATGTAGATGGTGACCACGGCGGCGGCGATCAGCCATGGCTCGCTGGCGATGGAGGTCTGGAACTCTGCCGCTTCGCCGGCGAAGGACCCGGTCACCGTGTCCGGCATGCCGATGTCCTTCTCCGCCTTGGTCACGGCGTCCACCGCGTCGCCCAGCGACTGGCCCTCGGCCAGGTTGAAGGTGACGGTCAGGGCCGGGAACTGGGCTTGGTGATTCACCGTCAGCGGCGCGCTGGTGGTTTCGATCTGCACCAGCGAGCTCAGCGGCACCTGGGTGTTGGTGGTGACCTGGGTGCTCTGCGCCACCGTGTTCACCGCCACCGGCCCGCCCGTGCTGGGCACGTACAGGCGGCCCAGCGCCTCGGGGCTGGACTGCAGCTTCTCCGGCACCTCCAGCACAACGCGGTACTGGTTCATCTGAGCGTAGATGGTGGAGATCTGGCGCTGGCCGAAGGCGTCGTACAGCACGTCGTCGATGCTCTGGATGCTGACGCCCAGGCGGGCGGCCAGGGCGCGATCGACGTTCAGCACCACTTGGCGGCCGTTGGTCTGCTGGTCGCTGGCCACGTCGCGGAACTGGGGCAGGCTGCGCAGCTTGGCCACCAGCTTGGGCGCCCATTCCGCCAGTTCCACGCCGTCGGCGTCGGCCAGGGTGTACTGGTACTGGGTGCGGCTGGCGCGGGCGCCGATCTGGATGTCCTGCACCGACTGGACGTAGACCTCGCCCTGCACGCCCGACAGCTTATGGCTGAGGCGCACGGCGATGGCGTCGGCGTTGGCCGACCGCTCGTCGCGCGGCTTCAGGCCCACGGACAGGTGAGCGGTGTTGGGCGTGGGGTTCACGGTGCTGGCGCCCGCGAAGCTGGTCACCGACACCACGTCGGGGTCCTGCGCCACGATGTCGGCCACCTGCTGCTGCAGGCGGCGCATGGACGCGAACGAACTGTCCTGGTCGCCGTCCACGGTGATGGCCAGGATGCCGGTGTCCTGGCTGGGCAGGAAGCCCTTGGGCATCCACATGTAGAGGACCACGGTCAGCACCAGGGTGCCGATGGCCACCAGCAGGGTCAGGAACTGGAAGCGCATGACCACGGACAGGGTCCGCTCATAGCCCTTCAGCATCCAGTTGAAGCCGGCTTCCGTCCATTCCAGGGGGGAATACTTGGCCCAGCGCGCGCGGCGCTGGTGGGCGGCCTGCTCGTCGGCATGGCTGCGCAGCAGGCGGCCGCACATCATGGGCGTGACGGTCAGCGACACGACGGCCGAGGCGACGACGGCGATGGTCAGGGTCAGCGAGAATTCGCGGAACAGGCGGCCGATGATGCCGCTCATGAACAGCAGGGGGATGAACACCGCCACCAGCGACACCGTCAGCGAGATGACGGTGAAGCCGATCTGCTTGGCGCCCTTGTAGGCGGCCGGCAGGGGGGCCTCGCCCGCCTCGATGTAACGGATGACGTTTTCGATCATGACGATGGCGTCGTCGACGACGAAACCGGTGCCGATGGTCAGCGCCATCAGCGACAGGTTGTCCAGGCTGAAGCCGCACAGGGCCATGACGCCGAAGGTGACGATCAGCGACAGGGGCAGGGCCACGGCCGGGATGACAGTGGCGCGACCGGAGCGCAGGAAGGCCAGGATGACCAGCACCACCAGCACGGTGGTCAGCACCAGGGTCTGCTGCACGTCGCGCACGGAGGCGCGGATGGTCTCGGTACGGTCGGCGACGATGGTCAGCTTGATGCCGGCGGGCAGGGCCGCCTGCAGCTCATGCAGCTTGGACTTCAGGCGGTCGGCCGTCTCCACGATGTTGGCGCCGGGCTGGCGCTGGATATCCAGCAGCACGCCTTGCTTGCCGTTGAACCAGGCGCCCACGCGGGAGTTTTCCAGCCCGCGGCTCACCACGCCGACGTCCTTCAGATGGACGGGGGCGCCGTTCTTGTAGGTGACGATGACGTCGGAATAGGCCTCGGCCTTTTCGATCTGGTCGTTGGCGGTGATGGTGTAGGCCTGGGCAACGCCGTCGAAGCTGCCCTTGGCCTGGTTTACGTTGGCCTTGCCCAGGGCGGTGCGGATGTCCTCCATGCTCAGGCTGTAGGCGGCCAGGCGCTCCGGCTGGATCTGGATGCGCACGGCCGGGCGCTGGTTGCCCTGCACGGTGACGCGGCCCACGCCCGACACCTGGCTCAGCTTCTGCGCCAGCAGGCTGTCGGCCGTGTCGGACAGGGTGGCGATGGGCAGGGTTTCCGAGGTCAGCGCCAGCGACAGGATGGGCGGGTCCGCCGGGTTGACCTTGGCGTATGTGGGCGGATAGGGCAGCGTCTTGGGCAGGGTGCTGCCGGCGGCGTTGATGGCCGCCTGCACGTCCTGCGCGGCGTCGTCGATGTTATGGCCCAGGCCGAACTGCAGCGTGATGTTCGATACGCCGAAGCTGGAGATGGACGTCATGACGTCCAGGCCGGGAATCTGCCCCAGCTGGCGTTCCAGCGAGGCTGTGATCAGCGTGGCGGTGGTGTCGGCGCTGGCGCCGGGCAGCTGGGTGGTGACCTGGATGACGGGGAAGTCCACTTCCGGCAGTGACGACACCGGCAGCGCCCGATACCCCAGGAAGCCCACCAGCACGATGCCGATCGCCAGCAGCGTGGTGGCGATCGGCCGGGCGATGAAGGGGGCGGAAACGTTCATCGCGGCTGGCCGCCCTGACTGCCCTGGGTATTGTCCGGCGCCGGCTGACTATTGGCGGGCTGGCCATTGGCGGGCTGGCCATTGGCGGGCTGATTGGGATTGGGGGCGCCCTGCGGAGTCGGGCCTTGCGCCGGATCGCTGCCCGGCTGGCCGCCCTGGTTGCGGCGGCGGTGATGCTCACCCTCGGGACCGGACTGGCCGTTGCCGCCCTGACCTTGGCCGCGGTGGTGCTGGCCGGCGGCGCCCGCTGGCGCGCCGGCATCCGGCGCGGCCCCCGCCGGGGCGGCGATGTTGATCTTGGCGCCGTCCTGCAGGCGGTCCTGGCCGTTGACCACCACGCGCTCACCCACCTGCACGCCGTCCGACAGGGCAGACTTGTCGCCTTCGTTCAGGATGACGGTGACGGGGCGGGGGGTGACGGTGTTGTCCTCGTTGACGATGTAGACGAAGGTGCCGTTGGGTCCGTGCTGGATGCTCGAGGCCGGCACCACGGCCAGCTTGGGCTTCACCTCCAGCAGCAGGCGCATGTTGACGAAACCGCCCGGCCACAGGCGGTTGTCCTTGTTGGGGAACGACGCCTTCAGCTTGATGGTGCCGGTGGTGGTGTCCACCTGGTTGTCCAGGGTGGTCAGGGTGCCCTTGTCCAGCTGGCGGCCGTCGGAGCTGACGGCCAGCACGCTCAGCGTCTCGCCCTTGGCCAGGTGGGCGTTGATGACGTCCAGCTGCTGCTGCGGCAGGGTGAAGACGCCCGAGATGGGCTGCATCTGGGTGATGACCACCAGGCCGGTGCTGTCGCTGGAACTGACGATGTTGCCCACGTCCACCAGGCGCAGGCCGGTGCGGCCGTCGATGGGCGCCTTGGTCACGGTCCAGTCCAGGTTGGTGCGGGCGGTTTCCACCGCCGCCTGGTCGTATTTCAGCGTCGCCTCATACTGGGCGACGGTGGCCTTCTGCGTGTCATAGGTCTGCTGCGTGCCGTATTTCTCGGCCGCCAGGGCGCGGTACCGCTCCAGGTCCAGCCGGGCGTTGGCCAGCTGCGCCTGGTCCTGAGCCACCTTGGCCACCGCCTGGTCGTAGGCCGCCTGATACAGGCGCGGGTCGACCACGGCCAGCGTGTCGCCGGCCTTCACGGTCTGGCCTTCGGTGAAGGCGACCTTGGTCAGCTGGCCGCCGATGCGGGTCTTGACCGTGACGGTGTTCAGCGCCTGCACCGTGCCCAGGCCGTCCAGGTAGACCGGCATGTCGGCCAGCACCACCGGCGTCACCGCCACGGAGGGGATGGAGAAGCCGCCGCCGCGACGCCCCCCGCCCCCCCCGGGGCCACCTGGCGCGCCCGGGGGCGGGCCGCCGGCGCCGGGCCGCCCGCCCGGCGCCCCACCTGGCGCGCCCATGGGGCTGCCCGCGTCCTGGCTGCTCGGCTTCTTGTGCATGACCCACCACGCGCCACCACCCAGCAGCACCACGACCAGGGCAGACACCCAAACACTGCGTCGCATCGAAATCCCAACCTTCCCGATGATCTCTGGAACCCGGGTTTATACGCCGGCCGTTCGAAGATCCTGTTGTCTCGTTCATTCTCACGGACGGGCGCGGCCGGTAAGATTTGAAAAGGCCCGTACCCGACTGCCCTGCCTAGTATTTCGCGCTTCCTCTTACCCCGAAAACCGCCAGGCGTCAGCACCGCTTGCACCCGGCCGCCTGGGTCCGCTTCGGCGTTTCCCCATGGGGCCATCCCGCCCCCGCCGGCCGGCAGGCTATAGCGGTGCCGGGTGACGGTTTTATGTCATCCCACGCCGGATACCCCCCGCGCCAATTGGCGCATGGCGGGGTGAAACCGCCCCTGGCGGCATGATCGGGACCGGATGATTTTGCATTGCGGCAAATCGCGCTCTGGTTTTGGGTTGACGCGGGTCCCCCACCCGGTTTATTGGCGGGCCGTCGGTTGCCCTCCGCTGTCTGGAACCCAGGTTCCGCGCGACGGGCGGTGTGCCGTCAACCCCAAGAGAACAGTCACCCTGAGAATGAACCCTCGACCTAGTGAGAGCGGCGCGGACCCGTTTGGCCGGACCCATCCGGCGCGACTGGTCGCCACAGACCGCCAGCCGGGACAGGGGTGTGGGTGGGAGCGTCGGACCCCTCGCTGAGACGGGGGTGTTGACACCCCCATCCCCGCCTTCGTCCCCGCCGGGCACCGGCCGCGTGACGGAGGCAGCAATGGCCCTCAACAAGACCCGTTTTTCCGCCGGGACCGATCCCGTGTCCGCCGTCATGGCGGCGGCGGCCCGTGCCGCGCAGGCGCAGCGCGCGGCCCTCTCTGGCCATGGCCTCACCCTGGTGTGGCGGCAGGATGCCGCCGGCCGCCCCGTTATGGGATGGATGCTGATGCGCCGGCCCGTGGCCGCCAACGACATCGCCGCCAACGACGCACCGTCGGAGGGCCGAACGCGGTGCGCCCGCTGACCGGTACCTGATTCCCCTGACGCTGTTCGGGCCCGACACCACATCCGAAACCAAGGGTGACGGGGGGAACGGCCTATGACGATGCATGTCCTTCACGGCGGCCGTGACGGGCTGGGATCCCCCAGCCCGCTGGCCCGCCTGGCGCCCTCCCGCTGGGACATGGTGGCCCTGCCGCTGGTCCTGGGCCTGCTGGCCCTGCTGGTCTTCGGCGGGCACGAGGTGGCGCAGCCGCTGTCGCAGCTGGAACGCACGCCCATCACCCTGGACCCGTGGACCCTGCCCTACTACGCCCTGCGCACGACGCTGCGCATGCTGGCGGCCCTGGGCGCGTCCCTGTTGTTCACCCTGGTCTATGCGCCGCTGGCGGTGAAAAGCCAGCGGGCGGGGCAAATCCTCATCCCGGCGCTGGACATCCTGCAGTCCGTGCCGGTGCTGACCTATCTGTCTTTCACCGTGACCTTCTTCCTGGGGTTGTTCCCCGGCCAGGTGGTGGGGGCGGAGCTGGCCTCCATCTTCGCCATTTTCACCAGCCAGGCCTGGAACATGACCTTCAGCTTCTACCAGTCGCTGCGGACGGTGCCGTCCGACCTGGAAGAGGTGTGCACGGGCTATCACTTCTCCACCTGGCAGCGCTTCTGGCGGCTGGAGGTGCCCTTCGCCATCCCCGGCCTGGTCTGGAACATGATGATGAGCATGTCCGGCGGCTGGTTCTTCGTCGTGGCCGCCGAGGCGGTGACGGTGGGCAGCACCACCATCACCCTGCCGGGGGTGGGCGCCTACCTGGCGCTGGCCATCGAACAGCGCGACCTGGGCGCCATCGGCTGGGTCATCCTGACCATGCTGGGCGTCATCCTCCTCTATGACCAGCTGCTGTTCCGGCCCCTGGTCGCCTGGGCGGACCGCTTCCGCGCGGACACCGTGCAGGCCGAGGAACGCCCGACCTCCTGGGTGCTGACCATGGTGGAACGCTCCACCCTGTTCCGCACCCTGGGCCGGCCGGCCGGCGGCGCCGCCCGCGCCACCCTGCGCTGGCGCCTGCCGGCGCTGCCCAGGCTGTCGGCACCCAGGCTCAGCCCCCGCGCCGTCCGCATGGGGGATTATGTGTGGCAGGGCGCCCTGGCCGTCATGGCGCTGTACGTGGCGGTGCACGGCATCCAGTTCATGGCCACCGGCGTCACCTGGGGCGATGTCGGCCACGTCGTGCTGCTGGGGCTGGCCACCATGGTCCGGGTGGTCGTGCTGATCGTCCTGGCGGCGGTGATCTGGGTGCCCATCGGGGTGATGGTGGGCATGCGGCCGCGCCTGGCCGCCATCGTCCAGCCGCTGGCCCAGTTCCTGGCCGCCTTCCCGTCCAACCTGTTCTTCCCCGTGGCGGTGGCGGCCATCGTGCACTGGACGCTGAACCCGGACATATGGCTGTCGCCGCTGATGATCCTGGGCACGCAGTGGTACATCCTGTTCAACGTGGTGGCCGGGTCCCAGGCCTACCCCGTGGATCTGCGCGACGTCATCGCCAACCTGCGCCTGCGCGGCTGGCGCAAGTGGCGCGACGCCCTGCTGCCCGGCGTTTTCCCCCACCTGGTGACGGGGGCCATCACCGCCAGCGGCGGCGCCTGGAACGCCAGCATCGTGGCCGAGGCCGTGTCCTGGGGCGATACCCACGTCCAGGCACGTGGACTTGGCGCCTACATCGCCCAGATGACGACGGACGCCGACTTCCCCCGCCTGGTGCTGGGCAACGTCGTCATGGTCTGCTTCGTCGTGCTGTTCAACCGCCTTGTCTGGCGCCCGCTGTACGCGTACGCCGAACGCCGCCTGCGCGTGTCCTGAAGGAACGGAGGTCCCCATCATGAACCTGACCCCGAAGTCCCTGCGCGCGGCCTTGGGCGCGCACGCCCCGGCCGACCTCGCCACCGCCGGCGTGGCGCCCGCTGCCCCCGGCCCCCGTCCGCTGCCCAGCGGCGTGCCGATCCTGACCGTGAAGGACGTCTGCAAGCGCTACGACTCCGACCCCGACAGCCCCCTGGTGCTGGACAACGTCAACATGACGGTGGACCGGCGCGAGATCGTGGCCCTGCTGGGACGCTCCGGCTCCGGCAAGTCCACCCTGCTGCGCATCATCGCCGGCCTGCTGTCCTCCACCTCCGGCCAAGTGGCCGTGGCGGGTAAGCCGGTGTCCGGCCCGGCCAACGACGTGGCCATGGTGTTCCAGTCCTTCGCCCTGTTCCCCTGGCTGACGGTGCTGGAGAACGTGCAGGTGGGGCTGGAGGCGCGCGGCGTGCCGCCGGCGGAGATGCGCAAACGCGCGCTGGCCGCCATCGACCTCATCGGCCTGGACGGGTTCGAGAACGCCTACCCCCGCGAACTGTCGGGCGGCATGCGCCAGCGCGTGGGCTTCGCCCGCGCCCTGGTGCTGGATCCCGGCATCCTGCTGCTGGACGAGCCGTTCTCGGCCCTGGACGTGCTGACGGCTGAAACCGTCCGCACCGACTTCCTGGACCTGTGGGGCGATGGCCACCTGGCCATCGGCGCCGTGCTGCTGGTCACCCACAACATCGAGGAGGCGGTGCAGATGTGCGACCGCATCCTGGTGATGTCGTCCAACCCAGGCCGCGTGGCGGCGGAGATCGAGGTGACGCTGCCCCATCCGCGGGTCCGCACCGACCCGGCCTTCCGCCAGCTGGTGGACCACATCTATGGCCTGATGACCCGCCGTCGCAAGGCGGCGCCGGGCATTGCCGAGACGCTGGCCGCCGGCCTCAGCCTGCAACTGCCGCATGTGTCGACCAACGTGCTGGCCGGCCTGATGGAGATGGTGGATGCCGAGCCGCACAACGGCGTGGCCGACCTGCCCGTCATCTCCTCCGCCCTGCAGATGTCCACCGACGACCTGCTGAAGGTGGCGGAAACCTTGCAGATGCTGGGCTTCGCCGAGGTGGTGGAAGGCGACATCCGCCTGCTGCCCCCGGCGCGGCAGTTCGCGCAGGCCGAGCTGGACGTGCGCAAGCGCCTGTTCGCGGACCACCTGCTGCAGCGCATCCCGCTGGCCAGCCACATCCGCCGCGTTTTGCAGGAACGCCCCAACCACCGCGCCCCCCGGCCCCGGTTCGAGACGGAGCTGGAGGACCACATGTCCGAGACGGCGGCGGATGAAACGCTGAAGGCCATGATCAGCTGGGCGCGCTACGCCGAGGTCTTCGCCTATGACGGCGACACGGCGCAGTTCCACCTGGACGCGGAGGAAGAGGCTTAAGTTTAAGTTCCTCAGGCGCCGGCAGCCGCGTCCGCGGCTTTGGCTATCCTCGCTGCGCCCTGCGGTACTCGCTCCGGCGGACGCGGTCGCGTCCCAGGGAAGAGGACAAGGGGACGGCGCTATGGTTTTACGAGAAGAGACTTGGCAGAACGGGCCGCCGGTGGTGCACTGCGCGGCCCGTTCCCTTTTCTGGACACCGCCCATGGCCCGCTTGGCTACCTTCCGCCTCATCGCCCTATCCTTGGCCGGAATGGCCTGGTTCGGCGGCGGTGCCGGGGCAGTGGGCCTGCCCTCCACCCCCGCCAGGCCGGTGACCGACAGCTTCTTCGGCCAGGCGGTGGCCGATCCCTACCGCTGGCTGGAGGACTGGTCCGACCCGGTGGTGAAGCGCTGGTCGGCCGACGAAAACGCCTACAGCCGCGTCTATCTGGACGCCGTGCCCCAGCGCGCCGCCATCAAGGCCCGTTTGGAGTCGCTGATCGCCGCCACGCCCAGCCGCTATTCCGGGGTGCGCGCCGCCGGCGGCCATCTTTTCGCCCGCTATACCGACCCGCGCCTGCAACAGCCGCAGGTGGTCATGATCGATGACGGGGTGACCACGGCGCCATCGCGCGACCTGACGGTGAAGGTGATCATCGACCCCAACAAGATCGATCCGCACGGCCTGACGGCGGTGGACTGGTTCGTGCCGTCCCCCGACGGCCGGCTGGTGGCCGCCAGCCTGTCCACCGGCGGCAGCGAGAACGGCAGCGTCCATGTCTTCGACGCCACCACCGGGGCGGAGGTGGGGGAGGTCATTCCCCGCGTGCAATATCCCACCGGCGGTGGCGATCTGGCTTGGGGCCAGGACGGCAGGGGCTTCTGGTACACCCGCTACCCGGGGGAGGAGCGGCCGGAGGCCGACCGTCATTTCTACATGCAGGTCTACTGGCATCCGCTGGGTGGCGATCCGCGCAACGACGCTTAGGGTCTGTTGATAAATTATCGCTTCAATCTGGTCGGTGTGTTTGGCGAAATGGTGTAGTTCCATTCGCCATGGAAGTCATGTCGACG
>NZ_VITN01000038.1 GCF_007828045.1 Nitrospirillum amazonense | reverse complement strand
TGATCAATCATCCGGCGATTCTATAAGCTCCGTGTCAGCCGGAGAATCCCCAAACCGCAAAAAATCATTGATTCATTTATTTATCAACAGTCCCTAAGGTCGAGGCGGGTGAGGAAGTAATTATCACCCGCCACGGCCGTCCCGTCGCCAAACTCAGCCCTATCGATGGTGGCAAGGACATCGCCTCAGCGAAAGCAGCCGCATCCGCGCTGACGGCGCTGCGCCATTCCATCGCGGCCAAGGACCAGACGCCCTTCACAATGGCTGAGTTGGATGAATACCGTCTTGAAGGCCGTCGATGACCCTGTGCGTCATCGATAGCTCCGGCGCTGAGATCGGGCCTGCCGCTCGCCACTTTTGACAAGGCGTTGCGCCAAGCCGCCGCCTCAAGCAACGTTCCCCTGATGTTGCCTTAAGACCACCGTCGCCTTACTCCCCTGTCTCCCCCACGCCCGGCCGCAACAGCACCGGCCCCGCCGCATTGGCGCCCAAGCGGTCGTAGGGGTTGCGCAAGGGGCAGTCGGCCAGCGACAGACAGCCGCAACCGATGCAGGTTTCCAGTTGGTCGCGCAATTGCATCAGGCTGTCGATGCGCTGCTGCAGCATGTCCCTCCAGCCGCTTGACAGGCGGCGCCAGTCGGCCTGGGTGGGGGTGCGCCCGTCCGGTATGGTGCCCAGGGCGGCATGGATGTCCGCCAGGGCGATGCCGGCGCGCTGGGCCACGCGGATGATGGCGATGCGCCGCAGGATTTCGCGCGGGTAGCGGCGCTGGTTGCCGGTGCTGCGGCTGGCCGTTATCAGGCCCTTGCTCTCGTAGAAATGCAGGGTGGAAACGGCGACACCCGCGCGTTTCGCCACCTCCCCCACGGAAAGTTCACGTTTCAGTTTGGCAGGGGGCAGTTTGGCAGAGGGCAATTTGGCAGGGGGCAGCTTTGGCGAAGCAGGCATGGCGCAGACCTGAATCTGAACAATGGATGAGGTTTTATAGGGCCCGCCGATAACCAGGTGCAAGAATGTGACGACAGGACGGCGCCCCCCGCCCGCCAGCAGGCATCCCTTCGCATTTGCGGCATCTCGCCACCGCGGCAATTACTCAGTATATTGCCCTTTGGGCATAATCACGGTGGCCAGAAACCATTCGTTGTAAGTATAACTTGCATGATTTTGTAATGTTCCTGCGCCGATTCTGAAATCAAAACTTAATTTGCCGCACTGCGGTAGCCTGGCTATTACCCCAGAAATTTCATAACCCTGGGGGAAAGAAATGCAAATCCGTCACCTGTTGGCATCGGCCGCCGCCCTGGCGCTGATGACCGGCCTGACCCTGCCCGCGTCGGCCCAAAGGGCGCCCGACCAGAGGGCGCCCGACGCGGCCGCCGCCGACACCGATCAGATGCAGGAGGTCATCGTCACCTCGTCCCGCCGCTCCGCGTCGGAAATCGAGCTGCCGACGCGCGAGATCCAGGCCATCATGCCGGGCGTGAATGCGGTGAAGGCCATCAACATGCTGCCCGGCGTCATCTTCCAGAATGCCGATCCGTGGGGCAACAACGAGCAGAACTCCTCGCTCTACATCCACGGCTTCAACGCCCAGCAGCTGGGTTATACCCTGGATGGCGTGCCGCTGGGCGACCAGTCCTATGGCAACTACAACGGCCTGTCGCCGCAGCGCGCCATCATCAGCGAGAACATCGGCCGCATCAGCCTGGCGTCCGGCGCCGGTGACCTGGGCACCGCCTCCACCAGCAACCTGGGCGGCACGCTGGCCGTGTTCTCAGACGATCCCAAGGATGAGGCCGGCGCGCAGGTGGAGCAGGTGTTCGGCAGCTACGACACCTTCCGCACCTTCGCCCGCATCGACACCGGCGACCTGGGCGGCGGCAACAGCGGTTACGTCTCCTTCGTGCGGCAGGACTCCCGCGCCTGGGATTTCAACGGGCAGCAGGGCGGCTACCAGGTCAACGGCAAGTTCGTGCATGCCGGTGACAAGGGCACGCTGAAGGCCTTCTTCGACTGGTCGGACAAGGTCGAGCCCAACGAGGACGCAACCTCCATCGCCGCCAACCAGGCCTACCAGCCCTACACCCGCCCCTTCCTGTACCCGGATCTGGCCAAGGCGCTGACCTACGTGGACGCCAGGGGCAACACCCCGGCGGCCCTGGGCGCCAACTATTCCAACTATTTCAGCGCGGCGCAGCGTACCGACTACCTGGGCTACGTCAGCTATGACTACCAGTTCAGCGACGATTTGGTGTGGCACAACCAGGTGTACTACCACCACGACGACGGCCGTGGCATCGTGGCCCTGCCCATTAGCGGCGCCGCCTCGGTGTTCAAGGTCTATTACCCGACCCAGGACCTGAAGACCGTGCTGGGCAACACCGGCTACGGCGTGCGCACCACCGAGTACACCATCGACCGCGAGGGCGTGCGCTCCAACGCCACCTACACCCTGGGCGATCACCAGATCGAAGGTGGCGTGTGGTGGGAGCATAACGAGACCACGACCGCCCGGCGCTGGTACCAGCTGTCGCTGACCAACCCGCTGACGCCCTATGATGTCCCGGACAATGCGCTGTTCACCCAGGTGGAAAGCAAGATCACCAACGACGTGATCCAGCCCTACCTGCAGGACCAGTGGCAAGTGCTGCCCACCGTGAAGCTGCAGGCCGGTTTCAAGGCCAGCCTGCAGTTCGCCGACGGCAAGATGCCGGTGCAGCCCCTGCCTGGTTCCTACAGCGGCACCACCGTGAACCTGCCGCAGGGCCAGATCGACACCAAGGAGGGTTTCCTGCCGCAGGTGGGTGCCCTGTGGGACATCACCAGCAACGACCAGCTGTTCTTCAACATCCAGAAGAACCTGCGCCAGTACATCACCTATGGCCTGGGCGGCGCCTCGCCGTGGAGCCTGGGCAACCAGGCGGCCTTCGACCTGTTCAAGCAGACCGGCAACCCCGAGACCTCGTGGACCTATGAGGCCGGCT
Source organism: Nitrospirillum amazonense (assembly GCF_007828045.1). Taxonomy (GTDB): domain Bacteria; phylum Pseudomonadota; class Alphaproteobacteria; order Azospirillales; family Azospirillaceae; genus Nitrospirillum; species Nitrospirillum amazonense_C. The sequence goes on along the minus strand of NZ_VITN01000038.1, from coordinate 32,942 downwards.
GGCGCGGCGACCACCCGGTGGACCTGGGCTTCATCACCGGCATCGGCGGCCAGATCAACTACTACCACGTCGATTTCAGCAACCGTCAGCTGCTGATCAGCCCGAACGCCACCCTCACCAGCTTCGTGGGCGGCGTCGGCATCCTGCAGAACGTGGGCAGCGTCACCACCGACGGCGTCGACGTGGCCGCCACCGTGCACCTGGGCGACCACTTCTCGGTCTACGACGCCCTGTCCTACAACCACTCCCAGTACGACCAGAACTACGTCAGCGGTGCCAGCACGGTGCAGACCGCCGGCAAGCTGATCCCCGGCGATCCGGAATGGATGAACCGCTTCATCGTCAGCACCAACTACGACGCCTTCGGGGCCAAGGTCAGCGGCGAGTACTACGGCAAGCGCTACGCCACCTACACCAACGACCTGTGGGTCCCGTCCTATTGGCAGTTCAACCTGGAGGCCAGCTACGATCTGGGCGCCATCGCCCCGGGCGTGAAGTCGTCCTCTATCGCGCTGAACGTCACCAACCTGATGGACAAAAAGGCGGCCAGCACCATCACCGTGGGCTCGGCCTCCGGCACCTACGCCATTTACCCGCTGGCCCCGCGCCAGTTCTTCGTCACCCTGAAGGCCGGGTTCTAAGCCTCGGGTTCTTGACGGCTGGAAGGGTTCCAGGGGCGCGTCCCTGGAACCCAGCCTCCGGCGCGCCCCTCTGGAACTGGGCAACGTTCCTGCCTACATTGCTCCGGACCCATGTTCGTTCCGGGGATACCCATGGACAAGTTGCAGGCGATGCAGGTCTTCACCCGCATCGTGGAAGTGAACAGTTTCTCCAAGGCGGCGGACACGCTGGGCCTGCCCCGCGCGTCCGTCACCACCATCATCCAGAACCTGGAAGGCTTCCTGGGCGTGCGGCTGCTGCAGCGGACGACGCGGCGCCTGAGCCTGACCCCCGACGGCGCCGCCTATTACGAACGCGCCGTCCGCATCCTGTCCGACATCGATGAGGCGGAATCCTCCTTCGCCAACATGAAGAAGAACCCGCGTGGCAAGCTGCGCGTGGACATGCCGGGCGCCATCGGCCGGCTGCTGGTCATTCCCCGCGTCCATGAATTCCGCCGGCAATATCCCGACATCGACCTGATGATCGGCATGGGCGACCGGCCGGTGGACCTGGTGCAGGACGGCGTGGACTGCGTGGTCCGCGTGGGCCATCTTCAGGACAGCAGCCTGATCGCGCGACGTGTGGGCGTGTTCCAGGGCGTGACCTGCGCCAGCCCGGCCTACATCGCCGCCTACGGTGTGCCCGAAACGCTGGAGGATCTGGAGCGCCACCAGGCCGTGAACTATTTCCACAGCCGCACCGGCAAGATCGTCGACCTGTCCTTCATCGTGGAGGGCGAGGTGCAGGAGGTGAAGGCCGCCGGCCCGGTGGCCGTGAACGACGCCGACGCTTATCTCACCTGCGGGTTGGAGGGGCTGGGGATCATCCAGCCGCCCTATTTCATGGCCAAGCCCTACCTGTTGTCCGGCCAGCTGAAGGAACTGCTGCCCCGGTGGAAGCCGGAGCCCATGCCCATCTCCGCCGTCTATCCCCACAACCGCCACCTGTCGCCCAAGGTGCGGGTGTTCGTGGACTGGGTGGCCGACCTGTTCGACAGCTGCCCCCTGTTCAACGGCCAGGCCACCCTCTGCCCGGAAAAGCCGCCCGCCCCGGTCACGGCCGATGTGGAGGATGAGGAGAAGTGCCTGATCTGCGCGTAATTCTTCACTGGGATTATACCCTGTGGTGATCATTGCCAGCCTTAACCCTTGATCTACCCTAACTGGCCGAGGAACAATCAACCCGGATAGGATGTCATGAGCGATACTTTGGCAACCGGCCCAGGCGATACCAAGATCGTCGAAGCAGCCAAGGGCGTGTGGGAAAAGGCCAAGGGCAAGCCATACACGTGGAACGGCCATACCACGAACGGTTTCGATTGCTCGGGCTTTACCATGTACGTGCTGAAACAGGCGTATCCGTCACTGGGGCTTGACTTCATGACCGCCGGCAGCATCTTCGCCAGCCCCCATTTCATCCCGGTAACCGGCACCCCGGAAGCCGGCGATCTCATTTGCTTCCGTAAAGGGCCGGAAGTTCCTTATGACCACGTCGGCATCGTTTATGATACGACCCACTGGATCGGGTCGCAGACATCAACCGGCGTCGCACTGGTCTCGTTCAACGACTTCTTTTGGTCAAAAAAGCCGCATTTCTTCATCAGGCTCGTGAAGGCCATCAGTTGAGATCGCCCCGATGAGATCGATCCACGCATTGAGCGTCATTCTTCCCTTGGCGCTGGGACATCCCGCCTGCGCCCAGACAGCGGCACCATTCTGGCAAAAGACCTGGACCGTCACCGCCATCGAGGGGGGGACAGTCCAGGATCGCGCCCTGCTCTCTTCCGCCATCGGCTTGCAGGTCGCCATGAAGGCCGACACGCTGACGGACCCCTTCGCGGAAGACTGCACCCGCGGCCTGAGCTATGATGACATCAAGTCCCGGCCCGTCAGCGAACTGGGCCAGCATTTCGGTGACAGTTGGAAATGGCCAGCATTCTCTAATGCCCAGGCGACCTATGGCTGGGTCCGCTGCGACGGCAGCAACGTCGGTGCGTTCGCTTTCGTCGATGCGCAAAAAGCCTATTTGTTTTATGAAGCCGGTGCCATTCTGGTTTTGAAGTAGGCGCCCCGCCGCCGCATCGCGGCACCCATCCCGCTGATTATGCGGTTTTTCCTAAACAGAGTATTCGCATTATCGCGTATTCCGCCTAGAGCGGTGTTCGCTATGATGGAACCGTTGCTGCAGTGCCGGTCACGGACCGGACGGCAGCCTGGACCCGGGGGATGCTTTCAGGGTCCGCCGTCGTGAAACCGCCCCGTTCGGGGCCCTAACCTAGTATCGCGGTCTGATCGTCCTTTTCCACCGGGGCTATCCCCCGGGAAGGGGCGCGGACGCGTTGTCGCTGGCGTGATCCCTGGTCTTGGCAGTCACAGGTCACACCGTTCCATTCCTGATGCCGGCACCCCGCCGGATCCCGCGGCTGATACCGCCGCCCGCGTCCGCGCCGATTTGACGGCGGGAAACGGGACGCGACCGCCGCCGATTCCGGCGTATGCCTGGCATCACCCGTTCGTGAGGAGTTCGTTCGATGGCCGCACCGATCCTTGATGCCCAGCGCCGCCTGACGCTTCCCCATCCCTTCGCCCCCAGCCCATTGCTGGGGGAGTTGCCGGTACCCGCCCCCCTGTTGACCGCGGACGCCCGCATGACCCTGGCGGTCCTGGCGGCCATGGGTGCCGGGCTGTCCCTGTTCGCCGGCCTGGCGCTGTGCGACCTGTTCCCCTTCATCGGCGTCATGCTGCGGGGCTTCTAAACCCGTCTCTATCCGACAATCGGCTTACGTGGCCTGTCCCTGGGCCACCTACGCGCACCGCAGCGCATCAGCCGCGGTGCGCGTTTCCGTCTCCGGCGCTCTCGATTGTTCTGACAATCCGAATTGTGTAGCAGCGAAACACTGATTTATTCGCCGCAACACCCCTCATACAGTCCACCCTGTCATAACCAGGAGGGACGCACCCGCGTCCGTGTGAAATGTCCAGGCCATCGCGCCATAATCCCTGTGAAACAACCGCCAGCGGCCCGGATGAGGTGACCGTGTGCGAGACGCGCATCCCGGGCTATGCCCAGGAGGTGACCTTGCGCCTGTACCGTCCGGCCGTGGCGCGCAAGAGCCTGCGGCCCTCGCTGCCGGTCGTGCTGGTGTTCCACGGCGGTGGCTTCACCAAGGGCGGGCTGGACGATGCCGATCCGGCGGCGCGCTTCATCGCCACGCACACGCCGGCCTTCGTCATCTCCGTGGGCTATTCCCTGGCCCCGGCCCACCCCTTCCCCGCCGCCCCCGGCGACGCCTATCGCGCGGCGTTGTGGGCCACCGAACATGCCAAGGACTTCGGCGGCGCCGCCAACCGCCTGGGCGTGGCCGGATACGATGCCGGCGGGCACATCGTCGCCTCGCTGACCTTCATCGCCCGTGACCAGGGTGACGTGCCGCTGAAGGCGCAGGTGCTGATCGGCCCCATGCTGGACCCCAGCCTGACCCGGGTGGGGGACGAAACGCTGCTGAGTTCGGACATCACCATCGCCGACTGCGCCAAGTGCTACCGCGCCTATCTGCCGGAAGCGGCGCAGCGCCTGCATCCCTATGCGGCGCCGCTGGAATCCCGGCGCCTGGCCGGCCTGCCCCCGGCGCTGATCGTCACGGCCCAGAACGACGTGCTGCACGTCGAGGCCGAGAAGTACGCGGGTCAACTGATCGGGGCCGGCGTGCCCACCGAGGTGACCCGTTTCCCCCGCGTTTCCCATGCCGACCTTGCCGCCAACCCTTCGGCCCTGGCGGCCATCGCCAACTTCCTCGGGCGTCGCCTGTAACGCCCCGCCAACGCCGTATCAAGGAGTATCATCCCATGTCCAACACGCGCACGAAGCTGGTGCTGGCGCTGGCCGCCGGCGTCGCCCTGGTCGCCATCGGCGGCTTTTTCCTGCACGGCCCCTCCGGCGCCCAGGCCGCCTCCACCCCCGCCGCCCCGCCGGCGGCAGAGGTGGACGTGGCCCCGGTGCTGGCCCGCACCGTCGTCGACTGGCAGAGCTATTCCGGCCGGCTGGAGGCGGTGGAGCATGTGGACATCCGTCCGCAGATCTCCGGCCCCATCGTGGCCGTGAACTTCAAGAACGGCGCCCTGGTGAAGAAGGGCGACCTGCTGTTCACCATCGACCCCCGCCCCTTCCAGGCGGAGGTCGACCGGGCCGAGGCGGCGCTGGCGTCGGCGCAGTCGCGCCTGCGTTTCGCCACCACGGATCTGGAGCGCGCCCGCAAGCTGATCACCAGCAACGCCATCCCCCAGCGGGACCTGGATGACCGCGAGAACACTTCCCGCACCGCCGCCGCCGACGTGAAGGCGGCCGAGGCGGCGCTGGAGGTGGCGCGCCTGAATCTCAGCTATACCCGCGTGGTGGCGCCGGTGGACGGCCGCGTCTCCCGGGCGGAGATCACGGTGGGCAACATCGTGGCCGCCGGTGCGGCCAGCGTGCCCCTGACCACGCTGGTCTCCGTCTCGCCCATCTACGCCTCCTTCGACGTGGATGAGCAGACCTACCTGCGCTACATCGCCAGCGTGAAGGACGGCACCGCGCCGGTGCAGCTGGGCCTCGCCACCGAGGACGGCTATTCCCGCGCCGGCTCGGTGGAGCATGTGGACAACCACCTGGACACCGTGTCCGGCACCATCCGCGTGCGCGCCAAGTTCGACAACGCGGACGGCCTGCTGGTCCCCGGCCTGTACGCCCGCATCAAGGTGGGTGGCAGCAGCCCGCATGAGGCCCTGCTGGTGGACGATCGCGCCATCGGCACCGACCAGGACAAGAAGTACGTCCTGGTGGTCGGCGACGACAACAAGGTCGCCTACCGCGAGGTCGCCCTGGGCGGCATGCAGGATGGCCTGCGCGTCATCACCAAGGGCCTGAAGGCGGGGGAGCGCATCGTCGTCAACGGCGTGCAGTTCGCCCGCCCCGGCGACGCGGTGAAGCCCAAGAACGTCGCCATGGCGGGCGAGAACCCCGCCACCCAGCCCCGGCAAACCGCCGCCGGTTCCGCCCTGTGAGGCGTAACCCCCGAGGTGCCTGGATGAACGCCCGTTCCCTTAGAGAACAGCCATGAACATCTCCCGTTTCTTCATCGATAGGCCGATTTTCGCCGGCGTGTTGTCGGTGGCCATTTTCGTGGCCGGCCTGATATCCGTGTTCCAACTGCCCATCTCGGAATATCCCGAGGTGGTGCCCGCCACCGTGGTGGTGCACGCCCAATACCCGGGCGCCAACCCCAAGGTCATCGCCGAAGCCGTCGCAGCACCGTTGGAAGAGCAGATCAACGGCGTCGAGAACATGCTGTACATGCAGTCGCAGGCCAACAGCGACGGCAACCTGGCGGTGACGGTCACCTTCAAGCTGGGCACCAATCCCGACCTGGCCCAGCAGATGGTGCAGAACCGCGTCTCGCAGGCGCTGCCGCGCCTGCCGGAGGACGTGCAGCGCCTGGGTGTCACGACGATCAAGAGCTCCCCCACCCTGACCATGGTGGTGCACCTGATCTCGCCCAACGACCGCTATGACATGACCTATCTGCGCAACTATGCCGTCCTGAACGTGAAGGACCGGCTGGAACGCATCCAGGGCGTGGGCCAGGTCCAGGTCTGGGGCTCGGGCGACTATTCCATGCGCGTCTGGCTGGACCCGCAGAAGGTGGCCCAGCGCAACCTGACCGCCGAGGACGTGGTCAACGCCATCCGCGACCAGAACGTCCAGGTGGCGGCGGGCGTTATCGGCTCGTCCCCGTCCGTGAAGGGCGTACCCCTGCAGCTGTCGGTGAACGCCCGCGGCCGTCTGAAGACGGAGGCGGAGTTCGGCGACATCATCCTGCAGACCACGGCCGACGGTGGTGTCACCTACCTGCGCGACGTGGCCCGCATTGAGCTGGCGGCGTCGGAATACGGCCTGCGCGCCCTGCTGGACAACAAGCCGGCCGTGGCCATGGCCATCAACCAGTCGCCCGGCGCCAATTCGCTGGCCATTTCCGACGAGGTCCGCAAGACCATGGCGGAACTGGCGGCCGACATGCCGCCGGGTGTGGAATACCGCATCGTCTATGACCCGACGCAGTTCGTCCGCGCCAGCATCAACGCGGTGATCCACACCCTGCTGGAAGCCATCACCCTGGTGGTGATCGTGGTCATCGTCTTCCTGCAGACCTGGCGGGCGTCCATCATCCCGCTGCTGGCGGTGCCCGTCTCCATCGTCGGCACCTTCGCCCTGCTGCTGGCCTTCGGTTATTCCATCAACGCGCTGTCGCTGTTCGGCATGGTGCTGGCCATCGGCATCGTGGTCGACGACGCCATCGTCGTGGTGGAAAACGTCGAGCGCAACATCGAGGCGGGGCTGTCGCCCAAGGAAGCGACCTACCAGGCCATGCGTGAGGTCAGCGGCCCCATCATCGCCATCGCCCTGACCCTGGTGGCCGTGTTCGTGCCGCTGGCGGCCATGAGCGGCCTGACCGGCCAGTTCTACAAGCAGTTCGCGATGACCATCGCGATCTCCACCGTCATCTCCGCCTTCAACTCGCTGACCATGTCCCCCGCCCTGGCGGCCCTGCTGCTGAAGGGTCACCATGACGGCCAGGATTGGCTGACGCGCGGCATGAACACCGTGCTGGGCCCCTTCTTCCGGGGCTTCAACAAGGTGTTCCACCGCGGGTCCCAGGCCTATGGCAACAGCGTGGGCGGCGTCATCCGGCACAAGGGCATCATGGTCGGCGTTTATGTCGCCCTGCTGGGTGCCACCATCTTCCTGGGTAACACCGTGCCCGGCGGCTTCGTGCCCGCCCAGGACAAGGAATACCTGGTGACCTTCGCCCAGCTGCCCAACGGCGCCTCGCTGGACCGCACGGAGGAGGTCATCCGCAAGATGTCGGAGATCGCGATGAAGCAGCCGGGCGTGACCCATGCGGTCTCGTTCCCCGGCCTGTCGGTCAACGGCTTCACCAACAGCTCCAGCGCCGGCATCGTCTTCGTCCCGCTGGAACATTACGACGATCGTCCCGGCCATATCTCGGCCGCCGAGATCGCCGCCAACCTGCGCAAGGAATACGCGGGCATCAAGGACGCCTACATCGCCGTCTTCCCGCCCCCGCCCGTCATGGGCCTGGGCACCCTGGGCGGTTTCAAGCTGCAGCTTGAGGATACCGGCGCCCTGGGCTACGAGGCCATGGCCAAGGCGTCCAACGACTTCATCGCCAAGGCCATGAAGACGCCGGAGCTGGGGCCGACGTTCTCCAGCTACCAGATCAACGTTCCGCAGCTGAACGTGGACCTGGACCGGGTGAAGGCCAAACAGCTGGGCGTGTCGGTCAACGACGTCTTCGACACCATGCAGATTTACCTGGGCTCGCTGTACGTCAATGACTTCAACAGCTTCGGCCGCGTCTACCAGGTGCGGGTGCAGGCGGACGCCCCGTTCCGCGCCCATGCTGACGACATCGGCCTGCTGAAGACCCGCAACGCCCAGGGCATGATGGTGCCGCTGTCGTCGCTGGTCAGCGTCAGCCCGACCTACGGTCCGGAGATGGTGGTGCGCTACAACGGCTACACCGCCGCCGACATCAACAGCGGCCCGGCCCCGGGCTATTCCACCAACCAGGCCCAGGCCGCCGCGGAGCGGATCGCGCATGAGGTCCTGCCCCGGGGAATCAAGCTGGAATGGACGGACCTGACCTACCAGCAGATCCTGGCCGGCAACTCCGCCCTGTGGGTGTTCCCCATCAGCGTGCTGCTGGTCTTCCTGGTGCTGGCCGCCCAGTACGAGAGCCTGACCCTGCCGCTGGCCATCCTGCTGATCGTGCCCATGAGCCTGATGTCGGCCCTGGCCGGCCTGTGGCTGACGGGCAGTGACAACAACATCTTCACCCAGATCGGCTTCATGGTGTTGGTGGGCCTGTCGGCCAAGAACGCCATCCTGATCGTGGAGTTCGCCCGTGAACTGGAAATCCACGGCAAGACCCCCGTCCAGGCCGCGATTGAGGCCAGCCGCCTGCGTCTGCGTCCCATCCTGATGACCTCCATCGCCTTCATCATGGGTGTGGTGCCCCTGGTGATGTCGACGGGGCCCGGCGCCGAGATGCGCCACGCCATGGGTGTCGCCGTGTTCTTCGGCATGCTGGGCGTGACCTTCTTCGGCCTGGGGCTGACCCCGGTGTTCTACGTCCTGCTGCGCAAGCTGGCGGGCGGCAAGCTGATCACCCACGAGAAGCTGGACCAACCGGCCATCGCCGGCCACACGGCGCCGCACGCCGCCGAGTGATCGCACCCGCCGCCTTCCTCTCCCCCCTAGAAGCGGCGGTTACGATGCGGCCCGGGTTCCTTGACGGAACCCGGGCCGTTTTTCTTGGGAGGAGGTCTTAAGAGGCCGGCCAATCCTGAGCACTGTGCCAAATCCGCAGGATTGTCGCGCTTTTCCGGTCATCGACCTCGTAGACGATGATGTAAGGGCGGATGGTCACCAGTTCGCGCGTTCCAGGCACACGTCCGTGTCTCCCACGATTTGGAAAAATCGCTAAGCTGTCTGCCGCCAGCAGCAATTCGCGGCCAACCCGCTGGGCTGCGATTGGGTTTTCCGCATGAATATGGGCGATGATCTTTGCAAGGTCCGCGAAGGCCACAGGGCGCCACGTGACCTGCTCAGTCATGCTGATTACCGAGGAACGGGATGCGGCACGTCGAAATTGCCGGCGGCGATCTCCAGCAGCCATGCCCGCACCTCAGAATGCGGGATACCGCGATGATCCGCCCGGGCCTCCGCCACGGCAGCGGTCAAAGCCGCCAATTCGGCAGCCTCCTCGTCGCTCAAAGGCGTTTTGGGTTCCGGCTTGCTCATATCCAGAAGATGGCATCGCCGCGATCGTATGTCGAGTGGCGTTCCCAAAAACGAAACCCATCCAGTCACCAAATTATTACCGCCTTGCCTCTGGCCCGCATGGGCAACGCCTTTTATCGTCTTGGAAATTTCCCCCGAGAGCCGACCGGAAGGCGAATGATGATGCAAGCGGCTGTGCTGTCCTCCACCATCTCCAACTCCACCCCCACCGGCGCCGTGGCCGACGCTGCCGCGGTGCGTGGCCAGCTTAAGGCCTGGCTGGTGGAGCGGGCCTATCCCCTGTGGTGGGAGGTGGGGGCGGACCGGGTGAACGGCGGCTTCCATGAGAAGCTGGGGCTGGACGGCAGGCCGACCAACGACGCGCGCCGCGCCCGGGTGCAGGCCCGCCAGGTCTATTCCTATTCCGTAGCCGCCAAGTCCGGCTGGAACGGCCCGGTGCGCGAGGCGGCGGAGCATGGCCTGACCTTCTTCCTGAACCACTACCGCCGGCCCGATGGCCTGTTCCGCACCAAGGTGGCGCCGGACGGCACCGCCCTGGACGACACCGTCGTGCTGTACGACCAGGCCTTCGCCCTGTTCGCGCTCGCCGCCGCGCAGAGCGCCACGCCGGAGAGCCGCAGGGCGGAGGAGATGGCCGTGGCCCTGCGCCAGCGCCTGCTGGACACCCTGCACCACGCCCAGGGCGGGTTCGAGGAGAGCCACCCCCGCACCCTGCCACTGCTGTCCAACCCGCATATGCACATGCTGGAGGCGTCGCTGGCCTGGATGGAGCAGGGTGGCGACGGCGGCTGGCGCGACCTGGCGGAAGAGATCGTGGGCCTGGCGCTCAGCCGCTTCATCGACGACGACATGGGCGGGCTGAAGGAATTCTTCGACGGCGACTGGCGGCCCCAGGCCGGCACGTCCGGCCGCATCGTCGAGCCGGGACACCAGTTCGAATGGTCCTGGCTGATGCTGCGCTGGGCGGCACTGACCGGCAGCAAGGCGGCCGCCGACGCCGCCTGGCGCATGATCGCCGTGGGCGAGGGCCCGGGCGTGGACCCGGCGCGGGGCGTGGCCATGAACGCCCTGCTGGACGACCTCACCCCCCACGATCCCGTCGCCCGCCTGTGGCCGCAGACGGAGCGCATCAAGTGCGCCGTGCTGGCGGCACTGGCCACCCGCGACGACGCCGACCGCAGCGACACCTACTGGACCATGGCCGCCAATGGCGGGCGCGGCCTGATGAAGTACTTCGACACCCCGGTGAAGGGCCTGTGGCGCGACCGCCTGAACCCCGACGGCACCTTCGTCGAAGAGGCCGCCCCCGCCAGCAGCTTCTACCACATCGTCTGCGCCATCCAGGAACTGGACCGGGCGCTGGCCGCCATTGGGCACCCAGAGGCCGGCCACCCGGGCTGAAGTCCTTGTTCTGACGTCAGAACGGCGGTTCCACGTGTCCCGGCCCTGCGGGGAAACCCTGGCAGGGCCGGTGCCGATTGGGGTATGGGCTTAACCCTATGACCCGGCGGCAGCGAGGAACGGAGCCATGAGCGTGGTGCAGGATATGGTCGGCGCGACGGCGTCCCCCAATTGGGGCCGCATTCCCGCCGTAACCGTGACGACCAAGGCCCGCCTGGTGGGCGACACCATCCTGCTGGAAACCGACGCCGGACCCCTGTGGCTGACGCTGCACGCCTTCGGCGCCCGCCTGCGCACAGGCGAGCGAGCCATCGGCGGCTATGGCCTGCTGGCGGCCGAGCCGGCGCCGCTGACGCCCACCCTGGCGGCGGAGGGCGACCGCACCGTGGTCACGGCCGGCGGCCTGACGTGCACGCTGGACCACACGCCCCTGTCCTTCACCCTCACCCGGGCCGACGGCCGGGTCGTGCAGTCCTCCCCCACCGATGGGCATTTCGTCCGCCGCTTCCGCCTGCCCCCCTTCGCCAAGCTGGACGACGCCTGGTTCGTCAGCCTGGACCTGAAGTCTGGCGAGCCGGTCTACGGCCTGGGGGAGAAGTGGGGGCAACTGGACCATCGCGGGCAGTTGCTGCGGTCGCGCAACGAGGACGCGCTGGGCGTCAACGGCCAGTGGTCCTACAAGAACACGCCCTTCGCCTGGAGCCCCGAGGGCTGGGGCCTGCTGGCGCACACGCCCAGCCCCGTCACCCACGGCGTGGGCTACGCCCCCTGGTCGCAGCGCGCCTACGGCCTGGTGGTGGAGGATGATCACCTGGACCTGTTCCTGTTCACCGGCGACGACGGTGCCGCCCTGCTGGAACAATACACCGGCCTGACCGGCCGGGCGCCGGTGCCGCCGCTGTGGAGCCTGGGCGTCATCCTGTCCAAGGCCTATTACCGCACGCCGGAGGAGGTCATCGCCGTGGCGACGGAGGTGCGGGCCAAGGGCATGCCCTGCGACACCATCACCTTCGACGGCCGCGCCTGGCAGGACACCGACACCCGCTTCGCCTTCGAATGGGATCCGAAGCGCTTCCAAGACCCCGCCGCCACGCTGGCGACCCTGAAGGCCATGGACTTCAAGATCTGCGCCTGGGAATACCCGCTGGTGTCGGTCAACAACCCCCTGTTCGATGAACTGGCCGCCAAGGGTTGGCTGCTCAAGGATCGGCGCACGGGTGAGGCCTATCGTTACACGTGGGATCTGGAACCCTTCGGCCCCGTCCTGACCCCCCTGCCCGACAGCGGCCTGATCGACTTCACCCATCCCGACGCCTACGCCTACTGGCGCGACTGCCACAAGCCGCTGTTCGAGGCCGGCGTGGACATGATCAAGGCGGACTTCGGCGAGCAGGTGGAGCCCGACATGCTGGCCAGCAATGGCGAGACCGGGCACGCCCTGCACAATGTCTATGCCCACCTTTACAACCGCTGCGTCTATGAGGCGGCTGAGGCGTACTGCGCCAGCGGGCCCTTCCTGTTCTCCCGCGCCAGCTGGATCGGGGCGCAGCGCTATCCCGCCCAGTGGGGCGGCGACCCGCAGGCGGATTGGGAAGGCATGGCCGGCAATTTGCGCGGCGGCCTGTCCTGGGGCCTGAGCGGCGCACCCTACTACGCCACCGACGTCGGTGGCTTCTACCGCGACCAGCGCGACCCCATCCTCTATGTCCGCTGGGCGCAGGCGGCCGTCTTCTCCGCCCATATGCGCCTGCACGGCATCGGCCCGCGGGAGCCGTGGTCCTATGGGCCGGAGGCGGAGGCCGCCACCCTGGCCGCCCTGAAGCTGCGCTATCGCCTGATCCCCTATCTGCACGCCGGCATGGAGACCGCCGCCGCCACCGGCCTGCCGGTGCAGCGCGCCATGGCCCTGGCCTGCCCCGGCGACCGCGCCGCGTGGGCCTTCGAGGATCAGTTCTTCTGCGGCCCCGACCTGCTGGTCGCCCCCTGCCTGAACGCCGCCGGCACCGTCACCGTCTACCTGCCCGCCGGGCAATGGCACCGCTTCCCCGACGGCGCGGCGCTGGAAGGCGGGTGCGTTCACACACTAACTCTGGCGCTGGACGAGATGGCGGTGTTCGCCCGCGCCGGCACCCGCATTCCCCTGGGGCCGGAGGTGGAGCATACCGGCGCCCTGGGCGGCCGGCCGGTGGTGGCGGGGTATTGGTCGGCGGGTTGAGGCGGGTGCGTCAGGGCAGCCAGCCGGGGATGGCCTTCATCTCCGGCCGCCGGGCCAGGGTGGCCCAGGATGCCGCCCAGCAGCAGCCGTGGTCCTGGCCGGGCACGGTGATGATGGTGGCGGACGCGGGCGTGGGTTGATGCGCCACGAAGGACTGGGCGATGGCGACATCCACCACCTTGTCGTCGGCACCCACGAAATGAACCTGCGGCCGGCCCGCCAGCTTGGCGGCGCCGGTAACGGGATCGATCGACTGCGACAGCGGCGTCAGGTCCAGCGTTTTGGTCCACAGGCCGAAGTCCAGGTTGCCGGACACGGTGACCAGGCCGGCCACGTCGGCGCGCCGTTCCGCCAGCACCGCCGCCAGGCCGCCGCCGCCGGAATATCCCACCAGCACCAGGCGTTGCGCGCGGGCGTCGGCCTTCAGCCGGTCCAGCGCCAGGCCGGCGCTGTCCGCCACCTCGGGCGCCAGGCGCGCCTTGGTCCAGTAGCCCACCTGGCAGTTCCGCGGGCGGGTTTCCATGACATACTGGCAGGGCCGGGCGAGATAGGCGACGGGCCCTGTGCCGGGATGCCCCATGGCCAGGCGCAGGGCCAGGGGATCGGTGGGTGTGGGATCCTGCGACGGCTCGCGCGCCGACAGATAGGCCAGGCCGTCGCCCTCGATATAGACGGTCAGCACGTCGTTACCGACGCCCCCGGCGTTCGGCTTGACCGCCATCGCCAGGTCGAAACTGCCCGCCGAAAGGTAATCCCAGCGCCAGCCACCACCCTGGGCCAGGGCGGGTCCCCGCTCCTGCCGGCCATGGATGCCGGAGCAGGCGGCCAAGCCGCCCGCCAGCACCCCCCCTGCCAACATCAGGGCCACCAGGGCGCGGGCCCGCATACCGTCAGCCCTTCTTGGCCTTGAACTCCGCCAGCGCCTTGGCCACGTGGTCGATCACCGGGCCCCACTGCCCCCATTCCGTCTGGCGGAACAGGCGGACGGACGGGTACCAGGGTGTGTCGTCACGGTTCTGCAGCCAGCGCCAATCCGGCAGCAGGGGTATCATGACCCAGGCCGGGCGACCCAGCGCGCCGGCCAGGTGCACCGGGGAGCTGTCGATGGAGATCAGCAAATCGACCTCCATCAGGATGGCGGCCGTGTCCTCGAAATCCCGGATCTCCGGGCTGAGGCTGACGACGTGCTTGCCCATGGCAGCGGGCGGGTTCAACGCCTGCTCCTCCTTCGGGCCCTTCTGCACGGAGAACAGGGTGACGCCGTCCTGCGCCAGCGGCGCCAGCATCTCCAGCCCCATGGACCGGTTGGCGTCGTTGAAATGGGTGGGGCGGCCGGCCCAGAGGAAAGCCACCTTCAAGCCCTTGTACTGTTCCAGGCGCTTGCGCCAATGCTCCCGCCGGTCGGGCAGGGCCGACAGGTAGGGCATGGGCTCGCCGGGCAGCTGGCTGAGCTGCAGGCCCATGATCATGGGCAGGCTCATCATCTCGGCGTGCACGTCGAAATAGGGCGGCAGTTCGCCGCGCAGGGTCATCGCATCGAAACCCTTCATGCGGCGGGCCAGGCTGGCCGTCTCATGATTGATTTCCAGGATGACGTTGGCCTGGCTCTTCTCCTTGGCCCAGGCGACCATGCGCATGAACTGGAAGGTGTCGCCATAGCCCTGCTCATCATGGATCAGCAGGGTCTTTCCCGGAATGGGACGGCCGTCCCAGCGCGGGCGCTGAACCTTGCGCTCGATGCGCGTGGTGTGCGCCAGGCTGTAGCGGTAGGCATATTCGCGCCAGCCACGGTCGAACTCCCCCAGCAGCAGCAGGGTTTCCGCCAGGTCGAACCGGGTGGACAGGTGCCCGGGCAGGGCATCCACCAGCATCTCCTGAATGGGCTTGGCCTCAACCACCCGGCCCTGCACGCGCAGGGCCTGGGCCAGCAGGGCCCACAGTGTCACCGGGCCCGTGCCACTGGCCAGCAGGGGCCGGATCATGGCCTCGACTTCGACGCCCCGCCCCGCGATCAGCATGGGCCGGACCTGCTGCTCAAGTTCCTTCATGTCCATGACGGCAGGCCCTGTCAGCTGGCGGCCGGCTTGCGGCGGCTGCGCGCCGGCTTCGCCGCGTCCTCGGCGGCCGGGGCGTCGGCCTTGGCCTTCTTGGGCGCGGGCGCCTCGACCACCGGCTCAGGCGCCTTTTCGGCCTTGGGCGCCGCCTTCTTCGCGGCGGGCTTCTTGGCTGGCGCGGCCGCCGGAGCGTCCACTGAAGCGTCCACTGGGGCGTCCGGGGCGTTGGGGTCGATCCCCAGCGCCGTCAGCAGCGGCGTCAGCTGAGCCGCGAACGGCTTCCAGCGGCCCATGCTGCTGCGGAAGATGGGCTGGCGCACCTGGTTCAGGCTGGCGGTGCGGATGGTGCGCCGGGTCTTGTGGAAGTCCAGGACGGCGGGGTCCCAGTTCAGGCCGATGGCCTCGATCAGGCGGCGGGATTGACCTTCCTGGTCGTCCACCACGTCCTCATACCGCACTTCGATGAAGCGGTCGGCCGGCAGCACGGCGCGCCAATGGTCCATCAGCCGTTCATAGGCGCGGTAGAACTGCCCCAGCTCCGCCAAGTCGTAGGTGAACAGCTGCTCACGCGTGAACAGCTTGGTGTAGCAGGACAGACAGGTGTCCACCGGGTCGCGGCGCACATGGATGATGCGGGCGTCCGGCAGGGCCAGGTTGACGAGGCCGGCGAACAGGAAGTTGGACGGCATCTTGTCCACGACCTTGCGACGGCCGCCGGCCAGGGGGCGGACGAAGTCCAGATAGCGCTGGCCCACGCCGCCGGTGATCTCCGGCGTCAGATGGCCGGCGATCTGGGGATACGGGCCCAGCTGGTTCACCAGGTTGTTGAAGGCCGACAGTTCCCCGGCGGCCGCAACCTGGGGATGGCTGGCCAGGATCTGCTCGATCAGGGTGGTGCCGGAACGCGGCATGCCCAGCACGAACACGGCCTGGTCGCTGCTCGCCAGGTTGGACTTGGCCTTCTTGAAGGCGTCGGCCGGGAAGGCGGCGGCGATGTCGGCCATCCAGCGGCTGGTGGCGTCGGCGTCATAGGCGAAGGTCGCGCGCTTCTGGCGGTTGCCCTCGTTCAGGTAGCCGAAGGCGCGGTCGGCGTCGCCGATGTCCATCCACGCCTTGCCCAGGGCGAAGTTCAGGGCGGTGCGGTCGGTCTGCGACTGCACGGGGTCGGGGCCGTACAGCAACGCTTCCATCTTGGTCACGGCCGGGTCGCCGGCCTGGAAGCGGTGCAGGTCCGACATGTTGAACCACGCGGAGGCGGAGCGCGGGAACTGCGCCACCACCTGCTCGAAGGCGGCCTTGGCCTCGGCCTTGTCGCCGCGTTCCATCAGCAGGACGCCGCGGTTGATCAGGGCCTTTTCCGGGGCGAAGCCCAGGGTCTTGGACGCGCGGTCGAAGGCGGCCAGCGCCTCGTCATGCTGGCCCAGGGCCTGCAGCACCTCACCCAGGACGTTCTGGGCCTCGCCATTGTCGGCCTGCTGCGCCACGGCGCGGCGGGCGTCGGCCAACGCCTCCTCCAGACGTTCCAGGTGACGCAGGGCCGTGGCGCGCACGGTCAGGGCGCCAGCATGCAGGGGGGCGTAGCTCAGCAGCGCGTCGATCCAGCGCAGCGCGTCCTCATTGCGGTTGCGGCCCAGTTCCACCGCCGCCGCGTTGATGTAGGCATCCGACAGGCGCGGGTTCAGGTCGATGGCCTTGCGCGCTGCGGCCAGGGCCTCGTCCGGGCGGCCCAGGTCATTCAGCAGGTTGGCCAGGTTGCTCTGCGCCTCGGCATAGGCCGGGGCCAGGTTCAGGGCGTATTCGTAACGCTGGCGGGCCTGGTCCAGCCGGCCCATGCGCTTCAGCGTGTTGCCCAGGTTGTTGTGCGCCTCGGCATAGTTGGGCTGCAGCGCCACCACCCGTTCCAGGCAGGTCAGGCTGTCTTCCAGCTTGCCGGCTTCCTGCAGGATGATGCCCAGGTTGTTCCAGCCGGCCACCAGGGCGTTGTCCATGGTGACGGCGCGGCGGGCGGCCACCTCGGCCTCGGCCAGCAGGCCGCGCTGGCGCAGCATCTCACCCAGGTTGCTGAGATAGACGGCCGGCACGCGCGGCGCCTGGCAGGCGCGCCGCAGATGGTCGATCGCCAGGTCCAGGTTGCCGTAGGCGTGGGCCATCAGGCCCATCAGGTGCAGGGCGTCCGACTGCCCCGGCCACAGCGCCAGCACATGCTGGCACAACCGTTCGGCCTGGTCGGCCTGGCCAGCGTTCCAGTGGGCGTGGGCCTGGCCCAGCGCCTGCTCAACGGTCATGGTGGTCTGCGGTTGAGTGTTCATGGCTTCACAGCGCTTTTCAGAATGGGTCAGGGCGGGTGGCTTACGGGGTGCGCTTGGGCGGCGCCGGCAGGGCCTTCAGCGCCGCGGCCAGGCCGCTCAGCTGCACGGGGATGTCGACGGCGGCCTTGTCGCCATTGATATAACGCACTGCCAGGACTTTGCCGCCGGTGAAGTGGTCCAACACCTTGCCGTCTTCAAGGTCGGCGGCGGCGACGCACCCGCCCTGCTGGCAGGCGTCGAAGGGCAGAGACAAAGGCTTGTCCTGGTCCACCACCAAGGTGATGCCCGGCTGCAGCAGCACGCCCAAGGGCGTCGCCAGGATCAGGCGCGGCTTGCCGTCGGGGCCGAGATAGCCCACGCGGACATGCAGCATCATGACGTTCTGTGGCGTGGCGATGGCGAACTGCTCGACATAGCAAATCTCGGCGCCGGCATCGGTCTTGGCGCAGCTCTTGGACCACAGCGGGCCCGGTGCCTTGGTCACATCGGCGCCTTTGCCGGCGGCCGGGCCGTTGGCAGGGGCGGGAACGGACGTCGCCGGCGGGGGCGTCTTCACCGGCTCCGCCGCCACGGTGGCGGTGGCCGCCCCGGTGTACGCCGCCAACACGCCGGCCGTCATCGCGACCAACGCCGCCCTCGCCACTATGCTCATCTCGGTACTCCGGCCCCTGCAAGTATGCGGTCTAACCGCTTATAGAATGAAATGGCGGCCTCCCGCCACGTCCTAACTATCGTCCACAGCCTATACGGAAGGACGATAAGGGACTAACCAACAGGGCGATAACAAGGTCAAGCTCTCAAAAGCTTTTTTCGCGTCATTTAGAGGGCGGGCGGCGGTGCCGACGGTAGACCCGGGGGAATCGCCCACCTACCTCTGATCAATTCTGATTAAAAATGAGCGGCCGTCTGTAAAGGGCAAGCGGTTTTTCACACTTTCGCCGAATCTGTGCGGGAATGGTGCCGGGGCGATTCGTTCACACCCGGGCTACACGCGCTGGGATGGATCTCCGCGCCGTCAAAACGCCCAGGTGGCACGCAGGATGCCGGCATGCGCCTGATAATCCCGGCGATATTCCCCGTTGTATTCCAGGCGCAGGCTGACGCTGTCGCCCTGGCGCAGGGTGGCGCCCACGCCGATGGCGACACCGTCGGCGCTGACCTGGGCCGTGGTGCTGGCGAAAGCCACGCCGGCCAGCACGCCCGTGGTGGCGACGGGACCGTTCAGGTAATCGTGGACCCAGGCCACGCGCAGCTCTGGCACCAGGGCGCCCAGCCCCGTATCGAATTGGGTGGCCATCGTCGCCCCCAGCTCTTGGGTGATGTTGCTGGTCACCAGCGCGTCCACGGCCAGGTCGGCCACGCCCGCATCGTGTTCCTGGTACCCGTGGTTGGTCAGGCGCACGGCGCGCAGGCTGTATTGCGGCGTCAGGGTGAAGGTTGCCGTCAGCGGCAGGTCATAGCCCACCGTCACCTTGCCCAGGTATTGTTCCCCCCCATAATTTGCGTTGGCGCGGGCGCCCAGGAAATCGATCCAGCGACGCTGGTCATAATGGTTGTAGCCGAAGCTGACCTGGCCGGCGACGGACAGGCGCTGGTCGGCGACGTCCGGCCGCCAGACGCCGTAGGCCGTCAGCTGATAGCTGCCCGCCCGCGTCAGGCTGTTTGCCGAGACCCCCTGCCCCACCGCCGCGCTGTTCAGCCAGCTGAAGGCCAGGCCGGCCATCACCTGGTCGTCGGCATACCAGTCCGCGCCCAGCACCAGGCCGGCGCTGCTGGCGCGATACCCGGCAGCATCCGCGCTGTTGGCGCGCAGGGCGCCACCGCCAAGGATTTCCCCCCAAATGGCACCCTGCTGACCGCCGGAACCGGCAGCGGCGCCGGTGCCGGCCATCAGGCCCGCCACCGTCTGCTGATGCTGGCTGATGGCGGTGGTGGTGGGCGCCGTCATGGACAGGGTCATCTGCGGCGTCGTCTGGTTGGGCGCAAGCTGCGCCACCGCCAGCCGTTGCGCCATGACCGACAGGCCGGACAGGGGCGTCAGCACCGCCGCCTGGAAGGCCGTGGCCGCACCACCGCCGCTGGCGGCGATGGCGTCCAGTGCCGCGCCCGCCCCCATGGCCGCCCCACCCTGGGCCAGGCCCACCGCGGCATAGCGGGGGCCAGCGGGGGGCGTCGGGGTGGCCGTGCCGCCACCGGTGCCCGTCCCACCCGTATTCCCTGTGCCACCCGTGTTGCCCGTTCCGCCGTCCGTTCCCCCGGTGCCGGTCCCGCCCGTGCCGGAGCCGCCCGAACCCCCAGTGTCGGTCCCGCCGCCGGTCGACCCGCCGGTTGAGCCCCCCGTATTCCCGCCACTGGCATTTCCGCCGCCGGCATTTCCACCCGTATTGCCGCCCGTCGTGCCCGTGCTGGCGGCATTCAGGGTCAGCACCAGCTGGGTGTGGCCGCCGCTGGTCACGGTGGAACTGGTCACCGTGTAGCCGGCGGCCGTGAGGGCCAAGGCGCCGGTGCTGAGCCCGCCTCCCGCCGACACGATGGTGTAGCTGCCGGCCGTCAGCGCCCCGCCGGCCGTGGGCTTCAGCGTCACGGAGCCACCCGCCAGGCTGGCGCTGCCGCTGATCACCAGGCTGCCGTAGCTGCTGGTGGAGGCGACTCCGATCACCAGGCCGCCACCGGTCTGGCTGTAGCTACCAGTGATGTTGATGGCGCTGTTGATCAGCAGGGTGGCGCCGCTGTTGACCACGCCGTGCGTGCCGACATCCAGATGGTCGTTCAGCAGCAGCGTGCCGGAAATGAAGCGCACATCGGCCAAGCGGCTGGTGATGGAGCCCAGCCGCCCGCCGGCGCCGGTCAGCGTGCCGGGGGCATCATCCGTGCCCCCGCTGATCACCAGGGGGGTGGCTGACTGGTTCACGATGTCACCGGCGATGATGCCGCTGTTGGCCAAGGTGCCCAGGGCGCCGCTGGCCGCAATGTACAACGCCGTGGCGCCGCCGGCGGTATTGGTGAGCGTTCCGGAAATGTCGAGCTTGTCCAGACCGCCGCCGACATAGTCGTTGCCGGCCACGGCCAGCAGATCGGTACCGCTGGCGGCGCCCGTGGCCGACAGGCCGGCAACGCCGCTGGTGACCGTGGCGCCCGCGTAGCTGGACCCCACCCCGCCGTGGATCAGGGTGACGCTGTCGCCCACCTGGTAGGTGCCGCCGGCGCCCACCCCGGCCGAAACCACGCCGCCCGTCACACGGGCCGCGTCGCTGACGCTCAGCACGTGGCCGGCGGCGGCCAGGGTGCCCGCCGCCTGGGTGTAGGCGCCGGTGATGGCCACATCGCGGGACAGGGCGATGTTCGCGCCGCCATTGGTCACCGTGTGGCCGGTGGCGTCGATGGCGTCGCCCAGGCTGAGGTCGCCAGCGGCGAAGACCAGGTTGCTGAGGCTGTTGTGGATGACGCCGCCGGCGAGCGTGCCCACCGTACCGCCACTGCCGCCCGTCACGACCAGGTCGTTGGCGCTGGCGTTCACCACGTCGCCCAGGATGGCGCCGGTGTTCGCCAGGGTGCCCAGGCTGCCGGCCGGCGTTATCATCACCGCCGTGGCGGCCGACAGCACGCCGCTGTTGGTCAGGGTGCCGAGGGTGCCGCCGATATAGTCGCTGACCAGCGTCAGCACCAGGTCGGTCGCGGCCCCGCTGGTGGTTGTGCCAAGGGTGGCGGTGAAACCGCTGGCGGCGGCGGTCAAGCCTGTGGCGGTCAGGCTGCCGGCCGCCACGATGGTATAGCTGTCCCCCACCAGCAGGTTGGATCCGGCCATCGCCGCCACGGCCACGGTGCCGCCGGTCAGGTTGGCCGCCCCGCCGACGACCAATCCACCCATGGAGGTCCCGCCGATGCCCGCCGCCAGGGTGCCGCCCGTCTGGGCATAGTTGCCGGTCACGCTGACGATGCTGGTCAGCAGCACCGACGCCCCGTTATTGACCAGCGTGTGCCCGGTCACGTCCACTGCGTCGTTCAGCAGAAGGCTGCCGGACGACAGCACCACGTCGGCGCCGGTGCTCACGATGGCCCCTTGCACGCCGGCCAGCCCCGTCAGGGTGCCCATGGCACCGCCGCCGCCACTGATGCTGAGCGTGTTGGGGGAGGCGTTGACGATCCGCCCCGCGATCACGCCGCTGTTGCCGACGGCGCCGATGCCGCCGCTGGTGTACAGGGCAATCGCGCCGGTGATCAGGCCGCTGTTGGTCACGGTGCCGATGGTGCCGGCGTTGTAGAGGCCGCGCGTCACGCCGCTGAGGGTGCCCTGGTTGCTGAGCAGGCCGACGGTGCCGAGGTTGGCGACGGCCGCCACGGTGCCCATCAGGGCGCCGGTGTTGCCGACGGTGCCCACGCTGCCCGTGGCCGCGACGTGGACGGCCGTGGCGGCCGTGATCACGCCGGCGTTCGCCAGCGCCGGCAGGGCGCCGCCGACATAGTCGTTGGTGGCCGTGGCCACGAGGTCCACCCGCCCGCCGACAGTCATCGCCGCCGCAGCCACCGACAAGCCGGTGACGCCGACGTCCACCGCCACGCCGCCATAGCGCGATGCCGTGCCACCCGCGACCAAGGTGCCCGCCACCTCTCCCGCCATCCGGTTGGCGGTGGCGGACAGGCGGGTGGTCACCATGCCGCCGGTCAGTTGCGCCGTCTCCGTCACCACCAGGGTGTTGCCGCCCAGCGCCAGGGTGCCACCGGTCTGGCTGTAGTTACCGGTGATGGTCAGCGTGCCGCCCAGCGCCACGGTGGCGCCGGCGTTGGCCACCGTGTGCCCGGCGGCGTCGATGGCGTCGTTCAGCAGCAAGGCGCCGCCGGCCAGGACCACGTCGCCGCCGCTGCGCAGCAGTCCCGGGCCGCCCGCCAGGCCGGTCAGCGTGCCGATCGCGCCCCCCAGGCCGCCGGCGATGGTCAGGGCGTGGGCGGCGGCGTTGACGATGGTGCCGGCGATCACCCCGCTGTTGACCACGGTGTCCAGCGTGCCGGCGCCGTAGATCGCATAGGCCGTTCCCTGCAGGGTGCCGCTGTTGTTCAGGGTGCCCAGGCTGCCGGTCACGGCGATGTGGACAGCCGTGGCGGCCGTGATCACGCTGCCGTTCTCCAGCGCCGGCAGGGTGCCGCCGACATAATCGTTGGTGGCCGTGGCCACCAGGTCCACCCGCCCGCCGATGGTCATCGCCACCGCCGCCGCCGCCAGGCCGGGGACGCCGACATCCACCGCCACGCCGCCATAGCGCGATGCCGTGCCACCCGCGACCAAGGTGCCCGCCACCTCTCCCGCCATCCGGTTGGCGGTGGCGGACAGGCGGGTGGTCACCATGCCGCCGGTCAGTTGCGCCGCCTCCGTCACCACCAGCGTGTTGGCGCCCAGCGCCAGGGTGCCACCGGTCTGGCTGTAGTTACCGGTGATGGTCAGCGTGCCGCCCAGCGCCACGGTGGCGCCGGCGTTGGCCACCGTGTGCCCGGCGGCGTCGATGGCGTCGTTCAGCAGCAAGGCGCCGCCGGCCAGGACCACGTCGCCGCCGCTGCGCAGCAGTCCCGGGCCGCCCGCCAGGCCGGTCAGCGTGCCGATCGCGCCCCCCAGGCCGCCGGCGATGGTCAGGGCGTGGGCGGCGGCGTTGACGATGGTGCCGGCGATCACCCCGCTGTTGACCACGGTGTCCAGCGTGCCGGCGCCGTAGATCGCATAGGCCGTTCCCTGCAGGGTGCCGCTGTTGTTCAGGGTGCCCAGGCTGCCGGTCGCCGCGATATGGACGGCCGTGACGGCCGAAAGCGCGGCGGTATTGGCCAGGGAGCCCTGGGCGTCGCCGACGTAGTCGTTGGCCGCCAGCGCCAGCAGGTCGGTGCCGGCCGCCTGGCCCGCCAAGGCAAGGCCCGCCATGCCGCTGGCGACGGTGACGCCGGCATAGCTGGATCCGGCGCCGCCCTGGACCAACGTACCCACGGTGGCGCCCACCCGATAGGTAGCCGTGGCCGTGGGCGACGTCATGACCGTGCCGCCGCTGATCAGGGCGGCACCGCCGACCACCAGCCGGGCGGTGGCGGTGGCCAGATCCAGCCCGCCTTGCGCCTGGGCATAGGCGCCGGTGACACTGACCACCGTGTCCAGCACCACGGCGGCGCCGGCGTTCACCAGGGTGTGGCCGCCGACATCCACACCATCGTTCAGCAGCAGGCGCCCGCCGCCCAGCACCACGTTGGCCAGCGTGCTGGACACCATGGCCTGGCCGCCGTTGGTGCCGGTGTAGGTGCCCAGGACGGAACCGCCCGCCAGCGTCAGGACATCCATCGACAGGTTCACGAGGTTGCCGATGATGGTGCCCTGGTTGACCACGCCGGCCAGGGTGGCGCCGCTGTTCAGCCGCAGGGCGATAGGGCCGACGATGGTGCCGCTGTTGGCGATGGTGCCCGTGGTGCCCGACAGATCCAGCGCGAACCCCGTGCCGCTGATCAACCCGCTGTTGGTCACCTGGCCCAGGCTGGCGGCGTTGGCGATGGCCTTGTAGCCGCTGAGGGTGCCGCTGTTGTCCAGCAGGGCCAGGGTTCCCTGGCCGTTATAGATCGCCTCCCCCCGGCTGCTGGTCAGGGTGCCGCTGTTGCTGAACGTGCCCACGGTGCCGGCGTTCACCAGGCCGTCGCTGCGGCCGATGATGGTGCCGCTGTTGATGACGCTGTCCAGCGTGCCGGCATTGTCCAGGCCGGTGAGCAGGGCGTAGATGGTCGCGCCGTTATCCACCGTGCCGATCCAGCCCCGGTTCAACAGCCCGGCCTGGGTGCCGCCGCTGAGGGCGCCGGTATTGATCAGCGTGGCGATGCTGCCGTCGTTCCACAGGCCGGCCTGGCCGGCGATGAGGCCGCTGTTGCTGAGCAGGCCGACGCCACCCAGGGTGCGGATGTACAAGGCGGTACTGGCGGCGTTGATGATGCCGCCGTTGTCCAGCCGGCCGATCGTCCCCTGGTTCATCAGGGCGATGACCGGCCCCTCGATGGTGCCGGTGTTGCCCAGGCTGCCCATGGTGCCGGCGTTGACCACGCCACCGGAAAAGCCACTGATCAGCCCGCCGTTGAGGACGGTGCCGATGCTGCCGCTATTCAACAGCGCGTGCCGGCCGAAGCCGATGCCGTCGCCGATGCGGCCCCGGTTCACCAGGGTGCCGATGCTGCCCCCGTTGTAGAACGCCGTGGAACTGGCGCTGAGGCCGCCGCTGGCGGTGATGCTGACGCTGGCGATGGTGCCCTCATTGCGCACCGCCATGCCCGATGCCTGGATGGTGCCGTTCTGCACCAGCGCGCCGATGCTGCCTTGGTTCAGCACGCCAAAGGTTCCGGTCAGCGTGCCGTCATTGGTCAGGGTGGCGATGGTGCCGGTGTTGGCGATGCCCGCCACGGTGCCGCCCGTCACTGTGGCCGTGCCGGCAACCAGCAACGCCCCCAGCGCGCCGGCGTTGGCATAGCCGATGGTGGCCCCGGTGAGCGTGACATCCTGCGCCCGCGCCGATCCCGCCACCAGCGCGACACCCACCGCCAGCAAGGAGGACCCGCCCTTCAGCAGCCGCGCCGCCGTGCCCGAATGAAGCCCCATATGGCCCTCCCCGCCCTGATCTTGGCGCGCCCTTGAGCGGGCGCCGCCCCTTTCAAGCGTGCCGGGGTTGGCCTTGGCCTGTGATCAAACGGTGATCCGCGGGCGCGAAAAGGAGGGGGATCAACAAATCTGCGTCTTTTCCATCACTTGTCCCTACCTGGGTATTTTGGAGAGCGGCGGATGGGCAGGGTCAGAACCCCTGTCAAAACCCCCGGGTCAAAACCCCCAGTCAAAACCCCACCGCCGCCGCCGCCATGACCTGGGCGAAGGGCCCGCCCAGCGTCAGGTTGTGGTGGTGGATGATGGCGCCCGCGGCCAGGGCCGGCGTATCGATCGTCGTATGGGCGTCGC
Organism: Nitrospirillum amazonense; assembly: GCF_007828045.1. GTDB lineage: Bacteria > Pseudomonadota > Alphaproteobacteria > Azospirillales > Azospirillaceae > Nitrospirillum > Nitrospirillum amazonense_C. The sequence goes on along the minus strand of NZ_VITN01000038.1, from coordinate 7,487 downwards.
CGGCCAGCACGGCCTCGAAGCCCAGGTCACGGGCGGCGCGGCAGGAGGCGTCGACGCAATATTCAGTCTTCATGCCCGACAGCACCACGCGGCCGATGCCATGGTCGCGCAGCAGGGCCGCCAGCTCCGTGCCGGCGAACACACTGGGCCGCGACTTGCGCACCACCAGATCGCCGGCCTGGGGCGCCAGCTGTTCCACCAGCTGCCAATCAGCGGAGCCTGGGGCGGCGCGCGACCCTTCCGGGCCGTCATGCTGGACCAGGACCACCATGCCGCCGGCCTTGCGGGCGCGGTCGGCCATGTCCTGGATGCGCACGACCACGCCGGCGCCGCCATGGGGCGGCACGGGGCCATGCACCAAGCCCACCTGCATGTCGAGGATGATGAGGGCGGAGGAGGAACGACGGGAGTGTTGGGGTCTCATGAGGGGCTCCGTTCAGGTTTGGAACGGAGGCGCCTCTGGCCATCTCCCCCGTCCCGTTAGGGCGGGGGTTGCGGAACGACCTGGCCTTACGCCGACAAGCCCATCCCGCACCGCCCGCCGATGGCGGTGGTGGTGATGGTTTTGGTGGTCAGGGCGACCACGAGGATGGCGGACAGGGCGTTCATGACCGGCACCATGCCGGGGTCGGGGGATGGGCGTCAAGCCCCCTTATCCGAAGCGTGCCACCAGCTCCGCCAGTCGTCCGCAATCGGCGGCCAGGTGGCGGTCATTCAGGTTGGTGACGCCCAGCAGCAGGCCGGCCTGGTGGTTGCCCTCGTCCACGTACCACGGCGACAGCGGCACCGGCGCCATGCCGAAGGCCAGGGCCTGGTTGGCGATGGCCGTGTCCCGGGTACCGGGGGGCAGCGACACCACGACCGACAAGCCGGCTGTGGCCCGCACCGGAAGCAGGCCATCCAGGGTGCGCAGCAGCGCGGCCCGCCGGGCGGCGTACAGCCGCTTCATGCGCCGCAGGTGGCGCAGGTAATGCCCCTCGGTCAGGAAGGCGGCGACGGCCCGCTGCACCGGGGCCGCCGGGGCCGGCGACAGGCAGGCGGCCACGTCGCCGAAATGGCCGGCCAGGGATGCCGGCACCACCAGGAAGCCCAGGCGCAAGGCCGGGCTGATGGTCTTGCTGAAGGTGCCCGCGTGCAGCACACGGGCGTCGCCGCCCGCCGCGTGGTCCACCGCCGCCAGGGCCGGCGCTGCCCGGCCGGCCAGTTGCAGCTCGCTCAGGTAATCATCCTCCAGCACCCAGGCGCCGGTGTGGCGGGCCCAGTCCAGCAGGGCGATGCGGCGGGCCAGCGACAGCGCCATGCCCAGGGGCGCCTGCTGCCCCGGCGTCACCACCGCCAGGGCGGCATCACGGGCCGCCACCACCCCGGCGGCCACGTCCAGCCCCTCGCCGTCCACCGGCACGGGCACCGGCCGCATGCCGGCCAGCGACAGGGCCGTGCGGGTCAGCGGGAAGCCCGGTTCCTCCATCCACGCCGCCCTGCCCTCCAGCCCCAGGGCGCGGACGGCGAGGTTGAGAGCGCCGGCATAGCCGTTGGTCACCAGCACCTGGCCCGGCACGCATTGGATGCCGCGGGCGATTGCGAGATAGGCGGCGATCGCGTGCCGCAGCTCGGGATGGCCGCGCGGATCGGGATAGCCCACCGGCGCCTGGGCCGCCGTGCGCGCCGCCCGCGCCAGGACGCGGGACCATTGCGTGTAGGGAAAGGCGTCCTGGGCCGGGACGCCCATCTGGAAGGCCAGCGGCGTGCCCTCGAAATCGTGGAAGAGGGCCGCCATGGGCAGCGTCTCCGCCGGCGGCGACACCGGCGGCAGGTCGGGCACCGGCCAGCGCGCCACCCGGGTGCCGGCCGCCCCCATGCCCACCACCAGCTGCTCGTCCATCAGCCGCTCATACGCCACTCGCACGGTGCCGCGCGCCACGCCCAGCTGGGCCGCCAAGTCGCGCCAGGACGGCAAGCGGGCGCCGGCGGCCAGACGGCCGCCCAGGATGGCCTGGCGCAGGGCGCCCTGGATCTGGGCCGCCAGCGGCATCGCCGCCGCCCGGTCCAGGACAATGGAAAGGTCGGTGTCCATGGACCATCATGGTACAGTCTTTTTGATTGTTCTTGGTGCTGTTTCCTGATCCATGCCGAGCGCATCTTCTGGTCATCGGCCTCGCGCCATCCAGAACCGACAGACAGCCATAAGGAAACGGATCATGACCCTGCGCCTCGACTACACCAACGCCTCTCCCGCCGGCATGAAGGCCTTGGGCGGCGTCTATGGCCACATCACCCAGAGCGGCCTGCCCGCCCAGCTGGTGAACCTGGTCTACCTGCGCGTCTCGCAGATCAACGGCTGCGCCTACTGTATCGACATGCATTCCCGCGACCTGCTGAAGGGCGGGCTGGACGTGGAAAAGCTGGTGCTGGTCCCGGCCTGGCATGAGGCCGGCGCCCTGTTCACGGAGCGGGAGCAGGCGGCCCTGCGCTGGGCGGAGACGGTGACCCGCGTGGCGGAGACCGCCGTGCCGGACGTGGAGTTCCAGGCCGCCCGCGCGCAGTTTAGCGACAAGGAACTGGCCGACCTGACCATCGCCATCGGCCTGATGAACGCCTACAACCGCATGGCCATCAGCTTCCGCGCCGTGCCGGCCGCCGCCAAGGTTTGAGCGGCCCATTCATGCCAACAGTCGGACGGCATCGCGGGCTACTGCCTGGACGTGCGGCTGGAACTGTTCTGATCCAAAACCGTCCCCTATCCTCTCGCGGCAGCGGAGTTGTCAGGCTTTCCGCCCGACACAACCTCGACGGTGTGCTTCGCCGCCATGAGGCATGATCTCGGGCCAGGAACTGGAAGATGATGATCGACGCTGAAGGCTGGGTAGTGGATCCCAAAGTAACGCGGAAACCGTTCCCGAATCTCAATCATGGGAAAATGACGGTTATCAGTGGAATAATCGTCCACCAGACAGCCTCGCCCACGGCTGAGGCCACATTCAACAGCTACAGTGGGGCAAGCCCGAATGGGGCCCATTTCCTGATCGATAAAGATGGTACCGTATACCAGACCGCATCCATCAAATGGAAACTGTGGCATGTTGGCAAAATCAAACCTCGCTGTATTCTCGAAACACCTGCCCCGCCACCGAAATCGACCTGATCGCGGGCAACAATTATTCGAAGATTAACGAAATTGAGAAGAAGAAACCCTTCCCCGAACGGTTTCCGATGAACGATGACTCCATCGGAATAGAAGTCGTTTCCGCAGAGATAAAAAAAACGGCCTCAATGGTTCGAATTTTGAACCCTGCACAGATGATCAGAACAAATCATTGCATTGGATTGTAGGGAATTTCAAAGAAATTCTAAAATACCCAACGATAAAAATATATCGCTATCCGGACGTTTCATATAAAAACAAGCACGAAGCGGAGACGGCAGCATGGTGAATCGGCTTATTCATACCGTCGTCGCGATCATGGTGATCTCACCCCAAATCGCCACCGCGAAGGTCAAGACAATCGACATCAAATCAGTTTCGATGGAAACAAAGGGCATATTCGAAGGCGACGAGAAAGATAAGGCTTACACACCCAATTGTGACACTAGAGAACTAACGAACGGCAAGGCGCTGAAGTGGTTTGGAAAATCACACGAGGAGCCCGGCTATGGCTTTAATGAAAAGGCGACGGTGACTGGTTGCGTGTTCAAGGGCCATTTAACGACAGCTGACGGCAGAACCCTTGAATGGAAACTCGATGTCGGTGGGACCGGCTACATATTGTTGTCCGGAACGGACAATAAGGTACTGCAGCTTATCGGCCCGGAAATCCCCAGATAGCTTCACGCGATTAACACGCCAGACGCTACGCTTCTCAATGCGCCCCCGCGCCGCCGCCGCTGGTCTTCTTCATCATCAGGGCCGCCACCAGGGCCAGCACCAGGGCACCGCCCATGAGGTAGAAGGCGTCGCTGTAGGCCAGCAGGAAGGATTGCAGCTTCACCGACTTGGCTATGGCCTGCACCGCCTGGTTCCAGGCCAGGTCAGGATCGACGCCACCCACGGACAGGAAGCGTTCCTGCAGTTGCTGGATACGGTCGGCCGTCGCCTCGCTTAAGCCGCTCACATGGGTGGTGATGACGGTGGAGTGGAACTGCTCCCGTTTGGTCAAGATGGTCTGCAGGCCGGCGATGCCGACCGAGCCGCCGAGGTTGCGCATCATGTTGAACAGGGCGGAGGCGGAGCCGGCGTTCTCACGCTCGATACCGCCGGTGGCCAGCGCCGACAGGGGCGTCATCACCAGGGACTGGCCCACGGCGCGGACCACGTTGGGCAGGACCAACTGGTCGGCGGCGTAGTCCTTGGACAAATGGATGTTCAGGAAACAGCTGGCGGCGAAGAGGACGAAGCCCACGCCCACCAGCAGGCGGGCATCGAACCGCTTCATCAGGAAGGGCACGAAGGGGATGATGAGCAGCTGGGGAAAGCCGGTCCAGGCCAGCACCTCGCCCACCTGTTCCGAGTTGTAGCCCTGCATCTGCGACAGATAGCTGGGCAGCAGGAAGACCGAACCATAGAGCGCCATGCCCAGGATGATGTTGCTGACGCTGCCCAGGCCGAAATTGCGCCGGGTCAGCAGCCGCAGGTTCAGCAGCGGGTTGGCCACCGTCAGCTCGATCCACAGGAAAGCACCCAGCGACAGCACCGCCACCACCGACAGCTTCACGATGAAGGGGGAGCCGAACCAGTCGTCCTTGTTGCCTTCCTCCAGCACCGTCTGCAGGGCGGCCAGGCCGATGGCCAGGGTGGCGATGCCGGGCCAATCCCCCTTCTTCAGCAGCGACAGCTTCATGGGGGCCGACGGCAAGGTGGGGAACAGGGCCGCCAGCATGACGGCACCCGGCGCCACGTTGACGTAGAAGATGTACTGCCAGCCGTAGGTCTGCGTCAGGTAGCCGCCGATGGTGGGGCCGATGGCGGGCGCGAAGGTGGCGGATAGGGCGAACAGCGCAAGGCCGATCGGCTGCTTCGACCGAGGCAGCATGGTCAGGGTGATGGTGAAGGCCAGCGGGATCAGCACGCCGCCGAAGAAACCCTGCAGGGCGCGCAGCAGGATCATCTGCTGCAGGTTGCCGGCGAAGGCGCAGGCCACCGACAACACTAGGAACAGGGCCGTGTTGGCCAGCAGGTAACGGCGCAGCGAGAACACCGGCACCAGGAAGCCGGTGAGCGGGATGACCACGATCTCCGCCACCAGATAGGAGGTGGAGATCCAGCCGCCGTCATCGATGCCGGCGCCGATGGCGCCCTGGATGTCGGGCAGGGAGGCGTTGGTGATCTGGATGTTCAGCACCGCCATGAAGGCGCCGATCATCGACCCCACCACCGCCAGCCAGGTCTTGAAGCTGGTGGGTGCTTCAGCCCCGGCCGGCGCGGCCTGTGATACTGCGTTTGCCATGACCCTCACTCCTAAAAGCGGCGGGTTAAGCCGGGACGGGCTGTCAATCCGCGTCCTTCGTATTGATGGTGGGTTCCACGGACATGCCGGGGCGCAGCTGCACCGCGCCCTTGCCGGCGGCGGCGTAGGCATCCAGCGTGATCTTCACCGGCACGCGCTGGACGATCTTGGTGAAGTTGCCGGTGGCGTTGTCAGCCGGCAGCAGCGCGAACTTCAGCCCGCTGGCGGGGGAGATGCTGTCCACCCGGCCATGGACGACGACGCCGGGATAGGTGTCGACGGCGATGTCCACCGGCTGGCCCGGCTTCACATCGGTCAGCTGGGTTTCCTTGAGGTTGGCGACAACATAGACCTGCTGCAGCGGCACCACCGCCATCAGCTGCGTGCCCGCCTGGACATAGCGGCCGACGCGGACGGAGCGGGCGCCCACCACGCCGTCCACCGGGGCGGTGATGGTGGCGTAGCCCAGGTTCAGTTCGGCCTGGTGCTCCGCGGCGCGCGCCTGGTCCACCTCGGTCTCCGCCGTGGCCTTCTGGGTCTTCAGCACCTCCACCTGCTGGCGGGCGGCGACCAGGCCGGCCTCGGCCGTGCTGAGGTCGGCATCCGCCTGTTGGCGCACGGAGGTCGCCTGCTGCGCCTTCTGCGCGCTGCCGGCACCGGTGGTGACCAGCTGGTTGAAACGGTCGCTGTCCTGGCCGGCGAAGGTGGCCGCCGCCTTGGCCGACACCCGGCGGGCGGCGGCCTGGTCAATCAGGGCCTGCTGCAGGGTGATCTGCGCCTGGATGTTGGCCACCTTGGCCTCCGCCGTCTGGCGGGCGGCCCGGGCCTGGTCCAGCGCCGTCCTCAGGTCCTTGTCATCGATGACGGCCAAGGGCTGGCCCGCCTTGACCACCTGGTTGTCGTCCACCAGCACCTTGGCGATATAGCCGGAAACGTGCGGCGCGATGGTGGAGGCGTCGGCATCGACGTAGGCGTCGTCGGTTTCCACCAAGAACCGGCCGGTGCGCCAATAGTCCAGACCATAGTGGCCGGCGCCGGCCAGGGCGGCGATGCCGACACCGGCCAGCAGGATGCGCTTGAGGATGCCCCCCGCACGGGCACCGGCGACACGGGTATCGGTGATGGCGGGGGCAGTGGCGGTATCAGTGATGTCGACCATGGAACTCTCCTGAGGGACCAGAAGGGGCGGTTTCAGATTTCGATACAAGTTGGACCGTTTCGTAATTCGCGAGCAGCGCCGCCTTTGAATACGAGACATACCGTGTCGTAATGCCTCACCCCCCTCGCCCCGCCCCCAAATGGAGCCTATGGTGAGGTGACTAATGCCCGTGCGGGCGTGAAGCCCCGGACCAGTGCTGAGGAGAACCCCATGGCCCCCGTCGGTCGCCCCCGCAGCGACGCCAGCCACGCCGCCATCCTGAAGGCGACCTATGAGCTGTTGCGGGAAGAGGGGCTGGCGCGGCTGACCCTGGACAAGGTGGCCAGCCGGGCAGGCGCCTCGCGCAGCACGCTGTATCGCTGGTGGCCCAGCCGGGGCGCCATCGCCATGGAGGCAACGCTGGACATGCTGAACCAGGAACTGTCGCTGGAACCCAAGAGCGACAACGCCCTGGCGGAGTTTCGCCGGCTGCTGAAGTCGGTGGCGCGGGCCATGCGGGGCAGCACCGGTCCCATCATGGCCGGCATCCTGGCGGAATGTCAGCGCGACCCGGAAACCCTACGCGTGTTCAAGGAGAACCTGGTGGCCCCCCGCCGGGCGGAGGTGGTGCCCCTGCTGGAACGGGGCATCCAGGACGGGTCCATCCGCCCCGGCGTGGCGCCACACACCATCCTGGACCTGACCTTCGGCGCCATTTACCACCAGCTGCTGCTGCACGTGCCTACCGATGATGCCTGGATGGACGGCGTCATCGACATCCTGGTGAACGGCATCGCCGCCAAGCCGGCGGCCTAATACCATGTGTGGACGGCCCCGCCGAAACAAGGTGTTGGCGTAAGATTTTGTTTGGGTTGAAAGCGGTCATGTGTCCGGCCTTTGTGCGCGGT
>NZ_VITN01000037.1 GCF_007828045.1 Nitrospirillum amazonense | reverse complement strand
ACCGGCTCCTGCCGCAGCTTGCCCAAGAGGTCCCACAGCGCTAGGTCGACGCCGGAGATGGCGTTCACCACCAGGCCTTTGCGGCCGTAATACTGCGTCCCGAAGTACATCTGGTCCCAGATCTTCTCGTACTCGGTGGGGCTGCGGCCTTCCAGGAAGCGGGACAGGTGCTTTTCCACGATGAAGGCGGCGGGCTCGCCGCCGGTGGTGACGGCGAAGCCGACGGTGCCGTCAGTGGCCTCGATCTCCACCACCAGGGTGCCCAGCACGTTGATGCCGAAGCTCTGCCGGCTTTGCCGGTATTCCGGGTACCTGGCCATGGGCGTGGCGATATGGTCGTCGATCCAGTGGCCGTCGCCCTGGTCGTGATAATCCGCACCGCCGCCGCGCACCACATAGGCGCGCACCTGTTTGATGGTGGGGAGGGTCATGGGAACGCTGCTCCTAGGCATGATCGAAGGACATCGGGAGGGGGCTTAGGCCACCATGCCGCGGGCGCGGTAGAAGTAGGTCGGCGTGCAGCTCCAGGCATGGCAGTAGCTGTTGATGTGGATGTCGCCGTAGGGGGAACTCAGCGGCTTGGCCGGGTCATAGACCTCCCAGAAGGTGTCGGCGCCGGCCTTGACCATGCCGCCCCAATAGCTTTCCACCAGGGCCTTGGCGTCCTTGTCCAACCCGCTGTCCAGCATGGCCTCCACCATGTAGTGGTAGAGGTAGGGGGTCACCGGCTTGACCGCGTCGGCGCGGCCGAAGGCCGTCTTCAGCGCGGTGGCGCAGTCCTTGGCCGGCAACACGCCGCCGATGGCCATCCACGCCTGCGAGGCCCAGGACACCTGGCGGTTGGGCCCGCTGACGAAGGCCTTGGCCGACGCGTCCCAATAGCCACGGGCGGCCATGGTCATGCGCTCGATCAGGGCGGGGTAGTCCGCCACCTCCGCCTGCACGCCCAGTTTGCGCGCCAGGTCCAGCGTACGCTTGTGGGCGAAGACCAGCAGGCCTTGGATGGCCGCGTCCTTGTGCAGGTCGGGCGACCAATCGATGAAGATCCAGACGTTGCCCGGGTCGACATAGCGGCCGTCGGCATTGATGCGCTGGCCGATGATCTCCAGCTGGCGCTTGGCCACGGGCCACAGCTCGCGCGCCGTCGCCTCATCGCCCGTGGCTTCCAAGTAGTCCGCCAGGGCCACGTTGAACAGGGCGGCGTAATCGACGATGTGGATGCCGCCGTAGCGCGCCTTGGGCTTCTCATAGACGCAGGCCGCCACCAGCCCGTCCTGCCGGCGGTAGGCCGCGAACAGGTAGAGGCAGCGCTTCACCAGGTCGTTCTGCTTGAAGGTGGCGTAATTGGCCAGGGCCTGCAGGCGCAGGTCGCCCACCCACAGGCGCTGGTCGCGGCGGGGACCGTCCTCGAACGTGGTCTGCATGCAGTCCCGCAGGGTGGCCAGGGCCACGGCGTCAATGCGGCGCGCCAGGTCGGAGTATTTGGACGGCAGCGGCGCGGGTGCCGCCTTGGCGGAGGTCAGGCCGATCGCCTTCACATCCTCGAACCGGATGCTGAAGCCGGAGGAGGTGTCGATGACCTCCACCTTCACATAGCGGAAGGCATAGCGGCGGGGCAGCTGCACGGCCTGGGGCAAATAGTCAATGTTGACGATTTCATCGGGCAGCCAGGCGCCACTCAACATGCCGTTGTAGGGATACAGCGGCTCTGCCACGTCGCTGGGCACCTCGCCGAAGGTCAGGCGCAGGCGGGCGGGGGCGTCGGGCTCGCGCCCCACGGTTTCCAGGCGGAAGGCCAGGTGGCCGGTGCGGTGGCCGCCGAAATCCAGGATGAAGCTGTCACCTTTCTTGAAGGCGCGGCCGGCCAGGCCTTCGCCCTCCGGCTCCATGCGCCAGCGCAAGGGGGCGCTGGGATCGGCAACGGCGCGCACCAGGGCCAGCGGCGGCTGCGCCGTCTCGGTCAGCGCCGGTGTCAGCGCGTCGGCCTTGGCGCCCCAGGCGGCGTTGGGCTCGCCGGCCACGGCGGGCTCGAACTCCTTGGGTTGGGCCTGGGCGGCCTTGGGCGCCACCACGGAAGAGGCGGCGGCCGCCACGGCGGCACCCCCCACGACCAACAGCATTTCCCGGCGATTCATGGTCAGTCGCACGCTCCCTATCAGGCTTGTGGTTCTATGGGATCCGGAGCGTGGCAATGCCCGGGTCCGGCTGGAATGGAAAAGTGCGGGTGCCGCGGAGGATCGTTCGCACCATCGACCGCGACACCCGCCAGGGGAGGAAGTGAATACGGAGATGAGACCGTACGGGTGCTAAGCGCCGCGCGCGATGGAGGATCCGCGCCCGGCGATCGGCCTCACCACTTCTTGGTCAGGCCGATGGAGATGACGCGGCCCAGCGGGGACGCGGCGGTCAGGTCGACACCGGAGATGCCGTTGGTGTTGTAGTAATAGGGCGGGTCGGTATCGAAGACGTTGTTGATGTCCAGCGTCGCCTGGATGCCGCCCATCATGCCCTGGCCGGGGACGTTCCAGGCCAGGTGCAGGTCGGCGGTGGTGAAGCTGTCCACCTTCTGGACACCCAGGCCGCCCGTGCTCGCGTTGCTGTAGCCGTTGGTGTAGTTCACGAAGACACCGGCGGTGTAGGCGTCCAAGGTCCACATCAGGCTGGCGCGGGCCTTGAAGTCGATGGCGTAGTCGGTGTTCAGCAGGGTGTTGATGGACGTGGCGCCCTTCACCTTCTGGTCGAACTGCCACAGCCAAGTGCCGGCAAGCCCGGCCGTGAAGGCGCCCACCCGGCCGGCGTCCCAGCCATAGCTGATGTCGAAGTCGATGCCCTGAATGAACTCGTCGGCGAAGTTCTGGCGCCGCAGGTCGTAGATGGCGGTGGGCAGCTGCGCCGACAGGTCGAAGTTGCCGTCGTGGCGGAAGCCGTTGGTCAGCGCCTGGGCTTGGGCCAGCGTCGGATTGTAGAGGCGATAGGCGTCATAGACCGGGTTCTGCGGCTGGGTGACGGGATTGAAGGTGGGGAAGGTGATGACGTTGTAGTAGTCGATGCGGAAATAGCTGGAACTGACCTTCAGGCCCGGCAGTTCCTTGGGCTTGTAGTCAAAGCCGGCGGAATAGGTGTCCGCCGTTTCCGGCTTCAGCTTGTTGCCGCCCGCCAGGATGATCGAATACTTGTTGGGATCGAAGCTGACGAAGTCGCTGAAGCGGATGGCGCGGGTGTCGATGGCGGTGCCGGCATCCGCCAGGCTGGGCGCGTGGAAGCTGGAACCGAAGCTGCCGCGCAGGGTCAGGCCGTCGAAGGGGGTGTAGGTCAGGCCCACCTTGGGGTTGGTGGTGTCGCCCACGTCGCTGTAGCTGTCGTAGCGGGTGGCCAGCGACAGGTTGACGGCGCGGATGCCGGGCACGGCGTTGCCGTCGCCCACGATGGGCACCGACAGCTCGCCGAACACCGACTTCACGTCCCGTTCCCCGATGGAGGAGAAGGAGGAGACGGCGGCCTCGCTGGCGGTCAGCCAGCTGGCGGGATTGGTCGGGCCCACGCTGTTGCTGGCGGCGAAGCGCTCATGCCGGATGTCGGCGCCCACGGCCGCCTTGATGGTGCCGCCGGGCAGGTCGAACAGGGGGCCGTCCGCCTTGAACAGGCCCTCCTCCAGGAACTGCTCGCCACTGTAGCGGGTCTGGTAGTCGCGCAGGGCGCTGGTCACGGCGGGGCTGTTGGCGGCGCCGATGCCGGTGGGGTTCAGGGTGCCGGCGGCGGCCAGGTCGGTGGCCAGGGTCTGGTTCAGGCCGTTCTGGCGCACGTCGTCGCGCTCGAACCCGAAGTTGCCCACCACCTTGCCCTGCCAGCCGTGGGTCAGGTCGATGTCGGCGCCGACGTTGGCCACCTGGGTGCTGGTGGTGGTGTGGTTCAGGAAGGAGCCGCCGGGGTAATAGGTGACCGTCTCATCCCCACCGCCCAGGCCGGGCACGGGGACATAATAGGGGCTGCTGCCGGGCACGGTGACGGAGAAGCCGCTGTTGTTGGGCGAGGCCTGGGCGGAGGTTGAGCTCATGCGCGTGGTCATGACGCGCCGGCTGTAGATCTCGTTGGCGAACAGCTCGATGCCGTCGGTGATGGCCTGGCGGATGGAGATCAGGCCCTGGTCGCGGTGCTGGTCGGGGTAGAGGTCGTCATCCAGCCGGCCCTCGCACTTGTTGGGCTGGCCCGCCTTCAAGGCGCCGGTGGCCGTCAGGCCATAGGTGACGCCGCCGGCCGTGATGTTGGCGACGGGGCAGTTCTGCACCCGGTTGTCGCCCCAGCCCTTGGAGGTGGCGTTGTCCGACATGTAAGAGCGGCTGCTGGGCTTCAGCTCCGAATTCCCGGAATGCTCATAGTCCAGCAGGATGGAACCGCCATCCCACGTCTTGCCGAACAGCTGGCTGAAGTTCTGCGTGTCGTAGGAATTGCCGAAGCCCGCCTGCAGGTGGGTCTCCGCCCCGTCGTAGTTGCGGCGGGGAATGAAGTTGATGACGCCGGCGACGGCGTCGGAACCATAGATGGAGGAGGCGCCATCGGCGATGACCTCCACCCGTTCCAAGGCGGAAACGGGGATGGCCGACGGGTCGGGGGCCGTCTGGTTGATGCCGGCGCCCGGCAGGCGCAGGCCGTCGAACAGCACCAGGGTCAGGCCGCCGCCGCCGTTGCCCACGCCCACGCCGTGGATGGCGGGCTGGTCGACGAAGTTGGCTTGGCCGAAGCCGGTGTTGCTGCCGGTGGAATTGAAGTTGCCCACCTGCGGAAGGGAGCGCAGCAGTTCCGTCGCCGTGGTCGATCCCGTGGCCACGATGTCGTCGCGCGTCACCGTGCTGACGGCGGAGGAGGGGGCCTGGATGCCACGGATGCTGGTGCCGGTGACGATGATTTCCTCAAGCGGCTCGCCCGTGTCGGCCGCGGTCCCGCCCTGGGCGGTCGCGGGGGCCACCTGGGCCAGTGCCGGGACGCTGGCGGTGCCCAGCAGCAGGGCCAGCGCCGTGGCCAAGGGCGTGACGGTGACATATCGGCACGGGGGGTGACAGCGATGTCCCATTTGAGCTTCTCCCTTTGTATTTTCGTTGTCGTTTGCGTCGAGGCGGGGCAGGCGGTCCCTCTCCGGACTCCCCTGTGGGGAACGCCGGTCGGGTTGCCACCCGCATAGTGGTGATGTGGGATGCCGTGCGCGTGGCCGGCACGCGCCGAAAGCCTCAAGTCCTTGAGGCTCTTAAGCGTTTTGTCCCTGTCTGATCTCTTATGTGCCGGAATGCTATCGCCACCGGCAAGGGGAGTCAAACCATATTGTGCGGTCTATAACCAGAATATGAAATTAACGCCCATCAGTCTCACGGGTGGGGCCGGGTAGGGAACGTCATGACCCGACGATGGATAGCTTGGCGTCGGCCATCGTGATGCGGCTTCCTCAATTTTTGTGATGTCGCAGGTACCTTTCCCGCCTATGCTAGGCGCGACATGCGACCGTGAGTAGTGGAGATGGGTTTCAGATTTCGGGATGAATCTGGAATTGGGGGCCAGCCTGTCCACCGTTAGGGCCAGGACTTGAAAAAAATTCCATTATGCGATACTGGAACCGTTAATATGGCACAATCTAGGAAATCCAGTGACATGGACCCCGATGACGAGATCAAGGGAGCGCCGTCCGGCAGCCAAACCCTGTTCCGTGGGCTGGACGTCATTGACGTGGTGGCGGAGGGGAGCATCGCCCTGCCGGCGTTGTCCGAGCGCCTGGGCCTGACCAAGTCCACCACCCATCGCCTGGCTTCCGCCCTGGTGGAGCGGGGTTACCTCACCTTCGTGGCGCGCGGTGGCTACAGCCTGGGGCCCAAGCTGCTGGAGCTGGGCTGGCTGGCCCAGCAGCAGATGCACCTGCCCAGCCTGGCGCGGCCCCACCTGGAAAGCTTGGCGGCCGCGACGGAGGATACGGTCCACCTGGGCATCCTGGACGGCTTCCAGGCGCTGTACCTGGACAAGGTGCCGGGCCGGCGCCGGGTTGTGATCGGGTCGCGCGTGGGCGAACGCCACCCCATCGCTTCCACGGGCTTGGGCAAGGCCTTGATCCTGGACCACGACGAGGCCGCCTGGCGCGAATTCTACGAGGCGCAAGGCTCCAGCGTCGGCTTGGCCATCTGGCTGGAGCGCATGCGCGCCTATGCCGGCAAGGGCTACGCCTTCGATCTGGAGGAGAACGAGGACCAGATCCGCTGCGTCGCCGCCCCCATTCGGGGGGCGGGTGGCGAGATCGTGGCCGCCATCAGCGTCTCCAGCGCCGCCCAATACATGAGCGATGCCCGCATGGAAGGGCTGACCGCCCAGGTCATGGGCGTGGCGCAGGATATCAGCCGCGAATTGGGGTGGAGCGAGCGGGTGGGCCAGCGCCGGCCGCGTAAGGCCAAGGCCTAGACCCAGAGCGGCTTCACGCCCAGAGAAGGAAAAGCCATGCTGCTTCAAGGGAAGACGGTCCTGATCACCGGCGGGTCGCAGGGGATCGGACGGGCCGCCGCCATCGACTGCGCCCGCGCCGGCGCCGATGTCGCCATCAATTACCTGGGGGAGGAGGGAGAGGCGGCGGAGGTGGTGGCCGCCATCACCGCACTGGGCCGCCGCGCCATCGCCGTGCGCTCCGACGTGGCCGATCCGGAAGCGGCTCCCGCCTTCATCCAGGCGGCGGTGGCGGCGTTCGGGGGCATCGATGTCTTCGTCAGCAACGCCGGCATCTGTCCCTTCCACGCCTTTCTGGACATGCCGGTGGCGGTGCTGGAACGCACCATGCGCGTCAACCTGCACGGGGCCTACTTCATGGTGCAGGCCGCGGCCCAGCGCATGGTGGAACAGGGGCGGGGTGGGGCCATCGTCGCCGTCAGCTCCATCAGCGCGCTGGTCGGGGGTGAGTATCAGACCCACTACACTCCCACCAAGGCGGGCGTGCATTCGCTGATGCAGTCCTGCGCCATCGCGCTCGGTCGCCACGGCATCCGCTGCAATTCCGTTCTGCCCGGCACCATCCAGACCGCCATCAACAAGGACGACCTGGGTGATCCGGAGAAGCGCGCCCGCATGGCCGCGCGCATTCCGCTGGGCCGCCTGGGCGTGCCGGAGGATTTGGCCGGCCCCATCGTCTTTCTGGCCAGCGACATGGCGCGTTACGTCACGGGCGCCGCGCTGCTGGTGGACGGCGGCGCCTTCGTCAATCTTCAATAATCGAGCGTGGGGTCCCCATCACGCGCCGGAATATAGGTGTTCTGCTCTGGGCACTGTCCTGTGCGTGAGCGGTCGTCGAGGACGCGGATGCGCTGTTCACCAGCCCGGATCCCGTCCCCGGCCCTGTCGACTTCGAACAAAACACGGGGGATAGCTTGAGCGAGCGTATCCCTGCGTCATCCAATCCGCCGCCCGAGGCCATGATGCTGTCCGGCCTCGACGGTTTCCTCACGGGGATCGCCATCGGCCCAGGTTGATGTTCATCCACACAACATGATTCATTCACCAGCTGCGTGGGGGGCGGTTCAGCGGCTAAGACGCCGGAGTGCGTTTCAGCCGACTTCGTCCATGCCCTCGCCTCGCTGATTGTTTACGGCCCCTAATGTCCGCCGCGCGGGTGCCCAACGCCGAATGGGTGGCGCCGGTGGGGGCCGGGGCCGCCCCCCCAAGGTGGCGGCATCGCACTCTATCGAGGGCTTCCCTTTTGGCGTCTGTTCACGACCAGGGGAGGGCGCCTGACCCAGTAGAATGGCGGTTTGAGAGGGCGCCAACGGTACGCACTCAGTAGCATTTATAAAATCACCCCATGGTTTATTGTATCAATGGCGAGCGTGTTAATAATATTGAAACATCAAACCATATTGTTGATAACAATCAACAATAAATATCCGAATATTTCAAATAAATCGCCAACCGCGCCGTGATCATAGTCATTCTTGGGGGCTTTCACATGGAAAGATTAAGCGATCATATTTTGCCTGTGTTGCGGACCATGCCCGATGGACCGTTTCGCGGACCGCTGCTAAGGGCTTTCGCAAGCCAGACGCCGGAGTTCGCCGCCATCGAGAATGGCTTCCGCGACCTGACCTCGCGGCGGCATGACGGCGAAACCCTGCGTCGGTTCTTCGCCAGCTGGGGCCAGACCAACAACAGCGCCATGACCGTGGCCGGCATCAGCAACCGCCTGACCTTGAAGCTGCACCGCGGCGAACCGGTGCTGGACCCGCAATCCCTGGTGCAGGCTCTGGTTTCCCTGCATCGCATCATCGACGAAGACTTGGCGGTGACGCACAAGATCCTGCATTCAAAGATGTTCCACATCATGGCGTCCGACATCGTCGGCGATGACGCTTGGCTGCAGACCCGCTACATCGACCGGAACGCCGCCGATTTCAAGACGTGGAAGGACCACATGTCCTTGCGCGAACCCGACATCGCGCTGGGCCTGCTGACCACGTTGGTGCACGAGATCTACACGCATGGTGAGGTCGAGTTCATCCTGCCCCTGTTCAAGCAATGGCTGCTTGAGCATTTCCATTACACGGCAGAAGACACCGCCCGCCCGTTGCGCTGGATCACCGTGCATTGTGGTGGCACCGAGAAGAACCATTTCTTCCACGCGGTGAATGCTCTGACCAACTATGCGCGGGCGGTCGAGGTCGATTGGGATGCCTATGATCTACGCGGGATCGCGGGCCAGTACCTGAAAAAGAAGGCGGACGTCCTGCGGGCTCTGTTCCCCGGCCATGAATGACGGCCGGCGCCCGATCCTGGTCGAGACGAGCGGCGCCGTTGGGGTGAAGGCGCCGCTCCCCATGGTCGGCGGATTGCGCCATGGAGAGGTTTGCTCCGACCGCGTGGTCGCGCTTCCGGGGGCGTACCGGGACCAGATGCGCACGCTGGCCGGCCTGCTCGACGTGGCCTTGCGGGCCGTGGTGCGGCGGTATTTTCTCGATGCCCGCATCCGGGCCATCTATTCCCTTCCGTCCGATTTGGAAAACATCCTGCGGCTGGCCGCGCCCACGCCCTATCGCGTGGGCTGGTATCGGCCCGATTTCATCCTGGACCGGGACGGAACGGCGCGCATCTGTGAGATCGGTGCGCGCTATCCGCTGAACGGCTGGATGGTCAGCCGCGCCTGGTCGCGGGGACAGGCGGATTTTTGGGACGACCTGTGCGCACCCTATGAACCGGGAAACACCGTGGCGCTGGTGCATGCCCAGGAACCCAGTGGCGAGATCGATTGCTTGTCAGAGCATCTGGGTCATGCCGGCGTCGGCTTTGTCGCCGTGCGGCCAGGGGACGTGAGCGTGCGTGCGGGGGCGCTGCACGCCCAGGGACGCAGGCTGGATCATCTGATCCTGCAACTGGACCGGAACGAGTTGCCGATGCTGGCGCCTGACGTCCTGGCCCATCTCATCGCCCGTGGCGCCTATTTCAACGACGTGCGCACCGTCATCCTGGTGCATGACAAGCGCGTGCTGACGGTCTTGTCCGACGCGGCCATCATGCACGACGCGATGCCGGCGGATCTGTACGCGCGGTTGCGCCCCCACCTGATCGCCTCGGTTTGCGCCCGCTCGCCAGACGACGCCGAACGGTTGCTGCGCCAAGAGGGGAATTGGATCGCCAAGCCAAGCAGCGGGGGGCGCGGCATCGGCGCGCTGGTGCGCTCGGCCTGCGGCGAGGCGGATTGGGCTGACCGGGTGAGGCGCGATTGGCCCCACCTCATGTTCCAGCCCTATCTGGAACAACTGGACTTCATGGATCCGGATTTCGCCGACCCCATCCATATGGTGGGCATGCTGCTGTGCCGCGATGCCGTGTGCTACGGCAATGGCATGTTCCGCGGCTCGAACGACGCGGTGATCAATCTGCATCAGCAGCGGGGCAAGCTCTATCGGTGCGAGGCGGTGCCATGAGCCTTTCGGTCGTCATTCCGCTGTACAACAAGGAAGATTACATCGAAGAGGCCCTGGCCTCCCTGGCGCGTCAAACGCATTTGCCCCACGAAGTGATCGTGGTGGACGACGCCTCGACCGACGGTGGCGCCGCGCGGGCGGAAAACGGCCTGCGTTGCCTGGCCCAGCGGGGCGTCGCACGCACCGAATTGCTGCGCCTGCCTGTCAACGGCGGTCCCAGCGCTGCACGCAATCGCGGACTGGAGCGTGCGGCCGGCACGGTGCTGGCGTTCCTGGACGCTGATGACCGTTGGCGCGATGACTGTTGCAGCGAAATCCTGCGCTGCATGCAAGGCCACGCCCTGGAACTGCTGGTTCTGGGGTTCGATGCGCCCTCCCACGGTGATTATTTTCCGGACATGGACGCCTTGCGGGACGAGGTCGTACCGCTGGAAGGGGCGTTGCATCGGTTGCCTCGAGTGACCGCCAGCGCCAGCCATCTGGACTTTTTCATGGGGCGGGCCAGCAACGTGGCCGTTCGGCGTGGCGCCATCGGCGAAGAGCGCTTCGCGGAAGGCCGGCATGTCAATGAGAACATCGACTTCTGGTACCGGGTTGCCAAGGGCATCGTCAAAAGCGGTGGCGCCATGGCGCCGGTGGGGCTGCTGGCTGAGCCGGTGATCCGTTACCGGATCCTGCCGGACAGCCTGTCCCACCGGCGGTGTCAGGACTGGCGCCAGTTGCAAATCCCGCCCAGCCTGGAGCGCTTCCGCCACAGCGACGATGCCGACGACCGCCGGCTGTGCCGCACGTTGGGGCGCCGTTGGCTGACCTTCGCCATGGAAAGCCTGCCGGACCAGGCGCAGCGCGACGCGTTCTGCGGCGCCCATGGCGCTCTGCTGGCGTACTTCGATATCGACCTGCCATTGTTATGGAGGGCGGCATGAGCCCGGATTCCGGCTGGATCGAGCCGATAGGCGGCGATAGCCACGCCTTGGACGCCATGATGGCGCAGGCCTTCGACAGGGCACGCCGTCATCCCTTCTGGCGCCACCTCTACCGGGACGGCGGACATTGGCGTGACGCGCCCGTATGCCAGAAAAGCGACTTGCTGGCGGCGTTGGACGGTTTCTCCCCCGCCGGCGAGGACCGGGGGATCTACCTTGTGCGTTCCGGCGGCAGCGCCGGCGGCGGCCCCCTGATCTTCCCCGTCGATATCGCGGAAAACCACGCCCAGCGGCAGGCGCTGGCCGGGCACTTGCTGGCCCGGGGCGTGTTCACGCCCCATTCGGTGGTGCTGAACCTCTTCGCCTACACCGGCCTCTATCGCACGGCGGCCATCGTGGATGACCTGCTGGAGCGGTGCTATGCCACCACCTTGCCCATGAGCGCGCAGTCCCCGTACAGCGACATGCGGGCGGCGGCGGCGCTGTTCCAGCCGACCCATCTGGCCGGTACGCCGTCCGTCCTGACCTTGTTCGCCAACTGGTGCGAGGAGGCCGGCCAGCCTTTACCCCAAATTCCGCAGCTGCTGTATGCGGGCGAACTGATGCGTGACAGTGTGCGTGAGCGTCTGTGCCGCACTTTCGACATCCGCCAGATCTGGTCCCTGTACGGTGCGGCCGAAACCGGCATCTGGGCGGTCTGCGACGCCACCGCCACGCCTGGGCTGTTCAGCATCCTGCCGCGCATTGTGGTGGAGATCGCCTCACCGGACGCGGACGGGTTCGGGGAAATCGTGGTGACCAACACCTGGCGCGAGCGGTTTCCGCTGTTCCGCTACAGCCAGGGCGATGTCGGCCGCATCGTGATCCGCGACGGTGAGCGCATGCTGGAGGTTCGGGGCCGGCGGCCGCGCACCTTCCGATTTTACGAAATAAGCTATGACGATAGCGGTTTTCCCACCGTGGCCGAGGGTTGTGCCGCCTGGCAGGCGGTCCTGGATCTGGGCGCCGGCGGCTGCGACCGGCTGGGCCTTCATGTCGTTTGCGACGATCCGGCGATCCTGCCCGTCGTCGCCGAGCGCTTGCGCCGGCACATGAAACAGGATGAGGGCGGCGACACGACCTACGTGCGTGCGGTGACCCTCGCCGATCTTCATATCGACCCCACGACCGCCAAGACGGCGACGCTTATCGACCGGCGCCGCTGAACTTCCAGGGGACACCTCCATGGAAAAGCTGGGTAATCTTCTCGTCTACGAATGGAACTCATGGCGCGGCTATCTCATCAGTCATCTGGCGGGTGCGCACTGCGCGGCGCAATGGGATGACGAATGGACTGTGCTGGATGCCGCCTGCGGCCCCGGCATCGACACGGTGCTGTTTCATCACTGCCTGTCGCACGCCGCCCTGTTCCCGCGCCAACGCCCCGCTTTTGAGCGGGAGCTGGCGCGGCGGGGGATCCGGGTGCTCAACGCCGGCCTGGCGGACATGCGCAAGCGCACGCTGCACGGCATGCTGGACCGTGCCGGCCTCAGAAGCGCACGGGCGGCCCGCCAGGGGCCGGACGACCAGTTCCTGTTCATCAAGACGGACCTGAACTATGGCGGCAAGGCGGAGCGGGCGCTGCCCGCCGAGTTGCAGCCGCTGTTTTCCGCCGCGGCCGACTGCCCCATCCGCGGCTGGGACGACTATCGCCTGATGCGCCGCGATGAAGTGGAGCCCGGCTGGTGGGACAACCCGGATCTGGTCATCGAGAATTTCATCGCCCATGACGACACCCTGTACCGCGTCTATGGCTGCGGCGACGCCCTGGTGTGCATCCGGGCGCACAGCCCCGACCTGATCAAGAAAGAGGATGAGCGGCCGGAGGATGGCTGGGTCTGCATCGATCGCCGGCAATTGACCCCGGCCATCGGCGACCACGGCGGCTTTCCCCGGGATTTATGGCGGCAGCTCGCCGGCTTCGTCGCCCAATATCCTTTCGATTACTTCTGCCTTGACGTCATCCATGACGGCATGCGGCACACCATCATCGACCTGAACCTGACGCCCTATTACGCCCCGCACCCGCCCAAGGCGGGGTGGTTCGTGTTCCTGCGACGCGGCCTGCGGGAGCTGACCGCCGGCCGCCCCACCCTGATGGAGGCCGCCCGATGAAGACCGTGTCCGTCCTGATCGCCGCCTTTCGCGCGCGCCCCTGGCTGGGCGACTGCCTCGACGCCGTGTTCGCGCAAGCGCTCCCCCCCGGCTGGCGCCTGCAGGTGCTGCTGGGCGTGGATGGCTGCGACGACACGCTGGACTATGTCAGGACGGCGCCGTACCCGACCCTGCAGGTCGTGCACCTGCCGCGTAATCGCGGCACCTACGTCACCTTCAACACCCTGATGCCCTATGCCGAAGGCGACCTCATCGCCCGCTTCGACGCCGATGACGTGATGCTGTCCGACTATCTGGCGGAGCATATCGAGGTGCTGGAGGGCGGCGTGGACCTCAGCATGTCGTGGAGCGTGTACACGGACGAGAAATTGCGGCCGACCGCCATCGTGCCGGCCTTGCCGGACTACCGCCCCCAGGACGGGCAGCGGCGCAAGGGGACGGACGGCCAGTTCGTCGCCAGGCGGCACATCTGGGACAGCCTGGGCGCCTTCCGCGCCTGGCCCTGCGGCGCCGATACCGAGTTTGTGATCCGCGCGCAGGCCGCCGGCTTCCGCACCACGGTCCTGGAGAAGTTCCTCTACCTGCGCCGCACCCACGGCGCGTCGCTTACCACCCATGCCGCGACGAATTACGAGTCCGACATGCGCCTGCGCCTGCAGGCGCTGACCATTCAGTACCGCGACGACTATGCCGCCGGCACCCGGCCGGTGGCCGTCGAGGCAGAGGTCGAACCGGCGGCCCTCCTGCTTCGGTGCGCCGATTCGGGCCTGCGCGTGGCGTCCTGATCCCCCCACCCCGGAACCTGCGTGAGGCGGATGATATTCGCGAATGAGCTACGTCCTTAGAATAGTTTTGTCGCTGGGGTTGTAATATGCGGTTATACTCACGCCCATCGCGTAGGGGGTGTGACCGCAAGCCCCTTCGAAAAGTTGATGTAACAAGAAGGGGAGCTGTCTTTTACGACAGCGATGGGCTGCCCGTGAAGGTGAAGCGCTTCCAATTCGGCGACTGGCAGGTGGATGCGCAGGCCTGCGTCCTGTGGCGCGAGGATGCTGCGGCACAGCTGCAGGTCGAGCCGCGCGCCATAGACGTCCTGCTGGCCCTGTGCCTGCACGCCGGCAAGATCCTGAGCGCTGACGACCTGCTGCACCAGTGCTGGGACGGTATCGCCGTGGGCGAGAACCAGGTGCACAAGGCCGTCGCCCAGCTGCGCAAGGTCCTGGGCGACAGCGCGACCGCCCCGCGCTACATTGAGAACATCCGCAAGCGCGGCTATCGCACCGTCGCCCCCGTGATCCTGGCGCCGCACCGGGAGGCCGAGCCGTCGGCGGAAGTCTGGGGGCGGGAGTCGCCCTATGTCGGCCTGGAGCCTTTCGGGGCGGCCCATGCGTCGGTGTTTTTCGGGCGCGACGCGGCCGTTGCCCGCCTGCGCGATGTCCTGGCGGACCAGGCGGCGGCAGGCAGGGCCTTCGTCCTCATCCTGGGCGCCAGCGGCAGCGGCAAGACCTCCCTGGTCCAGGCCGGGCTGGTGCCGGCCCTGACGCGCACGGGTGCCGGCCTCCGGGTGGCGGGCGCCACCGTTCTGGATCTGGGCGCCATCGGCGCTGTGCCGCTGCCCACGGCGCTGGGCGGCGCCCTGCTGGACCTGGATTGGGAGGGTGAGCCCCTGTATGCCGGCTGCAGTGCCGAGCATCTGGGCCAGAGCCTGATCGAAGAGGGCCAGGGCGCCAGGGACGGCGTCCCGCCCGTCGATGGAACGGCCCCCGGGGCCCGTTTCATTCTGTTCGTCGATCGACTGGAGGTGCTGTTCAGTGGCGCCTTCGCCAGCGGTCTGCAGCGGCGACAGTTCCTGACCGCGCTCGACCGCTTGGCGCGGGGCGGCCAGGTCATGGTCATCGCCGCCTGCCGCAACGACTTCTATCCCGAGGTGGCGAAAGAGCCGCTGTTGATGACGGCCAAGGAGGCGGGCGGCCATTTCGATCTGGCGCCGCCCAGCCGGGCGGAAATCGGCCAGATGATCCGCCTGCCGGCCGAGATCGCCGGCCTCAGCTTCGGCGGGGATCCGGATGGCAATGAGCGTCTGGACGATTTGCTGTGCGATGCCGCGGCGAACAGCCCGGACGCCCTGCCGCTGCTGCAATACACGCTGCAGCAGCTCTACCTGCTGCGCAGCCCGGCGCGTGAACTGTCCCTGGTGGCCTATCGCGGCCTGGGCGGTATCGAGGGGGCGATCGGCCAGCGGGCGGAGACGACATTGGCTGGCCTGCCTGCCGGTGCCCAGGCGGCGCTGTCCCGCATCTTCTCCGTCATCGTCGCCGTCAGTGCCGTCGACGATACCGTGCGCGGCCTGCAGGCCCCCTGGTCGGACCTGGCGACCGATGACGAGCGGGCCTTGGTCCAGGCCCTGGTGGATGAGCGGCTGTTCGTCAGCCGGGCGTCGGAGACGCAGGCTGTCTTCGGCGTCGCGCATGAGGCCTTGTTGCGGCAGTGGCCCCGCGCCGTGGCCTGGATCGCCGAGCATCGCCAGGCCCTGCGCGCCCGCAGCCAGTTGGAAGGGCTGGCCCGGCAATGGGCGGCGGAAGGCCGCCGTGCCGACCGCCTGCTGCGGCCGGGCAAGCCGCTGGAAGAGGCGCGGGATCTGGTGGGCAAGGGCATCGTCCCCGTCGGTGCCGAGGTGAAGGCCCTGGTGGCCGCCTCCGGCCGCCACGCCAAGCGGGCCGACCGCCTGCGCCTGGGTGTCCTGGTCGGCGTCGCCGCCATTGCCCTGGTCGCTGCCTTCCTGGGCCTGCGCGCCAGCCGGGCGGAGAAGGTGGCGGCCCTGCGCCTGCAGGAGGCGGAGGATCTGGCCGACTATATGCTGGACGATCTGGCGGAAAAGCTGCGGCCGCTGGGCCGCCTGGACCTGCTGGACGGCGTGGCGCAGAAGGCGCTGGGCTACCTCACCACCGACGACCCCGGCCGCATCCCCGGCGCCGCCCGCCTGCGCCAGGCCAAGGCGCTGCAAACCCTGGCGGACGTGGACCGCTCCCGCGGCAATGTCGATGCCGCGCTGAAGGCCCTGACCCAGGCGGAGACCTTGCTGCGGGCCAACTTGGCGGAAGGGGCAGTGGATGCGGAGACGCTGAAGGTCTCGGGTACGGTCGCCTTCTGGTTCGGCCAGATTGCCCTGGACCAGGGACACCTGGACGAGACATTGCGTCGTTTCATTCAATATCGAGACTTCGCCCAACGCCGGATGAACGCCCAGCCCGGCGAGTCGGATGCCTGGATTGAATTGTCTTATGCGCTCAGCAGCTTGAGCGCCGTCCAATTGCGGGAAGGGAACGGGGATGCCGCCGCGGACAATCTCAGCGCGTCGATCGCGCTGAAGCACCGGGCCCTGGCGGCCCAGCCGGAGAATGTGTCCCTGCTGGCGGAATTGGCAAACAGCCTTTCCCTGCTGGCCGATGCGCAGGCTGAGCGAGGCCGGCTGGAGGCGGCGACCGATCTTTATGATCAGCAGCGTGACGTATTGGACGACGTACGCCGCCGTCAACCCGATGCGCCGGTTTGGGCGTTCCGGCTGGCGACCGCTGACCGGTTGAAGAGTGCCCTCCTGCAGGCTCAAGGCAAGACGGAACTGGCGCTCGGCGCCCTGGATCGGGCGACGCAGCAAATTGACGATGCCCTGCGCAAGGAGCCGGAGAACCGCCGTTGGCAGGTCATCCGAACAGAAATCCTTTTGCTGAAAGCGCGGGCGGAGTTGGCCCTGGGGAGGGTCTCAAACGCGTTACCGGACATTCTCGGCATTGAGGTCAAGATCAACCAGCTGCTCCACGTCAATCCAACGGACGATTTGGCGCAGCGCCAGAAGGCCCAAGTCCTGCTGCTTCACAGCTACGCCTTGATGGCGGGGGGAGACTTGGAGGCCGCAAAGCAGAAAATCGACGAAGCCGCCGGCATTGCTCGGACGTCGGTGGATCGTGACCGGCAGGACAAGCTTCGCTCCATCCTTCTCTCCAAGACCTTGTTGGCCAATGCCGAGATCGCCCTGAGACAGGGCGCCGACGCGGCCGCCAGGCAGGCCTGCCTGGACGCGGCAGGCGTCCTTCGAGGCATCGCCCCCTCAAGCAGTGATTTCCGCATCCTCGACCCCTGGGTCCGCGCCAACCGGTGCGCTGGGGACGAAGAAGGGATGGCCGGGGCGGCCGCCCAGTTTCTCGATCGTATAGGCTATCGAGATGTTGAATATCTTAAATCCCTAACCAGTAATAAGGAGTAAGGAAATGACATTCCCGCCTGGAAGAATAGAAATTAATGTCCGGATAGAGGAAATTTCCACTGGCAACTACATCTGGTATTATAATGACCTTGCAGGGGGGGACCTATCCATACGCGTGCCAAGTCATGTTGGTCAGATAGTGTTTCGTCTCGACGTTGACTCGGCCCGGCAGTACGTCTTCGATCCCCCCGATATTGAGCCAGTGGGCGGCTGTAAGGACCTGACTACCCATCCGGCCAGGGTCAGGCCCGATCATGTCATCGTGTATGATGATCAGCAGAATTGCGAGTATGTCACCGTTGGCAAGGTTTTCCTCAACGTCCAACATGTGTTGAGTGGGCTTGGCGATCCCGTCACTCCGGTGAAGCTGAGGTCGACGGATCCGGAGGTAACCAATACCGGCGGCATCACCGACCCGCCCCCAAGGCGGTCGATCTGACGTGAATGGCGGCCCGGGCTTCCCCAAGCCTGGGCCGTTTTTCTTCCGGACAGGCAGGCCGTCTATTGGAGCTATTCCTTATGTATATCAATAGGTTAAATTCCGGAAGGATAACAGAAGGAAGAATTCTTCCGGTCACTGGCAGGGTGTGTGGGCTGTTGGCGCGGGGGGCGTCACGGCGACGACAACCCACCCATGGGCCAGCACATCATGAACCGCTATACCACCCGGGAACGCCAAGTCCTGGACCTGACCGGACAGGGCCTGAGCAGTTCGCAGATCGCCGCCACGCTGGGCGCCTCGGAACTGACCATCCGCAAGCACCGCTCCAACATCATGCGCAAGGCTGGGCTGACGTCCACCGCCCAACTGATCGCCTACGCCCGGGGTGTCACCGCGCCGCAACTGCCGCCGCCACCGTTGGCCTGGGATGTCCTGGGGCGGCGCGAAGCGGAGGTGGTGCGCTACGTCGCGGCCGGCCTTACCAGCAAGGAAATCGCCCGCCTCATTGATATCAGCCCGCGCACCGTCCAGAAGCATCGGGAACGCGCGGGTGAAAAGTTGGGGGTGCATACACTTCAGGAAATCATCATCCGGGCCCAGTCGTCGCCGGATGTCCGGTCCGGCAATCAGCTCGGACCTTCGCATGGCGAAGGCGGAAGCGCCCTGAACTGTGGCTCCGTCTGTCGGGCGTGAATCAATACCACCAAGGACCGGGCTGCGCGGATCCTTATCTTGGCAGGGGGGATCTTGGCAGGGGGATCTCGGCAGGGGGGCCAGAAGGTTCAGAACGGCAGCCAACCCCAGCCGATGAAGCCGCAAACCTCTCATGCCGGGTGGCGTAAGAGCCGGGGCAGGGTCAGCGCGTCCACTCCCGTGGCGCGCACGGCCCAGCGCTGGTGCCAGCGCAGATCGGTCAGCGACAGCGGCGCGATGTCCAGCCGCCAGAAGGCTTGCGGCGGCGCCTCCAGCACGACGGCCACCGCCATGCGGATCACGGCCGGGTGGGTGACGGCCAGGGTGTGCCCCTCCGTCGTTCCATGCTCCAGCCACCGCGCCACCCGCGCCCGCAGCTGCGCCAGCGACTCAGCCCCATGGGGGCGGGCCTCCGGATCGCCCAGCCAGGCGCCCACCGCGTCCGCCTCATGGGCCGACAGGTCGGCCAGGCTGCGGCCTTGCCAGGCGCCCACGTCCAGGTCGGCCAGGGCCGTGTCTTCATGCGCCTCCAAACCCAGGGCGCCGGCCAGCACGTCCGCCGTCTGCCGCGCGCGGGTCTCGGGCGCCGTCCAAAGGCGATCGACCTTACGCAGGGCGCGCACCTCCGCCAGCTGGATGGCCTGGGCCAGGCCTGTTTCCTCGGCCGCGTCATCCGCGCGAGGGAAGATGGCCCCGCGCTGGGCCCGGGTGGGGGCGTGGGCCAGCAGCGTCAGGCGGCCAATGACATCGGAGGCTGTCATGGAGATAGTCCTTGAATGCGGTGCCGCCCCTCCCTACCATCCACGGATCGCCCGCGCATGGGGGAAGCCGGTGCAAATCCGGCACGGTCGCGCCACTGTAACCGAACGCCCAAGCCTTTCCAGGGCGTGCGGAAGCCAGACCCCCCGTCGCATGACACAGACCGCATACGGGACGCGTAATCCCAGGGAGCGTTTTTCATGGCCCACGCCACCACCCATTCTGGCACCCCCGCCGTCGCCCTGCCGGTGATCTCCGCTGCTGAACTGCTGCCCTGGGCCGTGTTCGGCGGGCTGCTGCTGGTGCTGATGGTCTATTTCGTGGGGGCGGAGCAGGGCGCCACCTCCCTGATCCAGGGCCGCGAAGTGCATGAGTTCGTGCACGACGCCCGCCACCTGCTGGGCTTCCCCTGCCACTAAGGCGGGCGGACCCTCGCCATCATGGTTGGAATTTATCTCGCCCGCGGGATGCTCATCGGCATCCTGGCGGGGTTGCTTGCCTTCGGCGTGGCCACGCTGATCGGCGAGCCACCGGTCGAACGCGCCATCGCCGTCGAGGCGGCCCAGGTGACCGGGGGGCATGGGCATCATGACGCGGGCGCCGCCCCTGACACCGTTGAGGCGGGGCACAGCCATCATCATCATGACACCCAGGCGGCGGATGAGGAGGAGGAACTGTTCAGCCGCGGCACGCAAAGCGGCTGGGGCCTGCTGACCGGCTTGCTGGTCTATGGCGCCGCCGTGGGCGGCCTGTTCGCCCTGACCTATGCCTACGCCCAGGGCCGCATGGGCACCCTGGGGCCGCGCGGGCTGGCCGCCGTCCTGGCCCTTCTGGGCTTCCTCGCCGTGGTCCTGGTGCCGGCCTTCAAGTATCCGGCCAATCCCCCGGCGGTGGGCGACCCCGACACCATTCAGCAGCGCACCGCCCTATTCTTCATCCTGCTGATCCTGTCCGTCGCCGCCATGGTGGCAGCCGTGGTCATGGCCCGCCGGTTGGCCGCCCGCTGGGGTGCCTGGAATGCCAGCCTCGCTGGCGGAGCCCTGTTCCTGGTGGTCATGGTCGTGGCGGGATATGCCCTGCCCGAGGTGAACGAGGTGCCGGAGATATTCCCGGCCCAGCTGCTGTGGCGTTTCCGCATCGCCTCCTGGGGCATCCATGCCACCCTCTGGGCGGCGCTGGGCCTGGGCTATGGCTGGTTGTGCGAACGGGCGCAGTCCCGCGACCTGCAGGCTCTGCGCCGGGGTGACCGGCCGGCGCTGTTCTGATGTCACGCCGGGCAGCCATTCATGACCGGTCGATGACAGCGATCCGCCACCGACCGTAGAAAGGGGCGGTCCCTGCGCAGGACGGCTCCACCCCATGTCCATCGCGGCCTGGTGCTGAAGGAGCGGGTGGGGCTTCGCCCCAGCCGTTCCCCGTCATGGACGGCTTGCCGGGGCAGGCCGGTGCGCAGCATGCCGCCGTTGCCCTCCACCACGGCATCACGGAGCGCATCGCGGCCGAGGTGGACGACATGGCCATGATCCGTCTCATGGTGCGTGAGGATGCCGGCTTGGCCGTCATTCCCCCCATCGTGGTGAGGGACGAGTTGGGCAATGGCGGGCTGGTGGGGCCGGGCGCCTGCCCAGCGTGGTCGAAAGTTTCCTGGCCGTGACGCTGGAACGCCGCATCCCCAATCCGCTGCTGGCGGAGTTGTTGACCAGGGGCTGAGAAAGATCCGTCAGCCCCTTGCGATCAGATGCAGGAAGGACCCCGCCACGCTGCCCCGACGGCTGCCCAAGGGGCCCAGGTCGGTGCCATCGGCGGCCTCGGCGGTCAGCAGGGGCGCATCGGCGCCGGCGGTCAGGACGCTCGCGTAATGGAATTCGTGACCGCGGAAGCGGCTGCCGGCCGGGCCCAGGGCCATGTCGGCCAGGGTGGTGACCCGGCGATAGCCCAGGTGCAGCTTGCGCTTGGCGAAGCTGGTCTGGACGGAGAGCAGGCCCAGCATCTCATGCGCCTGGCTTTCCGCGTCCACCAGCACCTCGCCCAGGGTCATGTAGCCGCCGCATTCCCCGAAGATGGCCGCACCCCGGGCGGCCAGACGCCGCATCCCGGCCTTGAAGGTGCGCGCCGCCGCCAGGCGGCCGGCGTGCAGTTCGGGATAGCCGCCGGGCAGCACCACCGCGTCGGCGCCGGCATCGGGCGCCTGGTCGGCCAAGGGGGCGAAGGGCAGTACTTCCGCCCCCGCCGCCCGCCAGCCGGCCAGCACATGCGGATAGACGAAGCTGAAGGCCGCATCGCTGGCCAGGGCGATTCGCTGCCCCGGCGGCGGCAGGGCCGTTGGGACTGCATGGGTGACGGCCGGCGCGTAGGGCACGGCCAGGGCCGCCAGGCGGTCCAGATCGACATGGCTTTCCACCCAGGCGCCCAGGGTGGAAAGCCGCTCGGACAGCGCCTCGGTTTCCGACGCCTGCACCAGGCCCAGATGCCGTTCCGGCAAGGCATGGCCGGGGGTGCGGGGCAGGGCGCCCAGCACCGGAATGCCCAGGGCGTCGATGGCGCCCTCGATCAGGGCGCGGTGGCGGGGGCTGGCGATGTTGTTCAGCACCACGCCGGCCACGCGCACATCGTCGCGATAGGTGGCGAAGCCCTTCACCACGGCCGCCACCGATTGCGACGCCCCGCGCCCGTCCACCACCAGCACCACGGGCCAGCCGGTGCGGGCCGCGAGGTCGGCCGTGGCGCCGTTGCCCCAGGCGCCCACGCGGGCCACGCCGTCGAACAAGCCCATCAGCGCTTCGCAGATCAGCAATTGGCCGCCCGCCGATGCCTGGGCCGCCAGCCCATCGACCAGGACCGGTTCCATGGCCCAGCTGTCCAGGTTCAGGCTGGGACGGCCGCAGGCGGCGGCATGGAAGGCGGGATCGATGTAATCCGGCCCCGATTTGGCCGCGCGCACGTCCAGCCCCCGGGCACGGAAGGCCGCCAGCAGGCCCAGGGTCAGGGTAGTCTTGCCCGAGCCCGAGGCGGGTGAGGCGATGATGAGGCCCGGGGCGATGCGCTCAGCCATGGGACGTCACCCCCAGCCAGTCCAGGGTGCCGCGAAATTCGGCGATGGCGCCGATGACGATGATGGCGGGTGGCGCCAGTCCGCTGTCCGCCAGCTCCCGGGCGCAGCGGGCCAGCGTGCTGGTCAACACTCTCTGGCGCGGGGTGGTGGCGTCGCAGATGACGGCCACGGCGGTATCGGCCGCCAGGCCACCTTCCATCAACGCCGTGGCAATGCCGCCCAGGCCGCGCCACGCCATGTACAGGATCAAGGGGGCCTTGGTGGCGGCCAGGGCCGCCCAGTCCGGGCCGTCACCCGCCGACTGGCCGGTCACCAGGATGACGGCCTGGTTGGCGGTGCGGTGGGTGGCGGGAATGCCGGCATAGGCGGGGCCCGCCAGCCCGGCGGTGATGCCCGGCACCACCCGGAAGGGCAGGCCGGCGGCCACCAGGGCCAGCGCCTCCTCACCCCCCCGGCCGAAGACGAAGGGGTCGCCCGCCTTCAGCCGCAGCACGCGCAGGCCTTGCCGTCCCAGCTCCACCAGGCGCAGGCTGATATCCTCCTGCGCTGGTGAGGGGCGGCCGCCGCGCTTGCCCGCGAATTCCCGCACGGCGGCGGGGTTGGCCATGTCCAGGATGCGCTCGTCCACCAGCGCGTCGTAGACGATATGATCCGCCTGGCGTAGAGCATGCAGGGCCAACAGCGTCAGCAGGCCGGGATCGCCCGGTCCCGCACCCACCAGCCAGACGCCGCCGGGCTGGAAATCGGGAAAGGCCAAGGACGGTAGGGTCAGGTCAGTCATGGACGTGGACGGCGATATCGATACGGAGGGGACGGAAGGGCGCGCGCTGCGCCCCGGCTGGACCACCGGCGCCTGCGCCACGGCGGCGGCGGCGGCGGCCACGACGGCCTTGTTCGGCAGGGACTTCCCGGACCCGGTGACCATCACCCTGCCCGGCGGGCAGCGCCCGGCCTTCGCCCTGGCCGTCACCGAGCGTGGTGACGGCTGGGCCCAGGCGGGCGTGATCAAGGACGCGGGCGACGATCCCGACGTGACCCATGGCGCCCTGGTGCGGGCGCGCGTCACGGCGGGGGTGGGGGGCAGCGGCGTCACCTTCCGCGCCGGGCCCGGTGTCGGTACGGTGACCTTGCCCGGCCTGCCGCTGCCGGTGGGCGAGCCCGCCATCAACCCCGTGCCCCGCGCCATGATCCGCGATGCGGTCACCGCCGTGGCCCAGGCCGCCGGTCGTCCGGCGGACCTGGTGGTGGAGGTCGGCATCGACAATGGCGAGGTGCTGGCCCGGCGCACCATGAACGCGCGCCTGGGCATCATCGGCGGCCTGTCGGTGCTGGGCACCACCGGCATCGTCGTGCCCTATTCCTGCGGTGCCTGGATCGCCAGCATCCATCGCGGCGTGGATGTGGCCCGGGCCGCCGGCCTGCCTCATGTCGCCGCCTGCACCGGCCGCACGTCGGAGGCGGCGGTGACCCGCCGCTACGGCTTGCCGGAACAGGCGCTGCTGGACATGGGCGACTTCGCCGGCGGCACGCTGAAATACCTGCGCCGCCATCCCGTGCCGCACCTGACCATCGCCGGTGGCTTCGCCAAGCTGGGCAAGCTGGCCCAGGGGCTGATGGATTTGCATTCCAAGCGCCACGCGGTGGACCTGGACTGGCTGGCGGGTGTGCTGGCCGATTTGGGCGCCGCGTCCGATCTGGTGGCCAAAGCGCGCGGCGCCAACACCGCGCTTGAGGTGCTGCAGTTGGCTGATGCCGCCGGCCTGCCGGTGGCGGACCGGGTGGCGGAGATGGCACGCGCCGTGGCGCTGCGGGTGCTGGAAGGCGCGCCCATCACCATCGACGTGATGGTCATCGACCGTCAGGGCGGCATCATCGGGCAGGCTGGTGGCGTGGGCCAGGCTCACTCCCCCCTCCCGCGATAGCGGCGCTGATAGCCGGCGTCGTAAAGCGCGCTGGCCCGAAAATCCTCCGTCCCCAGCGTCTTGCCCACCAGGATCAGGGCCGTGCGCTCGATGGGGTTGGCGGCCACCTGGGCGCCGATATCCGCCAGGGTGCCGCGCAACACACGTTCCTCGGGCCAGGAGGCGCGATAGACCACCGCCGCCGGGCAGTCCGCGCCGTACAGCGGCGTCAGGCGCGCCACCACGTCGTCGATGACATGGATGGACAGGTGGATGGCCAGCGTGGCGCCGGATTGGCCCAGCACCTCCAGCGTCTCATTGGCCGGCATGGCCGACGCCCGGCCGCTGGTGCGGGTGATGACCAGGGTCTGGCTGACCTCGGGCAGGGTCAGTTCGCGGCCCAAGGCGGCGGCGGCGGCGGCGAAGGCCGGCACGCCCGGCGTGATGGTGTAGGGGATGCCCAGGTCCTTCAGCGCCCGCAGTTGCTCGCCCAGGGCGCTGTAGACCGACAGGTCGCCGGAATGCAGGCGGGCGACATCCTGGCCGGCCGCGTGCGCCGCCTGGAACTCGGCCACGATTTCCGCCAGCGACAGCGGGGCGGTATCAACGATGCGGGCATCCGCCGGGGCATGGGCCAGCACGGCGGCCGGAACCAGCGACCCGGCATAAAGGCAGACGGGGCAGCGGGCGATCAGGTCGCGGCCGCGCAGGGTCAGCAGGTCGGGCGCGCCGGGGCCGGCGCCGATGAAATGCACGGTCATGGGGTGGGGCTCCCGGAACAGGCCACGGCGCAGGTGCTGCCTGGCCCCTGGATGCGGGGCAGGACCAGGCGGGCGTGCGGGTTGCGGGGGGCGCCGCAGGCGGCCAGGGCCGCCGCCTCCGCCACCGGCGGCAAGCCATGGTCGGTGGCGGCGCTGGGGGTGGGCGTAGTGATGGCCCGCAAGGCGGCCTCTTCCAAGCCGACCAACGGCAGACCCAGCGTGACGGCGGCTTGGACCAGACCGGGTTCGCCGACCTTGCGGTCCAGGGTGCAGAGGGTCGTGCCGGCGGGTGGGGCGCTCCAGCCCAGACGGGCCCAAGCCTGGCTCAGTAGCTCCAGAATCTCCGCAGCGACTACGCCCTGACGGCAGCCGATGCCGATTGCCCAGGGCGCGGGCGGGAAGGGGCCGGTCATAGTGGCTTCTCCGCCCGCCACAGGGTGACGGGCATCAGGGGCCGCCAGCCGCGAAAGCCGCCCAGGGGGGCGGCGCGTTCCACCGACAGGCGGGTGAGCGATCCGCCCAGCGTGGCTTGCCAGCGGACAAGATCCGCCTCCGTCTCCAGGGTCACGGCCGTGGCCACCAGCCGCCCGCCGGGGCGCAGGGCCTGCCAGCATGCCTCGACCACGCCGGGACAGGTCAGGCCGCCACCGATGAAGACGGCATCCGGTCGCGGCAGGTCGGCCAGGGCGTCGGGTGCCGCCCCCTCGCGGGACGCCAGGTTGGGAACGCCGAAGGCCAGGGCATTGGCGCGGATGGCGGCCATGCGGTCGGCCCTGTCCTCCACCGCCACGGCATGGTTGGCGGGGTCGGCCAGCAGCCATTCGATGGCGATGGACCCGGACCCGGCGCCCACGTCCCACAGCATCTCCCCCCGGCCCGGCGCCAGGTGCGACAGGGCGACGGCGCGCACCTCGCGCTTGGTGACCTTGCCGTCGTGCTGGAACCAGTCGTCGGGCAATCCCGGGCTGCGCGGCAGCACCCGGGCGCCGGGGGCGATGGCGCAGGTCAGCGCGATGGTGTTCAGGTCCTGGATATCGCCGTCCGGCCAGGCATCGGCCGGGGCGGTGCTCACCCGCTCGCGGGGGCCGCCCATGGCCTCCAGCACCGTGAGCGTGCTGGGGCCGAAGCCGCGCTGGCGCAGCAGGGCCGCCAGCTTGGCCGGCGTGATGCCGTCCCAGCTGAGCAGCAGCAGGCGGGCCCCTGGGAACAGGTGGGGGATGACGGTCTCCAGCGGGCGGCCGTGCAGCGACAGGCAGGCCACGTCCTGCAGCGCCCAGCCCAGGCGGGACGCCGCCAGGGTGAAGGCGCCGGGCGCCGGCAACACCCGCGTTTCCGCCGCCGGCACCAGGCGGGCCAGCGTGGCGCCGATGCCGAACCACTGCGGATCACCACTGGCCAGCACGGTCACCGCCTGGCCGCGCCGGGCCAGCAGGGTGGGGAAGGCATCGCTGATCGGGCTGGGCCAGGCCAGGTACTCCTGCCCCGCCGTCTTCGGCACCAGGGCCAGGTGACGGGTGCCTCCGACCAGCAGGCCGGATCCGGTCACGGCGGCGCGGGCGGCGGGGGAAAGGCCATCCCATCCATTCTCGCTAATACCGACAATGGTCAGCCAGGGAATGGTCAGCCAGGGGGTGCCGGTGCTAGTCATGGCCGGCACACCGGAACGGGGATGGGGCGATGCGGGTACTGGTCCTGGGCGGCACGACGGAGGCGCGACAACTGGCGGGCCTGCTGGCGGGTGACGATCGTTTCCGGGCCACGCTGTCGCTGGCCGGCCGTACGCGCGACCCCGCACCGCAGCCCTTGCCCACCCGCATTGGTGGCTTCGGCGGCGTTGCGGGCCTGGCGGACTATCTGCGGGCGGAGGGCGTTCGGGCCGTCATCGACGCCACCCATCCCTTCGCCGCCCAAATCAGCGTCAATGCCGAGGCGGCCTGCGCCGCCGCCCACGTTCCCCTGGTCGTGCTGACCCGCCGCCCCTGGACGGCCGGCGCGGGCGATGACTGGCGCGTGGTGCCCACCATGGCCGCCGCCGCCCAGGCGCTCGCCGGTTTGCCCGACACCGTCTTCCTCACCGTGGGGCGGCAGGAGCTGGAGCCCTTCCTGGCCATGGATCGTCGATTCCTGGTGCGGGCGGTGGACCCGCCGGATGTCCTGCCGGCCGGCGCAGTCCTGGTGTTGGATCGGGGGCCCTACACGGCGGCGGGGGAAATGGATCTGATGCGCGCCCACGGCGTCGGCACCCTGGTGACCAAGAACAGCGGCGGCGATGCCACGGCGGCCAAGCTGCAAGCCGCACGATCCTTGGGTCTGCCCGTGGTCATGGTCGATCGGCCGGCGGCCGGAACGGCACCCCGGCTCTACTCCGCCTCCGACGCTGTCGCCTGGCTGGCCGCTCACGGCACCTCCGCCGAATAATAGCTGCGCGGCGTGTAGACCCAGACGTCGCCCAGGCTATCGCCGTCCTTGCCGCCCCCCTTGCCGCCGCCCTTGGGTAGCAGCCGGGTCTGGCTGGACCCGATCAGCACCAGGGTGCGCATGTCGGCCTTGGTGGGGTCGCAGTCGGCCAGGGTGGTGATGGTCACGTCCTCGTCATGCCGGCCCACGGCGCGGGCCAGCACCACCGGTGTCGCTGCATCCTTCATGGTGCGCAGGGTGTCCAGCGCCGCACCCAGCTGCCAGGGCCGCGCCTTGGAGATGGGGTTGTAGAGGGCGATGACGAAGTCGGCCTCCGCCGCCAGGCGCAGGCGCTTCAGCACCAGATCCCACGGTTTCAGGTTGTCCGACAGGGACAGGACGCAGAAGTCGTGCCCCAGCGGGGCGCCCACCCGCGCGGCCGCCGCCAGCATGGCGGAGACGCCGGGACACACCCGTACCGGCACCTCGGCCCAAGCGGGGTCGTCGGCGGACTCCAGCGCCTCGAACAGGGCGGACGCCATGGCGAAGACGCCGGGGTCGCCGCCCGACACCAGGGCCACCTTGCGGCCCGACACCGCCAGGTCCAACGCCAGACGGGCGCGCGACAGCTCTACCCGGTTGTCGGAGCCGTGGCGGCGGTGGAAGCTCTGCGGGATGCGGTCGAGATAGGGGCCGTAGCCCACCAGGTCGGTGGCGTTGGCCAGCACGTCCGCCACCTCCGGCGTCAGCCAGCGGTCGGGGCCGGGGCCCAGGCCGACGACGGTCAGTGAACCGGGAACGCTCATTCCGCCACCTCGGACTTGGCCACCTCGGACTTGGCTGCCTCGGACTTGGCCGCCTGGGGGGCGGTCAGCACGCCGCCGCGCTTGCCCTGGCCTGGGATCAGAATCATGGCGAAGTAAGGGGCGACGTCCGGCGCCTGGGCCAGGGGATGCACCCGCTGGGTTTCGGTCGTGCCGCGCTCCACATACCAGGCGCGGTGGGTCAGGCCCAGGCTTTCGATCACCCGGCGCACCTTGGGCAGGTTGCCGCCCAGCTTCATGACGGCGGCGGCGTCGGCGCGGCCCAGGGCGGCGGCCAGCTCCACCTCGCCCAGCGTGCCGGGGATGACCGACAGCACGTCGTCGCGGATGGTGAGGGGAATGGGCAGCTGCGCCGCACAGCCCAGGATGGAAGGCACGCCCGGCACCACCTCCACCCGGAAGCGGTGCGCCAGGCGCAGATGCAGGTGCATGTAGGACCCGTAGAAGAACGGGTCGCCCTCGTTCAGCACCGCCACGGACTTGCCGGCGGCCAGAAAGGCCGCCAACCGCTCCGCCTGCTCATCGAAGAAGCCCTCGATGGCGGCGGCGTAGGCGGGGCTGTCCGGCGGCAGTTCGGTCGTGACGGGATAGACCATGGGCACCTCCTCATGGGTGCCGTCCAGATGGCTTGCGGCGATGCGCCGGGCCTGGCCGGGGCCGCCGCGCTTGGCGAAATAGGCCACCACGGGGCAGGCGCGCAGCAGGCGCACCGCCTTCAGGGTCATCAGCTCGGGGTCACCAGGGCCGGTGCCGATGCCGTATAACGTGCCAGGGGGGAGGGTGCCGGGGGTAATGGTGCCCATGCCGCTCACTCCCGGTCCGAAGCCAGGGCGTTGACCGCCGCCGCCGCCATGGCGCTGCCGCCCCGCCGGCCTGCCACGGCCAGATAGGGCAGCGCCCAGGGATTGGCGGCCAGGGCGTCCTTGCTTTCCGCTGCCCCGACGAAGCCCACGGGGAAGCCCAGGACGGCGGCGGGACGGGGGGCGCCGGCCGCGATCATCTCCAGCAGGTGGAACAGGGCGGTGGGCGCGTTGCCGATGGCCACCACCGCGCCCTCCAGGTGCGGGCGCCACAGTTCCAGAGCCGCGGCGGAACGGGTGGTGCCCAGCTCCTGCGCCAGGGCGGGCACGGCGGGGTCGGTCAGGGTGCAGATGACGGCGTTATCGGCCGGCAGGCGGGCGCGGGTGACGCCGTGCGCCACCATCTGGGCGTCGCACAGGATGGGCGCACCGCTGCGCAGGGCGGCGCGGGCGACCGCCCCCACGTCGGATGAGAACAGCAGGTGCTCGGCCGTCTCGACCAGCCCCGCCGCATGGATGATGCGCACGGCCACGGCGCGCAGGTCCTCCGGCAGATGGTCCAGCCTGGCCTCTTCCCGGATGATGGCGAACGACCGGGCGTAGATGGCGGCGCCATCGCGGATGTAATCGTACTGCGGGGGCGCGCCTCGGCTATGGGGCTCGGGACTGGACACGGGGGCGGCTTCCTCTACGCGACGACAGTGGCCTCGACCAGGGCGGCCAGTTCGGCCGGCCCACCCAGGCGGGTGATGAAGGCGGCCGGATCCTCATCCGCCCGCATCCGGTGGGTATAGACAGCTTCCAGCGCCGCCACCAGCGATGTCGCACGGGCCGGCGTCACGCCGCGCCATTGCGCCACCCCGCCGGCGGGTGCCAGCAGGCCGACATCATAGGCCTGATCGCCCCGTGCCGTCAGGGTGACCAGCGCCGAGGCGGGGTGGGCGCAGCCCTTGGCACAGGCCGAGACATGGATATGCCCGCGCGCCAGCAGGCGGGGGGCGACCCGGGCCAGCGCCAGGGCGTCGCCGCGCGCGTCCGTCAATCCTGAATCACAGGCACCGCGACCACTGCAGGCCGACAGCGCCAGGCGGGGGTCCTCGGGCGCCAGGATGAATAATCCTGTGGGCTCAAAGATTTCAACCAGGTCACTGCCGCCGCCTTCCAGCAGCACGGCGCGCCAGGGTGTCAGGCGCAGCGCCGGCGTCATGTGCGCGACGAGCGCCAGCCATTGAGTGCTCATGCCGCCGAAGGGAAAGGCGAGTCCCATCCAGCCAGCGTGCGGCCCCAGCACCTGCTCAAGGCGCAGGCCGGGCAGGCCGGTACCGGCGGGCATCGGGGCCAAGGCGACATGGACGGCGAGCCCGGCCGTGCCCTCCGCCGCCACCAGGGCGGCCAGGCGCCGGTATCGGCCATTCGAGAGGCGGACATAGGTGCGGGCCAGGGTTAGGGCCGTGTCCACCACCGCGTCGGCGGCGCAGACACCCAGCGGCGTGGCGCCGGTCTGGTCTCCGCCCACCGCCACCCGGAACAGGCCGGTGCCGGGCAGGGCGTCGAAGCGGATATCGGCCACGGTATCGGCCAGGGGCGCTTGACCACCACCGTTCAGGACGAAACTGAACTTGGCCGGCAGCGCGGCCCACAGGTCGGGACTGGCGGCCAAGGCGGCGTCCAGCGCCTGGGCCAGGGCGCGCACGGGCGCGCACGCCGGGTCCAGGCCGCAGGTGGGGCTGCACAGCACATTGCGCACCCTCTCCGCCGCCGGGTCGCCGTTGACCAGGCCCAGCTCGCGCAGGGCGTCGGTCAAGGCGGGCAGTGTCGCTTCGGTCACACCGCGGATTTGCAGATTGGCCCGTTGGCTCAGATCCACCAGGCCGTTGCCGTGGCGCTCCGCCAGGCCGCAGATTGCCGCCGCCATCGGCCCCGACAGCCTGCCGCCGGGAATACGCAGGCGCACCAGCAGGCCGTCGGCCACCGCCATGGGCACCAGCGCGCCGGGGCAGGCGCCCCGCACCCGTGGCGGATTGATGGGGGTACTCATGCCAATTCCTCCCGCAGGCGGGTTAGATCCTCGGGCGTGGAATTGCGCCGGGGATGCCACAGGCCGCGCTGCAAAGCTTCTTGGAACCGATCCAGGATTTGCCGGGCGGCGTCAGGGTTGCTGTCCGACAGGAAGGCCCAGGTTTCGCCATCCGCCACATAGGCATCATAGAGGCTGTCCACCTGGTGGGATCGCACGGCACCCGTCAGCGCCGCCAGGGCCACGGCGCCATCCACGGTGCGGGCCAGGTTGGCGGCCCCGCTATGGCCATGGCGGCGTTGCCCATCGATCCAGCGTGGGTTGGCGGCGCGACCGCGCACCACGCGGGCGGCCTCCTCCGCCAGGGTGCGGGGCGTGATGCGCTCCGGCTCGGCGCTGTCGACGTGATAAAGGACGGGATCGCTGCCCAGCAGGCCGGCGGCGGCGGCGAACCCGCCCTCGAACTGGGTCATGCCGTCATTGTCCAGCACATCGGTTTCGCGTTGGTCCTGGATATGGACCAGGGCGTCGGCCAAGCCCACGCGCCGGCGGAACAGGGCGGGCAAGGCCACGCCGTCCAGGTCCAGGCCATAGGCGTGGCAGCCGGTGTCGAGATAGG
Source organism: Nitrospirillum amazonense (assembly GCF_007828045.1). Classification (GTDB taxonomy): domain Bacteria; phylum Pseudomonadota; class Alphaproteobacteria; order Azospirillales; family Azospirillaceae; genus Nitrospirillum; species Nitrospirillum amazonense_C. Next base: position 5,043 of record NZ_VITN01000037.1, on the reverse strand, counting down.
CGGCGCCCAGCTGGTCGCGGGCCTGCCAGTCGCCGGTGGCCAGCGGTTGCGCCAGGCCTGTGCCGTAGCCGCCAGGGGCGGCGCCGTAGACGCGGGCCGTGGCCTGGCGATCAGCCTCCGCCGTATCCATGCCGGTGGATAGCAGGGCGTCGCGGTCGGCCCGCACGGCGGTGGCCAGGGGATTGACCGCGTCCGGCTCGTCCAGCCCGGCGACCTTGCGCGCCGCCTGGTCGAACAACGCCAGCTGCGCCGGGAACATGTCGCGGAACAGACCGGAAATGCGCAGGGTCACATCCACGCGCGGCCGGCCCAGCACTGAGGCCGGCAACACCTCCACGCCCGTCACCCGGCCGCTGCCGGCCTCCCACACGGGGCGTACGCCCATCAGGGCCAGGGCCTGGGCCAGTTCCTCGCCGCCGGTGCGCAGGGTGGGGCTGCCCCAGCAATCCACCACCAACTGCCGGGGCCAGTCGCCCTGGTCCTGCAGATGACGGGTCAGCACGGCATCCGCCCCCTTCCAGCCCAAGGCCCAGGCGCTGGGCGTGGGCACGGCGCGGGGATCGATGGCGTAAAGGTTGCGGCCGGTGGGCAACACATCCGCCCGGCCGCGCGCCGGCGACCCACCGGGGCCGGGGGCGACGAAGCGGCCGTCCAGGCCGGCCAGCAGGGCCGCCATCTCCGCCGGGCCGCTGGCGGCCAAGGGGGGCGCCACCTCGGCGTGCAGAGTGGCCAGGACGGCTGCGGCCCTTTCCCATTCCGGATGCGCAACGATGTGGCCCGACACTAGCGCCCGCACCAGGCCATCCAGTGCCGCCCGCACACGGCCGACGGTGGGGCTGGTTCCCGTTCGCTCCGCCAGCAGGGCCGGCAGGGGATGGGGCCAGGGCGTGGCGGCGTCGCCTGTGAACAGGTCCTCCAGCGTGCCGGCCAGGCCCAGGTCGCGGGCCAGCGCCTCGGTCATGGATGGCCGGTCACGACGGGGGAAGCGCGCCATGGCGGCCAGGAAGGCGGCCTGGGCGCCGTCGTCCGGCGCTGCCCCGAAGACATGCAGCCCATCGCGGATCTGCATCTCCTTGATGTCGCAGAGATGGGCGTCCAGCCGGGCCAGGGCTTCGTCGGGAAGATCCCCCGTGGCCAGATTGGCCGGCAGGTTCAGGTCACGGGTGACACCGGCCTCCCAGGCCAGGTCGCGGATGCGGGCGCGCAGGGTGGGCAGGCGGCGCGGGTCCAGGCTCTGCGCCTGGGCGTATTCGTCCAGCGCCTGCTCCAGGGCCGCCAAATCGCCGTGCAGTCCCGCCGGCACGGGCGGCGGCGGCAAGTGCCCCACCAGCACGGCGCCCAGGCGGCGGCGGGCCTGCACACCCTCGCCGGGATTGGTGGCGATGTAGGGGTAGAGGACGGGCAGGGATCCTGCCAGTCGCTCCGGCCAGCAGTCGGCCGACAGAGCCACGGCTTTGCCCGGCAGCCATTCCAGCGTACCGTGGGCGCCCACCTGCACCAGGGCATGGATGTCCGCGACGTGGCGCAGCCACAGGTGAAAGGCGGCATAGCCGTGGCTGGGGGGGGTATCGGGGTCATGGTGGGCGGCGCTGTCGATAACGCCATGCCCCCGGCTGGGCTGGACCGCCACGAATACATTGCCGCAGGACTGGACGCGAAAGCGCAGCGCTCCGTCGTGCGCCAGAGGGTCGGCTGAAGGGGGGCCCCACCGCGCGGTGATGGCGGCCAGCGCCGCCGGGTCCATCAGCCGGGCGTAATCGGCCAGGCTCAGGCCCGGCGCATCGCCGTCGAGGGGCCGGCGCAGGGCGGCCATCAGGGCGGCGCCATCGGCCGGCCTGTCCGCCACCCCATAGCCGGCGCCGGCCAGAGCCGCCAGCATCGCCAGGGTGCTGGCCGGCGTGTCCAGGCCCAGCGCCAGGCCGGTGCCGCCGCGGGCGGGATAGTCGGACAGCACCAGGGCCACGCGTCGTCCCATCGGCGGGGTGGCGGCCAGACGGGCCCAGGCGACCGCCTTGTCGGCCAGCGCGTCCACCCGGTCGGCACGAGGGCGGCTCAAGGTCGGGGCGTATTCCAGGGCGGCATCCCAGTCGGCGGCCGCCTTGAAGGCGATGGCGGGACCTTGCAACCGGCCGTCCATTTCCGGCAGCACCACGGTCATGGCGAGGTCGGCCGGGCCCAAGCCGGCGCGCGCCTTTTCCCATAGCGCCTCCGTGCCCGTGGACAGCACGGCCTGCAGCACCGGCACACCGGGAGCGTCCAGGGGGGACGCGTCCTCCGGGCCCTGGCGCGCGGAAAAGCCGGTGGCGTTCAGCACCACGGCCGGCCGCAGGGCCGCCAGTTCGGCCGCCAGCCATAGCACCGCCGGACCTTCCTTCAGGCTGGCCGCGTAATAGAGGTGCGGCGCCAGGCCGCGCCGGGCCAAGGCGTCGGCCAGGGCGTGCAGGGCCGTCAGATTGCCGGCCTGCAGGTGTGACCGGTAGAAGACCAGTGCTGCCGGTGGTCCCTCGACGGCCGTCGCCGGCCGCCAACCCTCATGGCGGCCATAGCGGGGCAGGGCCGTGGGCTCCCCCACCAGCAGATCGGCGGGCGGCTGGCGGCCCACCAGGTGGGCGGCCTGAACCAGCAACCGGGCCATGTTCTCCGGCCCGCCTTCCACGAAGCAGCGCCACAGCCGGTGGGTGGTGGCCAAGTCCACGGTGCCGGCGGCGTCCAGGCTGGGATCCGCTTTGGCCTCCCCAGGCACCACGGCCAGGGCGATGCCCCGGGCCCGGCAGGTCTCCGCCACCTGCTCCAGCCCATAGCGCCAATAGCCGGCGCCGCCGTTCAGGCGCAACACCACCAGACGGGCCCGCGATACCACCGCCTCGACATACATATCGACGGATAGGGGATGCCCCAGGCGCATCAGATTGGCCAGGCGCAGGGTGGGCCGCCACGGCACGTCGCCCAAGGCGTGATAGGCGGTGGCCACCGCCGACAGGTCACTGTCGGAAAAGGACAGCAACACGCACTCCGCCGGCGTCTGCCCCAAATCCTCGGCTTGGGGGGACGCCAGCAGATCCTCGGCCTGGGTGGGCAACAGGTGCATGGGAAGGGCGAAACCCGTGTGACGACACTGAAAGACCAAAAGCGAGCTTTATGCCGCTCTAGCCCCTATACGCCGTCAATTCAACAGGCGGATTGGTCAACCGCGGGATTGGGGCCGGGCACCGCCTTGCGTCCGCGCCCGGCCCGCGCGGCCAGTCAGGCGGCCAGCGCCGCCTCGATGGCCGCCCTGTCCAGGCCCGTCTCGCCGATCACCACCAAGCGGCTGCGCCGTGCCTCGTCCGGGCCCCACAGCCGATCGTAGCTGGTCTGGATGCGGGCGCCCACACCCTGCACCAGCAGGCGCATGGGCTTGCCCGGCACATCGATGAAGCCCTTCAGGCGCAGGATGCCGAAGCGCTGGGTGACCTCGCCCAGCCGGCGGGCCAGGGCCTCCGGATCGGCCTGGGATGGCAATTCGGCGACGAAGCTGGTGAAGTCGTCGTGGTCGTGGTCTTCCTCGGTGTCATGATGGCTGATGCGAGCGTCCAGGTCGGCCTCCGCCTCAGCCGACAGGCCCAGCAGCACATTGGGGTCGATATCGCCATGGGCCACGCGCACCAGCAGCGGGGCGGTGGGGCGCAGGGCCTTCACCGTCTCGGCCACGGCGGCCAGCCCGGCCTCATCCACCAGGTCGGTCTTGCTGACCAGGATCAGGTCGGCGCACAGCACCTGGTCCTCGAACACCTCCTGCACCGGGGTTTCATGCTCCACTGTGGCGTCGCCGGCCTCCATGGCGGCCTTCTGCCGCGCCAGGGCCTCGGCATCGGGCGCGAAGCGGCCCTCGGCCACGGCGTCGGCCGCCACCACCGCCACCACGCCGTCCACCGTGACGCGCGAGCGCACCGCCGGCCAGGTGAAGGCGCGCACCAGGGGCTTGGGCAGGGCCAGGCCGCTGGTCTCGATGATAATGTGGTCCGGCGGGTCGGCGCGGTTCAGCAGCGTTTCCAGCGCCGGCACGAAATCATCCGCCACGGTGCAGCACAGACAGCCGTTGGCCAACTCGATCACCCGGTCCTCCGGGCAGGTCTCATCACCGCAGCCTTTGAGCACGGCGCCATCGACGCCGACATCGCCGAACTCATTGATGATCAGCGCCAGGCGCCGGCCGCCCGGATTCTGCAGCAGGCCGCGGATCAGCGTGGTCTTGCCGGCGCCGAGGAAGCCGGTGACGACGGTGGCGGGGATTTTGGCGGTGGGGGTCGGCATGGCACAGGCTCTCAGGGACTTAAGGGACGGGAGTGGATGCTGCGGAACTTTGAACAAAAAGAGAAGAGGCGATAAGATCCTATGGCCGACGGCTGACTGTACGTCGCCGCCCTCATTGATCTCTTATTCACGAACCAGCAGGTCGTATTCCAGCCGTTCCATCAACTAGCCGCTCCGACCGGATCGAGTAAAACGCCTGTAACGGCATCGCCCGCAGCAGCATTTCCGGTGCGATCGACGGCCTTCCAATGCCGGAATAGAGCGCCGTGAAGTCGTCCGACAAAACGGCCAATGCCGTGTTCGCCATCTCCCGGATCGGCCGAAGCGGATGGTCCGTCCGCACCCGCATCTCAAGATCAACGTAGGAGAACAACTCCCCCGATCGCTCGTCTGATCCGCGCATCCCACCCTCGACCGCGTGCCCAAGGCCAATAGTGAATCATGCCGAAACTCAGGCAGCCATAGGCTTTTTCATCACCCTGCTAGGAACACGATCGCCACCTCACCTCGGACAAACATCCAGTCTTACCAAGCAGCGACACGGCCTCCTGTTTAAATTCGTCCGTGAACGAACGGCGGGCTGTCGTCATGGGTAACCTCCTGGCTCGCTGCCGAGCTTAGCGAAGGTCCACCAATTCGGAGATCGTGTCCCTAGGCGTGGTGTAACAGGGGCCTGGCCATCGGGCTCTCCGGCGGGTTTGGCCGGGAGGATCATGCAGCGGCAGTTGGCAACATGATGGTGTGATCATC
>NZ_VITN01000036.1 GCF_007828045.1 Nitrospirillum amazonense | reverse complement strand
CTGTCGACCGCGCACAAAGGCCGGACACATGACCGCTTTCAACCCAAACAAAATCTTACGCCAACACCTTGTTTCGGCGGGGCCGTCCACACATGCTATTAGCATCTTCTAGTCCAGTCTACGCTTCCCGCATGACACACAGCTTCCACTTTGTTGCCAGCCGGGTCGATCAGGAACGCGCCGTAATACTGATCGTGATAATGAGAGCGCAGGCCGGGGTCACCGTCTGAACGCCCTCCAGCCGCCATACCTAGCTTATGAAAGTCATCAACCTGCTCGCGCGTGGCTGCCTTGAAGCACCAATGACGCCGGCTTGCCGTGATCGGGGCTGGATCCAGATAGATGGCCAGGCAACTAGAGCGAAGATCGTCGGCTGAACAGCGCTCGCCATAACCAATGGCGTCGGGACGATCGTAGACCTTGCGCGCCCCAAGCGTGTTCATGATTGCATCGTAAAACGGCCGAGCCGCGGCAAGGTCAGGCACACCGATGGAAACATGATCGAGAAGGAGCATGGGACCTCCAGAGCAGCTTTGTCGAAATGATTAAATTATGCGACTGGCGCAAACGCCTCGGCACGAAGGCTGTCTGCCTGCCGCGCCACCTTGGCGACGTCGAGGCTGAGCGCCAGCCCGGCCTCGTCGAGTTCGTCGAGGTGAAACCATCGCGCTTCAAGGGCATCGTCTCCGGCCATCGGTTCGCCGGATGTCCATTTGCAGAGCACGGCGATCAACACGAAATGCTGGCGAAGCTGCCCCTGTTCGTCATGATCGAAGGCATCGACCGCCGTGAACGCGCGGAGCGGTGCGGCGCGAACCCCCGTCTCCTCCAGAAGCTCGCGGACCGCCGCGTTTTCGATGGTCTCCCCCGCTTCGATCTTGCCCCCGGGAAAGCCCCAGAAACCAGCATCCGGCGGGTTGGCGCGCCGCACCAGAAGGATCCGGCCCTCGTGAGATACGACCGCGATCACTGCCGCAATCGGACGAGGCGCGGAGGCGGCAGGAAGGGGGCCGGAGGTTTCAGTGGGCATGGCGGGCTCTCCCATTCCGGTTCTATGGCTCGCCCTTGGCAACGCCCGCCAGCCAGCGCTTGACCACTGCCTCCTCCACTTCGGAAAGCGACTGCGACACCTCGCGCTCCAGCGCCTGTACGCGCTCCCGGCATCGTCGCAGCAACGACAGTCCACTCGGCGTCAGTTCGATTTGCAGGATACGCCCATGGACACCATGGGGCAGCCGCCGGATCGTCGCGGCGCGCTCCAGGTTGGCGACGATGACGCTCACCGTTTGCGGCGTCAGCATCGCGAGCCGGGCGAGATCGGCGTTCGAGATTGGCCGGCCCGCTTCCCGCCAAGCAGCGAGCAGGCGCGCCACCACGGTCTCGGCCTCGGGATTATTGCGGGGACCGTGAACTGCCCAAGGATGGTCGTCGATGGCCTTCTGCAGGTCGATGATCAGCAGAGCGGCGTTGCTTGGCAGCACGCGGCAGATCCCCCTTCGTTCGTGCATCATCCTATAGCTCTGTCGAGGAGGACGCTAAGCGTAAAGCACGACTGTCGCCGACATCAGGCACGCTGATGGTCTATCTGCTCGCGCAGGATGATGGACAGTGCCTGTGTCACTTGGTTGATCGCATTCGTCATTATACATAGGATGTTTGGATGACTGGATGTATAATCTCCAAACTCGAAACCGAGAAGCACGCCGTGAACACGACGATCCCTCTCACGATCCACGATCTGACCGATTTCCCCCTCGTGCGGCTACGGCCGGCCGCCGCCGTTCCGGGCTATGCGGCCGCCTGGTGCGGGGAGATGCATGGGCTACTCGCAACGGAGAAGCAGTTCGTCCTGATTTATCCTCCAGCAGCGCAGCAGGAGGATCATGAGGATCGCAAGTTGAGAGGGCTGTGGCTTAAGCAGAACAAGGAGGCCCTTGCGGCCCTTTGCCTGGGTCTAATCATCGTCGAGCCCGATTCCAACAGGCGCATCGCGCTCGAAGCTCAGATGGCCGGCACGGCGCGGGCGTTTGGAACGCCACAGGCGACCGTGGAATCCGTTGCCGAAGCGGAAGCCCTGGCGCGGCGGTTGCTCGCGGGCGAAACGCTGCCTGCCGTCGGTTGAAGCGAATTGGCCCGACTGACCTGCGTCAGCCGCCCAAAAGCTCGGTGAGCTTGGTAATGACCGGCGCCATAACGGCGCGGGCGGCTTTGGCTGCCCGCTCCGAGTCCTGGCGCTCGATAGCGTCGACGATTCTGGCGTGCGCGGCGAGGCCTGGCTCCGGCAGCTCTTGCTCCACCAGAACCGCCTGCGTGTTTTGGCGGACGGCCACCGAGAAGTAGCGATAGAGTTCCGTCAGAGCCGTATTGTGCGCCGCCGTCGCGACCGCCGCATGAAAGGCGAAATCACGATCGACGAACCCGGCGAGATCGCCTTCGACGGGTGCGTCACCGCGTGCATGCAAAAGCTGACCCAACCGTTCGAGGTCCTCATCCGTCCGGCGTGTCGCGGCGAGACGGGCGGCTTCGGTCTCCAGGATGGCCCGCAGCTCGAAATGATCCCGCAGGCTGGAATGACTCACCCGGCGCATGACTTCCGCCGGATCGACGCTGGAGCGGACATAGGTGCCGTCCCCCTGTCGGACTTCCAGCACTTGCGCGTGGGAGAGGACCCGGATCGCTTCGCGGACAGTATTGCGGCCGACCTGCAGCATGTCGGCAAGATCAGGCTCTCTCGGAATGCGTCCGCCGACTTTCCAGGCGCCACTTTCGATCTGGGTTCGAATGAGGCCAATCGTCGATTCGACCAGCGAGGTGCGAGGCGCTTGCGGAAGAGGTGTTGCCGTAGACATGGATTTCAACCTCGTTGGATGACCCGCATCATTAATAGCTGGCCATTTTCATAGATCGTATGATCCTATCTTTCACTTCGGTCGGCAGCAAGCGCGCCGGCCATGTCGGAGGCGGAAGGCGGGCCAATCGCCGCCCCTCGCCTGCCACCCGCGTCGACCGCCTCGATCGGGAAGTCGGACTGCCACCCTCCCCCGAGCGCCTTGTAAAGGCTCGCCAGCGCGATATCCGTATCCGTATCGGCCTGAACGAGAGCGCGCTCCACGCTTAAAAGCTGATTTTGGATGGTTAGCACGTTGAGGAAATCGATAGCGCCCTGCGCATATTGCGATTGGGCCGTCGCCAGCGCGATCCGGTTTTGGCGCACGGCATCCAGCCACTGGCTGCGCTGATTTTGTGCGGCGTTGTAGGCGGTGAGCGCATCATCGACCTCGTGCCAGGCTTGCAGCACGGTGCGCTGATAGATAATGGCGGCCTGTTTCTGCTGCGCTTTCCGCAGCTCCAGCGCGCCATGCAAACGGCCGCCTTCGAAGATCGGCAGGCTGATCGAGGGGCCGAGGCCATATTGCTGAGACTCCCAGGAACCGAGACCGGAGAACTGTAGCGCCTGGATGTCGAAGCTCCCACCGAGCGTGATACGCGGGTAGAAGTCGGCGACCGCCACCCCGATATCGGCCGTCGCCTCGTGGAGACGCGCTTCAGCGGAGCGGATGTCCGGCCGCTGCCGCGCCAGTTCGGACGGCAGGCCGACCGGAATGCGGGGTGGGACAGGCGGGATGGGTTTCGGTGTCGCCAGTTCTGCGGCCAGGGTGCGAGGGGGTGCCCCCAGGAGGAAGCTCAGGGCATTGACGAGCTGCGCTTCCTGCTTCTGGAGCGCTGGCAATCCCGCCTGGACCGCCGATACCTGCGCGGCAGCGTTGGCAACGTCCAGATTGGTCGTGGCGCCGTTGGCGAGACGCAGTTGCGTCATCGACAGGCTATGTGTCGCGATATCCAGATTCTGCCGGGTAATCGCGATCTGCGCCTGCACACCGCGAAGCTGGAGATAATCGCGCGCAGTTTCCGCGAGCGCGCTGACGAGAACACCCCGACGTAAGTCCGCCGTGGCGTCGACCGCAGCACCCGCCGCCTCCACGGCGCGTCGCACCCGTCCCCAAAGGTCGAGTTCCCAAGAGGCGTCGAAGCCATATTGCCAGAGATCGAACGGAGCCGCGCCGCTGCTACCCGGCAAGGACGTTGGTCCGAACCCAGGACTGCCATTCGCGATTGTGGCCGTGCTTTGCTGTTGCGTCGTTCCAAGCAGACTCAGCACGCCGTTCGGGCTCGCCCGCTCACGAGCGTAGGACGCGTTCGCATTGGTAGAGGGATATTGATCTGCGCCAACCATTCGCCGTTCAGCCCGGCTCTCCGCCAGGCGGGCCGTCGCTTCCGCCACGTCGAGGTTCGTTGACGCGACCCTGCGTTCGAGGGACGACAATTCGGCATCGTCGAAAATCGTCCACCATGCGGGGTCGATGTCGGCGCCGTCCACCTGGCTGGCGGCGGACTCGCCCACTGGCGGCGAAAAGATGGCCGGAAGCACGGGCGTGGGTTCGTGCCAGTCCGGCCCGACGGTGCAGGCGCCGAGGAACAGAAGCGCTCCAGCCATCGCACAGCGGCTTGCGCCAGACATGAGGGTTCGGACCATCGTCATCGGCCGGCCTCGTGATTGAAGCTCTGGGGAGCGTTTCGGTCGTCATGACCCGAACGCGCCATATCCAGACTGACCTCGACCGACATACCGACACGCAGACGCTGCGCCAGCGCCTGTCCGGGATCGAGCCCGATCTTCAGCGGAATTCGCTGCACTACCTTGGTGAAGTTTCCGGTGGCATTGTCGGGAGGAATGGGTGAAAAGGCGATGCCGCTCGCGGGCGCCAGGCTATCGACGGTGCCATTGAGCGTCTGGCCTTGGAAGCTATCGACGATAATGCGCGCCTTTTGGCCCGGCATCAAATGCGTGAGCTGGGTTTCCTGGAAGTTGGCCAGCACATAGGCCGATTGCAACGGCACCACAGCCAGTAACGCCGTGCCGGGACTGACAAAGTTGCCGACCCGCAGGCTGCGCTGGCCAACGACGCCATCGATCGGTGCAAGGATGTGTGTGTACGACAAATTGAGGCGTGCTTGCTCCAACGCGGCTTGCGCGCGTTTTACCTCCGCCCCGGCCTCGTCACGCTGGGCCGCCAAGACGGCAAGTTCTTGCTGGGCGGCCGCAGCGGCGGCAACATCACGATCCTTCGCAGCCACCGCTTGCTGGAGCTGCGAAGCGGACTGTTGTTGCTGTTCCACAGTGCCAGCGCCGCCGCGCGAGAGGTTGTGATAACGTGTGGCATTGGCTTGGGCGAAGCCCAATGCCGCATCGTCCGAGCGTATGGTCGCTTCAGCTTGTGCGATGATCGGCCTCTGCCGGGCCAGCCTTGCCGTAAGGCCCTCAACCTTGGCCTGTGCGGAGGCCAGCGCAGCCTCGGCCGCGGCGACGGCAGAACGATAATCACGATCGTCGATATGGGCGAGTTCCTGGCCCGCACGGACCTGCTGATTGTCCTCGACGCTCACCGTGTCGATCAACCCGCCCACCTTGGGCGCGACGATCGAGAAATCGGCCGTGACATAGGCGTCATCGGTCACCTCCGTTCTCCCATCCCCCAGGAGAAGCCGATCGGCGAACAGAGCGATGATGGCGCAGGCCGCCACGCCGCCGCCGAGAAGCAGTTTCTTTATTCGTGTCATGGAGACTCCGGGCATCAGCGTGCCGCAGGCGTCGGGATGCTCGCAGAAGCGGGCGGGTAGACGCGTGTCGGCAGAACGGGGATGAGAAGGAAGAGAGCGGCGGCAATGCCGATCATCACGAGGTCGATATCGGCCGTCGTCAGGACCAGGGCTTGGGCGCGCACCGATTGCGCGAAGGTGGCAAGATCGCTCGGACCAGCGTTCAAGCCGGAGAGCATGAAGCGCGACGCGCCATAATGATCGAGCAGGACGTTGGAATGGGTGTGCTCCCGCCAGGTTTCGAGGAAGCTGATGAGGCCTGCCGCGATCGCATTGGCGAAGCCCTTGACCATGTTGAACATGCCCGAGACGAACGGCCCATCGGTCGGCGCCAGCTTCATCGTCGCCAGCATGAGGATCGGAATGATCGCCATCGGCTGCCCGAAGACCTGGAAGGCTTGCAATAGATAGAAATTGCCCCGGAACCAGTCCGATGTGACGAGGCTCCCGCCATAGGCCGAAGCGCCCATGAGCAGCAGGCCGCCTGCGAGCACCCACCGGCAATCGACTCGCCGGATATTGCAGAGCGTCGAAACGAGCGGCAATGCAAGCAACTGCGGCATGGCGACGACGAGCGCCATCGGCGCCACCTGTAGCGGCCGATAGCCTCGCACTTCCGCCAGATAGGTGGATGGAACATCGACATTCGCGACGGCCAGGACCAGCACGGTCGCCACGGCGATGAGCGAAAAGGACAGGTCGCGCGAACGCAGCATCTGAATGCGGAAGAATGGAAGTGGCTGAAACCACTCGTTCAGCAGGAACATCGTGAACAGAAAGATGCCGGCGACGATCAAATGGCAGATCAGGGGCGAGCGGAACCAATCCAGCCGATCACCCTGCATCAGCCCGATGACGAGCATGCAAATGGCAGGGAAGCCCAAAAGCAGGCCGCGCCAGTCGAACTGCCGAAATCGCTCCAGCCTCAGCGGATCCTGGGGAAGGCCATAGAAGACCAGCAGCATGCTGACGATGCTGAGCGGGATGGCTTCCCAGAAGACCGCCCGCCAACCGAAATACTCGAAGCAAAGTGCCGCGAGCGGCGTCGCGAGATTGGGGCCGCAGGTCGCCGTCAAGGCATAGGCGCCCAGACCATATATCTTCCCCTTGGGCGGCAGGTAGCGCAACGCCACGGTCATGAGCATCGGCGGAAGGGCGCCGCCGGCAAATCCCTGGATCGCCCGGAGGATGTAAAGGCTGGGCAGGTCGGGCATGACCGGTGCGGCCGCCGCCAGCAGGGCGAACAAGCCGACCATCGCGATAGTAAATCGGCGAAGCGAGAACGTGACGGCGCACCAAGGCGCAAAGGCCATCGCCGACACCTGAAACGCCTCGTAGAGCGCGGTCAGCCACGTTCCTTCGTCATGGCCAATCCCCAGGGCGCCCCGGATATCGGTCATGTCGATATCCGTGACGTGCTCGTTGAAGCCCGAGACCAGCACGGCGATCAGCACGCCCGCGAGGCCGGCGGCAATGCGCGGCGAGAAGGGTGCGGGACCACCCCGAGGCGAAGCCGGGGCAGCAGCCGCAGACGCCTGTGCGACTGATCCGGTCATGCCAGGGCCTCCAGGCCAAGCTGCGCCTGGCGCCTTTGGGCGGCGTTGGCTTCGCCATGTGAGGGCAATTTTAGTCGGCACCGTTCGGAGGAGTGATATGGCTGGACTTGTGACATAGGATCGTCCTAACATAGGATGTTTAATGATTACAAGAGCCATGCCGCACCAAGGGAGTCAACGAATGTTTCATGCGATCTTGGTCGGGATCGATGGGTCTGACCGAACGGAAGGCGTCATCACCGTCGCCACCGATCTGGCGAGAGCGTTCGGCGCCTCACTGCATGTCCTTTGCGTGGTCGACCCCGCTTATTTCCTCACGGAGCCGGATGGTGTCCGGCCCAATGCGACCGATGAGATCGACTATCCAGCCGCTGCGATGGAACGCGAAGGGGCGGACGACCTCGTTGCCCGTGTCGTTCTGCGGCTCAGCGAGCAGAAATTGTGTGCGGAAGGCTCAGTCGTTCAGGGAGAACCGGCGGAGCAGATTCTGGAAATAGCTGCCGTTCTCGGATGCGATGCGGTCGTGCTTGGGCATCGGCACCTGTCTTGGCTCGGCCGGATGACGGAGCGCTCCGTCTGTCATGAGGTTTTGGGAAAAGTGTCCGTCCCGGTACTGGTCGTTCCGTCGCCCGATGGGAAGCATTCCGCTCCGGCAATCCGACAAGGATGAAATACCAACGACGGCACGCTGAGCATGATGAGTCCCTCCGCCTCAAAAATTGTCCTGCAATATCTCCGCTACGTTCTGGCTGCCGCGGAAAAGCGAAGCTTCCGCCAAGCGGCTATCGAGCTTGGCGTTTGGGAATCGACGATCAGTCGAGGTGTCAGAGATCTGGAAGATCAGATCGGTGTTGCGCTGTTCATCCGCAATCACGGTGGTGTAACGCTCACCAATGCGGGCAGCAAATTCTTGACCCACGCCCGCTGGGCTGTGGGTCGCATAGAATACGCTTTGAAGGATGCCGGTGCAGCAGGACGAGGCGAAGTCGGCATCGTGCGGATCGGTATCTTCTCTTCGTTGGCTTCCGGCTTCCTCGCCGACTTGCTGCAAGCCTATCAGTTCGAAAATCCCCTCGTTCATATCGACGTCACCGAAGGCAGTCCCATGGAGCACGTCGCCGCCGTACAACATCACCGGATAGATGTCGCCTTCCTCAAAGGCGAACCCATCGCTTACGGCTGCGACGCCGCCCATTTTTGGGAGGAACGAGTCTTCGTTGTCCTCCCTCACAATCATCGCTTGGCCGAGCGTGAAGATATTGTTTGGGACGGTCTTCGTGACGAACATTTCATCGTCAGCGAGACTAATCCTGGTCCGGGAGATCCACGACTATCTCATGAAGAATTTGGCTGAGTTGAACCATCATCCAACCGTGGAGCGGTGCGACGTCGCACGCGACAACCTCATGAAGCTTGTCACGCTCGGTAGGGGGGTGACGCTCACCAGCGAGGCGACAACCGGAGTGGCTTTTCCTGGCATCGTCTATCGACCGATTGCAGATGAGACTTTACCCTTCAGCGCGGTGTGGTCGCCACGCAATGACAATCCCGCCTTCCGGCGTCTTCTAAGTATGGCGCGGACTTTCTCAAAGCAAGCCACGACCATGGCATCCAGAAATATGGATGATGGATCCGAGCTTTTATATCAGGCGACTTAATCGCCATCGCATCAATTCATCCGCACCGCAGCCCGGGCGCACCTTGATGTGCTCCACCGGAATAGATGCGCCGGTTTCCACATCAACAGCCGCTAGCTTCACTGCATGTCCTGATTGCCCATCCACGAAACAGAGCGGAGGTCCTTTCGGGTCTGCGCGATTCCATTTGTCGCCAACCTGCACCATCGCCTGCATCAGCAGACCAATGTCCCGGCCTTTTTCGGTCGGGATATATTCATAGCGATCAGGTCGGACCTGATATTGCCGCCGCTCGACCAGCCCGTTCTGTTCGAGGGCCTTGAGGCGATCCGACAAGGTGGCGTTGGTGACGCCGGTCGATCGCTGCAAATCATCATAGCGCGTCAGACCAAGGATCAGGTCGCGCATGATGAGCATGGCCCAGCGGTCGCCAACCGCGCCCATCACGGTCGCGACCGAGCACCTCATGCCCGCAAACCCCTTCGAGCGCATCGTTCCCCGCTTCGTAAAATTCACGCCTGCATCATGGATACGACGCGATATTTTGTCACTCTGATAATTGGAGCTTCATCACTCTCATAATAAGAGCTACTGTCTGACGCATCAGCGAGGCGCGGAGTCGAGCATGACAAAATCCCCTTCGATAGCCCTCGTCACCGGGGCGTCATCCGGTATCGGTGCCGTCTATGCGGATCGCGTCGCCGGGCGTGGCCATGATCCTGTGTTGGTCGCGCGCCGTCGCGACCGCCTTGAAAGCCTTGCGAGCGAGATTCGCGGCCGTCACGGTCGCAAGGTCGAGGTTTTTACCGCCGACCTGACCAACGAAACCGATCTCGGCCGGATCGAGGCGCTGGTGCGCGACACACCCGATCTTGCCATCCTCGCCAATATCACCGGCCTTGGCGCGCTCGGCCCGCCGGCGATGATCGACCCGGTGACGGCGGACGGCATGCTGAAGGTCAACGTCCTTGCCCTGACGCGCCTGTCGCTGGCTGCCGTGCGCCGCTTCGCAGCCATCAAACGAGGCACGATCATCAATATGGGTTCGGTCATCGCCATGATGCCGGTGCCGGGAGCCAGCGGGTACAGCGGCTCGAAATCCTATGTCCTTAATTTCTCTCTCGCGCTGCAAGGCGAGTTGCCGGAAAGCGGCGTCACCGTTCAGGCGGTGATGCCTGGCCCCGTTCGTTCCGAGTTCTTCGGCGACAAACCCACGCCGTTTCCCGATGCGCTGTTCATGTCGGCCGAAATGCTGGTCGATACCGCGCTTGCGGCGCTCGATCAGGGCGAAACGATCACTTTCCCGAACCTGCCCGACGTTGCCGCGTGGGAGCAATTCGACGCCGCGCGTGGCGTACTGATCAAGGGCGTGACCCAGAGCGGTCGGCCGACTGAGCGCTACGCCAAGGCTTCGGCCTGATCCAGGATAATTTCAGAAAGGAGAACCGTCATGCCGATGTGGCAAATCTATCATCCCGAAAATGCCTTCACCGATGCGGACAAGCAGGAACTCGCACAGAAGATCACCGGCATCTATGAAAGCTTCCTGCCTCGCTTTTATGTGAACGTCTTTTTCCATACGGTACCGAAAATGAACCTCTATATCGGGGGCGAACCAGCCGGCGATTTCGTGCGGGTCGTCATCGAGCACATCGCGCGCTCGATCACCGATCCAGAACAACAGCGACAGTTCCTGAAAGGATGCGCCCGCGTTCTCGAACCCTATGTCAGCGGTCGCGGCTACCGCTGGGAACTGCACGTCGACGACACGCCGTTTGAGTTGTGGACCATCAACGGGTTCAAGCCGCCTCTGCCGAATACACCGGCTGAAATTCAGTGGAGAACCGAGAACAAGCCTTCGGCTTACGAGCAGGCTTAAGGTATTTGCAGTCTCGCCCGCTTCCACCGGACGGGCGGGGCTGCAATCGGATCTAACAGCAACAAAGCTATTGAAGCGACCTAACCAGCGGCCTGCCGCTCATGATTCACTGACATCAGATGATCAGCCAACGCGCGTGCTGCGGGAGCGATGTTCTCCTGAGCCAGAGTGCAGACCGAAAACTGGCGTGTGGCCCAATCATCAGCCAGGCGAACCAGCGCAATCTTCATGAAACGGCGGCAGTTGCGTGCGGTCGTTGCCGGGACAACGCCAAGACCAACGCCGTCGGCTGTCATGCGACAGATACCTTCGAAGGTCCGTGTTCGTATGCGGGTCTTGAGGCGACCACCGGCGATGAGAGCTCGCCCATCGAGATTTTCCTGCAAGGCGCCTTCTGACAGACCGATAAAGTTCTCATGCACGATGTCGGCAAAAAGAACTTCCTTCCGACCTGCTAGCGGATGGTCGGAAGGTGCCACGACGACCAGTTGGTCAACCGCGAAGGGGCGTAGCCGCAGGCCATCGGTGCTGACCGTATCGGAGATGATGCCGATCTCCGCCAATCCGGTTGAGAGTGCCCTCACTATCTCCGAACTCTGCCGCTCCTTCAGATCAACGTCGGTATGAGGGTTCGCCGCCATCCAGGGCGCAAGCCGTGCGGGTAAGAACTCGGTGATCGCGGCGGTGGGCGCCATGAGCCGAATGATGGTCCTCAGTCCTTTGGCATGCTCATCGAGTTCGCCTTGCATCTGCATCATTTGACGCTGAACCAGCGCAGCGTGATGCGCCAGTGCCTCGCCAGCATTGGTGGGGGATACGCCGCGCCGGCCTCGCTCCAGAAGTTTGACCCCGCTCGTGGTCTCCATGGCACGCAGGCGTTCACTGGCAGCCGGCAGGGAAAGGCCAACTGCTACTGCGCCATGGGTGATGCTGCCGGCATCCACCACGGCCAAAAACAGGCGAAGATCGACGAAATCAAAACGCATGTTGTGATTCATACCAAATGCCCAGACTTCGGGCCAGCCGAAGTCTGCATGCGGAACTTCCGCATTGTGGCGATCAGGCGGAGCGATAATCGTGGCCCGAAGACACAACGTCCCGGCCACTGAAGATCCACCAGCATGCAAAAAACATCAGCCACCCGAGGCGTGGGGAAGAACAGTATTGTTCTCCCTTTTATCGTAGCAGCGACCTATTTCATGGAAAGTCTGGATACGACGATCATCGCTACGGCTCTGCCGCAGATGGCGCGATCCTTCCATGTCGGCCCCAACGAAGTCAGCCTGGGCATGACGGCTTATATGCTCACGCTGGCTGTGCTCATTCCGATCAGCGGTTGGATCGCGGACCGGCATGGCACCCGAACGGTGTTCGGCAGCGCGGTCATCATTTTCACGATCGCCTCCGTCCTGTGTGGATCGGCAGACAGCGTGCTTGCCTTTACGACAGCGCGCGTGTTGCAGGGTGCCGGCGGGGCCATGATGGTGCCGATGGGTCGCATGATCGTCGCGCGCAATACGGATCAAGTGCATATGCTGCGCGCGATCTCGACCATCACATGGCCCGCGATCATCGCCCCAGTTGTCGGCCCGACCGTGGGCGGCCTCATCACCACCTATGCGTCCTGGCACTGGGTGTTTTTTCTCAATGTGCCATTTTCCGCGGCTGCGTTTGCGGCCATTACCGTCTTCGTTCCCAATCAGCCCGGTCAGGATGTACGGAGGCTCGATGTCAAAGGGTTTCTGCTGAGCAGCGCATCTCTCGTCTTGCTGCTCTATGGGCTGGAATTGGCAAGCCGTCAGGATACGAGCCTTGTGCTGGCAGGCGGGATCATCGGCGCCGGGATCGTTGCCGGTCTTGTCGCCATCCTTCATCTTCAAAAAACCACTCACCCCATCCTCAATCTGGCAGTGTTTCGCGTACAGACTTATACCACCTCCGTTTGGTGGGGCGGCTTTGCGAGGGCGGGGATTGAGGCCGTGCCCTACCTGTTGCCGTTGCTGTTTCAGATCGGCTTCGGCCTCTCGGCCTTTCATTCCGGTTTGCTGTTGCTGGTCGCGGCTATCGGCAATCTTGGTATGAAAGCCGTTACCACGCCAATCATGAGACGCTTCGGCTTCCGCGCTGTTGCAATTGCCAATGGCACGGCCGTAGCCTTGACCATTCTGGCCTTTGCGTGGCTGACGCCATCGACACCGAGACCAGCGCTGTTCCTGATGCTTTTTATCTATGGGCTGTCTCGCTCGTTGCAGCTCTCGACGATGACGACCTTGAGTTACGCTGACATCTCGGAGGATTTGAAAAGTTCTGCCAGCACATTGTGGAGCACGATGCAGCAGATGACGACCGGCTTGGGCATCGCCTTCGGTGCCGTGTGCTTGCACCTAGCGACCGCTTTGCACCCAGGCGAGATTTTAACGGACAATCAACCCTTCGAGATCACTGATTTCCATTGGGCATTTTCGCTCACGGCATTACTTACCTTATTGCCGACCATCGCCTATTGGCACCTTCCGCATAATGCAGGGCATAGCATTACTAAAAAATAGAGCTTCATCGTAGATGCCGGTTCATGCCGATTAGTTGTGCGCGAGCCGGATCACCACTTTGCCGAATGGCCCCCGCTCCAGGTGATCGAAAGCGGCGGGGGCATCCCCGATCGGATAGACCGTGTCGATGACGGGCTTGATGCGATGGCGGTCGATCTCGTGGTTCATGGTCTCGAACGCGCGGCGATGACCGACCGAAATACCCTGAAGGATCGAGCGCTTCAGCATGATCGGCACGGCAGGCAATTGAAGGGTCTGTCCATCCAGGAAGCCGATCAGCGCGATGCGCCCCCCCGCGGCCAGAGCGTCCATCGAACGGATCAGGTTATCGCCCCCGATCGTCTCTAGGATATGGTCGACACCCCGCGAGCCGGTT
The DNA here is from genome assembly GCF_007828045.1 of Nitrospirillum amazonense. Classification (GTDB taxonomy): domain Bacteria; phylum Pseudomonadota; class Alphaproteobacteria; order Azospirillales; family Azospirillaceae; genus Nitrospirillum; species Nitrospirillum amazonense_C. The sequence continues at coordinate 23,652 of NZ_VITN01000036.1, read as the reverse complement.
AGCTCGCAGGCGACCCGCGACCAGTCGGGCATCGCGCGGGTGTTGATCGAGGCGGAAGCCCCCAGCGCCCTTACCCGCTCAAGCTTCTCGGCGCTTCGGGATGTGACGATCGTTTGGGCGCCGAGGGCCTGAGCAAACTGCATCCCGAATAGAGCTACGCCGCCCGTGCCCTGAACCAGCACGGTATCGCCGGGTTTGACCGGCCCCGTTTCGGCGAGCGCGAACCAGGCGGTCAATGCGGCGATTGGCAGGGTCGACGCCTCTTCGTCCGTCAGAGAGACAGGTGCGGCCACGGCGACGTTCTCATGCAGAACGACGTATTCGCTCAGCATGCCGGGCAGCGGCCCGCCCAGCGATTGCCCGTGCCGCGCCATCTCGGGCGGCGGCGCACCGTCGATCCATTGGGTCCAGAAGTTTCCCAGCACACGGTCGCCTGGCACGAAGCGCGAGACGCTTGGACCGACCGCCACGACCTCGCCGACCATGTCGGAAACGGGAACGAACGGCATGGCGGGCAGATCGGGGAGAAGTTCTCCCTCCACGACAAGCTTGTCGCGATAGTTGAGCGAGACGGCGGCGACCCGGACGAGCATTTCCCGCGCACCCGGTGCGGGCACCGGCACATCCACGAATTCGAGATTGCGTCGTCCAAATGCCGGCAACTGCCAGCGCTTCATTCTGTCACTCATGACCGCCTCCGATGTTTCGGGGCGATCATATCGACGATCATATGGACCAAGTTGCGCTATATGATCTTAACATTTCCTCCATTTGGTCTTCAATCGATGGCACTGAACCTTCACTCCCAACTCCAGGGCATCTCGGCCTTCGTGCATACGGTCGAGAGCGGCAGCTTCACCGCCGCAGCGGCGCGCATGGGCGTGTCGAAGTCCGCTGTCGGCAAGAGCGTCGCCCGTCTGGAAGATCGCCTCGGCGTCCAACTGCTCGCGCGCACGACGCGCCGGCTGAACCTGACGGTGGAGGGGCAGGCTTATTTTCAAAGCTGCCTCAGGGTCCTCGATGAACTCAATGCGGCGGAGACGCTGCTTGCCGCGCGAAAGCGATCCGTCTCCGGCCTGTTGCGGGTAAATCTGCCGGTCTCTTTCGGCCGGCTGTGCATCATGCCGATCCTCGCGGAAATCGCGGCGCAAAACCCGGAGCTGGAGCTGGACGTCAGCTTCACGGACCGTCTGGTGGATCTGGTCGAGGAAGGGGTCGATCTCGCTATACGCCTCGGTCCTCCCGGCAATCATGCCAGCGTGATCGGGCGTCGCATCGGCGCGCAACGCTCCGTCATCTGCGCGTCACCGGATTATCTGAACCACAGGGGGAGGCCCCGATCCGCGTCGGAACTGGCGGATCACGACTGCTTGGCCTTCGCCAAGGATGGACGCCCCCTCCCCTGGCGCTTCTGCAAGAGCGACGGGCAGGTCAGCGAGATCTCGATCCGACCGCGCTACACGATAAGCCATGGCGAAGCATTACGGGACGCCACACTCGCCGGTCTCGGCATAGCCTATCTCTCAACCTGGCTTGCCGAAGCCGAGTTGCGCAGCGGACGACTTGAGGTCGTGGGGATCGCAACGCCGGTGGAGGACGGCGCCATATCCGCGATCTGGCCACGCTCCCGCGATCTCGCGCCCAAGGTCCGTGTAGTGGTCGACGTGCTCGTCGAGAGGCTTATGCCTGTCGCGCGTTGGGATCAGTCGGCGCCGTAACCCTGCCCGCTCGGCGGCCCTGGTCCGTCGAAGCGAGGAGAGCTAAGGGTCTGTTGATAAATAAATGAATCAACGATTTTTTGCGGTTTGGGGATTCTCCGGCTGACAGATAGAAGGCTGTGCCAACTGGTGTGGGAGGGATCCGCCCCACATAGGATCGTCCCTATTCCAATTTAAAGCTGAGGCAGGAGAGTCAGCGGGCCTGCCCTGTGAACCATAGGACACGCCCTTTCCAGACAATGACGCCCAAGGGGGCCGCCAGGCTTATCCAGGATAGAATCCACCATATCCCCTCCTGGCCCAACAGCGCGGACAACAGGCCGATAATGGTCGAAATCGCCAGTACCGCGGGCCAGTGCCAAATCTTTTGGGACCTTTCCATGCCTGTCACTCCACGGGGTCGACCCGGGCGCCAGTCGTCCGGGCGCCACTTCGCCGTGCCGGCGTTCGCTTGGCCGACCACAGATAAAGGCCGCTGCCCAGCACGGTGATGGTGGCCAAATCCATTAGGGCCCAGATGATCTTCAAGGGCACTCCACCGTAATCCCCGAAATGCAGGGGGCGCGAGATTTCCAGCGCCCGCAGGTACCAGGGCAAGGGCCGGACCTCCGCCACCTCGCCGCTGACCGCATCCACCAGCACCGGGGTTTCCAACCGGGCGGTCAGCGGCTCGTCACCCCGCATCCACACGATGTAATGGTGCGGGCTGCCGAAGCGGGAATAGGGATAGGCCACGCTTTCCGGGCGAGCCGCCGGCAACGCCTTCCACGCGGCGGCCACGGCGGCGCCGACACTGACCACTCGGTCCGGTATGGGCTTTCCGGCCCAAGGACGGATCATGGCGCTCAGCTGATCTACCTGCCATAGGCGGAACAGAGGTTGGGCCAGGGTGTTGGCCACGCCCGTGGCACCGACCACCACCGTCCACACCAGGATGACAATGCCCACCAGGTTGTGGATATCCAGCCATCGCGTTCGGCGGGCACCCTCCCGCCGGATGGTGCCAAAGGCCATGCGCCGCATGAAGGGGGCGTACAGCACCACACCGGACACGACGGCCGCCAGGAAAAGCAGGCCCATGGCGCACAGAAGCAACGACCCGGGCAGGCCGGCGAAAAGCTCGGCATGCAGGGTACGGATGATGACAGTGGGTCGGCGACGGATCGGCGGCTCAGCCAGTACGGCGCCGTCGCGCAGATCCATAATGGTCAGGCGAAAGCCATCTGGGGTGGCTTGGGGGCGCGGTGCCGTCCACAGATAGAGCAGATGCTCCGTCCCCGCCGGCCAGGTCAGCGACATGGGCACCATCCCGGCATGCTTTTCCAATCCCTGGGCCAAGGCCGCGTCCAGGTCCAGGTCGTGATCAGCTGCCGTCACCGCCGCACGAGGCAGCGGCGACAACAGGTCTTCCAATTCGTCCTCGAAGATCAGCGGTAGGCCGCTGAGACACAGCACCAGCAGGAAGAGAGTACAGACCAGGCTGGACCATTTGTGGACCCAGCGCCAGTACCGCAGGGTTGCCGCCGTCATAGCCGTCTCACCAGGCGTATCGCAGGTTGGAAATAAAGGTGCGCCGGATACCGTAGTAGCAGCCCAGGTTGCCGCAGCTGGCGACATAGGTGCGGTCGAACAGGTTGCTGGCGTTCAACTGCACGGACCAGCCGGCCAAGCCGGACGACAGATGGGCAAAGTCATATCCCAGCACGGCGTCCACCAGCGTGACGCCATCGACCTGATAGGCGTTGGCGTAGTTGCCGAAGGAAGGCCCGACATAACGAACGCCGCCGCCCATGGTCAGGCCGGCCAGCGCACCGTCCGCCGGCGCATAGTCCGCCCATAAGGTGGCCGTATGCTTGGCGATGCCGGGTAGGGTTTTGCCCCGTAGGGCGCCCGTGTACTGGGTGATCTCGTCATCGATATAGGCGTAGGAAGCTTGCAGGTTCAGCCCGGCGATGGGTGTCAGGTGGCCGTCCACCTCCACACCCTTGGCCTGGATCTCGCCGGCCTGGCTGCTGAAGCCGGTATGCACCGGATCGGCCGTGGTCACGTTGGTCTGGGTCAGCTGATAGATGGCCGCGGTGACGAAGCCGGGGAAGTTGAGCGGCTGGTACTTCACGCCCGCCTCGAACTGCTCTCCTTCCGTGGGTTGGAATTGCCCGCCGTCGAAGGTGACGCCGGTCGAGGGCTGGAAAGAAGTGGCATAGTTGACGTAGGGGGCGACGCCATTGTCGAACAGATAGACCAAGCCTGCCCGTCCGGTGAAGGTGCGATCGGACAGGGTGCTGGTGCTGTTGTTGGCCAGGCGGTTCCGCGCGTCGCTGTCAAACCAGTCCTCGCGTCCGCCCAGGACGATGTTGAGGCCGCCCAGCGCGATCTGGTCCTGGGCGTAAACGCCCGTCTGGTTTTGGCTCTGCAGGCCGTTCTGGATGACGGTGGGTGCCGGCACCGGCTTGCCATAGACAGGGTTCAGCCAGTCCAGCATGGGCGCGGCGCCATAGCTGTACGCCGCGACATGGTCCCAGCGGGAATTCTGATAGTCGACGCCGACCAGCAGCGTGTGCTTCAAGGCACCGGTGGTCAGATTGCCTTGCACCTGGGTGTCGACGGCGAAGGTGTCCAGCGCCTCGTTGGTCACGTAAGGCGACCGGACCAGGGTGCGGTCATCAGCGTTCAACGCTTCGAACGTCACAGCCCGGTAATCGGTATCGATGTGCATATAACGCAGGTTCTGACGCACGGTCCAGGTGTCCCCCAGATGGCGGGTGAGCGCGTAACCAGCGGACTTTTGCGTGCGGTTCATATGGTCAAAGTCCGGCTCCCCGCCATAAAAGGAAGTGGGGATACTGCCGTAGCGGTTGGGTTGCGCGGTGCCCCGGCTGGGAATCTGGTTATAGAAGCCGGCGGCGGGCTCTTCCTGATAGTTGGTCAGCAAGGTCAGGGTGGTGTCGACGTCCGGCTGCCAAGTGAGCGCCGGCGCGATAAACCACTTCCGATACTTGGTGTGGTCCACCTGGGTTTCGGTGTCGCGCACCAGGCCGGTCAGGCGATAGGAAAGGGCACCGTCGTCCGTTAGCGCCCCCGTCACATCGCCCGCCCCTTGCACACGGCCATAGCTGCCGGTCTGGAAGAGGACCTCGCCTCCGGTGGTCACGGACGGCCGGCGGCTGGTCAGCGCCACCAAGCCGCCCGGCGACGCCTGCCCATACAGGACGGAAGCGGGGCCCTTCAGGGCATCGATGCGGTCCAGGGCATAGGGATCGAACTGCGGCGTGGCCCAGGTGCCCGCCTGCAACCTCAAGCCATCCAGATACTCATTGGCGGCGAAACCGCGGATCAGGAACTGGTTGGTCTCGATGCGGTTGTCGGACCCGCCCAACTCACTCAGGACGCCGGGGATATAGCGCAATGCCTGCGTCACGGTTTGGACGTTTTGGATATCGATCTGCTGGCGTTCGATGACGGAAATGGCCTGCGGCGTGACCAGCAGCGGCGTATCGGTCTTGGCCGCCGTCATATCCCCGATGCGCTGCCCGGTGATGACGATGGTGTTGTCGTCGCCGGCCCTCTCCGCCTCAGCGGCCCAGGCCCCGGTTCCAGCCCCCACCCCACAGGTCAATGCGACCAGGCGGATACCGCCTAGCAGCGTCCGATTTCCCATCTGCCCCATTGTTTTCGCCTATTCTGAACCAGAGAATTTAATATCGATAACGAGAGTTATTCTCATAACAGCGGCGGATCGCCCAGACAAGGCCAAGCCACGCCCACGGTTACGTGGGCGTGGCTTGAGCATGTGTGTGAACGTATGGCCCGCCCGCTTCGCCCGATCCAGCAGCGTCGGGGCCTATTTGGGCCTGACCCCGCGGCGCTACACGTCAGGGGAGATCGATCTCTCCTCTCGAAATGCGGGGACCAGGAGGTCTGGCCCCATCTCTATGAAGCGGCCCAACGTGCTCCTCACCCGGATCAAGAAGCCCTCCGCACTTCAGACCTGGGGGCTGCGCATCGCCAAGCGTTCGGGCTTCAAAAAGGCCAAAGTCGCCGTCGCCCGCAAACTGGCCGTCATTCTGCACAGCATGTGGTGCGATGGATCGGAGTTCCGGTGGATGCCAGAACCAGACGCGGTCGCCTGACCGCCCCGGAACAGGTCAGCCACAAGGGTTCGTCCCCGCCGGGACGAAGGCCAGAGCAAGGTCGTTCCCGCGCCTACCGTCTGCAAAGGAATGGCGGAGACCACGTTGACCCGCTCCAGCCATCCAAGGCTGGTGTGGTGCTCAGCGACCACGAAGAGAACCGTGAGCCCGGCGGCGATGTCTCCCCATGGGCAATCACCCCACATGGGCATTGACAGTTCTGATTAGAGAACTCGGCGGGACGTGACCTCGTTGGTCGCCGTCGAGTTCAGAGTTCGGGTGGCCCCTTAATCCGTAGATTGAAACGTATCGAATCGAGAAAGCACCAGTCGATAATTTGTGCCTTGATGGAATTTGTGATGAGAGCCCTGCGCCCCTTATCGGTCATGTGTTGAGATTATAACCTCGTCTGGATTTCGACAACCGCGTGACTTGGAGAGTGGATGCTCATCGCCGCGCTTGCTTCGCTTCCGGCTTCAAGAAGAAACGCCGCCCTCACTTCACTGGCATATTGGGCATCGGCCTGTTGGGGGGGAATCTGGGCAAAGTCGCCGAGAGCAAAGGTTAAAGACGTCAGACTCGACGTTATTCGCGCGGAATAGCCGTATACTCAAATGATCTCGATTGCTTGGCGAGCGGTGGATGTTTGTGGGCATCTCATCGCGCAATCGACTGCCGATATCCCGCATTTTGACCATCTCCTCCTGACCGCCTCTCAGCCGCCCCCTGACGCCGAAAGACCTATCCACGTCCGAGCATCCAGTCTTGCTCGGTCTGGGCTGTGAACCGGCGCCAGAATGAGCCCCTGGGCAAAGGTGGGCAACGTACTGAAACAGTTAAAGACTGCGACGGGAGGTACGGTTCTGATTGGCGCCGATCGGGACCCTACCCCAAACTGACTTTCCGCTTCAGGCTTTCATCGCCTTTGAGAACCGCTCACCGAACATGATGGCCATCTGGCCGCAACGCCGTCTCCAACCGAGGCCGGAAAACCTCGAAATCAATCAGCGCCGACAACTTCAGGAGCGAGTCCCCAGACTCCGACAGACACCGGTACCGGTCATCAAGGTCGAAAAACCCAAGGTTGCGCCGCCATTCCCACCCCCGCCCATATTTTAGGGAACGGTTGGCGTACTGGCCCCGCAACGGAGCTCCACCCTTCGTTCAACCTATGCATCTGCGGTCTCAGCATCGCGAGCGGCGTCGGCGATGAGTGAGGGCGGCCCTTCCCCGCGAATACGCACCCCAGCTGACGAGCCTTCACTTAATGGGCTGGAAGCCCTTTCCCCGCAGCTCTGCCGCCGCGCAATCTATAGCCAGAGAACTGAAGGCAGATGGTAAAAACAGAAGCCCAAATCCCAAGAATGGGACCAGGAAAATGCTTCCGAGCAGCAAAAATAATGACATGAGGATGTTTCTTTTTGTGCAATATTTATCTCCATATGGCGTTTCAATACCAACAAAAATCGGGTTGGTGAAAAATAGCTTTATGTAATAAATATTAGTGTCTCCACCATCATGGACATCGAGAAAATTGTTAATACTCAACGGAACTATGGGCTTCTGAAGGATGTTTTCTCCTATTTTTATGAGGGTATAGTTGCATTGATAGGTTGTGGAAAAGTGCTCACCAAGCATGGAGAGGCGTCCTGAAATTCTTTTCATCTCAGTTCCTTAATATATCGCTTACCACCCGCAAAGGCGCTCAGAACGTGACGCGGGTTTTGTTACCATCGTTCACGCATAACTGATCAGCGGGGCACCAGCCGCCACGCTCACTGAAACCGTCCCCCAATAAGGGCAGATAGACCCATCTCTCGCCGTTTAGGGTGATTAACGCCGCCTTGACATTCAGCGCCTTGTCAGCCGGCAGATTGAAAAATATCGGTGCATCGGCAAGGGGAGCGACCCTCATGGGAACGGGCGTCGTATCGGACACAGGGGTCAGGCTCAGGCTCCGATCAACTACCCAACTCTTTGATACCAATCCGGCGACCATGCTCGCTCGAGGAGTGATGACCATCGACGCCGGCCTCGGAGCAATGTTTGGGGCGAGATTCATGAAATCAGCCGCACTCTGCTCACCCGCGATCCGGCGGAACTCGGCACCAAGCGGAATGTAGATAACAGGCGTCACACCTGCCTCAGGTTTTCCCAGCTCGACGATGTTGATGATGTCTTCATTCCACTTGAGGGCCCAGTCCGCTCCTTGCGGAATCTCATCAGCCAACCGCTGCTTGCTATAAACCTGTTCCAATATACGGGCGTCACGCGTTCCCGCTGTCAGTTGATTGACCTGTTGCGCCCACATGCTGTTGGTAAATCCCGGCACCCACCTAAACTGAATAAGCTGCTCGACCTTCTTTGCCTCGAAATAAAGATTCTTACAGTGGGGGCACCAGGGTGCGCCCAGTACATAAACGTGCCTCGCGTTTTGAGGACCGACTGGCACCCAAGCCGTATCATCCAACAGCGCCAGCAACTCTGCGCTGTTCTTGGGCTTCTCGGGGTTTATCGTCCCATTCGCCATAACTGGCGCCGCTGCGGCAACCACCGTCAATCCGGCGGCGGCCGCAGACGCCGTCATGAACCGGCGCCTATCGATAATCGAACGAATCTGGTCAAGATCATGCATGACATCTGGACACGGCCAAATTGCCGCCCTCCATCTAAGAAAAGAGCTGGATGAGAGTGGTTCGCGGGTCAAGGGTCCGCGCTACATCTTTAACGGCAGGTTATCCGATTATGGGATAATCCGCAATCAGGATTATCCGAGGACCGGCGTCATAACCTGCCGGCTTCCATGTTCAAAACCCTAAGATCCCCTCGGCAGCAGCACCTGCAGAACCTCTTGATAGAACTGCGGAAATCGCGAGGCTTGACCCAAACCGATGTGGCCACGCGGCTTGGACGCCCTCAGTCGTTCGTAGCTAAATACGAGGGCGGCGAACGCCGACTTGATGTCGTTGAATTTTTGGACGTCGCTCAGGCGCTGGGCGCCGACCCCCGCGCGGTGTTGGCGGATCTGATCGTTCGTACGACAGCTTCGCCGAAGTAACGCTCACCCAAATACTAAATTCCCTTGCCGGGGAACCAAGACCCATGGTGAGCAGTACGGAGACGCCGCCTCACCGGAATCAGCTTACGGCCGCCGCTTACAAAATCTTCAGGCGACCGCCCTTCGTCGGGTTAGGCTGGCAACGCGCCGCTATCGTTTTTCGGCGAGTTCTCTCAGAACTTGCGCGACCGGTGCCGGTATTGGCACCTCCCCGCTCTCGTAACGCGCGATCTGGCGCACGCGCTTACCCAAATCATGGGCGAGGTCTTCCTGGGTTCGCCCCAGGCTTTTCCTGAGGGCTATGAACTCATCTCTGGACATGGCACCGGCGACCTTGGCGGCCAATATTTCATGGGCCAGGGAAATTCGCGCCCGAGCCTCCTCGGGGAGCCGATCATCGGCCAAAGCCTCTTTGAGCAACTGAGAAGCCTCGGCAATCCCATCCTTTTTCGGTCGCGCCATCCAAATTCCCCCGTACCTCGCGACGCGCACCTTACCGAAATTCCAGCGGCAAGCAAGAAGGGGGCTTGACCACGCATTAGACCTGTCTTATTAAAAGACATGTCTTATTGAATGAGAGGCCTGCAATGGTTTAGTCGACATCCTCATGCCTTTCCCCCCGACCATCCAGAATCTCCGCCATCCGTGGCACTCATGCTGAAGACGAAGACGCATTCAGTGCGCTCGTGACGGACGCTCTCTTGGAAAGGCCCGTCTTTTCATAATACCTGCTGATCACACGCCCTACGCCTCCATGTAGCTGCCCATTGTGGCCGCTTGGTCAGCCAGAGTCATTATCCCCCCTTCCCCCACTTTCAGTCGCCGGCGCGCGCCCGCAGCGCCGCAAAGGAGAAGTCATGCCTGCTAAAGGAATGAAACGCCTGCATGAAAAGTTCACGCCCAAGGTGCCTGAACCACACCTCAGCTTTGACGAGGTGGCCGCCCGCGTTCTGCTGCAGGAGGCATTCGAAACGTCGCGCGGCCTTGCGGCTGCCATTCGAAGGGGCGGCGTCACGCTGACCATTCTGGTGCAGGACCCCAGTTGGCTGGCCGCGGTGCAGCACGTGATCAACGCCGCGATGGCGGCTGTCGCCTGGGGCGACCCGTCCATAATTCCCAGCCCATCGGACGATGCGCCCCTTATCGATATGGCGTTTGCGGACGATGAGGGTGACCTGGCCCCGAACATCGGTGGCTACCTCAACGAGGCCCCGGACTGGGCTGACCTCGACAAAGCGAAGGACCGCACCATCGACGCATGGATTGTCACTATGCGGGATGGGACAGCGCCCGGCCTCAGTCTCGATGCTATCGAAGAGTCCGCGGCTGACCACATCTCCCAAGGACGCAGTGTAGTCATCAGCGCGGCGAGCGAGACCGACTTGCCGCCGCGCTTCTTCGCGGCGGCCGATTACCGGCTCACCTTACCGCCGCTGACGGGCATGACGTTGGCGAATTCCATTTTGCTTTATGCGCGCGAACCCTCGGTCCGGTTCCTGCCCGACGACGTGTGCAAGGTTCTGACGGCTTTGGATCTAAAGCTGGCGGCCCGCCCCGCGCTGTCACCGGAGGAATGGTTAGGGCGCCTGGAACGCATGGCCAAGGCGCGAGGCCGGATTTCGCGCCCTGGACCGCGGTTGGCGGACCTGCATGGGATGAATGAGGCGGTGACGTGGGGAGAAGTCCTCCGCCATGACTTGGCCGCCTTCCGGGCCGGAAAGCTGCCTTGGGCCGACGTAGACACGGGTTGTGTCATCGCCGGGCCTCCAGGCGTCGGGAAAACCCAATTCCTCCGTGCCCTCGCGGCAACATGCGAGGTCCCCTTGATCACCGCTTCGCATGCCGCCTGGCAGGCCGCTGGGCATCAGGGGAACATGCTGAGGGCGATGGCCGCCACCTTCATGGAAGCCAGGCAGGCAGCACCGTGCATTTTGGCCGTGGACGAGTTGGACAGCTTCTCAAGCAGGCACCTGGAGGAATCCAGCAACCGCACCTACCACCACCAAATCATGAACGCCTTTCTCGAACACCTGGACGGCACCCAAGGGCGAGCTGGCGTCGTTGTGGTTGGCGCCTGCAATTTTGCTGAATTGCTCGATCCTGCACTCATCCGCGCCGGCCGTTTCGAGCGCGTGATCCATATTCCCTTGCCCGATAGGGCGGCGTTGGCTGGTATCCTCCGCTTTCACCTGGGCCAAGATAATTTGCGGGGCGTGGACCTGGCCCAATTCGCGGCGCTGATCGAGGGAGCCAACGGCGCCGACTGCGCGCAAATCGTCCGCGGGGCCAAGCGCAGAGCGCGCCAGGCGGGCAGGCCGATGAAGCGGGAGGATTTGGAGGTTGGGATTCGACCAGCCAACCCTCAGCCGTTGGAGCTTCGTCAACGGACAGCCATCCACGAGGCCGGCCACGCAGTCGCCGCAACGATTTTGCGACCAGGAACCCTGGTTTCCGCGACAATCCGGAATACTCCCACAACGCTGGGGCAAGTGAGCTACCGCCTGGCTAACTGGACCTGGCGTGCCAACGATATTTTGGCTCTGATGCAGGTACATTTGGCTGGCCGTGCCGCGGAGGAGCTCCTTCTTGGGGAGCCATCCGCCGGCGCCGGCGGTAACGCTGACTGTGACCTGGCAGCCGCCACTCTGCTGGCCGCGCAAATGCACGGCAGTGACGGGCTCGGCGGACAGTTGACTTGGCTGGGTCAGGTGACGGCGCGCACGCTGCCGCAATTTCTGACTGCCTTCCCCAAACTCGCCTCGAAGGTCGAGATGCTGCTGGAGACTCAGTACGCAGAGGTGCGCACACTCCTCCGTAACCGGCAGCACGCGGTTTCCGCCGTCGCCCAACTTCTATTGACGAGGGAGACGATTTCGGCGGCAGAGGTCGTAGCCGCCGCGAACATGCCTTCACTCGAAGCCGACCGACAGGCAAGGCATTAAAACCGCCCTCCTCGATCCTGAAACGCAGCCGTTGCCACCCTGAGGTGACTCATGCACACGGAATTATCGCCGTTGATCCCATCGACGGTATCCAAGCTTATCAATCAGACCATGGCGCGACTGCAGCAATTGGAAGTGCAGCCTGATCCAATTGTCCCAAGCCAATATCGCCAGCGATACGGGATTTTGACTTCCGCGGTTCGGGCCGACGGGCGGATTCTGGAAGCGGCCATCGGCGCGGCGCTGAACGAGAATCCCCATCTGACGGTTGTCCGTAACCCGGGGGTGCACATTCCCCCGGTGGTTGACCAGATCATCGGCAGCGGCGCCAGCCAGGAAGCACTTCGCTCCTCCCATTTCCATTACGAGCCGGATGTCGGTCGCAAAATCACACCCGATCTGGTCCTACTCGACACAAATCGCAGAGCCATCGACTTCATAGAGATCAAGCGGGGCTTGGCGCGAACGGATGCCGGAAAGACCAGGCAAACGATCCGGGACCTACGCTGCCTGCGCCTAGTCGGCAGAAGCTATGCAGCGCAAGCCTTCGGCACGGAGGTCGATACGGTAATGGCGGCCGTATGCTCGATCCATGGCGCCAGCGCGGTTCCCGGCGACCTGCTGGTTACCGTTGAAGATCTGGAAAGGCGCTATGATGTAAATCTTCAGGCCGTTATCACCGCAACCTATGCCGAATTCGCACAGAGATTGAGTGAACTACTATATCAGGAAGAATTTAAGGACGATTTCCTGGCCCTTGGAGGGAACATAGGTACATTATAAAATTGTATTGTGAGAATTGGGAACGCCTATTACGAGGATATAAATTTGCCGCCCCCATACCAAAATGGGCTTCATCAAGGTAGCTCTGGGGCAGTTATCTACAACGTGGTACGATCCTCACGGGGAAGCGGTGAACTGCCGAGTGGGGGCGCGAGCGGTCCGACACCCGCGAAAACCCGGGACCCGCTCGAATCCCGGCAAAGCCTTGATCCGCCTTCGGTTCTTGACCATCGTGCATCTGAAGTCACCCTTGGGCGGTGGGTGAAAACGGGGTTGAGTCAGACCCGCTCGAAATCAGCCGAAATTCCTGTTATGAATCAAGGGCCTCCTCGGGGGGCCTTTCCCCGGCTGTAATGGCCGGGGCCTCATTGAAACCAGCAAATATCGCCTGTAGCGCGGGCTTTCCAGCCATGAACCGCTTTCCCCGGCTGTAATGGCCGGGGCCTCATTGAAACGTCACCCAGTCATCATCTGCCGCGCCGATCCCAAGCGGTTTTCCCGGCTGTAATGGCCAAGGCCTCATTGAAACGAAGATCCCCATGCACCAGATCGTGCAGATCTCCATCTTTCCCCAGCTGTAATGGCCGGGGCCTCATTGAAACGTGTGCTCGAGCTGGCCGATCACCTGGTAGCCGGCGTCTTTCCCCGGCTGTAATGGCCGGGGCCTCATTGAAACTGCATGGCGTCCATCTGGATACCAGCCGGCGCATCCATTTCCCCGGCTGTAATGGCCGGGGCCTCATTGAAACGAAATAAGCGCGTGTGGTGGGGCTATCGACGTGCGGGTTTTCCCCGGCTGTAATGGCCGGGGCCTCATTGAAACAGCTCATAGATGGTGCTGATGTCCGTGGGCGGCAGGATCACCTTTCCCCGGCTGTAATGGCCGGGGAAAGGCGACCAGCGCCGGAAGTTTTGGCGAACGGAGCGGGCTCTTCGTGGCACCAGGCCCAGCGCGTGCATAAGCGGCCCGCCCACAACCGAGATCGAGACGGGTAATTTGCGGGTGGAAAATGCCGATCCGCGCCCTTAAGGTTGCCTTGGCCACGCCCGACGCGACCTTACCTTTAGAAGATCGGCATGCCTGACACCCGCGTTCTAACTGCGACCTTCGCCATCGTCACCTCGCTGTTCCTGTCCGGGGCGCGCCAGGACAAGGCGGAGATCCGCGCCACCAGCCTGCGCGGCGCCTTGCGTTTTTGGTGGCGGGCGTTGGCATGGGCCGAGGTCGACGGCACGGCGCCGGTGAACGATGGGGCGCGCCTGGCCCGGCTGGGGCGCGTGCGACGGTTGGAAACACTGCTGTTTGGTCACGCCGGCAGCCGCCGGGACAGCCGTCAGGCCGCGCTATCCATTGTGGTGGACCCGCGCAAAACCGAGCTGAAAGGGGTGCGGGGGGGCGAGGTGCTTCTAGCCGGCCACAAAGGCAAAACCACCGTCGGTCCTAGCGCGCGCTATCTGGGGTATGGCTTGATCGGCGCTTTTGGCGCCACGGAAGGAAAATTGAGCCGCCCCTGTATTGCGGCGGGACAGGGTTTTCAGGCGCGGTTCCGCCTGACGGTTCCCGGGGACCTTGAAAAAAAGCGGCTATACCCAGGCGGACTATGACAGCGCCATCGCCCTGTTCGAACGCGCGCTGTGCTTGTTCGGCTTGGTCGGGGGACTGGGCAGCCGGGCCCGGCGGGGCTGGGGCAGCATCGCCCTGCATGCCCTTGAAGGCAGTGGGTCCGAGACATTCACGCGCCCCACCACGGTCGAGGACTACATCGTCGCCGTCAAGAAACAGCTGCCGAAACACGCCCACGACCCCCTGCCCCCCTACACCGCCGTTGGTCGGGACAGCCGCGTCGAGGTGGTGGTGCCGGACGACGGGAATGCCCTGTCAGTCCTCGACACCATGGGCAAGGCGATGCAGCGCTACCGCTCCTGGGGGCACACCAAAAAACACAGTGATAGCGGCCCGCTGGTCAACGACCAGCCCAGCGAGAAGAACTTCCAAGACGACCACGATTGGTTCAGGAAAAATTCCGATCCCAGATTCAGGACACCGGACTTCGTGCCTCGCCGCAGCATATTTGGCCTCCCTCATAACTATGGCGACGGGTTCGGGGTGGCGCCCAGCCAGCCTGGCATGGACCGGCGCGCCAGCCCCTTGCTCCTGCATGTGCATCCCCTGGCGGCCGATTGGTTCATCGGTGTCGCCCTATTGCTGCCGGCGCGCTTCCTGCCGGGGGAACAAAACGGCGAAACACTGGTGACAGTGAAAATAAACCAGCGGAATGCGACCCGCCCGTACACGGTCGACTGGAAGGTGCTGAACACCTTGCTCGACGGCTATCCCCAGCCTGATGGCAAAGGTCGCGCCCCCTACTTCCCCAACAAGCGGCCGGTGTATCCATGAGCGGGGCGTTGCCTGATCAAGATGTGCTGCTGCGGGTGAAGCTGGGGCCGGTTCAGGGGTTCATACGCCAGGCCCGCCGCACCCGAGACCTGTGGGCGGGGTCCTTCCTGCTGTCCTGGCTGACCGGCAAGGCCATGGCGGCCGTGGCCGAGCAGGGCGGGCGCATCACCTTCCCCGCCTTGGACGGGGACGTCATGTGGGCGGCGCTGAGGTCATCGCGGAGCGATGGAGGGCCGCAGCCGGGCCCAGCGGTCGCCACATTGCCGAACCAGTTCACGGTGGACGTGGATGGTCTGGATGGGGAAGAGCTGGGGAAAGCCGCCGTCGAGGCCGTCAAAGATGCTTGGGAGGGTTTGGCCAAGGCTGTTTGGGACACCTTCCTAAAGGGTGTCGAGGGTGGCAACGGCACCCGCGAGATCTGGGACCGTCAGATCGAGGGCTTCTGGCGGGTGACCTGGACCATCGGTGACGCCGATGCCGCCAGCGGTCGTGGGCACTGGCGCTTCGCCGACCATCTTCCCCTGGCGGAGGGCGGAGACCATTGCGGCATGATGGGCGACTATCAGGAACTGTCGGGCCATGTGCGGGCGCGCGGGGGCGCCAAGGCGCAGGACGCGTTCTGGAACGCCGTGCGCGGCCGCGTCTCTGCCGAAATTTATAAGAAGGAACAGCCCCACGGTTCGCTGGAGCTGGGGCGTAGCGAGCGCCTGTGCGCCATCGCCCTGGTGAAGCGGCTGTTCCCGCTGCTGCCGCTAGGCGTCTTGCAGTGCAAAATCGGTTGGCTACCCGTTCAGCAGGGGTGGGAGAATGGCCACACGACGGCCAGGCGGCTGCGTAAATACCCCTCAACCGCCTTCATGGCCGCCCTTCCCTGGTTGCTGAAAACCATCGAACATTCCGGAAACCAGGGGCAGGATGGCCTGACCGCCGCCGACGCGTTCCAACGCGAGGTGGTGGCCATCGCGCGACGGGCGGACGTGACCGATCTGGATAGCGGCGACAGCGACTTCGACGCGCTGGCCATCGACCCGCTGCTTACCAATGCGGGGAAGTTGAACCGCCTGCACACCACCTGGCCCGGAAAGGTGCCCAAATTCTTCGCCCTGGACGGCACCCTGTTCTTTGAGGAGGGCATCGCCCGCCGGCAGGAGGAGTTGCGGGGAAACCGGCGCAAAGGCCAAGGCGACAGCGGGGGCTACGAAGACCTTTCCGGTCCGCAGGCGGTCGCGGTGACGGATCTGCAGGCGGCACTGCGCGCGCTGCAGACGGCCACGGCGCCGGAAGGCGGCCGGCGCCAGCGCAAGATGCTGAAGGCCTCGCCCCACTACGCCCTGCTGCGCATGGACGGCGATAACATCGGCAAACTCCTGGCCCAAGGGAAGAAAGATGAGGTCAGCCGGGCCCTGGCCCTGTTCACGCAAGGGGCGCAGGGCATTCTGAACCAAGGCTTCGGCCTGCCCCTCTATCTGGGCGGTGATGACGTGCTGGCGTTGCTGCCCCTGCACACCGCCCTGGGCGTCGCGGAGGAATTGCGCCTGGCCTTCCTGGCGGCGACTGTCGCGGCGGACTGCCCTGGCCCCACCCTGTCTGGCGGCGTGGTCTTCGCCCACTACACCACCCCCCTGGGCCAGGTGCTGGACCTGTCCAAGGAGTTGCTGGACCAGGACGCCAAGGTCGCCAACGACCGCGACAGCCTGGCCATGGCGGTGCTGAAGTCCTCGGGCGAGGTCGCGCGCTGGGTGACGAAATGGAACAAACCCGGCAACGCCGTCATGGCTCTGAGGCGCCTGACCGTCGACTTCGCCCAGGATGACGAACGCTCCTCCTCCCTCATCCATAATCTGGGGCAACGGCTGGCCGACCTGTTCCGCGATGGTTCCGACGCCGGCCTGAGCGCGGAGGACCTGGCCAGCCTGTTGTTGGCGGAGCGGCTGCGCGGCCGGGGCACGGATGACCGAGCCGCGGCGGAGGCGGAGATGCGGCAACTGACGGCCCTCTGCCACCCTGCGAAAGGCGGGTTCACCCTGGCGCCCGCCCTGATCGCCAAATTCCTGGCCGATAATGGCGGCTGGTACGGAGCATCGGATCGGGAAGGGCCGACGCCATGAGCGACACCCGCTTTTATCTGCTGCACCCACAGGACACCCTGTTCTTCCGCGATGGCCGCCCGTTCGAGCAAGCGGACGACGGGCTGGCGTCGGCCACCAGCCTGTTCCCGCCGCATCCATCCACCCTGACCGGGGCCCTCCGGGCCGCCTTGGCCCTGGGCCGTGGGTGGGATGGGCGCAGCGGTTGGGACGCGCCGCTGACGCGGGTGCTGGGCGATGGTCCGGGCATGACCGGCGGCCACCTGCGCTTCGGCCCGCCGCTGCTGATGCGGTGGATGGAGGGCGGGTGGAGGCCCCTGTACCCGGCGCCACGCCACCTTCTGGTCCGACACCGCTCTGGCGACGGGAAGGGGGCGTGGAAGTTCGCGGTGCTGCGCCCCGCACGCATCGCCGTGGCGACGGATTTGGGCGCCTTGCATCCCGCCTTGCCTCCCCCGGGCTGGACCGGCAAGGAGGTCAGGCCCGCCACCGATTGGTGGCTGACCGGGGAGGGGCTGCGCCAAGTGCTCGACGGCGGGGATTTGGGCGGCTTGGAAAGGCAAGCCATCCACCGCGATGACCTGTGGGTGAAGGAGGCGCGGGTGGGATTGGCCTTGGCGGAAGGAACGCGCACCGCCGTGCGCGGCAACCTTTACGCCGCCGCCCATGTGCGCCTGGCGCGGGATACGGCCCTGGGCATGGCCGTATCCGGCCTGCCCGCCGACTGGACGGCGGCGGATCGGGTTCCCCTGGGGGGTGAGCATCGCCATGCCCATGTGGAAGCGCTGGCGAAGCCCCCCGCCCCAATCCCGCCAACCGCCGCATTCAACCGCGATGGCGATGGCGCCCTGGTCTGCTTGACGGCACTGTCCCCCACCCGGCCGCCGGAGCATTGGTTGAAGCCGGGTCCCCTGCCCCAACACGAGGGTGACATCCTGTCTGCTTGCTTGGGAGATCCCCTGCCCATCGGCGGTTGGGACGGGCGCGGTGGCGCGACGCGCGGCCCCCAGGCCCTACAGCCCTTCGTTCCGGCGGGAAGTTGCTGGTTCCTGCGGCTGCGGCGTCCGGAGACACTGCCGGAAACCCTGGGCGCCGAAACACTGGGCGACATTGATGACGCGGCCCACGGTTACGGGCGCTATGCCCTGGGCACCTACAGTTTGACGGAAAGAGGCGAGGAATGTCGGCGCTGATGCTGGGCCTGTTGGCCGAAACCCCCATCCACCCCGGCAGCGGCCAGGACGACGGCACCATCGACCTGCCGGTGCAGCGGGAAAAGATCACCGGCCATCCCGTCATTCCCGGCAGTTCGGTGAAAGGCGGCCTGCGTGACCATGTCCGCGTCCGGGGCCTGGATGAGGCCACGGTCAACGACTGGTTCGGCAAGCAAGACAACGCCGGCGCCGTCATGGTGGGCGACGCCCGCCTGCTGCTGCTGCCGGTGCGCAGCCTGACCGGCGCCTATCGCTGGCTGACCTGCCCCTATCTGGTGGAGCGTCTGGCGCGGGACCTGCGCCGCGCCGGCCTGGACGCGGCCGGTGTCGCCGCCCCCACCCTGCCACCGGCGCCGGACGCCCCGCCCGTGCTGGCCGCCGGCAAAACCGGTGATGACTTGTTCCTGGAGGAACGCAGCTTCACCATCACCGGCGGCGTGCCCGCCGGCTTGGTCGCCGCGATAGGCCGGCTGATTGGCGACGACGGCGCCCGGAACCGCCTGGCGGGGCAGATCGCCATAGTGGGGGACGATGATTTCGCCTGGTTCGCCCGTTATGCGCTGACCGTGCAGGCCCGCAACAGCCTGGACCCGGACCGCAAGACATCCAAGAACCTGTGGTATGAGGAGACCTTGCCGCCCGACACCGTGTTCCATGTTTCGCTGGCGTCCCGCGTGCCCGGCAGGGATGAGGCGGTGGCCGGGCTGGGCGCGTTGTTTCGCGAGCAGCCCTATCTGCAACTGGGCGCCAACGAGACGGTCGGCCAGGGCTGGTTCCTGGTTCAGCCGCTGGCGGCAGCGGTGGGGGAGGGTTGAGCCATGACATCCCCGTCCCCCGGGCCCGACCTGGCCCAGCGCCGCGCCCAGCACGCCCTGAACGCCATCAAGGCCTATCGCGATGCATCGACCAGCGAGGTCCCGGATAAGCAAAAGAAAGCGTATGCCGGCTACGTCAAGTCCCTGCCCGCCGCCATCGTCATGAACGGCCTGGGCCAAGCCCTGGCCACGGAACTGGCCCAGGGGAAAAAAGACACGGCCAAGGGGCAAGGCGGCCTGTCGCCCGACGCGCACCAGCAGATTTACCGCCATGTGCAAGACTGGCTGTGCGGCAGCGATCCCCAAGCGCCCTTCCGGGACGCCGGAAATGGCACGACCATGTTGCTGGAGCGGCTGTACGCCAGTGACCAGACAACATATCTGCGGGCGCAGGCGGAGGCGCTGCTCTACCT
This sequence comes from Nitrospirillum amazonense, assembly GCF_007828045.1. GTDB lineage: Bacteria > Pseudomonadota > Alphaproteobacteria > Azospirillales > Azospirillaceae > Nitrospirillum > Nitrospirillum amazonense_C. The sequence continues at coordinate 4,094 of NZ_VITN01000036.1, read as the reverse complement.
GGGCTGGCTGAAGAAATTCGCCAACGCCCTGTTGGGCGGTGGTGACGAGGAATGAGCGGTCGCCTGCCCCTTTATCGCGGCGACGCCACCACCCAGACCGCCGCCGCCTGTTTCCAGCCCAAGCGCCAGCCGGGCCTGGTTCAGCCGGTGTGGGCCGGCAATGCCGGCCTGTGGTACGACAAGTTCTGTGACTGCTGGTCGTCTGATTTCAGCGATGTCGCCAAGCCGGAATGGGTCGAAAGCGTCATCCACCCTCGTGGCACCAATGGCACACCGGATCGGGACAAGGGCACGGTGCAGACCGGCGACCCGGCGCTGTTGACGGAAGCGGCCCGCCGCCGCGCCGCCCTGGCCCAGGTCCTGGGCGGACGGTGCCTGGATTTCATCCTGGAAAGCCGGCTGTTGACCGGCACCGGCCGCAGCCACCCGGTGAAAAACGGCGTGGCCTGGCACCCCACCCTGGGCGTGCCCTTCCTGGCCGGCAGCGGGGTCAAGGGCCTGCTGCGCACCTGGGCCCGGTTGGAGGGCGACGCCGATCTGGTGGCCTTGTTCGGGCCCGCGGCCGGGGACACGCTGGCGGTGGGCGCCATCGCCATCCTGGACGCCCTGCCCCTGGCGCCGGTGACCCTGGCGGCGGAAATCCTCACCCCCCACACCGGCCCTTGGAATGAGGTGGCGCCGGACGGGCGGAGCCCCAAGGAGCTGAAGGACGCGCCGGCCGATTGGCACAACCCCGTGCCCATCCCCTTGCTGGCGGTGGAGGCCGGCGCCCGCTTCCAGTTCATCCTGCTGCCGGGTCCCGGCGCGGCGCCCACGGGTGGCAGCGCCCAAGCCCTGGACAAATGCGCCGCTTGGCTGGCCGAGGCTCTGCGCGACCTGGGCGCCGGCGCCAAGACCACCAGCGGCTACGGCCGGTTCCGCCCGGCAAACGCGCCAGCGCCGGTCGACCCGGACGTGACCCTGCCGCTCCGCGCCCGGCCGGCGGGCGGAAGCAGTAAGGGCGGCGGTATGCCGTCATCCCGCAAACGCGGGACCGTGGACGGAAGGGAAGTCGAAGTGAGGCAATTAAATGGTGAAAAGTGTTTCGTTGTTTTTCTCGATAACAACGAAACAGATGAAGTTCCCACGAGCGACGTGGAGTTTTAATTATGACCAACTGGTCCCTGACCACACTCTTCCAATCCATCCACGATGCCGTCGTGAAGGACCTGGAAATTGCCCGGGGAGCCCTGAAGCATCCAGGCGACAAGGGTGATGCCAGCGAGCAGGTGTGGATCGACCTGTTGAATGCCTATCTGCCCCGGCGGTACCAGACGGCCAAGGCCCATGTGGTGGATAGCGGTGGGGAAGTCAGCGACCAGATCGACGTCGTGGTTTTCGATCGCCATTACTCCCCCTTCCTGTTCACCTTCAAAGAGGCACTGTTTGTGCCGGCCGAAAGTGTCTACGCCGTTTTCGAGGCCAAGCAGACGATCAACGCGACGCACCTGGGCTACGCCGTCGAAAAAGTCGCCAGTGTACGGCGCTTGCAACGTACCAGCATACCCGTTCCCACGGTCGATGGCACCAAGCCGGCCAAGGGGCTTCATCGTATCATCGGCGGCTTTCTCTGCCTGGGGTCGGACTATTCCCCGGCACTGGGCGATACCCTGCGCGACACCCTCACCGCCCATCCAGAAGGGGGGTGTCTGGACCTGGGCTGTGTCGCCGCTGCGGGCACCTTCACCCGCGCATCTCTGCCCACCCACGACGCCTTCGTGTTGGAGCACAGCCCGGCGGCCGTGCCAAAATTCCTGCTTACGCTGGCCAGCCAGCTACAAGACCTGGCAACCGTGCCCATGCTGGATATCACCGCCTACGCTCAACACCTGCCGGTTCGGGTGCATGAAACCCCAGGGGCAACCACCCCATGACGACTGCCGGCCGTTGACGCGAGCGGTCCGACACCCGCGAAAACCCCGGACCCGCTCGAATCCCGGCAAGGCCTTGATCCGCCTTCGGTTCTTGACCATCGTGCATCTGAAATCACCCCCCAGGCGGGGACGGAAGCGGGGCTCTGACGGACCCGCTCGAAATCGTCCGAAAATCCTGTTATGAATCAAGGGCCTCCTCAGGGGGGCCTTTCCCCGGCTGTAATGGCCGGGGCCTCATTGAAACGCCACCATGCCGGCCAGGGGATTAGTCAGAACGCGCCCCACCTTTCCCCGGCTGTAATGGCCGGGGCCTCATTGAAACATCGTCTCGGACGTCGTCGAGATCGGCAGGCTCACGGCGCCTTTCCCCGGCTGTAATGGCCGGGGCCTCATTGAAACTCGATGAAGTGCTGTTCAGTCCCCTTGCCGGCCGGCGTGCTTTCCCCGGCTGTAACGGCCAGGGAAGGCCGTCCTCAGATCACCACGGCCTGGCGCGGGGCGACCTCGAAGCGTTTGCCCAGGCTTTCCACCCGGGGGTCGATGTCTTCGGCCGGGCCGATGTCCAGGATCAGGACGTGGTCCTCGCTGGGTTTGATCTCGCGCTCCAGGCGCATGGCCAGGGCCCCGCGGCGGCGGGCCGTCAGCCGGCACTGGAAGACCGACAGTTGCAGCCAGCGGCCATAGCCCTCCATCACCCTGAAGACGCGGCGGCCGCGCTTGGGGTCCGCGATGTCGTAGGTGACGATGTAGAGCCGTTCCTGCCGCGCCATGATATTCGCCTTTCCCTGGCCCCTCTCCCGTGGCCCCGGCTTCAGCGCGGCACGTAGTGGGGATAGGCCGCGACCTCCCCCCGCAGGTGCCGGGCCAGCAACCGCGCCTGGACATGCAACATGCGGCGCATGGAGATTTGATAGCCGAAGACGGGGTGCGTCGCCTCCTGTTCCAAGCGCCGCTCGAACACCTGGATCAGGGTGCGGCGTCCGGTAGGCGTGAGGTTGCAGCCCGGCCCGCGCGTGACGAAATCACCGGGTCGCAGTTCCGCCGTGTTCAATGCCGTCAACACCGTGCTGTCGGCCAGGATGGGGCGTAACGGTTCCATCATGTCCAGGGCCAGTGAGGGGCGCCCGGGCCGGTCGACATGGTAAAGGCCCGCCCATGGGTCCAGCCCCGCCACCTCCAGACTGGTGGCCACCCGGGTCAACAGGGCGTAGCACAGCGACAGGCAGGCGTTGACCGGGTCGGCCGGCGGGCGGCGCGACCGCCGCTCAAACGCGAAGGCGGGTAGCGCCGCCGCCCGCTCGTTCAGCAATTGGGACCAGGCGCGGAAATAAAGCACCGCGCCCTCACCCTCCACCCCCAGCAGGCCGGCCATGTCCCGGACGGCGGCCAGGCTGGCGCAGCCGTTCCAGCACGGCGTCCCGGTCGGCGTCCGCCCCCCGCCAGTTGCGGCGCAGCAGGGTGCGCTGGTTGCGCAACTTGGCCTCCACCAAACCGCGGGCGAAGGCCAGTCGGCGGGGGCCGTCTTCACGCAGCCGGTACTGCGCCGTCCGCGCCCCGGCACCGCTGGGCCCGCGCCCGCCGGTGGAGCCCAAATACCAGAAGCCCGAACTCATCCACACCACCGGCACCTCCGCCCGCATCAGGGCATGGAGCGCGGGGGTGGACAGGGTGACCGGGCCGGCCAGCACCAGTTCCGACACCTCACCGATGGGAACCCTGGTTTCCACCTCCGCGACCGGGGCCGCCTTCCGGCCGGCGCGGCTCGGGGTGGGTGGCGCCTCATTGGGAACCATTGCGCCATCGGCGCCACCGTCCTCGGCCGGGCGTTTGATGACCAGCACCTCGCCCTCCTTGCCCACGCGGGCGCCGGGGTGCTGCACGTACAGCGGCAGGGCGGCATCCGCGGCCGGCGGCGGCGTGCGGGCCACGGCGCCGGTGCGCAGCAGGTTCACCTCATCGGGCAGGCAGAGGGGCAGCAAGGAACAGCGCGGACACTTGCGGCTGTTTTCCAGCGGCGGCGGAATACGGCGCGTGGCGGCGGCCAGACGCAGGCCGTTCGCCGCCTCCAGCGTGCGGGCGCGCAAGCCTGCCGCGCGACAAACAGGATGAGAGCAGCGCGACGATCAGGATGAGAATCGCCAGCAGCTGTGCCGGCGGAGGGCGTAGCCCGTAGCCGGCACA
>NZ_VITN01000035.1 GCF_007828045.1 Nitrospirillum amazonense | reverse complement strand
GCATCCGATGCCATGGGGCCGTCCACCCAAACAGCGGCACGAGATGGAGACTCGTGCCGCTGTAGGCCCCGACTGGGGCCGCCGGAGCGAGCACCGCAGGGCACAGCGAGGACAAGCCTAGGCGGACGGATGTCCGCCGCCCGGCGACTGAGGGAGCATTTGAACGGTCACGTTCAAATGCCGCGCGTATTAGTGGTTGTAGCCGAAGCCGGCCTGGCTCAGAAGTCCGCGACGGCGATCCTCTTGCCCTTGTCGAAGCGTGACAGGGCATAAGGGCGGGGATCGACGATCGGGGCGGCGCCTGTCGCAAGATCAGCGATCAAATGCCCTGCGCCGGGTCCGATGCCGAAGCCGTGGCCGCTGAATCCCGCCGCCAGGATGAAGCCGGGGACGGCCGGTATCCCGCTAATCACGGGGACGCCGTCGGGCGTGCTATCGATATAGCCGGCCCAGGTGTTGATGACCGGTGCGGCCCTAAGGGCAGGAACGAGGTCGATCGCCCGCTTCACCGTCAGGCGTACCGTGCGCGGGTCCGGCGTGGGGTCGAGAACGCGCATCCGTTCCATCGGCGTCGGCTGGTCGACAGTCCAGCGAGAGCCCGTTTCATGGCCGGAGCGGCAGCCTTCCAGCCCCCCAGGCGACAGACTGCGCCAGCGCCGCAGGAACATAGGCAGGAATTCGCGGTGGAAGCGAAGAAACTGGGACGTCGGATCGACACGCGCCCACCCGCTGATCGACAGGGTATGGCAACCGTCGCCACGGCGCGTCATCGACACCGACTTGGTGTGAAGGGCGTCCGGCAAATCGATCTGGTCGCTGGCCACCGCGACAATGGACTGGCGCACCGACGCCTGGGGGAACCGGATGCCCAGTTGATGACAAAAGGAAGAAGCCCACGCGCCGCCGGTGTGTATGGCCAGCTTCGTGCGGATGGTGCCCTTTTCGGTGATGACGCCGCTCACCGCGCCGCCCGCCAGTTCGATGCCCCGCGCGGCGCAGCCTTGGTGGACGGTGCCGCCGTGCCGCATCGCCGCCTTCGCCGCCGCCGGAGCCGCGAGCCCGGGATCGGCGATGCCGTCGGTCGGGGCCAACACCCCGCCCCGCCAACGCCGCCCCGTGAAACCGCCCCGTTCGGTCGCCTCGGCGCCATCCAGCATCCGCGTGCTGACGCCCACCGTCCGGGCGAAAGCGCCCCAGCGGGCCCAGGTGTCCAGTTCCTCTTCATCGTTGCTCAGGTAAAACAAGCCGCAGCGGCGAAATCCGGCATCTTCGCCACTGTCGGCGGCGAAGCGCTCCCAAAGATCGAGGCTCTTGGTTGATATCGGCAATTCTCGCGCGTCGCGGTTCTGCTGCCGGCACCAGCCCCAGTTGCGGCTCGATTGCTCCCCGCCGACCACGCCCTTCTCGACCAGCGCGACTTTCAGCCCCCGCATCGCAAGATAATAGGTGGCGAAGCTGCCGACGATGCCACCGCCGATCACCACGGCGTCGGCTTCAGCGGGCAGGGCGGGGGAGGATTGGATGAGGCGTAGGGGCGCCGACATGGCGATGCGATCTCCCATGAGACGGAAAGGTCAGGCGTAACCGAGTATGGCCTTGGTTTCGAGATACTCCTCGACGCCGAAGACCCCATATTCCCGGCCGTTGCCCGACCGCTTGTAGCCGCCGAACGGCGCGTGGGGATCCCAGGCGGGATGATTGAGATGGACCTGCCCGGTGCGGATGCGGCGAGCGACATCGCGCGCCCGCTCGATATCGCCCCCCTGGACATGGCCGCCCAGCCCGAAGACCGTGTCGTTAGCGATATCGACGGCCTCGTCCACATCGTCGTAAGGCATGATGCAGAGGACCGGCCCGAAGATTTCCTCCTGCGCGACCGTCATCGTGCGCGTGACGCCCGAGAAGATCGTCGGGCGGACGTAGAAACCGCAGGTCCTGCCCTCCGGACGCCCGGGTCCGCCGCAGACCAGGGTGGCGCCCTCCGCGATACCGGCGGCGATCATGGCCTGGACACGCTCAAACTGGGCGCGGTTGGCGATGGGCCCCAGGACGGTGCTTCCGTCGGACGGATCACCGACGATGATGGCACCGGCCGTCGCCCGGGCGATGGCCTCCACCTCCGCCATGCGCGCCCGGGGCACGATCATGCGGGTGGGCGCGCTGCAGGACTGGCCGACATTGCGGAACGCGGCCATGACGCCCAGCGGAACGGCGCGCTGGAAATCGGCGTCGGGCAGAAAAACGTTGGGCGACTTGCCGCCCAATTCTTGAGTCACCCGCTTGACGGTCACCGCCGCCGCCTGGGCAACCAGCACGCCGGCCCGGTTGGACCCGGTGATCGAGATCATGTCGATGCCGGGATGGGCCGCCATGGCCGCGCCGATTTCCGGGCCGGTGCCGTTGACCAGGTTGAAGACACCCGGCGGCGTGCCCGCGTCGTGCATGATTTCGGCGAACAGCAACGCGTTCAACGGTGACAACTCGCTGGGCTTCAGCACCACGGTGCATCCGGCGGCCAGGGCCGGGGCGACCTTGGCCGTTATCTGGTACAGCGGCCAGTTCCACGGCGTGATCAGGCCACAGACCCCGATCGGTTCGCGCACGATGGCGGTGCTGCCCCGCATGGTCAGGAACGGATAGGTCGCCAGGACATCGGCGGCCGCACGGACGTGCGCTGCCGCGAGGGGGATATGGGCTGCGCGGGCATGGCTGATGGCCGCACCCATCTCACGCGACAGCGCCTGGGCCAGCGGCTCCGCCCGCTCCAGGATCAGGGCGTGTATGCGCTCAAGCAGCGCACGCCGTTCCGCGACGGCGGTGGCGCTGAACGCCGGCAAGGCCGCGCGCGCCGCCGCGACGGCACGGTCGAGATCGGCGGCGGTGGCCGCCGCGAGTTCGGCGATCACAGCCTCGCTCGCCGGATCGACCACCGGCAACGACACCGGGCCGGACGCCGGCCCCCATGCCCCGTCGATATAAAGGGCGCGCACCGGATTCACATCCCCAGCCGCAACCGAATTCATTCCAGATGTCATCGCACCAGATCCTGATGGCGGTGGTGGGCGCCAACGATGGACGGAAACCAGGGCTCGCCGGAATGGCCGGCCCATTGAAAGCCCGCGGGGCTGAGATCAGGTCATGTTCATCGCGCGCCCTCCCGGGCGCCGGCTGCGCCGCACACCGCAACGGCATCGATCTCGACCAGATAGCCGTAGTGCAGCTCGCCAACCGGAACCACCGTTCGCGCCGGCCGCGCATCCCCCATCATCTCGGCATAGACCGCGTTGAAGCGGGGCCAGTTCTCAACGCCGACGATATAGGCGGTGACCTTGAGAATATCGCCGGGCCCGGCACCGGCGGCGCGCAATGCCGCCAACACGTTGGATAGCGCCTGACGGACCTGATCTTCAAACCCCAGATCGGCGGTATGGGAGCCGTCCGCGCGAACGCCCAGTTGGCCCGCCGTGAAGACCAGGCCGCCATAGCGGGCGGCATGGCTATAATGGCCGCCTGGCGGCGCCAAGCCCTCCGGTTCCAACGTCTCGATCTTCGTTTCCATGAGGCTCACCATCCCCGCATCCGCGGCCACGCCGCCACGATGTCGCGGCTGCCGGTTGTGACCACTTGGTAGGCCCCGTGCTGGGCCCCGGTCGCGCATGCGTGGTTGGGCAGAATGCGCACGCGGGCCCCGACCGGCAGGTCAGGCAACGCGGCGGCGCTGCCGGGCCGGACCTTGATGATCCCATGCTCCTGGCTGGCGTCGTCCACGATCAGGTCCGGCCACGGCACCCCGTCGATGTCGCAGACAAGGCCGTACCCTTGATCAACCGGGTGGCGTTGCGTCCCCCGGTCGCGGGACATGGCCATCCAGCCGGTGTCAATCAGGATCCAGCCCTTTTCCAGCTTGTGTCCGATGACCGTGGCCAGCACCGAGACGGCGATGTCGTCGATCGCGCAGACGCCGATGCCATGCATCACGAGATCGAAAAACATGAAGGCACCGGCGCGTACTTCCGTCACACCATCGAGATCGCGGGCGAAATGCGCGGTCGGGGTCGAGCCCACACTGACCACCGGTGCCGCGTGCCCATGGCGGCGCAGAGCCTGAGCGGCGGCCACCGCGGCCGCGCGCTCGCCCTCGGCGGCTTCCACCAGGCCCACACCTCCCCGGCAGGCGTAGGACTCCCCGGCATGGGTGAGCACACCGCGGACCTCCACCGCCCCTGCCCGCAGAATGTCCGCGATCTCGATGATCGTGGCGCTGTCGGGGGAAAGCCCGCCGCGATGGCCGTCACAGTCGATCTCGATCAACACCGCCGGCATCGCGCCGCCGTCCCGTGCCGTCGCGGCAAGGGCCTGGGCCTGGTCGACGGTATCGATCAGCACCGCGACGTCGACACCCTGGGCCACAAGGGCACGTATCCGCGTGATCTTCCCCGGCGCCAAGCCGACGGCATAGACGATGTCCGTCGCACCCGCGGCGGCGAAGTATTCCGCTTCAGCTATAGTTGAAACAGTGATCGGCCCCAGGTCACCCGCGAAAAGGCGCCGGGCCACGTCGATCGATTTGGCGGTTTTCACATGCGGCCGGAATCCGACGCCGAGATGCGCCAGATGCGCCTTCAATCGGGCCACGTTCCGGTCGAACCGCGCCACATCAAGCACCAGCGCCGGGGTCTGAGCCGCATCAAGAGTCATCTGACCGGCATGGGTGGGCGGCTTGGACAAGGTTTCAATCATCTTGGGTTCTCTATTGGGGATTCTCTTGGCAATCCATGCCGACGGTTGGACGGGCGGCCGGTTGGAAAGCGCGGACAAGCAGGTCAAATGCGGGCGTTGGAAGGGGCCACGACGCGCGCACCGGTTCAAGGCCCCCTCGCCTTAAAAGTACTTCAGCCAGGCGATGTCGCGGCGGCGCCTCTTGAGGCGGGAGAACCAGGCGGTCGGCACGTAGAAGGGAATTATCAGCCCGAGGTACCAGACGACCACCCAGCCGTAGCTGCCCACCCCGAACACGGTACCGTGGTTCGAACCCCAAATCGCGAACGCGATGTGATACAGAATACGAAGGGTGGCGAGATGGACGATATAAAAGAACATCGGCGCCCCACCGAATACCGACAGCACACCGACGAAGCCGGAGTCCCGCACGCGGTCCAGCAAGGCGAGCAGAACCGCGCCGACGCCCAGGGTCGGCAGCAGGAAGAGAAGAGACGGCGGATACTTGGTGAGTGCCAGAAAGCTCATCATCGTGCGCAGCGGATCACCATCGACGACGAACCACGGCTTGTCGCCATAGATGTTGAGCGCGCGCAATACGACGAAGGCGGCGATCATCCCGAAACCAAGCGTCAAAAGACGACGCTGGCGCGTTTCCGGGGAAATGTCGGCCTCGAACCACGGACCGATGCCATAGCCCAGCGATATCACGCCGATCCACGGAAGAATGGGGTAGCTCGTTTTCGCGACGAGGCCAAACGGCAGGGCGATGAAATCGCGCTGATGCAGTTCGGCCCAAAGAACGAACAGCGGATTGTCGGAGGTGAGGTGGATCGGATCGAGAAGATTGTGACCGCAAACGATGACCAAGCCCAAGGTGATCAACGCGGGGCGCGGCAGCCGGATCAAGGCCGCCAGCACGATCATGCACGCACCGATGCACCAGATGACTTGCAGCCAGAGCATCGGCGGCGATATCCCCCAGTAGATGGGCGACAGGATCAACACCTCGATCGCCATCAGCAGAAGGCCGCGTTTCACCAAATAAGCCGTCGTTTCGCCCCTGGTATGATTGCTGGCATACAGATAGACGCCGAGACCGGTGAGCGCCACGAAGATCGGCGCGCACAGGCTGACCAGCAGACGGGCGAGAAACACCGCCGGTGCCGCCGTCCGGGCATCGACCGGATCGGCGACGGGCACATACAGGAACCACGTCTCGCGAACATGGTCGAGCAGCATGAAAACCATGACCAGCCCGCGCAACGCGTCGATATTCTGAAGTCGCGGCCGCGCGATTGCCGCGCGCTTGGCGGACACTGCGCCCACCCCAAATGATCCCGATCCAACCGACGCGATTTGGCCCATGTCCCCGTTCCCCGTGCTTGTCGGCAATGACTTTATTGCCGTTTATTAAGCCAGCCTTCGCCGGCAACTTCTCCCGTATGTCGCCGAACCGCGCCACCGTCATGCGGCGACATGGACGCAAGGCGATATAAGATACCGTGACCATGCGTTGGCGGTCGGAGCGCATGGCCGCCGCGATGGGTCACGCGGGACGCTGCGTCGCGTAGACCTTCTTGACATGCACCTCGCTGATCCACGCGCAACCGTCGCCCCGGATGGCCAGGCAGACATCGCCAGCGGAGAAGGTGACGCTGCCGCCGGCATCGGCGAAAGTGACGCTGCCTTCCAGCAAATGCATAAGCTCGATATGGCGATAGGGCATCTGCCTGCGGTGATAGGGCGTGGAATCCCAGGTGCCGCAGACGAACTCACGGCTGGCCGACCAGTAATCGGAATGGTTCCGGCAGGATGGCGTGGGGCCGACGAGCAACTCGGCCAGCGGCGGGTTGGAGGGCGAGAGAGGTGCGGCCTGGTCGATCGTCACCGGCATCTCCGACGTCCCCGGCTGGGCCGCCGGACTACTGACGATGATCAGCAGCGTTCCCTCGGCGGCCCGCCAGGTGAAGCGCGTCCCCACCGGCAGCACGCCGCTCATGCCCGCCGGCAGCGAGAGGCGGCCGCCGCCGCTGTCGATTTCAAGCCCACCGTCGAGAACCAGGACGAATTCATCCGCCGACAGGCCATCAACACGCCCCTCCCCGCGTGGCGCCAGGGCCGCGACGGTGGCCGCGGCGTCGGTAAAGATGGGCACAGCGCGGCCGCCGATCCAGTCGCCAGCAGGGGGCGTGCCCGCCGCATAGGCCCGCAGATCGACAACGGCCCCCACCCGGCCCTTCGCCGCCCCCGCGATCATAGCCCCACCAGGCCAGGCAGGCCGCCAATGTTGGGGATGTCGTGGACCTGGTAGTAGCTGTTCAGCGGCTCGTGCCCCCGGTTGACGAAGGCCTTCATAGTGATGCCCATGTCATAGGCGGTCATCAAGTCGTAGCGGAAGCTGGAGGAGCAGTGGAGCACGTCCGCCGGCCCGCAGCCCAGTGTGTCGAACATGAACTCGAAGGCGCGCATCCGGGGCTTGTAGGCCTGGGCCTCCTCCGCCGTGCAGACCGTATGGAATGGCGCCTGCAGCTTCTCGACGCTGTGGGGGATGAGGTCAACCATCGAATTGGACAGGATGACGAGCGGAAACTCGGCCGCGACGCGCTTCAGCGGCTCAACGACGTCGGGATGGGGGTTCCAGGTCGGGATGGCGGCATAGAGCGCCGCGCCATCAGCGTCACGATACGGAACCCCCGCCTTCTTGCACGCGCGCTGCAGGGCCTCGACCACCACGTCGCGGTAAGGCCGCCAGGCACCGAGGACGGCGTCCAGCCTGTAGGCGGAGAAGTCACGGCAGAACTGTTCCAGCGCCTCCCCCGCCAGGCGGTCGGCGTAAACCGTCCGCGCCACCGGCGCCATCTCGAAGTTGATCAGCGTGCCATAGCAGTCGAACGTGATGAACTTCGGCCGCAAGACAGTCATGGAGGGCCCCCTGTCGCTTAAGGTTTTTGGATTTGCGATCGGCATACCGGCCAACGCGCTTCATGAAAGCCTAGCGCCAACGCGCGACATGATGGCGCCTTTGTTATCGCTCCGATTGGCAGGCTTCCGCATCAGGGGGCATTGGCGCAGCACGATATACCGTTGTGGCGGATGGGACCGGCGCCCTGTGATGCCCCTTTGCATACCCGGCACCGGATCGTTATGGTGCCGGCATGCGTCTCCGCCCGCTCCCGCAACTCTTCGTCCTGCTATGCATCGCCGCCTGTGTCCTCGGATGGGCCGGCCGGGCGCAAGCCCATGGCATGGGGCGGCAAGCGGGCATCGAGACCGCAACGGCCCCCGTCGCCGTCGCGGCGCCCCGCATCCTGGCGGCGGACCCGCAGGATCTTGGATGCCAGGACGGCTGTTGCTGCCGTGGGATCTCCCCGTGCTGCGCCATGGCCTGCCATGGGGCGGCCCTCAGCCCCCCGGCCGCACCGGACTGGCCGGCGGATCAGGCGCGGGCGCCGGGATCGCCGGCGCATACGGACGGGACCGGCATCACCTGCCTTCCCCCCCTTGAACCTCCCAGGGGCGTGGCCCGGCTGTAAGGCCGCCCCCTCATCCCGGCCGTTCCGCAATGAGCGGCCCTATGCAGATTCCCTGGGAGAAATCACATGATCCCGAAAACCTTCGCGCACGCCGTCATGGCGGCGCTGATGATCGCACACGCGCCAGCGCTGGCTGCCACGCCCCGAACCGACCACGACCATCCCGGCGAAACGCCCGAGAAGGCGGCGATGCCGACCGGCACCGGCACGGTGAACGCCGTGGATGCCGGCCGCCACACCGTGAACCTGACCCATGGCCCAATCACCGCCCTGAACTGGCCCGGCATGACCATGGACTTCCCCGTGGCTCCGGGGATCGACTTGGCCGGATTGCGGCCCGGCGCCCAGGTCATGTTCACCTTAGGGAGATCCCCGGCGGGCGCCTATTGGATCGACCATATCATGCCGGGTGACACCGCCATGCCCATGGGCCACGGCCACGATGGCCACGGGGGTTGAGCCATGCCGGAAATCCTGCCCAACTGGCACCCCGTGGTGGTTCATTTCGCCGTGGCGCTGCCCCTTCTGGCGTTCCTGTTTTTCACGGCCGCGTTCCTTCGGCGCGAGACCGGAACGGCACCGGCCCTGACCACCGCCGCGCGCTGGTCGCTGTGTCTGGGTACGGTGGCGGCGCTGGCGGCCATCCTGACGGGACAGCGGGCCATGACCACGTCCACCATGGACCTCGCCGGTCATGAGAACGTGCATATCCACCTGACCTGGGCCTACCGCACGGCGGCCGTACTGGCCATCGCGTCGCTGGGCGCTTGGCTGGACCGCAAGCGGGCCGTGGGTGCCCATCCCCTGCTGCTGCTGTGCGTGGCCGGCGGCATGGGGCTGGTGGCAATCACCGGATGGTACGGGGCGGAGAACGTCTACCGCCATGGCATCGGCGTGCAGCGCCTGCCCGACCCCGCCGCCCTCGACGACCATCAGGGGCATGCCCACCACCATCACCACGACCATGACGACCCGGCATCGCAGAACGGTGATCCGGGAACCGACCAGCCCCATTGAGGGATGGGACGCGCCGGCGGATGCAACTGCGGCCATCCGCCGGCGTATCCGGTAGAGCCAAAGCACAATCGACCGTCCGCCCGCCGGCCCAGGACGGGTTTCTGCCGCCAAGCCCGCCGCAATCGGTGCCATCCCGCCAATCCGGGGTGTTAGCCTTCTTAAAAAGAACGGGACCGCCCTAAAATGGCGTGCTGGGTCAAAACATAAGACAGGGGATCGATAATGCGTCATTTCAAGCCCATCGCCCTCGCCGCGCTTGCCAGCGCCCTCATTTCCGGCCCCGCCGGCGCGCACGCCATCTGGTATGCCGAACATGCCCGCCAGTTGGCCCTGATCTATGGCGTTGGCGCCGACGACCTGGATTCCGTGAAGCGTCTGCCGGGCTTCGAAGGCATTGCCGCCTATGACGCCAACTACCAGCCGATCGAAGCCAAGCTGCGCGTGGCCGGCCCGCTGGTGGTCCTGGACACCGAACAGCGCCCGACCCTGGTGGCCGCCGTCCTGCAGAACGGCATCTGGTCGCGGATGAAGGGCGAGGAGTTCGAGAAGAAGACGCGGGAGGAAATGCCGAACGCCTTCTATTCGGAAAAGACCATCAAATACACGGTGGGCGTTCGCGGCCCGCTGGAGAAGCCCATTCCCGCCCTGCCGGGACAGGTGCTGCAGATCGTCCCGGTCGGCCCCATACCGGAAAAGCTGGGCACGCCCATGACCTACAGGGTCCTGTACAAGGGCAAGCCCATCGCCGGCGTCTCGGTCATCAACGACCTGGTGAACGACCCCGACGCCACCCCGGTGAAGACGGCCGCCGACGGCACCGTCACCCTGGCGGTGCGCAACCAGGGCCTGAACGTGATCGAGGCGGTCTACAAGGCGCCGACGGACGATCCGAAGAAATACGACGAAATCGAGCTGGGGGCCACGCTGTCGTTCCTGCTGCAGCACGCGCCGGAATGAACCCGCTCCCCTCTTTGAAAGGCCCCGCCATGACCCTCGCGAAGTTCCTGACCCCAGCCCTGGTCGCCCTGGCGCTGGCCGCCGCCCAGCCCGCCCTGGCGCATGGCAACACCAAGCCGCAGCATGGCGGCGTGGTGCTGATGGCCGGCGAAACCGTGTTCGAACTGGTGAACAAGGCCGGCGCCGTGGCTCTGTACGTCACCGATGATGACGAGCCGGTGGCCGCCGCCGCCATGACGGGGCGGATCAGCATCACCGCCGGCGGCAAGACGCAGGTGGTGGCGCTGAAGCCCGCCGACGGCAACCGATTCGACGCGCCTGGCGCCACCATCCCGGCCAAGTCCCAGGTCGCCGTCCAGGTCATCGACACCGCGACGAAAACCAGCCTGGGCACCACCTTCACCCTCAACTAGGGGACCCCGATGCAGGCAGCAACCCCGCTTTCCGTACCGGCCCCACATTCGGCCAAGGCATCGCGCGGGCTGGTGGTGCTGGCCGCCCTGGCCACGGCCCTCACCACCACGCCCGCCCAGGCCCACGGCGTGTCGGACGCCGACAAGGCCTTCATCACCGGCGCCGACGGCGTCAACATCGTCCCCTACATCTATCTGGGCGCCAAGCACATGGTCACCGGCTATGACCATCTGCTGTTCCTGGTCGGCGTCATCTTTCTGCTGTACCGGCTGAAGGACGTGGGCCGTTACGTCACCCTGTTCGCCATCGGCCACAGCACGACGCTGTTGCTGGGCGTGCTGACCGACGTGCGGGCCAACGCTTACCTGGTGGATGCCATCATCGGCCTGTCGGTGGTCTACAAGGCCCTGGACAACCTGGGCGCCTTCAAGACCGTGCTGGGCTTCACGCCCAATCCCCGCGCCGCCGTCCTGGTCTTCGGCTTTTTCCATGGCTTCGGCCTGGCGACCAAGCTGCAGGAATTGGCGCTGTCCCAGGATGGGCTGATCCCCAACCTGGTCAGCTTCAACGTGGGCGTGGAGATCGGCCAGTTCCTGGCGCTGAGCGTCATCCTCATCCTCATGAGCCTGTGGCGCCAGACGGAGAACTTCCGGCACAGCGTCGTCCTGGCCAACGCCACCCTGATGGCCGCCGGCTTCGTACTGACCGGCTATCAGCTGGCGGGCTATTTCCAGCAAGGAGCCTGACATGGCGAGCCCTTCCATGGACCAATACGTGGTCGCCCCCCGCACCCTGACCAAGGCGACGGCGGGGGCGGGCGTGGCCGCGGCCCTGATCCTGACCCTGTTCGTACTGCCGGCCGAACGCGGCATCGACCTGACCGGGATCGGTTCCGCCATCGGCCTGACCCGGATGGGCCAGGCTGAGAAGGAGGTGACGGCCCCGCCCCAGGCGCCGACCGCCATTCCCATTCCCAACCGGGCCATGATCGAAAAGACGACCGCCCTGCGCAGCGATGAAATGACCCTGACCCTGGCGCCCCATACCGGCGCCGAGATCAAGGCCCACATGCGGGAAGGCGACCATTTCATTTTCCGCTGGGAAGCGAGCGCGCCCGTGAAGGTGGACATGCATGGCGAACGGGTGAACGCTGGTGACGCGTTCACCAGCTATTGGAAGGAAAAAGAGGTTTCGGCCGCCCAGGGCGACCTGACCGCGCCCTTCGAGGGCACGCACGGCTGGTATTGGCATAACCGCAGCGATGTCCCCATCACGGTGACGGTGAAGACCACCGGATTTTATGGGGATTTGTTCAGGCCCCACGCCGAATAGGTGTGATAACGCCGGCCATCGGCGGCCGGCAGATTCATCCGTTTGGCAAGATGCCGCAATATTTCCCCCTGAAAATGGCCTGGCCTTCGAACAAAGATTCCCAAAAGATCAGGCACCATCATTCCTAATAAAACGGGCGAAAGTTGGGTCCAATCTCCGGACTGTCTTCCACCGCGGCGCGCGCTCGTCGCGACGGAGAAGATTTTACAAAAAAAGAATCCTTAGGGAGCCTTCACATTAAAATCAGAACAGGGGGCGAGAAAAATGAAGGGCCATTCCGGTTTTCGATTCTTTTGTGCCGCGACCGCGGCTTATCTGATGCTTCAGCCCGTGGCCCGCGCCGCGGAAGACCCGGCGCCGGCCATCGGCGATACCCTTGACGAAATCACGGTCACGGCGCAGAAGCAGCAATATGTCGGCACCGTGCCGGCCAAGGACGTGCCGCAAAACGTTCAGACGTTGAGCGGCGCCACGTTGCAGGAAGTTGGCATCACCCGCCTTGCCGACGCGCTGGACCTGGTCAGCGGCGTGGCCCGACAGAACAGCTATGGCGGCCTGTGGGACGGCTTCGCCGTTCGCGGTTTCGCCGGCGATATCAACGTCCCCAGCGGCTTCCTCGTCAACGGTTTCAACTATGGTCGCGGATTCGGCGGGACCCGGGATGTCTCCGGCGTGGAGCGGATCGATGTCTTGAAGGGCCCGACCTCCGCCCTGTTCGGCCGTGGCGAGCCGGGCGGCACCGTCAACATCATCACGAAGCAGCCGCAGTTCACGCCGGAGGGCAGCGTCATGCTCGAAGGCGGAAGCTATAGCCATTTCCGAGGGGAGGCGGACTACACCACCCCGCTCAGCAAGCGGCTGGCCGTCCGTATGAACGGCGCCTTCGAGGACGAGGACAGCTTCCGTGACACGGTCCACGCCAGAAAGGAAACCGTATCGCCCTCGGTCCTATGGTTCCTCAACGACACCACCAGCGTCTCCTACCAGTTCGCGTACACCCATCAGGAGGTCCCGTTCGACCGGGGTGTCGTGGCGGTCAACGGCAAACTTGGCGTCATTCCCATTTCCCGTTTCCTGGGCGAGCCGGCCGACGGGCCGACCAAGACCAACGACTACGGCCATCAACTGCAATTGCAGCATGACTTCAGCGACAAGTGGGGGGTCTTGCTGGGGGCGGGCTATCGCACCACCGACCTCACCGGCTATGGTGAGACGCCGGAACTGGTCGCATCCCGCCAGCCCTTCTTCACCGATGGCCGCACGCTCTCCCGGCAGCGCCGTTACACCACCTACGACACCGAGGATCTGGTGCTGCGTGGTGAAATCAACGGGCAGTTCGACACCTTCGGCATCACCCACCACGTGCTGGTGGGCGCCGACTACGACGACTTCAAATTCAACAACTTCCAGACGCGGTCACGGCCACCCGCGCTGTCGACACATCCGACATTCGCCCAGCAGAACGCGATCGACATCTACAACCCCGTCTACACGCCGGCGGGCTTGCTGCCCGCCACGACCGGCCTGGTCTTCAATCAGTATGAGCAGGACAAGACCACCGGCACCTACGTGCAGGATCAGATCGATGTCACCGACAGCATCAAGCTGCGTGTAGGTGCGCGCTACGACGACTTTTCCCAGTCGATCCTCGACCGCGCGGCGCATGTGACGGCCCGGCAGAACCCGGATTCCTTCAGCCCGCAGGCCGGCATCGTCTATGAGCCGACCAAGTCGATCTCGGTCTATTTCAGCTACGGGCAGGGGTTCCGCGCGAATACCGGGCAGGATTACTACGGAACACCCTTCGCGCCCGAAAGAACGGAATCGTACGAGATCGGCGCCAAATACGTGTCGCCGGACCAGGGGATTACCAGTTCCATCGCCCTGTTCAAGATGAGCAAGGACAACATCATCACGGCCGATCCCGTGCACTCGGGCTATGTGATCGCCATCGGCACCGCGGAAAGCAAAGGTGTCGAGTTCGACGTGAGTGCCAAGCTGCCCTATGATTTCCGGTTGCTGGGCAGCTTCGCCTATGTCGATGCCTATTCGACGTCATCGGTTCTCGACCCCGACTTCGGCAAGGTCGTGGCCGTGGGCGATCCACTGATCAACATTCCGGAACTGAGCGGCAACCTGATCCTGTTCAAGGACTTCTCCGTGATGGAAAGGCCCGCCAACGTGGGCATCGGGGTCAACTACGTTGACAAGCGGCTGGGGGAGACCGGCACGACCTTCACCCTGCCCGCCTACACGCTGGTGCGGTTGATGGGGTCGGTCCATCTGACGGACGACATCGAGTTGAGCGGCGAAATCAACAATCTGTTCGATGAAACGTGGTACGCGAATAGCTACGCCGCGCTGTGGGTGCAGCCTG
Source organism: Nitrospirillum amazonense (assembly GCF_007828045.1). Lineage (GTDB taxonomy): Bacteria > Pseudomonadota > Alphaproteobacteria > Azospirillales > Azospirillaceae > Nitrospirillum > Nitrospirillum amazonense_C. The sequence continues at coordinate 31,053 of NZ_VITN01000035.1, read as the reverse complement.
GCGCGCCACGCACGTTCAAGGCACGGGTCCGCTATAAGTTCTGACCCGAGGACGCCCTATCCCCGGCGGGGATAGGGCTCGACCAGGCGGCTCCTGCCGCCATTCCGCGACCTTCCCGGCGCGCCCGCGTCACCCTCAGTGGCCGCCTTGGGGCCCGAAGGACCTTATGATCACCAAGCGCGCCCTTTATCACCTGCATAAATATTGCGGCCTGGTGGCAGCGGTTTTCATCCTGATCCAGGCGGCGTCAGGTGTCCTGCTGCTGTTCCAGGATACCCCGGGCCGAGGCCTGGACACAAAACAGCCACTCTCTCAAACCACCCATGGTGCCGCCGCCGACACCGTGCGGCTGAGACGCCTGCAGGCGGTTCTCGCCGCCGCGCATCCCAACGCCACCTTGCGCCGGCTGGACTTCCCCAGCCAGGCGGATGCCCCCTACCTGGCCCATTTGACCGACCCCGATGGCAGCACCCGCTATGTCGCGCTGGACCCCGCGTCGGCCGAAATTTTGAGGGACGGGTCCATCTGGCGTTTCCCAGCCATCGCGTTACTCCGGCTGCACGACCAGATGCTGACGGGCCGGCCGGGCACGGCCGCCATCGTCCTGGTTGGTCTCACCATCCTGGTGTTGACGCTGGCGGGCCTCGCCCACTGGTGGCCCCGCCCCGGGCGCTGGCGCCAAAGCCTGACCATCCAGCGGGGCCAACCGGCACGCATGATCCTGCGGCAGGGCCATCGCATCCTGGGCGCGGTCGCGGCCGTGGTCATCGCCATCAGCGCACTGACGGGCTTGACCCTGGCGGTACCCATGGTGCTGGCCGCCCCATCCCCATCGCCCACGGCGCCCCTTGCGACGATGAGCGATTGGGATGGGGCGCTGACGCTGGCCCGTGCGCGTTTCCCCGGGCACGCCGTCCGCGATCTGCGGTCACAGGGCGCCACCCTTCTGGGTGTGTACCTCCGGGCGCCGGAGTACGGCCCCCTGGCGGTGCACCAGGTGACCATCGACTTGATATCCGGGCACGAGACCCTGTCCGTGCCCGCTGACCGGAATACCGACGCCTGGGTGATCGCCCTGCCCATCCATACGGGCGGGATCGCGGGCGCCACCGGACTGGGGCTGGCCTTGTTCGCCGGCCTGTCGTTGGCGATGCTGGCGATCACCGGTCCCGCCATGTGGCTGCACCTGGCGCTGGTGAAGGCCCGCAACCGCCGGCGCCGCCTGGCCGGCGCGCCATCCCCTGTCACCGCCATCCCGAAGGTGCGGTCATGAGCGTCCTCTATAAGTCCGAGCCCGAGCGTGGCCGCGCCTGGCAGGCCCTGTTCGCGGACCAGGCCCCCGACATCGGCTTCCATCTTTGGCCGGAGATGGGGGATCCGGCGGCCATCCGCTATCTCGCAGCCTGGGCGCCCACCGCCGACATCTTTGCGGCCTTGCCCAACCTGGAGGTTCTATTCTCCATCGGCGCCGGCGTCGATCAGCTTGACCTGTCGCAGGTGCCGCCGTCCGTCGCCGTGGTGCGCATGATTGAGGCCGGCCTGACCGAAGGCATGGTCGAATACGCGGTATTCGCGACCTTGGCCCTGCACCGCCGGGTCATCGACTACATCAGCGACCAGCGCCAAGGGCGATGGCAACCGGCCCGCCTGGTGCCGCCGGCCAAGCGGCGGGTGGGCGTCATGGGCCTGGGTGTGCTGGGGCAAGCGGTCCTGGCCCGGCTGGGCGCCTTCGGCTTCCCCTTGCTGGGGTGGAGCCGAACCCCGCACGCCATTGCCGGCGTGGATTGCTACGCCGGACGCGAGCAGTTGCCGGACTTCCTGGCGCGATGCGACATCCTGATCTGCCTGCTGCCGCTGACGCCGGGGACGCGTGGCATATTATGCCGCGAGACCTTCGACCGGCTGCCCGCCGGTGCGGGGCTGGTCAACGCCGGCCGGGGCGGACACCTGATCGAAAGCGACTTGCTGGATGCCCTGGATGGCGGCCGGCTGGCCGGTGCCGTGCTGGATGTGCTGAACAGCGAACCACCGCCCGCCGCCCATCCCTTCTGGCGCCATCCCAAGATTCTCCTGACACCGCACGTCGCCAGCATGACCACGGCCGATATCGGCGGTCAGGCCCTCCTTGACAATATCCGGCGTCATCAAGCCGGCATTGCCATGCAGGGCCTGATCCGGCGCGATCTCGGATATTAACGCCGGTGGCCTTTCCCGCGTCGCAGCAAACTATGCTGAATGCGATGGGCAAAAGGCGGAATCCTGCGCCGGCCCGGGGCAGTTTAAGGACATGTTTTGATCGGCCTGTGGCCTAATGGGTTCACAAGAATGGTCACCGGACAGGGTGCGCATGAAATGTGGAAAGCGGTGCTGGCCGGCAAGGCCGGGCGCTTCCCTCCGCCTGGGCCCGCGCCGGAGCCGAACAGCCAAATCATGGCATCCCAAAAGGAAAGACGTCGCATGATCGCGTTCCGGCCCCCAAACGTCACCATCGACCGCCACGGCGCCCTGGTGACCGCTCTCATCGGGCCCTGACTTCCATGACCGGACCCAAGACCTGCTCCTACTGGCTGGACACGGCGCCCCCCTTCACCGGCGGCGCGGACGGCGGCCTGGACAGCCGCACGGACATCGCCATCATCGGCGCCGGCTTCACCGGCCTTTCCGCCGCCCTGGCGCTCAGCCAACGGGGCGTTTCCGTCACCGTGCTGGAGGCGGACCGCGCCATCGGGGCCGCGTCGGGACGCAATGGCGGCCATTGCAACAATGGCCTGGCGCACGACTACGCCGCCCTGTCCGCCAAGCTGGGCCGGGATCGCGCCGGCGCCTACTACCGCGCCCATGTCGCGGCCGTGGACACGGTGGAACGGTTGGCGCGCGAGAATGATATCGACTGCGACTTCCGCCGCCCCGGCCGCCTCAAGCTGGCGGCCAAGCCCGAGCATTTCGAGAAGCTGGCCAGGGCGCATGACGTGTTGCGGGCGGAAATCGACACCGATGTGGCGTTGGTGACGCCCGACCACATCGGGGACGAGATCGGCTCCGCCGCCTTCCACGGCGGCCTGATCCAGACGACCAGCGCCCAGCTGCACGTCGGCAAATTCGGGGTGGGACTGGCCCACGCCGCCGCCCGCGCGGGCGCCCGCATTCATGAACACACCCCGGCGACCGACATCCTGCGCCGCCCCGGCGGCGGCTGGCGGGTGGTGACGCCCCGGGGCGAGATCGTCGCCGACCAGGTTCTGATCGCCACGGGCGGCGGCGGCACCGGCGGCCCCCTGGGCCCGCTGCGATGGTTCCGCCGTCGTATCGTTTCCGTCGGCAGCTTTATCATCGCCACCCAGCCGCTGGACCCGGCGCTGCTGGACCGGCTGTTCCCCAGGCGGCGTAACTACGTCACCAGCAAGAATATCGGCAACTATTTCCGGACCACCACCGACAACCGCCTGATCTTCGGCGGGCGGGCGCGGTTCGCCGTTTCCAATCCCCTGTCCGACCTCAAGAGCGGGCGCATCCTGGAGGTGACGCTGGGCCGGACCTTCCCCGAACTGGCGGGAACGCGCATCGATTATTGCTGGGGCGGCATGGTCGACCTGACCGCCGACCGCCTGCCCCGTGCCGGCCAGCATGACGGCCTGTATTACTCCATGGGCTACAGCGGCCACGGCGTGCAGATGGCGACCTACATGGGGGAGCGCATGGCCGAGGTGATGATGGGGCGCCCACAGGCCAACCCCTGGGCGGACCTGGATTGGCCCAGCATCCCGGGGCACCTGGGCAAGCCGTGGTTCCTGCCGCTGGTGGGCGCCTATTACCGCGTCCAGGACATCCTGCATTGACGGCCCGCGCGACCCCATCCCTGATCACGCGGCGGCACCTCATGGGCGGGATGCTGGCCACTGGTCTGATGGCGGGCGGACCGGCGTTCGGGGCCGGCCAGGAAACGGCCTCCCCCCGGCGGGGTGGCCGCATCCGCGTGGCCGGCATGTCCAGCTCAACGGCCGACACGCTGGATCCGGCCAAGGGCGCCCTATCGACCGACTACGCCCGCCACTACATGTTCTACAGCGGCCTGACGCGGTACCGCGCGGACCTGTCGGCGGAACCCGCCCTGGCGGAGACGCTGGAAAGCGACGACCGGACCCTGTGGCGGGCCGTCCTGCGCAAAGGCGTGACCTTTCATGATGGCAAGCCGCTGTCACCGCGGGACGTGGTCTATTCCCTGATGCGGCACCAGGATCCGGCCACGGCATCCAAGGTCAGGCCCATCGCGGACCAGTTCCGGCGCGTCGCCGTCTCCGGTTCCAACGAGGTGACGATCGAGCTGACCGGCCCCAACGCCGACCTGCCGGCCATCCTGGCGGACTCGCACTTCCTGATCGTGCAGGACGGTACCACCGACTTCCGCCAAGCCATCGGCACCGGGCCCTACCGCTGCACCTCCTTCCAGCCCGGCATCGCCACCATCGCCGTGCGCAACGAAAACTATTGGGTCGAGGGCAAACCCTATTTGGACGGGATCGAGCTGCTCGGCATTCCGGATGAGGTGTCGCGCGTCAACGCCCTGCTGTCGGGCGATGTCCACCTGGTCAACGCGGTGAATCCCCGCTCCGCCCGCCGTATCGAGGCGTCGCTCGGCCACCGCGTGCTGGAAACCAAATCCGGCCTGTACACCAACCTGATCATGCGGCAGGACGCCCTTCCCTCGCGGGATCCGGACTTCGTGCTGGCCATGAAGTACCTGTTCAACCGCGACCTCGTCCGCCGCACGCTGTACCGCAACTACGCCACCATCGCCAACGACCAGCCAATCCCGCCCGGCAGTCCCTATTACCTGGCCGATCTGCCACAGCGACCCTACGACCCGGATCGCGCGGCCTTCCATCTGCGCAAGGCGGGCCTGGCGGGGGCGCGGCTGCCTGTCTACGCCTCGCCGGCCGCCGACGGGTCGGTGGACATGGCCTCAATGCTGCAGGAATTCGCCGCCCAGGCGGGCCTGCACCTGGCGGTAAACCGGGTGCCGGCCGACGGCTACTGGTCTACCCACTGGATGAAGCACCCGCTGGGCTTCGGCAATACCAATCCCCGGCCGACGGCGGACATGCTGTTCAGCCTGTTCTACAAGTCGGACGCGCCGTGGAACGAATCCGGCTGGCGGAATGAGCAGTTCGACCAATTGCTGCTGGCGGCGCGTGGCGAACGGGACGAGGCGCGCCGGCGCCAGATGTACGGCGACATGCAGGTGCTGGTGCACGACCATTGCGGCGTCGGCATTCCCGTCTTCATCAGTTCGCTGGACGGCTATGACCAGCGCCTGAAGGGGTTGGGCTCCATCCCCATCGGCGGTCTCATGGGCTATTCCTTCGCGGAACACGTCTGGTGGGAGGGCTGACCGGTGGCCCATGGCACCCCAAGAAACCACGGCGGAATTGCCGCGGCCGGCCGCCTGATCCTACGCAGGCTGGGGTCGGCGCTGCTGACCTTGCTGCTGGTGTCCCTGGTGGTCTTCACCATAAGCGCGCTGCTGCCCGGCGACGCCGCGGAAGAAACGCTGGGACAGAGCGCCACGCCTGAAGCCGTGGCCGCCCTGCGCCACCAGATGGGTCTGGACCAGCCGGCACACCTGCGCTACGCGCACTGGCTGGGCGGCATGATCAAGGGCGATCCCGGCCAGTCGCTGGTGGCGAATATGCCGGTGGGCCAGGTCATCGCCGGCCGCCTACCCAATTCACTGACGCTGGCCGGCCTCACCGCCGCCGTCGCCATCCCGCTGGCCCTGGCCATTGGCATCCTGTCGGCCCTTTACCGCGACACGGGGCTGGACCGCGCCCTGAACCTGATGACCCTGGGCATGGTGGCGGTGCCGGAATTCCTGGTGGCGACCATCGCCGTCCTGGTCTTTTCCGTCACATTGCGGTGGCTGCCGTCCATCACCGTGGTGCGCGAGGGCATGGGCTGGGCGGAGATGCTGCGCGGCTACGCCATGCCGGTGATGACCCTGGCCTGCGTGACGGTGGCGCAGATGGCGCGCATGACCCGCGCGGCCATCATCGACCAGTTGAACCGTCCTTATGTGGAGATGGCGCTGTTGAAGGGGTTGTCCCCCGCGCGCGTCGTGCTGGTCCATGTGCTGCCCAACGCCGTGGCCCCCATCGTCAACGCCATGGCGCTCAGCCTGTCCTACCTGCTGGGGGGCGCCGTCATCGTCGAGACGATCTTCAATTATCCCGGCATCGCCAGCCTGATGGTCAACGCCGTCACCAGCCGTGACATGCCCCTGCTGCAGGCGTGCGCCATGATCTTCTGCGTGGCCTATCTGTTGCTGATGCTGGCGGCCGATGTCTGCGCCATCCTGGCCAACCCGAGGCTGCGCGGCCAATGACCCCCACCGTCCCCTTGCGCGAGGAAAGCATGGCGAAACCGGTGTCCACAGCCGCAGGCCGGGTTTGGCACTTGCTGTCCGGCCTGTCCACATCGGGGCAGGTGGGCTTGGCGCTGGTCGTCCTGTGGCTGGTCCTGGGCGCTGCCGGGCCCCTGCTGGCGCCCTATGACGTGGGCGCCTTTGTCTCGCCGGAGGTTTTCGACGGCATGAGCGCCCGGCACTGGCTGGGCAGTGACTATCTGGGCCGCGACGTGCTGAGCCGCCTGCTTTCCGGGGCCCAATACACGGTCGGCCTGGCCCTGGCTTCCGCCTTGCTGGCCAGCGCGACCGGCGCCGGCCTGGCGTTGACCGCCACCGTCAGCCCCCGTTGGGTCGATGAGGTGATCAGCCGTTTCATGGATACCCTGATATCCATTCCCAGCAAGGTGTTCGCCCTGGTGCTGGTCGCGGCCTTCGGCTCGTCCCTGGCCTTGCTGCTGCTGATCGCGGCGGCGACCTACACCCCGGGGGCCTTCCGCATCGCCCGGGCCTTGGCCACCAATCTAAATCAGATGGACTACGTGCAGGTGGCCTACGCCCGGGGCGAGGGCCGGCTGTACATCGCCACCGCCGAAATCATGCCCAACATGATCCATCCCGTGCTGGCCGATTTCGGCCTGCGCTTCGTCTTCATCGTGCTGCTGCTCTCAGGCTTGAGCTTCCTGGGCCTGGGCGTGCAGCCGCCCAACGCCGACCTGGGATCCCTGGTTCGGGAAAACATCTCCGGCTTGGGCGACGGCGCCCTGGCCATCCTGGCGCCCGCCGTGGCCATCGCCACGCTGACCATCGGCGTCAACCTGCTGATCGACGCCCTGCCGGGGCGCGGCCGGCGCATCACCGGAGGGCGTTGAGATGGACGCCGCGCAGGATCACGTCCAGGTTTCAGGCCTGCGGATCACCGCGCCAGCCGCTGGCGGCCAGGAAACGCCCATCGTCAGCGACGTGGACTTCACCATCCCCAAGGGCCAGGTGCTGGCGCTCATCGGGGAATCCGGGTCGGGCAAGACCAGCATCGCCCTGGCCTTGATGGGCTATGCCCGGGGGGACTGCCGCATCGCCGGCGGCGGCGTGCGGGTGGGCGACACCGAAATCCTAACCCTGGACGCGTCCCAGCTGCGCACCGTGCGCGGCAACCGGATCGCCTATGTGGCGCAGAGCGCCGCATCATCCTTCAACCCGTCGCGGACCATCATGGACCAGGTGGTGGAGACGGCGGTGGGGCGCGGCCTGCTATCCCGGCCGGCGGCCGAAGACAAGGCCGTGGGCCTGTTCCGCGCCCTGGCCCTGCCCCAGCCGGAAGCCATCGGCGAGCGCTATGTCCACCAGCTGTCGGGCGGGCAATTGCAACGGCTGATGGCGGCCATGGCGCTGATGACCGATCCGGAACTGGTGATCCTGGACGAGCCGACCACCGCCCTGGACGTCACCACCCAGATCGACGTGCTGCGCGCCTTCAAACGGGTGGTGCGCCAACAGGGCGCCACGGCGTTGTACGTTTCGCACGACCTGGCGGTCGTGGCGCAGGTCGCCGACCGCATCGTGGTGCTGCAACGGGGCCGGGTACGCGAGGCCGGTGATGCCAACCAGGTGCTGGAGAAGCCGGCCGACATCTATACCCGCACCCTCATGGCGGCGGCGCGTCCCCCGGCGCAGGCCAGGCCCCACCGGCCCGCCCCGCAGCAGGCGCCCCCGCTTCTGGAGGTGCGCGGCCTGACCGCGGGCTATGGCCGGGTGGAAGCGGGCGTGCCCAAGATCCCGGTGCTGCGTGACATCACCCTATCCATCGCCAAGGGCACCACCCTGGGTGTCATCGGCGAATCCGGTTCCGGCAAGTCCACGCTGGCGCGGGTCATCGCCGGTCTGGTGGCACCCGCCGGCGGCCAGGTGCTGTTCCAGGGCCAGCCCCTGGCCCCCACACTATCGGGCCGGACCCGGGAACAGTTCCAACGTATCCAGCTGGTCTTCCAGAACGCGGATACCGCGCTGAACCCCGCTCATACCGTGTCCCGCATCCTGAGCCGGCCCCTGTCCTTCTACCACGGCATGGATGGCCGGGCACGGGACCGCCGTGTGGCCGACCTGCTGGACCTGACCCAACTGCCCGCCGGCCTTGCCGACCGGCGCTGCGGGGAGCTGTCCGGCGGCCAGAAGCAGCGCGTGAACCTGGCCCGGGCCCTGGCCGCCGATCCCCACCTGATCCTGTGCGACGAGGTGACATCGGCGCTGGACACCGTGGTCGGCGCCGCCATCCTGGATTTGCTGGCCGAATTGCGGCGCGAACTGGACCTGTCCTACTTGTTCATCAGCCACGACATCTCCACCGTCCGCGCCATCTGCGACGACATCGCCGTGCTGTATGCCGGCCAGAAGGTGGAGATGGGGCCGCGCAACGGCTTTGGCGACGCCCCCTTCCACCCCTACACGGATTTGCTGATCGGGTCGGTGCCGGAAATGCGCCAGGGCTGGCTGGAGGAGAAGGAAACGGCGGTGGCGCCGCCGCCCCTGGCCACCGCCCAAGATGCGAATCTGTGCCGCTTCCTGCCGCGATGCGCCGCCCGGGTGGAGGGCTTGTGCGACCGCCTGCCCCCGCCCCGTATCGTTCTGGATGGTGGCAACGAACTGCTGTGCCACCATGACGGGCAGGCGTTACAGCATCTCCAACGCGGCCGCCAATCGGCGATCAACCCGTGACTGGAGATGCCAATGCCGGCATTTGGCGGGATCGGATCGAACCGCGCGCGCCATAATCTTCTGATTTGACGCGCAAGGCGGCATCGAATGCTCCGCCGCCGCCCTTATAGTCTGTGCACGATTGACAGGGTCGACCGCATCCGTCGGCATATCATGCCGACATCGACCGCCGAGAACGCGCCGGGATTCCCCGGGGAAGCCAACGAGAAGATGGCCGATGGAAAGACGAACCGATCTCCTGGTGAAACTGCGGGACATGACGCCGGATGACCTGCCCCAGGCGCACGCGCTTTCCCGCAAGCTGCAATGGCCGCATCGCCTTGAGGATTGGGATTTCATGCTGCGGGCCGGCACCGGCCTGGTGGCGGAGGAGGACGGGGTCATCGTCGGCACCATCATGGGCTGGCCCTACGGCCCCGAGGTCGCCACGCTGGGCATGGTGATCGTCGCCGAGGAAAAGCAGGGGGCGGGTATCGGCCGCCAGTTGATGGACGCGATGATGGCGCGGCTGGGCGATCGCGCCATCGTGCTGAACGCCACGACCGAGGGCCTGCCCCTCTATACCCGCCTGGGTTTCACCCCCTTCGGCGAAATCCTGCAGCACCAGGGTGCCGCCTTTTCCGTGCCCATCCCCAGCCTGCGCCCCAACGAGCGGGTGCGGCCGCTGGGCAGCAAGGACCATGACGCCATCATCACGCTGGACCGGAAGGCCTGCGGCATGGACCGTGCCAGCCTGTTCGCGCAGCTGCGCAAGCTGGCGCATGGCGTGGTTCTGGACCGGGACAGCCAGGCCATCGGCTTCGCCCTGTTCCGCCGCTTCGGCCGCGGCTATGTGATCGGCCCCACCACGGCGCCGGATGCCGAGGGCGCCCGCACCCTGATCTCCCATTGGCTGGGGTCCAACGCCGGCATGCTGGCCCGTGTCGACATTCCGCACGACAGCGACCTGGCCGCCTGGCTGGACGATCTGGGCCTGCCCTGCGTCGGCCGCGTCACCCGCATGGTGCGGGGGCGCCTGCCGGCCCAGGGCCAAGCCATCCACACCTTCTCCCTGGTCAGCCAGGCGCTGGGCTGACCGCTCACCATCCAGGTTCCGCCATGACGATCCTCGACCTGAAAGACCCGGCGCTGCTGCCGGGGCTGGCCTTCATTGACGGCACGTGGCGGCCCGCCGCCGCCGGACGGTCCCTTCCCGTGTTCGACCCCGCGACCGGCCGGCCGGTGGGCGAGGCGCCCGATTGCGACGAAGGGGACACGCGCGCCGCGATCGCGGCGGCCGCGGCGGCCCTGCCCCCCTGGCGGGCCCGTACCGCCAGCCAGCGCTGTGAAATCCTGGCGCGTTGGCACGCCCTGATCCTGGCGAATGTCGATGACCTGGCCCGCATCATGACGGCCGAGCAGGGCAAGCCCCTGGCCGAGGCGGCGGGCGAGGTGCGGTACGCCGCGTCATTCGTGAAATGGTTCGCGGAGGAAGGCCGCCGCGTGCACGGTTATGAGGTGCCGGCGCCGGAGGCGGACCGCCGCATTCTGGTGCGCAAGGAGCCGGTGGGCGTCTGCGCCATCATCACCCCCTGGAACTTCCCGGCCGCGATGATCACCCGCAAGTGCGCCCCCGCCCTCGCGGCCGGCTGCACCGTGGTGATCAAGCCGTCCGACCTGACGCCCCTCACCGCCCTGGCGCTGGCCGTGCTGGCGGAGCGTGCCGGCGTCCCGGCCGGTGTGCTGAACGTCGTCACCGGCGTGCCGGATGCCATCGGCCGGGAACTGACGGCCAGCCCCGTGGTGCGCAAGCTGTCCTTCACCGGGTCCACCCGTGTGGGCAGCCTGCTGATGCGCCAGTGCGCCGACACGGTGAAACGCCTGAGCCTGGAATTGGGCGGCAACGCCCCCCTGGTCATCTTCGACGACGCGGACCTGGACCTGGCCGTGGCCGGTGCCATGGCGGCCAAGTTCCGCAATGCCGGCCAGACCTGCGTCTGCCCCAACCGCATCCTGGTGCAGGACGGCATCCATGACGCCTTCGCCGAACGGCTGGGCCAGGCCGTCGCGGCGCTTCGCGTGGGACCGGGCATGACAGCCGGCGTCACCACGGGCCCCCTGATCAACGCGGCGGCCGTGCGCAAGGTGCGCGACCATGTCGATGACGCCTTGACCAGGGGCGCGCGCATCGCCGCCCAGGCGCCCAGCGACGGCGACCCCACCCGCTTCACAGCCCCCGTCGTGCTGACCGGCGCCACGATCGACATGCGCCTGGCGCACGAGGAAACCTTCGGCCCGGTGGCGCCGTTGTTCCGGTTCGAAAGCGAGGACGAGGCGGTGACGATGGCCAACGCCACGCCCTATGGCCTAGCCAGCTATTTCTACACCAACGACCTGCACAGGGCGTGGCGCGTGTCCGAACGGTTGGAGGCTGGGATGGTGGCGCTGAACACCGGTTCCATCGCCATGGAGATGTCGCCCTTCGGCGGCGTCAAGCAGTCCGGCTTGGGCCGCGAGGGCGGGCAGGCCGGGATCGAGGAATACCTTGAACAGAAGGCCTTCCACATCGGGGGCCTCAAGCTGGGAGCCACGCTGTGACCGATGCGACGAATAAGTCCGGCCGCCGCTATACCATCGCCGTCATTCCGGGTGACGGCATCGGCAAGGAAGTGGTGCCCGAGGGTGTGCGCGTCCTCGAACGCGCGGCCGCCCTCTACGGCTTCACGGTGGAGCAGCGCTGGCACGATTTCGCCTCCTGCGACTACTACGCCCGGCATGGCCGCATGATGCCGGAAGACTGGAAGGAACGGATCGGCGCGCCGGACGCCATCTTCTTCGGCGCCGTCGGGTGGCCTGAAACGGTGCCGGACCATATCTCCCTCTGGGGATCGCTGCTGCAGTTCCGGCGCGAGTACGACCAGTACGTCAACCTGCGCCCCGCCCGCCTGTTGCCCGGCGTGCCCTCGCCCCTGGCGGGGCGTGAACCGGGCAGCATCGACTTCTGGATCGTGCGGGAGAATACCGAGGGCGAGTATTCCTCTGTCGGCGGCCACATGTTCGCCGGCACGGACCGCGAGGTCGTGATCCAGGAAACGGTCATGACCCGTTTCGGCGTGGATCGGGTGCTGCGCTACGCCTTCGACCTGGCGAACCGCCGCCCCAACCGGCACCTGACCTCCGCCACCAAATCCAACGGCATCGCCATCACCATGCCCTTCTGGGACCAGCGGGTGGAGGCCATGGCGGCGCGGTATCCCGACGTGCGCTGGGACAAGTACCACATCGACATCCTGACGGCGCAGTTTGTGCTGAACCCCGACCGTTTCGACGTGGTGGTGGCGTCCAACCTGTTCGGCGACATCCTGTCGGATCTGGGGCCGGCCTGCACCGGCACCATCGGCGTGGCCCCCTCCGGCAATATCAACCCTGATGGCACCCACCCATCGCTGTTCGAGCCGGTGCACGGTTCCGCCCCCGATATCGCCGGCAAGGGCATCGCCAACCCGGTGGGCCAGATCTGGTCCGCCGCCATGATGCTGGACCATCTGGGCGAAACCGCCGCCGCCGCGGCCATCATGGCGGCCATCGAAACCGTGCTGAAGGAACCCGGCCTGCGCACCGCCGACCTCAAGGGCAAGGCTGGCACCGAGGCCTGCGGCAAGGCCATCGCCGAGGCCCTCCGCTGACACGGCATTTTATGCCGCCGCGACCCGGAAGAAGGGGCGCGGCGGCACCCGCCCGGGCCTAACACGGCGCATCTGACCAGCCGGTGTCGGCTAGGCTTTCAGCCGTGGACACCATGATGAGCCTGAGCCCGATGCTGAAGCGCAACCGTTCCCTCGTGGATGTCGATCGCGACTATCTGATCCATCCCGTCACCTCTTTCCGCGGCCATGAGGCGCGCGGCGCCACCCTGCTGCAGAGCGCGCGCGGCATGTACGTGACCGACATGGACGGCCGTGAATTGCTGGACGCCTTCGCCGGCCTGTGGTGCGTGAACGTCGGCTATGGGCAGGAGAGCATCGCCGAGGTCGCCGCCGAGCAGATCCGCCGCCTGCCCTATGCCACCGGCTATTTCCATTTCGGATCGGAGCCGGCCGTGCGCCTGGCCCAGCGCCTGGTGGAACTGGCGCCACCGTCGCTGACCCACGTCTATTTCACCCTGGGTGGATCCGACGCCGTGGACAGCGCCATCCGCTACATCGTCCACTACTTCAACGCCATCGGCAAACCGGGGAAGAAGCAGTTCATCGCGCTGGAACGGGGCTATCACGGTTCGTCGGCCATGAGTTCGGGCCTTACGGCGCTGGGCAACTTCCACCGCAATTTCGACGTGCCGCTGCGCTGGCAGCATCATATTCCGTCGCCCTATCCCTACCGCAGCCCGGTGGGCGCCGACCCGGCGGCGGTGATCGCGCAGTCGGTGGCGGACCTGCGCGCCAAGGTCGCCGAGTTGGGGGCCGACACCGTCGCCGCCTTCTTCTGCGAACCCATCCAAGGATCAGGCGGCGTCATCGTCCCTCCCACGGGCTGGCTGAAGGCCATGCGCGACGTCTGTACGGAGCTGGACATCCTGTTCGTGGCCGACGAGGTCATCACCGGCTTCGGCCGCACCGGCCCCCTGTTCGCCTGCGAGCATGAGGACGTGAACCCCGACCTCATGACGGTGGCCAAGGGCTTGACCGCCGGCTACGCGCCCATGGGGGCGGTGCTGATGTCCGACGCCGTCTACCAGGGCATCGCCGACGGTGCGGCCCCCGACCTGCCCATCGGCCACGGCCAAACCTATTCCGGCCACCCGGTCAGCGCCGCCATCGGGCTGGAGGTGCTGCGGCTCTATACAGAGGGCGGCATCCTGGCCAATGGGCGGCACGTCGCCCCCCGCTTCGCCGCCGGCCTGGAGGGCCTGTCCGGCCACCCCCTGGTGGGGGATGTCCGGGGGCGCGGCCTGCTCGGTGCCATTGAATTGGTCGCCGACAAGGCATCCAAGAAACGGTTCGATCCCGCGCTGAAGCTGCCGGAACGTTTATTCGCGGAAGGGTACCGCAACGGCGTGATCTTCCGCGCCTTCGGTGACAACATCCTGGGGCTTGCGCCGGCCCTGTGCTGTACCGAAGATGAAATGGACATGATCTTCGCCCGCATCCGCCAGACTTTGGACATTATACTGGAGAAGCCGGACGTCCGGGGCGCTCTCACATGATGAATATTGGGCGGGCTGATCCGCCTTCGGACGATGTAAGCTGGCAGCCGCTTCCCCTTCAAGGCGGCGGGGGAATGCCTCATCATCATCCGCCCGGGACAGGAGACCAGACCGAAACATGACGCTCGGCCCCAAACTCGACCGTATCGACATCAACATCCTGGTACAGCTGCAGCAGAGCGGCCGCATCACGAACGTGGAACTGGCCGACGCCGTGGGGCTATCGCCCAGCCCCTGCCTGGCACGGGTGAAGCGGCTGGAGAAGGCGGGATACATCACCGGGTATGGGGCCCAGATCAATTACCAAAAGCTAGGGGACTTCATGACGGTGTTCACCGAAGTGACACTGTCGGAACACCGCAGCGGCGACTTTTCCCGTTTCGAATCAAAGATCCGCAAGATCGACGAGATCGTGGAATGCCATCTGGTCAGCGGCGGCTACGATTACCTGCTGAAGTTCATCACGGTCGGCGTCACCCATTACCAGACCATCATCGAGAGCATGCTGGAAGGTGATTTCGGCATCGAAAAGTACTTCAGCTACATCGTCATCAAAACCCCTTTCATCAAACAGCACTACCCGATCCAGGGCCTGTTCGAGCGCGGATAGGCGGCCCGGGCAAGCCCGTTGGAGACGCGCCATGGCCGACGTAGACGATCTCATTGAACCGCTCATCGCCTTCAGGCGCGATCTACACGCCCACCCGGAATTGGGCTTTGCGGAACACCGCACGGCGGCCCGCGTTGCCGGGGCACTCACCGACTTGGGCCTGGAGGTACACACGGGCATCGGCGGCACTGGCGTCATCGGCGTCCTTAAGGCAGGCGCGTCGGACCGATGCGTAGGCCTGCGTGCCGACATGGACGCCCTGCCCATCCACGAGAAGACCGGCCTGCCTTATCAAAGCCGCCACACCGGCGCTTTCCATGGCTGCGGCCACGACGGCCATGTCGCCATGTTGCTGGGGGCGGCCCGTCACCTGGCCCGCACCCGTCGCTTCGACGGCACGGTGCATTTCATCTTTCAACCGGCGGAAGAGGGGCTGGGCGGCGCCCGGGCCATGGTTCAGGAGGGCCTGTTCCAGCGCTTCCCCTGCCAGCGGGTCTTCGCCCTGCATAACTGGCCGGATCTGCCGGCCGGCACCGTCGCCACCCGACCCGGCCCCATCATGGCCGCCGCCGACAAGTTCGAGATCCGAGTGGAGGGCCGGGGCGGCCATGCGGCCCTGCCGCACCAGACGCCAGACGCCATCCTGGCCGCCAGCGACCTGGTCGGCCAATTGAACACCATCGTGGCCCGGCGGATTTCCCCCACGGCGTCGGCCGTCCTGTCGGTCACCCAGATCAACGGCGGCCACGCGCACAACGTCCTGCCGGCCGAGGTCCGCGTCACCGGCACGGTGCGAAGCTTCGACGCGGCCGTCCAGGACCGGATCGAGGGCTCCTTGCGGCAGGTGGCCGAGGGCGTGGCCATTGCGAGCGGCACCCGCATGTCCGTCACCTATGACCGCTACTATCCGGCGACAATCAACGACGCGGACGCGGCGGCCGAGGCGCTGGCCGCCGCCGGGACGGTCTGCGCCGACGCCAGGACCGCGCCGGAGCCTGCCTTCACGTCAGAGGACTTCGCCTTCATGCTGCAGGCCTGCAAGGGTGCCTATCTATGGCTGGGCCAGGGGGATGGAGCGGCGTCAGCGCCGCTCCATCATCCACACTACGACTTCAACGATGCCATTCTCGCGACTGGCGTGCGCCTGCATGTGTCGCTGGCCGAACGACTGCTCGCCGCCTGATCATTTAACCCTGATTATTTAACAGGGGGAACGCCATGGCCCTGTCCCGATCCGTCGCTTGGCCGGGCGCCCCAATGGCCCTGGCCTCGGCCGCACTCTTCGGCGCCAGCACGCCCCTGGCCAAGCTGCTGGTGGGCCATGTCGATCCCTGGCTGCTGGCGGGCCTGCTCTACCTGGGCTCCGGCATCGGCCTGGGCATCGTGCACCTGGGTCGCCGGCTCCTAGGAATCGATCCGCCAGAGGCGCCATTGCGGCGGGGGGACTTGCCCTGGCTGGCGGCCGTCGTGCTGGCGGGTGGTGTGGTGGGCCCGGTGCTGCTGATGGTCGGCCTGACGCGCACCCCGGCCTCCAGCGCCGCCTTATTGCTGAACCTGGAGGGACTGGCCACCATGGGCATCGCTTGGTTGGCCTTCCATGAGAACGTCGATCGTCGTCTCCTGCTGGGCGCCCTGGCCATACTGGCGGGGGCGCTGCTGCTGTCCTGGCAGGGTGGGCCGGAGGGCGTCGGCTGGGGGGCGCTCGCCGTCGCCGGGGCGTGCCTGGCCTGGGGCATCGACAACAACCTCACCCGCCGGCTCAGTTCCGCCGATCCCGTCCAGATCGCCATGACCAAGGGGCTGGTGGCGGGCAGCGTCAACCTGGTTCTGGCCCTGTCCCAGGGAGCGGCGCTACCGTCCGTCGGCGTCACCGCCGCCACCGCCGTGGTGGGCTTCTTCGGCTACGGTCTCAGCCTGGTGCTGTTCGTTCTGGGCCTGCGCCACCTGGGCACGGCCCGCACCGGCGCCTACTTCTCCATGGCACCCTTCATCGGCGCCATCCTGGCCCTGATGCTGTTCGATGAGCCCCTGACTTGGCGCCTGATGGTGGCGGCCGTGCTCATGGGGATCGGGCTCTACCTGCACTTGGTCGAGCACCACGAGCATGAGCATGCCCATGAGGAAATGGTGCACGAGCACGTCCATGTGCATGACGAGCACCACCAGCACGACCACGCGCCCAGCACATCCCCGGGCGAACCCCACTCCCACGCGCACCGGCACACGCCGGTGGTGCACCGCCATCCCCACTATCCCGACCTGCACCACCGCCATTCCCATCCGGAGTCCTGAGCGGCACTGGCCGAACGAGGTCAGGCCAAGCCGGCCAGCCGGAGCGCGAGACCCGCGACGGAACAGGCCGCCAGCACCGGGATCATCCCGACCTTGAACCGGAACACCGCGACGACGGCTGCGGCGGTCAGCAACAATGCGGCCACGTTACTGCTTGCCAGCACAGGGATTTCCAGCACCAGGCCGAACGCCTTGAGGTCCGTCACCTCCCGGAACAGGGCGTGCAAGGCGAACCAGACCGCCAGATTGAGGATCACGCCCACCACGGCGGCGGTGATCGCCGTCAGGGTGGCGGAGACGGCGCGGTTGCCGCGCAGCTTCTCGATGAAGGGCGCCCCCAGGAAAATCCACAGGAAGCAGGGCACGAAGGTCACCCAGGTGGTCAACACCGCCGCCAGGGTGCCGGCCACCAGCGGCGGCAGGGCACCGGGCGCGCGGAATGCCGCCAGGAAGCCGACGAATTCCAGCACCATGATCAGCGGACCGGGCGTCGTCTCCGCCATGCCCAACCCGTCCAGCATCTCGCCCGGCGCCAGCCAGTGATAGATGTCCACCGCCTGCTGCGCGACATAGGCCAGTACCGCATAGGCGCCGCCGAAGGTGACGACCGCCATCTGCGAGAAGAAGATGCCGATGCGGCTGAACACGTCGTCCGGCCCCAGCAGCAGGACCAAAGCCACGACGGGAACCAGCCACAGCACCAGGCAGATCCCGGAAATCCGCAGCGACCAGGGCAAGGAGGGCTGCGCATGGGCCGGCATCTCCTCGCCCAGCGCCGTCTCCCGGTCCAGCACCGCCGTGCCGCCGGCGGCACCATGGCCTTGCCCGCCCTTGAATGCCGGATGCCCGGCCTTGCCACCGGCGTAACCGATGAGGCCCGCCGCCAGCAGGATGATGGGGAACGGCACCTTGCCCACGAAGATGGCCAGGAACGCCACGGCCGCCAGCAGCACCATGGCCCGGTTTTTCAGGGTCCGTGATCCCACGCGCATCCCCGCCTGCAGCACCACGGCCAGCACAGCCGACTTCAGGCCGAAGAACAGGCCGGCGACGGCGTCGACCGACCCGAGCAGGACGTAGATCCAACTCAGTGCCAGGATGGACAGAAAGCCCGGCAGCACGAACAGCGTGCCGGCGACCAGGCCACCCCGCGTCTTGTGCAGCAGCCAGCCGATGTAGACGGCCAGTTGCTGGGCCTCCGGGCCCGGCAGCAGCATGCAGTAGTTAAGGGCGTGCAGGAACCGCTCCTCGCCGATCCAGCGCTTCTCCTCCACCACGATGCGGTGCATGACCGCGATCTGCCCGGCGGGGCCACCGAAGCTCAGCGCGGCGACGCGGGCCCAGACCTTGAGCGCCTCGCCGAAGGAGATGCCGTGGGCCGGCACGTCGGCGGGGGAACGGAGGGCGGCGTCGGTCATGGCGTCAACTTCCCTTCTTGGTATCGGCATCAACTTCCAACCAACGGGTGCCGGCACGGCGGCGATCACCGCATCCGGCGTGACCGACGGGCCAGGCCGTCCTAAGTATTCGTCCTAAGTATTCGTAGGCGCAGCTGTGGGCGGGCGCCCAAGGATGACCTTTTCATCCACCCCGCCTGGTTCATCCACCCCGCCTGGATCAGCTATTGCTCCACCGCCGCCAGCGTTCGTCCCAAGAATAATCTCATCCTCAAGAGGGAAGGACAGAATAAACGCCACGCCGCCACCAGCGGCTTTGGGCCGCAACTCTCCACCCAGCTGGGCGGCGATGGCTTGCACCAGTTGTAACCCGAAGCCCCCCTTTCTTTTGCCAATCGTATCCGTTGCCAGATCGCCCGCATTTGCCACCGTCAAGATGCAGCGGCGTCCTTCCGCTTTCAGCGTAACCTTGACGCCACCGTCCGCTTGACCGTGCTTCAGGGCATTCGTCAGCATTTCATTGGCGGCAAGAGCCAATGGCATGGCTTGGCTAACCGGTAGCAGGATGGGCGCGACGTCCACCTCCAATCGCCCCGGCGTCGCCATCATGGCATCCGCCAGGTCGCTGCATTGAGCCTGCAGGAAATCCGCCACGTTCACTGTAGCCCCGTCCGGCGAGCGGTGGAGACGTTGATAAGCCATGGCCATGGATCGGACCCGCCCAGCCGCCTCCGTCAGGGTCTGCCGGGCATTCGTATCCGCCAGCGTTCGCGCTGGCCGGTCGATCAGCGTCGCCAGAATCTGCAGGCTGTTCATCATGCGATGCGACAACTCGCTGTGAAGCATGTCCTTGTGGGCGCTCGCCTGCTCCAAGTGCTCGGCCATTTCATTGAACGCCATGGCCAATTCAATGAATTCGCCCTTCCCCACCATGCTGGCGCGTCTGGAGAGATCGCCTGAGCGCCAGGACTTCGCGGCCATGAGCAGAAGATTGACCGGACGGCGGACCAGACGGGCTCCCATGAACCATGCCACCAGCATGGCCGCCGCCAGGCCCACGCCATTGATGAGCGATGATCGAAGCGTCGCGCGATTCAAGGCGGCGTAGATCGCATCACGGCTTTCAGCGACGCCGATGTAAAAGCCCTCCGGCCCTATCGTGGACGGGACATATCCCACCAGCCGGGGAACGCCGTCCATCGTCTTGATCGTCTCCACCACGCCTCGCTGAGGGGACCACTGGACCTCCTCGATGTTGGATCGGGCAGAGGTTCCCCGAAACTTCTCGTTGCCAGGCAAACGCACCACCACGGAGCCCATTCGGTCCGCAAGCGTCAAAGTATGATCGGTGGTCCATTCTCCGGTCGCGGCGAAATGTCGAGCGAGCCAGTCCGCATTGAGGGAGATGATCATCACCCCCGCCAAGCTTCCCTCTCGGCCGGCATAGGGCAAGGCCAGTTGGACCGACGGCTTTCCCGTAATTCGCCCGGGAACCAATTCACCAACGGAAAACCGGCCCGTCTTGATGGCCTGGTTGAAATAGGCACGATCCGCGACGTTCGGCAGGCCACGAGCAGGACCCTCAATGCCCGAACACCAGATTTGACCGGCGCCATCGGCCACGACAATATTGTCGTAACCATCGTGCACCTTCATCGCCTGCCGCGCCATTACCCCGCAGCCGGCGATGTCATGGTCCTGAACTTGAGCCAGGCTCGTCAAGGTGGCCAGGACCTGACGGCCCCCGTCGAATATCGCGGCAAGATCGGTCGCCACCAAATCGGCCTGCCGCGAGACGCCCAAACGTGCCTCGTCTGTGCGCGCGTGGCGTAATGCGATTTCATTATATATTTCGGCCGCGATAGCCGGTAACGCCGCAGCGGCGGCGAGGATGAGGAGACGGCTCGCAAGTGACATCGTTACCTGCCCCTTAAGGAGCGGCATGATGTCACTACTATTCCACGCCGCACCGAATATTTTGGATTACGCCGCTGGGACACGGCGCCGCAGGTTATGCGCATGGTGGCGATGGAGGTCGGAACGTGGTGCTCAGGCCATGGGGGGCGGAGCCCCGGGTCTGTAGCCTGCGGGTGTAACTCGGCATGCGGATTGGACGCCGATTGGCACGGCGATCATTTGATTCTATTGGAATTGGCGGGGTCATTCGATCGTGTCGTTTCACATCACCGAGCATCTGGCACACAAGTTACAAAGCCAGGAAATCCATTCAATATTTCACCGACATTCAGCAGGCCATATTATTTAGTTTACACCCCACATCTACCAAATCTGTTAAGATTTCATTACTGATACGCGATCAAGGACAGGTTCGTTCTTAGGATAATTTATTTTGATTGACCAAACCGCCTGCCAAAACAACGATTCCTTAAGAGATTGCCGCTAAGGTAAAAACGGCTGACCAGACTGAGTCCACGGAACTTCTCAAGAAAATCCTTAATGCCAAGGACAACGGTGATGCACAGGCGCTCTATCCTGGCCTTTTCGCTGCTGCTCTCCTTCCTGGCCCTCCCGGCATGGGCAGGCGAGAACGGTACGGCCGAAGACGCGATCGCGATGACGCGAAGGGCCATCGCCTATCTTAAGCAAACCAACCCAGAGACCGCGTATTCCGAAATCACGGCCAAATATCCTCGTTTCATAGATCGCGACCTTTACGTCGTTGTCTATGATTTTTCAGGAAACTGCCTGGCCCATGGCGCCAATCCAAAACTCGTCGGCAAGAACCTCATCGATATCCAAGACGTGGATGGCATCTATTATATACGGGAACGAATTTCTTTAGCCGAGAAGAACGACAAATTCTGGCACGAATATAAATTCACCGATCCGTCCACCAGGAGGATCTCCAGAAAATCTACATACTGCGAACACTCGGATAGCGTCATTGTCTGTGTCGGCATATACAAGCCATGACGGTACCTAATACTTTTCCAGCGAATGAAGCGGGACATAGGGCCATGCTGCGGCTGCACAATATGCCGATATTCGCCAAGGTTGCAGCCGCCCCCGCGATCTTGCTGATCGTTCTCGTGGGCATCGGCAGCGGCGCCTTTGCCCTGCTGACAACGGATGCCCTTCACGTCACGGCGCTGGACCAGGATGTTCTCAGACCCCAGCAAAAGGTGGCGGCGTTCGACACCAAGCTCGACACCACCATGACCTCCCTCTACAGGTTGGTTTCCGTGGCGGCGGAGGAGAGCGACGCCCCAAAGATCACCCGCATGGCGCATGATGCGGCCAATGACTTGAAGGTGGTGGATGATCTCTCCGCCGCCCTGATCGCTGCTGTCCCGGAACAGTCCGCGGATGGCGCCGCGCTCACCGAGATCCAGGGCCATGCCCGTCAGTTCACCAAAGCGGCGGCACTGGTGGTCGACATGGTGGATTCTGACCCCGGTACCGCCCTGACCATGATGAGCGCGACCGCCCGCGCCTACGACGAAACCAAGCATCTCGTGGCCGGCCTGGCATCCAAGTTCGACATATTGGAAGAGGAGCGCATCGCTCGCCTGAAAAGTTCCATGTACACGGGCCGGCTGGCCTTTGCCGCTGCCGTGGTCGCGGTCGGCATGATCGCCATCCTCCTGGTCATCGTCATCATCCGGGCGGTTTCGGCGCCGATCATGGCGTTGACCCGGACTCTGCAGGACCTTACACGCCAGGACTATTCGGTGACGGTTCCCGGCCTGCATGCCAAGGACGAACTGGGGACGATGGCCCGTGCGGTGGATGGGTTGCGTCAAACCGCATCCCTGCTGGAAGACCTGCGGCGCCAGCAGGAGGCGGAGCGGCAGCGCACCGAGCAGGAAAAGGCGGCATGGCTTGAAACCATGAGTTGGACGGTCGAGCGCGAGATTTTGACTGCCATTGAGCAAATCCGCGGTGATGATCCGCCGGTCGGCGCCAGTCCTGATCCTTCACCAGGAAATGGCGCCCTCACCCCCGAATGTTCCGCCGCCGGGCCGCGCACGGTTGCGGTGCTGGAGAATCTTGCCAAGGTCGTCCGGTCATTTTCGCGGGAAATCTATTAAGTCCGCCTGATGGCACAAGAGGCGACGCTCTTCGGACGGCGCCGCCCCGAAAGGTTCGCAGACCGTGTCTGCTTTCCTCGACAAGATCACGTCGTGGCTGAAGGACGGCGAACCGCCACCGCCACTGCCGGCGGCGGGGAAAGCTGGGAACAGCGCTCCACCACCCACGCCTGCGCCCGCGTCCGAGATCGAGTTGAACGACCGTTTGCGGTCCATTCTGGCCGGAAGGTCGCACGTGGCCGCTGGCAGCGTACAGATGATCGGCCTTGATAGTTTGAAGGTGAAGCTGGGCGAACGATGGACTGCCGTCCGAAGCAAGGTGCTGACTTTGGCGGAACGCCTGTTGGCGGATGTTCTCTCCCCACACGACGTGTTTTTCCGCCATGGCGAGGGAACCTTTGTGATCGTCTTCGCACAGCTGGGTAATCGCGAAGCGAGCCTTATATGCGGAAGGATCATCGAAGATCTGCAGCGCCTGCTGTTGGGAGAATCAGACACCTCCACCATCCAGGTGACGTCCGTGGTCGGAATTGTGGATGGCACGCTACACCTCCAGGCCACCTCACTGGATGAGCTGTTGGAAGCGGTCGCGAAGTCCATGGCCCGGCCCGCATCGGAGCAGCAGGTAAGCAGCGGCACCGCTTGGGCTGAACCGTGGCGGAGCGTCCCGGCCGAAGCGGTGGAGGTCATGTACCAGCCCGCTTGGGACGTCACCCGGCAAGTGCTGTTTCTCTATATCGCCCGAGCCCGCCGCATGCGGGGCAATCACGCGTTTTGGGGCACCGGGACGCTCTTGGGTACCAGTGCCAACCCCATGGAGGTCCTGGACCTCGATCTCGTGATCATTCAGGGAGCTATCGAAACTTACCTGGAGCTGTACGAGAACCGCTTCCGCTTCTTTCTTTCCCTCCCCGTCCACTACGAAAGCATATCGGTCAACAGCCGGCGGCAGCAGGTTATCGACTTGGTGGGACGCATTCCGGCGCACCTCCGCCCCTTCCTGAATTATCGCTTGGAGGATTTGCCGGATGGAATACCCGAAGGCCGCCTTCGCGAGTTGATCAATTGTCTGCGGCCATTCGGGCGCAGCGTGACTGTCGCGACCAAACTTCAAAGCCGCGACCTTCCAACCTTCGCGGCGGCGGGTGCCACGGGAGTGGTGGCGACACTGCCCGGCCCTGTCCTGACGGAACGGATAGCCATCGATCTCGCCTATTTCGCCTCCTCAGCCCAGAAGTTGCGATTGGGCACCCTGCTGGAAGGCGTGGAGATAAAGGCCGCCGAGGCCGCCGCCACAGCGGCGGGGATTAATTTTCTGGCGGGAGACTTCATCGGACCCTGGACGGCGGTGCCAGGCCACGTCATTCGCAAGCCCCGCCACGAACTGGGCCGCGGCCCTGGAACATAATGGCGAAGCCTCCGGGAGGCCACGTCCTACTCACCCCATATCAATCACCGCGCGACACCTGCATGCTGCTCAACTGCCCGCACATGCCCCGCACCAGGCGCCGAAGCAGACGGGATGGCGCAAGACGTTACGCTCAGGACGTCTGATCAACGCCCCAGGGCGCGGGCCGCCGGATGGCTTATGGCAGGCCCCCCTCAGAAGTCCCAGCTGGCCCGCAGGACGCCGGAGTGGCCCTGGTAGTCGTGGCGGTACTCGCCGTTGTACTCCAGGCGCAGCTTGAAGCCGTCCGACTGTTCCACGGTGGCGCCCAGGGCGACACCCAGGCCGTCGGCCTGCGGCCGGCCGGTGGTGCTGGCGAAGGTCACGCCAGCCAGCGCGCCGGTGGTGGCGATGGGGCCGTTCAGATAGTCGTGCACCCAGAACACCCGCAGGTCGGGGAACAGGCGGCCGATGCCGGTGTCGATGCGGGTGTCCAGCTTCACGCCCACCTCGTGGGTGATGGCGTTGGTCACCAGGGCGTCGATGTTCAGGTCGGCGATGCCTGCGTCCCGCTCGTTATAGGCATGGTTGGTCAGGCGCACGGCCCGCACGCTGATCTGCGGCGTCAGGGTGAAGTCCCGCGCCACCGGCAGGTCATAGCCCACCGTCACCTTGCCCAGGTACTGCTCCCCGCCGTAGTTGGCATTGGCGCGGGCCCCCAGGAACTGGATGACGCGGCGCTGGTCGTAGTGGTTGTAGCCCCAGCCAACCTGGCCTTCGACCGACAGGCGCTGGTCCGCCCAGTCAGGCCGCCAGACACTGTAGGCGGTCAGCTGATAGCTGCCCACCCGCGTGGTGCTGCCCGCCATGACGCCCTGGCCGACCGACGCGCTGTTGATCCAGCTGAAGGCCAGGCCCGCCATGGCCTCGTCGCTGGCGAACCAGTCGGCGCCCAGCACCACGCCGCTGCTGCTGGCGCGGTAGCCCGCCGCCTCCGTCGTCGTGCCGCGCAGCACGCCGCCGCCCAGGATCTCGCCCCAGATCACACCCTCGCGGCCTTCAGAACCGGCGGCGGCGCCTTTCGCCGATCCGTCCATCAGGCTGGCCACCGTTTCCTGATGCTGGCTGATCGCCGTCGTCGTCGGCGTGACCGCCGTGGCGGTCAGCTGCGGCGTCAGCTGGCTGGGGGCCAGCTGCGCCACCGCCACCTGCTTGGCCTCCACCGACAGTTTCGCGAGGGGCGCCAGCACCTGCTGCGTGAACGCCGCCACCTGCGCGTTGCTGGTGATGGACGAGGAGGCCAGCGCGGCGATCTGGTCCAGGGCGGCGCCTGAACCCACCGCCGCACCGCCCTGGGCCACGCCCACGGCCGTGTAGTTGGTGGTGGTGCCCGCCACCGTCACCACCAGGTCGGTGGTGCCGCCCACCGTGACGGTGGCGGAGCTGACGGTGTAGCCGGTGGCGTTGAAGCTGACTCCGCTGAGGTTGAGGCCGTTACCCGCCGTGGCGATGGTGTAGGTACCGGCCTGCAGAGCGTTGCCGCCAGCCCCCTGCAGCGTCACCGACCCGCCCGTCAGGCTGGCGCTGCCGCTGATCACCAGGCTGCCGTAGCTGGTCAGCGATGTGGCGCCGATGACCAGACTGCCGGCCGTCTGGCTATAGCTGCCGGTGATGTTGACCGCGCTGTTCACCAGCAGGGTGGCCCCGCTGTTGACCACGCTGTGGCTACCGACGTTCACCGTGTCGGCCAACCGCACCGTGCCGCTGGCGAAGCGCAGGTCGGACTGGGTATTGGTGATGGTGCCGCCGGTCAGGGCGCCGGGGGCCGCATCCGTGCCACCCTCGACCGCCAGGTCGTTGGCCGACAGGTTCACCACGTTGCCGCTGATGGTGCCGCTGTTAGCCAGGGTGCCCAGCGTGCCGGTAGCCGCGATGTACAGCGCCGTGGCACCGCCGGCGGTATTGGCCAAGGTGCCGGCGACGGTCAGCGTGGCCAGGCTGGCACCGATATAGTCGTTGCCCGCCGCCGCCAACAAGGTGCTGCCGCTGGTCACGGCGTTGGCACTGAGGCCGGTGATGCCGCTGGTGACCGTGGCCCCGGCGTAGTTGGAGCCCGTGCCGCCCTGGATCAGGGTGACGCTGTCGCCGACGATGTAGTTGCCGGTGGCGCTGACCCCGGCGTTGACCACGCCGCCCGTCACATTGGCCGCTCCACTGACGGTCAGGACATGACCGCCGGCGGCCAGCGTGCCGCTGCTCTGGGCGAAGTTGCCCGTGACGGCCACGTCGGATGCCAGGGCGATGCTGGCGCCGGCGTTGCTGACCGTATGCGTCGCCACGTTGAGGACGTCGCCCAGGCTGACCGCACCGGACGCGAACACCACGTTGGCGCCCGTGTTGGTGATGGTGCCGCCGCTGAAGCGGCCCACCGTGCCATTGCCCCCTCCGTTGATGGTCAGGTCGCGGGCCGACTGGTTCACCACATTGCCGCTGATGGTGCCGCTGTTGGCCAGGCTGCCCAGCGTGCCGGTGCTGGCGATGTACAGCGCCGTGGCCCCGCCGGCATTGTTGGCCAGGGTACCCGTGACGTTCAGCATGGCCAGGCTGGCCCCGATGTAGTCGTTGCCCGCCACGGCCAGCAGGTCGCCGCCGCTGACCGACCCCTTGGCGTCCAGGCCGGTCAAGCCGCTGGTGACCACGGCCCCGGTGTAGGACGACCCCGCCCCACCCTGGATCATGGTCACGCTGTCGCCCACGAAATAGTTGCCCACGCCGGAGACGCCGGCGCTGACCGTGCCGCCCGTGACCAGCGCCGGGCCGCTGACCGTCAGCACATGGCCGCCCAGGGTCAGGCTGCCCGCGCTCTGGGCATAGGTGCCGTTGACGCCAACGTCCGTGGTCAGGCCGATGGCCGCCCCGATGTTGCTGACCGTGTGCGTGCCGCCCACGTCGATCGCGTCGCCCAGGGCCACCGCGCCCGACGCGAACACCACGTTGGCGCCGGTGTTGCGGATCGTGCCGCCGGTGAAGCTGCCCACCACAGTGCCGCTGCCACCGGTGATGGTCAGATCCCGGGCGGAGACGTTGGTCACGTTGCCGCTGACGACACCACTGTTCGTCAGGCTGCCCAGGGTGCCGGTGGACGCGATGTACAGCGCCGTGGCGCCGCCGGCCGTATTGGCCAGGGTGCCGGTGACGGTCAGCGCGGCCAGGCTGGCGCCGATATAGTCGTTGCCCGCCACGGCTGCCAAGTTGCTGCCGCTGGCAGCACCCGTGGCGTCCAGGCCCGTGAGGCCGCTGACCACCGTGGAGCCGGTGTAGGTCGAGCCGTTGCCACCCCGGATCAGGGTGACGCTGTCGCCCACCAGGTAATTGGCCGTGCCGCTCATCCCGGCATCCACCACGCCGCCCGTCACCTGCGCCGCCCCGCTGACGCTCAGGACATGGCCGGCCACCGACAGGGTGCCCGCCGTCTGGCTGTAGTTGCCCGTCACCGCCACGTCGCCGGCCAGCGTCAGGCTGGCCCCGGTGTTGCTGACGGTGTGGCCGGTCACGTCGATGGCGTCGGCCAGGCTGACCGCACCCGACGCGAAGGTCAGGTTGCTCAGGCTGTTGCGGATGGTGCCGCCGGAGAAGCCGCCCACCGTGCCACCGGTGCCGCCCACGACCACCAGGTCATTGGCGCTATTGTTGATCACGTTGCCGATGATGGTGCCGCTGTTGGCCAGGGTGCCCAGGCTGCCGGCGCTGGTGATCAGCACCGCCGTGGCGGCGTTGATGGTGCCGCTGTTGGTCAGGGTCCCCAGCGTGCCACTGACATAGTCACTGAGCAGGGTCAGCAGCAGGTCGGTGGCCGACCCGTTCGTGCCACTGCCCAGCGTGGCGCTGAAGCCCGTGGCCGCGGCGCTGAGGCCGCTGGTGGTCAAGGTCCCGCCCACCTCGGCGATGGTGTAGCTCTGGCCCGCGATCAGGTTGCTACCCGACAGCGCCGTCACCGCCACCGTGCCGCCGGTGAAGGCGGCGTCGCCGCTGACCAGCAGCTCACCCGCCGTGCCGCTGCCGATGCCCATGGAAAGATTGCCCGCCGACTGGCTGTAGTTGCCCGTCACGCTGATAGCGTTGGTCAGCAGCACGTTGGCGCCGCTGTTCACCAGCGTGCCCGTGCCGACATTCACCTGGTCGTTCAGCAGCAGGTTGCCGCTGGCCAGTTCCACGGTGCCGCTGGTGCTGGTAATGGTGCCGATGGCGCCGTTCTGGCCCGTCAGGGTGCCGATGGTGGAACCGGCGCCGCCGGTGAACACCAGGGCGTTGGCGCTGGTGTTGACGATGCTGCCGGCGATGACGCCGCTGTTGGCGATGGTGCCGATGCTGCCCTGGTTGTACAGGGCGGTGACGCCGGCGATGGTGCCGCTGTTGCTGAGGGTGCCGATGGTACCGCTGTTTTGCACCGCCACCTGGCCGGCGATGGTGCCACTGTTGCTGACCGCGCCTAGGGTCGCACTGTTGTACAGGCCGTAGGCCGTGCCGCTGATCAGCCCCTGGTTCAGGATGGTGCCGATGGTCCCGGCATTGTTCAGGCCGGCCGCCGCCACCGACGGCGCATCGATCAGGGCGCCGGTGTTGACCACCGTGCCGATGCTGCCCTGGTTGTACAGGCCCACCCGGCCGTCGATCGTGCCGCTGTTGCTGACCAGGGCCATCCGGCCCAGGTTGTGCACGCCGTATTGCGTGCCCTGCAGCAGGCCGCTATTCGCCAGGGTGCCCAGGCTGCCCAGGGTACCGATGTAGGCCGCCGTGGTGACGCCGCTGACAGTACCGGTGTTGTTGAGCGTGCCCAGCGTGCCGCCCACATAGTCGTTGGCCACGGCGATCAGCAGGTCCACGCTGGACCCGATGGTGGCCACGCGGGTGGCGGCGGCCAGGCCGGTGATGGCCGAGGTGATGCTGACCCCGCTGTAGCCGGACCCGGCCCCGCCCTGCACCAACGTGCCGGCGGCACCCCCCGCCACGTAGTTGCCGCCGGCATCCAGCTGGGCCGTGGTGATCATGCCACCGCTGATGCTGGCGATACCGCTGACCACCGCCGACAGCGTGCCGAGGGCCAGCGTGCCGAGGGCCTGGCTGTAGTTGCCGGTGATGCTGAGCGTGCTGGCCAGCGTCAGGCTGGCGCCGCTGTTCACCACCGTGTGACTGCCCACATTGATGGCGTCGCCCACCACCTGGGCCCCCCCGGCGAACACTAGGTTGCTGGCCGCGTTCGTGATGGTGCCGCCCGCCAGCGTGCCGTTGCCCGCGATGACCAGGTCGCCCGAGGACAGGTTGACGATGTTGCCGCTGAGGGTGCCACTGTTGGTCACCGTGCCCAGGGCGGCGCCGGCCGCGTTGTAGAGCGCGGTTGCCCCGGCGATCAGGCCCTGGTTCAGCAGGGCGCCGATGGAGCCGCCGTTGCGCACGCCGCTGAGCGTGCCCGCCAGCGTGCCGCTGTTGGAAAGGATGCCGATGCCGCCCGTGGCCGCCACATAGACGGCGTTGCCGGCGCTGACGGTGCCGCCGCTGGCCAGGGTGCCCAGCGTGCCGCCGACATAGTCGTTCAACCCCACCAGGTAGAGACTGGTACCGCCGACGCTGCCCGTCAACTCCAGCCCCGTGATGCCGGAGGCGTAGCTGAGGCCGATGTAGCTGGACCCCACCCCGCCGGCCACGGCCGCGGTGCCGCCGCCCTGGCCCGCTGCCGAGTTGAGGGTGCCGGGCGCACCGCTGAGGGCGATAGTGCCGCCCGTCAGCACGGCGGCGCCGGTCACTGACAGCTGGCCGCCGCCATAGGCCAGCGCCAGCGTGCCGGCCGACTGGCTGTAGCCGCCGGTGACACCGATGATGCTGGTCAGCCGCACCGAGGCGCCGCTGTTGACCAAGGTGTGGCCGGTGACGGTGACCTGGTCGTTCAGCGCCAGGTTACCCGACGCGAGCACCACGTTGGCCAGCGTGCTCATGATGCCACCGCCGGTCAGCGTGCCCACCACCGTGCCGGTGCCGCCCTGGATGGTCAGGGCGTTGGCGCTGGCATTGAGGATGTTGCCCTGGATCACGCCGCTGTTGA
This sequence comes from Nitrospirillum amazonense, assembly GCF_007828045.1. Taxonomy (GTDB): domain Bacteria; phylum Pseudomonadota; class Alphaproteobacteria; order Azospirillales; family Azospirillaceae; genus Nitrospirillum; species Nitrospirillum amazonense_C. The sequence goes on along the minus strand of NZ_VITN01000035.1, from coordinate 927 downwards.
CCAGGGTGCCCAGCGTGCCGCTGCTGGCGATGTAGACCGGTGTGGCGCCGCCCAAGGTGCCGGTGTTGGACAGCGTCCCCAGCGTGCCGCCGACATAGTCGGTGGTGACCGCCAGCAGCAGGTCGAGGCTGCCGCCCACCGTGGCGATGGAAGCGCTGCCGCCCAGGCCCTGAAGGCCCGTCACGGTGATGGCGGCGCCGGTATAGTCGGACCCGGCGCCGCCCTGCACCAGGGTGTAGGCGCTGCCCGCCAGGTAGTTGCTGGCGCTCGACAGGCTGGCCCGCACTGTGCCGCCCGTGATGCTGGCGGCATTGCTGACCACCAGTTGCGCCGTGGCCGGGTCGATCAGCAGGATGCCGCCCGTCTGGCGGTAGGCGCCGGTGACGCCGATGGTGCCGGCCAGGATCAGGCTGGCCCCGCTGTTCACCACCGTGTGGCTGCCGACATTGACGCTGTCGTTCAGCGCCAGGGCACCGGACGCGAACACCACGTCGGCGGTGCCGCTGGTGATGACGCCCATGCCCGACAGGCCGGTGAGCGTGCCCACCGTGCCGTTGCCGCCGCCGGTGATGGTCAGGCCGCCACTGCCCAGGTTGGTGATGCTGCCGGCGATGACACCGCTGTTGGCCAGGGTCCCCAGGCTGCCGGTGCCGGCGATATAGACGGCGGTGACGGCGCTGAGCGTGCCGCTGTTGGCGATGCTGGTGAGGGTGCCGCCGACATAGTCGTTCAGGCCTACCAGTATCAGGTCGGTGCCGCTGGTGGTGCCGGCCATGCTGAGGCCCGTGACGCCGCTGGTGGTGACGCTGACACCGGCGTAGTTGGACCCGGCGCCGCCGGTCATCAGGGTGGGACCGACCTGGCCCGCCAGGTAATTGACCGTGGACGACAGGGTGGCGACGACGGCGCCGCCCGTCAGGCTGGCCG
>NZ_VITN01000034.1 GCF_007828045.1 Nitrospirillum amazonense | reverse complement strand
TACAGCTACCACTTCGTCATCACCCGGCATAACAGCCCGTTCGCCGAGTTCCTGATGATGGCGCCCAAAGCAGACCAGGTTCAGCCCATGTTCCATCCCCAGCTGCTGGGCGAACCGGTGCCAGAGAATGGCCGCCTCAAGGCCACGGCCTTGGACAAGCCCGGTTTCGGTGTGGAGCTGAACCCCGCCGTCACCCTGCACCGCCCCTATACGCATTGAACATATTGCAAGGTCATACCCCATGAAGCTCTTGCGCTACGGCCCCCAGGGCCAGGAGCGGCCCGGCCTGCTGGACGCGGACGGCCGGATCCGCGACCTGTCCGGTGCCATCGCCGACATCACGCCCGAGGTCCTGTCCCCCGCCGGGCTCGACCGGCTGCGCGCCCTCGACCCCACGACCCTGCCCCTGGTCGATGGTGGTCCCCGCCTGGGCGTACCCCTGGCCCGGGTGGGCAAGTTCCTGGCCATCGGCCTGAACTATGCCGACCACGCCAAGGAAGCCAACCTGCCCATTCCCGGCGAACCCATCCTGTTCACCAAGGCCACCAGCTGCCTGAACGGGCCGGACGACGACGTCATGCTGCCCCAGGACAGCGCCAAGTCGGATTGGGAGGTGGAGCTGGGCGTGGTCTTCGGCCGCACCGCCCGCTATGTGCCGCAGGACCGGGCGCTGGACTATGTCGCCGGCTATGTCCTGGTCAACGACGTCTCTGAACGCTTCAACCAGAAGGAACGCGGCAGCCAGTGGGACAAGGGCAAGGGCCACGACACCTTCGGCCCCGTGGGCCCCTGGCTGGTCACCGCCGATGAGGTGGGCGATCCACAGGACCTGGACATGTGGCTGGACCTCAACGGCCGGCGCATGCAGACGGGCAACACCCGCACCATGATCTTCGGCGTGGCCGAGCTGATCGCCTATGTCAGCCGCTTCATCACGCTGGAGCCGGGCGACATCCTGACCACCGGCACGCCCCCGGGCGTGGGCGAGGGCCAGAAGCCCGACATGGTGTTCCTGAAGGCCGGGGATGTCATGACCCTGGGCATCGCCAAGCTGGGAACACAGCGGCAGAAGGTGGTGGCGTGGTTCAACCGGGAGGAACAGGCATGATGACAGTGTTTCAAGGCCGCTTCGACGGCCGCACGGCCATCGTCACCGGCGGGGCGTCGGGGCTGGGCAAGGAAACCGCCCGCCGCCTGGTGGCGGAAGGGGCCAAGGTCGCCCTGTGGGACGTGCAGGAGGACAGGGTGGTGGCAGCGGCGGCTGACGTGGGCGCCATCCACACCGTGGCCCTGGACGTGACCGACGCCGCGGCGGTGGAGGCGGCGGCCCAGGCCAGCCACCAGGCCCTTGGCGGCCGGGTGGACATCCTGGTGGCGTCGGCGGGCATCACCGGCGCCACCGTGCCGGTGCACGAGTTCCCGCTGGACAGCTGGCGCCGCACCATCGACATCAACCTCAACGGCCTGTTCTATTGCTGCCGCGCCGTGGTGCCGCTGATGCTGGCCCAGGGCTATGGCCGCATCGTGAACGTCGCCTCCGTCGCCGGCAAGGAAGGCAACCCCAATGCGTCGGCCTATTCCGCCAGCAAGGCCGGGGTTATCGGCCTCACCAAGTCGCTGGGCAAGGAACTGGCGGGCAAGGGCGTGATGGTCAACAGCATCACCCCCGCCACCTTCGACAGCCCCATCCTGGACCAGCTGCCGCAAAGCCAGGTGGACTATATGCGCTCGAAGATACCCATGGGCCGCCTGGGCCATGTGGAGGAAAGTGCCGCCATGGTCTGTTTCATGGCATCGGAAGAATGTTCGTTCACCACCGCATCGACGTTCGATACCTCTGGGGGCAGAACGACTTATTGAATGTTTGGGTACCGGCCAGGCCCGCCATGGGGTCTGGCCGTTCAATACCAGCGGCACGAGATGGTGACTCGCGCCGCTGTAGGCCCCGACTGGGGCCGCCGGAGCGAGTACCGCCAGTTTACGTGAAGGGGCGCGCAGCGAGGACGAGCCTAGGCGGACGGATGTCCGCCGCCCGGCGCATGGTGGCCGCGATTTCCCACGCGACGAGCGCGCCACCCTGTTCGGCGGCACCGCCACGCGCGTCTATCGCCAGGACTGACAAAGAAAAGTATCGGGGAGGAGAGAATACAGATGGGTGCCAATCCCGTATTGGGCGTGTTCTTCCACTGGCTGGGCGGTCTCGCCTCCGCCAGTTTCTATGTGCCCTACCGGGGCGTGCGCAACTGGTCCTGGCCCGTGTTCTGGCTGGTGGGCGGGGTGTTCAGCTGGATCCTGGCCCCCTGGCTGTTCGCGCTGATCAAGACGGAGAACCTGGGGGCCGTGCTGGCCGCCGCGCCCGCACGCACCCTGTTCCTGTGCTATCTCTTCGGCGCCCTATGGGGCCTGGGCGGCCTGACCTTCGGCCTCACCCTGCGCTATCTTGGCATGTCCTTGGGCATGGCGGTGGCGCTGGGACTGACCGCCGCCTTCGGCACCCTGATTCCGCCGCTGGTCAGCGGGGAACTGGTCACCCTGGCCGGGACCAGTCATGGCCTGGTCATCCTGGGTGGTGTCATCCTGTGCCTGGTGGGCATCGCCATCGTCGGCTGGGCCGGTCGCCTGAAGGAGGGCGATGGCGTGGAACAGCAGGGCGTGGCCGAGTTCGACTTCCGGCGCGGCATCCTGATCGCCCTCTTCTCCGGCGTCATGAGCAGTTGCTTCGCCTACGGCCTGGCAGCGGGCGAGCCCATCCGCCAATTGACCCTGGCCCAGGGTACCGATCCGCTGTCCCAAGGACTGCCGGTGCTGGTGGTGGTGCTGGCCGGCGGCTTCACCAGCAATTTCGTCTGGTGCCTGTACCTGATCCTGCGCGACGGCTGCCTGCCGGAGTTCACTGGCCGCCGAGGCCACACCGCGGCGGCCCCGCCTCCCCTGCTGCGCAACTACGCCCTGTGCGCGGTGGCCGGCATCGCCTGGTATCTGCAGTTTTTCTTCTACACCATGGGTGAAAGCCAGATGGGCCGCTTCGGCTTCTCCAGCTGGACCCTGCACATGGCCAGCATCATCATCTTCGCCACCCTATGGGGCTTCATGCTGCGGGAATGGGCCGGGTCCAGCCGCCGCACCCGCGCCGTGCTGGGCTTGGGCATCGCCGTGCTGATGCTGTCCACCTGCGTCATCGGCCTGGGTAACTATTTGGGATCGCTGTAACTGCCTGACGGCCCCATCCCTGTGCGGGGTGTGGTCCCGGGCCGTGTGTGGTCCCGGAATGAAGTGATCTCGAAGATTTGGGCTGCTGCCGGATTGGATAAGGGGCATGGCGCATGGCGATCCCGTCTATGCAGGCTATCTGAACAGATTATCTTTACAGTCTACCTGTATATCTGATAGATAGCACAACATGAATGCCACGCCAAATGATCAGGGGCCTATGCGTACATCGCTCCTGGCGCAGGATCTCCGCGCCCTGATGGGAAAGCTGAAACGACGCTTGCGCGATCAAGCGCATGTCGGGGACCTCACGCCCTCTCAGGTGTCGGTTCTGCTTCGCTTGGAGAAGGATGGCCCCGCCACGGCGTCAAGCCTCGCCCGCGCCGAAGGGATGCGGCCGCAATCGATGGCGCCGGTGCTGGGCGCGCTGGAAGCCGCTGGCCTCGTGAGCGGCGCGCCGGACCCGGCGGACGGAAGGCAGACCCTTTTCTCGCTCACGGAGGCCCTTCGGAAGTCGGTCGAGGAAGGCCGCGCCGCGCGCCAGGATTGGCTGACACGCACGCTCCAGGCGCGGCTTTCCCCGCAAGAGCAGGACGAGGTCGCAAGGGCTGTCGATCTACTGAAGCGGCTCGTCGACGACTGAAAGAGTTCCGCGGCCGACAGCTGCCAACCGCATCGCGACCTTCAAGAGGACATCTCCATGGCGCTGACGACGCTCGACCCCAACACCGCCCTGATCATCGTCGATCTTCAGAAGGGCATTGTCGGCCTCCCTCTCATCCGCCCCATCGATGACGTCATCGAACGGGCGCGGACGCTGGCCGACGCCTTCCGTGAGCGCGGCCTGCCGGTCGTGCTCGTCAACGTCGCCGGCGGGGCGCCGGGCCGAACGGAGCAGCCGCGTCAAACAGGAGCCCGTCCGGACGGATGGACCGATCTCATCCCGGAGCTGAACCAGCAAGCGGCCGATATCGTCGCGACGAAGCGAAGCTGGGGCGCCTTCGCGACCACCGATCTCGAAGCGCAATTGAAAGCGCGGGGCGTCACCCAGGTGGTGGTCGCGGGCGTGGCGACCGGGACCGGCGTCGAGGCGACGGCGCGTCAAGCCTACGAGGCGGGCTTCAACGTCACCCTCGCGCTCGACGCCATGACCGACATACGTCCCGAGGCGCACGAGTACAGCGTCAAGAACATCTTCCCGCGGCTCGGCGAGACCGGCACCAGCCGGGAGATCATCGATCTTCTGCCGGCAAGGGGCTCCTGAAATGCCGGGGCTTGCGCTCGCATCCTATGTCTTCGGCGGCGCCTTCCTGGCGAACGCCATCCCCCATGCCGTCAGCGGCATGATGGGCAGGCCGTTTCAGAGCCCGTTCGCCAAGCCGCCCGGTCAAGGGCTCTCGTCGTCGACCATCAACGTGCTCTGGGGGTTCTTCAACCTGGCCGTCGCCTATGTGCTGGTCTGTCGCGTGGGTGATTTCGGGTTGAAGGATACGACAGACATCCTCGCCCTGGGGGCGGGCGCCTTCCTGATCGCGCTGTTTTCGGCACGGCATTTCGGCCGCTTCCACGGCGGAAATGGGTCGGAGCGTCCATGAAGGCTCCCGCGTGGGGCGCCTTTCGATTGCCACGCAGCTTCAATTATCGCCCGGCAACGCTCAACGCCTTGCGTGCCGCGATCACGTCGCCAAGGCGCGTCGCGAGGGGAGCGACCCTGGCTTTCGCCACGCGTGCGAACAAGACAGCGACGACCCGCTTGGCGCCGTCCGTCAAACGCCGGCCAGCCGTGCGAAGTAGGGCAGCACCTGGGCGTTGTCCAGGCCCAGCAGGGTATCGCCGACATACAGCTCCGTCACGCTCCAGCCCGGTACGTCGGTGGGGCGGATTTCCCCCGCCACCCAGCGGCCGTCGCCACCGGCGATGGCGTCCCGCGTCTCCGCCACCATCTCCGCGGGGCGGTCGAAGAAGATGTGCAGCATGTTGGTCTGCGGCACGGCGGGGTTCAGGCGAATGCCGGGAATGCCGGCCAGGCCCGCCGCCAGATCCAGGGTGCGGCGGTAGCAGGCATCCATCTGGGCCAGCCGCGTCTCGAATCGCATCGCGGCGGTGGCCACCATGGGGCTCTGCCGGACCAGGGTGCCGCCCAGGCGCCGTTGCCACAGCCGGGCGTTGGCGATGAAATCGGCATCACCCGCCAGCACCGCGCCGGCGACGCCGCCGATGCCCTTGTAGACCGAGACGTAGACGGAGGCGAAGCCGGCGGCGATCTCGGCATAGCTGCGGCCGTAATAGGCGCGGCTTTCCCACAGACGGGCGCCGTCCATGTGCAGCGGCAGCTGGCGCGACCGCGCCAACTCCTTCAAGGCCTGCAACTCATCCCAATCCGGCACCTGCCCGCCGATCTCGCGCAGGGGCAATTCCACCAGCAGGCAGGCCAGCGGCTGGGACACGGCCGCCAGGTCGCGGGCCAGGGTGGGCCGGCGGCGGTCGCCCACCGGCACGCCGTGGAAATTGAACAGGGCCTGGTAGGCCTCCTCCTCGTGCAGGGCGAGGTGGGAGGTGTGGGGCATGCCGAAGCGGGGCACGCCGCTGACCTCGGTCCACAGCCGCATGGCGATCAGCTGGGCCATCACGCCGCTGGGCATGAAGGCCGCCGCCTCCTTGCCCAGCAGGCCCGCCACCGTGCCCTCGAACGCGGTCAGCAGGTCGCCCTGGCCGTACTGGTCATGGGTAACGCCGTTGGCGTCGCACCAGTCGGCCACGGCCCGGAACTCCTCCGCCGGGGTCAAGGTGCGGAAGCCGGGGAAGACGACGGGGCAATCCAGGCGCAAACGCTGGCGGTGGGCGGCGAGAGTCCCGACGGGGGCGGCAGGCATCAGCGTACGATCCGGTTTTACGGGGAGAACCCGCTGGAGGATGGCCATGAGGATGAAGGGCGCCACCCTGCGACGGCGCCCTCCCCCGGCGCAACGGCCAAATCACATGCCCACATTTATGCCACAGCGCGGGCAGGACAAGGCGTGACGGAACGGCCGTGACAGCGCACCGGGGAAAGGGCAGCCTGTGCCGGGCCCAGTGGCGTTGACCCCGGCCTTGAGAGGAAACCACCCCATGACCGATCACATCCTGGTCCACCGCATCGCCATCTACGCCCATCACGGCCTGACGGCGGAAGAGGCCAAGCTGGGCCAGCGCTTCTACATCTCGCTGGACTGCACGCTGGATCTGTCGGTGGCGGGCAAGGCCGACGATTGGGATCTGAGCGTGTGTTATGCCAAGCTGACGGCGGCCACCACACGGGTGGCGACCGCCCGGCGCTTCATGACCATCGAGGCGGTGGCGGAGGCGGTGGCCGGCACCCTGCTGGACGAGTTCCCCCGCATCGACACCATCACGGTGCAGGTGGACAAGCCGTCCGCCCCCGTTCCCGCCATCATCGACGGCGTGTCGGTGCGCATCAGCCGGCGACGGGGATAACTCCCCCAAGCGCCCGCCGGACGCGGACCGGGCGGGACCCCGGCGGCCCCGCCCCTTTCCGTGATCCCGGCGGCGCGGCAGGCTCAGGCGACAGCCTCCAATCCCACGCGGCGCTCGGCCCGGCCGTGGACGGCCGCCATCGGCGCGGCGGCGGGGGCGCCCGCCTGATAGCCGCCGCCCTGGCCCCAGCGGTGCACCTGCTGTTCCAGCAGCGACAGGGCCAGCGTGGCGGCGTGGGGCAGTTGGCGTCCCAGGCGGGTCACCAAATCGACGGTCGTGGTGTCGGTGTCGATGTCGCACAGCGGCGTGGCGACCAGGCACCCGTCCTCAAGATCGGCCAGGACGGCGGTGCGCGGCAGAATGGTGGCGGCGCGGCCGCTGAGCGCCATTTCGCGCATGGTGTGGACGGAATTGGTGGTGATGGTGGCGCGCAACCAGACCTGGTGGCGCATCTCCGCCGCCAACAGCAGCTGCCGGATGCGGGTGTCGCGCGGCGACAGGCAAAGATCGTGGGCGGACAGGTCCTGCAGGGTCACCGCCCCGCGCTTGGCCACGGCATGGTCGGGGCGGCTGACCACCATCAGCGGCTGGCGGGCGGAGGTGCGGACGCGCACCTTGGGATCGCTGGGTACTTGAGCGCCGATGGCGATGTGCACCTCATCATCCACCACCATGCGCACCAGTTCGGCGGTGGAGACGGTGTGCAGCGCCAGTTCGACACCGGGGTAGCGGCTTTGGAAGGTCTCCAACACGCCCTGGACCGCCTGGACGGTGCAGCCCTCGCCCACCGCCAGTTCCACCGTGCCCATGCGCATGCCGCGCAACGCCTCCAGCCGGGCGGTGAAGGCCTCACGGTCGGCCATCTGCGCCTGATAGTAGTCGAACACCATTTGTCCGGCGGTGGTCAGCTTGACCGACCGGCGGCCAGTCTCCAGCAAGGGCATGCCCATGGCCGCCTCCAGCTGGGCGATCTGCCGGCTGACGGAGGACACCGCCACGTTCATCTTCTGGCTGGCCGCCCGCATCGATCCATGGATGGCGGTGGCGTAGAAGTACTTCATCGCAACGTCTGACATCTCGCGTCCCTCATCTCTGTTCCGGGCCGGCGGTCGGCAAACCACGGGGCCCGGCTCTGGTGATCACAAGGGGGACGCCAGAGGTCCACGATGGACCCCAACCAAGCGGCGGCTCAGCCCCCATTCGCCTTGCAGTGTATGTGCGCCAACCGCACCACTATTGTCCGGACCTGCACCGATTTGGCGTTAAGCCTTGTTAAATGTTGAATGGCGGCACTTTTCGCGGCGGCCAATATCGCTTCACATCCAGGGGTTTAGAAGAATCGTGCGGCTTTTGTCGATTAATTCTGGACAGATCAGTCTGAAATCTCTATCTGGGGATCATGGCCAGACCCAAGGAATTCGACGGCGCGGTGGCGCTGGCCGCCGCCATCGCCCTTTTCTCCCAGCACGGCTTCGAGGGCACCTCGACCGAGGCGTTGCTGCGCGCCATGAAGATCAGCCGGCAGAGCCTGTACGACACCTTCGGCGACAAGCGGCAGCTCTATCTCGCGGCCCTGCGCCGCTACAACGAGGAGAACGTGACCGATTTCGTCCGCGCCATGACGGCGGCGCCCACACCGCTGACGGGGGTGGAATACGCCTTCATGGCCTTCATCGCCAAGGCGGTGGCGTCCAGCCATCCCAGTTGCCTGGGCATCAGCGCCGTGTGCGAGTTCGGCCGGGCGGACGCGGAGGTCGCGGCCATCGGCGACGCCTCGGCCCACACCCTGGCCCACGCCCTGGAAACCCAGCTGATCGCCGCCCGGGCGGCGGGCGAAATGGCGACGGACGTGGACGTGCCCACGGCCGCCGCCTTCCTGGGCGCCACCCTGGCCGGGCTGAAGGTGTCGGCCCGGGCGGGCGCCGGCGCCGACACGCTGCGGGGCGTGGCCCGCCTGGCGCTGAAGAGCCTGAAGTGACCCCTTATCCTCCTTAAGCGCCATAAGGCCCCCAAGAAGCGCATCCACCCTGATTTTAGACTGTTACATCTGTAACGAATTGGAGATGACATCATGACCCTTCCCTTCGGCGGCAAGGTCGCCCTGGTCACCGGCGGCTCTCGCGGCATCGGTGCCGCCATCGTCCGCCGCCTGGCCCATGACGGCGCCACCGTGGCCTTCACCTACGCCTCGTCCGAGGCGCCGGCCGCGGCCCTGGTGGATGAGATCAAGGCGGCGGGCGGCCGGGCCCTGGCCATCCGCGCCGACAGCGCCGACGTGGTCGCCCTGCGCCAGGCGGTGGATGAGGTGGCGCAGTTGCATGGCCGGCTGGACATCCTGGTCAACAACGCCGGCCTGCTGACCCATGGCCTGGTGGACGACTACCCGCTGGAAACCTTCGATCGCATGGTGGCGGTCAACGTCCGCGCCGCCTTCGCGGCGGTGCAGGCGGCCCTGCCCCACATGGGCAAAGGTGGCCGCGTTATCACCACCGGCAGCGTGGCGGCCACCCGCACCGCCTTTCCCGGCGCCTCGGTCTACAGCATGACCAAGGGGGCGGTGGCGGCGATGACGCGGGGCATGGCCATCGACTTGGCGCCCCGGGGCATCACCGTGAACGCCATCCAGCCGGGCCCCACCGCCACCGACATGGTGCCCACCGACCCGGCCGTGCTGACCCGCCTGATGACGCTGATGCCCATCGGCCGCCTGGGCCAGGACAGCGAGATCGCCAGCCTGGTGGCCTATCTGGCGGGGGCGGAGGCGGGCTTCATCACCGGCGCCTGCCTGACCATCGACGGCGGCTACACCGCGTGATGCCGGCGGCAAGCGTCGTGCCGCCATGGGGGAGACCGAGGACGAGCCAGGCCGGCGTCCGGTGATGCACCGCGCGCAACAAGGGCGGGGTGGGTTGTGAATGAAACCGTCCCGCCCTTCGCTGCCAAATCCGGCGTGTACGCGCCGGTGGCCAAACCCGGGGCCTTGCCCACGCCTCCATGGAGCCCGCATCCCATGTCCGACACGACGAAACCCCACGTGACCCACGCCACCGGCGCGCCGGTGGTGGACAATGTGAACATCCAGACCGCCGGACCGCGGGGCCCCGCCCTGCTGCAGGACATCTGGCTGATCGAAAAGCTGGCCCATTTCGATCGCGAGGTGATCCCCGAGCGGCGCATGCATGCCAAGGGCAGCGGCGCCCACGGCACCTTCACCGTCACGCAGGACGTCAGCCGCTACACCAAGGCCAAAATCTTTTCCGAGGTGGGAAAGCAGACGCCCCTGTTCGTCCGCTTCTCCACCGTGGCCGGCGAGCGCGGCGCCGCGGACGCGGAGCGCGACATCCGCGGCTTCGCCGTGAAGTTCTATACCGAGGAAGGCAACTGGGACATCGTGGGCAACAACACGCCCGTGTTCTTTTTCCGCGACCCGCTGCGCTTCCCCGACCTGAACCACGCCGTGAAGCGGGACCCGCGCACCGGCATGCGCAGCGCCAACAACAATTGGGACTTCTGGACCCTGCTGCCCGAGGCGCTGCACCAGGTCACCATCGTCATGAGCGAGCGCGGCATCCCCCGCAGCTATCGCCATATGCACGGCTTCGGCAGCCACACCTTCAGCCTGATCAACGCCGCCAATGAGCGGCACTGGGTGAAGTTCCACTTCACCTGCCAGCAAGGCATAGAGAACCTGACGGACGGCGAGTCCGAGGCCGTCATCGGCAAGGACCGCGAAAGCCACCAGCGCGACCTGTTCGGCGCCATCGAGGCCGGCGATTTCCCGCGCTGGACCCTGTCCATCCAGGTCATGACCGAGGCCCAGGCCAAGGCGCACAAGCACAACCCCTTCGACCTGACCAAGACCTGGCCCAAGGCGGACTTCCCCCTGATCGAGGTCGGGGTGATGGAGCTGAACCGCAACCCGGACAACGTTTTCGCCGAGGTGGAACAGGTGGCCTTCTCCCCCGCCAACATCGTGCCCGGCATCGGCTTTTCTCCCGACAAGATGCTGCAGGCCCGGCTGTTCTCCTACGGCGACGCGCAGCGCTATCGCCTGGGGGTGAACTTCAACCACATCCCGGTGAACGCGCCCAAATGCCCGTTCCACAGCTATCACCGCGACGGCGCCATGCGCACCGATGGCAACCAGGGCGGCACGCTGCACTATTACCCCAACAGCTATGGCGAATGGGCGGACCACCCCGACTTCGCCGAACCGCCCCTGCCGCTGGAAGGGACGGCCACCCACTGGGACCATCGCGTGGACGACGACCACTGGGAGCAGCCGGGCATCCTGTTCCGCAAGATGAGCCCGGCGCAACAGAAGCTGCTGTTCGAGAACACCGCCCGGTCCTTGAGCGGGGCGGAGGCGGCGATTCAGGAGCGCCACATCGCCCACTGCACCAAGGCCGACCCGGCCTATGGCGAGGGTGTGGCCCTGGCCCTGCGCGCCCTGGCGGTGGCCACCGCGCGCTGATCCCGCGACAGGGGCGGCGGCGGTCGAGGGGCGGTCCTTCCCAAGGAGCGGAGGGCCGTCCCCTTTTTCTTGCGCTGGAGGTGACGGTCCTTGGCGCGGCGGGCGCATGGGCGCGTTACTAAGCCCCGTTTCCTAAAGCGGGACGGGGTGACAGGATGACCGTCCCTTCAGCGCACCCCGGGAAGCTCATGCGTACCTTGCTCGCCACCCTGTTCATGAGTGGACTGCTGCTGTCCGGCGCCGCCACCGGCGCGGACCTCGCCCCCGACGTGACCGCCAAGATCGACGCGGCAGTGACACAGGCGCTGGCGGACAGCGGTACGCCCGGTGCCTCCATCGCCGTGGTGCGCGACGGTACCATCGCCTACGTTCACGCCTACGGCCAGGCGCGGCGGGAGCCGGCGGTGGCGGCGACGCCGGCGCAGCGCTTCGCCATCGGCTCCGTCTCCAAGCAATTCACCGCCGCCGCGGTGATGCTGCTGGTGGAGGATGGCGCGCTGTCGCTGGACGACACGGTGGGCAAGTTCATTCCCAACCTGACCGACGGGGACCGCATCACCATCCGCCAGGTGTTGAGCCATACGGCGGGCTACCGCGATTTCTGGCCGCAGGACTATGTCCCCGCCATGATGGAAAAGCCCATCACGGCCGATGGCATCTTCGACCGCTGGGCCCGGGTGCCGCTGGATTTCCAGCCGGGCGAGGCCTGGCAGTACTCCAACACCGGCTTCACCATCGCCGCGCGCATCGTGGAAAAGGCCTCGGGCCAACCTTTCTTCACCTTCCTCAGCAATCGGGTGCTGAAGCCCCTGGGCCTGGACGCCGCCGACATCGACAAGGGCCCGCTGGGCCCCAATGACGCCGCCGGCTACACCCGCTATGCCCTGGGCCAGCCGCGTCCCGCGCCCAAGGAAGCGCCCGGCTGGCTGGTGGGCGCCGCCCAACTGGCCCTGACGCCGCGGGATCTGGCCCGCTGGGACATCGCGCTGATGGGGCGGAAGCTGCTGAAGCCGGAAAGCTGGCGCGCCATGGAAACCAGCGTGCGCCTGAACAACGGCCAGGACGCGCGCTATGGCCTGGGCCTGACGGTCACCAGCGACGGTGCCGCCCGCCTGCTGCGCCACGGTGGCGAGGTCTCGGGCTTCCTGGCGGAGAACCGGGTATGGCCGGATCTGGGCATGGCCATCGTCGTGCTGGTCAACAGCGACTACGGCGACCCGGCCGGCATCGCCCAGAAGATCGGCGCCCTGTTGCCGCTGGCGACCCAACCCAGCGCTGAGGAAACCGCGACCGCGCGCGCCTTTCTAGAGGGCCTGGCCCATGGCCACGCCGACGCCGCGCACCTGACGGCCAACGGCGCCGCCTATTTCAGCCCGGCGGCACTAGCGGACTATGCCGCGACCTTGGGCCCGCTGGGCGCCGTGACGGACCTGAAGCCCATGACCCGCCGCCTGCGCGGCGGCTTCACCGAGGAGATCTACCAGGCCCACTACGCCAGCCGCAGCGTACGCATCGTCGCCCGCGCGGACGCGGGGCGGTATGAACAGTTCCTGGTCTATGTCGATTAACGACCATCCCACCAGCTGCGGTTGAAGCCGGGACGGGCACTGAGTTAAACTAAGTCGACTTAGTTTAGAGCGGGTCACCTGAAGGCCGAATCGCCTTCAGGCGTGAATCGGCTCGCGGATAGACTGAGCTATAACCGGCTGAGGTTTCGATTAAGCGCGGCCCGCTATGGTCCATAGCCCGGAGCTTTACCATGCGGACAGTCAATATCCACGAAGCCAAAGCCCATCTGTCCCGCTTGGTCGACCGCGCCGCCCAAGGGGAAACGTTCATTATCGCCAAAGCCGGCAAACCCCTGGTGAAGGTGGTTGCGCTGGGGGAGACGGAATCTCGCCAGCCCCGCCGCCTGGGCTTCCTCGCGGGACAATTCCAAATTCCGAACGACTTCGACCGAATGGGCAGTGGCGATATCGCTGATCTTTTCGCCGACGACACGCCGTGAAACTGCTGCTCGACACCCATCTTCTTCTGTGGGCGGCCAGTGAACCACATCGTTTGTCGGCGGATGTCCGCATCCTGCTGGAGGATCTGAGCCAGGACTGCCTGTTCAGTGTCGCCAACCTATGGGAGGTGGCGATCAAGCGGAGCCTGGGGCGCAGATTTCCAGGTTGATCCGCGCCTGCTGCGGCACGGGCTCTTGGACAACGGCTACGAGGCGTTGCCCATCACCGGCAATCATGCGCTGGCTGTCCAGACCCTACCCGCCCTGCACCGGGATCCCTTCGACCGTATTCTGATCGTGGCGCAATATGGCGGCCCGGTCCGGCAGGTCTGACCAGGCATCCCGCCTTACCCCACCAGCCCGTTCAGTTTGGCGTACTGCAGCAGCATGATGGTCTTGGCGTCCACGATGCGGCCGTCGGCCACCATGGCCAACGCCTCATCCAGGGTGGGCTCCAGCACCTCAATGTCCTCGCCTTCCGCCACCAGGCCGCCGCCGGCGCCGACACGGTCGGCGGCGCTGTAGGGGGCGACGAAGAAGGTCAGGCGTTCGGTGACCGAGCCGGGGCTCATGAAGGACTCGAACACCTTGCGCGCCTCACCGATGCGGCAGCCGGCCTCTTCCTCCGCCTCACGGCGGATGGTTTCCTCGGGCGAGGTGTCGTCCAGCAAGCCGGCCACCGCCTCGATCATGGGGGTCGTGTAGCCGGCGACGTAGGCGGCATAGCGGAACTGGCGGATCAGCAGCACGGTGCCGCGCACCGGGTCATAGGGCAGGATGACGGCGCCGTGTCCCCGGTCATAGACCTCGCGCGTCATGGTCTGCCAGTCACCGTCGCGCCGGTGATAGTCAAAGGTAACGCTGCGCAGTTCGGACCAGCCCTTGGACAGGAGACGGTCCTCACGAACGCGAATGCGGTCTTTCATGGGGATGCGCTTTCATAGGGGCCGCGGCAGGGCGCCGGGCTTGATAAGGCAATCATTCTGTCGCAAGACCGGTTCCGCCCGCATCCCCCCGGGCGCGAACCCCACCTGCGCCTCACGCGCAGGGCTAGCCGCCGCACACCCCGGCCATGGCGCGGTCCAGCGCGATGGCATCCAGCGTGCCCGCCGGCAGTTGGCGACGATAGAGATAATCGTTCACCGCCGCCGCCACCTCCGCCCGGCAGGTTTTCCGTGCGCGCAAAGGGGCCACGCCCGGCAGGGCAGCCATCAGCGCCTTCTGCGCCGTGTCCAATTGCGGACGCACATCACGCACCAGGTCGATGGGCGCATGGTCCGGCGCCGACCCGCTCCGCGCCCAGTCCGCGATCAAGCCGTATTGCACCAGCTTGTTGGCCTCGATCTGCGCACGGAAGACACTGGCCACCCAGATGCGCTCCAGCCCCTGGCCTTCGCCCTGGGAAACGGCGCTCATGATCACCACCGCCTCGCGTCCGCCATCCTCCACCGCGGCACCACTGTCCCACTTCGACAATGCCACCTGATGGGCCAATGCCAGACGATCGGCCGAAGCCTCGACCACGGCCCGCAGGCTGTCAGCCGTGTCCGCCGGCGGCGCGGCCCTACCCGGGGAAGCCATGCCGATAACAGCCATACCCAGGGCGACACGGGCCAAGAGACGCCAGCGAACCATCAGCGACCATCCATTCCGGTAAAGCAACGATCTATACAGGCCGGGACTGCACCATTCCCACCCAAGCCGTCCCCGCCCGGTGGGAACAGAAGGCAGCGGTCGTTGGACGCGACGATCATGGTCCCCCTCTCAAGGCTTGGGCGGGCTCTCCCGCCTAAGACTGGCGTGGGGACGGGTGCGGAGACAAGCGGAATCCCGGACCTTGAGGAACCTTTCCCATGGTCCGTCGTTGCCTGAAGGCGTCGCCCGTAAGCCCGGGTAGCGGAGCACCGACTGGAAGGATAAGAGTCATGGATGGTATTGTGATTGTCCGGCACAGCTGGATCGTGACATGCGACGGCGCGAAGATGCTGGTCCTGCGCAACGATGGCGACGCCCAAGCCCTGAACCTGACCGTCCAGCACACGGAGACGCGGCCGACCACCCCCACCCGCGAGTTGGGCACCGACCGGCCTGGGCGCTTCGGCATGGGCACCGTGCGCAGCGCCACCGAGGAAACCGACTGGCAGGAACAGGCGGAGGCGGAATTCCTGGCCCACGTGGCCCAGCATCTGGATGCCATGGTGCAGGCCGGCACGGTCGGCCGCATGGTGCTGGCCGCCCCGCCGCGCGCCCTGGGTATCCTGCGCAAGCATCTGACCCCGGCGACCCGTGAGGTCCTCGTGGCTGAGGTGGCCAAGGACCTGACCAACCTGCCGGTGCCGGAAATCCAGCAATTGCTGGCCGCCTAACCACGAGGCCGGCAACCGCCATCGTTGTCAGACGGCCCCGCCCTTGGCAGGATGCCCGCCTCAAACGCGGGGAGGCAGGGCATGAGGCGCATTGGCGCGGTGGAACTGGGCGGCACCAAGGCCGTCGTGGGCGCGGCCGTCATGGACGGCACCGCCCGGCCCCAATCCATCGAAACCGTTCGCATCCCGACCACCACGCCGGAGGAAACGCTGACACGCTGCGTCGAAACGCTGCGCGCGCTGGGCGGGCGCATGGGCGGCCTGGACGCCGTGGGGGTCGCCAGCTTCGGGCCCCTGCAACTGGATCCCCACCGCCCGGAATACGGCAGCATCACCCGTACGCCCAAGCCGGGCTGGAGCGGCGCGCCGGTGCGCGACCACCTGGCGAACGCGCTTGGACACTTGAAGGAGGGGGGCGTCCCCGTCGCGATCGACACCGACGTCAACGGCGCCGCCGTGGGCGAGGGCCGCTGGGGCGCGGCGCAGGGCCTGGACAGCCATGTCTACGTGACCGTGGGCACCGGCATCGGGGTGGGCGTGGTGGTGGGTGGCCGGCCGCAGCACGGCCTGGTGCATCCCGAGGGCGGCCATCTGCTGGTGCGCCGCGACCCGGCCCGCGACGCTTACGGCGGCCATTGCCCCTATCACGGCGATTGCCTGGAGGGTCTCGCCTGCGGCCCGGCCATCGAGGCGCGCGTGGGCCGGCCGGCCACGGAGCTGGCCGACGACCATCCCGTCTGGGACCTGGTGGGCGACTATCTGGGCCAGATGGCGGCCAACCTGCTGTTCGCCCTGTCGCCCCAGCGCATCGTCATCGGCGGCGGCGTGGGCGGACGGCCCGGCCTGTTGGACCGCGTCCGCCACCATGCCCAACGCCACATCGGCGGCTACATCGACCACCCCGCCCTGACCGAAGGCTTGGCCGGCTTCATCGTGCCGCCCGGCCTGGGGGCGGAGGCGGGCCTGGCCGGCGCCCTGGCCCTGGGGTGGGACGCGCCGTGACCGTCGGCAATCCAGACCCGCTGTTGTATGGTCCGCTGGTTGAACTGTCAGGATCGGGACATGGCTGATAAGCCGGCGGCAACGGCCGCGACGCAGGAAGGCCAGGCCAGGGCCAAGATGGGCGCGGTCAAGATGGACGACATCGCGCGCATGGCCGGTGTTTCCAAATCGACCGTATCACGCGCCCTGTCCGGCAGCCCGCTGGTGAATGAGGAGACGCGGGCCCGTATCCAGGCCCTGGTGGAGTCCCACTCCTACCGGGTCGATACGCGGGCGCAGGGTTTGCGCAAGGGGCACACGCACACCATCGCCGTGGTCATCCCCCTGCTGCACGAACATGACCAGCCCATTTCCGATCCATTCTTCCTGGAATTGCTGGGCCATATCGCCGACGCCGTTGCCGACCACGGCTATGATCTTCTGCTGTCCAAGATCGGTCCCGGACGGACGGACGGCATGGCCGACCTGGTCGACACGGGGCGGGTGGACGGGCTGATCGCCATTGGCCAGAGCACCGCCCACCTGGGGCTGGAGCGGCTGGCCGCCCGCGGCATGCCGCTGGTGGTCTGGGGCGCCCAGCTGCCCGAGCAGCATTATGTGACCGTCGGATCCGATAACCGGGCGGGGGCGGAGCGTGCCGTGGCCCACCTGATCGCCCAGGAACGGCGGCGCATCGTGTTCTTGGGTCAGCGGACGGTGCCGGAAATCCGCCTGCGCCATGAGGGGTATGTCGCGGCCTTGGCCGCCGCCGGCATCGAACCCGATCCGGCACTGGACGTGCCCACGCGCTTCGCCAGTGCCGCGGCGCTGACGGCGATGCGCAGCCTGATCTGCGGCGGCGCGTCCTTCGACGCGGTGTTCGCCTGTTCCGACGTCATCGCCATCAGCGCCATCCGCGCCCTGCAGGACCAGGGCCTGAAGGTGCCCGAGGACGTGGCCGTGGTCGGCTATGACGACATCCAGATGGCCGCCTTCTACAATCCGGCCCTGACCACCGTGCGCCAGGATACCGCCACCGGCGGCCGCTTGCTGGTGGACCTGCTGTTCGCCCAAATCGCCGGCCGCACCGCCCGCTCGGTCATGCTGCCGACCGAGCTGGTGGTGCGGGCCAGCAGCGGGGCCGCCCTCAGCGGAACCACCACACCAGGATCGCGGTGAGGCCCACCAGGCCCAGCGACAGCACGCGATAGTTCATCCACAGCGGCTGCCCCGCCAGGGTGGCGGTCTCCGCCCGGAAAACGGCCGGCGTCCACACCAGAGCCGCGCCCTCTGTCGATTGGCCGGCACCCGGCTTACCGTCGCCGGTCGCCAGGCTGACCACCACCAGGATGAAGGCGGAGGCCAGCACCAGCATGGGCGCCATCAGCAGGAAATGCGGGCCGCCATGGCCCAGCACCACGCAATAGACGAACAGGCCCAGGCCCAGGGCCAGCCCGCCGGCGAAGGCGGCGAAGGCCCCCGTGGCGTTGGCGCGCGCCCAGAACAACCCCACCAGGAACAGGGCCACCACCGGGGGCACGGCGTAGGCGAGGATAGCCTGGAGGTATTGCCACAAGGAACCGAAGCGGGCGATCTGCGGCGCCCACAGCACAGCCAGCCCCATGAATGCCAGGGTGGCCAGGCGCCCGGTGGTCACCAGCCGCTTCTCCCCCAGGTGGGGCCAGCGCAGGCGCACGAAATCCATGGTCACCAGGGTGGAGGCGGAATTGAAGGTGGAGGCGGTGGCCGACATGATGGCCGCGAGGAAGCCCGCCACCACCAGGCCGACCACGCCGGCCGGCAGCAGCTTGAACACCAGCGAGGGGTATACCAGGTCGCCGCGCGGCAGGCCCGGGAACAACAGCAAGGCGGCGGTGCCGGGCAGCACCATCAGGAACAGCACCGGCAGTTTCAGGAGGCCGGCGAACAGGCAGCCCCAGCGGCCATGGTCGATGCTCTTGGCCGACAGCACGCGCTGCACCATGAACTGGTTGGTGCACCAGAAATAAAATCCGATGAGCGGCACACCGGTAACCAGGCCTGTCCAGGGCAGCACCGGGTCGCCGGCCGGGCGGATGAGGCTCAACATCTCAGGCTTGGTGGCGGCCATCACCGCATCCCAGCCGCCAGCCTGGCTGAAGGCCATGACGGCGATGACGGCAGCGGCGGTCAGCAACAGCACCGCCTGGATGGTCTCCGTCACCATGACCGCCGCCAGGCCGCCGGCCGTGGTGTAGATGCCGGCGCCCAGGGCCAGCAGCAGCACGATGACGCCCATGGGCACAGCCGGGAAGGCCAGCTGGAACATCAACGCCCCGCCGTATAGCGTGCCGGCCGTGTCCACCGCGATGTTCAGGAACAGGGTCAGGCCAGAGAACAGCAGGCGCGAGCGCCGGTCATAGCGCCGTTCCAGGAATTCCGGCGTGGTGTAGACGCCCGTCTTCAGCAGGAAGGGCAAGAGGAAGATGCAGAAGAACACCAGGACGATGCCGGCCATCCATTCATAGTCGAAGACGGCGATGCCGTGGTCGTAGGCGGCGCCCGCCAGGCCGATCAGCGTGGTGCTGGAGATGTTGGAGGCCAGCAGCGCCAGGCCGATGACGGGCCAGGTCTTGGACTTGTGGGCCAGGAAATAGTCCGACGCCGTGCGCTGGCGCCGGCTGACCGCCAGACCGATGGCGATGATGACCACGACATACACCAGGATGATCGCCACATCCCAGGACCCCAGCGGACTGCCGCCGTTCATCCCGTCCTCCCTCATATTTTGCTTGTCTTTCGGTCCCGGGCCAAACCCGGGCTGGGCGCACCTTGACGCCGCCGCGACCAAATTGCAATCGGTTGTATTTGTCGCAGCCGCCCCTGGACGCGCCTTCAGCCGGCCTCCGGAAGGAAACAGCCTGATATTGCTGGATTCCTCTTGCTTAACTTTCTTATCCGGCGCCCCGATCTCTTAAAAATTGTGCAGACCTGCGCGGAAATGATATTGCAATCGGTTGTAATGTATGCTTGGGTAACGGCGTTCGAGGCGGCCGGGGAGGTCGCCCCCAAAACGACAATCAAAAAAGAACGAACGAGGGAGATCACCATGAAGCGCCGTTTGGCCCGCGCCCTGATGTTGGGCGCCGCCTTCACCGCCACGCCTGTCTTGTTCACCGCCGCCTTGGCGGCCGAAGATCCTGCCACGAGCCCGGCCCAGCAGGGGCTGGACTTTGATGAGATCGTCATCACCGGCACCGCCCTGCCGCAGTCAAAGTTCAACACCAGCGTCTCGGTCAGCACGCTGAATCCGGACCAGATCGCCCAGTCCGCGCCCAGCAGCGCCGCCGACATCCTGCGCAACATCCCCGGCTTCCGGGCCGAGGCGTCGGGCGGTGAGGGCAACGCCAACATCGCCGTGCGCGGTCTGCCGGTGGCCTCGGGCGGCGCCAAGTTCCTGCAGTTGCAGGAAGACGGCCTGCCCATCATGCAGTTCGGCGACATCGCCTTCGGCACCGCCGACACCTATCTGCGCGCCGACTACAACGTCGCGCGGGTGGAAGCCATCCGCGGCGGCTCCGCCTCCACCTTCGCCAGCAACGCGCCGGGCGGCGTCATCAACTTCGTCAGCGACACGGGCGAGAAGGAGGGCGGCGCCATCGGCCTGACCCGCGGCCTGGACTATAACGAGACGCGGGCCGACTTCGCCTATGGCGGCCCCATCGCGCCCGGCTGGCGCTTCCATGTCGGCGGCTATTACCATACTGGCGAGGGCCCGCGTTCCGTCGGCTATGACGACGCCATGAACGGCGGCCAGGTGAAGGCCAACGTCACCCACGACATGGAAAAAGGCTTCATCCGCCTGGACTTCAAATACCTGAACGACCGCTCCCCCGTTTACCTGCCGGTGCCGCTGGCCATTTCCGGCAGCGGCAGCAACCCGCACATCTCCTCCTTACCCGGGTTCGACGCGCTGAGCGGCGCCTTCCAGTCACCCTACTTCCGCAAGGACTTGACGCTGGACGCCAATGGTAACCGCCTGACCACCAACATCGGCGACGGCTACCACCCCGTCAGCACCGCGTTCGGCGGCCAAGCGCAGTTCGAGGTGGCGCCCGGCTGGACGCTGGATGACAAGTTCCGCGTGGCCGACAACACCGGCGACTTCGTCGGCCCCTACCCGCAGGAGGTGGACCGCGCCTCCGTCCTGGCGACAGAGATCGGCGGCACCGGGGCCACCCTGCAATACGCCAGCGGCCCCAACGCCGGCCAGACGGTCGGCGCCGCCAGCGTGGGCGGCAACGGCCTGGCATCCCGCATCGCCCTGTTCAACGTCAAGCTCAACGACCTGGGCACCTACAGCAACGACCTGAAGGTCACCAAGACGCTGGACACCCTGCCGTTGGGCAAGGGCGCCATCTCATTCGGCTATTACAAGGCCCGCCAGAACATCGACATGGACTGGCACTGGAACACCTATCTGGAAACCGTCAACGGCAAGGACGGTGTGCTGCTGAACGTGCTGAATTCCAGCGGCAAGGCCGTCACCTCAAACGGCCTGGTTGCCTATGGCGCGCCCTACTGGGGCAATTGCTGCTCGCGCAGCTATGACATGCACTATGACATCGACGCGCCCTACGCCGCGGTGAACTGGGCGTGGGACAAGCTGACGGTGGACGCCAGCCTACGCTACGACTACGGCCATGCCTCGGGCAGCTACGCCGGCCCCACGGGCACCACGTCCCTGGATGTGAACCAGGACGGCGTGCTGCAGGTGCCGGAGCTGACGGTGCCGGTGGTCAACCAGTCGGCGGCCAGCCCGGTCAATTACGACTGGCACTACATCTCCTATTCCGTTGGCGCCAACTACGCCATCGACCCCGACCTGGCCCTGTTCGTGCGGTACAGCGAGGGCGGTCGCGCCAACGCCGACCGCCTGGCCTTCGGCTCCATCAACCCCGACGGCTCCACCGCCTACCAGAACGCGGTGAACAAGGTGAAGCAGGCCGAGGGCGGCGTGAAATGGCGGTCGGACATCGGCCTCAGCGTCTTCCTCACCGGCTTCTACGCCAACACCGAGGAGGCCAACCAGGACGTGACCTCGCTGACCCAGCGCTTTATCTCCCGCGTCTATGACGCGGAGGGGGCGGAGCTGGAGGCCAGCTACCGCTATGGCGCCTTCCAGTTGGACGCCGGCGTCACCTACACCCATTCCCGCATCACCAAGGATGAGATCACCCCCAGCGACGTGGGCAACGTGCCCCAGCGCCAGGCCGATTTCGTCTACCAGATCACGCCGTCCTATTCGGGCAACGACTACAGCGTGGGTGTGAACATCATCGGCACCACCGACAGCTACGCCGACACCACCAACAAGCTGGTGATGCCCGGGTATGCCCAGGTCAACCTGTTCGCGACCTACAACCTGACCAACGACATCGTCTGGTCCTTCTCCGCCAACAACCTGTTCAACACCCTGGGCCTGACCGAGGTGGACGGCACCACCGACGCCGTGCCCAGCAACGGCATCCTGCTGGCGCGGTCCATCAACGGCCGCACCTTCAAGACCGGAGTCAAATACAGCTTCTGACCCTGTGCCGGCTGGCGGGCCCCACTTCCCTCCCCAGTGGGAACGCCCGTCGCGGGACCACCCGTCGCGGGCACCCCTCCCGCCAGCCGGCTTTTTTTGACATCGATCCTCCTGGGACTTTCACGGCATGACCTCTTCCGTCTTCAGCCGGGCCACGGGCCTGCATGATCGCCTCGACCGGCATTGGCCGGTGGCCGACGCCCTGCTGCGGCGCCTGTACGGCGAGGTCCCGGCGCTGGAGGGCTGGCTGAGCCAGGTTCGTGAGGCCGTGATCCGGGCGGCGCGCAACCGGCCGGCGGCCCTGACCGACCTGGACGCGCGACGGCAGGCGGAGCCCGACTGGTTCCAGCGTCCGAACCAGTTGGGCTATTGCTTCTATGTCGATCGCTTCGCCGGCACCCTCGCCGGGGTGCGGCGGCGGCTGGACTATCTGGCGGAGCTTGGGGTGACCTACCTGCACCCCCTGCCCCTGCTGGCCATGCAATCCGGCGACAACGACGGCGGCTTCGCCGTGGCCGATTATCGCTCGGTGGAGCCCCGCCTGGGCACGGCGGAGGATTTGAGGGCGTTGGCCGAGGACGCCCACCAGGCCGGCATGGCCCTGTGCCTGGACGTGGTGTGCAACCATACCGCCCGCGACCATGCCTGGGCCCAAGCCGCGCGGGCGGGCGATCCCGTCTATCGCGCCTATTACCACGTGCTGGACAACGCGGACGAGGTCGCCGCTTATGAGGCCACGCTGGGCCAAGTCTTCCCCAAGACGGCGCCGGGCAATTTCACCCCCGAACCGTCGCTGGCCCGCGATGGCGGCGGCACCTGGGTGTGGACCACCTTCTACCCCTATCAATGGGACCTGAATTACGCCAACCCGGCCGTGTTCCTGGAAATGCTGGAGGTGTTGCTGCATCTGGCCAACCAGGGCGTCGATGTCTTCCGCCTGGACAGCACGCCCTTCCTATGGAAGGCGCCGGGCACGTCCTGCCGGGGGTTGCCGCAGACCCACTGGATCGTGCAGGCCTGGCGGGCGCTGCTGGCCATCGCGGCGCCGGGCGTGCTGCTGAAGGGCGAGGCCATCGTCGACCCGGACGATGTGGTGTCCTTCTTCGGTCGGGACGAGGCCACCGGGCAGCCGGCCGCCAACGAATGCCACCTGGCCTACAACAACGGCATGATGACGGCCCTGTGGCTGGCCCAGGCCACCGGTGACGCGGCCCCCGCCCACGCCCTGCTGGACCGGCTGGCCGGGCGGCCGCGGCAGGCGGCCTGGATCACCTACGTCCGCTGCCATGACGACATCATCTGGGACGCGCTGGCCGCCCTGATACCGGCGGAAACGCTGCACCGGGTTTCCGCCTTCTATGCCGGCGCCCTGCCGGGCAGCTACGCCCTGGGCGCCGCCTTCCAGGCGGATGGCGGCGGCGCGCCCAGCACCAACGGCATGGCGGCCTCGCTGGTGGGCTTGCGGCCGGAGGGGCGCCCCGGCGACGCGGACACGGACGCGCCATTGGCCCGCCTGCTGCAGCTGTATCAGGTGACCCTGGCGCTGGACGGCCTGCCGGTGCTGTATATGGGGGACGAGGTCGCGCTGACCAACGCGCCATTGGCCAGCATCCCCGCCGGCGAAGGCCGCTGGCTGCATCGGCCCGCCATGGATTGGGATCGGGCCGCTGGACGCGATGACGGTGCCACCGCCGCAGGCAGGTGCCATGCGGCGCTACGCCGGCTGATCGAGGTGCGTGCCGGCTTGCCCGCCTTGCACGGCGCGGAACCGGCACGCGCCCTGACCGGCTTGCCCAGCGGGGTGCTGGGCTTCCAGCGCGTCGGTTCCCGCCCGCTGCTGTGCCTGGCCAACCTGACGGGCGAAACGGTCACGCTATCGCTGCCGGCCGGTCCCCTCGGCCGGGATGTGGTGGCGGATGAGGACGCCGACCTGACGGCCCTGCCCCTTGGTCCATGGCAGGCACGCTGGATCAAGGTCCGGCCATGAAGCGCATTGGCGCGGTGGAACTGGGCGGCACCAAGGCCGTCGTTGGCGCGGCCGTCATGGACGGCACCGCCCGGCCCCAATCCATCGAAACCGTTCGCATCCCGACCACCACGCCGGAGGAGACGCTGACGCGCTGCGTCGAAACGCTGCGCGCGCTGGGCGGGCGCATGGGCGGCCTGGACGCCGTGGGGGTCGCCAGCTTCGGGCCCCTGCAACTGGATCCCCACCGCCCGGAATACGGCAGCATCACCCGTACGCCCAAGCCGGGCTGGAGCGGCGCGCCGGTGCGCGACCACCTGGCCAACGCGCTTGGACACTTGAAGGAGGGGGGCGTCCCCGTCGCGATCGACACCGACGTCAACGGCGCCGCCGTGGGCGAGGGCCGATGGGGCGCGGCGCAGGGCCTGGACAGCCATGTCTACGTGACCGTGGGCACCGGCATCGGGGTGGGCGTGGTGGTGGGTGGCCGGCCACAGCACGGCCTGGTGCATCCCGAGGGCGGCCACCTGCTGGTGCGCCGCGATCCGGCCCGCGACGCTTACGGCGGCCATTGCCCCTATCACGGCGATTGCCTGGAGGGTCTCGCCTGCGGCCCGGCCATCGAGGCGCGCGTGGGCCGGCCGGCCACGGACCTGGCCGACGACCATCCCGTCTGGGACCTGGTGGGCGACTATCTGGGCCAGATGGCGGCCAACCTGCTGTTCGCCCTGTCGCCCCAGCGCATCGTCATCGGCGGCGGCGTGGGCGGACGGCCCGGCCTGTTGGACCGCGTCCGCCACCATGCCCAACGCCACATCGGCGGCTACATCGACCACCCCGCCCTGACCGAAGGCTTGGCTGGCTTCATCGTGCCGCCCGGCCTGGGGGCGGAGGCGGGCCTGGCCGGCGCCCTGGCCCTGGGGTGGGACGCGGCCGGCCCCGCCCCCTCCTGAGTCGCTCCCTTATCAATACGCATCCACAGATTGTTCGAGAGACACGCTACAGGCGTAATCGCCTGCGCCCGTGGGTCACATCGTTAGGCGAGCTCGTCTAGCCAAAATGGGGGTAGGTGCGGTCATATCGCCGCACCGGAAAGTTATATAATTTTACCCATTGTGTTGCATTCTTGCGACGGACGCTTTGAACATAAACAGATCTGCGATGAAACCGTATTGACCCTGACCGTTTGGTCAACCTCCACTGATGACCAAACGGGCATCAATAACAATGGGGCTATCATGGGTCGGTTTACCGCATCATCGCATTTCTCCCGCGAAATGAGCCATTTGCGCATCTCCCTGATGCTAGGCGCTGCCATCGGCGCCATGGGCGCGGCGTCTGGAGCCCTGGCGCAGCAGATCGACGCCGCCGCTGCGGCACCCACGATGCAGGCACAGGTGGCGCAAGCCGCGCAGCAGCCGGACGATACTGGCACCGCCGCCACCGGGGCGCAGCAAACGACGTCCCTCAACGAAATCGTCATCACCGGGTCGCGTATCCGCCGGGCCAACTTCGATACCATGCAGCCGGCCGAGGTCCTGGGCTCGGACGAGATCGCCAAGCGCGGCTTCACAAATCTGGGCACGGCGTTGCAGGAATTGCCGGCCTTCAGCGTGCCGGCCAACGGCCCCGTAGGCGCCCAAGGTTCCTTCGGCGCCGGTCAGACCTTCGTCAACCTATATAATTTGGGGTCGCAGCGTACCCTGACCCTGGTGAACGGCCACCGCTTCGTTTCATCCGCCACCTCATCCATTTTCGGGGTCGTCGCCGGCAGCCCGGTGGACCTGTCGGCCATCCCCACGGCCATGGTTGACCGCACCGAGATCGTGGCCGTCGGCGGGGCGCCCATTTACGGCTCGGACGCCATCGCCGGTACCGTCAACGTCATCTTGAAGAAAGATTTCCAGGGCGCCGACGTCAATGTTGAGACCGGCCTGTCGGAGTATGGGGACTCCGCCGACTACAATGCATCCGCCGTGCTGGGCCGCAACTTCAATAACGGTCGCGGCAACATCACCATCGGGGTTCAGTACGACAAGCAGAACGGCCTGACGAACGAAGATCGCAGAGGCAGCGTCGGCGGCGCCGACACCTTCTTCGGAAGCGCCACCAGGGGCCACACCTATACGCAGCAGCTGTTCTCGGGTGGCCTACACTACAACGTCTTCACCAATACCGGCATGCCCATGGTAGCGGACGACGTGCCAATTTACGCGGGCCAGGTCTCCTCATCCATCACCAATCCGTCCGGCCAAGCCCTGTTCTTCGGCCCCAACGGCCAGTTGACGCCGTTCGTCAACGGCCAACTCACGGGCAGCGCCCTGTACCAGGCGGGTGGTAGCGGCTTCCCCATCAGCGACTACAGCAACCTGCAGGTGGAAAGTAACCGGGTGCAGGTGACGGCACTAAGCCACTACGACCTCACCGACCATGTGCGCTTCAACACCGAACTGTGGTATGGCCGCCTGCGCGCCGCCAACCTGCGCGACCAGCCCTTCTACAACACGGCCCTGTTCGGCGCCGCGGGCGACGCTAACGGCAACCTGGTCCTGAAGACCGACAATCCCTTTCTGAGCGCCGCCGACCGCCAGACCATCATCAACAACCTGGTGGCCGCCGACGCTGATCCCAGCACCTTCTACTTGGCCCGCGCCAATACCGATCTCGCCACCGGCGCCTTCCGCACCACGACCAACGTCTACCGCGTGGTGGCGGGGCTGGAGGGGGATTTCTCCGCGCTCAACCGCACCTTCAACTGGGACGTGACCGGCACCTACGGCAAATCGGAAACCTCGAATGAGGACCGGCAGGTGGTGACCCAGAACCTCTTCAACGCCCTCAACGCCGTGCGCGACAGCAGCGGTAACATCGTGTGCGCCCCCGGCTATACCAACGCCGCCATCGCCACCCTCAGCAGCACCTGCGCACCGCTAAACATCTTCGGCGTGAACCAGGCGAGCAAGGCGGCGACGGACTACATCACCGCCATCGCTCGGCCCAGCCAGGACAACGCGCAGTACGATGTTCTCGCTAACATCGGCGGCAGCATCGTCACCCTGCCGGCCGGCGATGCCAAATTTTCGCTGGGCTACGAATACCGGCGCGAGACGACAGCCTTCGACCCCGGAGCCTTCTATTACGGGCAGCCCAATGGCGACGGCACCCGTACCCAGTTCGGCAACAGCATCCCCATCGACCCGGTGGCGGGCGAGTACCACACCAACGAGGGCTTCGGGGAGGTGAACATCCCCGTGGTGGCGCCGGACATGAAGCTGCCGCTGGTCTATAGCCTGGAACTGCAGGGGGCGGCGCGCTTCGTCGACAACAGCCAGACCGGGACCTTCTGGTCCTACACCGGCGGCGGCACCTACCAGCCCATCCGCGACATCACCCTGCGCGGCAACTACACCCGGTCCTTCCGCGCCCCGGCCATCACCGAGGCCTACAGCCCCACGGGCCAGATCTACACCACCGCCGACGACCCCTGCGACCACCGCTACATCACTGGCGGCCCCAACCCGGCCAACCGTGCCGCCAACTGCGCCGCCGTCGGCATCACCCAGCCCTTCACGTCCGACATCGTGGACTTCACCAGCCCGGGCACCAGTTCCGGCAATCCGCACCTGCAAAACGAGATCGCCGATAGCTGGACGGTGGGTACCGTGCTGCGGCCCCGCTACACCCCTGGGCTGACACTGTCAGCCGACTATATCAGCATCGACATCACCAACGAGATCGCGCAGCTGAGCGCCACCGATCTGCTGAACGCCTGTTACGACGGCGCCCCCGGCAACGCGTTCTGCAGCACCTTCGTGCGCGATGGCAGCGGGCAGGTGACCTCGGTCGCCGAAGGCTACTACAACGCCGCCATCGAAAGCTTCAAGGCGCTGCAGGCGGAACTGGACTATGCCTTCAACCTTGAAGACATGGGCCTGCCCGCCAACTATGGCGCCATTGATTTCAGCGTCAATTACCTACACACCTTCAGCCACTATTACAAGATCGGCACCGGCGACAAACAGTATACGGTTGGCGCGGTTGGCGAGCCTCGCAACAACTTCACCGCCAATATCAACTATAAGAACGGTGGTTTCGATTTCCTATGGCAGACCCAATATTATAGTGAAGCTCGCATCAACGTGAATACACCGCTGTCCAACTACGAATACCCGACGATGGACGCGTACGTGATGTACAATGCGTCGGCGGGATATGAATTCGAAGGTGGTTACCGCGTGCGGCTGATCGTGGACAACGTGTTGAATTCCCACGTTCCCTTCCCGTCGGCCGGCTTCTATTCCGCTGCTTTACCCCGTTACTACAGTGCCGTCCTGGGACGGTACTATCGGCTCAGCGCTGGGTTCAAGTTCTGATCCCAAAAGGCGCCCGCCCCCGGTGTCCCCGGGGGCGGGCCCACAACCCATCACTGGTAGAGAGGAAGGGCCCGCCAAGGCACGGCCAACCGCACGCCGTAGGTCATGGGTGCCAAGCTTGATCCATCTCAGGGTGGACAAAAGGGGTTTGGAAGTACCATGCTGGGCAACACATCATTCGGGTTGCCGATCAACGGGCCTTCCACGCACAAAAGTAGCACCATGACATCCCGCCCCCTGTCCCCCCTGTCGGCTGTGCCGGCCGCCGCGCTGAGGTTCCTGGACCTCGGCCGGGTGCGGCGCATGCCGCGCGGATGGGCTTGGCTGGTGCTGGCGGCGGTGTTGCTGCGCGGGCTGATTCCGGTCGGCTATATGGTCAACACCGGTGGTGGGCCGGCACCCTTCATGCTTTGCCCCGGCGTGCATGACGTGCTGGATCGCGTCATGGCTCCCACGGACATGGCCGTGCCGGCCGCCTCCGTGGCGCACGCGCATCACCACCATCCCGATGCCGAACCGGGCGGCCTGCTGATGCCGCAGGGCCATGCCGGCCATCACGACCACCGGCCGGGCGGCGACCAGGACCACATGGGGCCCTGCGCCTTCGCCGCCTTGGCGGCGCTGGCCGTCCCGCTGCTGCTGCTGATCCTGGCCCTGCCGACGCGGCAGACGCGCCAAAGCTGGCGGCCCAGCACCCGGACCCGTCGTTTCACCTCGCGCCTGCCCGGCACGCCCGGCGCCCGCGCCCCACCCCTGGCCGCCTGAGCCCGGGGCACCCCGCGTTTCGGCGACCTTCCCACCCCGGGCATCCCGACATCGCCCGCCGTCCGGCCCCTTCCCGGGGCCGGCGACGGCACCCTTGTCCTGAACGGCCGCGTCCGCGCCGCCCGGCACCGTCCCGGGCCGCCGCCGTCCGTCCCCCGAAGGGATCGCCTTCATGGTATGCCTATCCCGGCGCCCGTCGCGCCGCCCGCTCACCGCCGCCATCGCCCTGGGCGTCGGCCTCCTGGGCATGGTTCCGTACGCCTCGCCCCTGGCCGCCCCGGCGCCCGAGGCCGACACCGACCTGGACCTCGCCACCAATCCCATCGTGATAACCGCCGACCGGCCGGCCCTGGAAAAGTACGCCGCCCCCCAGACCGCGGTGGGCGTCACCGGCGCCACCATCCTGGAGACGCAGAACGTCCTGGACAGCGAGGACGCGCTGAAATACCTGCCCAGCCTGTTCCTGCGTAAGCGCAACAACGGCGACACCCAGGCCGTTCTGGCCACCCGCACCTGGGGCGTGAACTCCAGCGCCCGCACCCTGGTCTATGCCGACGACGTGCTGATCTCGGCCCTGATCGCCAACAACAACACCATCGGCGCCCCGCGCTGGGGCCTGGTGGCGCCGGAGGAAATCGAGCGGGTGGACGTGCTGTACGGCCCTTACTCCGCCGCCTATGCCGGCAATTCCATGGGCGGGGTGGTGCAGATCACCACCCGCACGCCCGACAAGCTGGAGGCCGATGCCCGCCAGTCGGAAGCGGTGCAGAGCTTCGGCCTCTATGGCACGCACAAGGACCTGGTGACCTCGCAGACCAGCGCGCACGCCGGCGACCGGATGGGGCGCTTCACCTGGTCGCTCAGCGCCAACTACCAGGACAGTGACAGCCAGCCGCTGAGCTTCGTCACCAACGGCAAGGTGCCCACCGGCACCAGCGGCACCTTCCTGGCGCTGAACAAGACCGGGGCGGCGGCCGACGTGGTGGGTGCCAGCGGCCTGCTGCACACCCAGATGACCAACGCCAAGCTGAAGCTGGGTTATGACCTGTCGCCAGACTGGCGGCTGAGCTACACCCTGGGCTATTGGCAGAACGACGCCACATCGGACGTGCAGACCTATCTGCGCGACGCCGCCGGCACCCCCACCTTCGCCGGCCTGTCCGGCTTCGCCAGCGGCAAGTACAGCCTGTGGCAAAGCCATCTGGCGCAGAGCGTCACCCTGCGCAGCGACAGCAAGGGCCCCTGGGACGCGGAGGTGACGGCCAGCCATTATGAGATGCTGGACGACATCCAGCGCACCCCCACCGGCGTGACCGCCAGCGGCACCGGCTTCAGCACCGCCGGCCGCATCGCCCGCATGGACGGCACCAACTGGACCAATGTGGACGCCAAGGCCCTGTGGCGCACCACGCCGTCCAACACGGTCAGCGCCGGCCTGCACGCCGACCAGTATGAGCTGGTCAACCCCACCTACAACACCGCCACCTGGCAGAGCGGCAGCGACCAGGGTCAAAGCCTGTACAGCAGCGGCCGGGGCAAAACCCAGACCCTGGCCCTGTGGGCGCAGGACGAATGGAGCTTCCTGCCCGACTGGACCGTCACCCTGGGCGGCCGGTTGGAGCGCTGGCAGGCCTTCGACGGTTATAACTACAGCGGCGGCAAGGGCGTGGAGCAGCCGGACGCGGAAAGGGGCGCCTTCTCGCCCAAGGCGACCCTGACCTGGACGCCCACCGCCGACTGGCACGTCACCGCGTCGTTCGGCGAGGCCTACCGCTTCCCCACGGTCAGCGAACTCTACCAGCTGGTACAGACGGGCCTGACCTATACCGTGCCCAACGCCACCCTGAAGCCGGAACGGGTGTTGAGCGGCGAACTGGCGATCGAGCGCAGCTTCACCGATGGCCCCTTCGCGGATGGGCGCGTTCGCCTGTCGCTGTTCCAGGAGAACACCCGCGACGCCCTGATCGCCCAGACCGCCTTCCTGACGGGGGCCACGCCGGTCAGCTACACCGTGAACGTGGATGAGGTGCGCAACCGCGGCGTCGAGCTGGCCGCCAGCCAGCAGGATGTGCTGGTCAAGGGGCTGGAGCTGTCGGGCAGCGTCACCTATGTCGACAGCACCATCCTGTCCGACCCCAATTTCGCCAGCCCCACCGGCACCACGGCCACGGGCAAGCATGTGCCCTACGTCCCGGACTGGCGCGTCACCCTGGCGGCGACCTACCGGCCGGACGAGCAATGGGCCTTCACCATCGCCGGCCGCTATAGTGGAAAGCAGTATTCGACCCTGGACAACACCGATAGCGTGGCCAAGGTCTTCGGCGCCTTCGACAGCTTTCTGGTCGCCGATGTCCACATCAACTACAAGATGCTGGACAATTTGACGCTGGACCTGGGCGTCGACAATCTCAATGATGAGAAGTACTTCCTCTACCATCCCTTCCCGGGGCGGACCTTCTTCGGCGGCCTGAAAGTGTCGCTCTGACACGCGCCGCCATAATGCCGGTCACATCACCCGTTTCCCCATCACTTCAAGGATACGTCCCATGACCTTCCGCACCGTCGCGGCGTCCGCCGCCGCCTTCGTCATCGCCCTGGGCCTGGCCGGGACCGCCGCCGCCCATGCCCACCTGAAGCGCTCCGTCCCCACCGCCAGCGGCACCGTCGCCGGCCCCACCCAGGTGGACGCCTGGTTCACCGAGGATCTGGAGCCCAAGTTCAGCACCATCACCGTCACCGGGCCTGGTCCGAATGGCAAAAAGGTGGACAAGGGCGACACCCACACCGATCCGGCCGACGCCAAGCACCTGATCGTCAGCATCGACGGGGCGGCCCCCGGCACCTACACGGTGACCTGGGCCGTCACCTCGGTCGACACCCACAAGTCCAACGGCAGCTTCACGTTTGAGGTTCAGAAGTAAGGCGTCTAAACCCATCTTATGAACACGTTGGAAACCGGCCTGGCCATCGCCCGGGCGCTACACCTCGCCCTGGCGCTGGTCGCCTGGGGCCTGCCCGCCTTCGCCGCCCTGGTGGTGGCGAAGGCGCCCGCGGGCCCCGCCCGTGACGACCTGACCGCCACCCTGCGCCACTGGACATGCGGGACGGCGGGATCGGCCGTCGTGGCCGGATTGCTGTGGTTCGCCGCGCAGGCGGCCGTGTTCGTGGGTGACGGCAGTCCCGCCGCCGTGCTGGGTGCCCTGGCCCCCACGGCGGCCACCCGTTACGGCCATGTCGTGTTGCCGCGACTGGCCTTGCTGGTCGCGGCGGTGATCCTGGAAAAGCGGTTGTCGGTGCAAAGGCTGGCCGGCCTGCTGGGCCTGTCGCTGGCGCTGCACGCCGGCGTCGGCCATGTCGCCGTCACCTTCGACGCCGCCAGCCTGCCGGGCCTGGCGGCGGAGGTGCTGCACCTGCTGGCGGCCGGCGCCTGGCTGGGCGGCATGGCGGGGCTGTTGCTGGCCCTGTCGCGCCCGGCGCTGGCGGCGGACCTGGCCGCGCGCTTCTCCCCCCTGGGCGTCACCTGCGTCACCCTGCTGGCCGCGACCGCCCTGCTGAACGGCGTGGGCCTGATCGGCACCTTGGCCGGCCTGATCGGCACCACGTATGGCCATGTCGCCATCGCCAAGGCCGTCCTGTTCGCCCTGATGCTGGGCTGCGCCGCGCTGAACCGCTGGCGCATCGCCCCGGGCCTGGCCCGGGGGACGGTGCCGCTGGGACTGCTGCGCGCTTGCGTGCTGGTGGAACTGTCCCTGGGCACCGCCGTGGTGGCCTTGGCCGCCTGGC
The DNA here is from genome assembly GCF_007828045.1 of Nitrospirillum amazonense. GTDB lineage: Bacteria > Pseudomonadota > Alphaproteobacteria > Azospirillales > Azospirillaceae > Nitrospirillum > Nitrospirillum amazonense_C. Next base: position 13,009 of record NZ_VITN01000034.1, on the reverse strand, counting down.
TGGCCAGCATCGTGCCGGGCGTGCACGACCAGCCGCTGTGGCCTTTCGCCCGCAAGCTGAGCGGCGAGATCCTGTCCGATCCCGACTATGGCGGCTTGGCATGGAAGGCCATCGCGCTGACGGCCATGGGCATCCTGTCCGTGATCAGCGTTGTCTTTCCCCCGGGCAAGGGGGCGTGGCGACGCCTGTCGTGGAAGCGCCGGCTGGTGGAAGCGGTGTTCGCGGCCGGCTTCCTGTGGTTCGGCGTGCCCGACCTGGACCTGCTGACGGTGGAGGCGTTCCCCACCAGCTACTGGTCGTCCCCCACCGGCTTCACCGCCGCTTCGGTGGCGCAGGGGGCTTCCCTATTCCCCGGCCATTGCGCCCGCTGCCACGGCGCGGGGGGCGCCGGTGATGGGCCCGACGCGGCCAAGCTGAGCATACCGCCCGCCGACCTTACCGCCCACCATCTGCTGGACCACAGCGAGGGTGACATCTTCTGGTGGCTGAGCCACGGCATGCCCGACCCGGACGGCAAGCCGGTCATGCCGGCCTTCGAGGCCCAGCTGTCGGAAGACGACCGCTGGGCGCTGATCGACTACATCCACACCCTGAACAGCGGCACGACGGTGGCGGAGGCCAAGGGCGTGTGGACCTGGGGCATGCCCGCCCCGGAATTGGACCTGAGCTGTCCGGCCGACGGGGCGCTGGCCAGGGCCGGCAGCCTGGCCGACCTCACCGGCCACCCGCTGCTGCTGGCCATCGGTTATGGCGAGGTGTCCCCGCAAGCCCTGGCGGCCGTGCAGGCGACACCGGTGGTGCCCATCATTGTCAGCACCGACCCCGACCGTGCCCCTCCCGCGACCGCCTGCGGCAGCACCAGTCCGGAGGCGGCCGTGGCCTACCGCACCATCGGCGGCGCGGCGGAGGGGCCTCTACTGGTGCTGGTGGACAGCCGGGGCGCCCTGCGCACCATCTGGCAGGGCCCCTTCCCGGCGACACCGGCCGCGATCGCCGTGCTGGCGGCTAAGGCCGAAGAAGCCGAACGCCATCCCTTCGCCACCGGCGGCGGCGGGCATCACCATCACTGAGATGTTAATGACTAAGGGACGCAAGGGCCTTGTCGTCTCCCTGGCGCGCAGGTCGCTACCCCCAAACCCGTATTCCCGATGACATACCCAATCCGGAATCGGGCCCCGGGGCTTGCCCGACAGCAGACCGCACCCTATCCAAATCCGTCATTTCATGAACAGCGACGGCGGACTTGGAACGATCATGACGATCTCTTCTCGTTATCATTCCATTAAGGCAAGGAACTACCAGGCAGTACTGGCGGTGGCCCTGCCGTTATTGGCGGCAACCCCGGTGCTGGCCGCCGGCGACGTGCCCGGCTCCAAGGACCATCCGCTGGTCTCGCGCTTCGCCGGCGCCACCATCACCGCCTATGAGCACAAGGATTTCGACGAAGCCTTCCTGCCCGACCGGCCGGTGAAGGATGCGGACAAGGCCGAGGGCCTGCACCTGGAGGGCAAGATCACGCGGGTCTGGTACACCATCGGTGCCGGCAAATCGGCGCTGGAGGTGGAGCGCAACTATCAGGACGCGCTGCGGAAAGCCGGCTTCCAGACGCTGTTCCGTTGCGCCAAGGACGAATGCGGCGATGACTTCCAAAGCCTGGTCATCAACTCCGGCAAGGTGCTGCCCCCGGGCAAAGGCGACGCCGCCTTCGGCGGGGCCCACCGGACCATCCTGGCCAAGCTGCCCCGGCCAACCGGCGACGCTTATGTCTTCCTGCACATCATGGAAGACAGCTCCAACCAGCGCACCCTGGTGAATGAGGAAGTGGTGGAGATCCAGCCCATGCAGACCGGCCAGGTGCAGATCATGGACAGCGGAACCATGAAGAACAGCCTGGCCAGCAGCGGCAAGGTCGCGCTCTACGGCATCTACTTCGACACCGACAAGGCGGAGGTGAAGCCGGAATCCAAGGCCCAGCTGGATGAGATGGCCAAGCTGCTGACCGCCAACCCGGCGCTCAAGGTCTACATCGTGGGCCACACCGACAGCCAGGGGCAGTTCGCCCACAACCTGGATCTGTCGCAGAGGCGGGCGGACGCGGTGGCGCAATCCCTGACCGGCACCTACCACATCGCGCAAGGGCGCCTGACAGCCAAGGGCGTCGCGTCGCTGGCCCCCGTCACCACCAACGACAGCGACGACGGCCGGGCGCAGAACCGGCGGGTGGAACTGGTGCAGCAGTAGTTGGGATCAGGCGGCGCCGGTGTCGGCCCTCGGCCCCATGGGAAACGGATATTTCCGCTGCGGAGCCATTGGCGGCATCCATAGATGCGGGCTTCGTTCCCCCGCCGGATCCATCGGTTTCATCCATACATGCCATAGATAGGAACGGTTTTTAACAGCGCGGCCGGCCCCCTAGATTTCAGGCTGGATCGCCCCACGGCAGAGGGCGGCCCCTACTCGGGAGACGAACGCCTCATGAATATCATCGGACCGGACGCCCTGGTGTTCGGCGTCGACGATGTCGACGCCTGCAGCCAGTACCTGACGGATTACGGCCTGCAGCCGACCGGTGACGGCCGGTTCGAGGCGCTGGATGGCACCTGCGTCATCATCCGCGCCGACGACGACCCCCGCCTGCCGCCGGCCATCGGCCCCGCCCCCTCGATTCGCGAGATCGTCTATGGCGTGGGCGACGCGGCGGCGCTGGAGGCCATCGCCGCGGAGCTGTCCAAGGATCGTGAGGTGCGCCGGGGTGAGGGCGGCAGCGTGCACGCCGACGACGATTCCGGCTTCCACCTCAGCTTCGCGCTGACCACCCGCCGGCCCTACACCGCCCCGGCCGACCTGACCAACGCCCCCGGCCACCCGCCCCAGCGCGGGCCCAACCTGCTGGGCATCAACTGGGACATGAAGGTCGAGCCGCGCACCCTGTCGCACGTGGTGCTGTTCGTCCCCAATATGGAGCAGGCGGAAGCCTTCTACGTGAACCGCCTGGGCTTCCGCCTGACGGACAAGTTCATCGGCGTCGGCCCCTTCCTGCGCCCGGCGGGCACGGAGGACCATCACACCCTGTTCCTGATCCAGACGCCCCCCTTCATGAAGGGGGTGGAGCACTTCACCTTCCACATGGGCAGCGGGACGGAGGTGCTGCTGGCTGGCACCCGGTTCGAGGCCAAGGGCTACACCACCTTCTGGGGGCCTGGCCGTCATTACTTCGGGTCCAACTGGTTCTGGTACTTCAACAGCCCGCTGGGTTGCCATGTGGAGTACGACGCCGACATGGACCTGCACGACGACACGTGGGAGGCCCGCCACCGCCCGCCGGGGGCGGACAATTCCCAGCTGTTCCTGTTCACGGCGCGGGAGAAGTGGTTCCCCAGCGGCCCACCGCCCAAGGGCGGCGCGCACTGAGGTGCCCGTCCCATCCGATATCCCCGGGGCGCCAGCCCCGGGGCAAGATCCGGATAGCCCCCGCACCCCGCTGTGCGCCCTGGATACCCTGCCGCCGGTGGGCCAGGCGCGGGGCTTCGACCCGGTGAAATCCGGCCGCGACACGGTGTTCGCGCTGCGCCGCAGCGACGGCGTCCGGGTCTACCGCAACCACTGCCCCCACCAGGGCGTGCCGCTGGAATACCGCAAGGACCGCTTCCTGTCCGGCGACGGCCAGCGCATCCTCTGCTATGCCCACGGCGCCCATTTCGAGGCCGACACCGGCCTGTGCACCGACGGGCCCTGCCGTGGTATGTCCTTGGCATCCTTGCCCTTGGTCATCGAGGACGGCTGGCTGTACCTCGCCGTGGCCCCTGACAGCCCCCTTCTGCGCTGATCCCCGCGCCCGCCTGCGTCGCGGCATGGTCATACTCCGTTCAGCCGAAGGCGAAATGTCGCATCCCCAACCCTAAGTCGCGTCCCGTACGCTTTCCCCAAGAGCAAGACGTGCTGCAAGCGCGAAACGGGCAAATAGGGACAAATCACCACGAAGCGACCCAGACGCGTATCGAAACGATAATCTGGGAGACTTCATATGGGATTTTGCGGCAGTGCGCGGTGGTCCGCGCATGAATGGCGACGTGCGCGCGTTTTTACTGCGCTGACTCTTCTGGCCGGCACGGCGCTGGCCTCTATTCCGATGTCATCCGGGGCCTGGGCCGCGACGGCACCCGCCGACGCGGACAACCTCAGCGAGATCGTCGTCACCGGCACACGCCGTATCGACCGCTCGGTGGCCGACAGCCCCTCCCCCGTCGATGTCTTCACGCCGGAGGATTTGGAGCGCCAAGCCGGCAGCGACACGCAAGACCTGATCCGCACCCTGGTGCCCTCCTTCAACGTCGGCCATTTCTCCAGCGACGACGGTTCGGGCATCGTGCGCCCGCCGACGCTGCGCGGCCTGCCGCCGGATGAAACCCTGGTGCTGATCAACGGCAAGCGGTTCCACCGCTCGGCCCTGGTGCAGATCGCCGGCGACGCCCAGACCTCGGGCTCGCAAGGGGCCGACCTGAACCAGATCCCGGCCATCGCCATCAAGCAGCTGGAGGTGCTGCGCGACGGCGCCTCCGCCCAATACGGGTCGGACGCCATCGCCGGCGTCATGAACTTCACCCTGAAGGATGCCGCCGACGGCGGCAGCGTCATCGTGCAGTGGGGCCAGGACTATGCCGGCGACGGCGCCACCGGCCACATCCAGGTGAATTCCGGCCTGCCCTTGGGCGATCGCGGCTTCGTCAACATCAGCGCCGAGTACCAGAAGAACGACCCCACCGACCGGGGTGTGGAGCGCAGCGATGTCACCGACCTGAAGGCGTCCGGCTACAATCCGGGCCCCAAGGGCTATCCCACGCCCAACCAACGCTGGGGCGACAACGCGGTGGAGGCCGAACGCCTGTTTATCAACAGCGGCGTCGACCTGACCGACAACTCCAAAATCTACCTGTTCGGCAACTTCGGCCACAGCAACGAGAAGGAAAGCTTCTACTACCGCGACCCGGTCAGCAGCTGGCTGGGCACGACCTTCCCCCTGACCAGCGGCGGCAATTTCTCCTGGGCCAGCGTCTACCCCGGCGGCTACCATCCCTGGTTCTACGGCGACATCCTGGATAGCAGCATCACCGGCGGCTACAAGACCACGCTGAAATCCGGCCTGATCATCGACGCCAGCGCCAGCTATGGCCGGGATGAGGTGCGCTATAACCTGACCAATACCGTCAACCCCTCGCTGGGTCCCGTCAGCCCCACCCAGTTCTACGTGGGCACCCAGACGCAGGAGGAGACGGACCTCAACCTGGACCTGACCTACCCGGTCCACATCGATTGGCTGGCCAGCCCCCTGACCCTGGCGGGCGGCGCGGAATACCGGCGCGAGACCTACACCATCACCCCGGGTGACGCCGCGTCCTACACCTCCGGCGCCTATGCCGCCTACGTGCCGGTGGGGTCCAACGGCATGCCGGGCTTCACCCCCACCGACGCCGGCCAGTTTCCGCGCAGCAACTACGCCTTCTACGCCGACGCCGAAGCGGACGTGATCAAGGATCTGAGCCTGGGCTTCGCCCTGCGCTATGAGGATTTCAGCGACTTCGGCGACACCACCAACTGGAAGGTCACCGGCCGCTACCAGCTGACCGACTGGCTGGCCGTCCGCTCCTCCGTCAACACCGGCTTCCGCGCGCCCACGCCGGGCCAGGAGAACGTGTCCAAGGTCACCACCATCTTCCAGAACGGCAACCCGGTGGAACAGGGCACCTACCCCGTGGGCAGCGCCATCGCCCGCTATTACGGCGCCCAGGCGCTGAAGCCCGAGACCTCGTTCAACATCGCCGGCGGCCTGGTCTTCGACCTGCCCTACAAGGTCAACCTGACCGTCGACTACTACAACATCAAGGTCGAGGACCGCATCGGCATCACCAGCACCTATTCGGTGACGGCGGCCGACATTGTGGCCCAGCCGGCGCTGGCGGCGGTGGGCGTGGGCGGCCAGGTGAACTACTTCGCCAACGGCTTCGACACCCGCACCCAGGGTGTGGACATCGTCGCCAACAAGACCTTCGACCTGGATACGGCGGGCGAGTTGCACGCCACCGCGGCCATGAACATCAACCACACGGTCGTCACCAAGTACAACCCCACGGTCATTGGGCTGGGCCAGGTGCAGGACCTGCAGAACGAAAGCCCGCACTACCGCGCCACGCTGACCGGCGTGTGGGACATCGGCAAGTTCAGCATCCTGGGCCGCGCCAGCTATTTCGGCGCCTGGGAGGATAACGTCAGCATCTGCGGCACCACCTGCCTGGGCCAGAACTTCGATCCCGCCTGGATCTTCGACGCCGAGGTCTCATACAAGGTGCTGGACGACCTGACCGCCAGCATCGGCGGCCAGAACGTGGGCGATAAATATCCCGCCAAAATCCGGCCGGAGTTCGGCACCTATGGCGTCGGCCAGCAATACTCCTTCAGCAGCCCCTACGGCTATGACGGCGGCTATTATTATGTGCGCCTGAAATACGATTTCTGATGTCGGGACCACCCCGCCCCGGCCGTACCACGGAGATGGGGTGATCGTTCCCCAGTTCCCTTCCTCGGGTTGGCCCCCTGGAAGGCACCTCGGGGCCGCCGGACTTCCCGCCGGCGGCCCTTTTTTGCGTGATAGAAATCACGGGAGCACCATCGCAGAAAGAGCATCCCACCCTTCGGCAAAGGAAATGGCCCGACCGCCGACTGATCGGCACCCGGCATGCGGTGCGATGGTACTGAATGAAGTCAATCTCAGAACGATGTTAACGATAGTTATTCATTTATTATTTTGAAATAGTCATCGATCTGGAAGTGGTATCATGATGTGAATATATCCGTTGGTATATGATCAAGGCAATTAACCATTATCCTTTGATCTGGATCACCTGACAACGGACCTACCTATGTATCTTCCCTGGATAGACGCCGACTTCGCCGGCCCCCGTAATCCAGGAAGCTGCCATGCGTTTCAAATCCTTACAGACCAAGATCAGTTTACTTTCCGCCCTGTGCGTTTTGGGAGCGACGGGCGCCCTGGTCGGCTATGGACTGGTCGCGTCCAGCAACACCAAGGCCTTCGTTGGCGAGCAAGTCGGGGAACTGACCGATAGCAAGACGCGGGAGGGTCTGCAGACCCTGGCCTCCACCCAGGCCGGCATCATCCGCTCCACCCTCGATGGGGCGTTCGACAGTGCCCGTGACATGGCCCGCGCGTTTGAGGTTCTGGCCGACGCCCAGGACAAGATCAGCACCGCGCCAGCCCTGCGGCGCGCGCAGTTCAACGCCGTCCTGCTGAACGTCCTGAAGGCCAACCCCCGGTTCAACGGGACCTACAGCGCCTGGGAGCCCGATGCCCTGGATGGCCAGGACACCGCCTTCAAGGACCGGCATGACGTGGGTTCCGACGGCACGGGACGCTTCCTGCCCTATTGGACGCGCGACGCTTCGGGCCACATCGCCATCCAGCCGCTGGTGGAATACGATAGCCACGCGCTGCATCCCAACGGCGTCATGAAGGGCGGATGGTATATCGGGCCGCAGGGCGGCGGCGGCGAAAGCATTCTGGACCCCCTGCCCTACATCGTGCAGGGCAAGAACGTCTATCTGGCCACCATGTCGGTGCCGATCATGATCGACGGCAAATTCCGCGGCGTCGCCGGTGCCGACTTCGACCTGTCGTTCGTGCAGCATCTGGCCGAACAGGTGAAGGCCTCCGTCTTCAGCGGCAAGGCGTCAGTCACCATCATCAGCCACATGGGGCTAATCGTCGCGTCCAGCGAACATCCGGACGCCATCGGCAGTTCCTTCGAGCGCTTCGACCACAACTGGCAGGCCGATCTGGCGGTCATCCAGGCCGGCAAGCAGCAGGTGACGATGGACGCGGCGTCCGACTCCATCAAGGCGTTCGCCCCCATCACCCTAGGCCGGACCAAGACGCCCTGGTCCGTGCTGGTGGACGTGCCGCGGGCTGTGGCGATGGCAGAGGCGACGGCCCTCGACGGCGCGCTGCTGCATCGCGGCAACCGCGACACGGCGCTACAGCTGGTCGTGGCACTGGCCATCGCCGCCGGCGCGGTTGGCGGCATGTGGTTTGTGGCCCGCGGCATCGCCCGACCCATTCGTGCCAGCGCCCACTTCGCCGAGGATGTGGCCGCCGGCCGGGCGGACAAGGACCTGGTGGTCGATCAGCTGGACGAGACCGGAACCCTGGCACAGGCATTGAACAAGATGGCGGCCGACCTGAGGCGTGCCGAGGAGGAACGCGGCGCCATGCAAGCCGCCGCCGAGGCGGAACGACGGGAGACCCTGGGCCGCATGGCGAGCGAGCTGGAAGCGAGCGTTAAGGCGGTGGTGGCCACCCTGAGCGGGGCCGCCGACCAGATGGGTGGGGCCGCCACCAGCATGACGGCTACGGCCGACCAGACCAACAGCCAGGCCAATCTGGTGGCCGAAGGCTCGCAGGAGGCCAGCGCCAACGTGCAGACCGTCGCCGCCGCCACGGAAGAATTGTCTGTCTCGATCAAGGAGATCGCCAGCCAGGTGGCCAAGTCCACGACCATCGCCACGGACGCGGTACGCACGGCGGACGCGGCCAACGTCCAGATCATGGGTCTGACCACGGCGGCCGAGAAGATCGGCAACGTGGTGGAGCTGATCTCCTCCATCGCGGGGCAGACCAACCTGCTGGCGCTGAACGCCACCATCGAGGCGGCACGGGCGGGTGACGCCGGCAAGGGCTTTGCCGTCGTGGCATCGGAAGTCAAAACCCTGGCCAACCAGACGGCCAAGGCGACCGACGAGATCGCTCAGCAAATCGCCAACATGCAGCAGGTGGCGCGAGAATCGGCGACCACCATCCAAGGCGTGGGCCGGGTGATCGAGGAAATGCGCAGCATCACGACGGGCATCGCCTCGGCGGTGGAGGAGCAGAACGCGGCCACCGCCGAAATCGCCCGCAACGTTCAACAGGCGGCCAGCGGAACGCAGGAGGTCACGGCCACCATCCAGGGCGTCACCCAGGCCGCGGCGGACACGCGGGAGGCGGCAAGCCAGGTCATGAAGGTCTCTGGCGAGATTTCCCACGAAACCGGGCGGCTGGGTCAGGCCGTCGATGGCTTCCTTGCCAAGATCCGCGCGGCGTGACACAGCCCGCGTCCGGTCTCCGCCTGTCAGCGGCAGGTGGGGACCGGACGCGGCATTCGGCAGGCGGCACCGCACCATCACCCAAACCGTTAGCGCCCCATCGCATCGTTCGATTTCACAAATGCCTAACCCCGCGTCAGGGTGCACCCGTGCGTATCGTTGGTGCCCCAAGGACCACCGGCGGACGGCGGGAGGGAAAGCGACTGTGGGGGCGGAACCATGCCCCCCGAGCGGTCACCACGGGTGCCGCCCCATCCCCGTGGTCCAGCCCGCCGCCCCAGGCCCAGCGTCCCTTTCGCGACCAGAGGCCAGGACCCCATGTTCGAATACTTCCCCAAGAATTACGTCTGGAACCTGTCGGTGGACATCGCCATCGAGTCCGGCGCCCAGATCGGTGAGATCGATGAGATGTGCCGGCCGCTGCGCGACGCGGCGGCGCGCGGGGAGGATACCGGCACGGGGGAGTTCCTGAAGCACTGGGTGGCCATGGCCGACAAGCTGGTGGATCTGGCCGCCGAGGATGAGGCCCGGGGCCGCAACTTCTCCGCTGGCACCAAGCTGCAGCGCGCCTCGCTCTATTACACGACGGCGGAGCGCATGCAGGGCCACGGCCATCCCGGCCGGGCCGACACCTATGCCAAGGCGCAGGACAGCTTCCGCCGCGCCATGGTGCTGGGCAAGGAGAATGCCGAGCGCATCGAGATCCCCTACCAGGGCAGCGTCATCGCCGGCCTGTACACCCGGGCGCCGGGCCCCGGCCCCAAGCCCGTGGTCGTCTACGTCAACGGCCTGGATAGCTGCAAGGAGCTGCTGTACTGGTCCCGTCTGCCGCACGCGCTGCTGCGCCGGGGCGTCTCCACCCTGTGCATCGACCAGCCGGGCAGCGGCGAGGCCCTGCGCCTGCACAACCTGCCCGCCACCCACAAATCGGAGGAGTGGGCGTCCAAGGTGGTGGATTGGCTGGAGACGCAGGACGACGTCGATCCCAAGCGCATCGGCATGGCCGGCATTTCCCTGGGCGGCTATTACACCCCGCGCGCCGTGGCGTTCGAGCCGCGCTTCGCCCTGGGTGTCGTCTGGGGCGCCAACCACAACTGGGCCGAGGTGCAGCACAAGCGCCTGGCGCGCGAGGGGGAAAACCCCGTGCCGCATTACTGGGCCCATGTCAGCTGGGTGTTCGGCGCCCAGGACATGGACGACTTCTTCGCCAAGGCGGAAGGCATGACCCTGAACGGCGTGGTGGAGCGCATCAAGGTGCCCTTCCTGGTCACCCACGGCCAGAACGATCGCCAGATCAGCCTGGACTACGCCCACCAGACCTACGACCAGCTGGTCAACAGCCCCAAGCGCGAGCTGAAGATCTTCACCCCGCGCGAGGGCGGCATCGAGCATGTCGGCGTGGACAACATGTCCTTCGGCCGCGACTACATCGCCGACTGGATCGCCGAGACGTTTGGCGGAAACGTGGGCTGAAGGAATATCCGATGAAGTTCGCCACCCTGCCCAACGAGACCCGCGACGGCCGTGCCTTGACCAACAGCGGCCGTGACGGCCGTGCCTTGACCAACAGCGGCCGTGACGGCCGTCTGGCCGTCGTGTCCCGAGACCTGCGCCGTGCCGCCTATGCCGACGGCATCGCGGCCACCCTGCAGGACGCCGTCGAGCGCTGGGACACGGTCGCCCCCGCGCTCCAGGCCCTTTACGACGCCGTCAATATCGGCCGCGACACCTTCCCCTTCGACCCCACCCAGGCCCTGGCCCCCCTGCCCCGCGCCTGGCAGTGGCTGGACGGTTCCGCCTATCTCAGCCATGGCGAGCTGATGGCCAAGGTGTTCAAGATCGATAACGTGCAGGGGGCGGAGCCCCTGATGTACCAGGGCGTCTCCGACCGCTTCCTGGCGGCGACCGAGGATGTGGCCCTGCCGTCGGAGGCGGACGGCATCGATTTCGAGGGGGAGTTCGGCGTCATCACCGGCGCCGTGCCCCTGGGCGTGACGGCGGAACAGGCCCTGGCCCACGTCCGCCTGGTGGTGCAGATCAACGACTGGTCGCTGCGCGTGCTGGCGCCGCGCGAGATGAAAACCGGTTTCGGCTGGGTGCAGGCCAAGCCGCCCTGCAGCGTGGCCCCGGTGGCGGTGACGCCGGATGAGCTGGGGGACGCATGGCGGGCCGGCCGCGTGCACCGGCCGCTGGACGTGTGGTTCAACGGCCAGCGCTTCGGCGCCGCCGAGGGCGGGGCCATGGCCTTCGGCTTCCATGAGCTGATCGCCCATGCCGCCCGCACGCGGGATCTGTGCGCCGGCACCATCATCGGCTCTGGCACCGTGTCCAACGACAGCTATCGCACCGTGGGGTCCAGTTGCATCGCCGAGCGGCGGGGCATCGAGATCCTGGATGAGGGGGAGCCCAAGACCCCCTTCATGCGCTATGGCGACCGGGTGCGCATGGAGGTGAAGCTGGCCGACGGTGGCAGCGTCTTCGGCGCCATCGACCAACGGGTGGTGCCAGTGGCCCGCTGATCAGGGCAGGCCTTCGCCCTGGCGAGGCCCTTGGCGAGGATTGCGGGGATGCGTCCAGGGCCAGCGGTAGGCATCCTGCGCCTTGGCTGGGGCGGGCGTGTCCTCACGCACCAGGGGATGGTATCCGCCGTCGCCTTGGTGCCCCAGGGCCGCCAGCTTCGCCGCCGTGTCGGCGCTGGGCGTGAAGGCCTGGTCGGCCAGCGCATCCACCACCGGATAGACGGCCAGGCGTTGCAGCAGCGGGGAATTGCCCTGGACGGGCGTGCGATGGTCGGCCGTCAGCGGGCAGGCGGCCCCCTTGGGCAGGCTGACCGTGCCGGAATTGGCCTGGAAGAAATAGCGCCCGGCCGTGGGCGGCGTGTGCGCGTAGAGGTCAGCCGCCATGCGCTGGTCATTCACGGTGTCGCTGTCATAGACCTGCCAGCCGCGCAGGATCCAGGACGGCAGGTGGGCGAGGTCATTGTCGCTGGTGCCATAGCTGTACCAGGGCGCCAGCATCAGGATGAAACCGCCGCGGCTGCCCCAGCCCCGATCCACGAAGGCGCGGCTGGCCAGGAAGGGCACCGCCCCGCCACCGAAGGAATGGCCGATGACGCCCACGCGGGTCAGGTCCATGGCCGCTCCCTCGGCCACCACCGCCGCCGTGAAGCCGTCCCATAGCGCGCCATAGCGCTGGTCCTGCGTGGCGTCCAGGGTGGGATAGGGCGCGAAGACCACCACAGCCCCCCGGCTGACCAAGTGGCGGATCAGCCCTTCATAAAGGGTCCAGCGGTCGGCGCCAAAGCCGTGGGCGAACAGGATCACCGGGCTGGGGCCGGGCGCCTGGGCCGGCAGGAAGACCTGCACCTCGCGGCCCGTGGCGGCATTCCGCACGGTATGTTGCACCAGGGCATAGGGACCATCGACCCCGGCCGGCATGCCCGGCGGCAGCATCGTGCCGTCGCAGACCGCCGGCGCCGCCGGCTTATCCCCCCGCAGCGCCTTCACCCCCTGCCGCGCCGCGAAGAAGCAGCCGGTGCACAAGGGCAGCAAGGCCGCCAACACCACCACCTGCACCACTCGCCATATCGCCATGTCAACCCTTCCAACCCGGTCACCGCCGGTGATACGGGCGCGGGGGCGGGAAGTTTCCGGGGACAAAAGCTCACTCTCGATTTAAACTAGTCTTCCAACCAGTTTGAGATCCGGCATGGCCACCGTAGGCGCTTTTGAAGCTAAAACCCGTTTGGCTGCGCTGCTTGATAAGGGTCTGTTGATAAATTATCGCTTCAATCTGGTCGGTGTGTTTGGCGAAATGGTGTAGTTCCATTCGCCATGGAAGTCATGTCGACGGATGT
>NZ_VITN01000033.1 GCF_007828045.1 Nitrospirillum amazonense | reverse complement strand
CCGCGCACAAAGGCCGGACACATGACCGCTTTCAACCCAAACAAAATCTTACGCCAACACCTTGTTTCGGCGGGGCCGTCCACACATGGTATAAGACCAGCGCCGCTGGATCGGCTTCCTGGGCGCCCGCGCCAACGCCAACTACGGCGTGGAGTAGTACCTGGGCAAGGTGACGGTGGGCTACGACCTGCCGCTGGCCGGCACCCTGACGCTGACGCCGCAGTATGCCACCGACCTGGGCCGCCTGGCGCCGGACCTGCGTCTGGCCTGGGTGCATGACTACCTGAACGGGCCCATCGCGAGTCTGAGCCGGCAGCATCCCGCATCCGAAGCGATCAGCCGCTAATGCGCTGCAAGCGCCAGAACACGCGCGGCCAGGCTGTCCACAAGCGCGCGGGCATTCCGTTTCCCCATGGTCCGGCCGCAATATTCCAGCCGCAACACCAGCGTGGCGCGAGGAACCACTACCAAGGCCAAGGGATAGCTGAGGCGACCGCGGTTGCTGACGTCGCTAAAACGCACGTCTCCCCGCACCTCATGACGCAAGGCCTCGTCCACCGGATAGTTCTCGAATACCAACGTGCTGTCGAAGGGGGCGTTTGCCGGGTCGTTCCACGATTGCAGATGGGGCGGCGGTGCGTGCTCGAACTGGCGCAGGCGCAGGTTCTGCTCGAACAGCCGGCGCAGGGCGGTACCCCTGTCCTCCCCAGCCGCCAGGGCGTGGACCACGGGCAGCGTGCCCGCCAGCAGGCCCATGACGCTGTCGATGTCGGGCATGTCCAGGCTGCGGCCCGACATGGTGGCGCCGAAGGCCACCGTGGCCTGGCCGGTTACCTCGGACAGCACCTGCAGCCAGCCCGCCTGCACCAGGGTGTTCAGGGTCACCCGTTCCCCCGCCGCCACGGCATTCAGGCGGCGCACGGCGTTCTCGTCCAACTCATATTCCACGGCGCCATCGGTTTCCGCCGGGGCCGGCGGCGCCAGATGGTCGCGCACCCGGGTGGGGGCGGGCAGGCTCGCCAGTTCCGTCCGCCAAAAGGCGTCGGCAGCGCCCTTGTCCTGGCGCCGCTTCCAGGCGGCCACATCGCGTAGCCGGCCAGTAGGCGGTAGCGGCGTTTCGCCATCGTACAGGCGCAGGATGTCACCCAGCAGGCGGGACATGCTCCATCCGTCCAGCAGGGCATGGTGCCAGGTCCAGAGGAAGCGGTACTGCCTGTCGCCCGTCCGTGCCAGGGTCAGGCGCATCAGCGGCGCCCGTTCCAGCACGAAGCCCCGGCGCCATTCCGCGTCCCGGTGTCTGTTCCAGGCAGCGTCGATGTCGGCCTCGCCCCGCCAGTCCAGGTACTGGACATCCAACTCCACCGCCCGGCGCACGACCAGCACCGGGTCGTCGCCGCCTGGCCAGGCGAAGCCGGCCCGCAGGATGTCGCAGCGCTCTGTCATGGCCGCCCACGCGGCCGCCATGCGCGCGGGGTCCAGGCCGTCGATCAGGGCCCAGACCTGCACCCCATAGGCGTCGCTGTCCGGGTGCAGACGGCGATGCCGGGCCATGCCGGCTTGCAGCGGCGTGGCGGGCAGGATGTCGGCGATGTCGGGCGTCGGCACGGGCAGGGTGTCCAATTGCGCCTGGGTCAGCCCCACCAGGGGGAAGTCCGATGGCGTCGCCTGGCCCGGAACCGTGGCGAGGCAGTGCCGGACGACGCTGGCCAGCGCGTCCTCGTAGGCGGCCAGGAAAGCGGCGGCCGTGTCCTCGCGGAACAGGGCGGCGCTGTGGCGCACATATAGGGCCAGTACGCCATCCAGCACCTGCCCGTCCACCGACAGCAGGGCGCCGAGGGGCGCGTCGGGGTCGGTGCCGGCGCCACAATCCTCCGGTGCCGCACGCCAGGGGCCGTCGCGCAGCGCGCCGTCGAACTGGCCCAGATAGTTGAAGGACAGCGACACCGGCGCCGCCAGCGCGTCGCGTGTCACCGCGTCCGGGGCCAGATGGCGCAGAAGGCCGAAGCCGATGCCGCCCTCCGGTATGGCGCGCAGGGTTTCCTTCACCTGGCGGATGGTGGCGTCCCAGCCGCCGGTGGTCTCCAGGCGCACGGGATAGACGCTGGTGAACCAGCCCACCGTGCGCTCCAGATCCAACTCAGGGAATAGCGGTTCGCGCCCATGCCCCTCCAGGTGGACGGTGATGGCGGGGCGTTTCCAGGTGCGGCGCACGGCTTCCGCCAAGGCGGCCAGCAGCAGCACGTCGACGCGGGTGCGATAGGCGGCGGGTGCGGTGGTCAGCAGGGCCTGGGTGGTGGCGGTGTCCAGCCGCAGGGTGCGCGTGACGGCGTGGCGCCGGGTATTGGGGGCGCCCGGCCGATCCGCCGGCAGGGGGGGCGTGTCCAGGGCCGCCCGCCAGCGGGGCAGTTGCGCCAAGGTGGCCGGCGCCCCGGCGAGCCCGGCCAGTCGCCCGGCCCACAGGGCATAGGGGGTGGTACGGCCAGGCAGGGCGCGGTCTTGGCAGGGGCCGGTGGTCAGCGCGCGCAGATCGTCCAGCAGCACCCGCCAGGACACCCCGTCCACCACCAGATGGTGGGCCACCAGGAACAGACGCTGGCCACCGTCGGGCAGTCGGATCAGGCGGGCGCGCATCAGCGGGCCGTGCGCCAGGTCCAGACCGTCCTGGGCTTCATCGCACAGGCGGGTGATGTCGGCCGTCGTCTCCGCTGCCACCTCATCCAATGGGATGACGGCTTGGGCCGCATGGCTTTGCCACCATGCGCCGCCGGCGTCCTGATGGAAGCGCAGCCTCAGCGCGTCGTGGTGGCGGCCCAGCACGGTCAGGGCGCCGGCCAAGGCCTCCGCGTCCAGCGGCCGGTCGCTGGCCAGCAGGATCGACTGGTTCCAGCGCTGGCGCCGGGGGATGGGCTGGCTGAAGAACCAGGACTGGATGGGGGTAAGGGGGGACGGGCCGTCCGGCACCGGCAGGTCTGGGGCGGCGCTCCCCTTCTCCTCCACCACCGGGGCCAAGGCGGCGATGGTCTGCCGGTCGAACAGCTGTTTGGGCGTGAAGCGCAGGCCTTGCGCGCGGGCGCGGGCCACGATCTGCAGGGCCAGGATGGAATCGCCACCGATCTCGAAGAAGTTATCGGTCACACCCACGCTCGCCTGGCCCAGCGTCTCCGCCCACAGCCGGGCCAGAGCGGCCTCGCATGCGTCACGGGGGGGCACCTGACCGTCCGCCTCCCACCGCGGGGCGGGCAGGGCGGCGCGATCCAGCTTGCCCGCAGTGGTCACGGGCAGGGCGGGAAGCAGCATCAGGCGCGCCGGCACCATGTGGGCGGGTAGTACCTCGGCCAGCCGGGCGGTGAGGGACGCCACGTCCACCGTGGTGCCGTCGGCGGGCACCACATAGCCTACCAGGCGGGTGATGCCGCCCGTCTCGTCCGCCACCACCACGGCCTGGTGGACACCGGCTTGCGCGATCAGTTGCGCCTCAATCTCCCCCGGTTCCACGCGGAAGCCCCGTACCTTCACTTGGGTATCGCGTCGGCCCAGATATTCCACCGTGCCGTCCTCGCGCCAGCGCGCCAGGTCACCGGTGCGGTACAACCGGGCGCCGGGGTCCCCGAAGGGGTCCGGGATGAAGCGGGCGGCGGTGGCCGCCGGCTGGCCGACATAGCCCCGGGCCAGGCCACTGCCACCGATCCACAGCTCCCCCGTCACGCCCACGGGCACCGGGCGCAGGTCGCCGTCCAGGATGTGGGCGCTGCGGTCGCCAACCGGCCGGCCAATGGGGACATAGGGGGTGTCCGGCAAGGTGGCGCCGTCGCTTTTCCACACCAGCGGGGTCACCACCGCTTCCGTGGGGCCGTAACCGTTGATGGCCCGGCGGGGGCGTAGGGCGGCGAACAGCCGCTGCAGCCCCATGCGCGGCATGGCTTCACCCCCGAAGGAATAGAGGTGGACGGGGGGCGGATCGCCCTGCGTCTCCGCCCAGGCCGCCAGCTGCTGCAGGTACTTGGGCGGGAAGCCGGCATGGGTCACGCCATGGCGGCGGATGGCCTCATAGGTCTGTTCCGCCGTCCACAGGCTGTCGTCGCGCAGCACCAGGCTGCCGCCCTGGGTCAGGGCGGTCATCCAGCGCTCCTGCGCGCCATCGAAGGTGAAGGACAGGAAGTGCAGCTCACGGCTGCCCGCCGTCATGTCATAGAGGGCGGCGGTGGCCACACAGTGCATGGCCAGCGCCCCATGCTCCACCGCCACGCCCTTGGGCACGCCAGTGGAGCCGGAGGTGTGGATGATGTAGGCCAGGCTGCGCGGATGGGGTGTCACCCCCGGGTCGCTGTCGTCCAACCCCGCCGTGCCGTCATCCGGGCCGGCCAGCATGGGCAAGCCGTCCAGGGGGGCGCCCACCATCAGCGACAGGTTGGCGCCCCTGCGGATGGCGCGCAGCCGTTCCGGCGGATAGTCCGGGTCCAAGGGCACGAAGGCGGCGCCCGATTTCATCACCGCCAATAGGGTGACGATCAGGTCCGGCGTGCGGTTGAGGCAGACGCCCACCCGCGCCTCCGGGCCGGCGCCCAGGGCACGAAGGCGGCGGGCCAGGCGGTTGGCGCGGCGGTTCAGGGCGCCGAAGGTCAGCACGCTGTCGCCGAACAGCACGGCGGGCGCGTCCGGCCGGGTGACAGCGTGGCGGGCGATCAGCAGCGGCACGGCCGGCGGTGGCGGCAGGGCCCAGGCCGGGTCGCGATGCCAGGCGGTGATGGCCGCCACCTCGGCGGGGGTGCGGGGATCAAGGCTGGCGATGGGACGGTCGGGGGCGGCGACGGCTTGCGCCAGCAGCGCCCGCCACCGCTCCACCATGCCCTGGGCGGACTCAGGGCCCAACAAACCGGTGCGATAGGCCAGCCGGCCGAGGATGCCGCCGTCCGCCCGTTCCACGCTGCCCAGCGCCAGGTCGAACTTGGCGGTGCGCACTGGCAGGGGCAGGGATTCCACCGCCAGCCCGTCCATGGCCAGGGCACCCAGTGGCGCCGGCGCATGGTCGAACATCACCTGCACCAGCGGCTGGCACTCCTGCGCGGGCGCCAGGGCGGCGATGTCCTCCAGCGGCAAATCCTGATGGTCCAGCGCCGCCGCCACCTCCGCCGCCGCCTGGGCCATCAGGGTGGTGAAGCCGCCGCGACCGTCCAGGCGCAGGCGCAGGGGCAGGGTGTTCACGAAACAGCCGATCAGGCCTTCCGCCTCGCGTTGGCGGCGGCCGGCAGCGGGGATGCCGATGATCAGGTCATCCTGCCCCGTCAGGCGGGACAGCAGGATGGCGTAGGCCGCCAGCAAGGCGGTGAACAGAGTGTGCCCACCGTCGCGCGCCAGGCATCGCAGATCATGGGTCAGGGCCGGCGGGAGGGCCACGGCGCATTCGGCACCGGCTTGGGATGTGTCTGTTGCCGTCGTGCGGTCGCCATCCGCCGGCAAGGCCAGGGGCGGGGGCGCATCCGCCATTCGGGCGCGCCAATGGTCCCGCTGCCGGTCGGCCTCACCGCCATCCAGCCAAGCCGCCTGCCAGGCAACGGCATCGGCGTACTGCACGGCCTGAGCGGCCGCTTGGGGCTCACCCCGCCGTGCCGCTGCGTAGCCCGCCGCCAGATCCGCCAGGGCCAGCGGCAGGGAGGCGCCATCGGCGGCGATGTGGTGCAGGGCCACCACCAGCCAATGCTCATCCGCCGCCAGCCTCAGCAACTTGGCCCGCAACGGTGCCTCGGCGGCCAAATCGAACGGTTGGGCGACGAAGTCCTCGGCCACCGCGCGGGCCGTCGTTTCGGCATCCGGCCGGTTGCTGAGGTCGCTATGGTCCATGGCGATGGGGCCGGGGGGCTGTACGTGGGGATGGGCGCCGCCCGCGCCATCGGGCCGGTAGACGGTGCGCAGGATGGCGTGCCGGGCCGCCAGACCGTCCAGCGCCGCCCGCAGGGCCGCGATGTCCAGCGTGCCGCGTAGGCGGAATACCCCCGGCATGGTGTAGGCGGCGGACGCGGGGTCCAACTGGGCCTGGGTCCACAGCCGCCGTTGCGCCGGCGACAGCACGGGTACCGCATCCGGCGCCCGCGGCGGGATGGGCAGGCGGGTGAAGGGCAGCCCCCGGGCGGCCAGCGCCTCCAGGAAGCCGCGTCGTTTTTCCGGCGGCAGTTGGGTGAAGCGCTGGGCGATGTCCAAGGTCGTCTGGGCCATGGGCGGGACCGTCCGTGAAATGGGAAGGAAGGGTCAGGCCACGGCCTGTCGTGGGGCATCCGGATCGGCGCCCATGGTGCGCAACTGCCCGGCCAGGGCGGTCACTGTGGGATGGTCGAACACCAGGGCGGGGGCCATCTCCACCCCCAGGCGTCGGCGCAGCCGTGCCACCAGCTTGATGACCAGCAGGGAGTGGAGGCCCAGGTCGAACAGGTTGTCCGTCCGTCCCACGGCGCCGCGTTCAAGCAGCCCTGCCACCAGGCCGGCCACCATGTCCTCCAGCGGGTCGCTGGCGGCGGTTGCCGCATCGGTGGGCATTCCGGCATCGGGGGCGGGCAGGGCGTCGCGGTCCACCTTGCCGTTGCCCAGGCGGGGCAATGCTGGCAGCGTCACCACCTGGGCGGGGACGAAGGCGTCGGGCAGGCGTTGCGCCAGCGCGGCGCGCAGGGCTTGGGCGTTCGCCGTGCCCACGACGTACAGCACCAGCCGCAGGTCGGCACCCTCGCCCCAGGGGCGCACGGCGGCCTGGCGCACGCCGTCCTGGGCCAGGGCCGCGGCCTCGATCTCCGCCGGTTCCACCCGATAGCCCCGCACCTTGACTTGGTCGTCGGCGCGGCCGATGAGGTGCAGGGCGCCGTCAGGCCCCAGGCGGCCCAGGTCGCCGGTGCGGTAGAGGCGTTGCCCGGGTGCCAGGGGATCATCGATGAAGGCCGGATCGTCCGTCCGGTTGAGATAGCCGCGACAAACCTGGGCGCCTCCCACGTGCACCTCGCCCACCGCGCCCAGGGGGGCGGGCCGGCCGGCGGCATCCAGCAGCCGGACCACGGTGCCGGCCAGCACGCGATCCAGCGGCAGGCTGTCTGGAAAGACGGCCTCGCCATCCAGCTTGTGCACCATCACTCCCACCGTCGTTTCCGTGGGGCCGTAGTGGTTGAAGATCTGGATGTCCGGATCCAGTGCACGCACGACGGACAGCAGGGCCGCCGGCGCCCGCTCTCCGCCCAGCACCAGGGTACGGGGCAAGCGCGGGTCGGCCGTGTCCAGCAGAGCGGCGAGGTGGGACGGCACGATCTTCAGGCAGTCGATGTCCCGGTCGGCGATGAAGCGGGCGAAGGCCGCCCCGTCCGCCATGGCCGCGTCATCCGCCACCACCAGGCAGCCGCCGGTGGCGACCGCGCCGAACAGGGTGGTGTTGCCCAGGTCGGCCGCTACGGTGGAGGTCAGGGCGAAGCGCCGGCTGCCCGCCAGGCCCAGGGCCTGGGTGACGCCGGCGGCATAGGCCGCCAACTGCGCATGTTCCACCACCACCCCCTTGGGCGTGCCGGTGGAGCCTGACGTGAAGATGACATAGGCCGCGTCCCTGTCCTTGGGCGGGGCCAAGGCCACGTCCGGTGCCGGCTGCGCCAGCAACTGGGCTACATCGTCCGCTGTCAGCGCCCGGTGTGGCTGGGCCGCCGCCAGCGTGGCCGCACGGCGCGCCTCAGGCCAGGCCGGATCGACCGGCACATAGGCGCCGCCGGCGCGCAGCACCGCCCATAGGGCCAGCACCAGCGGGGCCCCGCGCGGCATGACCAGCGCCACCCGTGTCTCGGCCGCCACGCCGGCATGGCGCAGATGGCGGGCCAGATGGTCCACCTGGCGCAGCAGTTCGGCATAGCTCCACACCGCGTCGCCCTCGCAGAGGGCCGGGGCGGTGGGCTGGCGCGCGGCCCAATGCAGCAACAGGCCGATCACGCCGGGTGCCGCGATCGCCGCCGCCCGTTGGTCCAAGGCCGCGTGCGCCTGGCGGTCACGGTCGCTTAGCAGGGGCAGGTCGCGCACGGCGCCGTCCAGATGAGGGAGCAACGCCGCCAGGGCGACGGCATACTGGTCCAGCAGGGCCGCCATGGCGCCGTCCCCGTACAGCGCCGGGTCATAGCGCAGCGTGGCCACCACGGGACGGCCGCCGTCCAGCGTCAGGTCCAGGGCCAACGCCACGGCGCCCAATGGCCGTTCCAGCGGGACGGCGGTCCAGACCAGGCCGCCCAGCGCCACGGCGGGGATAGGCTCATGCACGGCGAAGCCAAGGGAGGGCATATTTGTTGCGATTTCGGAACGATATTCCTGCTGCGCCCGGTGCTCCTCCAGCAGCGCCATTGCGCCCGCCAGGACGTCGGCGAGGGCGCTGTCGCCCGGCACCGTGACCGCCACGGGCAGCCAGTCTTCCAGCGGGCCGACCGTCCCCTGGAAAGCGTCGTAATCGCGGCGCGGATCGTGCCGCCACCATGCCTGGAAGCTATCCTGCCCCGTGATGCGGGCGGCGACCACCCACCAGAGGGCCTGCAACGCCGCCTCCAGTGCCAGGCCTCGGGCGGCGAGCGCCGGGATCAGGGTGCCGATGTCGGGCAAGCGGCGCTGGACCTGATGCTGGTCCCGGCCGTCGGCCGTCGTGACGTTGCGATAGGGTAGACGCGGTTCCGGCCCCGTCTGGTACCGCCAATAGGCATGCCCATCGGCGGCGTCCGGTGCCTGGGCCAGTTCCTCTCGCCAGGCGGCGTAGCGGGTGAAATCCAGCTGGGACGGTTCCTCCGCCCGGTCGGCATAGGCTGCCGCCACCGTGCGCAGCAGGGGCGCCACGCTACCCCGGTCGAACACCAGGGGCGATAGCGTCAGGATCAGGCGGCCGGCATCGCCACCCATGCGCTGGAAGGCTGCCTGCACCGGGGGGCTGTCCGTCGACGTCCTGGCAGCGGTTTCCCAGGTGACGGGTGCGGGGTTGCGCACCCGCTGCACGCCGCCAGTGATTTCCAGGCGCAGAGCCTCATGGGTGGCGATGGTTTGGTCCAGGGCTCGACGCAAGCGAGCTTCATCCACCGGCCCCCGAATGTCCAGGGTCAGGCGCCAGGGATGGCCGTCCGGTGCTCCGGTGCCCAGGGCCGTCAGGATTTCGGACTGGCGGGGCGTCAGGGCGATGGTCATCACGCCACCTCCGCCGTGCCGGAGGCCGCCAGGCTGGCGCGGTCCGTCATGGCGCCCATGGCGACGACGACGCGGCGTGGGCCCTCATAGGGGTCGCGGGCGTGGGCGGCCAGCATGTTGTCCAACATCACCACGTCGCCGTTACGCCAGTCGAAGCGGACGGCGCAGGCCTCATACGCCTCCCCGATCCGGGCCATGACGGCGTCGGGGATGGGCGTGTCGTCGCCATAGAGGACGTTGCGCGGGAAGCGGTCGATGCCCACCAGGTCCAACAGATCCTCGCGCACGTCGGCATCCAGGCAATGGGGGTGATGCAACTGCACCTGGTTGAAGAAGCTGCGCTCCCCCGTCAGGGGATGGCGGATCACGGCCGGCCCCCGGCTGCGGGTCTGCGGCGTCTCCGGGTCCAGCCAGCGGCAGTCGATGCCCCCGGCCGCGCAGCGGGCCGTCACCGCATCGCGATCCTCGCTCTTGAAGAAGTCGCGCCAACCCACGTCCAGACGGGGGGTGAAGGTGCGGACATACAGCAGGCCTCGGCGTTCCAAATCGGTGATCAGGTCGGCGGGCAGGCGGCGCATCATCTGGCGGCAATCGACGATGGGGGTGCAACCGCCCACGGGGGCCACCTGCTCGGCATAGAACCACTGCTTGCGCGGCCAACGGTCCAGGTGGGCGCTTTCGTTGTGGAACAGGATCATCTGACGTTCCGGATAGGGGGTGGAGCGATAGGTGTTTCGTCCCCCCTCCTTCTTGGGCAGGTCGCCATAGCCGCCGAACAGGCCGCCAGGCTCCATGGCCTCGGCGAAGCCCTCGAAGGCTTGTGCGCCGGGCAGGTCGAAGCCCCGGAACAGGATGCCGGCGTGGCGGGCCAGCAGCCCATCGATCAGCGGCCGGTTGGCCGCCGCCCAGGCGCTGGGGTCCAGCCCGCCCGCCGCCGGTTCCAGCACCACGGGGAAGGTGGCGCCGGGCGTCAGGAAGGACTGGCGCACAGCCTCCGGCTCTAGCGGGGCGGTGGCGGGGCGCGTGGCCGGGGCACCAAGGCGGGCCAGCTTGGCGTTCAGACGCTGGGTGGCGGTGGTCATGGTCGATGCCTTTGGCGATGCGATGGGCAGGGGCTGGTCCGGCGCGTCCACCGCGTGGCGCAGCAGGGCGATCCAGTCTTGGTGGAAACGGGCGATGGTGGCGGGGTCGAACAAGGCGGTGGCGTAGACCCAATCGGCCGCCATGCCGTCCGCGCCACCAGCTCCCTGGGGTTCAAGGAACAGGGCCAGGTCGAACTTGCTGCGCCGTTCCAGCGCCGGCAGCTGGGTGACGGCCAGGCCGGGCAGATCGAACCCGCCCTCCGGTACGTTCTGCAGGACGAACAGGGCCTGGACCAAGGGGTTGCGGCTGCGGTCGCGGGGCACGCCCACCGCCTCCACGATGCGGTCGAAGGGCAGGGCGTCCTGGTCGAAGGCGGCCAGGGCCGTGTGCCGGGTCTGGTCCAGCATGTCGGCCGGCGTCATGCCGGGCCGGCGGCGGGACCGCAGGGGCACCACGTTGACGAAGAAGCCGATCAACTCCTCCACCTCCGGCACGGGCCGGCCGGCGGTGTCTGTACCCACCACCAAGTCGTCGTCGCCCGTCACCTGGTGCAGCAGGGCTTGGAAGCCGGCCAGCAAGGCCATGAAGGGCGTGGCTCCGCGTGTCCGCGCCCACGCGCCCAGGCGGGCCAGCAGGTCCGGCGGCACGGTGAAGCGCAGGGCGCCGCCCGCCGTCTGCGCCACCGGCGGCCGGGGCCGGTCGGTGGGCAGGCGCAGCTGCGTCGGGGCGCCGGCCAGATGGCCGCGCCAGAAGGCCAGGCGGCCGCGCAACCCCTCGCCGGACAACAGGGCCTGCTGCCAGACGGCATAGTCGGCGTATTGCACCGGCAGGGGGGGCCAGTCCGGCGCCGTTCCGGCCAGTGCCGCGCGGTAGGCGGTGGACAGGTCGCGGGTCAATACGCCCACCGACCAGCCATCGGCCACCATGTGGTGCATGGCGAAGACCATTTGGTGGTGGCCGGGCGCCAAACGGAGCAGGCGGGCGCGCAGGGGCGGGCCCTGGGCCAGGTCGAAGGGCCGCCCCATGTCCGCCTCTCGCAAGGCCAGGGCGCAGGCGTCCCGCTCCGCCGCCGGCAGCCCGGACAGATCCTCCACGGGCAAGGGCAGGGTCAGGGACGCCACCGGTACGGCCACTGGCGCCCCATCCTCGTCCGCGTCGTTCTCCGGATAGGCGGTGCGCAGGATCTCATGTCGGGCGATGACGGCGTTCAGCGCGTCCTCCAGCGCTTGAACGTCCAGGTCGCCGCGCAGGTCCAGGGTGGCGGCCATGCTGTAGGCGGCGTCACCCCCCGTCAGCCGGTCGAGCAGCCACAGGCGCTGTTGCGCCGGCGACAGGGGCAGGGGGCCAATGCGTGGCACGGGGCGCAGCGTCGGCAGGGCGCTCACCCCATCGGTGGCCGTGTCGGCATCCAGCCGTGCCGCCAACTGGCGAAGGACGGGGGCCTCGAACACGGTGCGCAGGGCCAGGCCGTCCCATCCCAGGCGCCGCAACCGGGCCACCAGCCGGGCGGCCAGCAGGGAATGGCCGCCCGCCGCGAAGAAATCGCTATCGCGGCTGACGGCTTCGACGGGCAGCAGTTCCCGCCACAGGCCGGCCAGCAGCCGTTCGGTTTCCGTGGCCGGCGCCTCACCCGCCGTTAGGTCCATGCCGGGTTGGGGCAGGGCCTTGCGGTCCAGCTTGCCGTTGGCGTTCAGCGGCCAGGCTGTCATAGGGATCCACTGCGCCGGCACCATGTAAGGCGGCAGGTGGGCGGCGGCGTGGCGGGCCAGATCGTCGGACGTGATCTCATTCCCCGTCGCCTGCCAGTAGGCCACCAGCCGGTCGCCCCGGGCCACCACGGCGGCGCGGCGCACGCCGGGATGGCGTTCCAGCACGGCCTCGACCTCGCCCGGTTCGATGCGGAAGCCCCGCAGCTTGACCTGGAAATCCTTGCGGCCGGCCCATTCCAGCAGGCCGTCGGCCGTCCAGCGGCCCAGGTCGCCGGTGCGGTAGACGCGGGCGCCGGGCGGGCCGTCAGGGTCGGGCACGAAGGCTGCCGCCGTGCGGCGCGGGTCGCCGCTGTAACCCCGGCCCACGCCCACACCGCCCACCACGATCTCCCCCACCGCGCCCACCGGCGTCGGGGACAGGTCGTTGTCCAGCACGCGCAGGTCGGCGTTGGCGGTGGGACGGCCGATGGGGATGACGGTGCCCGGTTCCGGTGCGTGGTGCAGGGCATGAAAGGCCACGTCGTCGGCACACTCCGCCGGGCCGTAGGCGTTCATCAGGGGGACGTCGGGATAGGCCGCGAACCAGGCGCGGGCATCGTTGGCGCCCAGCGCCTCCCCCGTCGGCAGCACCCAGCGCAGGGCGCGCAGGGGGATGGCCCCAGCCCCCACTCCATCACTCTCGACCAGCGCGCGCATCAGCGACGGCACCGGTTCGAACACGGTGACGGCGGCGGTGCGCAGCCGGTCCAGCAGGGCGTCGGGGTCCTTGACCACCGCGTCGGGAATGATCTCCACCACCGCACCCAGCAGGGGCGCCATCAGCGTCTGCCAGACCGAGATGTCGAAGCAGGCCGGCGCGGTCTGGGCGATGACGTCGCCCTCGCCCAGCCCCAGGGGGCCCACTTTGGCCAGCATGTTGTTCAGCATGCCGTCGCGGCTGACCATCACCCCCTTGGGCGCGCCCGTGGAGCCGGAGGTGAACAGCACATAGGCCAATTGCCGCCCGTCCGGGGCCGCCATCGGTAGCGCCCCCTCCGCCGCCCGGTCCAGCAGGTCGGCCGGCGCCAGAGACGGCAGGTCGCAGGGGATGGCCGGGTCACGGACAAGGATGGCCTTCGCTTGCCCGATCACCTGGGCCCAGCGGGCGGGCGGGTGGGCGGGGTCCAGCGGCAGCCAGGCACCCCCGGCGCGCAACACCGCCACCATCATGGTCAGCAGTTCCAGCCCGCGCGGCAGCAGCAGGGCGACGATACCGTCCGGTGTGAGGCCGGCGGCCGACAGGCCGCGCGCCAGCCGTTCCGACCGTTCCCACAGCTGGGCATAGCTGAGGGTGGCGCCGTCACAGCGGGCGACGACGCGGTCAGGATGGCGGGCCACCCGGTCGGCCACGCGGGCGACCCAGTCGGGTTGCAGGACGTAGTCGGCGGCCGTGGTGCGCCAGCGGCGCAGCAGCGCCATTTCCGCGGCACCCAGGGTGGGAAGGCCGCCCAGGGGCGTGTTGGCCCCCCGGGCCATGCCCAGCAGGGTGGCGCGGAAGCCGTCCGCCACGCGGGCCAAGGCGGCTTCGTCGATGCGCCGGGCGTCCGCGTCCAGCGCCACGCCCAGCTCCTCCCCCGGGAACACCTCCACCGTCAGGCCGTAGTGCGTACGCTCCACATTCTGGCGCTGGCGCAGGTCCAGGGCCCCCACGCGGCGGCGGCGTCCTTCCAGCATGGGCAGGTTCTGGAAGACCAGCAGGGTGTCGAACAGTGTCCCGCCGCCCAGATGCTTCTGGATGTCGGCCAGGGCCGCGTGCTCATGCTCGCGCATGGCTACGTTGTCGGCCTGCACCGCGCGCAGATAGTCGCCCAGCCGGCGGCCGGCGGCGGGTTTCATCCGCAGGGGCAGGGTGGTGATGAAGACGCCCAGCATGGCGTCGGCGCCCGCCAGCTCCATGGACCGGCCGGCGGAGGTGACGCCGAACACCACGTCGTCGCGCCCCGACAGGGCGGCCAGGGTCCGGCCCCAGGCCCCCTGCACCAGGGTGTTCAGGGTGACGCCCAGGTCGCGGGCGGCGGCCGTCAGGCGCGCCGTTTCCGACCGGTCCAGCACCAGGGTCCGGTTCAGGGGCAGGGCCGGGCCCGGCTGGGCGGGACGCAGCACGGGCAAGGGGGGCGCATCCTGGACGCCGGCCAGGAAGTTGGTCCAGAAGGCCAGGGGCTGGGCGGTGTCCTGGCGGGCCAGCCAGGCGACGTGGTCACGGAAGGGGCGGCGGTGGGGCAGGTGGGGCGCTTCTCCCGCCAATTGGGCGCGGTAGCGCTCCAGCACCTCATCCAGCAGCAGGATGGAACACCAGCCGTCCACCACCAAATGGTGGCGGCTCCACACCAGCCACCAGCGGCCGTCCCCCCGGTCCATGACCGCCAGGCGCATCAGGGGCGCTGCTTCCAGCACGAAGCCTTGGGCCCGGTCGGTAGCCAGGAAGCCGGCCAGCGCCGTTTCCTGCGCCCCGTCGTCCCAGGCCCGCCAGTCATGCCGGCTGACCGGTAGGGTGGCGGTGCGCTGCACCAGTTGCAGCGGCGCGTCCAGCCCCTCCCACCGGAAGGCGGTGCGCAGCAGGGGATGGGCGTCCACAGCCGCCTGCCAGGCGTGGGCGAAGGCTTCAGGCGCGAAGGGCCCGGTGGCGTCCAGCACCAGCTGGTTGACATAGGCGCCGCTTGCGCCGTCCAGCAGGCTGTGGAACAGCAGGCCTTGCTGCAGGGGTGACAGGGGGTAGGCGTCGACCACGTCCGGCCGGTCGGCCTTGAGCGCAGCCAGGGACTCCGCCCCCAAGCCGCTGAGGGCGAAGGGCGGCGGGTCGGCCACCGGGATGGTGGCCGTCTTGGGCGCCTTGGCCGGCAGCGCCGCCAGGGCCGCCGCCACGGCGGCCACGGTGCGCTTCTGGAACAGCATCTTGGGCGTCAGCGCCAGGCCCTGGGGCCGGGCCTTGGCGATGACCTGAAGCGCCAGGATGGAATCGCCGCCGATGGCGAAGAAATCATCCGCCACCCCAACGGCCGGACGGCCCAGCACCTCCGCCCATAGGGCGCACAGGGCGGTCTCCACCGGCGACAGGCCGGTCCCGGCCGACGCGGCTGCGTCTCGTGGTGCGGTCTCGGCCGGCAGGGCAGCGCGATCGATCTTGCCGTTGGGCAGGCGGGGTAGGGCCGGCAGCACCGTGAGGCTGGCGGGTACCATGGCGTCGGGCACCTGGTCGGCCAGGGCGCGCACCAGGGCGCCGGGCTCCGGCAGGTCGCGGCCGGCGACGAAGGCCACCAATCGCAGGCCGGTGGCGCCCGGGGCGGTGGACCGGGCCACCACCGCCGCCTCAACCACGCCGGGCAGGCGGCGCAGATGCGCCTCCACCTCGCCCAGTTCCACGCGGAAGCCCCGGATTTTCACTTGGTCGTCGGCGCGCCCCAGGAAGCGGATGGCGCCGTCCGGCGTCATCACTACCCGGTCGCCGGTCAGGTACAGCCGGCCGCCGGGGACCGCCGGGTCGGGCACGAAACGCTGGGCGGTCAGGCCCGGCCGGTTGCGATAGCCGCTGGCCACGCCGGCGCCGCCCACGGCCAACTCACCGGGCACACCCACCGGCACCGCTTCCAGATGGTGGTCCAGCACCATCACGTGCGCGCCCGCCAGGGGCCGCCCCACGGGCACGCCGGCCTCATCGGTGTCGCCGGCCCGCCAGGTCAGGCAGCCCACCGTGGTTTCCGTGGGGCCATAATGGTTCACCACTTGGCACTCAGGAGCGAGGGCGCGCACCCGCGCCACAAATTCGGCGGAGAGGACCTCTCCGCCCAGCACCAGGCGCCGGCGCGGCAGCAGGTGCGCCGGTTGGGGAACCGCCATCAGGGCCGCCAGGTGCGATGGCACGATCTTCAGCGCGTCCACCGGCCGTTCCGCCAGATGGCGGGCCAGGGCGTCGGGGTCATCGGCCAGGGCCGTGTCGATGATGCGTAAGGTGCGGCCGCCCAGCAGGGCGCCGAACCAGGCGGTATAGCCCAGGTCGGCCGTGACGGCGGCCAGGGTGGTCAGGGTGGCTTCCGCCGGCAGGTCCAGCGCGTCCAGCACGCCCAGGGCATAGGCGGCCAGGTTGCCCTGGGTCACCACCACGCCCTTGGGTGCGCCGGTGGAGCCGGAGGTGTAGATGACGTAGGCGGGCAGGGAGGGTGTTGCGGGTGGTGGCGGGGCGCTGGGGGCCTGCTGTCCCGTTACGGCCAGGCGGGGTGGTGTCAGCTCCGCTGGCACGCCGTCGCCCACGACCAGGCGCACGGCGGCGTCGGTCGCCATGAGGGCCAGGCGGGCGGGCGGCAGGGCCGGGTCCAGGCAGAGATAGGCGGCGCCCGTCTTCCACACGGCGATCATGGCCACGGCCAAATCCACGCCGCGCGGTAGATGCAGGCCCACGGTGTCACCCGGCCGCACCCCGGCCGCGGCCAAGCGGCCGGCCAGGGTGGCGGCGCGGGCGTCCAGGGCGGTGAAGCTCAGGCTGTCGGTGCCGCATTCCACCGCCGTGCGGTGCGGCGTGCGGTTCACATGGTGGTGGAACAGGGCCAGCGCCGTGTCCGCCCCGGCCACCGGGCCGCTCAGCACCGCGGCGTCGCCGTTGGTTTGGGCGCGCAGGGTGGAAATGCGGGCCTCGGGTGCCGCCAGCACCTGGTCCACCAGGGCCATGAAACCCCGTCGCATGCGGGCGACGGTGGCGGGGCTGTAGCGGCCGGTGTCCTGCCGCCATTGCAGGGTCAGGCGGTCGCCGCCATCCACCCAGCGCAGGTTCAGGTCGTTGGCGCCGCCGCGCTGGGTGGCAAACCGCAGGTGGGGGATGTAGCGGTTCATCAGCCCACGCTCCCCCACCGGCACATAGGTCGTCATGTGTTGGAACAGGGCGCCGCCCCGGCCTATGGCGGCGGCAATGCGCGCCAAGGGCAGGCGGTGGTGCCGCAGCATGGCCATGAAGGTGGCCTGGGTCCGGCGCGCCAGGTCGGCGAAGGCAGGATCGCCCCGCAGGTCCACGGGCCAGGGCAGGGCGTTCACGGTGCAGCCGATCAGGTCGCGGTCCGCCGCCCCCATGCGGCCGGACACGGGCGTGCCGATCAGGAAACGCTCCCGCCCGGTCCAGCGTCCCAGGAACACATGGTACAGGGTGGCCAGCAGGGGGAAGAGGCCGATGTCCAGGCGTCCCGCCAGGGTGCGCAGCGCCGCCGTGGTTTCGGGGGACAGGGCGATTTCGGATTCATGCGTCCCGCTGTCATCGCCGCCATCCGACGGCAGCTCCAGTTCCGCTGGCGGATCGGTCAGCAGGGTGCGCCAGAACGTCTCCAGCTTCTGGCCCCGCGCCCCCGCCAGCGTGGCACGCTGACGATCCACCCAGGCCCGGTACCGGCCGGTGGGGACGGTGGCGGGCGCCAGGCCCTGCACCAGCCGTTCGTAGGCCAGCATCACCTGCCCCGTCAGGGATTCCATGGCCAGGAAGTCACCGGCGATGTGGTGCACGGCCACGACGACGTGGGCGCCGGCGTCCTCCACCAGTACCCGCACGCGACAGACCTGGCCGGCCTCCAAATCCAGGGGCGCGTCCGCCTGGGCCGCCAGCCAGGCGGCGCGGGATTCATCATCGGCGAAGGGGGTGGTGACGATGGCCACGTCCGGGGTGACGGTGCGCAGCGGACGCATCACCGGCGTGCCGGCGGCATCCTCGCCATAGGCGCTGCTCAGCGTCTCATGCCCGGCGATGACATGGGTGAAGGCGGAGGCCAGATGATGAGGGGCCGTGCCCGGCAGCAGGGCGCCGGCATAGGCCATGATGTACCCGGCTTCGCCCGGTGCGGCGCGATAGGCCGCCCACAGGGCGCGCTGCTCCTCACCCAAGGGCTGGGGGGCGTCGGAGGCATGATCGGGCGGGCAGTCCGGCGCGGCGGGCGCCGTGCGCGTCGTGGGCATGGGGGCATCCATCAAGGTGACGGGCAAGGTGACGGGCAAAGTGTGGGAACGGTCAGCGCGCGGCGGCGGCAAGTTCCGAAGCGCGGATGGGGTCGGCCATGGCCACCACCACCTTGCGGGCGCCGGTGAAGGGCGCGCGGCCATGGGCCGCCAGCATGTTGTCCAGCATCATCACGTCGCCCGCCTGCCAGGGGAACGACACGGCGTGGGCGTCCAGCACGCTGCGGATATGGGCCAGGTCGGCTTCCGCGATGGGGGCGCCGTCGCCGTGGAAGACATGGCGGGGCAGGTCCATCTCATCCTCCACCACCGCCAGCAGGGTATCGCGCACGGCGTGGGGTAGGCCGGAAACGTGGAACAGGTGGGCTTGGTTGAACCACACCATCTCCCCCGTCGCGGGGTGGCGGGCCACCGCCTGGCAGGTCTGGCGGGTGCGCAGTTCGCCATCCTCCTTCCATTCCCACTCGATGGCGTTGGCGCGGCAGAACCGCTCCACCGCCGCCGGGTCGTCGGTGTTGAAGGCACGCTGCCATGGCAGGTCCAAGCCGTTGCCGTAGTTGCGCACATACATCAGCCGCCGCTCCGCGAAACGCCGGCGGACATCCGGATCGAGGGCGCGGTAGATGGCGCGGCTGTCGGCAATGGGCGTGGCGCCGCCGGTTTCCGACGCCGTCACGCAATGGAACCAGATCGTGCCCGGCCACTGCAGGGTGTAGGACTGCTCGTTATGCAGGGGGATGGACTGGTGCGCCGGGTATTCGGTGGAGGTGTAGACCCCTCGTTCCACCATCGAGCGCGGAGTAGACCCGAAGTCGTAATCCAGCAGCGGCCGGCCGAAGGCTTCAACGAAGGCGCGAAACGGCGCGTCGCCCTGAATATCCAGCCCCCGGAACACCACCCCCCCCACCGTGGGCAGCACCTGGGCCACAACCCTTTCGATGTCGGTGAAGACGTCACGCCAAACCGTGCCCGGCGCCTTAGGCGTCACCAACAGGGGCAGAGGCGCGTCCCGGTCTTCCAGGAGGGGGGCCAGCCTTAGGGGCTGCGCCGCCGCTGTGGCGGGTGGGGTGGCGAGAGGGGGAAGTGTATCCATTTCAATCCATTCCCGTGTGATTGCCTGCTTCCCAGGCACCGCTGGGGTGCCCCCGAGTCAGCCCGCCGATCCCGCCGAAGGGATGCGCCGGGCTTATGTCTTAGGAATGAGAATCACTTTCAGCGATTGACCGAGGTACGGATTTCCGTAAAACCACTGGGGCCATTGCTATCATCGGCGGTCTTTCTCCAGCGTGCGACGCTGCCCGATCCGATGTGATCAACCTTTCCCATCGTTGACGTACCGATCGTCCCCGAACGTGGCTAACGCTACCCCAGCTTGAAACGACTTGCAAATAAGAATCAGTATCAATATTAAAGAAGATGTCAGACACCGATGGGGGACCACACATGAGCTGGGATAGCCCTGACACCCGCTTCCACGTCGTGATCAACGGGGAAGAGCAATATTCCATCTGGCCGGATCACAAACCGCTGCCCGCCGGCTGGCAGGCGGTTGGCGTCAGCGGTACGCGGGATGAGTGCCTGGCCCACATCGAAACGGTGTGGACGGACATGCGGCCGTTGAGCCTGCGCCGCGCCCTGGAAGCCGCGGATCAGGCGCAATGACTTCGCCGCCGGCCCTTGCCGGCCGGGTGACGCCTTCGCAAGACAATGGGAGATGCACGATGTCCAGCGACCTTCAGGGGGCTGTGCCGTTGACTTTGACCGGGTTTCGCGGCCAGCCGCCCGTCCGCCTGCAGGACGATCCCCTGTTGCGCCGGCAGGCGGCGCGGGAATCCAACGCCCGTTCCTATCCCCGCCGCATTCCCCTCGCGCTGAGGGAGGCGCGCGGCATTTATGTCCGCGATGGGGCTGGCCAGGTGTACATCGACTGTCTGGCCGGCGCCGGCACCCTGGCCCTGGGGCATAACCACCCGGATGTGGTGGCGGCCCTGCGTGAGACCCTGGAGTCAGGTCTGCCCCTGCACACGCTGGACCTGACGACGCCGGTCAAGGATCGTTTTGTCGAGGATCTGTTCGCCAGCCTGCCGGCGGCCTTCGCCGCCAAGGCGCGCATCCAGTTTTGCGGCCCCACCGGCGCCGACGGCATCGAGGCCGCGCTGAAGCTGACGCGCACCGCCACCGGCCGGCGCGTCGTCCTGGGCTTCTCTGGCGCTTACCACGGCATGACCCAGGGGGCCCTGGCGCTGATGGGCAACCGCGCGCCCAAGGAACCGCTGGGCACCATGGGGGCTGACGTGCAGATGCTGCCCTACCCCTATGATTACCGCTGCCCCTTCGGCTTGGGCGGAGAGGCGGGGGTGGACGCAGGCCTGTCCCTGATCGAGCAAATCCTGACCGACCCGGAATCGGGCGTGCTGCTGCCCGCCGCCGTGGTGGTGGAGGTGGTGCAGGGTGAGGGCGGCGTCATTCCCGCGCCGGTGCGCTGGCTGCAGGGCCTGCGTCAACTGACGCGTGAGCACGGCGTGGCCCTGGTGGTGGATGAGGTGCAAACCGGCCTGGGCCGCACCGGCCGCCTCTACGCCTTCGAGCATGCCGGTATCGAGCCGGACGTGGTGGTCCTGTCCAAGGCCATTGGCGGCGGGCTGCCCCTGTCGGTGGTGGTCTATAACCAGGACCTGGACCGCTGGGCCCCCGGTGCCCACGCCGGCACCTTCCGCGGCAACCAGCTGGCCATGGCGGCCGGAGTGGAAACCCTGCGCCGCATCCGCGCCGACCGCCTGGATGAACAGGCCGCCATCCTGGGCCGGCGCCTGGTGGATCACCTGAACAGCCTGCGGGCCGATCACGCCTGCTTGGGCGACGTGCGGGGCCTGGGCCTGATGATCGGGGTGGAGGTCGTGGACGAACGCCGGCCGCAATTGCGCCTGGGCGCGCGGCCGGCTGACGGCGATCTGGCCCGCCAGATCCAGCGGCGCTGCCTGGAACAGGGCCTGATCCTTGAGGTGGGTGGCCGCCATGGCGCCGTCATGCGCTTCCTGCCGCCGCTGATCGTCACCGCCGAGGAGGTGGATGAGATCGCCAGCCGCTTCAAGGCCGGGCTGAAGGCGGCCCTGGCCGACCGACCGGGCATCGCCCTGGCGGCGGAATAACGCGGCCGAGAATCGCGACTAAGTCTGATTAGCGTATGAGGTGGGTCCGATGGATGGCCTGGTGAACGAAGTGGAACGGACGGCGCCGCTGTCGCATGCGCAAGAGCGCCTATGGCTGCTGCACCGCTTCAATCCCGCCGACACCGCTTACAACCTGACCCGCGCCTTCCGCCTGGTGGGCCCGCTGGACAGGACGGCGCTGGAGCGGGCGTTGCAGGCGGTCGCCTGGCGCCACGCCATCCTGCGCACCCGCTTCGCCGAGGGCGAGGACGGGCCCGTCCAGCTTGTCCAGCGCGCGCCTACCCTGCACCTGGCCCTGGAAGACGGTGGCGATCCCGCCGCGCGGGCGGTGGCGGAGGCGATGCGGCCGTTCGACCTGGCGGCGGCCCCGCCCCTCCGCGCCACGCTGGTGAGGACCGGACCCACCGACCACACCCTGATCCTGGCGCTGCACCACATCGTGTCCGACGCCGCGTCCAATCCCATCCTGGCGCGGGACCTGATGCGGGCCTATCAGGCGGCGGCGCTGACGGATGAGGAGGGGGTCGAAGTCGCCGGCCTGCTGCCGCCCCTGGCCCTGCAGTATGCCGACTACGCCGCGGCCCAGCGCGGGCCAGAGGCGCAGCGGCGGGTGGCGCGTGCGGTGGATGGCGCGCTCTTTGTACTGGGCGCGCCGCCGCCGGCGCTGGACCTGCCCACCGACCGGCCGCGCCCAGCGGCTTGGTCCGGGCGGGGTGCCCGTCATGCCTTCGACCTGCCGTTCCATTTGCTGCCGGTGCTCAAGGCGGCGGGCGGGGCGGAAGGCTGCACCCCCTTCGTCCTGGTGCTGGCCGCCTGGCAGGCGGTGCTGTCCCGCTGGGGCGGGCAGCGACACTTCGCCGTGGGCGTGCCCCTGGGTGGCCGCGAGGATGAGGAGTTGGAGGAACTGATCGGCTTTTTCATCGACACCGCCATCTTCCCGGCGGCGATGGAACCGGGCCTGACCGGCCGGGCCTTGTGCCGCCGGCTGCGCGATACCGCCCGCACCCTGATCGACAATGGCGCCACCCCTTTCGACCAGGTGCTGGCCCGGCTGTCGCCACCGCGCGATCCCAGCCGCGCCCCTGTGTTCCAGACCATGGTCAATGTGCAGATGGGCACGTCGGCGACCGTGCGTCTGGCTGGCCTGGCCATCGAGCCCGTGCCGGTGGCGGAGACAACGGCCAAGGTGGATATGGCGCTGGAGGTCACGGTCACCCAGGATGCCATCCGCTGCGCCATCGACTACGCCACCGATCTGTTTGATCCGCCGACCGTGGCCGCCCTGGCCGGCGCATTCGCCACGCTGCTGGCCGGCCTGCTGGCCAACCCCGACGCGGCGGTGGACACGCTGCCGCTGCTGGACACGGCGGGCCGGGTTCGCGCACTGGCCATCGGCAACGACACCGCTTTGGATCTGGGTCCGGCCGACGATCTGCTGGCCCGGTTCGAGGCCCAGGCCACGCGGGCGCCGGAGCGCCCCGCTGTGATGTTCGATGGCGCCGCCATCAGCTATGGCGACCTGAACCGCCGTGCCAACCATCTGGCCCGCCGCCTGGCGGCGCGGGGCGTGGGCCGCGACACCCTGGTCGGCGTGCGCTTGCCCCGGGGGCCGGCGCTGGTGGTGGCCCTGCTGGCGGTGTTGAAGGCCGGTGGCGCCTATCTGCCCCTGGACCCCGACCAGCCCGCGGCCCGTATCGACACCATCCTGGCCCATGCCCGCCCTCACCTGGTGCTGGAGGGCGATAGGGTGGCCGATGGGGAAGAGGCCAATGGGCAGGAGGATGACTGGGATCTGGGTCTGCCCGTTCATCCCCGGCAACTGGCCTATCGTCTCTATACGTCCGGTTCCACCGGCGTGCCCAAGGGGGTGGAGATCGACCGGCAGGCCATTTCCAGCCTGTTGCGCGCCATGGGGGGGCTTCTGGCGGCCGGGCCGGATGATCGCCTGCTGGCCGTGACCACCGTGGGCTTCGATATCGCCGGCCTGGAACTGTTCCTGCCGCTGACCACCGGTGGCGCCGTCGTGCTGGCCAGCCGGTCGCAGGCGCTGGACCCCATTGCCCTGGACGGGCTGATCCGGGACCGGGGCGTCACCTGCCTGCAGGCGACGCCGGCCACCTGGCGCATGCTGCTGGACGCCACGGACGGCCGGTGGCCGGGCTTGCGCGCCCTGTGCGGGGGTGAGGCGCTGCGCGGGGATTTGGCCCACCGGCTGCTGGATCGGGGCGTGCGCTTGTGGAACGTCTACGGTCCCACCGAGACCACCGTCTGGTCCGCCGCGCACGCCGTGACGCCGGTGGACGGGACGGCGCCGGCTGTGGCCATCGGCAGTGCCATCGCCAACAACCGTCTGTTTATCCTGGACAGCCAGTTGGAGCCCGTACCCCCTGGCGCTGCGGGGGATTTGTGGATCGGCGGCATTGGCCTGGCGCGCGGCTATGCCGGCCAGCCGGGGGTGACGGCGGCGGCCTTCGCACCCAACCCCTTTCCCGATGGGGCCGTTCCCGGCTGCGGCGCCGGCAGCCGGATTTACCGCACCGGCGATCGCGCCCGCCGCCGCCCGGATGGGACCATCGAATTTCTGGGCCGTGCTGATCACCAATTGAAGGTGCGCGGCTTCCGGATCGAGACGGCGGAGGTGGAAGGCGCGCTGGAGGCTCACCCCCAGGTGCGCCAGGCGGCCGTCGCCGCTCATATGCCAGCGGATGGGGAGGCCATCCTCTGCGCCTATCTCATGACCGAAGGGGAAAGCGTTCCGACTGACCTGCGCGCCTTCCTGGCCGCGCGCCTGCCGGCCTATATGGTGCCTACCGTTTACATCCGGCTGGACCGGCTGCCGCTCAACGCCAGCGGCAAGCTGGACCGCCGCGCCCTGCCGCCGCCGGAGGCGACGGCCTCGTCATCTGCCGCCGATACGGCTCCCCTGACCGGCGTGGCCGCCACTTTGGCCGGACTGTGGACGGAGGTGTTGGACCGGCCGGTCACCCGGCTGGACGCCGACTTCTTCCTGCTGGGCGGTCATTCGCTGCGCCTGGCCCGCCTGCAGACCCGCATCCGCACCACCTTTGGCCGCGACATCCCCCTGGCCCGGCTGTTCCAGGCGCCGACCCTGGGGGCTATGGCGGCCCTGGTAGATGCCTTGGGGGCGGTGGACGAGGCCGAGGACATCGCCTTTATGGCCAACCTGCTGGATACGTTATGAGATTGCTGTCCACGCTGATGCGGCGCTTCGGTGCGCGCCTGCCCCTGGCCCTGGCGCTGGGCGCCGTCGGTGCCGTGGCCGGCCTGGTGATCATCGCCTTGGTGAACCGCCTGATCGCCGGCACGCTGGCGGCCGGCGCCGCCACCTTCGCCGTCCTGGGCGTGGCCCTGCTGCTGGTGTTCGGTTGCGGCTTCGCCTCCCAAGCCATCTTGACGGCGCTGGGCCACCGCGTGGTGCGCGACATGCGGACCACCACGGTGAAGCGCCTGCTGGACACCGACATCGACCGGCTGGACGGCATTGGCGCGCCGGCGCTGTACGCCACCTTGACCAAGGATATAACAGCGGTGGGCCAGGCCTTTAACCGCCTGCCCTTCGTCTTCTACAACGGCGTCCTGCTGGGCGGGGGCTTCGCCTATCTGGCCTGGCTGTCGTGGCAGCTGTTCCTGTTGAGCGCCGTGGTCCTGGGCCTGGCGGTGGCTTGCGCCCAGGGCTGGGTCTTCGCCATGCGCCGCCTGATGATGGAGGTGCGTGCCACCGACGACCGGTTGTTCGCCGGCTACCGGGGGGCCATCGAGGGGCGCAACGAGCTGGCCCTGAATGCCGCCCGCCGCGCCGTCTTCCACCGCTTGGATGTGGAGGCGGCGGCGGACCACGCGCGGGCCACGGAAACCCGTGCCGACCGCTATTGGGTGCTGAGCCTCAGCTGGACGGCCCTGGTCATCCTGGGGCTGATCGTCGGCCTGTTCATCGTCGGTACCGGCCTCGGCCTGGCGCGGGAACAGGTGGCGGGCTTCGTCCTGGTGCTGCTGTTCCTGCGCATGCCGCTGAACGACCTGGTAGGCACGCTGCCCATCCTGATGGCGGGCGGCGTGGCGCTGGCCAAGGTGGAAAGCTTGAACCTGGCGCCGCACCGCGCCGGCTTCGACATGCCGGGGGGCCCCATCTTGGCAGCCACCATACCCGCCGGCGCCACGGCCGTGCCGCCACCCTTGTTCGAGCTGTCGGGCGTCACCTACGACCATCCAGGCCAGGACGGGGAGGCGGGCTTCCACTTGGGGCCCGTTGACCTGACGGTACCGGTAGGGGAGACGCTGTTCATCGTCGGCGGCAACGGTGGCGGCAAGTCCACGCTGTTGGCCCTGCTGGCGGGCCTGCGCCGGCCAGCCGGCGGGCACCTGCGCCTGGGCGGCGTGGCGGTGACGGAGGATTTGCGCGGCTGGCACCGCGAACAGGTCAGCGCCGTGCTGTCCCCGGCCTATGTCTTCGATCATCTGGTGGGGCCGGACGGCCACCTGGATGAGGATCTGGCCCAGGATTTCCTGCGGCGCTTGCGCATGGACCACAAGGTCGCCATCGCCGATGGCCGCCTTTCCAATACCCGCTTTTCCCAAGGGCAGCGCAAGCGCCTGGCGCTGCTGTCCGCCGTGGTGGAGCGGCGGCCCATCCTGTTGTTGGACGAATGGGCGGCCGACCAGGACCCCACCTTCCGCCGCTTTTTCTATGAAGAGCTGCTGCCCGACTTGAAGCGGGGCGGCCGCACCATCATCGCGGTCAGCCACGACGATCGCTACTTCCCCCTGGCCGACCGGGTCCTGCGCTGCGACGGCGGTGTGCTGACCCCGTGGTCGGCTGCGCCGGCCGACGCCGGCTCCGCCCAATTCCTGGGCCACACCTTCAACGACGGGGCGTCGCAAGTGCCGGCGCCGCCGGGAGGGCGACAGCAATGACAGGCGATCCACATAACCGTGCCGCGGGCACCGTTCCCTACGTTTCAGGTATCGCACCGCGCTGCCTATGGGAAGGCGATACCCTGGTGGTGAAGATGGGCGGCACCGTCCGCCAGCGCTGGCTGTTGGACCAGGCGGAGGGCGGGCCGGTCCTGGCCTTCCTGCACGACATGGGCGGTGCCGGTTCCCGCACCATCGCGGCGCTGGCGGCGCTGGACGCTGCCCTGACCCGGGCGGGCGACCCGCCTGGCCTGGGCTTGGCCCTGCCGGCCGACCTGCGGGCCGCGCTGGAGGCCGAAGGCGTCCTGACGATGGCGCCGGGCGGTGTGGCGCGTGTGCTGGCCGCCGCCCTGTACCAGAAGCCGGAGCTGTGGCTGCGCGGCCCCGGCGGCAG
The DNA here is from genome assembly GCF_007828045.1 of Nitrospirillum amazonense. Lineage (GTDB taxonomy): Bacteria > Pseudomonadota > Alphaproteobacteria > Azospirillales > Azospirillaceae > Nitrospirillum > Nitrospirillum amazonense_C. The sequence goes on along the minus strand of NZ_VITN01000033.1, from coordinate 24,081 downwards.
CCTGCAGCCCCAGGTCCATACGCTGAGCCACGGCCGTTACCACCCGCGCCGTCCGGCCAAGGTGCCGGGTCTGCTGTATGAGCGGCGCATCCCCTGGCTGGACCGCACTTTGTCGTTTCGTCTGGCCGACATGGACCGCGACCTCAGCCGCTTCCACGCCTGGATGAATGATCCACGCGTCGCCGCCTTCTGGCAGGAGGAAGGGGAGCTGGAGCAGCACCGGGCCTACCTGGAAAACCAGTTGGAAGATCCGCACACCCTGCCGCTGATCGCCAGCCTGGACGGCGAGGCCTTCGGCTATTTCGAAGTCTACTGGGCCAAGGAAAACCGCATCGGCGCCTTCTACGACGCCCAGGATTATGACCGTGGCTGGCATGTGTTGATCGGGGACGAGAGCGTGCGGGGCAAGGCCTATGTCAGCGCCTGGCTGCCGTCGCTGGTCCATTTCATGTTCCTGGACGACGTGCGCACCCAGCGCATCGTGGGTGAACCGCGGGCCGATCATCACCAGCAGATCCGCAACCTCGATCGTTCCGGCTTCGCTAAGGTCAAGGAATTCAACTTTCCCCACAAACGCGCCCTGCTGGTGATGCTGTTGCGGGAACGCTTCTTCGATGACCGGCTGTGGCTGCCGCGCGCCGAGCCCGCACCCAAGACGGGGGGCTGAACCATGGGAACGACCGTCAGCCTGAATGAGCCGCCCCGGACGTTGGATGTCCTGGGTGTCGGCTTCGGCCCATCCAACCTGGCGTTGGCCATCGCCCTGGCCGAGGGCGGGCCGACCCTCTCCTGCCGGTTCCTGGAACGGCAGGACAGCTTCGTCTGGCACGGCAACATGCTGCTGGACGGTAGTCGCATGCAGATCTCGTTCGTGAAGGACCTGGTCTCCATGCGTGATCCAACCAGCCCCTACAGCTTCCTCAACTATCTGCATGTCCACGGCCGGCTGCAGGATTTCATCAACCTGCGCACCTTCTTTCCCACCCGGCGGGAGTTTAACGACTACCTGGCCTGGGTGGCCGGTCACTTCGCTGACCGCTGCGACTATGGCGAGGAGGTGGTGGCGCTGGAACCGGAGGTGCAGGACGGCCGGGTGCTGCGTTTGCGGGCGCGGTCGCGCGGCCGTGGTGGACGGGAGCGGACCTGGCTGGCGCGCAACGTCGTCATCGGCGTGGGCGCCAGCCCCCGCATCCCTGAAATCTTCACCGGCACCCTGGGCGACGCCCGCGTCATCCATTCCAGCAGCTATCTCGCCAGTGCCGAAACCCTGGCCCGGGCCGGCCGCGTCGCGGTCGTCGGCTTCGGCCAGAGTGCCGCGGAGATTTTCCTGGATCTGCATGCCAGGGGCGTGGCGGTGGACCTGATCGCCCGGGCGCCGGCCATGCGGCCCGCCGACAGCAGCCCATTCGTCAACCAGATCTTCGACCCGGCCTACACCGATTACCACTACGGCCGCAGGGTGGAGGAACGGGAGCGCATCCTGCGCGAATTCCAGAACACGAATTATGCCGTCGTCGACCCCGACCTGATCGAGACGGTCTACGGCGTCCTCTATCAGCAGAAGGTGGACCGGCTGGACCGGCATCGCCTGCTGCCGCGCCATGAGGTGCGCGAGGTGCGGCTGACCAGCGGGCCTGATGGGGTGCTGCTGGACCTGGCGAGCCTGGATGAGGGCGAGCGGCGGATCCGTCGCTACGGCGGCGTGGTGCTGGCGACCGGCTATCGGCGCCAGCAGCATCACCGGCTGCTGGAACCGTTGACCCCCTGGCTGACGGGGGAGGGGGTGCGGCGCGACTATCGCCTGGCCACCACCGACGCCTGCACGACGGGGATTTTTCTTCAAGGCTGCAACGAGCCGACGCACGGCCTCAGCGACACCCTGCTGTCCGTTCTGCCCATCCGGGCGCGCGAGATCACCGCGGCCTTGGCCGCCCCTCATTCCGGCGCGGGGGTGCCGGAGCGCCGAAATGCGGCGCATGCCTTCTGAAATTGGAGATATCGAGACATGAATAAGGTCGGGAATCCGGCGCGTGCTTGGGGACTCATGGGGACCGTGGCGCTGATCGCCCTGCTGCCGGTGATGGCGGCCCAGGCAGCGCCTGATGCGGCGGCGCCGGACGGGGCCGTTACGGACAGCGGCGATACCGCGGCGACGGTGATCGTCACCGCGGACCGGGAAAAGGCCCGGACGGTCACGGCCAAGCTGCCGATGACGCCGCATGAACTGCCGCAGTCGTTGTCCGTCCTGGGGGCGGAACAGTTGCAGGAACAGAAGCTGGTCACCCTGGACGACGCCTTGCGCCAGACGCCGGGTGTGATCGTGGAGCCCATCGACGGCAATCGCGTGAACTTCTATTCACGTGGGTTCGAGATCACCAACCTGCAGTTCGATGGCATCCCCACCACCATGGATGACCGTATCTTCTCCCCGCCCGACCTGGTGGTCTTCGACAAGGTGGAGGTGCTGAAGGGGCCAGCCGGCCTGCTGGCGGGCTTCGGCGGGCCCGGCGGCGCCATCAATCTGGTGCGCAAGGCACCCCTGGCCACCACGGCCGGCTATGCCAGCCTGACCGTCGGCTCGTGGGACAACTACCGCCTGGAAGGGGACTTCAACGCCCCCCTGAACGACAGTGGCACGGTACGTGGCCGCCTGGTCGGCGCGTTTCAGGAGCGCGACACCTTCCAGGACTGGACGCATCAGAAGCGCCTGCTCGGCTATGGCACCGTGGGGGCCGACCTGACGCCGGACACCACGGCCACCGTCGGCGTCTACCGGCAGGAGAACGACTACAAGGGGGCGTGGAACCTGCCGGGCCTGGTCAACGTGGTCGGTGGCAAGTACGCGCTGAGCCTGCTGAACGTGCCGCGCTCCACCTCCCTGGGTGAGAAGTGGAATGAGGATGAGTTCACCACCACCGGCGGATTCGCCAATGTGGAACACCGCTTCGGCGACGGCTGGCACATCAATTTGGGCACCCAGTACCTGGACAACGTGATGGACCGGGTCATGGCCTATGCCTACACGCCGGTGGTCGCAGGCCAGAATACCACCACCCTGTACGCGCAGAAGGTGCGCTACGACCAGTCGCAGGCCGGCACCGACCTGTCCGCCACCGGTCCGTTCAGCCTGTTCGGACAGGTGCACGAGGCCGTGGTTGGCGCCAGCTACGAGCGTACGGAATTCCGCAACCGCTCGGCCAACGGCTACAACCCCAACGGCAGCACCTGGTCCGCCACCGTCACCGTCTACGCCCCGGTGGCCACGGCGGCGGAACCGGTGTTCCCCACCTGGCAGCGCGACAGCAACACCGTCACGGACACCTACAGCACCTATGCCGCCCTGCGGCTGCGCTTGCTGGATCCGCTGCGCCTGATCGCCGGCGTGCGCGCCACCTGGTGGGACACGGCGGTCGATACCGCCTTGCCGGCCAAGACGCCGCGCAGCGCGGCCTCCGTCGACGGCAAGGTCACGCCCAATGCCGGGCTGGTGTACGAGGTGAATCCAGCCCTGGCGCTGTACACCAGCATCACCCAGGTCTTCCAGCCGCAGGCCTATACCGACGCTACCGGCAAGGTGCTGCAGCCGTTGGAGGGTATGCAGTATGAGGTCGGCACCAAGGCGGATTTTCTCGATGGCCGCCTGCACGGCAGCCTGGCCCTGTTCCATGTGGATGAGAAGAACCGGGCGGAGGCGGACCCCCGCTACCCCAACCAGGCGATCTACCTGTCCCAGGGCAAGGCGCAGAGCGAGGGCGTGGAGCTGGACCTGACGGGCGAGGTGCTGCCCGGCTGGACCGTCACCGCCGGCTACGCCTACACCTTCGCGGAAAACCTGGACAGCAGCGTGGCCGACAGCAGCGCCTTCAGCGCCATCGCCCCCAAGCATTCGTTCAAGCTGTGGACCAATTACCGCCTGCCCGAAAGCCTGGACAACCGCTGGACCATCGGCGGCGGCGCCACGGTGCAGTCGGCCATGTCCAATACCTTCCCCACCCTGGGCAACGCGGTGCTGACACAGGGCGGCTACGCCGTGTTCGATGCCCGTGTCGGCTTCGATGTAACGGAGAAGGTCAGCATCGCGGCCAATGTGAAGAACCTGTTCGACCGCACCTACTACCAGCGTGTCGGCACCCCGCAGTCCGGCAACATCTATGGGGAGCCCAGGTCGGTCCTGGTGACCCTGCAGGCCAAGTTGTGACGATACCAACCTCCATGACGACGCCAGCATCCCCACCTGCGTCGTCACGGCGGCCCCGGCCCCCCAGACGGGGGGGCGGGGCCCCGCCGGGCGGCCGCCTGCACGTCCTGGCGCGGGTGCTGGCCGCCATCGTCGGCACCTACGCCCTGGCCTGGGGCTTCGGGGCGCTGGGCGCCGTGGCCGGCACGTGGCTGGGCATGGCCCCGGCAGAGGCCACCACCCTGTTCGCCTTGCTGGCGCTGTCGGCCATGCCTGGCATCGCCCTGTGGGCCCTGGCCGCCGGCCGCGTCATGCGGGTCTGGGCCGTATTGGCGCTGGGGGCCCTGGTCCAGATCGCGCTGGCCTACCTGGTCCGGGGAGCGGGGGCATGAGCAAGGCGCTGCGTGCGGCCCTGCTTTGGCCCCATACCTGGATGGGCGTCACCCTGGGCGGGTTGTTGATCGTTATCTTCTTCATGGGGTCGCTGACCGTCTTCATGCCGGAGATCGACCGCTGGATGATGCCGGCGACCCGGGTGGCGATGCCGGGCGCTCCGGTGTCGGTCGATGCTATCGCCCGCCCCTTGCTGGAACAGCTGACGGCACAGCGCGCCGCCGGTGGCGCCACGGTGCGGGATTGGCTGGTGGAAATGCCGGACGCCCGCACGCCGGTCCTGCAACTGCGCGTCCGCACCAGCGCCGGCGGTGCCGGCATGATGGCGACCGCGGATGGCCGCCGCCTGCCGCCGCCGGGCACCTTGGGCGCCTCGTCCTTCTTCTACCCGTTGCACTACTGCCTGCTGCTGCGGCCGGGCTTCATTGGCTATTGGATCGTGGCGCTGGCGGCGGTGGCGATGATGGCGGGCCTGGTCTCCGGCGTCGTCATCCATGCCCGCATCTTCCAGGACTTCTTCACTTTCCGCCTCCGGGCGCATCCCCAGCGGTCGTTGCTGGATCTGCACAACCTCATGGGTGTGCTCGCCTTGCCCTTCCACCTGATGATCACCTTCAGCGGCATCGTCATCGTCCTGCCCGTGGTCTTTCCCGCCGGGACCACGCTGCTGTACGCCGGCGATATGAACCGCTTCTATGCCGAGGCGGTTGGCAACTACGACCGGCCGGCGGTGGGCGCCGCGGCCCCGTTATTGCCGTTGGATCCGCTGGTGGATCGCGCCCGCCGGCTGTGGGCGGCGGAGACGGGCAGGGATGTGGCGGTGGCCCAGGTGGGCGTTGTCCATCCCGGCGACGCCGGCGCCTATGTCCGCATCACCCGTCTCAACGACGACCGCGTGACCCTGCACAACGATCCGCTGTACTTCGACGGCGTCACCGGCACCCTGTTGGCCCGGGGGCGGCCGGGGCCGGTGGTGGGGGCGCAGCGCTTCATCGCCGGACTGCACGAAGTCCATTTCGACCACTGGACCTTGCGTTGGCTCTATTTCCTGCAGGGACTGGGCGGTTGTGTGCTGATCGCGACCGGCCTGCTGTATTGGCTGGAGAAACGCCGGGTCCGGCATGATGGCCGGGGCTGGCGTGCGGTGGCGGCCACCGCGTGCGCCACCACCACCGGTGTCGTCCTCGCTACCCTTGCCATGATGGTGGCGAACCGCTTATTGCCGGCAGCGCTTCCCAGCCGGGAACTGGCGGAGGTGGCCGTATTCTTCGGGGTTTGGATCGGTACGGCGGCGCATGCGGACCTGCACCTGCGTCGCCATCCGGACCCCCCTTGGCGAGCCCACGCCGGCCTGGTGGGTGGCCTGGCGCTGGTGGCCATGGCAGCCAACTGGATCACGACCGGCGACCATCCCATCCACGCGTGGGCTGAGGGACACGGCGCCGTCCTGGGGGTGGACGGGGCTCTGGCGGTGACGGCCTTGGTGGCCTTCTTCGCCGCATGGCGCTTGGAAGGCGGGCGGGCGAAGGCGCGGCCGGGCGGGGCACGATCTGGCCAAACCCTGGCGATCACGCCAATGGAGGCGAAGAATGGCTGACACGCAGCAATTGGGCGTTTTCCTCCTCGCCACCTCAGGCATGGCGATGACCGCCTTGGGGCTGGACCGCCATTGGCTGGACCTCGTAGGCCGCCGCCGAGCCGTCAGCCACCGGCACGCTTTTCCCCTGCGGTTGGCGGCGGTGGCTTGTTGGGCTGGCGCTTTAATTTTGGCGATAACGAATGACGGTACCGCTATTGGTGTCATCCTCTGGATCACGGCGTTGACCACCGGTGCGTTCGCCGTGGCCCTGTCCTTGACGCTTCTGTCCTTGAGAAAACCGCGCCGCCGACACGCCGCGAAAGAAGTGCGATAATTCAGCTCGGGCCACTCGGGAGGCTCCGGCCGCCTGGTCGAACAATTACGTTTCAAGCTTCGATCTACGTTGCCGTCACCCAGAGTCTCAGTTGCGATGCCGTGGCGCCGTGGATCGGCGGGGGATCAGCGTCGGTGCGGAAACCCTGATCCTGTCGCTCACCTCAGTCGGCTCTTCCGTAAGCAATTCAAGCGCGACCGATGCGATCTGGTCGAAAGGCACCCGCAACGTGGTCAACGGCGTGGGCAGGTGTCCGACGATGGGAATGTCGTTGTAGCCCACGAGGGAGACGTCGCCCGGGACCGTTAAACCCAGCCTGGTAAGCGCCGACAGGGCGCCGATGGCGGTGTTGTCGTTGACCGCGAAAACGGCGGTCGGCTTGGGGTCCAAGCGCATCAAGGCCATGGCCGCTTCGGCGCCGGACTCAATGCCGAACGTTGACTCGACGATATAGGCGGGATCCTGTGCCACGCCGGCCTCGTCAAGCGCCTGCCTATATCCCTGGACGCGGCCGCGTGCGCTTGACGCGTAGGAGGGGCCGGCAATCAGGCCGATATGGCGGTGCCCCAGATCGAGCAGATGCCGGGTCGCGAGGTAGCCACCCAACATGTCATCGCCAACCGAGGACAGGCTGTGGCCGTCCGTGCGCAAAGCCAGGACATGGGGCACGCCGCGCCGCGTCAGATCGCTGGGAAAGTCATCATCCTGGCGGGCCGTGGACAAGACCAGGCCGTCAACCCCCCGGCGCAGCAAGGTCTCCGCCGCCATCCTGTCGGCCTTGGGCCTGTCGTCCGTCGTGGCGACGATGGCGAACCGTCCGGAACGGACGCACGCCTTGGTCAGCGCTTCATAAAGCATCGCCATGGCCGTGTCCGTCAGGCGCGGCACGATCACACCGATGGTCATCGTATTTCCGCGCCGCAGGCTGGCGGCTGAGATATCGCGGATATAGCCGAGGCCGGCCGCGACTTGGCGGACCCGCCTGGCTGTCTCGCTATCCGACTGGGGCAATCGTTCATCCAGGATGCGCGACACGGTGGACTTGGACACCCCCGCCGCCGCCGCCACATCGTGCAATGTCACCCGCCCAGGGCGGCCAACCAGGTCTTCCTTATCCGACAACAGAATCTCCCCACCATCCACGCGACGGGCGCGGTGCGTGCCCCACCTCCCTTTTGTATGCCTCAACATCAGGCTTGACTCCAGTATGCTTTGGATCGATCGTGGGAACGTTCCCGCGATCGATCCCTCACCTGATGATGGAACGTCGCCTGAAACCGATAACTGTGAGGAAACCCATGAACGCGCCCATCTCCCGGCAGGAGAAGTCTGCCTTCCGTACCCCCGTCATGGATTTGCGCGGCCTGAGTCCCGCCCCGGTGACGGCCTTCACCAAGGACGGCAAGGTGGACTACGAGGCCAATGCCGCGCTGGCCAAATGGCTGGTCTCGATTAAGGGTGTGAAAAGTCTGGTTTGCCTGGGGCATGCCGGCGAAGGCACCTTCCTGACCCAGGATGAACAGGTGAAGCTCATCGAAACGCTGGTGGAGGCGGTGGGCGGCCAGGTTCCCATCATCGCCGGCATTACCGGCGAGGGCACGGAAGTGGCCGCCAAGGAAGCGCGCCGCGCCGCCGATGCGGGTGCCATCGGCGCCCTGGTCTACCCTTCCCACGGTTGGCTGCGTTTCGGCTTCCAGGATGGGGCACCGCAGGATCGCTACAAGGCCATCCATGAAGAGTCGGGCCTGCAGTGCATATTGTTCCAATACCCCGATGTCACCAAGGCCAGCTACAACCTGAAAACCCAGCTGGAGATCGCTGCCCAGCCGGGCGTGGTGGCCACCAAGAACGGCGTGCGCAACATGCGCCGCTGGGACACGGAGATCCCGGTGCTGCGCAACGAGTTCCCGGATCTGCAGATCCTGACCTGCCACGACGAATACCTGCTGCACACCATGTTCGACGTGGACGGGGCGCTGGTCGGATACGGCAACGTGGCGCCCGAGTTGTTGGTGGACTTCATCGCCGCCGGGAAGGCCAAGGATTACCCGAAGGCCCGGAAGATCCATGACCAGCTGCTGCCGGTCACCAAGGCTATCTACCATCGCGGATCGCATATGGAGGGCACGGTGGCCCTGAAGATCGCGCTGGTCGCCCGCGGCATCCTCAAAAACGCGACCATCCGCTCCCCTCTTCGCGACCTGTCCGCCGAGGCGGAGGCCGAGATCAAGGCGGCGCTGAAGGCGGCGTCTATCATCTAGTCCCCGTTGCAAGGCGCCCCGGGGTTCCTGGGGTGCCTTGACCACCCGTATAAAGACAATAAGACATGCCGCGCACCGGTGCGCCGGGGCGGGAAGGCGTGCGTCCACTGGGAGGGTCGAATGAATATGATTTCGCGGGACGGCGCGGAGCGACGGAGCGCCACGTCCACGACCGGAGGTGCCGCCCTCATCGCCAGGCTGGAGCGCTTGCCGGTAACCAAGCCGGTCATGTGGGCGCGCGGATGCGTCGGCATGGCGACCTTTTTCGACGGCTACACGACCATCGCCATCGCCTACGCCATGCCCATCCTGTCCAAGGAATGGGCGCTGGCGCCGGCGACCACCGCCGCCATCATCTCATCCGGATATTTCGGCCAGCTGATCGGCGCGGTCATCTTCGGCTGGCTGGCGGAGCGCCTGGGGCGGTTGCCCGTCCTGGCCATGGCCATCGCCATCTTCGCGGCCATGAGCTGCGCCTGCATCTTCGCCTGGGACGCGCATTCCCTCATGCTGTTCCGCTTCCTGCAAGGCATCGGGACCGGTGGCGAAGTTCCGGTGGCCAGCGCCTATGTCAACGAGTTGTCGGGTGCGAAGAAGCGGGGACGTTTCTTCCTGCTGTACGAACTGCTGTTCCTGGTGGGCCTCACGTCCGCCGGTGCGATCGGCCTGGTGCTGGTTCCCGAGGCTGGCTGGAAGGCCATGTTCATCGTGGGGATGGTGCCGGTCGCCCTGGTCATCCCGCTGCGCTTCTTCCTGTCGGAAAGCCCGCGCTGGCTGATCAGCAAGGGGCGGATGGCGCGGGCCGAGGCCATCGTGGCCCGCCTTGAGGCCAGCGCCATCCGCGATGGCAAGGTTCTGCCGGAACCCGTCATTTCCGCGACGGTGACCGCTCCAAAAGCCCAGGGCTCGGTGAGGGAGCTGTTCGGCCCGCTCTACGGCCCGCGCACCCTGCTGCTGTGGGTCATGTGGTTTGGCGCTTACATGATCAACAACGGTTTGATCACGTGGTTGCCGACCCTATACAAGACGGTCTTCAATATGCCGGTCGGGCAGGCCATCGGTTATGGCTTCATTACCACCGGTGCCGCCTTGGTGGCCTCTTTCATCTGCGCCTTGGTCATCGACCGGGTGGGCCGCCGCCGCTGGTATGTCGGCGCCTTGGCCTTCGCCGTTTTCCCGCTGGCGGCCCTCTACCTGGAAGGGGCCAGCAGCGCGCTCGCCGTGTTGTTGCTCGCCACGCCCGCCTTTGCCGCCATCCAGACCGTCACCTATTCCCTCTACCTCTATTCCGGTGAGCTTTATCCGACGCGGCTGCGGTCCTTGGGGGCCGGCCTGGGCAGCGCCTGGCTGCGCGCCGGGTCCATGGCGGGGCCTTGGGTGATCGGCATGATCGTCGCGCAAGGCCCGGTGGCGCCCGTCTTTCTGGTCTTCGCCGCCATGTCAGCCTTCACCGGCCTGGCCGTCTGGCTGCGCGCGCCGGAAACAACCGGGAAGTCCCTGGAAACCCTGTCGCCCTGAACCTCGGGCGACGGCATCCGACGCATTCCAACAATTTCAACGGAACTTCGCGCGAGACGAAGTCCGAACGGGGAGGCTTTATCCATGAAAATGCTGGCGGCACTGGTGGGGTGCATCGTCTTGGGCACGACCTCCAGTCTAGCTGAAACCATACAAGAGAAGCCGGCGGCCACCGCCGAAGAACAACCGGCCCCGACCGCGCAAACCGACCGCGCCCGGGTCATCCCGCAACTTCATATCCTACCGCCTCCGGGAAGCGGGTTCACGCCCCCACCGCCAGACGGCCCGTTCAGGGACGTGGGCCAGGCCCTGGCCGACCGTGGCATTTATCTGCGCGCTTTGCTGGTGGACGAGTTCGCGGCCAACACCACGGGTGGCCAGGGACGGGGCAGCGCCAATTCCCTGGCCACCCCATTCGGTACCGACCTCGACCTTGATAAAATGGTTGGCTGGACGGGGGCGACATTCCACATGTCGATCAATGAATCGATCGGCACATCGCTGGCCGCCGAGCACACTCTGAATGCGGTCAGCTTTCAGACGCGCTTCAAGACCTACCACAACATGCGCCTGTCCGCCCTGTCGCTGGACCAGGATTTGTTTGACGGCAAGATCAATGTCACCGGCGGGCGTGTCTCGGCGCTGACCTTCTTTAACGCCTCGACCATTTACTGCAACTTCCAGAACAACTCCGTTTGCTTCAACCCCGCCGTGCTGCCGATCCAAAACAGGACTCTGTCGTTCTTCCCCTATGGCACATGGGGCGGGCGGGTGAAGGCCACCTTGTCCAAGACCTTCTATGTCCAGGCGGGCGCGTTCGAGGCCAACACTTCCCTCATCCCCACCAACGGGTTCGACTGGTCGATCAAGGATGGCACGGGGGTGCAAACCGCGGGTGAGATGGGCTTCCAGTCCGCCTCACCCCTGGAGGACTATGCCTATCACCTGCGGTTGGGCGGCTTCCGCAATACGTCCCCCGTTTCGGACCCTTTCCTTAACAGTCGCGGCGTGTCGCGCATCGCCTACAAAGGCGCGGCACTGATCCATGATGAAGGCCAAACCGGATGGTACGCCATGGGGGACATGGTCGTGGCCCGCTTCAGCGGGGATCGGCAGCGCAACCTGACGCTGTTCGGCGGCATGATTGGTTCGACCGCGGACTTCACCCAATTCAAGAAGCAGACCCTGCTGGGTTTCGTGTTGACGGGGCCGTTCGAGAGCCGGCCGGACGATACCTTCGGCATCGTCGGCAGCTATATTCAGCTGGGCCCGCGGGAGGTTGATTTCCTGCGGGCCTCGCGTGCCGCGGCCGGGGGCACCGATCCCGTGCACAATGCCGAAAGCATCTTCGAAATCAACTATGGCTACAAGGTCGCACGCGGCATCAAAGTCAGCCCCAACATCCAGTATGTCGTGAACCCTGATAACATCCTGAGGCCCGGCGCACTCCATCAGTCCGAAGACATCCTGGCGTTTGGCGTGCGGTTATCGGTCGAATTGGGCGCCGTGTTGGGCTTCCCCGTCTGGCGGTAAGGTTTCAGAACGTTACCCACCTTTGCCCAAGGGCTCATTTCGGCGCCCTTTCACAGTCCCGTGGGGGAATGTCGGGCGTTACCCATTTCGCCCGCATCCATGACGCACGGCCGTATCGGGGCGCTAGCGCCCCCGCAGGATCGCCGCGAGGTCCAGGTCGAACCGCAAGCCGATGACGAAAGCGTCCGGGGCGTCGTGCAGGCGGGCGGGGTCGCTGAACTGGTCCGGATGGATGACATATTGCAGGTTGGGCTGGATGCGAATGGCGCGGTCCAGTTGCACGCCGTAGCTCAACTCCATCATGATCTGGTCGTCCGCCGGCGTGCCGCGGCCGCCAGCCGCCGCGCGGGCCAAGCTCAGGGCCTCCAGGGCGTCGTGGCTGTACTTTTGCTGGTTCACGACGAAGCCGATGGTATCGTTGTCACGTCCCGTGAAGGTGCCGCGCTGGACCAAGCCCAGTTCCAGGAAATGGTCTTCGATCAGCCGGCCGCTTACGCCCGTCATCGCCACGCCGAACAGGGTCAAGCCCCGCTGCGACGTGTCGTCGGGGCGCAGCACCATTTGTTCGAAACGGAAGAACACGCCCGACCGGCCGTTCAGGGTGGCGTTGGGTTGGCCGCTGGTCACGGCGGCGCGCCCGCTCGCGTCGCGGAGCGGGTCGGTATAATCGGCGCCGTCGTACCAGCCGCCGACTTCGTATTTGCGGGGCAGGCGGTCGTTGTCAAACGTCGTCTGATACCCCAGCGCCATCGGCGCGATGGCGCCCGTGGCGGTGGACGTGCCCCAATCGAAGCCGTGCTCGGTGCTGGACTGGTGGCTGGGGTTCACTTCGTAGGCGCCGACATGCAGATAGACCGTGGGTGTCAGCCAGGCGGTGGCGTGGGCGCCCCAGCTGGATACCGGCCACCAGGTGAAGCTGCTGGTTTTGAAGACGAAGGTGGGGTTGCCGCAGGCGGAGTTGATCTGGAAATTGGCGCAGAGCGATGACCCGAGGAAGCTGATGTTGGCCACCGTGCGCCCCCCTTCCACCACCAGGCGGCCGTCCAGCAGGGACTGTTCCACCGTGAAGCGGGCCAGGCGCGTGTTCTGCGCGCCATAAATCTCCTGCAAAGAGGTGGTGCTGCCCAGATACTGGGCCGCCAGGTTGCTGCCGTGGCGGTTCACCGCGGCGACGTGCAGGGTGCCCCCGCTCCAGTCCATGGCGTTGTTCAGGTTCACGTCCGCGCCCAGCAGAATTTGGCCGGCATAGGCCGCCCCCTGGCGCATGCCGCCGCTGGGGTTGGCCGCCGCCTCGCCCGTGTAGCTGGCCAGCCAGTCGATGGTATCGCCCGTGCCTGGTTCGGCGGCCAGGGCGGCCCCGGACAGCATCATGGCCAGGGCGGCCACTGGAAACGTTTCCACAACGGGGCGCAACAATGGGTTCGGCACCGGACGTGCGACTTCACGCATGGATCATCCCTCCCTGGGGTCTTCTGGTTACGGCCTTGAGGCGGCCATGTTGGTTGGGCGGCCCCGGCCTTCAGACCGGGCGCTTCAGGACGCGCAAGGCGACGGCCGTCACCCCGGCGCCGATGGCCAGCGCCGCGATATAGCCGCCGACATGACTGACGGCGTTGGGGATAGGCAGCACGAACACGCCACCGTGGGGCACCCGCAGTTCCGCGCCGATGGCCATGGAAATGGCGCCCGCCACGGCGGACCCCGCCACCAGGGCGGGGATGACCCGCAGCGGATCGCGGGCGGCGAAGGGAATGGCCCCCTCGGTCACAAAGGCCAGGCCCAGCACCGCCGCGGCGCCGCGCGTCTCCCGCTCCTCCACCGTGAAGCGGTTGGCGAACATTTGGGCGGCCAGGGCCAGACCCAAGGGCGGGGTCATGCCGGCGACCATGGCCGCCGCCATCGGGGTGTAGACCTGGCTGGCGATCAGGCCCGTGGAAAAGGCGTAGGCCGCCTTGTTGATGGGGCCGCCCATGTCGAAGGCCATCATGCCGCCGATCAGGATGCCCAGCAGGATGGCACTGCTGCCCTGCATGCCCTTCAGCCAGGTGGTCATGGCGGCCAGCGCCCCGGCCGCCGGCCCGCCCACGACGTAGATCATCAGCAGGCCGGTCAGCAAGGTGCCCAGCAAGGGCAGGATCAGCACCGGCTTCAGGCCCTCCAGGGTCCGGGGCAGGCGGATATGGCGGTTCAGGAAGGCGGTGCCGTAGCCGGCGATGAACCCGGCCAACATGCCCCCCAGAAAGCCCGCCTGAAGATTGGCCGCCACCATGCCGCCGATCATGCCGGGCGCGATGCCCGGCCGGTCCGCGATGGAATGGGCGATGTAGCCCGCCAGCACGGGCACGATCAGCACGAACGCCCCCTTAGCCCCAACCTGGAACAGGGCGTAGGCCAGCGTGCCCTTGTGGGCGTCGTCATAGGCGTAGATGCCGCCCAGCGCGAAGGCCAGCGCGATCAACAGCCCCCCCGCCACCACGAACGGCAGCATGAAGGAAACACCGGTCATGAGATGCTTATAGGGGCCCGTGCGCCCGCCACGCCCGGCCTTCGCCCCGGTGGCGGCTTGCGGCGAAGCGCCGGCGGCTTGTCCCTCGTCCGGCGCGCCACCCTCCGGCCCTGCCAAGGCGGTCGCTTCCACCAGGGCCCGCTGGATCAGGCCGGCGCCATCGGTGATCGCGGGTTTGGTCGCCGACTGGAACACCCGCTTGCCGGCGAAGCGGCCCAGGTCCACTTGGCGGTCCGCGGCGATGATGACGATGTCGGCGGCGGCGATCTCGTCATCCGTCAGGCCGTCCCGGGCCCCGACCGATCCCTGCGTCTCCACGCGGATGGTGTGCCCCAGTGTCTTGGCGCCCTGCTGCAGGCCCTCGGCCGCCATGAAGGTGTGGGCGATGCCCGTCGGGCAGGAGGTGATGGCCACGATGTGTCGTGGACCGTCGGTTGTCGACAGGGTGGCGGCCTGGTCCCGCTTCATCCGATGCGGCTTGGCTGCTTCCGGTTCAGCCAGGATCAGCGGATCCAAGGCCGCGGCGGGATCGGCCAGGACGGCCTCTATGCTGGTGCCGTGGTGGGGCAGCGCCCCGAAGCGGTCAGCGTCCAGGGTGCCCGTTCCCACCAGGAGAACGGCGTGCGCCTCCTGGATCCGCGCCGGTTCCAACGCGCCCAGGACGCCCTGTCCGGTGCGCACCTCCACGGCGATGGTGTGGCCCCCGCTGGTGGCGGCCTTGCGCAGGGCCTCCGCCGCCAGCAGGGCGTGGATGGTCATTTCGCCGGCGTCGATCACAGCCAACAGTGCGGACATGGTTCCTCCCCGGGGGCGGGTGTACGGCCCGCCCGCCCTTCATTCTTCAGTGCGGCGCATGCGTCGCGGTGGTTGATGCCCAATCGTCGGCGGGTGTCAGCGTGACCTGGCCGGCCAGGGCCCGGACGATCTCCACCCCCGGAAGGTGGGGGCCGGGGCGGCCCAACTTGGCCACGGCGAACCCGGTCGCCAAGCGGGCGATCGCCTCCAGTTCCAGGCCGGCATGCAGACCAGCCGCCAGCCCGGCCACCATGGCATCACCGGCGCCCACGGTGCTGCTGCCCCGCACCTCGGGGGCCTGGGCGTGCAGGGCGGTGCCGGCGTCCACGAACAGGGCGCCGCCGGTGCCCAACGACACCACCACCAGGCGGATGCCATGCCCTTGCAGGTGCCGCGCCGCCGCCAGCAAGTCGGGTGGCGCCAAGGGCTGGCCGGCCCAGCCCTCCAACTCATGTCGGTTGGGCTTCACGCAGTGGGGCAGGACGTCGGCGGCCAGGGCCCGCGCCAGCGGCTCCCCGCTGCTGTCCAGCACCACGCGGGCGCCGGTATGGGCCAGGCCGGCCACCATGTGGGCATAGGTGTCGGGGGGCAATCCATCGGGCAGGCTGCCGGCCAGTACCACCAAGGTGCCGGGGCCGACGGATTCCTCCAGATAGGCCTGGATCCGCTCCACCGTTTCCGGGACTGCCACCAGGCCTGGCAGGTTGATGTCCGTGGTGCCGCCGTCCTGGCGATCCAGCAGTTTGATGTTGGTGCGGGTTTCGCCGGGCACGCGCAAGAAGCGGTCGAGGATGCCCTTGGTGGCGAACAGAGCCTCGAACGGGGCGGTGTTGTCGATGCCCAGCAGGCCGGTGGCGGCGACATGCAGGCCCCAGTCGGCCAGGCAGGAGGCCACGTTCACGCCCTTGCCGCCGGCATTGTGGCGCACGGCCACGGCCCGATGCACCTGGCCTGGTCGCAAGCCATCCAGGGTGACGGTCTCATCGATGGCCGGGTTCAGGGTGACGGTGTGCAGATCGATGCTCATGCCATGTCCCCTTCCAGCGCCCGCACGTCCTCTGCGGCCTCGCAGGCCACGGCCCGGGCCGCCAGCGCGCGCAGCGCCGTCAACGCGCTATCGCGCAGGCGCGCCTTCACCGCCGGCACTTCACGCGGGGTCATCGACAGTTCGTGCACGCCCAGGCCGGTCAGCAAGGCGGCGCCGAAGGGGTCGCCGGCGATGCCGCCGCAGACGCCGACCCAGCGGTCATGCTTGGCCGCCCCCGCCACCGTGGCCTGAATCAGGCGCAGCACGGCGGGATGCAGGCTGTCCGCCTCGGCGGCCAACTGCGGGTTCTGGCGATCGATGGCCAGGGTGTACTGGGTCAGATCGTTGGTGCCGACGGAAAAGAAGTCGGCATGGCGGGCCAGGCTTTCGGCCTGAAGGGCCGCGGCGGGCACCTCGATCATGATGCCCAGCGGCACCGCCGGCGCCTCGACCTCGGCCCGGATGCGCTCGCTGACCGTGCGCAGGGCGATGATCTCGGCCGCCGTGGTGATCATGGGGAACATGATGGACAGGCTGGCGCCCGCGCGCGCCGCGCGGTACAGGGCGCGCAACTGCGGCTCCAGCAGATCGGGCCGGCGCAGCAGCAGCCGGGCCCCGCGCACGCCCAGGAAGGGGTTTTCCTCATGCGGCAGGTTCAGATGGGCCACCTGCTTGTCGCCGCCGATATCCAGGGCGCGGACGATCAGCGGCCGGTTGCCCAGGGCCTCGGCCATGGCGCGATAGATGTCGAACTGTTCGTCCTCGCTGGGGGTTTCGCCCCTTTCCAGGAACAGGAACTCGGTGCGCATCAGGCCGACGCCCTCCGCTCCCTGCGACAGGGCGAAGGCCGCCTGGTCGGGCAGGTTGATGTTCGCCCCGATGGACACGGTGTGGCCGTCGCGGGTGCGCGCGGGCAGGGCGCGGGCCTCCGCTTCACGGGCGCGAGCCTCCGCCTTGACCGCCAGCCATTGCCGGGCGGACGCCAGGTGGGCGTCGCTCGGTTCCAAGTACAATTGTCCCGACTGGCCATCCAGGATGGCGCTGGTGCCGTCCGCCAGTTCCAGCAGGGCGCCCCCGCCGCCCACCAGGGCCGGCAGACCCAGTGTGCGGGCCAGGATGGCGGTGTGTGAGGTGGGGCCGCCCGAAGCCGTGGCCAGGCCCACCACGCGGGCCGGGTCCAGGCCGGCCGTGTCCGACGGGGACAGGTCCGATGCCACCAGGATGCAGGGTGTGTCGGGCAGGTCGAGCAGCGAGTTGGCGCGCAAGGAGGGGTCGATATGCCCCAGCACCCGGCGGCCCACGTCGCGCAGATCGGCGGCACGGGCGGCCAGGACGGGATTGCCCAGCGCGGCCAACCGGCCGGCCATGCGATCCACCGTCTGGTTCCAGGCCCAGGCCACGCCATGACCCTCCACCATCATCTGGCAGGCCAGGGTGATCAGGTCGGTGTCGTTCAACAACTCCGCCTGGGCCTTGAAGATGGCGGCATCGGTCGCGCCCAGCCGGCGGGCGGTGTCGTCGGCCAGTGCCTTGAGTTGTTGGCGCGTGCGGCTCAACGCCTCTTGCAGCAGGCTGCCCCCCTCCGCCAGGGCGACGGGATTGTCCGGCACCACCGGGTCCGCCGCCTTCAGCACATGCAGGGGGCCGATCGCCAATCCCGGCGCCGCCGGCACGCCGCCGATGGTAGTGAGCGGCGCCGGGGGCGTCCAGCCGGTGCGGGGCGTCTGGCGGGCGCGGCTGGCCGCCAGGGCCGCATCCATCTTTTCCTGGGCGCTCAGGCCGGTCATGGCCTGGCGCATGGCCACCAGCGCCCCTGCGGCATCGCCGCCGGCGGTGGACACCACCACCGTGTCGCCGGCGCGCAGGCCCAGTTGCAGCAGGGCGATCAGGTTCTTGGCGTCCGCCGCCTGGTCTCCGTGGCGGACCCGGACCTGGGCGGCGAAGCGGCGGGCGGTATCCACCCAGTGGGCGGCCGGCCGGGCGTGCAGGCCGCTGGGATAATCCACCGTCCAGTCGAAACCGGGCCCCAGGTCACCCACCGGCACGCCGGCCGCGTTTTCGTCCGCGCGCCCGGCCGGGGGCGTTTCGTGACCCAGGGCGGCCGCGATCTCGCCGGCGTCGGTGGTCACCAACAGACGGTCCAACCGGTCGCCGTCCTGGATCAGGCGGGTCAGGCGGCGCAGGATAGTGATGTGCGCGTCGGACTGGGCGGCAATGGCGACCACCAGGCGCGCGCGTTGGCCGGCATTCCACTCCACGCCGTCAGGAACCTGCAGGATGGCCAGGCCGTTGCGGCGGACCAGGTGGCGATCCTCGCCCAGGCCGTGGGGAATGGCGACGCCCTGGCCCAGGAAGGTGTTGGCCACCTCTTCCCGGCGGACCATGCTTTGTTCGTAGGCGGGATCGACGCACCCGGCGGCGACCAGCATCTGCGCGGCCTCGCCAATGGCGTCACGCTTTCCAGCCGGACGCGCGCCGAGGCGGATCAGCTCGCGGGGCAGCAGGTCGCTCTCAACGGCGAAGGGCATTCTCGGAACCTCCCGATTTCGTTCTTGCGCTTAGTGGTAACGTTTCCACAAAAATTGTCAAAGGGAATCCCTAGGGTAGGTCTGAACGGAGGTGCCGTATTCCCTTTGATCGCGTGTTGGAAGGCTTTAGACTAAGGCAAAATAACTGGAAACGATTGCGAACATGACGGTCAACATCAAGGACGTCGCCCGGGTTGCCGGTGTCTCGGTTTCCACCGTGTCCCGTGCCTTGGGGGAGGGGCCGGTCAGCGCTGAGGTGCGGGAACAGGTGCAGGCGGCGGTGCGCGCCACGGGTTATAAGCCCAACCTGTCGGCGCGGCGGCTGCGCTCGCAACGCACCCAGACCATCGGCTTGATCGTCGCCGACATCCGCAACCCCTTCTTCACCGCCGTCGGCCGGGCGGTGGAGGACGCGGCCTACCGCGCCGGCATGCGGGTCATCCTGTGCAACACCGATGAGGACCCCGCGCGCGAGGCGCTCTACCTGACCCTGATGCAGGAGGAACGGGTGACGGGGCTGATTTTCGCGCCGACCCGCGCCACCGTCGATCGGTTGCAGGCCGATGCCCTGGATTTCCCCATAGTGCTGATCGACCGCGCCGGGCCAGGTGGTCAGTTTGACACCGTGTTGTTGGACAATCGCGAGGCCAGCGCCACCCTGGTCGATCATCTGGTGTCCCGGGGATACAACCGCATCGGTGGCCTGTTCGGCGCCACCAGCACCACCGGTGTCGAACGGCGCGACGGTTACCTGACGGCCATGACCGCCCGGGGCTTGACGGGGGAGGCGCGCTTCGTGCCGCCGTCGGTGGAGGCCGCCGAAAACGCCGCCGCCGCTTGGCTGTGCCAACCCGACCGGCCCCAGGCCCTGCTGGTCAGCAATGGGCTGTTTCTCACCGGCGTGGTGAAGGCGGCCCGCACCCTGGGGCTGCGCATCCCCCAGGACATCGCTGTGGCGGGTTTCGACAACGAACCCTGGACGGAACTGGTTGAACCGGGCCTGACGGTCATCGAGCAACCGGTCGAAACCATAGGCCGCGAAGCCATGGCCTTGTTGTTCCAGCGCCTGAAGACCCCGGACGCTCCGACGCGCAAAGTGGTGCTGTCCGGCCGTTGCATCGCCCGGGGCTCGACGGCTGCCCTGCCGCGCGCGTGATGGAGGCCGCCGGCCCAATAACCGCCAACGCGTCCACTCCGCCCTCGGATACATCACCCCGGATCAGGCCGAGAAAAAGGCCGTATGACACGGTGTCCACTTAATTCGGGGGAGGCTCACTTCAGGAAGTAGGTCTGGCGCCGCAATGTCGTGTAGGGAATGCGGGGCAATTCGAGGCCTCGTCCGTGTGCCACAGCCGTGTGCCACAACGCTTTTTGGCGATCCTGGAATTGCTGAGCAACATCAACGGCTTGTGAGCCGGATGGCGTCCCCTAGGGGATTCGAACCCCTGTTACCGCCGTGAGAGGGCGGATTCAGTCGTTATAGTGACAACAAAAACGGCTGTTCTCCTGGAGATATGCGTCGACTGGTGTCACTGATTGGTGGTGGATGTCGATGGAAACTGTCCCGCAAATGTCCCGCAGAAAATCCGGTGATCTGCCGCGAAAAGCACATCTGCGCCTTCTGTGTCTAGGGACGCATACGTCGAATCGGAGGCGCCGTCAGCTTTGCTCCGTTGCGCCTCCCCGCGACGCTGCGGAGGTGAAAAACAGCTGTTTTCCGTTAACCCGAATTTGGCGCGATACCATGGAGGCGTCCTGGACGGGGTGGGGGATATAATCGCATAAGTGGTGTGAAAACGCCTGTTTATCTCCGGCGATTTTTCTCAGTTACGGGGGGAGAGCGATTCAAAGGCGGGAAAATCCAAGGCTGATTGTGCCGCGGGCCCTAAAGTTGCTTACAACCAGAATGCTGTATTCATCTGGAGGTACGTGGGGGCTGTCCGATGCCGCTCGTCGGCACACCGGGTAGATCGGGTCCCCAGGGATGTGACTGCAAGGATTGATCCGTTTCCACCGACCGCGCCGATCCAGCGCGGATGAAATCCACCATGAGATGGAATTGTGCAGGATGAAGCCGATCAGCGAGGAGGGGGGGAAGGCGCGCCGAACTGCCAATGCCCCAACACGAGGCTGGCCAGGGGCAGAGGGATGGGTGTCAGGATGACCAGCGGCAAGCTGAAGTCGCCTAATGTCCCACCAACAGGATGTAGATGCCCAGGTTGGCCGCGCCGAAGGCCGTCCGCTTCTCCCGGAAGTTGAGGGTGACTGTCGCCCACTCGATCTCATGGCAGGGTGGGCTTGGATTCGTCGGTCGGCTGGCCGTGAAAGGGGACGGTGGGCGGGGGAAGCGGACTCCAGTTGGCGGCGGTGATGGCCTCGTCCACGACGAAGATGCTATAATGAACGCCCTGGCCAGTTCCGCCGTGACCATGTCCGCGTAAAAGCTGCTTGGGCCATTTCCACCTCACCGACCTTGGCGCGGATTACCTTCTGATCCTTCGTCATCGTGGCTTCCAACAGAGGCCGCCGGTGCTGGGGTTAGCCCTGGCGCGAACCGGAAAGCCTAAGACAGCCAGTGAGGCGGAGGCGGGGCGGCCGGGTGTAGGGTGGGTCTTCCGGCTCCGCGCCACGTCAACGAATTCTGCGGCCACCCAACGCTTTTAGGGCGCCAACGTCATGATGCGCAATTAATGACGGTATGGATATGGCTAGAAAATATAATCCTATTAAGAAGAATGGAATTACTAATATGGGGGGGGGGGGGGGGGGGGGGGGGGGGGGGGGGGGGGGGGGGGGGGGGGGGGGGGGGGGGGGGGGGGTTCGCAACCNNCGTTTTTTTATTGGTTTTAAAATAAAAACAAATTAAAAAAAATTAAATTATTAATAACCCCCCCCCCCCCCCCCCCCCCCCAGAAGGAGGATAGTGTGAGTGATGATTCCCGGGTCATGATAGTATATTTCTCCGGACGGCGTCTTTATACCGAAAACGAATTTCTTAAACCAGAACGTTGAGTAATAAATAGTCGTCTCTCCGTCTGCATCCACGTCAAGAAAGTCATTTATTCCGGATGGAACAATGACTTTCTGCAAAATCTCATCGCCAATGCGGATTGTCGTATAATTATGAGAAACACTATTGAAGTGCGCGTTGCCAAGAAGGCGTAGTTTTCCGGTGGCCTTTTTCATAACTAATCCGAAAGCTGGGGGTCGTGCCGGGCAGTGAGTTGACTGGCAAAGGCCAATGCCTGAGGCCCTTCAGGAACAGGCCTCGTCGCTGGCCGGGAAGAAGGCCAATGAAAGCGCACAAATGAAGGTGCAGCCTGGGGCTCGGTGGGATGGGAGGGCGGGCATTGATCGGACCTGACAGGAGGGGGCAGACGTAAGTTGGTTCTGGCTGAAGGAACCTGAGGAATAAGCGCCCCAGGTCGACCCTCAGGCGGACTTAAGATATATATTATGGCGTTGGCATTTGCAACCGCGTGTCTTTCGCGCATGGCGGAAGACATCAGGATTCAGTTCGGGCGGCTGTTACGGCAGCAGCGGAGGGCCAAGGGCCTGACGCAGGAGGAGCTTGCCGGGCGGGCAGGTATGGCTGTGCCCTACCTGTCTGATTTGGAGAGGGGCAAATGGAACCCAAGCCTTGCGATGATCGTGGACTTGGCCCGCGGGCTGGGCGTCGAGGCGTGGGAAGTGTTATGTGGGCTGGTAATTGACCGCGGCGGCGCCGGGGGTGGCGGAAACGACGACGGCGATGGGCCGGAGCTTCCCGAAAGGAAGCGTGGCGGGGTGTGAATGCACGCGGCGTTGCGTTGGGAGTATTGCCTTTTCCGCTGCTAGCAAGGAATAATCATTTCCGTACAAGCTATCCCTGTCACTGTTATAGTCATTCAACGTTCGGGCTTAGGGATTGATCAATTAGAGCGCTTATCATTTTGATGAATAATGATTTTTCTGCTTCGCTCGTAATCATTGTTCTTGCCATTCCTATTATGAAGATTAACCTGCCGACTGCGACCTCTGTCGAGACATTTTCCGAAATATGCCCCATATTTTTACCGTCCGTCAAAATTAACTCGATCCTGCTTCGGAGATTTTGGTCTGAACGTTTAAATGCCTCTTCAATTCTGGGTGATCTTAGTGCTTTCATTCTTATCTCGTTGTAAATAATCCCGTAAATTGGATTCCTATTCACAATAGAGATTATTTTTTCTCTTATATATTCCTTTGTATTACAATTTGCGCACCTCTCATCAAAGCGCTTGCCTAAGTTTTCTATGCACCCCTCGAATAAAACAAGTATAATTTTTTCTTTATTGGGGAATATTTTATATATCAAATTTGGATTTATTCCAGTATCTCGGTTGATATCCCGTATTCTTACATTAAATAGTCCTTTATCGGCGATGACCCGGATGATTGATGAATATATATTATCAATATAGATTTCTCTTTGATTCTGGTTCATTTTTGTCCTTCCATCATCATAATAGAGTTATAGCAATACCATTTTTCGTGGTCGCCCTCGTTTTCGAAGTGAGCGCGGAGATGGTGGGGGGCCTGTAATCGCTATTGGTGATGATATTTCATTTTCTTTTTCCTTTATCCATCGTTCTATTTCCATGACGGAGTAAAGGCGACGACGGCCTATCTTGATTGATCTGAGATCTAGTCCAGGAAGTAGTGATCGATGAATCCCCAATAATTCTGAGGTTTGTTGCACTGACAGGAGCTTTAGGCGCGAAAGTTCAGGATTCATGACCCACCCACCCTACGGACCGGTTCCACCCGGTTCATCGACCCGAGCCCCCACCAAATGAGCGGCGCGGCCGCTGCGACAAGTGGTAAAATGAGGATCTCGACCCTCCGATCCGCGGAATGCGGACACTGGTGGTGATGGTGGACGGGGTCGCTATGATGGACAGGCGTACCTATGCCCAGCTGATGGAGCGGGCCGCCGAAGCGCCGGCCAAGGTGGTTTTGGTCGGCGACGATCGTCAGGCGCGGCGGCATCTTCAGCGATGTCAGCGCCCGGCACGATAGAGGCAGCGCCGTCGGTCCCGTCGACATCAGCAGGCCATTTACACCAGCGGCAGTTCATGCCCCGCCATCGTTGATGGTCCGCTGGCCTCGCTATCGCCGGGCGGCGCTGCAGCCTCGATCGGGGGCGAAGCCAAGCTGTAAATCGGCGCCCTCCGGTGAACCCACCGACTTCAATAGAATCAAATCGATACCGTGCCGATCGGCGTCCAAACTGCGCGCCGATTAACACCCATGGCCTGGACCAGATCATCCACCGCGCGGGTGGAGACGCCCTGGATGTAGGCCTCCTGGATCACGGCCGTCAGCGCCTTCTCCGCCATGCGGCGGGGCTCCAGGAAACCGGGGAAGTAGCTGCCCTTCCTCAGCTTGGGGATGCGCAATTCCACCGTG
>NZ_VITN01000032.1 GCF_007828045.1 Nitrospirillum amazonense | reverse complement strand
ACATCCGTCGACATGACTTCCATGGCGAATGGAACTACACCATTTCGCCAAACACACCGACCAGATTGAAGCGATAATTTATCAACAGACCCTTAAGGCGGAGGGGGCGCCAGCAACAGGTGGGCCGCCACGGTGGTCTCGAAGCTTTTCTCGCGGGTGATTTCACCGGCGGGCGCCACGGTCCATGGCCAGGTGGCCAAGGGCTCCCCCGGCAGTCTTAGGCCGAACAAGGGGTCCTCGACCCTTTGGATGCGGCCTTGGCCGTCCAGCCAACGCCGCTCCACATCCGCCAGGATAAGGCACGGGGCGGCCAAGCGCGCGACATGGCCCAGGTGCGCCCGCACGATGTCCGCCGCCAGGGCATCGGCCGCTGTCTCCCCTTCCTGCACCGCCACCAGGCCGTGCGCCGCCAGCGGCAACTGCGAGGCCAGGTTCAGGGAAAGAACCAGGTCCGGCGCGGTATTGGCGTACGCGTTGCAGTACGGCTTCAACGGCCGGCCGGCGACGATGTCGGCCACCGTCCCCGTCAGGTCCACCAGGTCCAGCGTGATTTTGGCATCGCGCCAGGCACGCCATCGAGCTTCCGGCCCGTGGGCGATGTCGGCCAGGACGATGCGGCCGAAGCGGGGCGCCAGGGTGTCCAGCGGCAGGTCCAGCAGCGGCCCGGACCCCAGCACCAGCAGGGTGCCGCCTCGGCCGAAGCGCTGCGCCGCCTGTGACACCATGCGGCGGCTGTTGGCCAGATGGGATGCCCACGCGGCGCGCTGGCGCCGGGCCCGCGCCGTGATGGCGGCGGACTCGTGATGGTAGCCCAGCCGCCGGGCGGCGGGCGGGCAGAGCGTCATCCGGCTGGCGATCCATTCCCTAAGCATGGCGGGAGGCTACGGCGCCCAGCGTCAAAAGAAAATGGCGCCCCGGGGTCGTTGCCTCGGGACGCCATTCCAACTGCCAATTCTCTCGGATGCCGGCCTTTACTGGGCCACGCCGGCGTTGGCCTTCTGGATCCGGTCGCGCAGGGCTTCCAGCAGGGCGTTGAAGTCGCCGCCATGGCTTTCGATCACCGACGCGAACTCCGACCGTTGGGTCAGGCTCATGCTGACGTTTTCCACCACCACGTCGATGATGCGGAAGCTGCCGTCCTTGGACCGCAGGCGCCAATCGACGTTCACCGCCGGTCCGTTGGAGCGGACCACCTGGCTGTTGACGATGGCATCCTTGTCGCCGTCCGGCTGCGCGGCGCCGACCTTGAAGGTCTCGCCCGCGTACTGGCTGAAGCGTTCGGAATAGACCGAAACGATCATGGTCTGGAACAGCTTCATGTATTCCTGGCGCTGGGCGTCATTGGCGACGTTCCAGTAGCGGCCCAGGACGAAGCGGCCGATGGTCTGCAGGTCGAAGTTCTGCTGCAGCAGCTGGTTGAAGGTGGACTGAATCTCCGCCTTCGAGGCACCAGGCTTGGACAGGACGCCAATGGCCTTGTCGCCCAGGCCTTGGACGAACTTCACGGCGGCACCGGTATCCGCGGCGGCCTGGGCGGGGGTGGCGAACGGCAAGCCCAGGGACAGGGCAAGGCCCATCGTGGCGGTGCCGAGCAAAAGGGTGCGGCGCGTCAGCATGTTGGTCATGGCCTTGTTAATCTCTTCGTGTGTCAGGACAGTCTGTCGGGGACGGGGCGGATGCAGTGATGGGGGTCACGGCGGGCCAGTACAGTTTCAACGCCGGACCGGTGCCGGTGATCCCCCTGAGCCCGGCGCCTTTCTATTACGGGTCAGGGTTCTGGGAGTAGTCGGGAATGCTGGGGTATTGGCGCGGATCTGCCTTGCCGTTCAAGACATAGCCATCACGCTGCTGCCGGTAGGCGGCGCGCATGGCGGCGTAGTAGTCGACGCTGTTCTTGCGCAAATCGTCCAGCGCCTCGAAATAGGTTGAACGCACGTCCAGCACCGTCAAGCCCACGCGGGTATAGTTGGCCCAGTCGTTGTCGGTGTTGGTGGACACGCGGGTGACCGGGTCACCCCAGGATTCCAGGCCGAAGCCCACGGCGTCGCGGACGGAGGATGCGCCCAGGAAGGGCAACACCAGATAGGGCCCCTCGTCTATGCCCCAGACGGCGAAGGTCTGGCTCAGGCTTTCGTAATGATAGGGGATGCCGTTGGCCGCGGCCACGTCCACCAGGCCGCCGATGCCCACTGTGGAGTTGATGACGAAGCGTTCCACGGTCACGCCGGCGCCATCCCAGTCGCCCTGCAGCAGGTTGTTGGCCAGGGTGAGGGGGGAGCGCACGTTGTTCAGCACGTTGGACACGGCGTCGCGCAGCGCCGGCGGGATGGCCCAGCGATAGGCCTGGGCCACGGGGCGCAGCACGGCCTGGTCCACCTGGTCGTTGAACCAGAAGACGCCGCGGTTCACGTCCTCCAGCGGGTCGTTGGCATCGGGCCCGGCGAGGGCCGGGCGCATGGTCGTGCCATCGGGATTGGTGGCGCAGGCTGAGACGCCCAGCAACATGCCCACCGCAAGTAACGCGGGGGCCAATCGCCGCCCCCGATGCGCCAGGAGCCATGCCGGCATGAAAGAAACCAGGGGCCCGCCCTGCGGGATCGGCGACATCAGGCGCATGCGTCAACCCACGGTTAAATTGGTTATTGATGAATGATTGGCATACTTTGTGGCCAAATCCAGGCACCACTATGAGGTGGGCCAAGGTGGGGCCATTTTCTATCTGACCTTCGATATAGGGGTCGGCCATCGGACGAGTGGGTGCGGCACACCCGCGCCCCCGTGGCTGGTGATGGGACGTAGGCCATTATACCGCCTTGCCCGTCGCCGGGTGGCGCGTTTGCCGTCTCGTATTGTTGTCATTATTCGCTCGCATAAAGACATCTTTATATGTACAAATGATCCCAGAGACTGCGGTGGCATTGGGATTCTTGGACCATGGACTTTTTGCTTGGGGCCCTGAAGGCGGCGGCTGAGCCGACGCGCCTGCGTCTGCTGGCCCTGTGCGCCCATGGCGAACTGACGGTCAGCGAGCTGACGCAGATCCTGGGCCAGAGCCAGCCGCGCGTGTCGCGGCATCTGAAGCTGCTGTGCGACGCCGGGCTGCTGGACCGTTTCCGCGAAGGCATCTGGGCCTACTATCGTTTGGCGGAGCGGGGGGCGGTGGCGGAACTGGCGCGCACCCTGGTGGACGCCATTCCAGCGGACGACCCCGGCCTGGCCTTGGACCTGGAACGGCTGGACCAGATCAAGCGCGCGCGGCAGGAGACGGCGGCCCAGTATTTCCGCGACAACGCCGCCCGCTGGCATGAGGTGCGCAGCCTGCACGTGCCCGAGCGCGAGGTGGAACAGGCGCTGCTGGCCCTGGTGCCGGGCGGTGGCATCGGCGACCTGCTGGACATCGGCACCGGCACCGGCCGCATGCTGGAGCTGTTCGCCCCCCATGTCACCCGTGCCCTGGGCATCGACGCCTCGCGCGAGATGCTGGCGGTGGCGCGGGCCAATCTGGAAAAGGCGGGCCTGCGCCACGTGCAGGTGCGGCTGGCCGACATGTACCAGGTGCCCGTCCCCAGCGGCAGCCAGGACATGGTGATCGTCCACCAGGTGCTGCACTACGCCGAGGATCCGCAGGAGGTACTGGTGGAGGCCGCGCGCGTGCTGCGTCCCGGCGGCCGTGTGGTGGTGGTCGATTTCGCCAGCCATGCCCTGGAAAACCTGCGGACCGACCATGCCCACCGCCGCCTGGGCTTCACGGATATCGAAATGGCGCAATGGTTCGGCCATGCCGGCCTGACGCCGGTCCAACCCGTGCACCTGCCTGGCACCCCCTTGACCGTGACCCTCTGGTCCGGCCAGCGGCCCGCCTGATCGCCCCGAACACGCCGAGACTTGCCATGACCATCGTGACTGAGACCGCCGCCGACAGCCCCTTGGGGGGTGGTGAGCCGCTGGTGACCGTGCCGCGGGACCTGCGCGTCAGCTTTGAATTCTTCCCGCCCAAGACGGAAAAGATGGAGCAGACGCTGTGGCAGGCCATCCGCCGCCTGGCGCCGCTGTCGCCGGCCTTCGTCTCGGTCACCTACGGCGCCGGTGGCTCCACGCGGGAACGCACGCACGCCACCGTCACCGCCATCCAGCGGCAGACCGGCATTCCGGCCGCCGCCCATTTGACCTGCGTCGCGGCAACCAAGGAAGAGATCGACGCCATCGCGCGGGCCTATTGGGACGCCGGCATCCGTCACATCGTGGCGCTGCGCGGTGATCCGCCCCAGGCGGCGGACGGCAGCGGCGGCCTGGGCGGCAGCGGCTACCAGCCCCATCCCGGCGGCTACGCCTACGCCACCGACCTGGTGGCCGGATTGAAGCGGGTGGCGGACTTCGAGATTTCCGTGGCCTGCTTCCCCGAAACCCATCCCGAGGCCGCCAGCGCCGCCGCCGACATCGACAATCTGCGGCGCAAGGTGGATGCCGGCGCCACCCGCGCCATCAGCCAGTTCTTTTTCGACACCGACCGGTTCCTGCGCTTCCGCGACACGGTCGCGGCGGCGGGCATCGACATCCCTATCGTGCCCGGCATCCTGCCCATCACCAACTTCGGCCGCGCGGTGGAACTGGGCGCCAAGTGCAATTGCGCCGTGCCCGCCTGGATGGAGGACCTGTTCGGCGGCCTGGACGCGGAACCGGAAACCCGCCAGCTGGTGGCCGCCACCGTGGCGGTGCAGCAATGCCTGCGGCTGGAGCGGGAAGGGGTGCGCGACTTCCACTTCTACACGCTGAACCGGGCCGACTTGACCGTAGCCATCTGCCATATGCTGGGGGTGCGGGCGCCCAAGGCCCCCTGAGCAGGCCGCCAAACCCGAATGATGTCACCCCCCTGCCATGGGCTCGCCATTCTCGGCGGATTAGGTTACATCCGCCGGGAAGGCATTCTTGCAAACAATGCCCCCAATGGATGACAGGGTGGACCGTCATGACACGTTTGATGCACCGATTGATGGGCGCGGCCGTCCTGGCCGGTACCCTGCTGACCGCCGGCGGCGCGCTGGCGGGTGAGATCACCCTTTTCTCCGAGGCCGGGTTCCGGGGTGAGGCCCTGACCATCCGCGACGGTGTGGAAAACCTGGCGGACATGGGCCGCTGGAACGATAGGGCCAAGTCCATGATCGTGCGTTCGGGCGAGTGGGAGGTGTGCAGGAACGCCGGCTTCCATGACTGCAAGCGCGTGGGCCGCGGCACCCGCATCGCTGACCTGGGCTCCATCGGCCTGTTCGCCAGCATCTCGTCCGCCCGCCAGATCGACGGCCGCTACTACCAGCCGGAGCCGCCGCCCCCGCCGCCGGTCTACAACCCGCCCCCGCCTCCGCCCTCTTACGGCCCGCCGCCCAGCTATGGCGGGGGCATCACCTGGAACAACGGTCCCGGCGCCTATGACCAGCCGCCCCCGCCGCCGCCGCAGGGCGGCATCAACTGGGACGACGATCGCCGCGAGGGTCCGCCGCCCATGGGCGAATGCCGGCATCGCATCTATGACGCCTTCGTCCAGCGCTTCGGGCCGCCCAGCGATTTCGGCTTCCGGGGCGAGGAATGGGAAGGCCGCATCCGCTGGAACGGCGAGCGCTGGCACTACCGCTGCACGCCGGAGCAGATCAACATCTGGCAGTGATGATGGGGGATGGGAATGGCAGGTGTCACGGTCACCGGCTACGACTACCGGCACCGGTTCACCCATCGTTTGGAACAGCAGGGGGCCGGCGACAACTGCGCCTACCGCCAAACCGACATTTGGCCGGAGGACTCGCCGGGCAAGGGGCGCAGCCTCACGCCGCCGCCACGCCATCCGTCGTGGCGGGCTCGTAGTTCAGATTGGGGGCCAGCCAGCGTTCCATGGTGGCCATGTCCATGCCCTTGCGCGCGGTATAGTCCGCCACCTGGTCGCGTTCCACCTTGCCCAGGCCGAAGTACTTGGCGTCCGGATGGGCGAAGTACAGGCCGCTGACGGCGGCGGTGGGGGTCATGGCGTAGCTCTCGGTCAGCGTGATGCCGGTGTTGTTCTCCGCATCCAGCAACTGCCACAGGATGCCCTTCTCCGTATGGTCGGGGCAGGCGGGGTAGCCGGGGGCCGGGCGGATGCCGCGGTACTTCTCCGCGATCAGGTCCTCGTTGCTCAGGCTCTCGCCGGCGGCGTAGCCCCACAGCTCGGTGCGCACGCGCTCATGCATGCGTTCCGACAGGGCCTCGGCCAGGCGGTCGCCCAGGGCCTTCAGCAGGATGGCGCTGTAGTCGTCGTGCGCCGCCTCGAAGGCCTTAGCGCGTTCCTCCAGCCCGATGCCGGCGGTGACGGCGAAGCCGCCGATCCAATCGGCGACACCCGTCTCCTTGGGCGCCACGAAGTCGGCCAGGGCCAGGTGCGGCCGGTCGCGGCCGGCCTCGCGCGCCATCTGCTGGCGCAGGGTGTGCAGCGTGGCCTTGACTGCTGAACGGCTGGCGTCGGCGTAGATCTCGATGTCGTCGCCCACGGTGTTGGCGGGCCACAGGCCGACCACGGCGCGGGCCGTCAGCCACTTCTCACCGACGATCCGCTGCAGCATGGCTTGGGCGTCGGCGTAGAGGTTGCGCGCGGCCTCGCCCACCACGGCATCCTCCAGGATGGCGGGGAAGGTGCCGGCCAGTTCCCAGGCCTGGAAGAAGGGGCGCCAGTCGATGCGCGACACCAGCTCCGCCAGGTCGTAATCCTCGAACACCGTCAGGCCAGGCTTCAGCGGCTGCGGCGCCTCATACGCCGCCCAGTCCAGCCGGGCCCGGTTGGCGCGGGCGTCAGCGATGGGCAGGCGGGCGCGGTTGGCCTGGGCGCGGGCGTGGGCCTCGCGCATGCGGGCGTAATCGCCCTTCACGCCCTGGGCATAGTCGCCCCTGGCCGCCAGGCTGATCAGGTTGCCGGCCACGCCCACCGCGCGGCTGGCGTCGATGACATGGACGACGGGGCCCTGGTAGGCCGGGTCGATCTTCACCGCCGTATGCACCTTGCTGGTGGTGGCGCCGCCGATCAGCAGCGGCAGGTGGAAACCCTCGCGCTGCATCTCCTTGGCCACGAACACCATTTCGTCCAGTGACGGGGTGATCAGGCCGGACAGGCCGATGATGTCGGCCTTCTCCTGCTTGGCTGTCTCCAGGATCTTGGCGCAGGGCACCATGACGCCCAGGTCCACGACCTCGTAATTGTTGCACTGCAGGACGACGCCGACGATGTTCTTGCCGATGTCGTGCACGTCGCCCTTCACCGTGGCCAGCAGCACCTTGCCGTTGCTGCGGTTGGCGGCCCCATCCTTCTCCGCCTCGATGTAGGGCAGCAGGTAGGCCACGGCCTTTTTCATGACGCGGGCCGACTTCACCACCTGGGGCAGGAACATCTTGCCGGCGCCGAACAGGTCGCCCACCACGTTCATGCCGTCCATCAGCGGGCCTTCGATGACCGACAGCGGTCGGTCGGCGGCCTGGCGGGCCTCCTCCACAT
The DNA here is from genome assembly GCF_007828045.1 of Nitrospirillum amazonense. Classification (GTDB taxonomy): domain Bacteria; phylum Pseudomonadota; class Alphaproteobacteria; order Azospirillales; family Azospirillaceae; genus Nitrospirillum; species Nitrospirillum amazonense_C. Next base: position 43,978 of record NZ_VITN01000032.1, on the reverse strand, counting down.
CCTCGTCGATCCAGTCGGTCAGGCCGTGCACCAGGGCGTGGGTCAGGCGCTGGTTCACCGGCGCCTGGCGCCAGCTGAGGTCCGCCTCCTTCCTGGCGCCGCCGCCCTTGTACTTCTCCGCCACTTCCAGCAGGCGATCGGTGGCGTCCTCGCGGCGGTTGAGGATGACATCCTCAACCCGCTCGCGCAGCTCGGCCGGGATGTCCTCATACACCGGCAGCTCGCCGGCGTTGACGATGCCCATGTCCATGCCGGCGGCGATGGCGTGGTACAGGAACACGGCGTGCATCGCCTGGCGCACCGTCTCGTTGCCGCGGAAGCTGAACGAGACGTTGGACAGGCCGCCGGAGACGTGGGCGCCCGGCAGCTCGGCGCGGATGCGGCGCGTGGCGTTGATGAAGTCGACGGCGTAGTTGTTGTGTTCCTCGATGCCCGTGGCCACCGCGAAGATGTTGGGGTCGAAGATGATGTCTTCCGGCGGGAAGCCGACCTTGTTGACCAGCACGTCATAGCTGCGGCGGCAGATCTCCACCTTGCGCGCCTCGGTGTCGGCCTGGCCCTTCTCGTCGAAGGCCATGACGACCACGGCGGCGCCATAGCGGCGCACCTTCCTGGCCTGGGCGATGAAGGCCTCTTCGCCTTCCTTCAGGCTGATGGAATTGACGATGGCCTTGCCCTGGACATTCTTCAGTCCCGCCTCGATCACGCTCCACTTGGAACTGTCGATCATGACCGGCACGCGGGCGATGTCGGGCTCCGAGGCGATCAGGCGCAGGAAGCGGACCATGGCGGCCTCGCTGTCCAGCATGGCCTCGTCCATGTTCACGTCGATGATCTGGGCGCCGCCCTCCACCTGCTGGCGGGCGACGGCCAGGGCCGCCTCGTAATCGCCGTTCAGGATCAGCTTCTTGAACCTGGCCGATCCGGTGACGTTGGTGCGCTCACCCACATTGATGAAGATGGCGGTGCGGGGCTGGGTCATGGCGGCTGATTCCGGAAGCGAAACGAGGGGCGGGGCGCCTGGGTCTGGGTGGGGCGGGTTAGAATGCCGGCATCTCGAACGGCTCCAGCCCGGCCAGGCGCATGCGCGCCGGGCGGTCGGCGGGCGGGCGCGGGGTGATGCCCTTCACCGCCTCGGCGATGGCGTGGATATGCACGGGGGAGGTGCCGCAGCAGCCGCCGACGATGTTCACCAGGCCGTCGCCGGCCCAGTGGCGCAGCGCGTCGGCCATCTGCTCCGGCGTCTCGTCATAGCCGCCGAACTCATTGGGCAGGCCGGCGTTGGGGTGGGCGCTGACATAGGTGTCGGCGACGCGGCTCAGTTCCTGGACATAGGGGCGCATCAGGTCGGCGCCCAGGGCGCAGTTCAGGCCGATGCTCAGCGGCTTCACATGGCGCAGACTGTTCCAGAAGGCCTCCGTCGTCTGGCCGGACAGGGTGCGGCCGGAGCGGTCGGTGATGGTGCCGGAGATCATGACCGGCAGCTCCAGCCCCTTTTCCTCCAGGACCTCATCCACGGCGAACAAGGCGGCCTTGGCGTTCAGGGTGTCGAAGATGGTCTCAACCAGCAGCATGTCCACGCCGCCGTCGATCAGGCCCTCGGTCTGGGTGCGGTAGGCCAGGCGCAGCTCATCGAAATCGACGTTGCGGAAGCCGGGGTCGGTCACCACCGGGCTGATGGAGGCGGTGCGGTTGGTCGGGCCGATGGCGCCGGCGACATAGCGCGGGCGCGACGGATCAATCTCCTCCAACGCGTCACCGGCGGCGCGGGCCAGGGCGGCGCCCGCCTTGTTGAACTCGTACGCCAGATCCTCCATGCCGTAATCGGCCAGGCTGATGCTGGTGGAATTGAAGGTGTTGGTCTCGACGATGTCGGCGCCGGCGTCGAAATACTGCTGGTGGATTTCGCGCACGATCTTCGGCTGGGTCAGGTTCAGCAGGTCGTTGTTGCCGCGCACGTCGCGGTGCCAGTCCTTGAACCGCTCCCCACGATAGCCGGCCTCATCCAGCTTGTAGCCTTGGATCATGGTGCCCATGGCGCCGTCCAGCACCAGGATGCGCTGCTTCAGCAGGTCCGGCAGGCGGGCCAGGCGTTGGGAACGGGTCAGGGCCATGATCGCGTACTCCGCCGGCATCAGGGGCGCCGGGTATGTTCCAGGTAACAATGTTCGCCACCCTAGTCATCTGGGGGTACAGATGCAAACATAAAGATGTCTTTATGTGATGCATCGGACGCGGACGCCATGTGCTTTTGTGGTGGTGCGGATTGACGGCGGCGGGCGCCCATGCCTAGAAGCGGCCTGGGATTGGAGCGAAGGGGTTCAGCGGTGCCGCAGACGGCGGATCAAGAGGGGCGGCGCCCGGCGGTGGCCGTCATCGGCGCGGGACCCGCCGGCCTGATGGCGGCGGAGGCGCTGGCCGGCAAGGGTGTTGCCGTCAACGTCTATGACGCCATGCCGTCACCGGCGCGCAAGTTCCTGATGGCCGGGCGCGGCGGCCTGAACATCACCCATTCCGAGCCGCTGGACCGTTTCCTCACCCGCTATGGCGAGGCCGCACCCGTGGTGGCGCCGTGGATCAGGCGCTTCACGCCGGATGATCTGCGTGCCTGGGTGCACGGCCTGGGCATCGAAACCTTCGTCGGCAGCAGCGGCCGCGTGTTCCCCGTGGGCCTCAAGGCCTCCCCCCTGCTGCGCGCCTGGCTGCGCCGGCTGGACGGCCTGGGCGTGACGCTCAAGGCCCGCCACCGCTGGACCGGATGGACCGACGACGGCGCGCTGGCCTTCGACACGCCGGACGGGCCCCGGACGGTGCGGGCTGACGCCACCCTGCTGGCCCTGGGCGGCGCCAGTTGGCCGCGCCTGGGCTCCGACGGCGGCTGGGCGGCCTTGCTGGCGGTGAAGGGCATTGACCTCGCCCCCTTCCGCGCCGCCAACGCCGGCTTCGACGTCGCCTGGTCCCCCGCCTTCATCGAGCGCACGGAGGGCCAGCCCCTGAAGCGCATTGCCCTGTCCTTCGCCGGCCAGACCAGCCGGGGGGAGGCGGTGGTGACCCGCACCGGCCTGGAGGGCGGCGCCCTTTACGCCCTGGGCGCGCCCTTGCGTGAGGCCATCGCCCGCGACGGCCAGGCGGTGCTGCACATCGACCTCAAGCCCGACCTGGACGTGGCCACCGCCACGGCGCGCCTGGCCAAGGCGCCGCCGTCGGAAAGCCTGAAGAACCGCCTGCGCAAGGCTTTAGGCCTGGAGGGCGTCCTCCCCGCCCTGCTGCGCGAGGGGGCATCCCCCGCCGACCTCGCCACCCCGGCGGCGCTGGCTTCCCGTCTCAAGGCCCTGCCCATCACCCTGACCGCCATCCGCCCCCTGGACCGCGCCATCTCCACCGCCGGCGGCATCACGCTGACCGAACTGGACGACCATTTGATGCTGCGCCGCCTGCCCGGCGTCTTCGCCGTGGGCGAGATGCTGGACTGGGAGGCGCCCACCGGCGGCTATCTGCTGCAAGCCTGCTTCAGCGGGGCGCAGGTGGCGGCGGAGGGGGTGGCTGATTTCTTGTGACCCGTCGGACTGTCGTCAGTTTTAGTCCCGGCGTTCATGGAATTTATCCGCGTATCTTGGTTATGCTTTTAATCCACAAGGGGAATTCGTACCATCCAGTTCTCTTAATGGGACTTTGACGTGGAGGGGGATGTGAAGAAGGGGCTTCTTGCCGCGGGGGCAATTTGTGCGGTGGCCATCGCGGGCTTTGTGATCTGGGGCATGCGTGGCGGGGGGGCGAGCGGCCCCTTAAATCCCGCTTCCGGGAATAAGGTCTCGCCGGTGGCGGATGCCCCGAAATGGCAGGTGATTGGCGGGCTTGAGGCGGGCGTTCGAAACGTCTTCATTCAGATTTCACCCTCGGCGGCCAAGGATCGATCCGCCTATGATGAAGCTTTAGCCGCCGTCTGTTCGGGTGAGAGTGGCTGCCTTGTCGCCTTTTTCCTGCCTGGGGATAAGGTTCCCCCTAACGAGCCGATGGCAAAATTCATGTCGGAAGGCGGGTGGAGAAACTACCATCCCGTGGCTTACTGGTTTAACAACGCCTTCACCGATTGGGATTGTGAGCGCGCAGGGGACAAAGGCGCGCCGTTGAACGCCATGTGCGGTGCTTTTGTGGAGGACGCTTACTCTGCGATCCTCTCGGTGAGCAGCCGTACCAAGCTTGCCCGGTTCTGCGGGTGGGGAGATAAAGGCGAGGTTGCCTCGGTAAAGGCGTATATTTCAAAAATGAAAGATCCGGCACGTCGGGAGCAATTTTCGAGCAAATTTGACAAGAATTTGTCGGAGACCTACGGTGGTGAGGCAAGTAACTGTGTTGCCCTCCGATCTGATGTAGAGGCGCGATCTGAAGATGCCCTCAAGTTCTTGGCGGAACACCAGATTTGACTTGATCTTGTGGCGTTCTGTGCCGGGCATTTTTCTCGGGCATGCCCTGGGGCGGTTTACATGCCTCGGTCTGCCTCGGTAGCCTTTTGATTCATTGGTATAGTTTCGGAGAGCGAAGCGCGCGTGACCGCGCTTCGCTCTGAGTTTTGTTCTGCGAGCGGATTCACGTTCCAAAGCGATTCCACTTTCCCACAGCCCGGCCAGACGCTCAGCGGCTTGGTCAATATGGCTGTCCTTTGGCCTTCGGCATGTCACCCGGCCCTCAAGGCTGAACGGATACATCGGGTGTTTGCCTCACCGCACCGGCACCGGTATGGCCGCTGTCGACTTCACCTCTTCCATCGCCATATAGGTATGGGTCTGGGCCACGCTGGCGATGCTGGAGAATTTGTCGCCCAGGAAGGCGCGGTAGGCCGCCATGTCGGCCACCCGCACCTTGATCAGATAGTCGAAGCCGCTGGCCACCATGTGGCATTCCTGGACCTCGTCCATGGGGGCGATGGCGTAGGCGAAGATTTTGAAGACATCGGGACCGGCGCGGTCCTGCCGCACTTCGATGAAGGCCATCCTGAGGCGGGGGCCTAGAACTTCGCCCGCACGCCGGCGGTGTAGCGGCGACCGTAGTAGTAGATTTCCCGCGGCTGGGTGGTGGTGTTGCCGTAGTTGTACAGGGCGGCACCGGTCAGGTTGGTCCCTTCCAGGGTCAGTGTGATGTTTTCCGTGATGGCGTAGCTGAGGCTGGCGTCCAGCGTACCGTAGGCATCGACATTGGTGTCCGAGCTGACCTCGTTGCCGAACCCGCTCATGTACGCGCTGCGCCAGGAATAGCTGAGGCGGGCGCCGAAGGGGCCGTAGTCGTAGAAGCCCACCAGGTTGTAGCTGTTGTTCGACAGGCCGGGCAGCTGGTCCTTGACGGTGCGGGTGCCGGTGACGAACAGGGTGGTGACATCGGCGTGGGTGAAGTTCGCCTGCAGGCCCAGGCCGTCGAAGGGCGCGGGCAGGAAGGTCATGACCTGCTGATAGGCCAGCTCGAACCCCCTAACCTCGGCATTGCCGCCGTTGGCCAGGGTGGTGACGCGGATGTCGCCACGGCCGGGGATGTTGATCTCGGTGTTCTTGGCGGTGATGTAGCTGTCCAGCTGCTTATAGAATATGCCCCCGGTCAGCGACGCGTCCTTGCGGAAATACCATTCCAGCGTGGCGTCGTACTGCGTCGCCATGTAGGGCGACAGGTTGGGGTTGCCGCCGCTGCCGGTCGGCGCGTCGTTGGAAATGCTGAGACGCGGCGCAATGTCACCCAGGTTCGGGCGGGTCAGCACCCGGGCCACGCTGAAGCGGGAAACCAAGTCGTCCGTCAGGTCGGCCTTCACGTTCAGGCTGGGCAGCAGGTCGGTGTAGTTCTTCTCATAGCGCACCGGCGTCGCGGTGACGCCGTTGGTGGCATAGCCGCTGGAGACCTGCCGGGTGTCCACCACCCGCACGCCGGCGTTGCCGGTGAGTGGAATGCCGGCCAGTTCGGTCTTCATGTTCAGCCGACCGTAGCCCGCCACGGTCTCTTCCGTCACTTTGAAGCCGTTGGCCAGGTCGGCGGCGGTCAGGGGCGTGTTCAGCAGCGAATTGTCAAAGTAGCTGGCGAAGAAGGCGCGGCCGTTCGGCACCAGCCAGGTGCGCGGGAAGTTGCCGCTGAACCCGCTCATGAAGTCGGAATAGGGGAAGGATTCGAACAGGGATGAGGGGAAGGCCGAGCCGGGAACACCCTTGACCCCGGCCTCGCTCACCAGGTCGCGGCGGAAATAGTCGCGTTCCCGCTCCCGGTATTCCCCACCCAGCACCAGGCTGGACAGGGGGCCGACGTTCAGGTCCCGGGTGAGGTCCAGGCGGCCACCCCAATCGTAATCCTTGCTGTCCTCATCGCGGTATTCCAGGCGACGGCCGACATAGCTGCCGGGGCTGTTCAGGTTCACCGGGGTCACCAGGTCATAGGCGGCCTCATACCCCCGGGTGAAATCCATGGTCAGCGGCAGGTAGGCCTGCAGCCGGCTGCGGTGGATGGGGTCGTCGGTGACGCTGTGCGCCGAGGAATAGGAGAAATCGCCGTCCACGGTCCACGGGCCATCAGTCCATTTCTGGTTCAGGCCGGCGGCGAACAGGTCGTGGCGCTGGCCGGATGTCTCGCGGGACGCCATGGTGAAGACGTTGTTGAAGGTGCCGCGCACCATGGTGCCGTCCGTGACCGTGAAGGTGCCCGCCGCCGGCTTCACCGCGCTGTCGCCCGGATAGAAGTCGATTCCGTATTCGTCGTAATTGTCCTTCAGGCGGGAGAACAGCACATCGACATTGGTTTCCCAATGCTCATTGGGCTGCCACTGCAAGGCCCCGTCCACCGTGTAGCGGCGGCGATCCTCCTGCTCGATGGTGGGGCGGATGCGGGTGGGCGTCCAGGTGTCGCCGCCGAAGTACGGATCCCAGGCCTTGGTGATCTGCCAGCCCGTGCTGTATTCGCGATCCTGCCGCACCGACCGTTCCATGTAGGAGGCGGCGATCAGCACGCCCAGGTCCCGGTTGGCGTTCACCCAAGAGGCGATGCCGGACACGGAGGGGTCGACGCGGTCGCGCAGGTCGGAGTAGCTGCCCTGCGCGTTGACGCTGGCGGTGGTGCCCAGGTCGAAGGGATGGAAGGTCAGGATGTTGATGTTGCCGCCGATGGCGCCCTCGTTCATGTCGGCGGTCGGCGACTTTTGGACGTCGATGCGCGACACCAGTTCGGACGGCAGCACGTCGTAGCGGAACTGCCGGCCGTTCACGCCGCCGTTTTCCACGTTCTCGTTCACCGCGATGCTGCGGCCGTTCAGCTGCGTGGTCTGGAAGTTGGACGCGAAGCCCCGCACGGCGATGTCCAGGCCTTCGCTGCGGCTGCGTGTCATGGTGATGCCGGTGACCAGCTGCAGCGCCTCCGCCACGTTCTGGTTCGGGAACTTGCCGATGTCCTCGGCCGAGACGGAGTCGACCACCTGGTCGGCCTGCCGCTTCACCTCGCTGGCCGTCTGCAGGCTATGGCCATAGCCGGTGACGACCACCTCCTGGATCTGATCCGCCGGCGGCGCGTCGTCCGCGTGGGCAGCAAACGGGGCGAGGCAAAGGATCAGCGGCACGGCGGTGCGGCGCAGCAACATGCTCCGGAACATGGTAGGGTCTATCCTGTGGCGAGGAGGGGCCGATGCGGGCGACCTGATACCAGCCCTCGCCGCAGTTATTATTTAAAGTTGATTAAATAATTGCGACCTTGGCAGTTTTGTCCTGCGAATTGGCAACTATCGCAGCGCCGCTTCCAGGACCGGAGCCCCAGGGCCTGCCTACCGCACCGGCACGGGTATGGCCGCCGTCGACTTCACCTCTTCCATCACCATATAGGTGTGCGTTTGGGCCACCCCCGGGATGCTGGACAGCTTGTCCCCCAGGAAGGCGCGGTAGGCCGCCATGTCGGCCACCCGCACCTTGATCAGATAGTCGAAGCCGCCGGCCACCATATGGCATTCCTGGATCTCGTCCATGGGGGCGATGGCGTCGGCGAAGGTTTTGAAGACGTCGGGGCTGGTGCGGTCCAGCCGCACCTCGATGAAGGCCATCAGGCTGCGGCCCAGCCGTTCCGGGTCCAGCCGCGCCGCGTAGCCCTGGATATAGCCGTCGCGTTCCAGGCGCCGCACCCGCTCCAGACAGGGGGTGGGGGACAGGTTCACGCGGCGGGACAGCTCCACATTCGACAGGCGCCCATCTTCCTGCAGGATGCGCAGGATGTTCAGGTCGATGCGGTCCAACTGGTCGGCGGTTTGGCGGGTCATATTTTCATCGTCCGAAGGGCCCCATGACCGGATGATATACTGAAAAACTCACCAAATTGGCGGGAAATATGCCGGCGATCTCGCCATAATCCGTGACATCAACCGCCCATTCCAGCCCCAGGCAGTGTCATGCACCAGGCGACCGCTTCCTCTCCCGCATCCTCCCCGGCCACGCCTGACCTTGACGGCCCCCGTGCGGCCCTGCGCCGGGCCAAGCATGTGAATGAGGAGACGGCGGTGCGCGCCCTGCTGGCGGCGCACGGCCTGACGGCGGAGGAGCGGCGTGCCATCGACGCCCAGGCGGTGGACGTGGTGAACGCCGCCCGCGCCCGCCGGTCGGAGCTGGGCCCCCTGGACGCCTTCATGCAGGAGTTCGGCCTGTCCAACCAAGAGGGCATCGCCCTCATGTGCATCGCCGAGTGCTTGCTGCGCATCGCCGATCCGGCCACGGCCGACCGGCTGATCGCCGAGAAGATCACGAAGGGCCAGTGGGACCAGCACCTGGGCCAGTCCGACAGCGCCTTCGTCAACGCCGCCGCCTGGGGCCTGATGCTGACCGGCCGGGTGGTGGAGGTCGACACCAAGAAGCAGGGGGACGCTCCGGGCCTGCTGCGCCGCCTGGTGCAGCGCTCGGGCGAGCCCGTCATCCGCGCCGCCATGATGAAGGCCATGCGCGTCATGGGCGAACACTTCGTCATGGGCCGCACCATCGCCGAGGCGGTGGCGGAGGCCAGGAAGGCGAAGCCGGAGGGCACCGTCCATTCCTATGACATGCTGGGCGAGGGCGCGCGCACCTGGGAACAGGCGGACCGCTACCAGGCCTCCTACCTCAACGCCATCGACACGGTGGGCAAGGCGGCGGCGGGCCGCGGCCCCTACGCCGCCCCCGGCGTCTCCATCAAATTGTCGGCCCTGCACCCGCGCTATGTCTTCGCCAAGCGCGCCGACGTCATGGCCCAGCTGCTGCCGCGCGTGAAGGACCTGTCCCTGGCCGCCAAGCGTTGGGACATCAACCTGACCATCGACGCGGAAGAGGCCGACCGCCTGGACATCTCGCTGGACCTGCTGGAGGCGCTGGCGCGCGATGGCGACCTCGCCGGCTGGAACGGCCTGGGCCTGGCCATCCAGGCCTACCAGAAGCGCACCGCCCACCTGGTGGACTGGCTGGCGGCGCTGGCCCGTTCCGCCGGGCGCCGGCTGATGGTGCGCCTGGTGAAGGGCGCCTATTGGGACACGGAGATCAAATTCTCCCAGACCCAGGGCCACACCGACTACCCCGTCTACACCAAGAAGGCGGCGACGGACCTCAGCTACCTGGTGTGCGCGCGGCGGATGCTGGCGGCCAAGGACGCCATCTACCCGCAGTTCGCCACCCACAACGCCTACACCATCGCCGCCATCCTGCACCTGGCCGGCGACAACCGCGACCTGGAGTTCCAGCGCCTGCACGGCATGGGCGACCTGCTGTACGCCGCCGCGCGGGACCGCCTGAAGAACGTGCCGCGCGTGCGTATCTACGCGCCCGTCGGCACGCATGAGGACCTGTTGCCCTATCTCGTCCGCCGTCTCCTGGAGAACGGCGCCAACAGCAATTTCGTCAACGCCTACATGGACCCGGCCATCCCGGTGGGCCAGGTGGTTGCCGACCCGATCGCCCTTTTGGAGGCTTTGCCCGTGCTGCGTCATGCCGGTATCCCGACCCCCGACAAGCTCTATGGTGACGACCGCGCCAACTCCCGCGGTGTCGACCTGACGGACGAGGCCACGGTGCGGACCCTGCGCGCCGGCATCGACGCCGCCCTGGCCCAGGCCTGGACGGCCGGCCCCATTGTCGGCGGCCAGGACCTGGCCGGCCAGAAGGCCCGACCGGTGCTGGACCCGTCCGATCGCACCCGCGCCGTGGGCACCACCGCCGACGCCACGGCCGAGCATATCGACCGCGCCCTGGCGCTGTCCGCCCAGGCCCAGCCGGGCTGGGACGCGCTGGGCGGCGAGGGGCGCGCCCGCATCCTGGACGCCATGGGCGACGCGCTGGAGGCCGACACCCCGGCCCTGCTGGGCATCCTGATCCGCGAGGCCGGCAAGACCTGGGGCGACGCCGTCGCCGAGGTGCGCGAGGCGGTGGACTTCTGCCGCTATTACGCGGACCTTGCCCGCAAGCAGTTCGGCGCGCCCACCCGCCTGCCGGGCCCGACGGGGGAGAGCAACGAGCTGTCGCTGCATGGTCGCGGCACCTTTGTCTGTATCAGCCCGTGGAACTTCCCCCTGGCCATCTTCACCGGCCAGGTGGCGGCGGCGCTGGCCGCCGGCAACGCCGTGGCGGCCAAGCCGGCGGAGCAGACCACCCTGGTCGGCGCCCGCGCCGTGCGCCTGTTCCACCGCGCCGGCGTGCCGGGCGACATCCTGCATCTGCTGCCGGGTGATGGCGAGACGGTGGGGGCGGCCCTGGTGGCCGACGCCCGCATCGGCGGCGTGGCCTTCACCGGCTCCACCGAGACCGCCCGCCTCATCAACCGGGCCTTGGCCGCCCGCGATGGCGCCATCGTCCCCCTGATCGCCGAGACCGGCGGCCAGAACGCCATGATCGTCGACAGCACCGCCCTGCTGGAGCAGGTGGTGGACGACTGCATCACCTCCGCCTTCCAGTCGGCGGGCCAGCGCTGCTCCGCCATGCGCGTCCTGTTCGTGCAGGACGACGTGGCCGACCAGATGGCCCATCTGCTGAAGGGCGCCATGCAGCTGGTCACCCTGGGCGACCCCATGGACCTGGCCACCGACGTCGGCCCCATCATCGACGAGGGCGCCCGCAAGATCCTGGTGGCCCATGCCGAGCGCATGGACCACGAGGCCAAACTGGTCTACGCCTGCCCCACCGGCGCGGATCTCGCCAACGGCACCTTCTTCGGGCCGCGCCTCTATGAGATCGACAGTCTGAAGCGCCTGCCGCGCGAGGTGTTCGGCCCCGTCCTGCACCTGGTGCGCTGGAAGGCCGACAGCCTGGACCAGGTGCTGGCCGACATCAATGCCACCGGCTATGGCCTGACCCTGGGCGTGCACAGCCGTCTGGAAGGCCGGGCGCAGGAGATCTTACGGCGCCTGAACTGCGGCAACACCTACATCAACCGCAACATGGTGGGCGCGGTCGTGGGCGTGCAGCCCTTCGGCGGTCACGGCCTGTCCGGCACGGGTCCCAAGGCCGGCGGCCCGCACTATCTGCTGCGCTTCGCCACCGAGAAGACGCTGACCGTGAACATCACCGCCTTCGGCGGCAACGCTGACCTGCTGGGCCTCGGCGGCTGACCAGCAACGGCGCGTCATACCCCAAGACTCGGGCAAAGACTCGGGCTTGGAACACCTTGGGCGGTAGGGTCCGGACGGGGGCGGGTACATGTGGCGATTGGCCATGGGCGCCCGCCTCGTTCTTTTGGGGGAGCTTTTCGCGATTCCTTCCTGGCCTTTTTCCCTATAGCAAGGCCGCACAGCCCTGGTTCGCCAGGGACTTGCGTTGGCGGCCCGCGAGGGACATTCTGTCGCCAACGTCCGGCGGTGCATTTGGGGCAATGGCCGGCAGGGGGGTTGGAAGAGTCATGACGGAGAGTGTGGAAGCGCCGCTGGTCCTGATCGTTGAGGACGAGCCGGCGACCAGGGCCTTGCTGGGGGATACTTTCATCAGGCCGGGTTCATGATCGCCGAGGCGGCCAACGGCAAGCAGACGCGGGAAGCCATCATCCGGCAACCCCCCGATCTGGTGCTGCTGGACATCGAACTGCCGGACGAGGACGGTTTCTCCATCGCCCGCGACATACGCGAGATTTCCAACGTCGGCATCATCATCGTCACCCGGCGCGCCAATGAGGACGACCGTGTCTTCGGTTTGGAAACCGGTGGCGATGACTATGTGACCAAGCCGCCCAACCCGCGTGAGCTGCTGGCCCGGGCGCGCAACCTGCTGCGCCGGACCCATCCCAGCAAGATGCGCCGGGCCGAGGGCACCGTGCGCCGCTTCGGCGGCTGGACCATCGACCTGGCGCGTCGCCGCCTGATCGACACCCAGGGAGTCGAGGTGCGGGTGACGCGGGGCGAGTTCGAGCTGCTGGCCCTGCTGGTCCGTTCCGGCGGCCGGGTGGTGACGCGCGACCAGCTGATCGACGCCGTCAGCGGCACCGACCGCAATCCCAGCGACCGCACCATCGACGTGCTGGTCAGCCGCCTCCGCCGCAAGATGAACGACGGCGGCGCCCAGCCGCGCCTGATCCTGACGGAAAAGGGCCTGGGCTATCGCCTGGGCGCCGACGTCACCGGCCCGGCGTAACCGCCGCGGCAAAGTCCAAAAACGTCACGGGCCCGGTCCGGCTGGATCGGGCCCGTTTCATTTTAAGGGGTGGGCATCAGCCCTTCAGGCTGGCGCGGAATTCATCCAGCACGGCCAAGTCGCTGCCGACCCGGGCCAGCAGGCGGGTGGCCTCGCGGATGCCTTCGTCGTTGTGGCCCTGGCGCAGCGCATGCTCCGCCTTGCGGGCCTGGGCCGACAGGGCGGCCAGCCCGACGGTCTGCGCGCCGCCGCCCAGGCGGTGGATCAGCTTCCGCAGCAGGGGCAGGTCTTGCGCCTCCAGGGCCGCCCGCACCGCCGCCACGCTGGACGGCGCGTCGTCCAGGTATTTCTCCGCGATCTGGCGCACCAGCTCCGCCCCCAAGTCGTTGATGTGGGCGGTCAGCACGCCACGGTCCAGGGTGGGCGTGTCTTCAAGTGGCCAGCTCTCGGCCTCGGGGTGCACAGTCATCGGCGTTTTCCGTTTGTTGTCTTGGTTCGTTGTCTTGTCTGGCGTCCGGCCGGGGAACGTTATGGTCCCCGACGCCTTTATTTTCACACAATGACGGTTGATTTTGGGGCGGTTGTCGCCGGGCGCCTCCAAAGTCGCCGTCAGAGATACCCACTTCGTTTGGACGCAATGCAGCATGCACGGGGGCCGGCGGCTAAAATGCGCATGGCAAAGTGGCGTGAATTGTAACACGCTGATCCGAAGTTTCCCCTGCCGTGACGTGACCTGGAAAGAGGATAGTTTCGCGATGTTCGATGCCCGCCGGCCCTTGTTCGCCTCTGCCATCGCGGCGGTGATGCTGACCACGGCGGGCGCCGGCCTGGCGCTGGCCGCCCCGGGTGACACCAATGGTGAGCCCAACAGCGCCACCATCCAGTGGGCCCAGAACATCCTGAAGGAAAAAGAGCTGTATGAGGGCCGCGCCTCCTCGCGCATGGACCCGCCCACCATCGCCGCGTTGAGGCAATACCAGAAGGCCGAGGGACTGAAGGTCACCGGCAAGTTGGACCAGGACACCATCGCCCACATGATGGAGGGCCGCCCGGTGGACAAGACCGTCGGCAATCTGGCCGATCCCACCAGCCGCGCCAGGGCCTCTCAGCCGCGCCTGAAGGAAGAGGACGTGCAGCCCAAAGCCGCCCGTTCCGCCGTGGGGGTGGAAAAGGGCGCCCAGAGTCAGGAAAGTACGGTGCTGAGCGTGTCGCGCAACCCGGGTGCTTCCGCCCCGGCGGGCGCGTCCGCCGACTTGCCTCCGCCGTCCGTGACCCAGCGCCCCGGCGGGACTGCGAATGCTCAGCCGGCCCCGGGCCTGGACGCCACCAGCACCACCGGCGCCGGCCGCATCGCGGTGGAGACACAGTCCACCGGCGACACGCCGGAGCAGGCGCCGACCGAGATCACCGCGCCGGACTGGGCGCGCAACGCCCTGCTGGGTTTCGTCGGTGCCCTGCTGGCCTTGATGGCCGGCATCTGGTGGTGGAGCGGCCGCCGCCCCAGCCGCAAGGCACCCAAGCGAGGCCGGCCAGGCGACGTCCGGCGTGAGCCTTCGCTGGGTGGTGAGGACACGCGCCTGCCCGATGGCCGTGTCATGCCCCGCCTGGGGGAGGCCGCCGCCCGCCCCAGCCGCCCGCCGGGCCTGCGCGTCGGCCGCTGAGCCGGCAATTTCCATCCCACCGCGACCCGATTCCGGGGGAGTTCCAGTCGCGGCGCCGGCGGCGCGACAGGACATTGCACGGCGGACGCCTGAGTGTTCGCCAAAGCTGCGCCGCGCAATAAAACAACGAAATCGACCGGCCCAGGTCCCGCCCCTAAGCTTCGTCCCGCAGACAGTTCCGCCCCCGCCGCATGCGCCATGGGCCGGATCACCGGCCCGGCGCCATGGTTCCGGGCCCCAGGCAGGAGAGTGCCCCCATGCTGTTCGACGCTCCGGATTTCGACAATCACGAGCTGGTCCTGTTCGGCCGTGACCCGGAGAGTGGCCTCAAGGCCATCATCGCCGTCCACGACACCACCCTGGGGCCCGCCTGCGGTGGCTGCCGCATGTGGCCTTACGCGACCGAGGCCGACGCCGTGAAGGACGTTCTGCGCCTGTCGCGCGGTATGAGCTACAAGAACGTCATGGCCGGCTTGCCCCTGGGCGGGGGCAAGTCGGTGCTGATCGGCGACCCCAAGACCGCCAAGTCCGACGCGCTGTTCCGCGCCTTCGGCCGTATGGTGGAAAGCCTAGGCGGTCGCTACATCGCGGCGGAGGACGTGGGCATCACCGTGGCCGACGTGCAGGTCATGGGCCGCGAGACCAAGCATGTGGCCGGCCTGAACCACGGCGCCGCCGCCAGCGGCGACCCGTCGCCCTTCACCGCCTATGGCGTCTACCTGGGCATCAAGGCCGCCGTAAAGCACCGACTGGGCACGGACAGCCTGAAGGGTGTGCGCGTCGCCGTGCAGGGCCTGGGCAATGTCGGCAGTCACCTGTGCCAGCGCCTGGCCGACGACGGCGCCGTCCTGGTCGTCAGCGACATCTTCGCCGACCAGGTGAGGCGGGTGGTCGACCGCCACGGCGCCACGGCCGTGGATCCCTCCGTCATCCATGCCCAGGACGTCGATGTTTTCGCCCCCTGCGCCCTGGGCGGTGTGCTGAATGAGCAGTCGCTGCCCCAGCTGAAGGCCAAGGTGGTGGCCGGCGGTGCCAACAACCAGCTGTCGGTGGACGCCATCGGCCGGCAATTGCGGACCCTGGGCGTGCTCTACGCCCCCGATTACGTCATCAACGGCGGCGGCATCATCAACGTCGCGGGCGAGGTCGGAGGCACCTACAGCAAGGAAGCCATCCTGGCGAAGGTGGAGGCCATCCACGGCACGCTGGCGGACATCTTCCGCCGCGCCGACGCCGAGGACCGGCCCACCAACGAGGTGGCGGACCAGATGGCGCGGGAACGCCTGGCCGCCGGCCGCGCCAAGGGCATGGCCAAGGTCGCCTGAGGTTTCGAAGACCATGACGGAAGAGGCCGGCGCCCCGGTGGGCGGCCGGCCTTTTTCGTTGTGAATCAGGATGATTATGATCCTTACGGTGGGGGTGACTTGGGTGTCGGCCCGCCTATATGATGCCGGTTGCCCCAATCAGGGGCATTGGTATCCAAGGGGACGGGGCATGCAGGAGCTGCGCGCGATCAGCTTCACCGAACGGGAGCTGATGACGGCGATCGTGGAATTCACGGGGCGCCTCAATCGCAAGCTGCCCGTGGGCATGGTGAAGGACCCCGTCATCGTCGAGGGACCGCCCATCACCGTGCAGCTTCCCATCGAGGACGACTACGGCAAGATGCATGAGGCCACCTTCGCCGAGATGGAGGTGGCCGCGGCGCTGGTGAGCTACTGCATGACGCGCAAGATCCGCATGCCGGCCAAGGCTGAGAAGGTGCTGCAGATCATCTCCGGCGCCGCCACGCTGGTCATCTGGCTGGGTGAGCAGGAGGTGGACACCCAGCGCAAGAAGGCCACGCTGCGCAGCCGCTGACAGGGGCGGCGCGAAGCCGGAAATGTCACAGTTCGTCACGCGTCCAAGTCATGGCTGGGTCGCGGGGCTGTTGACTCACGCATACAATTCCGGCACTCCAGAGCCCATCCTGTCGGGGGAGAGGGCGCGCACATCAGGGTCCAATTCCCGGTCAGTTTGAATTTAACCGGTAAACCAGGACCTTTCGCCATGACCGACGCCGCCGCCGCCAATTCCGAAGCCGGCCAGATGCCTCCGTTCTACCGGGAGCCCGTTCCCGTCGATATCAGCCGTCACGGGGACTGGAAGCTGAAGCAGCAGCGGACGTTCTCTTACGCCGCCAACGCCAACGCCATTCCGATCGTGGGCGAGGAGTTCATCTCTCTCAACGGCCACTACCCCATCGTCTTCACCCTGGGCAACAACCCGGCCGCGGTGGTCCTGACCGGCGTGCGTCCGGACGAGAACCTGTTCGTGGACGGCGAGGGCAATTGGCGGAAGAACACGCCGATCCCGGCCTATGTCCGCCGCTACCCCTTCCTGATGATGGAGACGCCGGATCGCGAGCGCCTGGTACTGTGCCTGGAAGAGGACGCCAACCTGGTGGGGCCGGACGGCGACGTCCCCCTGTTCGAGGGGGACAAGGCCGGTGCCGCCGGCAACGACGCCCTGAACTTCTGCGCCACCTTCAACCAGTCCGCCGTGGCGACCAGCGCCTTCTGCAAGGAACTGCACGACCGCGGCCTGCTGGTGGAACAGCGCCTGGACCTGACGCTGTCGCACGATAACAGCCGCATGACCCTCACGGGCTTCACCATCATCGATGAGAAGAAGTTCAACGAGCTGCCGGACGACGTGTTCCTGGACTGGCGCAAGCGCGGCTACCTGGGCCTGGTCTATTCCCACTTCATCTCGCTGTCCCGCTGGAGCATCCTGGCGGAACTGGCGTCCGAGCGGATACTGGCCAAGAAGGCCTGAGGTCGACCGACCCCATAAATGCGAAGGGCGCCGGTGAGGGATCACCAGCGCCCTTTGTCTTTAGGCGGTCACCGACCTCAACGGCGCGGCAGCAAGGTCAGGCGCAGGCCGTCCAGCTCGGGCTTGAAGTCGATCTGGCAGGACAGGCGCGAGCGGCCGGACTGGTAGGTCGGCTCCTCCTCCAGCAAGGCTTGCTCATCCAGGCTGGGTTGGGGCAGGCGGGCGGCCCAGCCGGCGTCCACCAGGACGTGGCAGGTGGCGCAGGCGCAGGAACCGCCGCAGTCGGCGTCCAGCGGCAGGTCGTGATCGCACAGGTTTTCCATCACGGAGGCCTTCACATCCCCCTCGATGACGTGCTCCGCGCCATCGGCATCGATAACGTGGATCGTGGGCATGGGTCGTTTTCCTTGGCAGCGGCGGCGGAAGGGGACCGTCCGCCGGGATGCCGGGGCCCCGTGGGGACCCGTCGGCTGGCGAACGATCGGGCTGGTGATAGTGAAATCCGCAGGCGGGCGCGAGGCGAAAATCCGCAAGCCAACCCCGAAAAACCATCGCGGCGGTGCCTCAGCCCCCTGTCAAGCGCCCCTGCCTCGGTTATATTGCCGGGTATCCATGGATGTGGCCCGCCGGCCCGGTGCCGGGCGGACCCCTCCGGGCCCTCTGACCGGGATAGCGCATGACCTTGGAAATCCGCACCTTCTCCATTCGTGACGCCACGCATGACGAGGACGAGACCCGCCTGGCCTCGTTCCTGCGCACGGTGGAGGTTTCGCGCATCGACACCGCCTATGCCGAGGGGGCCTGGCGCGTGCTGGTCCAGTACCGGGACCTGCGCCGCAAGGAGGAGACCGCCCAGATCGAATCGGCCATCATCTCCGCCATCAACAGCTGGCGGACCGAGGTCGCCAAGTCGCTGGGCGTGGACAGGGAAGAGGTCCTGTCCAACGTCGTGGTGGCGGAGATCGCCCGTTACGCCCCAACGACGGAGATCGAGCTGTCGGTCATCAGCAGTGCTGCCGGCTTCGATGTGGCCGGCCGCGGCGGCCAGATCGTGCAGATCGTCCGCCAGACCATGGAAGACCTGACCAATTGAGGCGCCTGCTGCTCGCCGCGGCCCTGACGTTCGCCGGCTTGGCGGCGGGGGCCGCCCGCGCCGACGAGGTGGGGTCGTTCAGCAATGACTGGACGGGCAACGAACTGACGGTGGAGGCGGTGCCCGACCCGGACATCCAGGGCGTCACCTGCCATATCGTCAGCTTCTCGCGCAGCGTCATCGACCGGCTGCGCAAGGGCAACTGGTTCGAGGACCCGTCCAACACCTCCATCTCCTGCCGGCAGACGGGCTCCATCGTCATCGGCAAGATCGACACCTCCAAGCATGGGGAGGAGGTGTTTTCCGAGCGCAAGAGCCTCATCTTCAAGTCCATCGCCGTCCGGCGCATCTATGACCGCGCCAACGACACCCTGATCTACGTCGTCTACAGCCGCCAGGTGAAGGACGCGTCGGCCAAGATGGCCATTTCCACGGTGCCGCTGTTCAACGCCAACCCCACCTGGACCAAGGGCAAGCCGGAGCGTTAACACCCTGTTCAATCGGGGTAGAAAAGCGGCCACCTCCCCCGCTGGGCATACATCATTCGGTTGACTACCCACCTGAGCGGCGTCACCTTTTAGGCAGCATCCATATATCGGTGGTGCGTTCGGCTTAGTGGCGGGGCTGCCAATGGGCCGGAAGATGGCCTGGGTCGGGCGGGGAAGGGCTTCCCCGCCCACCGGGCGTTATTGCCGGTTGGGGCGGGCGATGGTCTTCGGGTTGCTGCAGGACAAGGCCGACCGGCCGCCACCGTTGAGCGAGCCGCGTGGCGTCTCCTTCGAGGTGCAATACCTGAAGGACGACCATTGGATCACTGAGCAGATCTGCCGCAAGGAGGAGGATGCCCGGGCGCTGGCCGCGCGCATCCTGCCCAACCGCACCGCCGTCCGCATCATCCGTGAATTCATCCGTCCCGGTCGGGGCGGGGAGACGGTAGACACCGTCATCCACACCGAATACCGACAGGAGCCCAAGCGCGCCATCGCTCCGGTGCCGGTAGAGAAGGCGCACTATTGCCAGGTGCCGCAGGAGTACCTGGCCTTCGACAGCCGGGTGCTGATCTCCCGCGTGCTGCGCCAGTACCTGGATGAGAAGGGTGTCACCGCGTCCGAATTGCTGCACAACGCCGGCGAGGCCAAGCGCGTCCTGAACTTCGAGGCGCTGGTCCCCAACGCCGTCAGCCGCATCGCCACCCTGCAGAGCAAGGAGACAGGGGAGGACAGCCGCGCCCGCCGCGACGTCATCCTGGGCGTGCTGGAGGAATTGCGCCAGCGGGCGGAGAAGGCCGTGGCCAACCGCGCCCTGCCGTACCCCAAGGAGATCGGCTTCGCCGCCACCATGCGCCAGGTGGACGAGATCCTGGGAACGGCCACGGCCGCCAGCCCGGACGTGGCGGCGGAAGAGGCGGCCTACCTGGGCAAGGTCATCGTCTGCCGCGACCTGGTGAACATTCGTGGTTTGCTGGGCAAGGCGGAGTTGCTGATCGACCTGGCGTCGGACGACAGCCTGCCGGCCGATGACGCGGCCCTGCTGGACCAGTTGCTGGCCGACGTGCTGGGCGCGCCCGACATGGTGCGCGACATGCTGGGCCGGCAACCGGACTTGATGACGGCCCTGAACCGCATGATCGACCTGGTCAGCGGTACCTTCGAGCCCCAGGAGATCGAGATGTCGCCGCCTTGCACGGCGGCCATCAGCCGCTGGGTGGCGGGGCCCCACGGCAATGAAACACGCGTGGTGCTGCTGGATTTCCTGCGCCGCCAGGTGCGGGGCTCCCAGCGCCTGTCGCACGGCGAGCCCCTGCAGCAGATCGCCAAGTATCGCAACCTGGTCACCCGCCTGATGCGGCCCGACGGACTGCTGGGCGGCCCGGCCATGGCCGAGGCGGTGCTGATGGGCTATCTCCGCTTCATTGAGCAGGGCGGGGCCGAGGGGCGCCGGCTGGCGTTGGAATCGGTGCTGCAGCTGCTGCCCACGGGGGCGGAGCGGCTGGCTTATCTGGCCTGCCTGGCGCGGTCGGACCTGGGCGCCAAGGACGGGGCCGCCATCGCCGCCCAGGCCCTGGAGATCGCCAACCGTGTGGGCGGCCTGAACGATCTGGTGGACCGCACCCTGGCGCTGAAGCCGAAGATGGAGGCCAGCGCCGCACTCTATCGCCTGGTGACGGAGGGCGACGCCCTGCCGGGTGACATGGGCGAAAAGCTGGGCGCGCGCCTGGATGACCTGGTGGCGACCTATATCATCGACGGCCGGGTGATCGAGCGGCTGGACGACCCGTCCGCCAGCCTGCGGGTGCGCGCCACCCGCCTGGTGCAGTTCGCGGGGGCGGAGGTGCTGGCCAGCCCCAAGGCGCGGCGCATCGTGCGCGACCAGATCATCACCCATTTGCGCCAGCCCAATTTCGACACCAAGTTCGTCGAGGGCCTGGCGACGGAGGCCGAAAGGGCTGCCGTGCTGCGCAATTTCTATGATCTGCTGAACCGCGCCCAGTTCATGTGAAGACGGGCGCGGCGGGGCCTCATGGCCGCCGCATGCCGCGTGACGGGAAAACTAAACGATCCGCCCCAACCGCACCGTGGTCTGCCCCCGGCGTGGCGTGCGCGTGGGCATGACCAGCACGCAGTCGTCGTAGGGTGTATGCAGGGCGCGCTTGCCGTCCAAGGCCAACAGGGTGCCGCCGACGGCGATACGCTCCAGCCCCTGGAATTGCTTCACGAAGGCGAATTCATCCGTTTCCGCCTGGATGACGTGGGTCACGTCCACCACGGTGGGCTTGGCCGGCGTGGTGGGGGCGTTGGCCTCCGTCAGCAGGGTGCGGGCGGTGGCGGCGTCCAGGGTTTCCGACTGCGCCAGGAAGCGGATCAGGCCGCGCCAGGCCTGGACGCCGGCGGCCGGGGCCGAGTGCTGGCCGCATTCTATCAGGATGGCGGCGGCGCTGCCACCCGGGGCGGAGAAGCGGGGATGGTCGATCAGGCGCAGGCCATCCGCATGCCCGTCATCCGCCACCACCCAGCCGGGATCGGCCAGCGCCACCGCCAGGGCGCGGGCCCGGGGAGAGCGGCCGCACAGGGTCAGCGCGGGCGACGGCACCTGCATGGAATGCAGGTCCAGCAACAGGTCCGCCGTCAGGATCCAGGGGGCGATGGCTGCCACGCGCGCCTGTTCCCGCCCCTGGGGGTAGACCGGCGGCGGGCCCCGGGCGGGCACCTCCGCCCTGGCGCCGGCCCACAGGCGGTTCATGTCGCGATCCAGATAGCGCGCCGGCGTGCCCGCCGGCCCGAACAGGCGCCCGCCCGCCGCGGCATCCGTGTTGGCGAAGGCCAGGGTCCAGGTGCCGCGCGCCGGCCGCAGCCCCCGGCGCAACAGCCGGTCCAAGGCCACGGCGCCGCAAGGCTCGTTGCCATGCATCAGGGCGACGACGGCCACGTGGGGGCCCTCGGCCTTGGCCTCGAACCGCCAGACATAGGGAACGCCGGTGTTGCCCATGCGGTGGGCGCGCAGGTCCGGCATGGCCAGCGGCGGCTCGGGCGTGGCGGGGCCGGGGGGCTGGCTGAACCGGTCCCACATCACGAGCATCCATCCCAGACTGTCGGGTCCGAACCCCTTGGAACCATGGCTGCCTTTTCCGTATTGGGCTGGTTGAGCAATAGTGACGGGTCCGACGCGTCAAGGAAAGGGACGGGATGCCCCAGCCTGCGCTATGGTAAAAGCTTGTGGCGGCTGGCTTTGTTGCCTCCGACATCGGCGGTTGTGAGGGTGGCATGAAATTCATCATAGACGACGTGCTGGTGCGCCACGATCCGGAAGGCATGCCCGTTCCCGTCGTCTATGACTCGCCCCACAGCGGTTCCGCCTATCCCTTGGGCTTCACCCCGCGCTGCCCGCTGATGCTGCTGCGCCAGTCGGAAGACGCGCATGTGGATGAGCTGTTCGCCCGCGCGCCGGCCCTGGGCGCCACGCTGCTGCAGGCCCTGTTCCCGCGCAGCTACATCGACGTGAACCGGGCGGAGGACGACATCGACCCCGCCTGCCTGGCCGACCCCTGGCCCGGCCCCCTGAATCCGTCGGAGAAAAGCCGCCATGGCATGGGCCTGGTGCGTACCGTCAGCCGCCCGGGGGAGGCGTTGTACGCCGCCAAGCTGACGGTGCAGGAGGTGCAGGCCCGCATCGAGCGCTACTGGCGTCCCTATCATGCCCAGCTGAAGGCGGCGCTGGACGGGCTGCACGCCCGCTTCGGCCAGGTTTGGCACATCAACTGCCATTCCATGCCCACCCTGGGCACCGGCGATGCCGGCGCCGACTTCGTGCTGGGCGATCGCGACGGCGTCTGCTGCGATCCGTCCTTCAGCCGCTTCGTGGCCGCCACCCTGCGCGGCATGGGCTATCGCGTGCGCCACAACGACCCCTACAAGGGCGTGGAGCTGGTGCGCCGCTACGGTATCCCCACCCGGGGGCGCAACAGCCTGCAGCTGGAAATCGACCGGCGCCTGTACATGGACGAGGAAACGCTGGAGCGCCACGACGGCTACTGGCGCCTGTCCCACGACCTGGAAGACCTGATGCGCGCCATCCACGCCTTCGCCCTGGCACGCGCGGGCGACCGACGCCTGGCGGCGGAGTAGGATTTCAGCCCGCACCCTCCATCCCAGAGGGGATCGTAAAGCTGGAGGTCTTTAATATTCGCGAATTAATAACCTTGGGTTGGTCATCAGCAAGATGAGAAAGCCGACAACTCGAGCCAACCTACCGAAGCGAAATGACGACCATCGCACCCGGCAGCTTGATCCGAACCCGACCGCTCACCATCTTACGGCACGGTTCTTAGGCATTCGGTATGGCTGTTCCGGCAAACATAAACGGAATCCATATCTATATAACGCTGGTCCTTATCATGGCGCAGACACAGATCGGTCTTTGTGTGATGAGCATGCCGGATTTGGTAAATCTGACATGGTGAGAATTCCGGACCTGTTCCTTCGATCCCAAAGTGCTGGCCTTGTCGGGAACCTAATATGGACCGTTGATGACAGCGGCTGGATCTATGAATTAATGAGCACCAATACCGGACTTAACGAGTGGCACGGCTATCCACTGTTGCCCACCGATTCCTTCGCGAAGCAGGTGTGGGAGCGCTTCGCAAATTGGGCCATCCGGAGTGGCGCGCAGGCCGACCGGGATGCTGCCGACCGTTGCGCTAATTTCTATGGATTCCAGCCATGAATGATCTGAGCATCCAACTAACGCCCGTTGAGCCGTTGGACTCTAGCGGCAGCATCAATCTGAGGATCGCGATTGGCGAAACGGTACTAACGCGTCTGGTGCGCGGTAACAGCCCGAATGCCTCTTATTCCCTGTGTTGCCCAAGCGCGCCGCTGGCTTTCTGGTTTGCGGACAACTGGTGGCGCCACCGCTGGGAAAGCAAGCCGGTTAAGCTCTCTGCTGAGTGGCGCATGGCCCACGAAATGACGGCTATTGGTCATGGCAATGCGTGGCCCAACGTGACGCTCTGGGGTGATCGCGAGCGCGTAATGCTGATCAGCAAAGCGGATCCACCCGGCATCGTTGGGCCGGTGAGGTTTTTGACCAATGCGATCACCTATGTTCCGGCGGCGGCATTCGAAGTGGCTATTGACAGCATGCTTGAGAATGCGCGTGACATCGTGCCACGGGAACAAAGGAATCCTCTTTCGGCTTTGCTTCGGGCGCTGCAAGATGAACGGGCCGACCAAGATATCGCTGCTTGGCGCCGCCTGGAAGCTGTCAATGGTTATCGGCCCGATGAAGGGCCAGATGATTTGATCGAATCCCTTCTAGCGTTGGAGGAGAGGTTCCTTCCCGCAGATGTAGAAGAAGCATCCGCCGCAGGGGCGGGTGACGCATCGGCGGAGCGACTAAATGCTGCTCTGGCTGCAGCGGAAGGGGGCGCAGAAGTAGATTTTACGGATGCTCTGCGGATGACGGGGTCCCATGCCAACGTAACCGAGCGTCTTGAGCCTTGGGTGACGGCCGAAGCGGCGGCGCAGGCACTGCGTAACGCAATGGGCCAAGGTGTGACTCCGCTACGGCAGAAAGCCTTATCCGATTTGCTCGGCATGTCAGCAAAAGATTTGTCAGGCCAGACGCTTTCCCAAGCTGCCCCCTACGCTTTGCGGCTGGCGCCAGAGGGCAAAGCCCAGACCCTATTGCTCACCGCAAGGCGGGCGCACCATCGACGATTCCAAGCGGCGCGCGCGTTGGGTGACGCAATTTGGAGTGGCTGCTCAGCGCTGGGTGCAATCTCCACACTCGGGTCAGCCCGTCAGAAATTTCAACGCGCCTTTGCTGCCGCGCTATTGTGTCCAACGCAGGGGCTGCTCGAGTTCCTCGACAGCACCAACCCCAGTGATGAAGATATTGCTGAGGCTGCGCACCATTTCCATGTCAGCGAGAAAACGGTGCGCTCCGTGCTTGTCAATAAGCACATTATCGAACGCCATCGTTTGGGCCGTCCGCTAATTGAACCGCAGGATCCGCTGCCGTTCGATGCGCTGGCCGATGCGGCCTGAGGTACGCGCCTAAGGCGTGAATTGTTCCTTGAGGATGCGTTCCTCCAGGTTCATCTCCGGGTCGAACAGCAGGATGGACGCCACGCTGCGATCCTCGCAGACCTCCACCCGGGCCACGTCACGGATTTCGGTGAAGTCGGCCACGGCGCTGACGGGGCGTTTGGCGCCCTCCAGGATGTCGAACTGCAGCTTGGCGGTGTGGGGCAGCAGGGCGCCACGCCAGCGGCGGGGACGAAAAGCGCTGATGGGGGTCAGCGCCAGGATGCCGGCGCCCAGGGGCACGATGGGTCCGTGGGCCGATAGGTTGTAGGCGGTGCTGCCGGCGGGGGTGGAGACCAGCGCGCCGTCGCAGGCCAGTTCGGTCAGGCGCTCCACGCCGTCCACGCTGATGCGCAGCTTGGCGGCCTGGCGCGTCTCACGCAGCAGCGACACCTCGTTGAAGGCCAGCGCCTCGTGCCGGCCCTGCGCGTTGACCGCCACCATGCGCAGCGGGTTCAGCGCCACGCGTTGCGCCCGGCGCACGCGGTCGGTCAGACCCCGGGGGCTGAAGTTGTTCAGCAGGAAGCCGACCGAACCGCGGTTCATGCCGTAGACGGGTTTGCACAAGGGCAGATGGCGATGCAGCGTTTCCAGCAGGAAGCCGTCGCCACCCAGCGCGATGATGACGTCCGCATCCTCCGCCCGCACGGTGCGATAGCGCTCCGACAATGTGGCGCGGGCGGCTTCCGCCTCCGGCGTCTCCGCCGCGACGATGCAGAAGGCCGGCTTGGCGGGCAGGGGCACCGGGGCGCATTGCGCGGTCGCCTCCGCCGCTGCCGGGACGGGCGCCTGGCCGGCTGAGCCCGGCGGGGAGGCGGCAGGGCGTGTGGGTTCGTCGAGCATGGCGCTTTCGCCTGGGTCCAGGACTCGGGGGGAGGGAGGGGAAAGGCGGGGCCTTTTGACCGAAACGGACGCACACCTTAACGGATTGATCCGGGCAAAGGAAATGCCGTGGTGCCCGGGAAACCGGTGTCCTTGAGAACGGATCGCGAGGGGCGTGCCGGTCTCAGCCGCCGGTGACGCTCATGTGCCGGGACACGGCCGGCGCCTTCTGGCGGCGGTCGATGATAAAGTCGTGGCCCTTGGGCTTGCGGGCGATGGCTTCCTTGATGGCGGCCAGCAGGGTGTCGTCATCGCCGGGCGCGCCGCGCATGACGGCGCGCAGGTCGGCGGCATCGTCCTGGCCCAGGCACATGTACAGCATGCCGGTGCAGGTCAGCCGCACGCGGTTGCAGCTTTCGCAGAAATTATGGGTCATGGGGGTAATGAAGCCGACGCGACCACCTGTCTCTGCCACCCGGGCATAGCGGGCGGGGCCGCCGGTGCTGATGGGCAGGTCGGTCAGGGTCCAGCGCTTGGCCAGCTCGGCCCGCAACATGGACAGGGGCCAATACTGGTCGGCCCGTACCGTGCCGCCCTCGTTGGCCCCCCCGGCGTCACCACTGTCCATGTCACCCAGGGGCATGACCTCGATGAAGGTCAGGTCGTGACCCTCGCGCCCGCACCAGGCGACCAGGTCGTGCACCTCGCCATCATTCACCCCACGCAAGGCCACGCAGTTGATCTTCACGGACAGGCCGGCGTCCTTGGCGGCCTTGATGCCGTCCAGCACGGGGGCCAGCTTGCCCCAGCGGGTGATGGCCTGGAAGCGGTCGGGGTCCAGCGTGTCCAGGCTGACGTTCACCCGGCGCACACCGGCGGCGTACAACTCGGCCGCGTACTTGGCCAGCTGGCTGCCGTTGGTGGTCAGGGTCAGTTCGTCCAGGAACCCTGTGTCCAGGTGGCGGCCCAGGCGGCGGATCAGGTCCATGATGCCCCGGCGCACCAGGGGCTCGCCCCCCGTCAGGCGCAGCTTGCGCACGCCCGTCTGGATGAAGGCGCCGCACAGCCGTTCCAGCTCTTCCAGCGACAGCACCTGCGCCTTGGGCAGGAAGGTCATCTCCTCCGCCATGCAATAGACGCAGCGGAAGTCGCAGCGATCGGTCACGGAAACGCGCAGGTACCGGATGGACCGGCCGAAGGGGTCAATCAGCGGCGGCTGGCCGCGCGCCGGCATCGTCGTGCCGGGGGTACCGTTGGCCATGGGTGTCAGGGCGCCGTCCGCCATCGTTTTAACCGTCCTCAACCACGCTGCTCGGGGAGCCGCCCGCCCGGCGGCGGCGCATCCCCACCCTCATCTACGGCAAATATGGTGCGGCAACCATAACAATGCAGCCCCCTCTTAGCGTCGAGGGGGACGCTGTGACGGCGGCAACGCTGCGATGAGGGCCATGGCCGGGCGGGCCGGCGGGTGGGCGACCGGGTAGGCAGTGTGGTCAGGGCATCCAATCTTCCGGTTCCACCACCCGCAGGGGCACGACGCTGGCATCAATCGTCTGTTTGCCGGCGTGGGGGAAGTTGACGGTGACGCGCACACCCACGGCCGACTGCACCTGTCCCAGGCCCCAGTCCGGCTGGCCGGTGTGCACGACGTAGGTGCCGGGGGTCAGCAGTGCTGCGGTCGCGCCTGATTCGGGTGGGAAGGGGGCCATGGGGCGTATATCCTAGGGCTAGAGGGTATGGGGTGGCACCGGCGGTGGCGAAAAAAACATCACCTATCCTTTTGCCCTTATCCGTTTGTTCTTGGGCAGGCGCTTCGCTAAACCCCTGCCATCCGGACGGGCGTCCACTATGCTGCGCCATGCCCACTATGAACCGCCATGCCGCCCGGACAAGGCCCCAAAACAAGGCCCATATGAATGACGGTCTCCTTGGAACTGCACGTTGTCGAGCTGCTCTGCTCCCGCCTTTGCCATGATTTGATCAGCCCGGTGGGCGCCATCGGCAATGGCGTCGAACTCATTGAGGAGATGGGCCCATCCATGGCCGAGGAGGCCATGGCCCTGATCGCTGACAGCGCCGACCAGGCGGCGCGGCGCCTGCGTCTGTTCCGCCTGGCCTATGGGGCGGCGGGCAACAGCGGCGCCTTCACCGCGGCTGAGGCGCGGACGGTGCTGGGCGCCTGGTTCCGGGGTGGGCGCACGCGCCTGGACTGGCCGGCCGATGTCATGCCGGGGTCTGACGGCGGCGTCCTGAAACTGGCGCTGAACCTGGGTTTGCTGGCGGAGGAGGCCATGCCTTACGGCGGGGTGGTGACCGTCGCCGCCGGGGCCGGCGGCGCGGCGCTCTCGGTGACGGCGGAGGGGCGCACCGTCAGCCTGCGCGACGAGGTGCGCGAGGCCCTGGACGGGGCCGTGGCGCAGGCCGACCTGACCCCGCGCAGCGTCCAGGCCTATGTCACCGGCCGCTTCGCCGAACAGTGCGGCTGGCGCATCATCACCGAGGCCAAAGGTACGGAAGCATTGCGTTTCTGGCTGGAGAGACGGGCCGGCTGACAAGGCCCGGGCGCCGTTTCACGCCGATAGAGAACCTTAACGCGTTTATCGCTTGTCTTGTCGCCCGGGGCACGCCATCAATCTCGCAGGAGTAACGTGTTCTTAATCGTCTTTCTGGAAAAGATGGGTGTAGGGAGTGGCACCCCCTGTCACTATTAAGACACCCATGACGGCCGAAGGGGCTTGGCCGGGTGTTTTGATGTGGGGCGGGGTCGGGGGCTTAAACCTTATTCCAAGCGGGGCCGCCCGTCGGGACGGCTTCGACACGCGCATGGCAACGGGACGTGGACCATGGATGATCTGCTGAGCGAATTTCTGACCGAGACCAATGAAAATATCGCGGTCTTGGACGTTGAGTTGGTGCGGCTTGAGCAGAACCCGAATGACCCCAGCCTGCTGAGCAACATCTTCCGGCTGGTTCACACCATCAAGGGCACGTGCGGCTTTCTCGGCCTGCCGCGGCTGGAAGCGGTGGCCCACGCGTCGGAGAACGTGCTGGGCCGCTTCCGCGATGGCGAGCTGAACGTCAGCCCCTACGCGGTCACGCTGATCCTGGAATCCCTGGACGCCATCAAGTCGATCCTGCTGGTTCTGGAGAAGACCGAGGCCGAGCCGGCCGGTAATGACGAAGACCTGATCAACCGCCTGAACGCGCTGGCCGAAGGCCGGGAGGCGCCCGCCGCGGCGGCCCCTGCCGCCGCCGCACCGCCCCCCCCGCCGCCGGCGCCCGAGCCCGTGCCGGAACCCGTGGCCCCGCCGCCGGCCCCCGTGGCCGCCGCGCCGTCGGTGCCGGCCGCCGCCACAACCCGCGAAGTGGCGCCCGTGGCGGAGGCCGCCCCGCCGGCCCCGGCCCCGGCCGCCCCCCAGGCGCCTCCGCCGCCCCCGCCCGCCGCCGGTGGCGGTGATGGTGGCGAGTCGTCGCTGGCCAACCAGACCATCCGCGTGAACGTCGATCTGCTCGAAAACCTGATGACCATGGTTTCCGAGCTGGTGCTGACCCGCAACCAGCTGCTGCAGATCCTGCGCAGCCAGAAGGAAAGCGAGTTCGCGGTCCCGCTGCAGCGCCTGAACCACGTGACGTCGGAGCTGCAGGAAGGCGTCATGAAGACGCGCATGCAGCCCATCGGCAACGCCTGGGCCAAGCTGCCGCGCCTGGTGCGCGACCTGGCGCACGAACTGCACAAGAAGATCGATCTGCAGATGCTGGGCGCCGAGACGGAACTGGACCGTCAGGTGCTGGAGCTGATCAAGGACCCGCTGACCCACATGGTCCGCAACTCCGCCGACCACGGGTTGGAGCTGCCGGCGGAGCGCGTGGCCAAAGGCAAGTCCGAAACCGGCCGCGTCACGCTGAACGCCTTCCATGAGGGCGGCCACATCATCATCGAGATCTCCGACGATGGTAAGGGCCTGGCGATCGAGGCCATCAAACGCAAAATCCTGCAGAACGGCCTGGCCAGCGAGGCCGAGCTGGCCAGCATGTCGGACCAGCAGATCCAGCAGTTCATCTTCAAGGCCGGCTTCTCCACCGCCGCCAAGGTCACCAGCGTTTCCGGCCGCGGCGTCGGCATGGACGTGGTGAAGACCAACATCGAGAAGATCGGCGGCACGATCGAGCTGAAGTCCATCGAGGGCCGGGGCACCACCTTCACCATCAAGATCCCGCTGACCCTGGCCATCGTTTCGGCCCTTGTTGTGGAATGCAGTGGCGAGCGTTTCGCCATCCCGCAGATCAGCGTGATCGAGCTGGTGCGCGCCGCCAACGACAGCGAGCACAAGATCGAGCGCATCAACGGCACGCCCGTGCTGCGTCTGCGCAACCGCCTGCTGCCGCTGGTCAGCCTGGAACGGCTGCTGAAGCTGGGCGACGGTGACCAGTACAACCGCGAAACCTTCATCGTGGTGGCCCAGGTCGGCAACTACACCTTCGGCATCATCGTCGACCGCGTCTTCGACACGGAAGAAATCGTGGTGAAGCCGGTGGCCCCCATCCTGCGCCATATCGAGCTGTTCTCGGGCAACACCATCCTGGGTGACGGCTCCGTCATCATGATCCTGGACCCCAACGGCATCGCCAGCTTCTCCGGCGAGATTGCGGGGGGCGTGCACGACACCGCCGCCGCCGCCGCCGAGGCGAAGCAGTCCACCCGTCAGGACGACCGCATGGCCCTGCTGCTGTTCCGCGCCGGCGATGGCGCCCCCAAGGCCGTCCCGCTGTCGCTGGTCGCCCGCCTGGAGGACATCGACCTCAACCAGGTCGAGGCATCCAACGGCCAGCCGGTGGTGCAGTATCGTGGCAAGCTGATGCCGCTGGTGCCCATCGACCCGTCCTGGCAGGTCCAGCGCGACAAGCGCCAGCCGGTTCTGGTGTTCGCCGACGGCGACCGCTCCATGGGCCTGGTGGTGGATGAGATCATCGACATCGTCGAGGACCGCCTGCAGGTGGAGCTGGGCACGGAACGCGCCGGCTTCATGGGCAGCGCCATCATCGCCGACAAGGCGACGGACGTCATCGACGCCGGCTTCTACCTGACCCAGGCCTTCCGCGACTGGTTCGGCAACGCCACCGACCGCTTCGAGGATGAGCGCCTGCACAAGGTGCTGCTGGTCGACGACAGCCCCTTCTTCCGCAACCTGCTGACCCCGCTGCTGACCGTGTCGGGTTACGACGTCACGGCGGTGCAGAGCGCGGATGAGGCCCTGGGCCTCTGTGAGTCGGGCGAGGACTTCGACGTCATCGTCAGTGACATCGAGATGCCGGGCATGAGCGGGCTGGAGTTCGCCCAGGCCGTCCGCGGCAACAGCCGCTGGCAGAACGTGCCGCTGGTGGCCCTGTCCAGCCACGCCACCCCGCGCGACCTTGACCGCGGCCGGCAGGCCGGCTTCACCGATTATGTGGCGAAGTTCGACCGCGACGCTCTTCTCTTCACGCTGCAGCAGACCATCTCCGAGACCAAGGGTGCCGCATGAGTACGAACCTGCCCGCCAAGCGCACCGCCAGCACCGAAGTCGCGGTCGTCAAGAACGAAGACTTCGTCACCATGACCATCGCCGATCAGGTGTTCGGCATCCCGGTCCTGCAGGTGCAGGACGTGCTGGGTCCCCAGCGCATCACCCGCATTCCCCTGGCGCCGCCGGAGGTTGCCGGTTCGCTGAACCTGCGCGGCCGCATCGTCACCGCCATCGACGTGCGCCTGCGCCTGGGCCTGCCGCCGCGTGCGGCGGACAAGCCCGGCATGAGCATCGTCGTGGACCACAAGGGCGAGCTTTATTCCCTGATGGTCGACAGCGTCGGTGAAGTCTTGAGCCTGACTTCGGATGACTTCGAGCGTCAGCCGGCCACGATGGACGCGCGTTGGCGCGAAGTGTCCACGGGTATTTATCGTCTGCGGGAAAATCTTCTCGTTGTGCTTGACGTGTCGCGGTTGTTGAATTTCGCTAATACCGAAGCCGCCTGAGCCTGGGCTTAACCCACCGGTGCTTTCGAGCGCTTAGCAACCGAGGTCCTTTGCATGAAGTCCTGCCTGGTCGTCGATGACAGCCGCGTGGTCCGCAAGGTCGCGCGCAAGATCCTGGAAGAGCTGAACTTCACCTGTTCAGAAGCCGAGGATGGCAAGCAGGCGATGGAAGCGTGTGCGGCGTCCATGCCGGACGCCATCCTGTTGGACTGGAACATGCCGGTCATGACCGGCATCGAGTTCCTGCGGCGTCTGCGCAAGATGTCGGGGGGCCAGACGCCCAAGGTGGTGTTTTGCACCACCGAGAACGATCTGGCCCACATCCAGGAGGCGCTGTCGGCGGGGGCCAACGAGTACATCATGAAGCCCTTCGACAGCGAGATCATCCAAACCAAGTTCCAGCAGGTCGGGCTTCTCTGACGCCCGGGAACCATAAGATCATGAACGATATCCCCGGACGACCTCAGGCCGCGTCTTCGGTGGCCTCCACGACCGAGCCGTACCGGGTCATGGTCGTGGACGATTCGGCGGTCATCCGTGGCTTGCTGACGCGTACCCTGGAGGGTGACGGCACCATCCGTGTCGTCGCTTCCGTGGCCAACGGCCAGATGGCCATCAACACCCTGCAGCGCCAGACCCTGGACGTCATTGTCCTGGACATCGAGATGCCGGTGATGGATGGGCTGACGGCGCTGCCGCAGCTGATCGCCGCCGATCCGGCGGTCAAGGTCATCATGGCCTCGACCCTGACTGCCAAGAACGCCGACATCTCACTGCGGGCCCTGCGCGCCGGCGCCTCCGACTATGTCACCAAGCCGTCCTCGACGCGGGAGCTGACGGGCGCGGAAAGCTTCAAGGCGGAACTGGTCAGCAAGGTCCAGGCGCTGGGCGAGGCCGCCCGCCGGGCCGATCCGTCCAAGGGCACGCCCTCACGACCGCTGGCCCCGCGCCCTGTCGTGGCGCCCGTTCCCGGTGCCGCGCCGGCGGCGGCGCCCGCCGGTACCGCGGCACCGTCACCCGTCCGCAGCCGCCTGCTGGACCACGGTCCGGTGGTGCTGCGCCCGGCGCCCGACATCCGGCCGGACATCATCGCCATCGGCAGCTCCACCGGCGGGCCACAGGCCCTGTTCGAGGTGATGGCCAATTTCCGT
This sequence comes from Nitrospirillum amazonense, assembly GCF_007828045.1. GTDB lineage: Bacteria > Pseudomonadota > Alphaproteobacteria > Azospirillales > Azospirillaceae > Nitrospirillum > Nitrospirillum amazonense_C. The sequence goes on along the minus strand of NZ_VITN01000032.1, from coordinate 11,265 downwards.
GGCGGCCTGCACCAGCCCATTGTCATCACCCAGCATATGCCGGCGACCTTCACCACCATCCTGGCCGAGCACATCACCCGCCAGTGCGGGATCGAGTGTGCGGAGGCCAAGGATGGGGAGCCCATCGTCGGCGGCCGTGCCTATGTGGCGCCGGGCGACAACCACTTCCTGCTGGCGTCGCGCAACGGCGTGACCACCGCGCAACTGACCAAGGACCCGCCGGAAAATTTCTGCCGGCCGGCGGTCGATCCCATGTTGCGCAGTATTGTTAAGATTTATGGGCGTAAGGTGTTGGCGGTCATCCTCACCGGCATGGGGCATGACGGTCGCGGCGGCTGCGACCAGGTGGTCCAGGCCGGGGGTATGGTTGTTGGCCAGGACGAGGCCAGCAGCGTGGTGTGGGGCATGCCAGGCGCCGTGGCAACGGCGGGTTTGTGCAGTTCCATCCTGCCCTTGAAGGAGATCGGTCCGTTTATCCGCAAGATCGCACTGAGGACGGCGGCATGAAGGTCGAAGACTTCGACATGTTCTGCACGATGCTGAAGCAGCGTTCGGGCTTGGTCCTGACCAAGGACAAGGCCTACCTGCTGGAATCGCGCCTCATGCCCGTAGCGCGGAAGTGGAACCTGAAAACGCTGGATGAGCTGGCGGCCACGGTTCGCGCCCGCAAGGACGAAAACCTGCTGAAGGACATCACGGAGGCGATGACGACCAATGAGTCGTCGTTCTTCCGCGACCAGAAGCCCTTCGACCAGTTCAAGCAGGTGGTCCTGCCGGTCCTGCTGGAAAGCCGGGCCGCCAAGAAGTCCATCCGCATCTGGTCGGCCGCCTGCTCCAGCGGGCAGGAGGCCTATTCGCTGGCCATGATGCTGTCGGAGGACTCCGTGCGTCTCAACGGCTGGCGCATCGAGATCGTGGGCACCGACCTGTCGTCGGAGATGGTGGAGAAGTCGCGTGCCGGCATCTACACCCAGTTCGAGGTGCAGCGCGGCCTGCCCATCACCATGCTGGTGAAGTATTTCAAGCAGACCGGCGACAAATGGCAGCTGTCGCCGCAGATCCGGCAGATGGCCACCTTCCGGGAATACAATCTGCTGACCGACCTGTCGCCGCTGGGCCAGTTCGACGTGGTGTTCTGCCGCAACGTGCTGATCTACTTCGACCAGCCGACCAAGACCAAGGTGCTGGAGGCCATCGCCAAGCAGATGCCGTCCGACGGCGTGCTGTACCTGGGCGGCGCCGAGACCGTCTTGGGCATCACCGACAGGTTCAAGCCCATGGAAGGCCAGCGCGGCCTGTACGTCCTGCCCTGAGGGCGGGGCCTGAGGGCAAGGGACATCGCTTCATGGCAGGGGCCGGCCCGGCGACGGGACCGGCCCTTTCCTTGATGGGGCTTTCGCGGGGGCGCCTACATCCTGTGGGTAGTGACCCTGGCGGCCCGCTGCCTGCATACTGCGTTCACCAACCCATGAAGCGGCCCGCGCAGCCGGGACCGCTCGAATAAAGGGGACGCGAGGATGTGGGAAGAATTCAAGTCGTTCATCAGCCGGGGCAGCGTCATCGATCTGGCCGTCGGCATCATCGTTGGCGCCGCCTTCACCGGCATCGTCAATTCGCTGGTCAATGACCTGATCATGCCCCCCATCGGCTATCTCATGGGCGGCATCGACTTCTCCAGCTATTTCCTGGCCTTGAACGGGGAGCACTACGCCAACCTGAAGGCGGCGCAGGACGCGGGTGCCGCCACCGTCAACTATGGCGTCTTCATCAACGTCGTCATCCGCTTCTTCATCGTCGCCGGCGCTGTGTTCCTGCTGGTCAAGCAGGTCAACCGCTTCCGCACCAAGGCGGTTTCCGCCCCGCCCCGGCAGGAGGTGCTGCTGGAGGAAATCCGCGACCTGCTGAAGGCCAGGAACTGATCCAGGACTATCCCCCGGGCCCCTCGGGCGGCACCTATCCGAACAGCTTCGTGTAACCGTCCATGAGGGTCATCCAGGTGGCGCTGCCGGCGATGGGTACCATGGCCACCTGGTTCAGGATGGCCAGCGGCAAGCCATAGGCATAGACGGGATGGGGCCGTCCGCGCGTCCGCCAGTCATGGACCAGGGCCACGACCAGCAGCAGATCGGCGACCAGGCCGGGAGGGATCGCCACGAACGGCGGCGGGGGCGGGCCCTCCGCCGCCGCTCCGGCGGGCGGGGCCAGCAGGGCCACGAAAACGCGGGCGATGGCCGGCTGCATCAGCAGGGCCATGAGCAGAACCATGAGCCGCTTGTGCACTTCCGGCCGGCGGACCATGACGATGGCCAGCACGAAGACGGCGATGAACAGGGGCAGCGCCGTCAGCGAGACGGCGGCGAAGCGCTTGGCCGCGTCGCCATATCCCAGTTGCGTGTACAGGTTCAGCACGGCGACCTGGCTGGCCAGGATGGTGCAGATCATCACGCTGAACAGGGCGATGCCGGCCAGGCCCCAACTGCGGTGGTCGGGTGTCCGGCCCCAGGCCGCCAGCAGCGTCTGCGCGAAATAGAACAGGCACCAGGAAAACAGGACGAAGCCGTGGATATGGACGATGGCCGGCCGGTGGAAGGTGCCGCTGAACACCGGCCGCCAATAGGTCGGCGTGAACCCGCCGAAGGCGATGGCCAGGAAGACGGCGGCCATGGCCACATAGAAGGTGTGCCGATTGGCCGTCGCGACAGGCCGAGACGTGATCGCGGTTTCCATGGCGCCCCCCGCCGTTGCCACGCTGCCTCAATTATGCGTGGCTTCCGGATTGGGGTCCAACTATCGCAGGTTTAGCTGTCGAACGGGTACCCCTTTACCGGGCACACATTTCGGTGGGGGTGGCGTCCGGCGTTTCAAATACGCCGTACCAACTGTCGCGCATCGCCGCGTCCACCTCGTGCAGGCTGACCAGGTACCCCAGGGCATGCATGGAGGTGACGCCGAACTGGGTGATGCCGCAGGGCACGATGCCGCCGAAGTGGCCGAGGTCGGGATCCACGTTCAGCGAGATGCCGTGGAAGGTGACCCCGCGTCGCACCCGCACGCCGATGGCGCCGATCTTGTCCTCCTGGCCCGGCAGGCCGCCATAGGGTTGCTTGTCCACCCAGATGCCCACCCGACCGCAGCGACGCTCGCCCTTGATGTTGAACAGGGCCAGGGTGCGGATGATCCATTCCTCCAGGTTGGTGACGTAGCGGTGCACGTCGGGCCCGCGCTTCATCAGGTCCAGCATGACATAGGCCACCCGCTGGCCGGGGCCGTGATAGGTGTATTGCCCGCCGCGCCCGGTCTGGAATACGGGGAAGCGGCCATGGTCCAGCAGATCCTCCGCCTTGGCGCTGGTGCCGGCGGTGTACAGCGGCGGGTGTTCCAGCAGCCACACCAGTTCGGGCGCCGTGCCGGCACGGATGGCGGCCACCCGCTCCTCCATGGCGGCCACCGCCTCGGGATAGGCTACCGGCTGGTCGCTGATGCGCCATTCCGGGCCGGCCAAAGGCGGGGAAGGCGGAAGGGCGTCGGTTTCGGTCAGGGGCAGGGACATCGCGTTGCTTACCTGTCGTGCTAAGGCGGTTCCGGCGGGTGCGGCGCCGGGGTCTTTTCAGGGACACACCCTTATATAGTGTGTCCCGATCCCGATGGGGCCACACGAGGGCTTGCTATGGGATCGGCGATTTGCTATTCCCCCGTTCACCCGTTGGCAAGCCCTTGCCGACGAGGTTCTGACATGATGCGGTCATGGCGGAATTGGTAGACGCGCAGCGTTGAGGTCGCTGTGGGGCAACCCGTGGAAGTTCGAGTCTTCTTGACCGCACCATCACCTGAAAGGCCGGCCCCCTGGGGTCGGCCTTTCGCGTTCTCGGGCGGTCGCTTCTCCGGGCGGTCGCTTCTGGGCATCGTTTATGGGCCGATATCGCGCATGGCAGACGGGCGCGCCGGTGTCGAATGGCTCCATAGTGCCCATGGCCTCTGGACAACGCCGGCCCCCCCGCCTTAAGCAGGAAGCAGACCGAACGGTTTACGACGCCTGTGGCAGCATCGGCGCCCCGTGACGCCGCTCGCGACCCAGTCCCCCGCAGAAGAGACCGGCCCCATGTCCGACGAGTTTCGCGAAGCCGCCCTTGACTATCACCGGCTGCCGACGCCGGGTAAGATCGCCGTCACGCCGACCAAGCCCTTGGCGACACAGCGCGACCTGGCCCTGGCCTATTCGCCCGGCGTGGCCTTCGCCTGCGAGGCCATCGTGGCCGATCCGGCCGAGGCCAGCCAGATGACCTCGCGCGGCAACCTGGTGGCCGTCATCACCAACGGCACCGCCGTGCTGGGCCTGGGCGACATCGGTCCGCTGGCCGCCAAGCCGGTGATGGAGGGCAAGGGCGTCCTGTTCAAGAAGTTCGCCGGCATCGACGTCTTCGACATCGAGATCGACCAGAAGGATCCCGACAAGCTGGTCGAGGTCATCGCCGCGCTGGAGCCGACGTTCGGTGGCATCAACCTTGAAGACATCAAGGCGCCGGAATGCTTCTACGTGGAAAGCAAGCTGCGCGAGCGCATGAAGATCCCGGTCTTCCATGACGACCAGCACGGCACCGCCATCATCGTCGCCGCCGCCATCACCAACGCGCTGAAGCTGCGCGGCCGCAAGATCGACGAGGTCAAGCTGGTGGCCAGCGGCGCCGGCGCCGCCGCCCTGGCCTGCCTGGACCTGCTGGTCGATATGGGCATGCCCGTGGACAACATCTGGGTCAGCGACATCAAGGGCGTGGTCTATGACGGCCGCACCGAACTGATGGACCCGCGCAAGGCCCGCTACGCCAAAAAGACCAACGCCCGCACCCTGGACGACATCATCGATGGCGCGGACATCTTCCTGGGCCTGTCCGCCCCGCGCGTGCTGACCAAGCCCATGGTGGCCAAGATGGCGGGGCAGCCGGTCATCCTGGCGCTGGCCAACCCCACCCCGGAAATCATGCCGGAAGAGGCGCGCGAGGCGCAGCCTGACGCCATCATCGCCACCGGGCGGTCCGACTACCCCAACCAGGTCAACAACGTCCTCTGCTTCCCCTTCATTTTCCGGGGGGCCCTGGACGTGGGCGCCACCCAGATCAACGAGGCGATGAAGATCGCCGCGGTGGAGGCCATCGCCCGCCTGGCCATGGCGGAACAGCACGACGTGGTGGCCGCCGCCTACGGCGACCAGCAGGCCGGCTTCGGCCCCGACAACATCATCCCCAAGCCCTTCGACCCGCGCCTGATCCTGGAGATCGCGCCGGCGGTGGCCAAGGCGGCCATGGACAGCGGCGTGGCCACCCGACCCATCACCGATTTCGACGCCTACCGCGAGCGGCTGTCGCAGTTCGTCTTCCGCTCCGGCCTGCTGATGAAGCCGGTGTTCTCCCGCGCCAAGCAGGCGCCCAAGCGCCTGGTCTATTGCGAGGGCGAGGAGGAGCGGGTGCTGCGCGCCGTGCAGTTCGTGGTGGACGACGGCCTGGCCAAGCCCATCCTCATCGGCCGGCGCGAGGTGGTGGCGCGCCGTATCGAGAAGCTGGGCCTGCGCATCCAGCTGGACCGCGATGTCGAACTGGTCGATCCGCAGAACGACCCGCGCTACGCCGACTACTGGCAGAGCTACCACGCCATCATGGAACGCCGGGGCGTCAGCCCGGACCGCGCCCGCCAGGTGGTGCGCAACAACACCACCGTCATCGGCCTGATGATGGTGCGCAAGGGCGACGCCGACGCCATGATCGGCGGCACGGTCGGCCTCTATGACTGGCACCTGAAGCATGTGCTGGACGTCATCGGGCTGAAGCCGGGCACCACCATTCCCGCCGCCCTGTCGGTGCTGATCCTGCCCAAGGGCACCTTCTTCCTGGCCGACGCCTATGTGACGCCGGACCCCACGGCCGACCAGATCGCCGCCATGACGGCCCTGGCGGCGGAAGAGGTGCGGCGCTTCGGCGTGGTGCCCAAGGTGGCCCTGCTGTCGCACTCCAACTTCGGCAGCCACGGCGATGCCTCGGCCCTGACCATGCGCGCCGCCCTGGCCAAGATCGAGCAGCAGTGCCCGACGCTGGAGGTCGAGGGCGAGATGCATGCCGACAGCGCCATTTCCGAAGACATCCGCAACCGGGTGTTCCCCAACAGCCGCCTGAAGGGCATGGCCAACCTGCTGATCATGCCCAGCCGCGATGCCGCCAACATCGCCTTCAACCTGCTGAAGACGCTGGGCGAGGGGCAGCCGGTGGGCCCGGTGCTGCTGGGCGCCGCCCAGCCGGTGCACATCCTCACCCCCTCGGTCACCGTGCGCGGCATCGTCAACATGTCGGCCCTGGCCGTGGTCGATGCCCAGATGCATGAGGTGGGCGAGGACGCTTGATCCTGGCCCTTCGGGGCGCCCTATGGCTGACGGCGGTGAAGACCCGTCCCGGAGCGATCCGGGGCGGGTCTTCGCTTTTTTGGCGCAGGGTCCCTGCCTTGACAATAGCACGATCGTTCGTTTATTTTTCGCCCATGAGCAAAGGTGTCCGCACGCGCGCCGCCATCCTGGGTGAGGCCTTGAGCCTCATGAGCACGGATGGACTGTCAGGTCTCACCATCGGCCTGTTGGCGGAGCGTACCGGCCTGTCGAAAAGCGGGCTGTTCGCCCACTTCGGGTCCAAGGAACAGCTGCAGGTGGCGGTGTTGCAGGAGGCCCAGGCCTGCTTCACCGCCCATGTCATCCGTCCCGTGTTGGGCCTGCCGCGCGGCCTGCCGCGGCTGGAGGCCTTCGCTGAGGGCTGGTGGACGTGGAACCGGTCACCCCCCTTTCCGGGCGGCTGCCCCATCCAGGCGGCCAGCCTGGAATTGGATGACCGGCCGGGCCTGTTGCGGGATGAGATCGCGGGGGCCCAGCGCCGCTTGCGCGCCTTCATCCGGCAGGGGGCCGCCATGGCGATTGCGGCGGGGCATTTCCGCCCCGGTCTCGATTGCACCCTGTTCGCGTTCCAGATGGTGGGTATCGCCTTCGCCCAGACCATGACCTGCCGCCTGTTGGGTGAGCCGGAGGGCCTGGATTTCGTTCGCCGTGCCTGGCGCCTTCAAGTGGAGGGCGCCTTGGGCTCCGCACATAATCAAACGGGAGAGATGAACCATGTCGAGTGATCCGATTGTTATCGTCAGCGCCGCCCGCACCGCCATGGGCGGCATGATGGGCGACCTGTCCAGCCTGCCGGCCGCCCAGCTGGGTGCTGCTGCCGTGAAGGCGGCGGTGGAGCGCGCGGGCCTTTCGCCCGACGCCATCGATGAGGTGGTGATGGGCTGCGTGCTGCAGGCCGGCCAGGGCCAGGCGCCCGGCCGCCAGGCGGCGCTGGCCGCGGGCCTGCCGCAGTCGGTGCCCTGCAGCACCCTGAACAAGATGTGCGGCAGCGGCATGAAGGCGGCCATGGTCGCCCACGACCTGCTGGTGGCGGGTAGCGTCGACATCGCGCTGGCCGGCGGCATGGAAAGCATGTCCAACGCGCCCTACCTGCTGGACCGCGCCCGTGGCGGCTATCGCTACGGCCACGCCACCATCTACGACCACATGGCGCTGGATGGACTGGAGGACGCCTACGACCGGGGCCGCGCCATGGGCACCTTCGCCGAGGACACGGCCGCCCATTACCAGTTCACCCGTGAGATGCAGGACGCCTATGCCATCGAGAGCCTGCGCCGGGCCAAGGCCGCGGTGGAAGGCGGCTGGTTCGACGGCGAGACGGTGGGCGTCACCGTGAAGGGCAAGGCCGGGGACGTCGTCATCAGCCGGGATGAGCAGCCGCTGAAGGGCAAGCCGGAAAAGATCCCCACCCTCAAGACTCCGTTCCGCAAGGACGGCACGGTGACGGCGGCCAGCAGCGCCAGCATCAGCGACGGTGCCGCCGCCCTGGTGCTGACCCGTGCCAGCGTGGCGGAGAAGCGCGGCTTGAAGCCGTTGGCCCGCATCGTCGGCCATGCCAGCCACGCCCGCGCGCCCAACTGGTTCACCACCGCCCCCATTGGCGCCATCGAGACCCTGTTCGCCAAGACCGGCTGGTCGGCCCGCGATGTCGATCTGTTCGAGATCAACGAGGCTTTCGCCGTGGTGCCCATGGCGGCGATGCGGGAATTCGACATTCCCCATGACAAGGTCAACGTCCATGGCGGCGCCTGCGCCCTGGGCCACCCCATCGGTGCTTCAGGCGCCCGCATCCTGGTGACCTTGCTGGCCGCACTGCAGCGCTACGGCCAGACCCGGGGCGTGGCCAGCCTGTGCATCGGCGGTGGCGAAGCCACGGCCGTGGCCATCGAGCGCCTCAACTGACCCCCATCGACGCTGGACCTGGTCCGGCGAGTGGGCATACTGGCGGGCGGCCGTGCCGAGGGGTGCGGCCGCCCGAATAACATTGTGGGGAGGGGACCTGTGACGGCAGCGCGGCCCTTGGACTTCTATTTCGACTTCGCCTCGCCTTATGGCTATTTCGCCGCCATGGCGATCGATGAACTGGCGGCCCGCCATGGCCGCGCCGTGGCCTGGCATCCCATCCTGCTGGGGGCGGTGTTCAAGAGCACGGGCGTCACCGCCACGGTGCTGCGTCCCTTGCAGGGGGATTACCTGCGGCATGACGTGATGCGCTCCGCCCGCTATTACGGCCTGCCGCTGGTGTGGCCGCAGGTGATGCCGATCAATGCCGTGGCGTCCTCCCGCGCCTATTACTGGACGGCCACCCGGGATGTCGGCCTGGCGCGAAGCTTGGCGAAGGCGCTGTACCGCGCCCACTGGCAGGAGGGGCGGGACATTTCCGGGATGGACGCGGTGGCGGATGTCGCCACCGGCATCGGCATGGATGCGGATAGCCTCAAGGCGGGCATGCAGGAACCGGCGGTGAAGGACGCGCTGCGCGTCGCCACCGATGCCGCCATGGCCCGGGGCGTCTTCGGTTCCCCCTTCATCTTCGTGGATGGGGAGGGGTTCTGGGGGGCGGACCGCCTGGTGCAGGTGGAACGCTGGCTGGCGCAGGGCGGCTGGTGATGAACGCGACCACCCCCCGGTCCGTTCCGTCCCGGCGGCGGCGCAAGCGCACCCTGGTGACGCCCATCGTCCTGACGGTGGGCCTGCTGGCCTTGATCTCGCTCACCATCCAGGGGGCGGATCCGGGCCTGATGCTGGCGCTGTTGGGGGCGGTGGTCGTGGTGGTGGGCGCCTGCCACCTGCTGTTCCCCGGCAGCCGCTTCTTTACCATCGGCTTGGCCAACTTCGTCGGCATCTACGCCATCATCTTCGAGTTCTTCGTCGAGGCGCACTTCTCACGGTTGCCGCCGGGCCTGCTGGGGCTGGGCTTCGTCCTGCCATTGGCCGCTTTCCTGGCCGGCGTGGTGATTCGCCGCGAGGGCATTCGCGCCATCGTCCAGGCGCGGCCGGACGGCAACACCAGGCGGCGCGACCTGCGCCGCTTCGGTCGCGCCTTCGGTTGGGTGGTGCCGCTGGGCCTGGTGGGGGCGGCCACCTTCTTGCTGACCCCCGAGACGCCCGAGCCCGTGGTGCGCGACGCCTTCTTCGCCGCCATGGGCTTCATCGCCTTCATCGTGCTGCTGGTCAGCTACGACGTGGTGGTGCTGCTGTTGGAGACGGGCCTGCTGTTCGAGGAGTTTTTCGAGCAGGTGGCCGGCCTGGCGGAGCCGGCCTTCGCCTTCTTCACCTTCTACTCCCTGCTGGTGATCGTCTTCGCCGCCCTCTACACGGTGGTGGACCGCTTCTCCCCCGTCAGCCAGTTCATGATCGGCGGCGCGCCGCAGAAGATCGGATTCGCGGAGAGCCTTTATTTCTCCGTCGTGACCCTGTCGACCGTGGGCTACGGCGACATCGTGCCGGTAGGCAGCTTCATCCGCCTGGTCGTGGCGGCCGAGGTCATCGTCGGCATGCTGCTGTTGTTGTTCGGATTCAACGCCATCTTCAGCTACTCCAGCAGCCGCCGGCCGCCCGACCGCTGAACTCGGAGCCCCCCAGGATGGCGGCACGTGGCCCCGCCATTGGCCGCCAAGAAACATCACTGGTGCCGGCGTCAAAAAAGTCTTAACGCTTCTCTGATAGGGGTGGGGACCTGAAAGCCGCGTAAGGGCGGGGTGACCACCCCAGCGCGGGGCCTGAAACTTGAGGGGCGGGATGCCGTGAGCCGGTCGATCGAGGGCGTCACCAACTGGATGCACCTATTCCGTTGGATCGTGAAGCTGATCCGCGACGACTACGGCGTCGACGAGAAAATCCTGACCCGCACCGCCGTGCTGGAGACCGACTGCGGCCTCAGCATCGAGCAGGTGGAAGAGGTGCTGGACATTGTCGCCGACAGCTTCGCCATCCGCTTCCCCCAGGGCACCCTGGATGAGGTGCTGAAACTGGAGGAACTGTGCCTGCTGGCTGCGTGGCTGAAGGGCATGTTCAAGCGGCCGGACTTCATCTCCGACGGTTTCGAGGCCAAGTGCCGCGCCATGAATGCCTCGGCCGGGGCGTAGTTGGTGCCTTGAGTGCCGGGCGTAACTCCCCCACTCATGATCCGCTTGAGGACCGCCCCTGTGACGGGGCGCCTTGACCCCCAGGCTTAAGCTCGTAGTCTCAACCACCCGATAGACACCGGCCCTGTTGAGACCATGCTCCTTCATATGCTGCGCCTTGCCGTGGGCGCCCCCGACCTTGCCGACATGCGCGACTGGCGCAACCGCAACCAGATGGACTGGCACGGCCATCGGGTGGTGCCCACCTATACCCGCCGCATGCCCACACGCACGGCGGAACTGTTGGACGGCGGTTCCCTCTATTGGGTGGTGAAGGGCATCCTGTGCTGCCGCGCCCGTTTCGTCGGTTTCGACCTCATGCGCTCGCCCGAGGGGGATGAGGTCTGCCGCATGCTGCTGGATACCGAACTGGTGGAAACCGTGCCCCAGCCCAAGCGCCCCTTCCAGGGCTGGCGTTATCTGAAGCCGGAGGATGCGCCGCCCGACCTGGACCAGGCCGGCGGGGGCGCGCAGGACCTGCCGCCCCACATATTGGCGGAGCTGCGGCAGCTGGGCTTGGCCTAAGGCCCCTTTTTTCCGGCGGCCTGCGGGCTCCGGGCTGGTTTCCGGATAGCGGCTACGCCGCGTTTCGAAAAAAGTGAGGGGTGGATGAAAAAAGCTATAGACAGGGGGTGGTTGGGGTCACTATAACCCCGTTCACCGACGCGGCGGGCGACAACGAACGGCGCGACGGCGAAGCGATCCCTGAGTTCT
>NZ_VITN01000031.1 GCF_007828045.1 Nitrospirillum amazonense | reverse complement strand
TCAATCATCCGGCGATTCTATAAGCTCCGTGTCAGCCGGAGAATCCCCAAACCGCAAAAAATCATTGATTCATTTATTTATCAACAGTCCCTTAGCTTACGCGGCGTCGCTGATGGCGCTGCTTGCCGGCGCGTCGGCAGCCGTCGCGCAGACCGCGCCGGCGCCGGCCACACAGGATTCAGGCCAGAAGCGCGACAATTCCACCGGGCTTGAGGAAATCGTGGTGACGGCGACCCGCCGCGCCGAGCGCCTGCAGGACGTGCCCATCAGCATCACGGCCTTCTCGCAGGATGAACTGACCCAGAAGGGTATCGTCGGGGTGGAGGGCATCGCGCGGGAGACACCCGGCGTCGTGCTGGACCACCGCAGCGACAATAATCTCAGCGTCACCACCCGCGGTATTTCCGTGAACGGTTACGAGGCCGGGCTGCAGAGCACCACCACCGTCTACCTCGACGACCTGCCGCTGACCACCATCGGCAACTCCGTGACGCTGGACCCCAGCCTGTTCGACGTGGAACGCGTGGAATTCCTGCGTGGGCCGCAGGGCACGCTGTTCGGGTCGGGCTCCCTGTCCGGCGCGCTCCGCATCCTGACCAAAAGCCCCGACCTGAACCGGGTGGATGCCTCCGTCTTGACCGATACGGGCTATACGCCGGACGCCGGCGCCGTTCGTCAGCGCTACAACGGCATGGTCAACGTGCCGTTGGTGGATGACAAGCTGGGGGTGCGTGTCGTCGGCTTCTACCGGCACGAGGATGGTTACGTTGACAACGTCGGCACGGGCGTCAAGAACTCCAACACCCTGAAGGACTGGGGCGGGCGGGGGATCATCCTATGGAAACCGACGGATCGTCTCAGCATCCGGCTGATGGGCCTCTATGAGGACAGCCATCCCCAGGACGCGTCGCTGGTCACCCCCTCCCTGGGTGATCGCAAGCGCTACACCACCATGCCCGATCTTTATACGTCGAAGTCGCAGCTCTATAACGCCACCATCGACTATCAGTTTGACTGGGCGCATCTGACCAGTTCCACCAGCTATGGCTACCAGGACGGGCTGTTCGACGTCGACTTGGCCGGCACGTTCGCCTTGGCCCTGCCTTTCAACCTTTTCGACCACGGCATCTGGAAAACCGTGGTCCAGGAAACACGGCTGGTTTCGGAAAAGGGGGGCCGGTTCGACTGGACGGTGGGCACCTACTATCTTCACCGGGACCAGTATCTGGCCGCGCGCGAGGCATCGACCCCGGCCTACCTCGGCACGCACGGCATCACCGGCCTGCCCGCCGACGGCACCTTCTACTCCAACGTCAGCAACTCCAGTTCCTATGAATTGGCGGGCTTCGGTGAGTTGACCTACCACATCACCGACACGCTTTCGGCGATCGGCGGCCTGCGCTACGGCAAATACGCCACGACGGTCGATGTCGCCCCGGGGTTCAACTCGCTTTACTTCGCCTACGCCTTGGGCGGCATCCGGGCGCCGCTGGCCCTGACGCCGACACCGGCGTCCAGCACCGACTATCCCGCCGCCGAGAAGGCGTCTTGGAAAGCAAGCTTGACCTATGAGCCATCGCATGACTTGACGCTCTACGCCACCGTGTCGACCGGCTACCGCACGCCCGTGTACAATGCCCGCGCCGGCAGTGTCAGCACGGTCACTCCCAACGATCTGGTCATCCCCACGGGCGCGAGTTCGGATGACCTCACCAACTATGAAATCGGATTGAAGGGCCGCTGGTGGGATGGGCGGCTGACCGCCAACCTGGCGGCTTATTACATCGATTGGCAGAACCTGCAGGTCCAGGCCAACCGCGTCTCTGACTCCGTGCAGTTCGCCACCAACATTGGCGCCGCGGAAAGCAAGGGGCTGGAGGCGGAGGTCACGCTGGAACCGGTGCACGGGCTGGTCCTGGGCCTGAACGCCGCGCTGAACGACGCCAAGGTGACGGGGCTTTCCGCGCAGGAGGCGCAGATTTCCGGTGCCGTAAACGGGGCCAGCCTGGCTTCGCCACACCTGCAGGGATCGTTCTTCGGCACCTACGGCTACACCCTGTTCGGCAACATCCCCGGGTTCAGCGGTTTCCAGGTGCAGCATGTCGGGTCGTTCCCCGTCGGCTTCCCCAACACCCCCGGCACGCTGGGCAAGCCCAGCGCGCTCTATGACCACACCGACAGCTATACGCTGCTGAACCTGCAGACGGGCGCCACGTTCGGCAAGGTCACGGCCACCCTGTACGGCGAAAATCTCACCAACAGTCGGGCCATCACCTACGTGCATCCGGAAGCCTTCGTCTACAGCCGCTACGCCATCGTGCGGCCGCTGACGTTCGGCCTGCGGCTGGCGGCCGACCTATGAGGACGACGATGCGAAAAACGCGAAGGGGACGGGGGCACCGCTGGCTGGCGGCGGCCTGCCTGGGATTGGCCCTTATGTCCTGCGCAAAAACGGCGCCGGTCGGGCCGGTGGACGCTCCGCCCCGGGCGCATGTCAGCGGCGGCGACCTGCAGGGCGCCATGGTACCGGGAACCAAGGTGGCGGCCTTCAAAGGCATTCCCTACGCCGAGCCGCCGGTGGGCGACCTGCGTTGGCGCCCGCCGGTCCCGGCCCGGGCTTGGACGGGGGTGCGCGACGCTCGCGATTTCGGGCATGCCTGCCTGCAGCCGCCGCCATCGCCCACCGGCATCTATTCGGGCGGCATGGCCCCGGTCGGCGAGGATTGCCTGACCCTGAACGTCTGGGCGCCCGCCGGGGCGGAACACCTGCCGGTCATGGTCTGGATCCACGGCGGCGCGCTGGTGGGGGGCAGCAGTTCCGAACCGCTGTATGACGGTGCCAGCCTCGCGCGGCGCGGCATCATCGTCGTTTCTATCAATTATCGCCTGGGCTTGCTGGGCTTCCTGGCGCATCCGGCGCTCAGCGCGGAATCGCCGCAGCACCTGTCAGGCAACTACGGGCTGCTGGACCAGATCGCGGCGCTGCGCTGGGTACGCGACAACATCGCGGCGTTCGGCGGCGATCCCGGCCGCGTCACCATCGCCGGGGAGTCGGCCGGCGGCCTCAGCGTCATTGCGCTGCTGGCCAGCCCGCCGGCCCGCGGCCTGTTCGCCGGCGCGATTTCGCAAAGCGGGTACATGCCGTCCTACCGGGCTCTGCATGAGGAAACCTTGGGCCTTCCATCGGCGGAGGCGGCGGGTGCGGCGTTGGCCACCGCGGTGGGGGCCACCGACGCTGCCGCGCTGCGCAAGGCCGACCTTGTCGCCCTGTTCAAGGCCGGCCTGGCCCAAGGCTGGCAGCCGGAGCCGGTGATTGACGGCGTTACGCTGACGCGGCAGTTCGCCGACACCTTCGCCCGGGGGGAGCAGGCCAAGGTGCCCGTGCTGGCCGGCTTCAACGAGGGGGAGATCCGCTCGCTGCCCTTCCTGATGCCCAAGGCGCCCGACACCCCGGCGGCGTATGATGCCGATGTGCGCCGCCGCTTCGGTCCCCAGGCGCCCGCCTACCTGGCGGTCTATCCCGGCGCCGACCCACGGGCCGATGTGATGGCTTCCATCCGCGACGGGCTGTATGGGTGGGCCGCCCAGTACTTGGCGCGTCAGCAGGCGGCGGCGGGACAGCCGGCCTATCTCTATTATTTCCGGCACAGCACCCCGGCGGAGCGGGCGCGCGACCTGGCGGCCTTCCATGCCAGCGAGTTGCCCTACATCTTCGGCCAGGTCGGCCCGTCCGGGGCGCTGGGGCCCAACTGGCCCCGGCCGCCGCTGACCGAAACGGAGGCCAGGCTTTCGGATGCCATGATGAACTACTGGGCCAGCTTCGTCCGGGATGGCGCCCCCACCGCCCCGGGAGAGGCGGCATGGCCCCGGTATACGGCAGCCCAGGCCGGATACCTCGACATCGATGACCGTCCGGCCGCCCGGCGCGGCCTGCAGCCGGCCGCCTTCACCTACGCCGATGCGCTGGTCGCCACCCGCCGCCAGCAGGGGCGCGGCTGGCGGCTCGACATCGGCTTCTCGGCCTTTTAACCGTACCTGGACAGGCCAAGGCGGCACGGGAAGGCTGCCTTGGCATCCAGGTCGGGAGTATGGAATCGAATGAGCAATACTGATCAACCCACGCGCGCCCGTAACCATAAAGCCCGCGCCCGCGAGGCGTCGATCGAACGCATCCTGGACGCGGCGGAGCAGCTGTTCGCTGAATTCGGCTACCATGGCTTCACGCTGAAGGACGTGGCCGCCCGCGTCGGTGTCAGTTCCACGCTGATCCATTACCACTTCAACGGCAAGGACAGCATCTGCGAGGCGGTGTGGGCCCGCAAGGCGCCCATTTCCGCCCGCAATCGCCTGGAGTCCATGCGGCGCTATGCCGAGGAGGTGGGCGACGACGTCACGGTCGAGGGGGCGCTGAGCGCCTGGATCGACGCCGACCTGAACGTGCAGATCGACGATGTGGAACAATGGGCCACCTTCGGCAAGATCGCCGCGCAGGCCAACAGCGCCGCCGGCTGGGGCGCCGAGAAGATGACCAAATACTTCAATCCCGTCGTCCTGGCGCTGATCGACCTGCTGAAGAAGGCCATGCCGGACTGTGACGAGGAGACGATCTTCTGGGGTTATCACTTCGTCTCGGGCGCCATGACGCACAACATGGCCCGCACCGGCCGTCTGGACGAACTGTCCCACGGCCTTTGTTCTTCCAACGATTTCGTCTCCATCAAGAAGCACATGGCCAAGTTCATGGCCGCCGGCTTCCTGGCCATCTGCCAACAGGACAAGACACCCTAGCATGCCTGAGCCGCCCACCCCGATGCCCAGCTCTTCGCCCCTTGGGCCTTCGCCGGCCGGCGCGATGCAGCCGTATGCCTTGACCCTGGATCGCTTCATCGACCACGCGGCCAAGTGGCACGGCGCCGCCGAGGTGGTGACGGCGGGGGGCCCCGGCGCTCGCATCGGCTATGCGGCGCTGCGGGACCGCAGCCGGCGGCTGTCGGGTGCGTTCCAGGCGCTGGGCCTGGGCCTGGGGGACAATCTGGGCATCCTGGCTTGGAACAGCCAGGCGCATCTGGAATGCTGGTATGGCGCCGTCGGGGTCGGCATCGTGTGCCACACCCTCAATCCCCGCCTGGCTCCCACGCACTTGGCCGGCATGATCCGGCAGGCGGCCAACCGCGTGCTGGCCGTCAGCCCGGATCTGACGGCGCTGGCCGGCACGCTGGCGGCGACCTGCCCGACGCTGGAGCATGTCATCGTGCTGGACGAGCCGGGTGCGGCGGCGCGGGGCCCGCTTCCCGGCGTGCCGGATGACGGTCCTGCCCGCGTCTGGAGGTACGAGGAACTGCTGGCGGGCCTGGGCCGGGATACCGCCTGGGGCGGTTTCGACGAGAACACGCCGGCGGGCCTGTGCTTCACCTCTGGCACCACGGGTGTGCCCAAGGGCGTTACCTACACGCACCGGTCCAATTACCTGCACACCGTCCACCAGCTGCAGGCGGACGCCAGCGGCCTCACCGCGCGCGACAGCGTTCTGGTCGCGGTGCCCATGTTCCATGCCAACGGCTGGGGTTTCCCGTTCTCCGGGCCGGCTGTGGGGGCCAAGCTGGTCCTTCCCGGCCGTCACCAGGACGGCCCCAGCCTGGCGGCCATGATCAACGCGGAGGGCGTCACCGTCGCGGCCGGCATCGCGACGGTTTGGCTGGGGCTGCTGGACCATCTGGACCGGACGGGCGAGGACACGCCTTCGCTGAAAAGGGTCATGCTGGGCGGCGCGTCGGTGCCGCAGGCGCTTATGGACCGGCTGGAAAGGCGCTTGGGCGTGGTCGTGCAGACCAGCTGGGGCATGACGGAACTGTCGCCCCTGGGCACCACCACGCCACCGGGCGCGCCGGTGCGGCTGGCCTCCCGTTCCGGCCGCCCGCCCATCGGTGTCGATTTGCGGCTGACCGATGCCGATGGCGCGCCGCTGCCCGAGCAGCGGGGGCGTGAGGGCCGGCTGCGGGTGCGGGGGGCCGCCGTGGTGGAACGCTATTTTGGGCAGGGCGAACCGGCCGTCGATGCCGACGGCTGGTTCGACACCGGCGACCTGGCCGTCATCGATGTGGACGGCCAGGTCAGTATCACGGGCCGGGCCAAGGACCTGATCAAGTCGGGTGGGGAATGGATCAACCCCGTCGAGATCGAAGCCATCGTGGGTGCCTTGCCCGAGGTGGCGCAGGTGGCGGTGGTAGGCCGGGCCGATGCCAGGTGGGGCGAGCGTCCCGTCCTGGTGATCGAGCAGCGCCAGGGCGGATACATCAGCGACGAGGCGCTGCTGGCTGCGCTGCGGCCGCGCATACCGTCCTGGTGGTTGCCCGACGCCATCGTGCGCGTCGGCGCCATGCCGCAGGCGGTGACGGGCAAGATCGACAAGGCGCGCCTGCGTGCCGACCACGGCTGAGCCGGGTGGGGGCGCGGGACGCAGGGAACAGGGGCGAAGGATTTAAGGGAGGAAGGAATGGCGACCACACGCCGGACGATATTGGCGGGGCTGGCGGCGGCGACCGCCTTGAACGCGCTTCCCGCGCGGGCGGCCCAACGCCCGGCCATGCCGAAGGGCTTCCTGTGGGGGGCCGCGATCTCCGCCCACCAGAGCGAAGGCAACGACACCAATTCCGACAGCTGGCTGCTGGAGCACCTGCCGGAGACGGTCTACAAGGAGCCGTCGGGCGCTGCCTGCGACAGCTATCATCGATACGAGCAGGACTTCGCCATCGCCCGGGCCATCGGGTTGAACTGCTATCGCTTCGGCATCGAATGGGCCCGGATAGAGCCGGAACCGGGCCAGTTTTCCCAGGTCGAGCTGGACCATTACACGCGAGTGCTGGCCGCCTGCCGGGCGCACGGGCTGTTGCCCATCGTGACGTACAACCACTTTACCGTGCCGCTGTGGTTCGCGACCCGCGGGGGATGGGAGGTACCGGACAGTCCCGACCTGTTCGCTCGCTTCTGTGAACGGGCCACGCGCGCGCTGGGCGGCCAGATCGGCATGGCCTCGCCCTTCAACGAGGCCAACATCCACCTGCTGGTGAAGGTCCTGCGGGGGGCGGCCACGCCCGAATACCGGGCCGCGCGCACCGCGATGATCGCCGCCGCGGCCCGTGCCACCCAGTCCCCACGGTTCTCTTCCATCCTGTTCGCCGACCCCGACCGCATCGACGCCCATCTGCTTGAGGCTCATGCCAAGGCCTACCAGGCCATCAAGGCGGGACCCGGCGATTTCCCTGTGGGCGTCACGCTGACCACGCAGGCGGTGGAGGCGGTGGGCGACGACAGCCTCGCCCCCACCGTCGAGACGACGCTGTACGGTGGCTGGTGGGATGCGGTGAATGCCAGCGATTTCGTGGGCGTGCAGGCGTATACCCGCCTGCGGGTCGATGCCAAGGGCCTGACCGTCGCGCCGCCGGGGGCGGAGATGACGGCGGCGGGATATGAATATTACCCGCAGGCTCTGGGACAGGTGATCCGGCTGGCCGCGCGCAAGACCGCCAAGCCCATATTCGTCACCGAAAGCGGCATCGCCACGGATGACGACGCCCGCCGGGTCGCCTGGCTGGACGCCAGCGTCGCGGAGGTCGAAGCCTGCCTGCGCGCGGGTATCGACGTGCGCAGCTATATCTACTGGTCGTTACTGGACAATTTCGAATGGACGCAAGGATACGGCCAGCATTTCGGCCTGGTGGCCGTCAACCGCGACACCTTCGCGCGAACACCCAAGCCCAGTTCCCAGCACCTGGCGGATATCATCCGCGGAGGCTGAGGCGGCCCAGCCCGCCACAAGATCCGAGGGCGGGATCCGGAAGTTTCGGCAGCGAACGATAAAACAGGAAAACAATAAATGGGAGGCGTCATGGACGGGTTTTGGAAAGGCGCGGCGCTGGTGGCCGCCCTATGGGTCGCGGCCGTGCCGGGCCGGGCGCAAACCGCCGGGCTGGCGGCGCCCGACTACAGCCAGGATGCCAACTGGCTCTGCCGCCCCGGCCGGGCCGACGCCTGCGCGCAGGACCAGACCGCAACCGTCATCACGGCGGATGGCCACATGACGCGAGGCCTTCAGGCCGGCCAGCGATCCGCCGATCGACTGCTTCTACGTCTATCCCACCGTTTCGCTGGATCCGGGCGGCAACAGCGACCTGACGCCCGGGCGGGAGGAATTCACCGTCGTGGCCGGGCAATTCGCCCGGTATGCCGCCCGGTGCCGAACCTTCGCGCCGATGTACCGGCAGGTGACCCTGACCTCACTGCATGCGCGCATGAACGGCACAGCCAGCCGGCCGCCGGACAGGGCGATGCCGTATGCCGACATTCTGGCGGCGTGGCGCCACTACATGGCGCACGATAACCAGGGGCGTGGCGTCGTGCTGATCGGGCATAGCCAGGGCTCCGTCGTGTTGACGCAACTGGTCCAGGAAGAAATCGACGGCAAGCCGGCGCAGGCGCGCCTGGTGTCGGCCATCCTGCTGGGCACCAACGTCGTGGTTCCCGATGGGGCCGACGTCGGCGGCACCTTTCAGCACATTCCGGCCTGCCACGCCGCCGACCAGACGGGCTGTGTTATCGCCTACGTTTCCTTCCGGGATACGGCGCCGCCACCGCCGGGCGGCCTGTTCGGCCGTGCCCTGGACCCTTTGTCCCAAAAGATTTTCACCAATTCCCACGCGCTCGGCACCAACCCGGCTGACCTGGCGGGCGGGGCGGGGCCCCTCCACAGCTATTTCGCGGCGGACTTCGGCGCCTGGGCGCCGGCCGGCTTCTCCTGGACCAGGACACCCCGCACGATCGACACCCCCTTCGTCACCACCCCCGGCCTGCTGACCGCCCGGTGCGTCAGCAACGGGGCCCACACCTATCTGGCCATCCACGTCAACGCGGGCGCGGACGATGCCCGGACACGGGATATCCCCGGCGACGTGATCGTGGACGGGCGCCTGTTCCCCGACTGGGGGCTGCATCGCATCGACATGCACGAGGCGGTCGGCGACCTGGTCGACATCATAGGCCGCCAAGGCGCGGCCTATGCCGCCGGGCGCCGCTAGAATGGACAAGAGAATAGAGGGGGAGGGGACGATGACCGGCAAGGTGCCCGCGCCCCGCGCGTCCATCGTCACGGTCGCGGTCACCGCCGCAGCCGCCGCGGCCATCGAGTGGTACGACTTCTTCATCTACGGCACGGCGGCGGCCCTGGTGTTTCCGGCGCAGTTCTTTCCCGTCGATCTGCCCCCGCTCGTGGCGCAGATCGCGGCATTCAGCACCTTCGCCGTGGGGTTCATCGTGCGGCCCCTGGGTGGTGTCGTATTCGGCCATCTGGGGGACGTTTTCGGCCGCAAACGCGCGCTTTCGGGGGCCCTGCTGCTGATGGGCTTCGCGACCACGGGCATCGGCCTGTTGCCCGGCTATGCCCAGGTCGGCGTGGCTGCCCCCTTGGCGCTGGTGGCCCTGCGGTTCGCGCAAGGCCTGGCGGTGGGCGGGCAGTGGGGCGGCGCCGCGCTTATGGCGATCGAGAGCGCGCCCAGCGGCCGGCGCGGGTTCTATGGCAGTTTCGTCCAGATCGGCGTGCCTGTGGGCCTGGTGCTGGCGAACGTCGTCTTCCTGCTGGTCGGCAAGAGCCTGGCGCCCCAGGCCTTCCTGACGTGGGGGTGGCGCCTGCCGTTCCTGCTCAGCGTCGTCCTGGTCCCGATCGGTGGTTATGTCCGGCGTCACCTGGTGGAACCCGGCGAGTTCGAGACCGTCGGGGCCGCTGTGGCGGGCGCTGTCCAGGGGCCGCCCTTGGCCAGGGTCCTGCGCGACCACCTTGGGGATGTGCTGCTGGCGGGAGGCGCCTTCGTCGCCAACAACACCTGCTTCTACATGGCGATCACCTATGTCGTTGCTTACGGCACCGCCACCCTGGGTATCGCGAAGGAGACGCTGCTGGCCGCCGTGATGCTGGCCAGCGCGCTCATGCTGCCGGTCCTTATCATTTGCGGGGGCGTTTCCGACAAATTCGGCCGGCGGGGCATATTCATGATCGGCGCCGTGCTGGCCGGTCTCTGGGCCTTCGCTCTGTTTCCCCTTATCGAAACGGCATCGCCCGTCCTCATCACCCTGGCGATCGTGGTGGAGATGCTGTTCCTCAGCCTGATGTACGGGCCGCAGGCCGCCCTGTTCGCGGAACTGTTTCCCGTCGAGGTGCGCTATTCCGGCGCGTCGCTCGGCTATCAGATCGGTTCCGTCGTCGGTGGCGGCTTCGCCCCCATCATCGCCACGGCGCTGTTCGCGCACTTCCAGTCGACGGTGCCCATATCGGTCTACCTGAGCGCGATGTGCGCCGTTTCCTTCCTCAGCGTCCTTGCCCTCGGCCGCCGGGCAGGGGGCCGCCGGGCGGGGGCGCGCGGGCCGCGCGCTACGGTTGGGCAAGCCCAGGGCCCGGCGGGGGACGGCCCCCCTCTTCGACAAGCCAGTCGACGAAACCGGTCAGCAGGTTGATGGCGTCGGCTTGGCGCGGGACGACGGCGACATAGCCCCGGCGTGGAACTTGGATCTGCGGCAGCGGCGTCATCAGCCGTCCGCCGTCGATATCGATCTCCAGCATGGGCAGCGGGCCGATCCCGATGCCCAGCCCGTCTTCCACCGCCTGGCGCGTCACGAAGAAGTGGTCGAACACCTGGCGCGGAAGCCCGGCGAGGTGGTGCAGGTCCGCCGCCTCCAGCCAGTCGGTCCAGTCGCCGCCGCGCGTCTCGGTCGCCAGCAGGACGTGCCCCTCGATATCGGCGGGCCGCAGGATGGGGCGCCGCGCGAACAGCGCCGGGCTCATGATCAGCGTGTCGACGTCATCCAGCACCGGAACGACGCGGTGCTGCGGCCACGCGTGCTCCCGCGCGGCGCTCCGCCGGATCGCCACATCCACACCCCCGCGCAACGCCTCAAGCACCGTTGAAACGGTGGTGACCACAACCTCGACATGCGGATGATCCGCGTGGTAGCGGCCGAGGCGCGGGATCAGCCAACGCATCGCGAAGCTGGTCGGCGCGCTGACACGCAGGATGCGGCGCGCGCCCGGCCGGCCGCAGGCCTCGGCGGCGACAGCCAGGCGGTCGAGGGAAAGGCCGACCTCCGCCGCGAATATGCCCGCCATGGGCGTCGCCACCATGCGGCGGCCTTCCTTGGTGAACAGCCTCTGGCCCAGCCAGCTTTCCAGGGCGGCGATGTGCCGGCTCACCGCGCCGTGGGTTACGCCAAGCTCCGCCGCCGCCTCGGCGTAACTGCCGGTGCGGGCGGCGACCTCGAAGACGCGCAGGGCGTTGAGGGGTGGCAGGCGGCGCATGGGAACCCGTGACTAAAACTGACCCATATCGTGATCAATGACAGGCTAGTTGAAAATTTATCGCCTATCTACCATCGCGCCATGACGTCTTCGACCAGCCTTGCCGCGTCAGTGGGTGGCTCGATCCCCCCAGCGACGACGAAATTGCGCAGCCTGCTGGCCGCGTGCCTCGCCCATGCGCTTCACGACGGCTATACTGACGGTCTCTATGCGTTCCTGCCGGTATGGCAGGCGCAGTTCGGCCTTTCCTACGCGGCGCTTGCCCTCATCCGCGCGCTTTATTCGGGAACGATGGGTGGGCTGCAACTGCCGGCCGACCGACTACTGCGCCGGGTCTCCGCGCGGTCGGCGCTGATCCTGTCGACCCTCATCGCATCAACGGGGTTGCTGGTCGTGGCGTTGCCGTTCGGCTTCGCCGGTCTTTGCGTCGGTCTCATCCTGGCCGGCGCCGGGTCCAGCATCCAGCATCCGCGCGGCTCGATGCTCGTCGCCGACAGTTACGGCGGGGCGTCGCGCCGCCCGCTCGGCATCTACAATTTTTCGGGCGATCTCGGGAAAGCGGTGTTGCCGGCGCTCGTCGCGGTCCTGTTGCCCGTCCTCGCCTGGCGGGCGGTGCTGGGCCTGATGGTGGTGCTTGGCGTCGCCGTCGCGATCGCGCTGACATCGCTGGCGCGGGGGGCGGCCGCTGCGGGCGCGGCCGTGCCAGGGGGGCCTTCCGGGCGTCGTGGTCGCGGCGGCTTCGGGGTTTTGACAGCGATCGGCGCGCTCGATACGGCGACCCGCATGGGCTATTTGCTGTTTCTGCCCTTCCTCATCCACGGGCAGCGCGGGGGTTCGCCCACCGTGGGGTTGGCCCTTGGCCTGCTGTTCATCGGTGGCGCGTTCGGAAAGGCGACGTGCGGCTGGCTGGGTGACCGGCTGGGTGTGGTCGGAACCGTCATGGTGACCGAGGCCGCGACCGCCGTGCTGATCATGGCGACGCTGTTCACCCCCCTGACGCAGACGCTGATCTTGCTTCCGCTGCTCGGCGTCGTGCTCAACGGCACCTCCTCGGTGCTTTACGGCACCGTGCCTGAGCTTTCGGGCGCCGATACGGGCCGCGCCTTCGCCGTCTTCTACACCAGCGTGATCGGCTCCGGCGGCGTCGCGCCCATCCTTTACGGCGCGATCGCCGACCACAGCAGCCAGACCGTCGGCGTGCTGGCCTCCGCCGCGACCGCCGCCTTGATTGTCCCGCTTGTCTTGGCGTTGCGGCCCCATCTGCGCGGTACCGCCGCGTGAAACAGGGCCGCGTGAAATAGGAAGGTTGATCCAATGAACACTGTCTCTGACGCGCCGCTTATGCTGATAACGGGGGGAAGTCGCGGCATCGGCGCGGCGACGGCCCGGCTCGCGGCCACGCAAGGCTATGACGTCGCGATCAGCTTCCTGTCCGACGAGGCCGCCGCCCTGGCGGTGGCGGCCGATGTGGAGGCGGCCGGGCGCCGGGCTCTGCCTATGCGCGCCGATAGTGCCGATCCGGCGCAGGTTGCCGACTTGTTCGCCACGATCGACCAAGTGTTCGGGCGGATCGATGTCTTGGTCAACAACGCGGCCATGCTGGCGCGGCAATCCCGGCTGGAGGATTTGGCGTTCGAGCGGATGCAGCGCATCTTCCTGGTCAACGCCATCGGCCCCATCCTGTGCGCGCAACAGGCGGTGAAGCGCATGGCCTATCGCCACAACGGGCGGGGTGGCGCCGTGATCAACATCTCATCGGCGTCGGCCCGGCTTGGCAGCCCCAACGAATATGTCGATTACGCCGCATCCAAGGGGGCCGTCGAGACCTTCACCACCGGCTTCGCGAAAGAGGTGGCGCGGGAGGGAATTCGCGTCAACTGCATCCGCCCCGGACACATCTATACCGACATGCACGCCAGCGGTGGCGAGCCGGGCCGTGTGGATCGTGTCAAGGACACCATACCCATGGGAAGGGGCGGCCAACCGGAGGAGGTCGCCCGCGCGATCCTTTGGCTGGCCAGCGCCGAGGCGTCCTTCATCACCGGCACCTTCCTCGACGTGACCGGTGGCAAATAAGCGGCGAGGCTTGCGTGATCCTCGCGCCAGCCGCCATCACGGCAGAGGCCGCAACAGCGCCGTCAGGCGATCGGGCGTGCCGGTGACGCGTTCCAGCCGGGGATAGCGCAGGGTCCCATGATAGTCGATGGCGGCGGTTTGTTCCGCCCCGTCGCTGTCGAAGCCCAGCTCCACCGGACGGGCGGCGGCTTGCCGCACCGCCTCGATCAGCCGGTCGCCGCTGAAGGGTTGGCCGTTGACCGCGATGAGGCGGCTGCCGACGTTCAGGCCGGCGCGGAAGGCCGGGCCGTTCCAGGCGACGGCGCGGGCCTGGCCCTTGGCGTCCACCACCAAGCCAATGGAGTAGCTGAGATCGGTGCCGCCGCCGTCCGTCTCCGTCTGCCGGAAATAGTCGGTGGGCGTGTCGGTGAAGACCAGGCGATAGCCGCCCCGCGTCAGGCCATCCAGCAGCCCGGTGTCGTCGTGGGCGTCCAGCCGCCGGCGCAGGAAGGCGGCCCAATCGAAGGGCAGCACGCTGTTGAGGGCGGCACAGACGTCATCGAAGCTGTAAGTGCGGATCACCCGGTCCCCGGCCGGGCCGCCGAACAGGGCGCGCGCCACGTCGTCCAGGCCGCGCTTGCCGCCCGTGCGTTCGCGGATCAGGCTGTCGGCATCCAGCCACAGCAGCACGCCCTCGCCGTAATAATCCTCCCGCCGCTGCCAATCGCGCCACACCATGGGCCGGCCGATGGCGATGGACGGGTCGTTGGCGCTGTCCTGCAGCGACTTCCACGCCCGGCCGACACGGGATTGGGCGACGGCGGCATCGATCGCCAGGGCATCCAGCGTCTGCGCCGCCGTTCTCAGGCCGGCGCGTGCCGCCAGCACACGGCCCCAAAACTCCGTCTGCCCCTCATAGACCCAAAGCAGGCTGCCATCGACCGGCTGGTTGTAGGTCGGGGCCCACAGGCCGGCCGGCTGGCGGTATCGGCCATTCCAGGAATGGACGAACTCGTGCGCGAACAGGTCCTGATAGACGGCGTAGCCGTCGGTGGCCTGGAAGAAGTCCGGCGGCACCGCGTTCTCGCTGGACTCCATGTGCTCGAACCCGCCGGGCCCGGGCAACTGGTCGTTGAGCGCCACGATCAGCGCGTAGCGGCGATAGTGCGCCGGGCCCAGCAGGCGGTGGGTCTGCGCCACCATGCGGGCCAGGCCGGCGATCTGCGCCGGCGTGGTTTCCAGGTCCTCCGCCTTTTCCGCCAGCAGCGCCAGGGTCACCGGCGCCGCCTTGTCCTGTGACAGCGGAACCTCGCGGACGTGGCGGCCGGCATAGACCGGCGAATCGACCAAGTCCTCCAGCGTCTCGGTCGCGAAGCTCAGCCTCCCCTCGGTGCCGGACGTGGGTGCCGGGGTGGGCGCCAGGGCGGGTGCCAGGGTGGTGGCCGGCGTCATGCCGGGGGGCAGGCGCAGGCTGGCCGCGACGGGAATGTCGCGGGTGAACCAGCCGGCCGGGTACAGCACCAGGGTCTGCCAGGCGACGGTGACCATGCCGGGCGTCATACGCAGGGGCCCCTGGCGCGGGCCGGTGGGGGACAGGAACTGGAAATCGGCCTCGACGGCGGCGGCGCCCGCCGGCACCTCCACCGCGAAGGCATAGGGGTTCAGCGGGTCACGACGCCAGGCCAGGGGCTGGCCGCCCGCATGCAGCGTCAGGCCCGCCAGCGCCGCGATGGAGGCGGTGGCGGCGTGGCTGCCCGTCTCATATTCCGGGTACAGCAGGACCATGCGGCCCGCCTGCTGCACCGGAATGGTTTCATGGACGGTGAAGACCTTGTGCACGGTGTCCGTCGCGTCCACGTCCAACCGGATGACGCCGTTGAAAGGCCCGTCCTGGGGGGCCGGGGCGAATGGCGCCGGCGTCACCGGCTGGGGGCCGGCGCCGGGTTGCGCCCAGGCGGAACCCGCGATCAAGAGAAGGGCGACGGCGGCGGAACCTAAGGTCTTCAACGCGGATCTTCCTTGCGTGTCGGGGCCAGCCTTATAAGCGCCACGCCTACCTGTAGCGCAATGGCGCAGAGCGTTCCCGGTCAACGCGGCAGCGCCTGGCCCACCGGCGGGAGCATAATATTCACACACGTGAGAGTGAATATTGACATCGAGGTACGCCTGCCTCATGGTGGCGCCCATACGCCGACGTTCGATCGGCGACGCACGGGAGGTTTAACACGTCATGAGAGCCAAGCTGCTCGTGTCCGCGTGCGCGGCCACGTTACTCACGTCCACGGTTTCGGCCCTGGCACAGGATACCGCGTCAACGCCGCCCAAGGCGTCCGCCTCCGACGCCTTGCAGGAAATCGTCGTCACCGCCACCCGCCGGCCCGAGCGTCTGCAGGACGTGCCGTTGAGCGTCACCGCGTTCTCGCAGGAAGAACTGACCAAGCAGGGCATCGTCGGTTATGAGGGGCTGGCGCGCGAGACGCCGGGCGTGGTGCTGAACAAGCCCACCGCCAACTTCAACAATTTCACGGCCCGCGGCATCGCCACCAACGGCTATGGCGCCAACCTGCAAAGCAGCGTCGCCGTCTACATCGACGAACTGCCCATCTCCACCACCGGCAACACCACCGTCCTGGACCCCAACCTGTTCGACGTGGAACGTGTGGAGTTCTTGCGCGGCCCGCAGGGGACGCTGTTCGGGTCCGGTTCGCTGTCGGGCGCCCTGCGCATCCTGCTCAAAAGCCCCGACGTGACCCAATATGACAGCAGCGCCCTGGCCGATGTCGCTCTGACCGGATCGGACTCCTGGCGCCAGCGCTATGACGCCATGGTCAACGTGCCGCTGGTGGAGGACAAGCTGGCGCTGCGCATGGTGGGCTTCTACCGCCATGAGGAAGGGTGGGTCGATAACCTGGGCACCGGCGTGCACAACGCCAACACGCTGATCGACACCGGCGGCCGCATGAGCCTGTTGCTCAAGGGGTCGGACCGCCTGCAGATCAAGCTGCTGGCCTCGTATGAGGACAGCAACCCGCATGACAGCGCCCTGATTGATCCCCGGCTGGGCAAGTACAAGCGCAACTCCAACGAGCCGGACCTGTTCACCGGCAAGCTGGGCACCGTCAACGGCACCATAGACTACCAGTTCGACGGCGCGCACTTCACCAGCTCCACGACCTGGTCGGAATTCGACCAGCAGTTCTTCGTGGACCTGGCCGGCACCTTCGCCGGCGCCATTCCCTTCGGCCTGGATGCGTCGGCCTTTCAGAACACCTTCGTGGAGGAGGCGCGGCTGTCGTCCGATCCCGGCGGCAAGTGGGATTGGACCATCGGCACCTTCTATTTGGATCGCCGGCTGGACATCGACTACCTCTACCGTTCCGACATCGCCTACCTGAGGGCGCACAACATCACCGGCGTGCCGGACCAGTATTACCAGCGCCTTTACACCTACACCAATTCGCATGAGCTGGCGGGCTTTGGTGAGCTGACCTACCACGTCACGGACGAATTCTGGCTGACCGGCGGCCTGCGCTATGGCGGCCTGGATGCCCAGGCGTTCACCACGGGCGGCTATAACTCCAATTACCTGACGAACGCCTTGCTGGGCAGGTCGGGGCCCCTGACCATCACCTCCACGCCGCCGGCCACCGGCACGAAGGCGGAGGGCAGCCAGCCATCCTACAAGGTCAGCGCCTCGTTCAAGCCCATCCCGGAACTGACGACCTACGCGACCATCGCCACCGGCTTCCGCGCCCCCGTGGTCAACGCCTACGCCGGGCGGCCCAGCACGGTCAACGCCAAGGACCTGATCATTCCCAACGGCGCGGATTCCGACGACCTGACCAACTATGAGATCGGCGCCAAGGGGCGGTGGTTCGATGGCAGGCTGTCGGCGAACCTGGCGCTCTACCTGATCGACTGGAGCAACATCCAGGTCCAGGCCAACCGCGTGTCGGACTCGGTGCAATTCGCCACCAACATCGGCGCGGCGCAAAGCAAGGGCATCGAGTTCGAGATCGCTGCCGTGCCCGTGACCGGCCTCACCATCGGCCTGAACGGTTCGTTCAATGACGCGCGGGTGACGAAGCTCAGCCCGGCCGAGGCGGCCATTTCCGGCGCCGTGCTGGGCGCCAGCCTGTCGTCACCGCACTTCCAGGGGTCCGCCTACGCCCAGTACGCCTTCGACGTGACGCCGGACATGATGGGCAACGTCGCCATCAACTTCCAGCACGTGGGGTCCTTCCCCAGCGAGTTCCCGCGGGTGCCGGGGCAGCCGCAGACCATCAACCCCACCTTTGGCTACACCGACAGCTACAACAACGTGAACATGAGCTTCAGCGTGGCGCGCGATAAATGGACGGCCACGGCCTATGTCGAGAACCTCTTGGACGACGCCTCCATCACCTACATCCATCCCGAGGCGTTCCTGGCCAGCCGCTACGGCACCATGCGGCCGCGCACCGTCGGCATCCGGCTGACCTATGGGATTTGAGGTGATGGCGGTGCCCGAGACGCTTGCACCGGCGGCCGACGCCGTCACCCCTTCCCCGGTCGCGCCGTCGTCCGCGCGGCCGGGGGCCCGCGCCTGGTTCGTGCTGGGCATGCTCTGCTTTGTCTATGTCCTCAATTTCCTGGATCGGCAGTTGCTGTCCATCCTGGCCAAGCCCATCCAGGATGACCTGAAGGTTACGGACGGCCAGCTGGGCCTGATCAGCGGGCTCTACTTCGCCCTGTTCTATTGCTTCATCTCCATCCCCGTGGCCTGGCTGGCCGACCGCACCAACCGGGTGCGGGTGCTGTCCATCGCCTGCGCCCTGTGGAGCGCGGCCACTGTGGCCTGCGGCATGGCCTCGACCTATCCGCAGCTGGTGCTGGCGCGCATGACCGTCGGGGTGGGGGAGGCGGGTGGCGTGCCGCCCTCCTACGCCATCATCTCCGACTATTTCGGCCCGGGCCGGCGTGGCACGGCGCTGGGATTGTACAACTTCGGCCCGCCGCTGGGCCAGGCCCTGGGCGTGGCCTTCGGCGCCGCCATCGCCGCCGCCTACAACTGGCGCAGCGCCTTCCAACTGCTGGGCGCGGTCGGCGTCGTCACGGCGGTGGCCGTGTACCTGCTGGTGCGCGAACCACGCCGAGGGGGGCTGGATGCCGGCCCTGTGATTGCGGGCCCCGTCACGGCGGGCCCAGTCACGGGGGGGCCAGCCACGCTGGCGGCGAAGGCCGGGTTCTGGGAAACGGTGCGGATGTTCTTCACCTGCCCGGCGCTGCTGCTGGTGGCGCTGGCGACGGGCGCCACCCAGTTCGTCACCTATGCCCTGCTGAACTTCACCACCCTGTTCCTGATGCGGGAAAAGGGCATGGCCCTGGGCGAGGTGGCGATCTACTACGCCCTGTTGATCGGCATCGGCGTCAGCGCCGGCATGTACGTCTCCGGCCGGTTGATCGACCGGTTCGCCGTCCGGGCCCGGCATAGCTACGCGCTGGTGCCGGCGGTGGCCCTGTGCGCGGCGGTGCCCTTCTTCGTCGGCTTCGTCTGGGCGCCGTCCTGGCCCCTGGCGCTGCTGTTCCTGGCCGGCCCCACCTTCTTCAACTACTTCTACCTGTCGCCGGCCGTCGCCCTGGTGCAGGAGGAGGTGCGGCCCGACCAGCGCGTGCTGTCCGGTGCCCTGCTGCTGCTGGTCATGAACCTGATCGGCCTGGGCTTCGGCCCCACCTATCTGGGCGCGGTCAGCGACCTGTTCCGCGCCACACACCCCGACCACTCGCTGCAACTCGCCTTCTACACGCTCGTTCCCTTCTATGGCTTGGCCGTCTTGCTGTTCCTGGCCTTGGCGCGGGTGTTGCGGAAGGATGGGCCCCGGACTGGAGATCGATGATGCGTCCGCTTTTGCGCATGGGCGTCTGCGCCGCCATGCTGCTTCTCACCCACGGCGTTCCCGCCGGCGCCGCCACCGGCGGGCCCGTCGTCAACGCCCCGGTGGGCGCGGTCGAAGGCGAAGTCGCCGGCGACCTGGCCGTGTTCAAGGGCATACCCTACGCCCAGCCCCCGGTCGGGCTGTTGCGGTGGAAGCCGCCGGTGCCGGTCCAGTCCTGGACGGGCGTGCGACCGGCCCATGATTTCGGCGCCGCCTGCGTGCAGCCGCCGCCCCGCCCCGGCAGCCTCTATGCCGACCCGCCGGCGAAAATGGGCGAAGACTGCCTGTCGCTGAACGTCTGGGCGCCGGCGGCGGCGAAGAAGGCGCCGGTGCTGGTGTGGATCCACGGCGGCGCCCTGGTCGGCGGTGCCAGCAGCGAGGGGCTGTACGACGGCGCCCGCCTGGCGGGGCACGGCGTGATCGTCGTTTCCATCAATTACCGGCTGGGCGTCCTGGGCTATCTGGCCCATCCGGGCCTGAGCGCCGAATCTCCGGAGGGCGTTTCCGGCAACTACGGCCTGCTGGACCAGATCGAGGCCCTGCGCTGGGTTCAGCGCAACATCGGCGCCTTCGGCGGCGACCCCGCCAACGTGACCATCGCCGGTGAGTCCGCCGGGGCGCTCAGCGTCATGTACCTGATGGCGTCGCCGCCGGCGCGCGGCCTTTTCACCAAGGCCATCGCGCAGAGCGCCTATATGATCTCCACCCCGACACTGAAGGAGGCCCGCTTCGGCGAACAGTCGGCGGAGGAGAACGGCAGGCGGCTGGCGGCGGCGGTCGGCGCCGCCGACATCGCGGCGCTGCGCGGCATGGACGCGGAAGCCTTGACCGTCGCGGCCGTCAAGGCCGGCTACGGCCCCTGGGGCAACGTCGACGGCCATGTCCTGACCGCCCAACTGGTCGATGTGTTCGACCAGGGACGGCAGGCGCCGGTCCCCCTCCTGGTCGGCTTCAACAGCGGCGAAATCCGCTCCCTGCGGTTCCTGGCCCCGCCGCCGCCGGCCGATGCCGCAACCTATGAGACGGCCATCCGCCACCAGTACGGCGATCTGGCCGACGCCTACCTGGCGCTATATCCCGCCAGCGACATGGGCGAGAGCATCCTGGCCAACACCCGCGACGCGCTCTACGCCTGGACGTCGGAGCGCTTGGCGATCAAGCAGACGGCGCTGGGCCAGCCGGCCTTCCTCTACCTGTTCGACCACGGTTATCCCGAGGCGGATGCCAAGGACCTGCATGGCTTCCACGCCTCGGAAATCCCCTACGTCTTCGGCACCGCCCACGGGACGCCGCCCTACTGGCCCAAGGTGGCGGACACCCCGGCCGAAGCCCGCTTTTCGGATGCGATGATGGATTACTGGACCTCCTTCGCGCGCACCGGCACGCCCAGCGCGGCCGGCCAGCCGGCGTGGCGACCTTATGATGGCGCCGCGGCCTACATGCATTTCGCCGCCACGCCGCAGCCTGAAAACCACTTGATGCCGGGCATGTACGCGCTGCACGAGGCGACGGTCTGCCGCCGCCACGCCGCCGGCGCCCTGCCGTGGAACTGGAACACCGGCATCATGTCCCCGGTCCTTCCGGCCAAGAGCGCGGGTTGCCCGTGATGTGGGGAGCGATGCAGGACTATGCCCTGACGCTGGATCAGTTCCTGCGCCACGCCGCCAAATGGCATCCCCGCGCCCAGGTCGTCACCGCCCGGGAGGGTGGCGGCGCCGACCGGATCGGATACGCCGACCTGCAGACGCGCAGCCTGGCCGTGTCATCCGTGCTCGCGGGTTTCGGCATCACGGTCGGTGACTGTGTGGCCACGCTGGCCTGGAACACCCAGCGCCATGTCGAGGCGTGGTACGCCATCATGGGCATGGGCGCCGTCTGCCACACGCTGAACCCCCGCCTGACGGCGGAACAGCTGGCCGCCATGCTGACGCAGTCCGGCGCGCGGCTGCTGGTCGCCAGCGCCGACCTGCTGCCCCTGGCGCGCCAGATCCAGCAGGGTGTGCCCGGCCTGGAACGCATCCTGGTCATTGATGGGGACGTGGAGGAGCCGCTGGTTTCCCCGCTGGAGCCCTTCATCGCCCAAGCGCGGCATGACGTCGCCTGGGGCGACTTCGCGGAGACGGCGCCATCGGGCCTTTGCTTCACCTCCGGCACCACCGGCGCGCCGAAGGGGGTGATGTACACCCACCGTTCCAGCTTCCTGCACACCTTGCGGGTGCTGCAGACCGACGTCATGGCCATTTCGGGCAGCGACAGCGTGCTGGCGGTGGTGCCGATGTTCCACGCCAACGCCTGGGGCCTGCCTTTCGCGGCACCGGCCGTGGGGGCGAAGCTGGTGCTGCCCGGTCGCCATGCCGACGGCGCCAGCCTGGCCCGTCTGATCCTGGCGGAAGGCGTGACCGTCGGCGTGGGCGTGCCCACAGTCTGGCTGGGCCTGGTGGAACATCTGGAGGCCGTGGGCGGCGCGTTGCCCACGCTGAAGCGCATCCTCATGGGCGGCTCTCCCCTGGCGCCCGCCTTGATGGAACGGATCGAGCGGCGCCTGGGTGTGGCCGTGCAGACCAGTTGGGGCATGACCGAGATGTCGCCCACCGGCACGGTGACGCCGGCGCACGACCCCGGGCGGTCGGCCACCCTGGCGGGCCGGCCCGCCGTGGGCGTGGACCTGCTGCTGACCGATGCGGAGGGCCGGCCGTTGCCGGAGCAGCGCGAGGTCGAAGGGCATCTGCGTGTCCGCGGCTCCGCCGTTATCGCCCGTTATTTCGGCCACGACGCGCCCGCCACCGATGCCGATGGATGGTTTCCCACCGGCGACCTGGCGCGCATCGACGCCAATGGCAACCTCATGATCACCGGCCGGGCCAAGGATTTGATCAAGTCCGGCGGCGAATGGATCAACCCGGCGGAGATCGAGGCCATCGTCGGCGCGCTGCCCCAGGTGTCATTGGCCGCCGTCATCGGCCGGCCGGACCCGAAATGGGGCGAACGCCCCATCCTGCTGGTGGAGACCTGCGATGACATCAGCGACGAGGCGCTGCTGGCGTCCCTGCGGGGCCGGGTCGCGGCCTGGTGGATACCCGACGCGGTCATCCGCGTGGACAGCATGCCCCAGGCCTCGACGGGCAAGATCGACAAAATCCGGTTGCGTGCCCAATATGGAGGCTGATTGAAGGAACGGGTAGCGAGCCGCGCCGCCCGGACACACGTCAGGACGGAAGATTGAGTGAACAGGTGAAACCGCGTCGGCGCTCGACCAAGGCCGAGCAGCGCGCCGAGATGATGGAGCAGATCCTCGATGAGGCCGAGTATCTTTTCTCCAAGAACGGACTTTACGGCGTCACGCTGAAGGATGTGGCCAAGCGTGTCGGCGTGCATCACACGCTGTTGAACTATTACTTCGAAGACAAGAAGAAGTTGTTCGACGCGGTCTTCGCCCGTCGTGCGGAGGTCACCAGCACCCGACGCATGAAGGCGCTGGACGAATACGACGCGGCCACCGGCGGCAAGCCCACGGTGGAGGGGGCGCTGCACGCGTTCCTCGACACCGACCTGGATCTGTACATCAAGGGGGGGGAGGGCTGGAAGAATTACGCCGCCTTGGGCGCGCAGGTGGCCAACACGCCGGAATGGGGGGCGGAACTGATGGACCAGCACTTCGACCCGGTCGTGCTGCGCCTGATCGGTCTGTTGAAGAAGGCGCTGCCGGACAGTCCGGAGGAAGACATCTTCTGGGGCTATCACTTCGTCACCGGCGCCCTGCTGCTGACGCTGGCGCGCACGGGGCGCATCGACAAGCTGTCGGGGGGATTGTGCAAGTCTGACGACTTTGCGGCGGTCAAGGCGCGCATGGCCTCATTCATGGCCGCCGGCTTCCTCGAGGTCTGCAGGCAGCGGCGGCAGGAGTCCTGAGGGCTTGGGGCGTATTTAAGCAAACCGCCATCATTTTATTCACTCACCAGAGAGTTAGACTCATATGCCAAGAATGGAGAACGCAATGGCGAAGGGGGAACGCATGTCGCTGGACGGTCGGGTCGCCATCATCACCGGGGCCGGTGGGGGCCTGGGGCGCGCCCATGCCCTGTACCTGGCGGGGCAGGGCGCGCGGGTGGTCGTGAACGACCTGGCGCAGGCCGCCGCCGACACGGTGGCGGCGGAGATTGCCGCACAGGGGGGGCAGGCCATCGCCGTCGCCGCGTCGGTGACGGACGAGGCGGGTGTGGCGGCCATGGTGGCGCGGGTCATGGACACCTGGGGCCGCGTCGACATCCTGGTGAACAATGCCGGCATCCTGCGCGACAAGAGTTTCGCCAAGATGAGCCTGGATGATTTCCGGCTGGTGGTGGATGTGCACCTGACCGGGGCGTTCATCTGCGCCAAGGCGGTGTGGGACATCATGCGGGAGCAGCGCTACGGCCGCATCGTCATGACCACCTCGTCATCCGGCCTCTATGGCAATTTCGGCCAGGCCAACTACGGCGCGGCCAAGATGGCGCTGGTGGGGCTGATGCAGACCCTGGCCATCGAGGGTGAGAAATACGGCATCCGGGTCAATTGTCTGGCCCCGACGGCGGCGACGCAGATGACCCATGGCGTGCTGTCGGAGAACAGCCTGGATCTGTTGGCGCCCAGCCTGGTCAGCCCCGGCCTTCTGGCGCTGGCGGGCGAGGACGCGCCCACCCGCGCCATCCTCTGCGCGGGGGCCGGCCATTTCGCCACGGCCAGCGTCACCCTGACGGCTGGCCGCTACATCGGGGCGGGCGCCAGCGCGGGCGAGAAAGTGGTGGCCAATTGGGACGGCATCTCCGACCGCCGCGACGAGATCGTGCCGGCCTATGGTTTCACCCAGGCGGAACGGGAACTGGCCAACGCCGGCCTAGGCGGCGACCGGGTGACGGCGGTGCCCCGCTAAGCACCTGTGCGTCCTGCGATCCAGCGCCCACGGCCTGCCGGTCACGCCGGCAGGCCGTTTCGGATGATGTCGGCGCCGATGTTGAGGTGATCGGCCAGCGGCCGGTCGTCGCGATAACGGCCGACACAGGCGCGCACATGGTCGTGTATGGCGGCGGTGCCGGGCGCGCGGTCCGCCGGATCGACCGCCAGGTCATGCGCCTCGGTCGCCGCCAGCAGCTCAATTCCCAGGATGTATTCGGTGTTGTCGATGACGGCCAGCAGTTTGGTGGCCGCCGCCGTGGGATGGGCCAGGTAATCCTCCTGCAGCGCGGAGTTGATGCCGCCGTCCAGGCTGGCCGGCGCGCACAGGCGGCGGTTGTCCGCCACCAGCGCGGACGCGGTGTACTGCGCGATCATGAAGCCGGTGGTGGCGCCGGGATCGCTGGCCAGGAAAGGCGGAAGGCCGCTGACCAGCGGATTGACCAGCCGGTCGGTATGGCGTTCGGAGATGGACCCCAGGTGCGCGATGGCGATGGCCAACGAATCCAGGGCGATGGCCAGGGCGGGCGCCACGGCGTGCGCCTCGGACTCGACGACCGGCGCCGCCGGCGTGCCGGAGACGATGGGGT
This sequence comes from Nitrospirillum amazonense, assembly GCF_007828045.1. Classification (GTDB taxonomy): domain Bacteria; phylum Pseudomonadota; class Alphaproteobacteria; order Azospirillales; family Azospirillaceae; genus Nitrospirillum; species Nitrospirillum amazonense_C. The sequence goes on along the minus strand of NZ_VITN01000031.1, from coordinate 31,251 downwards.
TGTCCGTGACGGATTGCAGTTCCCGGTCGATGACGGCGCAGGCGCCGTCGAAGGCGTCCCGCGCGGCACCGTGCACATGCGGCACCGCCCTCAGGCTGAGCGCGTCCTGCAGCCGGGTCCCCGCGACCCGTTCCAGGCGGCGGCTGCCCGCCAGGTAGTTCCGCAGGGCGGCGCCCGTGCGGTGCAGCCCGCTCGACACCCGTATCCGCAGCACCTGGGCCTCATACGCCGACATCTGGGCGCCCAGCGCCTCCAGCGTCAGCGCCGCGACCGCGTCCGCCGCGGCCAGCAACCGCTCGATCCGCGACAGCGCATAGCCGCCCAGGCCGGTGGCGCAGGGCGAGCCGTTCACCAGGCTCAGCCCTTCCTTGGAATCAAGCACCAGGGGGGACATGCCGATGGCGTCCAGCGCCTCCCGTCCCGACAGGCGCTGCCCGCCCATGTAGGCCGAGCCGGCACCAATGAGGACCAGGCCGATATGGGCCATGTGGGTCAGGTAGCCCACCGACCCGCGCGACGGTACCTCCGGTATGCAGCCCCGGGCCAACAGCGTCAGCAGGCCCTGCACCAGGTCGGGCCGCACGCCGGAGCGGCCATGCGCGAAATTGTTGATCTGGGCGGCGATGATGCCCCGCACGGCGGCCGTCTCCAGCGGCTGCCCCATGCCGCAGGCATGGCTCATGACCAGGTTGCGCGACAGGTCGCGCTGCTTGGCGCGGTCCACCACCGTGCTCACCAGCGCGCCGACCCCGGTGTTCACGCCATAAGCCCGGATGCCCTGCGCCACGATGGCCTCGACCACGGCATGGGCATTCCCGATGCGGGCCCAGGCGTCCGGGGACAGCACCAAGTCACTGCCCCGGGCGACGGCGCTGAGGTCGCGCCAGGTCAGGGGACCATTCAGCAGGACGGATGGCGTCATTGTTTGCTCCTTGGGTCCATAAGTCGCAAGATTCATGCGGCGGGCAGCGTGATCTGGCAATTATGTATAGACTAAATCGAAGTGGGAATGTATAGACAATATGAATGAACGGGCAGCGCCGGCAACGGAACCCGGCCCAGCGGGACAAACGGGCCATCCCAGACGAAGCAGGAGTTGGCATCCCATGTCGGACCTTGCATATCCCTCCCATCACGGTCCGCAGGCGAGGGCCGCATGACCAGCGCCGCGCCGTCCCTGGTTTCCATCGATGCGGCCCTGGACCATGCGGCCACGCTGGTCGATCGCGCCCCGGCCCTGGCCATCGCGCAGGTGGCGGAAGTGCTGGGCGCCGTACCTGACCACCCGCGCGCGCGGCTGATCCAGGGGCGTGCCCTCAGGCTGGCGGGGGACATCCAGGCGGCGGCGGACATACTCCGCCGGCTGGCTGTGGCGGAGCCGAAGTCGGCCGCCACAGCCCTGGAACTGGGCTTGGCGTTGCGCGACCTGGGCCAGCTTACCGATGCCCTCACTGAGATGCGCCGTGCCGGCGCGCTCAGCCCCGACCTGGCCGCTGCCTGGCGGGCGCTGGCCGACACGCTGGCCCTCGCCGGCGAGCCTGAGGAGGCGGAGCGGGCCCGCCTGGCCGGCGTGAAGGCCTCCACCCGCGATCCCGTCCTGGCCCAGGCCGCCATGGCCATGATCGAGGGCCGGTTGAACGTGGCGGAACGGGCGCTGAGGGACCGGTTGCGCGCCCAGCCCACGGACGTGGCGGCCATCCGCATGATGGCCGAGCTGGCGGTGCGCCTGGGCCGGTACGACGATGCCATCACCCTGCTGCGGCGCGCGCTGGAACTGGCGCCCGCTTTCACGGCAGCCCGCGAGCTGCTGGCCCGCACGCTGCAGCGACATAACCGGCCGGCCGAGGCCTTGGCGGAGGTGGGGCATCTGCTGGCGGACGAGCCGGACAATCCATCGGTGTTGATGCTCAAGGCCTCGCTGCTGGTCCGCATCGGCGACCAGGACGCCGCCGCCGCCGTGTACGCCCACGTCCTGGCCCGCCACCCGCAGCAGGCCAAGGGTTGGATGAGCTATGGTCATGTCCTGAAGGCGATTGGCCGGGTGGATGACGCCATCAACGCCTATCGCACCGCCCTTGATCAGCAGCCCACGCTGGGCGAGGCGTGGTGGAGCCTGGCCAACCTCAAGACCTTCCGCTTTTCCGTGGACGACAGGGCGGCCATGGAGCGCGGCCTGCGGGCAACGGCGGACGACGAGAACCGGCTGCACCTGCATTTCGCGCTGGGCAAGGCGCTTGAGGATGCGGGGAGTGATGACGCGGCCACCTTCCGGGCCTATGCCGAGGGCAACCGCCTGCGCCGGGCCCAGCTGGACTATGACCCGGATGAGATCCATGACCAGTGCGCCCGCATCGCCGCCATGGTCGATAGGGGTTTCCTGGCCCGGGACCGTGGCGGCTGCCAGGCGCCCGACCCCATCTTCATCGTCGGCCTGCCCCGGTCGGGTTCCACCCTGGTGGAGCAGATCCTGGCCAGCCACAGCATGGTCGAGGGCACCAGCGAACTGCCCGACATGATGGCGATCGCCGCGCGGCTGGCGTCCCCCGGCAAAGGGGCGGCCGCAGGGCGGTATCCGGAATGCCTGGACGATCTTCCCGCCGACGCCCTGGCGGCGTTGGGCGCCGAATACATCGCGCGGACGCGGGTGCACCGCCATGAGGCGAAGCCCTTCTTCATCGACAAGATGCCCAACAACTGGATGCACGTCGCGCTCATCCGCGCCATCCTGCCCAAGGCTCGGATCGTCGATGTCCGCCGGCATCCCCTGGGCGTCGGCTGGTCCGCGTACAAGCAGCATTTCGCGCGCGGCCAGGCCTTCACCTACGACCTGACGGAGCTGGGGCGTTATTACGCGGATTACGCCACGCTCATGGCCCACGTGGACCGGGCGGCCCCGGGCTGCGTGCACCGGGTCATTTATGAACGGCTGGTGGCCGACACCGAAAACGAGGTCCACGCGCTGTTGGACCATCTGGGCCTGCCGTTCGAGGACGGCTGCCTGGCGTTCTGGGACAACAGGCGCACCGTGCGGACTCCCAGTTCGGAACAGGTGCGCCAGCCCATCTTCACCGAGGGGCTGGACCACTGGCGGCGTTTCGAGCCCTGGCTGGCACCGCTGAAGGCGGCGCTGGGGACCGCGCTGTCCACGTATCCGGAAGTTGAGTTATAGTTGTGTAAATCAATATAAAGTAAAATAACAAAACACCAAAGGGCGGAAGACCCACAAGAACAGGGACAGAAGCGGAACTTCATGGGAAAGGGCGATCATAATGCGAGTTAAGACCAAGCGGGCCGGCAGGCTGGTCCTGCTTCTGGCCTCCACGGCGCTGGCGCCGATAGGGGGAATGCAGTCCGCCATCGCCGCCGACACCACGCCCGCTGCACCGGCGACCCCGGATTCTGCGGCGAATGACGGCCTGATGGAAATCGTGGTGACGGCGCAGAAGCGCAGCGAGAACCTGCAGAACGTGCCCATCAGCCTACAGGCCTTGGGTACGGCCACGCTGGAGCAACACCAGGTTCAGTCTTTCGACGACTACGCCAAGCAGTTGCCCAGCGTGTCTTTCCAGTCTTTCGGGCCAGGCCAGAGCCAGTTGTTCTTCCGCGGCATTTCGTCCGGTGGCGACGGCCTGCCGTTCGGCGCGCTGCCCACCAGCGGCTTCTACTTGGACGAAATACCGGTCACCACCATCGGCTCCCTGCTGGACGTCCATATCTATGATGTCGCCCGGGTCGAGGCACTGTCCGGGCCGCAAGGCACGCTCTACGGCGCCAGTTCCCTCTCCGGCACCCTGCGCATCATCACCAACAAGCCCGACACGTCCAAATTCTCCGCGGGCTATGACGTGCAGGGCACCCGCTTCGACAAGGGCAGCCTGGGCGGCACCATCGAGGGCTTCGTCAATATCCCCCTCAGCGACAAGGCGGCGGTGCGCATCGTCGGCTTTGACGAGCATGATGGCGGCTATATCGACAACACCTACCACCAGCGCACCTACCAGAGCCCCCATACCCTGGACGACGGCACGGTGGTCAACAGCCCCATCACCGTGGACAATTCCAAGTTCGTCAAAAATAACTTCAACGATGTCGATACCTATGGCGGCCGCGTGGCCCTGGGCATCGACCTGGACGACGACTGGACCGTCACGCCCCAGGTCATCGCCCAGCACCAGCGGTCCAACGGTTCCTTCCTTTACGACCCCAAGGCTGGTGACCTGCAGGTCCACGACTATGCGCCGGAACGCAACATCGACAAGTGGTACCAGGCGGCCCTGACGGTCGAGGGCAAGGTCTGGGATTGGGATGTGCTCTATTCCGGCGGCTATATGCAGCGGTCGATCGACACCCACGCCGACTACAGCTATTACACCGTCGCGTACGATGCCTATCCCAACTATGGGTATTTCACGAATTCGATGGGGAAGCAGATCGACCCCACCCAATATTACTATGGGCACCAGGATCTGACCAAGCAAAGCCATGAGCTGCGCTTCAGCTCGCCCGCGGCCAACCGCTGGCGGGTCACGGCCGGCCTGTTCTATCAGGAACAGACCAACCAGTTTCAGGCGAACTATTACGCCCCTGGTTACGGGTCGTCCCAGCAGGGATCGCCCGTATACGAAGACGACATCTTCCTGACCAACGTGCACATCGTCGACCGCGACTACGCGGTGTTCAGCCAGGCCTCCTACGACATCCTGCCCAGCGTCACCCTGACCGGCGGCGTGCGCGGGTTCATCGCCGACAACACGCTGACCGGCTTCTCGGGCTTCGCCAGCGACGCGGCGAAGGCCGGCTGCGTGACGCCTTTCCCGTCGCTGAACAGCTGTTCCTACCTTAACAAGAAATTCAGTGATTCAGGCGAGACCCACAAACTGAACGTGACGTGGCAGATCGACCCGGACCGCATGGTCTATGCCACGTACTCCACCGGCTACCGCCCCGGCGGCAACAACCGGCGGGCGGCGGTGGAGCCCTATGGATCCGACACCCTGGACAATTACGAACTGGGGTGGAAGACGTCCTGGTTCGATCAGAAGCTGCGCTTCAACGGCGCCGTCTATTACGAGGAATGGAACAACCTGCAATACGCCCTGGTGGCGCTGAATTCCGGCAGCGTGACCAACATCTACAATGCCGGCGACGCCCGGGTTTATGGCGTCGAGACGGACATCACCTGGGCCGTCACCCGCAGCCTGACCCTGTCGGCATCGGGCGCCTTCAACGACGCCCAACTGACGACCGACTTCTGCGCCATCGGCGCCAACAGCAACCCGGACTGCGCCTCCGGCATCATCGCGGCGCCGAAGGGCACGCGGCTGCCGGTGCAGCCCCGCATCAAATTCAACACGACGGCCCGCTATGAATTCCTGCTGGGGGATGTGGACAGCTTCGTCCAGGGTTCCCTGAACCACCAGACCAGCACGCGCAGCTTCCTGGGCACCACGGCGAACGACCTCGTCGGCGACAGCCCCGGCTTCACCACCATCGACATCTCGATGGGTGGCAAGATCGGCAACACCACCGCCGAGTTCTATGTCCAGAACCTGTTCGACGAACGCGGGGGGCTGACCCGGAACACGTTCTCCGCCCCTGAAATCTCCGGTCAGTACGCGCGCATCTATCCGACGAAGCCGCGACTGTTCGGCGTCAAGTTCGGTCAGAAGTTCTGATGTCCCGTCCGGCCTGCGGTCCTTCGGGGCCCGCAGGCCGTCACGGACGGGTGCTGCCGAACCGCGCGACCAGGTGATAGGCCGTACCCAGGAAATATTGGCGCACGGCCGTGATCCGTTCCGAACTGCGCCAGGTCTGCCGTTCCACCAACAGGCAGGCCGTGCCCACGGGCGTCTTCAGAAGACGCGCGATCTCCGCATCCGCGGGGACGGCGGAAATGCGGGTTTCCGCCTCCGTCCATGGCACATGTCGCAGCAGCCAGGTTCCCGGCGGCTCCTTCTCAAGGTCGGCGTCCGCGATGGCCGGCACGGCGGCCAAGCTGACCAGGCGGCGTTCCACCGCCAGGGGCGCGCCGTCGGCGGAATGCAGGCCGTCCAACTGCAACAGCCGGCGACCGCCGGCCAGCAATTCCTCCTCGGCGTTCCCCCGGGCCGCTGCCCGCAGCTTCCGCACCAACGGCTGATAGCCGTAGACATGGCCGCGTTTGGCCACCTCGACCGGCAGGTCCGGGACGTCCAGGATCATGGAATGGGCATGCGGGCGGCCCACGAAGGAGCCGGCGCCCTTGCGCCGTTCGATCAGACCCGCCGCCGCCAAGGCGGACAGCGCCTTGTTGACCGTCATGCGCGAGCATTGATAGGTCTGCATCAGCTCATGCTCGACGGGGAGCCGGTCTTCCGGTGCCAGCTTTCCCGACAGGATGGCCGACTCTATGTCCGTTCGAATGCGCTCATGCAGGGAAAGCGTCACTGGGTCAATCTTTCGAGGACTTGGCGGTAACGGGTGACAATGGCGTCCCGCCGCTGGTGCTGGCCAGTATTAACCACCTGCTTGCCCCGGCGCCAGACCCCGTCAATGGCCGCCCGGCCGGCGGCGAAGATCAGGGCGTCCAGCAGCGCCGGGCCCCGGCGGCCGTGCAGCGATGGGTGCTGTGTGTCGAGGCTGACCAGGTCCGCCGCATGGCCGACCGCGATGGCGGCCGGCGCGCCCAGGGCGGCGGCGCCCCCCGCCAAGGCGCCTTCCATCAGATCCTGGCCCGTCGATCGTCCCGGCGCCGTCGCGATCACGTTGCGGCTGCGGCCCGCCAGGCGCTGGCCGTATTCCAACAGGCGCAGTTCCTCGGTCGCGTCGATCAGGACGTTCGAGTCCGATCCGACGCCGAACCGGCCGCCGGCGGCCAGGTAGGCGGCGGCCGGGAAGATGCCGTCGCCCAGGTTGGCCTCGGTGATGGGGCAGAGGCCAACCACCGCGCCGCGCGCCGCCATGTCCGCGACCTCCGCCGGCGTCACGTGGGTGGCGTGCACCAGGCACCAGCGGGCGTCCACGGCCGCGTTGACCAGCAGCCATTCCACCGGCCGCGCCCCGCCCCAGGCCACGCAGTCCTCAACCTCCTTGACCTGTTCGGCGATGTGGATGTGCACGGGGGCGGCGCCGGCCAGGCCGACCACCTGGCTCAATTCCTCGGGCGTCACCGCGCGCAGGCTGTGCGGCGCCACGCCGACAACCGCGTCGGGCAGGGCCCGCGCCTTGGTCCGCGCCCCGTCCAGCAGGCGGGCGAAGCCGTCCAGGTTGTTCAGGAAGCGCCGCTGTCCATGCCCGGGCGCCGCCCCGCCAAAACCGGAATGCGCATAGAACACGGGCAGGTGGGTCAGCGCGATGCCGGTTTCCGCTGCCGCCGCGACGATGGCGGCGGTCATTTCCGCCGGGTCGGCGAACTGCCCGCCATCCCGGTCATGATGAAGGTAATGGAATTCCCCGACGCGGGTGAACCCGCCCTCCAGCATTTCCATATAGGCCAGGGCCGCGATGGCGTGCAGGTCGTCGGGCGAAAGGCGGTCGACGAAGCGGTACATGACGTCGCGCCAGGTCCAGAAGCTGTCGCCCGCCGGGCCGCGTACCTCCGCCAAGCCGGCCATGCCGCGCTGGAAGGCGTGGCTGTGAAGGTTGGGCAGGCCCGGTATGGCCACCGGCCGCCGCTCATCGCCGGCCTGGGCTGCCGCGTCCCGTTCCAGGGTGGCGATGACGCCACCCCGGACCGTCAGCCGCACATTGTCCGCCCAACCCTCGGGAAGCAGGGCCTGCTCGAAATGGAAAGCCCCGTTCGAACCGCCGTCAGTGCCCATGGTGCATTCTCCTGTTGCGCCATATGTCTATACATTCTAAGGTGCGAACGCAACCATTGAGGCGGACCTGAGCCGCCGGGAGAACGGGCATGCGTTGCGACAAGCTGTGGACAAACGCCCATTTGGCGACCCTGGTCGGGGCGCGGTCCGGGCTGGGTATCGTTCGCGATGGTGTCGTGGCCATGCGTGACGGCCTGATCGCCTACGCCGGCGCCATCGCCGACGCGCCCGATTTCGACGCCGACGTGGTGGTGGACTGCGCCGGCCGCTGGATCACCCCCGGCTTGATCGATTGTCACACACACCTGGTCCATGGCGGAAGCCGGGCGCATGAGTTCGAATTGCGGCTGGCCGGCGCCTCGTATGAGGAGATCGCCCGGGCCGGCGGCGGCATCCTTTCCACCATGCGCGCCACGCGCGATGCCGATGTGGCGGCGCTGACGGCCAGCGCCTTGCCCCGGCTGGACGCCCTGATCGCCGAAGGGGCGACGACGGTGGAGGTCAAGTCGGGATACGGGCTGAACCTGGAGGCGGAACTGCGCATGCTGCGCGCCGCGCGGCGGCTGGGGCAGGCGCGGCCGGTCCGGATCACCACCACCTTCCTGGGCGCCCACGCGCTGCCGCCTGAATTCAGCGGTGACGCCGACCGCTATGTCGATTTCCTGTGCGACACCGTGCTGCCGGCGGCGGCGGGGGAGGGGCTGGCCGACGCCGTCGACGCATTCTGCGAAGGCATTGGTTTCACGCCGGATCAGACGGCGCGGATGTTCGCCGCCGCCGCCACCCACGGCCTGCCGGTCAAGCTGCACGCCGACCAGTTGTCCAACCTGTCCGGCGCCGCGTTGGCGGCCCGGCATGGCGCCCTGTCGGCCGACCATTTGGAACATACGGACGCCGACGGCATCGCGGCCATGGCGGCGGCCGGTACCGTGGCGACACTGCTGCCCGGCGCCTTCTATTTCGTGCGGGAAACCAAGCTGCCGCCCGTGGACGCCTTCCGCGCGGCCGGCGTTCCCATGGCCCTAGCCACCGACTGCAACCCCGGCACCTCGCCCCTGACCTCCCTGCTGCTGGTCATGAACATGGGCGCCACCCTGTTCCGCATGACGGTGGACGAATGCATCGCCGGCGTCACCCGCAACGCCGCCCGGGCCCTGGGGCTGCAGCATGAGATCGGCACGCTGGAGGCGGGCAAGTCCTGCGACCTGGCGATCTGGGATATCGAGCGGCCGGCGGATCTGGTCTATCGCATGGGGTTCAACCCCCTGCACGCGCGCGTCTGGCGGGGCAACCGAGATGACGGACTGGTGAGATGACGGACTGGCTGGAAATCCGCCGCGGCGCCGCGCCCCTGGTCGTGACCTTCCCCCATACCGGCACCGACATACCGGATGGGCTGCTGGGCCGCTTCGCGTCGCCCTGGCTGGCGCGCAAGGACGCCGATTGGTGGATAGACCGGCTGTACGCTTTCGCGGCGGACATGGGCGCCACCACCATCCGGACGCGGCTGTCGCGCAGCGTCATCGACGTCAACCGCGACCCCTCCGGCGCATCGCTTTATCCGGGCCAAGCGACGACCGATCTCTGCCCCGTCACCACCTTCGACGGTGAGCCGCTTTACGCCGGGGCCACGCCCGATGCCGCCGACATCGCCGCGCGGCGGACGGCCTATTTCGATCCCTACCACGACGCCATCCGGGCGGAACTGGCGCGGCTGCGGCGGAACCATGGCGCCGTCGTCCTGTATGACGCCCATTCCATCCGCAGCGTCATCCCGCGCCTGTTCGACGGCCCTCTGCCGCAGTTCAACATCGGTACCAACGGTGGCGTCACCTGCGACGGGGCGCTGGCCACCGCCATCCATGACCGCTGCGCCGCCAGCGGCCACAGCCATGTGCTGAACGGCCGGTTCAAAGGCGGTTGGACGACGCGCCACTATGGCCGCCCCGCTGAGGGCATCCACGCCATTCAGATGGAACTGGCCATCCGGGGCTATCTCGCCGAGCCCGACGAGCCCGGCCCCGACACCTGGCCGCCCCCTTTCGACCCCGCATACGCGAGGCCTCTCGTCACGGTCCTGACCGGCATCCTGGACGACTGCCTCGCCTTCGCCACCAGCCTGGGAAGGACCCTATGAGCCGCATCGACAACACCCGCGTTATCCGCCCCGCCACCGGCACGGAACGCACCGCCAAAAGCTGGCTGACCGAGGCGGCGCTGCGCATGCTGATGAACAACCTGCATCCCGACGTGGCGGAGCGCCCGGAGGAGCTGGTGGTCTACGGCGGCATCGGCCGCGCCGCCCGTGACTGGCAGAGCTATGACCGGATCGTGGAGGCGTTGACGCGGCTGGAAGCCGACCAGACGCTGCTGGTCCAGTCCGGCAAGCCGGTGGGTGTCTTCCGCACCCACCCCGACGCCCCGCGCGTCCTGATCGCCAACAGCAACCTGGTCCCGAAATGGGCCAATTGGGAGCATTTTCACGAGCTGGACCGCAAGGGCCTGGCCATGTACGGCCAGATGACGGCCGGTTCCTGGATCTACATCGGGTCCCAGGGTATCGTGCAGGGCACTTATGAAACCTTCGTCGAGATGGGCCGCCAGCATTACGGCGGCGACCTGTCGGGCCGCTGGCTGCTGACCGCCGGCCTGGGCGGGATGGGCGGGGCGCAGCCGCTGGCCGCCGTCATGGCCGGCGCTTCCTGCCTGGCCATCGAATGCCAGCGCAGCCGCATCGAGATGCGCCTGAGGACCGGCTATCTGGACCATGCCGCCGAAACCATCGATGAGGCGATGGCCATCATCGAACGCAGCTGTGCCGAGAAGAAGGCGGTGTCGGTCGGCCTGCTGGGCAATGCCGCCGAACTGCTGCCGGAGATGGTCCGGCGCGGCATCCGACCGGATCTGCTGACCGACCAGACCTCGGCCCACGATCCCGTCAACGGCTACCTGCCCGCGGGCTGGACGGTCGCCGAGTGGGTCGAGCGGCGGGAGCGGGAGCCGCAGGCCGTGGCCGCCGCCGCGCGCGCCAGCATGGCGGTGCACGTCCAGGCCATGCTGGACTTCCAGGCGGCGGGGGTGCCCACCGTCGATTATGGCAACAACATCCGCCAGGTGGCGAAGGACGAGGGGGTCGCCAACGCCTTCGACTTCCCCGGCTTCGTGCCCGCCTACATCCGCCCGCTGTTCTGCCGCGGCATCGGCCCCTTCCGTTGGGCAGCATTGTCCGGCGATCCCGAGGACATCTACAAGACCGACGCCAAGGTGAAGGAACTGCTGCCGGACAACCGGCACCTGCACAATTGGCTGGACATGGCGCGGGAGAGGATCCGCTTCCAGGGCCTGCCGGCCCGCATCTGCTGGGTCGGGCTGGGGGATCGCCACCGCCTGGGTCTGGCCTTCAATGAGATGGTGGCCAAGGGCGAGTTGAAGGCCCCCGTGGTGATCGGCCGCGACCACCTGGACAGCGGCAGCGTCGCCAGCCCCAACCGTGAGACGGAAGCCATGCGGGACGGCAGCGACGCGGTGTCCGACTGGCCGCTGCTGAACGCGCTGCTCAACACCGCGTCGGGCGCCACCTGGGTGTCGCTGCACCATGGCGGCGGCGTGGGCATGGGTTATTCCCAGCATAGCGGCATGGTCATCGTCGCCGATGGCACGCCCGAAGCCGCCAAGCGGCTGGAGCGCGTCCTGTGGAACGACCCGGCCACCGGCGTGATGCGCCATGCCGATGCCGGCTACGACATCGCCCGCGACTGCGCCCGCACCATGGGCCTCGACCTGCCCGGCATCCTGGGATGACCCCTGGGATGACCCCCGGGATGACCCCCGGGATGACCCCCGGGATGACCCCCGGGATGAGCGGTGTCCGGCTGCTTCCCTCGGCCTCCCGCCCCGCCCAGGCGTGGAAGAATGGGGGCGGCGTCACGCGTGAGGTCGCCCGCCGGGACGATGGCGCGGGCGACATCCTCTGGCGCGTCAGCATCGCGGAGGTGCGGGAGGCGGGACCCTTCTCCCACTTCCCGGGCATCGACCGCGTGCTGGCGGTGCTGGACGGCCGCCTGCTGCTGGACTTCGGCGCCGGCACGGCCCCCGTGCTGGTGACACCGGAAACGGCAGCCCACGCGTTTCCCGGCGATGTGCCGGTATCGGGAACGCCGGATGGCGGGCCCGTCACTGACCTGAACCTCATGGTCCGCCGTGGCCGGGCATGCGGCGCGCAACACCGGCTGCCCCCCGGCACCGTCACGCTGCCGCTGACCCCGGCCGCCACCCACCTGCTGGTGGCGACCGGGGCGGCGCAGGTGACGCACGGCGACGAAGCCCACACCCTGGGATCGCTTGACGCCCTATTCGTCGACGCTGGGACGGCGGCGTCCATCACCGTCCGGGCGACGGCGGCGTGCTGGTGGATCGAGATTGTCCCGTTGACGGAGCGGCCATGAGCAAAACCCTGCGCGGCGCCGTTCTCGGGCTCGCCGTCCTGCTGTCCCAAGAGACCGGGCACGCGACGGACGTCGCCCCTCAGGATACCCCCCGGACCGTCGTGATCGGGACGGAGGGGGCCTTCCCGCCCTGGAACATCACCCGGCCCGACGGCACCCTCATTGGTTTCGAGCCCGATCTGCTTCAAGTCCTTTGCCAGCGGGCGAACCTGCGGTGCCAGTTGGTGGCACAGGATTGGGACGGCATGATCGGCGCCTTGCAGGCTCATAAGATCGATGTCATCGCCGACGCGTTGCAGATCACGCCCGCGCGCAAGGCCGTGCTGGCCTTCTCCCTGCCGTACGCCATCACCACCGGGGTCTTTGTCACCCAGAAGGACAGCCCTTTGGCCCGCATGGCCAACCGGGGCCTGGTGCTGGACCTGGATGCCAGCCCCACGCCCGAGCGCCAAACCCAGGCGCTGTCTGCCCTGCGCGAGGAGTTGCGCGGCAAGACGCTGGGCGTCGCCATTTCCAGCACCTACGACGCCTTCCTGGACAAATACCTGGCCGACGTCATCACCGTTAAATCCTATCGCACCATGGGCGAGCGGGACCTGGACCTGCTGAGCGGCCGTATCGACCTCACGCTGGATGACACCACCTACCTGCGGCCGCTGCTGGCGGCACCCGACGCGCAGGACCTGGTCCTGGTCGGGCCGGAACTGATCGGCGGCGAACTCGGCGCCGGCGAAGGCTTCGGCCTGCGCCAGGACGACACCGCCCTGGCGGAGCGCCTGAACGCCGCCATCCGCTCCGCCGTGGAGGATGGCACCGTGCGGCGCCTCAGCCTGAAATGGTTCAAGGCGGACGCCACCCCGACCCTGGACGCCCGCCCGGGGGACGCCCACCCGGGGGACGCCCACCCGGGCGCCGCCGCCGGGAGCCCCCAACCATGATGGACGACCTCACGCTCCTCGGCTTTGGGCCGGACGGCTGGGCGCCCCTGCTGCTGAAGGGCTGCCTGCTCACCCTGGCGGTGTCCGCCACCTCCATGGCCATTGGCACGGTACTGGGCGTCCTGCTGGCCTGGGCGCGGCTGAAGGGACCAGGCTGGCTGCGGCGGACGGCGCTGGTTTATGGCGTGGTCTTGCGCGGGGTGCCGGAGTTGCTGGTCATCCTGCTGCTGTACTTCGGGCTGCCGTCGCTGATCCTGTCGCTGTCGGAGACCTTCGGCTGGGAGGCCCCGGGCCTGCCGCCGCCCTTCCTGGTCGGCAGCCTGTCCGTCGGCCTGGTGTCGGCGGCCTACCAGGCCGAGATTTTCCGGGGCGGGGTCGGCGCCATTCCCAGAGGCCAGTTCGAGGCGGCGCGGGCCATGGGCTTCAGCGACCTCCTGTGCTTCCACCGCATCGTCCTGCCGCAGGTGGCGCGTGTCGTCCTGCCCGCGCTGGGCAACGTCTGGCAGTTCAACCTGAAGGACAGCGCCCTCATCGCCGTCACCGGGCTGAGCGAGCTGATGCGCACCAGCCTGGTGGCCGCCGGATCGACCCGGCACCCCTTCCTGTTCTTCGGCGTGGCCATGGCGCTTTACCTGGTGCTCACCACCCTTTCCAGCACGGCCTTCCACTATGGCGGCCGCTATTCCAACCGGTGGGACAGGGGCTGACCGCGATGGGCGAACATCTGACGTTCATCGGGTCGGTCACCGCGCAGTTGGTGCGGGCCGTGCCCGTGACCCTGCTGATCCTGGCGGTGTCCGGCGTCTGCGCCACGGTGCTGGCCACCGGCCTCACGGCGATGTCGGTGGCGCGGTCGCCGTTGCCGCGCCTGATCCAGCGGACCTGGACCTTCCTGTTCCGGGGCACGCCGCTGATCCTGCAGATCTTCATGATCTACTATGGGTTCGCCATGGTTCCCTGGATACGCCACGGCCTGCTCTGGGCGGCGTTCCGGGATCCCGTCTTCTGCACCTGCCTGGCCATGACCTGCTGCTGCTCGGCCTACATCGCCGAAATCTTCCGTGGGGCCTTGGCCGCCGTGCCGCGCGGGGAGATCGAGGCCGGTCGTGCCTGTGGCATGACCGGGTTCCTGCTGCTGCGGCGGGTGATCGCGCCGTCGCTCATCCGCATCGCGCTGCCCAGCTATTCCAACGAAATCATCATGATGACCAAGTCGACCTCGCTGGCCAGCACCATCACGGTGCTGGACATCACCGGCGTGGCGCAGCAGGTCATCGCCCACAGCTACCGCACCCTGGACGTGTTCTGCGCGGCGGCGGCGCTGTATCTGCTGATCAACGCGACGCTGTCGACCCTGCTGACGGCGCTGGAGCGCCGGCTGGACGTTGACCGCGCCCCTACGCCGCTCGCGCCCATTCCGCCCACCCTGGAGCCGCTGTCATGACCGTGCCGCCCCCTGTCCTGACCGCCACCAACATCCGCAAGTCCTTCGGCGACAGGGAAGTGCTGGCCGGCATTTCGCTGGAGGCTCGGGAGGGGGAGGTCATCTCCATCCTGGGGGGCAGCGGCTCGGGCAAAAGCACCTTCCTGCGCTGCCTCAACCTGCTGGAGGTTCCCGACGAGGGCCAGATCGCCATCGGCGACGTGCAGGCGCCCCTGACGCGCAACCGCCATGGCCGCCTGGAGGTTTCCGACGGCCGTGCCGCCGCCCGCCTGCGCACACAGACGGCCATGGTCTTCCAAGGCTTCAATCTCTGGCCTCATCTGACGGTGCTGCAGAACGTCATGGAGGCCCCCTTGCGCGTCCATCGCCGTGACCGTGATGAGGTTCTGGCGACCGCGCGGTCGCTGCTGGAACGGGTGGGCATGGCTGGCTTTCACGCCGCCTATCCCAAGCGGCTCTCCGGCGGACAGCAGCAGCGGGTGGCCATCGCCCGGGCCCTGGCGACGAACCCGAAGCTGGTCCTGTTCGATGAGCCGACCTCCGCCCTCGATCCGGAACGGGTGCGTGAGGTGCTGGCCCTGATGCGGTCCCTGGCGGAAGAGGGGCGGACCATGATCGTCGTGACCCACGAAATGGCGTTCGCGCGCGATGTGTCCAGCCGGGTGGTGCACTTGATGAACGGGCGCGTCGAATCCAGCGGCCCGCCGGCCCACATGTTCGGGCCCGACGCGTCCCCGGCGTTTCGCGCCTTTCTATCACCCGCGGCTTTGTGACGGGGTAAAGCCACGAGGCCGGCGCGCCCGATCAATCCGAGCGCGCCGGCTTTGTCTACGGGAGGGGCGTGATCACCGGTCGACCTTGACCAGGCCTACTTCAATTCCGGGTTCAAAATTGGAGACGCGGTATCGAGAACCCCTTGAAACACGGCGACCATGAAGCGGGTCCGGGCTTCAGGAGTTAACGGTCCGCCGAATTGAATTGAAAAGCCGACGGAGGTTGAGATCAGGCCCATCGCCAGATCTTCAGGCGAGATCGAGGGCGTCAGGCCGAGGTGATCGAAAATTCGCCGGAATGACGCGCCAAGGCGCCGAAAGAACCCCTCCCGCATAATGGAATAATCTGCCGCCAGGTCGGCGCTGCGGTTGGCATGCAGCAGAAGTTCGGTGGCAAGGGTCGCCCAGTTCGATTTCGGATTCAGATTTTGCAGGAATGCGGTGATCGCGGCCGGTATCTTCTGTTGGTTAGTATCATGGGGCGCGGCGACAACTTCCTCCGCCATCGCCTCCACCCGGACCGCGATGCCTTCCAGGTGGTCCGCCAGGACGGCCATCAGCATGTGGTCCTTGGTGGGGAAATTGGAATAAAAGGCGCCCTGCGTATAGCCCGCCGCCTCCGCGACGTTGCGGACGGAAGCTGCCGCGACCCCGTCACTGGCGATCAATGTCCGCGCCGCCGCGATCAGGCGCGCACGGGTGGCAAGCTGGCTTTCCTGACGGGTTAATCTTGTTCGGCCATCATCCATGATCGACTCATGAAGCACAATCGAGGTGCCGACAACCCCCAACCCATCGCTTAGCCGTTGAAAGAGTAAGAGAAGCGCGCATGGCTGTAGACCACGGCCCGCGCCTCATCCATCGCCTCGATCTTGGCCAACCCGTAAACGCGGGTGGTGTCGAGCAGCCGATAGCGTACGCCGTGCGGCGTTTCATGCAGCGCCACCAGCGATTTCGCAACCAGGTTGGCCAGGATTCCCACCACCGAGTAGTCGTCAGAATCACCAAAGCAGGCGACGGCGACCACGGCCTCCAGCGTGAAGTAACCCATGAAGATGGAAATGCGCCGAAGCACGGCCCGCTCCGGCTCATTCAGCAACTCATAGCTCCAGTCGAGCGCCGCGCTCAAGGTCTGAAGCCGGGGAGGGGCGGTCCGGCGCCCCTCCCACAGCAGGCGGAAATGCCCATCCAGAAGGGCGGCCGTTTGCCTGATGCCATAGGCCGGAACACGACCGGCGGCCAATTCCAGCGCCAGGGGGATGCCATCGAGCTTGCGGCATATCTCACCGACCAAGGGCGTATCATCGTCCGACAATTGAAAGCCCAGCTGATTGGCCTGGACCCGGTCGACGAAGAATTCCACCGCCGAGTAACGCAGGGCGGCTTCGCTTGATGGCGGGAGGGTCGGGGGCGGGCAGGCCAGCGGAAACAGCCGGAAGACATGTTCCCCTTCCGCTCTCAGCGATTCCCGGCTTGTCGCCAGGATGCTCAACTGAGGAAGGCTGCTGAATAGCTTTTCGGCCAGGTCGGCGACAAGATCGATGACGTGTTCGCAGCTATCAAGAAGCAACAGCATTCGGCGATCGCGGAAAATCGCAATCAGGTGGTCCAGCGGATTGTCCGCCGGCAAGGGCTGGCCCGTCGCCGCCGCGATGGCGGCAGGGACCAAGGCATTGCCGCGGAGCGCGCCGAGTTCGACAAAGGCGACACCATCAGGAAAATGTTCTAGAAGGTCATGGCCCAATTTGACCGCCAAGGTCGTCTTGCCGATACCAGGCGGCCCGACCAGCGTCAGAAAGCGGCGGGCCAGCAGTTCGTTGCTGGCATCCACGACCGCCTCATCGACGCCGATGACGCGGCGCGTGCGGAGAGGCAGTTGGGGCACCCGGACGGCCACGGTGGCTAACGGTATATCGGGTGATGGTGTCGCGGTGGCGGTGAAGCAGTAGCCACGCCCCGCGACGGTGGTGAGGTACCTATGGTCCTGCGCACTGTCGCCCAGTGCCTTGCGCAGGGCGACGATATGGAACCGCAGATTCCCCTCTTCGACGATCATGTTCGGCCAGACGGCACGCGTGAGCTCAGCTTTGCTGACCACCCGGCCTGCGCGTTCCACCAAGGCGAAAAGGACGTCGAGCGCACGGCCGCCCAGCGGAACAAGCTTGCCGTCCCGCTCCAGGCGCCTTTCGGGTCGTGACAGGCGGAAGGGGCCGAAAAGCAGCTCGTCGGCGGTGCCGTCATCCCCAAGGCTGCCGACCGCAAGTCGAGAGGCGAACGCCATCATATTGTCCTCTCACAACCTCACATCGCATTCGCGAAGGCACGGGATGGTGCATAGCGTACGCTATCCAGATAGCGAGCGGTATATGAGTTTTTCGGGTCGGATACACGAAAATCAGAAAGTCGGTATCAGACAGGCGGTCAGCCTAACAGTTCGGTTTATGAGAAAGATTGAAGCTTATTGGCCCGCTTGGCCGTAAATTGTGGCGGGGTGTCGCCGCGGCTTTTTTCTTGAGAATCATGAAATAAAGCCGACGACTTATGGCGTGGTGGAATGTTATTGGCGCTTCCATGGCGTGCGGCGAAATAGCGTGCGTCCCTCATGGCCAGGTGTTCCCATGGTAATCGGCGGGGGAGCGGGACATGACGAAGTGCATATCCATTCGGAGGGCTGGCGCCCCGGTGGAACGCGGTTGCACACTTCTCGGGAAACCGCAAAAGTCGCCGAGGAAGTGCAGATTGGTGCGTTGCAGCGTCGGGATGGCGCGCTTCTCCGAGCACCTGCCCTGAAAACGCAGCCGTCGGATTGGGCGCGAACCTCTTCGCCGTATTTCAACTGAATGCCGCCTGCCTTCCCGGACAGGTTCGCGGTAAGGGATCCCAGTCCATGTCGGCCAGACAAACTCCGAAGGCGGTCAATTTCGAGCAGGCCCGCCAGCAACTCAGTGATCGTCCCCTGCGCGCCACCAGTGCCGGCAGGTTATGGGAAGGAATTTCCCTGGACGAATATGCCGACTATTACATGGACGGCAGCCAATTCATGCCACCGCGCGACCATCACATTGTTACCGTCTCACTTGGCCGCTCGTCAGAAGTCCTGCAGGAGCGGCTTGGGAAGACGTTTGAAAGCCCGAGCCTCTTTGGCGAAGCCACGTTGATGCCGGCGGGATATGAAACCCGTTTCCGGGGCCTGCTGCCCCAGCACATCAGAATAGGCCTGATGCCGGATCATTTGATGCAAGCGGCTGACGCCTGCAGGCGCATTGGAACGGCACCCAGGCCCCGCTTCCTCAGCAATTTCCGGACGCGTGATCCCTGGCTGGCCCGCTTGGGCGAGATACTGTCGCTGGAACTGGGACGGGCGCCGCATCCAGCACAAGATCTCCTGATTGAGTCCCTGTCTGTCGCCCTGTCGGTTCATCTGGTCCGTAGTTACAGCGCTGACGTGCACACGGTGGACACACCCCTGGCGGCACCGTCCTCGTCCGCCGTCAGGCGCGCCCTCGCTTATGTCGAGGATCGTGGCATGGAGAAGATCACGCTTGCCGAACTTGCCGAGGCGGCGGGTGTGAACCGCTTCCATCTGGTCAAGATCTTCAAAAAGGAAGTGGGGATGTCCCCCATGAGATATTTGGAGCGGTTGAGGATCGAGCGGGCGAAGGAGATGGTCCGGGCCGCCGATCTGCCGCTCGCGGACATCGCCTATGCGGTGGGCTTTTCCGATCAAAGCCATTTCACGCGCCGCTTCCGCCATCACGCCGGCTGCACACCGGCCGTCTATGCGCGGGAAAACGGACGACGTTTCCCGCCGCCTAGCACCAACTAGCTGAGCGCATCGGGATCGAAGCGATCGTCGTGCGTCGCGTTTGGTTCTTTCATCGCATCGAGCCAGTCGCGAAGGCTAGTGCTGCGGCCGCGGTGAAGACATTGGCGTGCGCGTCCTCCTTATCGGACTGGGCGCGGGCAAGCGACGTTTCCGAAGTGACCAGTTCGGTGTAAGTCCCGACACCATGACGGTAGGCTTCGAGGGCGGAATCGTAAGCGGTCTGGGCCGCCTTGGTGAGAACCACGGCCGCTTGGTATTCGGCGAAGCTGGTCTTCAGCGCATCAAAGGCATCGATAACCTGTTTGGACGCACTGTCGCGGGTTCGGTCCAACTCCCAATGGGCGGCGGCAAGTTCCGAATTGGCCTGCGCCACCTTGGCATCGCGCACGCCACCGTCGTAGAGCGGCAAACTGATTCTCAGCAGAAATGAGGAGCCGGGGAGATTGACGGTGCTGTAGGGGTGGCCCTGTGAACTCAGCTGGCCCACGTTTTCATAGACCCTCGTGTCGATGCCGACGGTCGGATAATAGGTGGCTTTCGCCGACCGGATGCGCGCCTCGGCGGCACGAACCTTTCCCAGGGCGGCCAGCATGTCGGGGCGGGCATCCAACGCCTCGCGGATCATCTGCTCGATATCTCCCGAGGGCAGCGCCGGCAGCGGCAATTCCGAACTGTCGGTGGTTTGCAGCGGTTCCGAGGGCGACAGGCCCAGGCTGACCATCAACGCGGTGTAGGCGGCACGCTCAGCACCTCGCGCCCGTTCCAGATTGAAACGCGTCTGGGCCGTTTCCCGTTCCGCCTGATGCAGGGCGACCACGGTGGCCAGGCCGTTGTTCTGCTTCCCTTGGGTCGCTTCCTGCACCACCAGCGCGGTATCCAAAGCCTTCTGCGCCACTTTGAGCCGGCCACGGGTGGCGCCGAGGGCGAAATAGTCGCGGCTCACTTCATAGATCAGCCGTTGGTGGACGCCGTTGAAGGAGACATTGGTGACGAACGAATTGGCTTTGGCCTCGTCAACGGCGCCGGCACGCTGACCGAAATCGAACAACAGCCATTTGGCGGTCAGCGCCGGAACCAACTCTCGGCTGTTGCTGGTGAAGTATCCTTTCGGAATCAAGGAAGTGGGTGCCGGCAGCGGCGTATGCTGGATTCCGCCGATCGCCTCCGCCGAAATCTGCGGCAGGTAGGCGGCTTCCGCGAGACCGACCCCCAACGCCGCCTGGCGGGCCCTTTCCCAGGCGATACGCGTGTCGGGATTGTTCCGTTGGGAAAGGTCGATCAGGGCGGGCAGGTCGTAGCGCCGGGATGGGTCGACCATCACCGGTGACAGAACGACATCCGGGGCCTCAGGACGCACGGTTGACCCTTGTGCCGGCTGGGCCGAATAATCCGTCGGCAGCAGGATGGGGCGATCCGGACTGGACGGAGCCAGGTCCAGCCTGTCGGTGGCACAGGCGGATGCGAGAAGGGGACAGAGCAGAAGGGCGGTGCGGAGGTACAGCACGGCTGTCAACTCCTGGCGTCGGTTGCGAGGGCGATTTGCTGCAGGAGCAATTTGCGGGCTTGGAGCGGGATGCGGTCGTCCGCCGGGGTTACGGCGAGCAGCCCTTCGAGATCCGCGGCCGCCTGAGGGGGCGGCGGTTGGACGGGGGCGCCGGTCATGACCCGGTCGGCGCTGGCGGCCAGCCAACCGGCGGCGGCGGCATCGGCTGGCGCTGCGGCGGGACTTGCGGCCTGATCGGCAATGGTGAAGGTCGCCGCGGCGATACGATCCAGGGAATCGAGGGTTATCACGTCATGCTTCTGGAGCGCGCGCTCGGGAAGCGCTTTCAGTTCAAACAAGGCTAGGCCCGTGAAGCGATGGGCGGCCCCCAGCGCCCGCATCGCGGCCAGCCGGGTACCTGGCGTGCCGGAACTCAACAGCCCGGCCAAGGCCCGCAAGGCCTCGGCGATGGAGCTTCGGACCCGGTCCGTGGCGCTGACCGGCCACAACAGGCTGAAGACGAGGGACATCGCCACGTTGCCAAGCAGAATGCCGGCGATGCGGTCCCGTGGGACCGTGAGGTCGGTTGACGGGGCATAGCCCTGCAGCACGGTCAGGAAAAAGGCGAAGGCCAGTTGCATGCCGGCATAGGAAAGCCTGTCGCTGCTGGTTGAGACCCAGGCGCCCAGCGCGGAGCCACCCAGGATGAGCACCGACAGCTGGCCGATGTCGGTCATATGAGGCAGGACGAAAACCACGCATATCCCGCCCAGCAGGCCACCCAGAATCGCGCCGCTAAGGCGCAGCGCCAGCTTGTGCATGGTTTCCCCCAGGCTTCCGAGGGCCACGAAAAAGCAGGTTGTGATCGCCGTATCGATGCCGGGCCATTCCACCAAACTATAAGCGACATAGCAGGCCATGGCGGCCAGGGTGGTCTTAAGGGCAAATCGCGCATGCGATGGGTTGGTGAAGGCATCACCCACAAAGAGGGGCTTTCGTTGCCTCGGCACGGCTGCATCTACTGAATTACGCTGAGACAGGCCCTCCCGCAGCCGCATCATCGCCGTGCGGAACGCGATGACGACCGCAGTTGCTTCAGGCGTCAAATCCAGCGCGGGCATCGCCACGGCGAGAGAGCCCGGCGACGCCCCTGCGGATAGAAACATCGCGCAGTCATCCGCCACCGCCGCCAAGGGCAGTCGGATTGCGGCGGGAGTCTGCGGGGGCAGCAGCGGACAAAGGGCGAGCAATTCCGCCACAGTCTCGATCAGCATGCTGTCCAGGGCATCGCGCCCGTGCAGGCCGGGGTTCAAAAAGGCGGCCTTGTGGCGCACTTCCATCAGCGTGACCGCCTCTTGCCGCCGTTCCGCCAGGCCGGAGAAATCTCCGCGTCGAAGTGCGTCCGCCAAGGCCTTGAGCAAATCATGGGCGGTGCGCCGCGCCAGGCGCGCAGGATCTTCCCCGATCAGCAGATTGACCAGGATGGTCGCCGCGACTGGGATCATCACCACCACCCACAGCCAGAGCACCGTATGGGTCAATGCTTCGAGGTTAGGGATTTCATCGATCAGGGTCTGGGACAGGACGAGGACGAAGCTCGCAAGGAACATCACCGGACCCAGGGTCATGACACGCACGAGATACATGCCCGCGAAGGTGCTCAACGCCATCAGCGGAATGCGGAGCGCCGGCTCGGACGCGTCGAAGACGTAAAACAGCAGCGACAGCCCGATGGCGATGGTGAAGGCGAGCGCCGCCACCAAGCCGACCATCACCGTGCTTGCCGCCTCGCCACCACTGACCAGGAATACGGCGTAGGCCATATAAGGCGTCAGCGGCACCTGGAAGATCTGGCCGATGATGACGACGACCGTACAGGTGATGGCGATACGGCAGACCCGGCTTATCCTTCCTGGCCGCGGCGCCAGCTCGGCGCGGAGAAAGGCCAACAGGGAGGGTTGTTCAGCGGCGGCCATGCCGCACCACGACAGTCACCGTTTCTCCGATGCGCATGAGCGATTCCGGTGGCTCGGTCAGGCGAATGCGGACGGGGAAACGCTGCGCCACCACCACCCAGCTCAGGGTACGGCCCACCGATGGCAAGGACGGGCCGCCGCCATCCTCGGGCCGGACGCCCCAGCCGATGCTGTCGACCTTGCCGTGCAGAGGATGGCCATTGTCCATCATCATCCAGATCGTGGCATCGTCGCCGGCGGCAACGGCGGGCAACTCGGTTTCCCGGAAATTGGCCACCGCATACCATTCGTTGGCCTTGACCAGGGTGAACAGCGGGTGGCCGGCGACCGCGTAGGCGCCATCGGCGATATCCAGCCCGACCACCAGCCCGTCGAACGGGGCCACCACCGTTGACAGCCTCAGGTCGCGTTCCGCCAGGGCCTCGCTGGCCTCGGCGCCAGCCAGTTGTGCTTCGAGACTGTCGGTGTCGCCCACCATCTGGCGCGCCTGCTGGGCCTGCTGGGTGGCGGCGGTCAGCGACGCCGCGGCCGTCTGCACATTGGTGCGGGCCTCATCGACCTGTTGCGCGGTGACATAGCCCTTGCCCAGCAGCGGGGAAAGCCGGTCAAGCGTGTCCTGTGCCAATTTGTATTGGGTTCGGGCGCGGCCCACCTGGGTCGCGGCGGCGTCGGCGCCGGATGACTGGCCGGCCACCTGGCGCCCCGTCAGCGCGATCTGCGCCCTGAGCGCCGCCACCTGCGCGCGCGCCTGGCGGAGCCTCAGCTCGAACGGCTCCGGGTCGATCACCACAAGAACCTGGCCCTTGGTGACGCGCTGGTTGTCGCGCACCTTAAGGTCGAGGATGCGTCCGCTGACCTCAGGGGCCAGGCCTGCGCTGTCGGCGTACAGGAACGCGTCGTGGGTGCGCGGCCGGCTGTCGATGCGCACAAGGACGGCGGCGCCCAGTCCGATGGCCAGAACCACCGTGACCACCGCGATGGCCTTTCCCACCAGGCGTTCGGTGGCGCTGGGCGGCCGCATGTCGGCGTCTAGTCCTGCCATAGCAGCCACACCGCGCAGGAAATGGCGACCGCCAGGATCAGATGGATGAGCAGGGCGGCCGGCACCGCGCGGGCGATACCGACCGCGGAAAGAATGAGCCGGATTGCCACGGAGGCGACGGCCCCGATCAGGAAGCAAATCATCCAGGACGGGAAGAACGAGCCCAGAATGCTTTGGGTCGGGGCGGTGTTGCAACTGGACAGGCAACCCGCCAGGAGCAGGGCGCCGGCGGGAACGAGCCAGCGGTCCGGGGCGGTACGGGGATGGGACATCATGGGGAACCGGAGGCGAGGTGAATATCCGGCCTAGAAGCTATTCGGTGTGGTTTCCCCGGGATTGCATCCCAGTGCGTCGACTTGAAAATCCTTGCTTGCGTGTGCCGGGGGGCGCGCCGACGCGAGCAACAATAATTCCCAAAGCAGGGCATTGGACTGCAATCCATTTGGGCACGATGCCGCCAGCATGCGGCCGGCGCACCATCAGGGGATTTGCGATGACCAATACAGAACGCTGGCGCGAGGTTTTCGACGGCGGGTCGATTGAGGCGGAAAGGGAAAGCTTTCAGCGCTTCTCGGAAGTCTTCCAGTCAATCCAGGAAGCCACCCGGCGAAAGGCCGGATGGAGCTATCCGCAAAGAACGCTCCATGCGAAGCAGATTGCCGGCATCGAGGACGCCCGCCTGCTGATCGATGAAGACGCGCCCGCCCGTTTTTTCCAGGGCTATATCCAAGCTGGCAAGGAGTTCGGGGCGACCGTCCGCTTCTCCAACGCCAGCGCGGCACACCAGCCGGACGCATCGCCGGATCTCAGGGGGGTGGCGCTTCGTGTCGCGACCCCGGATGGCGGCATCCATGACTTGCTCATGACAAGCTTCCCCGTGTCGCACGCCCGCAACGCGCGGCAATTCGTCGAGTTCGCCATGATCGCGTCGAGCGGCGACAGGGCCACGTTGCCGGAGCGCCTGGTCGAGCATTTCGGGCCTGCGGAAACGAGGCGGATGCTGGAAAACATCCAGCAAGGTGCCCGCAAATCACCGGGGCTCGCCCGCGAACGGTTCTGGAGCCGCGGCGCCTATCTCTGGGGGGAGGCGGGGCCGGTTCGCTTCAACCTGCGGCCCTGGTCTGACGCCGCCGCCGGGCCCGTCGGGGTGGAGCCCGACGACCTCAATGCCGATTTCTCGGCACGCCTGGCCCAGGGCTCGGTGACCTTCAAATTGGCGCTGCAATCCTTCGTCGATGAAGAACACACCCCGATAGAAGACGGCGCCGTGGAATGGCGTGAAGCCGTCACTCCGTCCATCGACATTGCCACCCTCGTGATCCCGGGGCGCCCCAGCCTTGATGCGGAGATGGCCGCCCGGGTCGATGGTTTGGCCTTCAATCCTTGGAACGCGCCCGAAAGCTTCCGGCCGCTCGGAAATCTCAATCGCGCCCGTGGGGCCGTCTACAGCGCCAGCGCCGCCCTGTGGCGCAAGTGACTTCTTCTGCAGAGGAGTATTCCCGGAATGAGCAAGAAAGTAGCCCAGATCATCGTCGAAACCCTGGAGCAGGCTGGCGTCAAGAACTGCTATGGCGTGGTCGGTGATACTCTCAACCTGATCGCCCATAACATCTCCACCAGCTCGATCGACTGGATCCATATGCGCCATGAGGAGGCCGGCGCCTTCGCGGCGCAGGGCGAGGCGTTGCTGACCGGCCGGCTCACCGCCATCGCTGGCAGCTGCGGCCCTGGCAGCCTCCACTTCATCAATGGGGTGGTGGAGGCCAACCGCAACCGGGCCCCGGTCATCGTGATCGCTACCCAGGTCGTCCGCGACGAGTTGGGGTTCGACTTCCCGCAGGAGGTCGACTTCAAGGCGATTTACGGCAGCTGCAGCGTGTACTGCGACATGATTCTGACGCCCAACCAGGCCAGGCGCAAGACCGTCATGGCCTGTCAGGCCGCCTTGGCCAAGCGCGGTGTCGCTGTCTTGATCGTGCCGGTTGATATTTCGCATTCCGATGCGCATGACGACGTGCCCTATGCCGTCCACACGAGCGATCCGCTGGTCCGCCCCATCGACGCCGATCTCGATCGTGCCGCCGCCTTCCTCAATACCGGGCAGAAGGTGGCGATCTATGGTGGGTCGGGTTGCCGCGACGCGCATGATGCGATCGTCCGTCTCGCCGAAATTCTCAAGGCGCCGATCGCCCACACGTCGCGCGGCAAGGATGCGCTGGCCTACGACAACCCCTACAACGTCGGCATGACGGGAATCATTGGGACCGAAGCGGGCTATCAGGCGCTTCACGACTGCGACACGCTGCTGCTGCTGGGGGCGGATTTCGCCTGGCGCCAATTTTATCCCAAGCATGCGCGCATCGTTCAAATCGACCTTGATCCGACGCATCTCGGCCGCCGTCATCCCATAGCCCTCGGCTTGACTGGCGACATCAAGGCGACCGTCGAAGCGTTGATACCCAGGGTCCAGGAGAAGACGGACACGCATTTCCTTGACCGCCTGGTGAAGCGCTACCATGAGGTGATCGCCTCACACATGGCCAAGGCGGCGCCCAAGCGGCGGGACAGCATTTCCGGCATCCATCTCACGGAAGTCATCGACCGCCTGGCGGCCGACGATGCGCTGGTGACGGCGGATGATGGCACCCCGACCGTCTGGATGCATCGTTACTTCACCGCCACGGCCCAGCGCCGCTTCTTCGGAAGCCTGCTGCACGGCACGATGGCGTCGGCGATGCCCACCGCCCTCGGCTTGCAGAAGGCGACGCCGGACCGGCAGGTGATCGCCCTGTCCGGGGATGGCGGGATCGCCATGCTGTTCGGCGACTTGCTGACCGCGGTTCAGGAGAAGCTGCCGATCAAGATCGCCGTCTACGACAATGGCAAGCTGGGCTTCATTGATATTGAGCAGAAGTCGGAAGGCCTGCTCCCGCTTTATACCCACCTGCAGAATCCGGATTTCGGCAAGGTGGCCGAGGCGATGGGATTGTGGGGAAGATCAGTCTCCCGCGCTGACGAGTTGGAGGAGGCGGTCGGATCCTGGCTCGACCACCCGGGACCGGCGTTGCTCAACGTCAAGGTGGAAGGCATGACATTGGTGATGCCGCCGGTCATCGAGTTCGGCCCGGCCTATGGCATGGCGCTCTATTCCGCCCGGGCCATCCTGGGGGGGCAGAGCCAGGACGTCATCGAGATGATCCAGGAGAACTTCCTCTGATTTGCGACTGATCGACGTGCGCTTTTATTGGAAGCGCACGTCGAAAATCTCGACGTCCAAAACGGAATTCGTGCCAGGACGCCCATCCGCTTCGATGGCGCGGGCCCGCCGAAGGGTGGCGATGAGAATGCCGTTGAAAAAGGCATGGGCCGACAGCATGTCCGCCAGAACACCGGGGTGGACATGCGGCATCCGATAGTCGCAGCAGAACGCAATTCCATCGTCTCCGATGAGCAGTCGCCGATGGGGGCATAGGGGATCCGCGCGCTGGGGCAGGTGAATATCCAGTTGTCCCACGCCGGCGGCGACGGTTCTCGCGCCAGGGAGAAGCCCGGCGAAAGGGCCGGCGATGGCGTTCCATAAAACGTTTCCAGTCAGGTACAACCTCTCGACCTCGTTGAGGGGGCGACCGTGGGCGCTCTCCACCAGAGTGGCGCCCGGGTGGTCCACCCCCATGATCAGAGCATCCCTCCTGGTCCGGATCTCGATCCGGTTGGGGCGATAAAGGAAATAGCGATCCGTGTCGGTAGAGCCGAATAATTTCAGGCTTGGACTATGGGGGTCGCCTTCAAGGGCGAATTCCCGCGAAAACGGACGGCCGCCGGACGGACCAGCGAGCGGGCCAGCGGGCGTGGACGCCGAACCGGCCCCCAACAGTGAGCCGCCGATCGAGACATGGGCGGAAAACGCCGTCAATCGGTTCCAACGTCTTTTACCCCCGTAGGATCGGAAGACGTCTGAAGCGAGAGGCATGATTGATTCCCCGGACTATGACGTCCTGGCGAGTCTAAGTTCTGGAAAAGCTCTCTTCTAGAAAGTCAGTGCGTCAATTTGTACCACTTTGCTTAAGCGGGCTTACAATTTCGTAATGATTTCTCGCAACGCCAAACAAGCGTTTGCGAGGGCGGGCAAGGCATCATTCCCAGGTAATTCCGACGGGACTGGAAAGATGACTCACCTGACCGCCGCTGCTGTTCCCGCTGCGCCCCTGAATGGGATTGGCGAAGAGGCACTTGTTCACAGCCTGCTTGAGCTCTTGGAGCGTGCCGGCGGCGATGTGGACTGGGACCCGGAAGCCGCCAAAAGCGCGATAAAGAGAGCATCCACTATTCTACAGGTCGAGCTTGAAAGAACCGCAACCCTGCATGGGACGGACGGTGGTGGGCTCGCGCCTTGGCAGGTGCGCCGGGTCACCGCTTACATGGAGGAGCATCTGTCGGAACATATCTCGGTCAAGAAGCTGGGTGAGGTCGCTCGAAGAAGCGCGTCGCACTTTTGCCGAGCATTCAAGCGTACGATGGGCGAGACGCCTTATAGCTTCATCACGCGGCGGCGCTTGGCGCTGGCCCAGCGGATGATGCTGACAAGCGACGCGCCGCTTAGCGAGATCGCCGTTACTTGCGGATTTTCCGATCAGTCTCATTTCACCAACCGCTTCCGCGGAGCGACAGGACAGAGTCCAGCGGCCTGGCGGCGTGAACGCCGCGAGCGCACGGGCCGATTCAAAGAGCGCTACCCGATCGCGTCGCGCCCTCTTGGGACAACGCCTGACGCCCCTGGCGGCGTGGCGGCTTCGGAAGCGTCCGGTCCCGACATGGACGGGACCGGACGACTGGCTGGCGAGATGCGGCAATAAGAAGCCGATGAACCAGATGATAGATGTGATCGGGCAGCCCTAAATGGAGCGCGTTGTGATCCGGCGCGGAAAAATGCCCCGATTACGGATCGCGCCTGTCGGTCGGCGCGATCAAGCGCCCTCAGCGTGAAGAGGTGACGGCCGGGCCTTCAGTTGTGAGGGTAGTTGGCGAGCAGAAGGCCGCCGCCCGTCAATGAACCGTCCTTGCAGATGATCGCG
Source organism: Nitrospirillum amazonense (assembly GCF_007828045.1). Classification (GTDB taxonomy): domain Bacteria; phylum Pseudomonadota; class Alphaproteobacteria; order Azospirillales; family Azospirillaceae; genus Nitrospirillum; species Nitrospirillum amazonense_C. The sequence goes on along the minus strand of NZ_VITN01000031.1, from coordinate 2,453 downwards.
GATGCTCCGCCCGCACGAAGATTCGATGCCCCATTCGACCAGCCCCATGTGGCCCGCTGGGCCTGCGCCGAGGTGTCGAAGGAGAAGAATTTTTTGGCGGTTTGACGAAGGCGCTGACATCCACGCCCTTCGCCAGCCAGGGCTTGCCGTCCAGGTAGAGTCCTTGCCCCGAAGCGTGACGCTCTGCGCCGCCAGCACGGGCATCGACATCAGCAGGGCCGGCGGGAAGGCGACAACCCTCATCAGAACCACCTGGGCTGGCATGAGGCCGGACACGCCGCTTTTGCGAACTATTTAGCGGTCGCGGGCGTGCCCGCAATCGTCAAACGTCATCTGGATCAGCGCTGTTGGCTCGCGGGATAACGGCATTTCAGGCGCGCCCTATTTGTCGCCCACGATGCGGGCGCGGCCAGGGGACTGGCGGCGGAAAGCGGAATAGTACTTCGCCATCGCCTTGCTGGGGGCAGCCAGCCGCGCCAGCAGCTGGTTGCGGAAACCGATGGCGAGGGCGTCCTGCGGCTCGGTGCCGGCGAGGTTTGCCGTGGGGTGTTTGACCCAGGTGGGGATGGCCGGCTCTGCCGGGATGAGGCCCAACTCGCGCCCTGTGTCTGCGAACAGGGAGAGGGCGTGGTCGATTTGGCTGCGGCTGTGGGCGGCGCTGACGCTGGAGCGGAGCAGGGCGAGGCCCTTGGGCGTGGCGGGGGGCAGGCTGACGTTGGTGTAGAGGCCGGCCTCCAGCAGGCGGGTCCAGAAGGCGAAGGCCGTCTTGGGATCGGGCATGATGGCGGAGACGACGGGGCTGGCCTCGGGCCCGACCTGGAAGCCCAGGTCGCCGAGGCCGGCATGGAAGCGGCGGGCGTTGTCCATCAGCTGCTGGCGCAGCGCCGGGCGGTGGCGCAGCTGGTTCAGCGCCTCCGTCACCGCCGCCACCACGGCCGGTGGCAGGGAGGCGGTGAACATGTAGGGTCGGCTGGCGACGCGCAGGATGTCGAAGCCGTCCATGTCGCTGACGCAGAAGCCGCCGATGCCGCCCAGGCTCTTGGAGAAGGTGCCGACGATGAAATCGACCTCGTCCTCGACGCCGGCCGCCTCGGCCAGGCCGCGCCCGGTGCGTCCCAGGACGCCCAGGGAATGGGCCTCGTCCACCACCAGGTAGGCGCCCCACTTGCGCTTGACCTCGACGAACTCGCGCAGGGGGGCGGTGTCGCCCAGCATGGAATAGATGCCCTCGACGACGATGACCTTGTCGCCGGGGGTGTCGGCCAGGCGGCGCAGTCGGTTGTCCAGGTCGTCGGGGTCGTTGTGGCGGAAGCGGGTGACCTGGGCGTGGCCCAGGCGGGAGCCGTCGTAGATGCTGGCGTGGCTGTCGGCGTCCAGGATCAGGTGGTCGTCCTTGCCGGCCAGGGCGGAGAGGATGCCCAGGTTGGCCTGGTAGCCGGTGGAGAACACCATGCAGTGCCGCCGGCCGTAGAAGTCGGCAAGATGGCGTTCCAGCTGCCGGTGGCCGCCGTAGCTGCCGTTGGCGACGCGCGAGCCGGTGGTGCCGGCGCCCAGGTTGCGGGTTGCGGCGACGGCGGCGTCGATCACGTCGGGGTCGTAGGTCAGACCCAGGTAGTTGTTGGTGCCCAGCAGCAGGATGCGCCGGCCGGCGATCATTCCCTCGGTGGGTGAGAGCACCCGGTCGAAGCTGACGTTGAAGGGGTTGTAGCCGGTGGATTCCAGGCTCTCGAACTGCCCCATCAAGGGCGCGTACTTGTCGAAGAGGGCCATGGGTCAGTGGCCGCCCTTAAGGTCCTGCGCCGCGGCGACGAGGTCGCCGACGGTCTTCACCTCGGCGATCCGGTCTAGCGGGATGGAGATGTCGAGCGCATCCTCGATCTCCATCACAAAATCCATGACCGCAACCGAATCCAGACCGAGGCCTTCGGTGATGTTCGTATCATCCGACAATTCGACGGGCCGTTCCAGCGCGGCGCGGAGGGCGTCAAAGACAAGCGACCGGATCTGCTCTGCTGAGTTCTGCATATCTTGGCATCGGAAACGTTATGGAGGGGGAACGTTATGAGCGGACTCTATCGCACGGGCGACGGCTGACCTTGATAGGGATCAACGGCTGAGCAGGTCGCGCTCCCGCAGCCGGGTTCCTTGCCCGGCTGCGACGATCAGGCACTTCATTTGGCGACGGCGAGCTTCAGGGTGGTGCCGCGGATGAAGGTCTCGGTCATCTGGTAGGCGTCGTCGTCGGTGTACTGGACCGGGGGGTGCTTGCAGAAATAGGCGCTGGGTCCCTCCAGGATGCCGCCGATGCCGTTGTCCAGGGCCAGCTTGCAGCAGCGGATCATGTCGATGACGACGCCAGCGGAATTGGGCGAGTCCTCGACCGACAGGCGCAGCTCGATATCCATGGGGACGTCGCCGAACAGGTGGCCCTCCATGCGGATGAAGCACAGCTT
>NZ_VITN01000030.1 GCF_007828045.1 Nitrospirillum amazonense | reverse complement strand
CAATCATCCGGCGATTCTATAAGCTCCGTGTCAGCCGGAGAATCCCCAAACCGCAAAAAATCATTGATTCATTTATTTATCAACAGTCCCTTACGGCCGCCCGCTATGGCAGTGCCCGCGTGGTGTCGGCCACTGAATTCCTGACCTTGGTCAAGGCTGATTAGCTGCTTCGCCCCCCCATCATTACGCCATACGTAATAATGAAGTGCCGAGACCGATCATTCTCAGCATGGGCCGATTGGGCGACCCTGCGTTCGCGGATCGGGAATGACCCCGGTCCTGAAAACGGGAACCGGATCATGAAGCTCTACCACCATCCCCTGTCGGGCCATTCCCACCGGGCGCGCCTGTTCCTCTCGCTGTTGGCCGTGCCGCACGACCTGGTTGAGGTCGACCTGATGGTCGGCGCGCACAAGCAACCGGCGTTCCTGGCCCTGAATCCCTTCGGCCAGGTGCCGGTGCTGGACGACGACGGTGTCGTCGTGTCGGACTCCAACGCCATCCTGGTCTATCTGGCCCGCAAGTTCGACCGCGCCGACTGGCTGCCGCAGGACGCGCGGGGCGGTGCCGCCGTCCAGCGCTGGCTGTCGGTGGCGGCGGGTGAAGTGGCTTACGGTCCGGCGGCGGCCCGCCTGGTGACCGTCTTCGGGTCCAAGCACAACCCGCAAGAGGTCATCGCCCGGGCGCACGGCCTGCTGAAGAACCTGGAGACTCATCTGGCGGATCGGGACTGGCTGGTGGGCGGGGCGCCGACCATCGCCGACGTGGCGCTCTACAGCTATGTGGCCCGCGCGCCGGAAGGGAACATCGACCTGTCGGGCTATCCCGGCGTCGTCGCCTTCCTGCGCCGCATCGAGGCGCTGCCCGGCTTTGTCCCCTTCGTCGAGACGCCGGCGGGCCTGTCCGCCGCCCAGGGCGCGACCGCCGCGTGACCGTGGCGCGGGCGCGCCCCCTCGGTTTGGGCCGGGGTGCGCCCGCCCGGCCCACGCCGAAAGGGGCGGGCCAGACCGAAGGAGGTGGAAATGAGCGACACCGCGTTGACCAAGCTGGCGGTCTGGCATGCCGGCGAGAAGACCATCCAGGAGAAGGTCGGCGTGGCCGAGCGGATGGCGGGCGTGGGGCAGCGGGTGATCCGTGACTACATGCCCGACCAGCACCGCGACTTCTACGCCCAGGTCCCCTTCATCGTGGCGGGTAGTGTCGATCCCGCGGGCGACGCCTGGGCCACGCTGCTGGCGGGGCGGCCGGGCTTCATCACCTCCCCCACACCCCGGTCGCTGGCGATCGACGCGCGGCCCGACCCCACGGACCCGGCGGCTGGGGGTATCGGGGAAGGTGAGGCCATCGGCCTGCTGGGCATCGAGCTGCACACCCGCCGGCGCAACCGGGTCAACGGCATCCTGCGGTCCGGTGCCGGTCCCTTCCTTTTCCAGGTCGATCAGAGCTTCGGCAACTGCCCGCAATACATCCAGCTGCGCGACTACCGCTTGGCGCGGGACCCAGCCGAGGTGTTCACCGGCCCGGTGCTGGAAAGCGCCGAGCTGGATACCGGGGCGCGGCGCATGATCGCGGCGGCGGACACCTTCTTCGTGGCGTCGTACGCCGAGCGGGACGACCGCCGCCAGGTGGACGTGTCGCATCGCGGCGGCAAGGCGGGCTTCGTCCGGGTGGCCGCGGACGGCACGCTGACCATCCCCGACTTCGCCGGCAACCTGTTCTTCGCCACGCTGGGCAACATCCTGGTGAACGGCAGGGCCGGGCTGGTGTTCATCGATTTCGAGACCGGCGACATGCTGCAGATGACGGGCGATGCCCAGGTCATCCTGGACAGCCCCGAGGTCGCCGCCTTCCAGGGGGCGGAGCGGCTGTGGACCTTCCGCGCCCGGCGGGTGGTGCGGCGCCCGGGCGCCTTCGCCCTGCGCTGGGATTTCCAGGAGGACGGCTGCTCCCCCAATTCCTTGATGACGGGCGACTGGGCGCAAGCCGCCGATCGCCTGCGCGCGGCCGACCTGGCCACGCGCTGGCGGCCGTTCAAGGTGACGCGGATCGTGGGTGAAAGCGCCACCATCCGTTCCTTCCACCTGATGCCAGACGATGGCGCCGGCCTGATCCCGCATGGGGCGGGCCAGCACCTGCCCATCCGCCTGGCCCTTCCCGGCACGGACAAGCCGGTCATGCGCACCTACACCCTGTCGGCGGCGCCGTCCGACGCCGTCTATCGCATCAGCGTGAAGCGCGACGGCTTGGTTTCCACCCACCTGCATGACCATGTCCGCGTGGGTGACGTGATCGAGGCGCGGGCGCCGGCCGGTGGCTTCACCATCGATGCCCGGCAGAAGCGGCCGGCCGTGCTGCTGGGCGGCGGCGTGGGCATCACGCCCATGCTGGCCATGCTGCGCCATGTGGTTTACGAGGGCCTGCGGACCCGCGGCATCCGCCCCACCACCCTGTTCCATGCCGCCCGGACCAAGGCGGACCGGCCCTTCGAGGCCGAAATGGCGGAACTGGTGGCGGCGGCCAAGGGCGCCGTGCGGGTCGTGCGGGTATTGAGCGACACCACCGGCGCGACGGAGGGGACCGATTACGAGGCCGCCGGCCGCATTGACATGGCGCTGTTGGGCCGCTTCCTGGCGTTCAACGATTACGACTTCTACCTGTGCGGCCCGGGGCCCTTCATGCAGGCGATCTACGATGGCTTGCGCGGCCTGAGCGTCGCCGATGAGCGCATCCATGCCGAGGCCTTCGGCCCCTCCTCCCTGGTGCGGACGGCCGACAAGGCTGTCGTCGCGCCGCCGCGCCCGCCGCCCGCCACCGGCGCCGTGCCGGTGGTCTTCACCACCGCGTTGAAGGAGGCGCGATGGACGCCCGGGTCCGGCACGCGGCTGGAGCTGGCGGAGGGCCGGGGCCTGAGCCCAGAGTTCAGCTGCCGCTCGGGCACCTGCGGCAGTTGCCGGACCAAGGTCCTGGCCGGGGCCGTGACTTACGTTAAGGAACCAACCGCCCCGGCGGCCGAGGGCGAGGCGCTGATCTGCTGCGCCGTCCCGGCCGAACAGCCCGGGGGCGCGGGCCCGCTGCAACTGGCCCTCTGATCCCGAACCTGAGCCCCGAACCGGAGACCAAGACGCGTTTTACCTGCTGATTCCGCGATATGATGATCCAGGATCCATGTACTTATGCGGAGTTTCTGGTCCGGCTGATGTGGCGGCCGGGCGCGCGGGGGAGAGGGTTCCATGGATCGCTGGCAGGCCATGCGCATCTTCGTGACGGTGGCTGAGACGGAAGGCTTCGCGGAAGCAGCGCGCCGTCTGCACCTGAGCGCACCGGCCGTCACCCGCGCCATCGCGGCGCTGGAGGAAACCATCGGTGCCCGCCTGTTCGTGCGCACCACACGCTCGGTCAAGCTGACCGAGGCCGGCGGGCGCTACTTCGACGATTGCCGGCGCATCCTGGCCGACATCACGGAGGCGGAGGCCGCTGCGGCCGGGTCCTACGCTACGCCCTCGGGAACGCTGACCGTCACGGCGTCCTTGCTGTTCGGGCAGATGCACGTGTTGCCCATCGTGACGGACTATCTGGACGCCTATCCCGCCATGACGGCGCGCACCTTCTTCGTCGACCGCCCGGTGAACATCGTGGAGGAGGGGGTGGACGTGGCCGTCCGCATCGGCCGCCTGCCGGATTCAGGCTTCACCGCCATCAAGGTGGGCACGGTCCGCCGGGTGGTCTGCGGCGCACCGGCCTATTTTGAGAAGCATGGCGTGCCTACCGCCCCGGCGGCGTTGAAGGATCATCGCATCGCGGTTTCCACCAGCGCCTGGGCTTCCCCCGAATGGCGCTTCGCCGGCGATCAGCGGGTGGTCATCCATCCCACCCTGTACTGCAACACCAACGAGGCGGCGATCGCCACCGCCCAGGCCGGCTGGGGCCTGACGCGGGTGCTGCACTACCAGGTCGGCCCGGCCCTGCTGGAGGGGCGCCTGCGGGTGGTGCTCAGCGAGTATGAGGAGCCGCCGCTGCCCATCCACGTCTTGTACGCCGAGGGGCGGCAGGCGCCGGCCAAGATCAGGGCCTTCGTCGACAGGGCTGTGGCCAGTTTGCGGGGCAATCGTTTATTGAACTGACCCGCTCAAACGCCCGCGCGCCGGCGCAACTCGTTGCGCTTGGCCGCCACCTCGGCGCGGGCGCGCTGCACGGCTTCCATCTCGGTCGCCTCCAGCAGGCCCTCGATGACACGGCCCAGATGGTCGCGCATGGCGGCGCGGGCGGCCTGGGGGTCGCGGGCGGCCAGGCTCTGCACGATGCGCTGATGTTCCTCCACCCGGGGATGGTCGCCCACGGTGCGGGCGCGTTCCAGCATGGCCATGCACAGCGGCGACTTGTAGCGCATGTCCCACAGCTGCTCGACCACGCCGACCAAGGCGGTGTTGCGGCTGGCGCGCGCGATGGTCAGGTGGAAGCGGCGGTCAGCCTGCTCCCCCACTGCGTTGCGCTCGTTCTCCTCCCCGATCTCGCGCAGCAGGGCGTTCAGTTCCGCCAGTTCCTCGTCGGTGATCGTGGTGGCGGCCAGGGCGGCCACCTCGCCCTCCACCAGGCGGCGTGCCTCGGTCAGCTCAAAGGCGCCGATGTCCAGTTCCGCCGCCGCCTCGCTGGGGGGCAACTGCTCCGTCACATAGATGCCGGAGCCATGGCGCGCCTCCACCAGCCCCAGGATTTCCAGGGTGATCATGGCCTCGCGCACCGTGGGGCGGCTGACGTCGAACGTTTCCGCCAAATCCCGTTCGGAGGGCAGGCGCTGGCCGGCGGCGTAGACGCCCCGGCGGATGTCGGCGGCGATGGCGTCGGCCACCTGGCGGTACAGGCGCTGGCCGTTGGCGGGTATGGGCAGCATGCGAGTGCTCTGACCAGGTGGCAGGAGGACGGTGCCCAGGATAGGGCAGAGGCACCCCCGTCCGCCAGTCCAATTCGTCTTCTTGACAGGCCTCTCGGCCTATGGAAGACATAAGTGGTAAGGCCAATTTACGGACATTCCCCAAGCCATATCGCTGGGGCCGTCCGCTCCAGGGATAAAGGTTCGACCGATGTTGAAGATCAAGGACGCCCGGGTGGTGGTCACCTGTCCCGGCCGCAATTTCGTGACGTTGCGCATCGAGACGGCGGACGGCCTGTACGGCCTGGGCGATGCCACCTTGAATGGCCGTGAGCTGGCGGTGGTCAGCTATTTGGCCGACCACGTCATCCCCTGCCTCATCGGCCGGGACGCCCACCAGATCGAGGACATCTGGCAATATCTGTACCGGGGCGCCTACTGGCGCCGCGGCCCCGTCACCATGTCGGCCATCGCGGCCGTGGACATGGCCCTCTGGGACATCAAGGCCAAGGCGGCCAACATGCCCCTGTACCAGCTGCTGGGCGGCGCTTGCCGCACCGGCGTCATGGTCTATGGTCATGCCAACGGCCAGACCGTCGAGGAGACGATAGACGAGGCGCGCAAGTACCAGGCCCTGGGCTACAAGGCCATCCGCCTGCAATCCGGCGTGCCGGGCCTGCCCTCCACCTACGGCGTTTCCGGCGACAAGATGTTCTATGAGCCGGCGGACGGCGCCCTGCCGACGGAGAACGTCTGGTCCACGGCCAAGTACATGCGCACGGTGCCCAGGCTGTTCGAGGCGGCCCGCCTGGCCCTGGGCGACGACGTGCACCTGCTGCACGACGTGCACCACCGCCTGACCCCCATCGAGGCCGGGCACCTGGGCAAGAGCCTGGAGCCCTACCGACCCTTCTGGCTGGAGGACGCGACGCCGGCGGAGAATCAGGAGGCCTTTCGCCTGATCCGCCAGCACACCACCACCCCCCTGGCGGTGGGGGAGGTGTTCAACACCATCTGGGACTGCAAGGACCTGATCCAGAACCAGTTGATCGACTACATCCGCGCCACGGTGGTGCACGCCGGCGGCATCACCCACCTGCGCCGCATCGCCAACCTCGCGGACCTTTACCAAGTCCGCACCGGCTGCCATGGCGCCACCGACCTGTCGCCCGTAACCATGGCGGCGGCCCTGCACTTCGACCTGTCCATCTCCAACTTCGGCGTCCAGGAATACATGCGCCACACGGCGGAGACGGACGCCGTCTTCCCCCACGCCTACAGCTTCAAGGACGGCTATCTGCACCCGGGCGACGCGCCCGGCCTGGGCGTGGACCTGGATGAGGGCCTGGCCGCCAAATACCCCTACAGCCGCGCCTTTCTGCCGGTGAACCGCCTGGAAGACGGCACCATGTACAATTGGTAAGGGCGGTTGATCCCTGCCGTTCAAAAGGCACGGCCACTCGGTCGCGCTCCTTTCCGAAGGCGTTGGCGGATCCAATTTGGTATGACCAATATCGTCTTGCCAATTAGGAACGCCGGGCAAAACCGGCTGACCCAGGAAGGGGGGCCTCATGAAGCGTCAAATGGCCTCGTGAAGGTCCGCCTGACCCCAAGACCTGTGTCTTTACATTTGTCACGTGGCGGATCGCCATGATTTGGCGGCGAAAACGGTCGGATGCCGGTAGCTTGGGGGCCGTTCGGGCCGGGTGCGGGTGGCAGCCCCGCCGGCCTTTTCCAAGAAAGATGCTAGAAGGAAGGACTCCCATGCCGTCTCGCGCCCCTCGCTTGAAGCGCAAGCCCCTTGGTTCCACGCTGGCGGTGACCGCCATCGCCTTGGCGGCGGGTGGGGCGCATGCCGCCGAGCGGCGCGACCTGCCGCTCAGCGCGGGCTGGCAATTCCACCAGGGCGACGTGACGCCCGGAAAGGGTGGGGGCCCCGACGCCATCGGCTTCAACGACAGGGACTGGACCACCGTTTCCCTGCCCCACACCTGGAACCACATGGGCGGCACGGCGGAGCGGGGGCCGGACTACGACGCCACGCGCGGCGCCGGCTGGTACCGCCTGCGCTTCACCCCGCCGGCCGACTACGCCGGGCGGAAGGTGTGGCTGCAGTTCGACGGCGCCAGCATCAATACCGAGGTCTGGCTGAATGGCGTGAAGCTGGGTGTGCACAAGGGGGCCTTCGGCCGCTTCCGCTTCGATGCCACCGCCGCCCTGAAGCAGGGCAAGGCCAACGTGCTGGCGGTCCGCACCGACAATTCCAGCCCGGCGGTGGCGGGGTCGCCCACGGCGGAGGTCATTCCCATGTCGGGCGACTTCTTCCTGTTCGGCGGCCTCTACCGCCAGGTGTCGCTGGTCGCCACCGACCCGGTGCACATCGACGTGCTGGATTGGGGTGGGCCCGGCGTCTATGCCCACACCGCCGCCCTGGACGGCGCCGCGTCCATCGAGGTCAACAGCCGGATTAAGAACGACGGCGCCAAGGCCCAGCCGGTGGTGGTGAAGACCACCATCGTCGACGCCACCGGCGCCACGGTGGCCAGCGACAGCCATCCCCTGACCGTCGCGCCCGGCGCGCTGGAGGAACCGGCCCAGACCTTGAGCGTGCCGAACCCGCACCTGTGGGACGGCAAGGCCGACCCCTACCTCTACCGCGTGGTGACGCGCGTCGAGACGGCGGACGGCCAGTTGCTGGACCAGGTGACCCAGCCGCTGGGCATCCGCACCTTCCGCTTCGACCCGGACCAGGGCTTCTTCCTGAATGGCAAGCATGTCGCCCTGCACGGCGTGTCCCGCCATCAGGACCGGCCGGGCAAGGGCTGGGCCATCAGCCCGGCCGACCAGGCCCAGGACATGGACATCATGCTGGACCTGGGCATCAACACCCTGCGCCTGGCCCATTACCAGCACGACCAGGCCATCTACGACCTGGCGGACAGGGACGGCGTGGTCGTATGGGCGGAAATTCCCCTGGTGAACCGCACCGCGCCGGAAACGCCGGACGGGGACAAGGGCATCACCACCCCGGCCTTCGCCGCCAGCGCCGACAGCCAGCTGCATGAGCTGATCAAGCAGAACTATAACCATCCCAGCGTCGTCACCTGGTCCATCGGCAACGAGGTGAACCTGATGGCGGCCGTGGGGCATGGCGTCAGCAACGCCCGGCCGCTGCTGACCCAGCTGAACAAGGCGGCGTATGAGCTGGACCACACCCGCCCCACCACCATGGCCGACTGCTGCGAGCCCTGGCCGGACGCACCCAAGCCCGGTGTGGACGTGGTGGCGGAGATCACCGACCTGCTGGGCTACAACCGCTACCAGGGCTGGTACTATGACAAGCCGGAGGACCTGGGGCCCGTGCTGGACCGGCTGCACACGCTGCATCCGCGCCTGCCCCTGTCGGTCAGCGAGTATGGCGGCGGCGGCGGCCTGACCCAGCACACCGATGAGGTGCAGACCGGCGTGGTCTACCCCAAGGGCCATTTCCATCCGGAGGAGCTGGAAAGCCGCCTGCATGAGATCTGGTGGGCGCAGCTGAAGGCGCGGCCTTACCTGTGGGGCACCTTCGTCTGGAACATGTTCGATTTCGCCAGCGACAGCCGGCGGGAGGGCGACATGGTCGACACCAACGACAAGGGCCTGGTGTCCTATGACCGCACGGTGAAGAAGGACGTGTTCTTCTTCTACAAGGCGGATTGGAGCGACCAGCCGGTGCTGCACCTGAACGGCCGCCGCTATGTCGACCGCGCCTATCCCGTGACCGACATCCAGGCCTACAGCAATGCCGCCAGCGTGCGGCTGAGCCTGAACGGCCGCGACCTGGGCACCGCACCTTGCCCCGACCATATCTGCCGCTGGCCGGCGGTGCGCCTGGATGCCGGCGACAACGTCCTGGCCGCCACGGCCGAGGTCAAGGGCCAGCCCGTGAGCGACAGCATCACCTGGCGCTTCGGCGGCAAGGCGGACGAGATCCGCATCCGCGCCGGCGCCTCGGCCGGCCTGACCAGCGCCGCCGGCGCCCGCTACGGCTCCGACGCCTTCGTCACCGGAGGTGAGCCGCACGACCGCAACCCCGGGCCGGAGACCGGCAAGCCGGATAAGGTTATCGCCGGGGCCACCGGCACGCCCGATCCCAAGCTGTATGAGACCTACCGCGAGGGCGCCTTCAGCTACCGCGTGCCGGTGCCGGCCGGTCGCTATCAGGTCACCCTGCGCTTCGCCGAGCCGGCGCTGGCGGCCGGCGCCCGCGTCTTCGACGTGGCCGCCAACGACCAGGTGGTGGTCAAGCACCTGGACGTGGCGGCGGAGGCGGGCGGCGCCCTGAAGGCGCTGGAGCGCACGGTGACCGTCGAGGTGAAGGGCAAGGATGGCCTGCTGCTGGACTTCCGCCCCATCACCGGCCCGGCGGTGGTGTCGGCCATCGACGTGGTGGCGGCGCGGTGAGCGTGGCCGTGACGGACGCGGCTGCGGCCCCGGGGGTGATCCCGGCGGTGGTCCCCCGGCCCCGGGGCCGCTATCGCTGGCTGGTCTGCTTCCTGCTGTTCTCCGCCGTGGCGCTCAGCTACGTCGACCGGCAGGTGCTGGGCGTGCTGAAGCCCCTGTTGCAGGACCGCTACGGCTGGACGGAGGTCGGCTACGGCACCATCGTCTTCTGGTTCCAGGCGGCCTACGCCAGCGGCTACCTTGTGTTCGGCCGGCTGGTGGACCGCATCGGTGCCCGCGCCGGCTACGCCCTGGCGGTGGGCATCTGGACCATCGCCCACATGGCGCATGCCGCCGCCGGTTCCGTCGCCAGCTTCGCCATCGTCCGCATTCCCCTGGCGCTGGGCGAGTCCGGCGCTTTTCCGGCCAGCCTGGCGGCGGTGGCGGAATGGTTTCCGCAGCGGGAACGGGCGCTGGCCATCGGCCTTACCAACGCCGGGGCCAATGTCGGCGCCGTCCTGACGCCCCTCATCGTGCCGGCCGTCACCCTGGCCTGGGGTTGGCGCGCCGCCTTCCTGGTCACGGGCCTGTTCACCGTGGTGTGGCTGGCAGCCTGGCTGGCCCTCTACCGCCGCCCGCGCGAGGTGGCGCGCCTGAGCCCGGGGGAACTGGCCTATATCGAGGCCGACCCCGTGCCGCCGCCGGTGCGCCTGTCGTGGCGGCGGGTGCTGGGTGCGCGCGAGACCTGGGCCTATATCCTGGGCCGTTTCGTGATCGATCCAATCTGGTGGACCTTTCTGTTCTGGCTGCCCGACTTCTTTGCCAAGCGCTATGGCCTGGACCTCAAGGGTTTCGGGCCACCCCTGGTGCTGGTCTACATCCTGGCCGACATGGGCAGCGTGCTGGGCGGTTGGGGTTCGTCCCGCCTGCTGGCGCGGGGCGTCGGGCTGAACCGGGCGCGCAAGACCGCCTTCCTCGTCTGCGCGCTGGTGGTGGCGCCGGTGGCGCTGGCCATGGATACGGGCAGCCTGTGGGGCGCGGCCCTGCTGATCGGCCTGGCCTGCGCCGGGCACCAGGGCTTTTCCGTCAATCTTTACGCCCTGCCGTCCGACCTCTTCCCCCGCTGGGCCGCCGGGTCGGTCATCGGTCTGGGCGGGGCGGCGGGCGGGATCGGCAGCATGGCCATGGCCCAGGCCGCCGGCTGGATCCTGCAGACCACCGGCAGCTACCGCCCCATCTTCCTGGCGGCGGCCAGCGCCTATTTCGTGGCCTTGGCGCTGATCCATTGGATGACGCCGGGTTACGCGCCGGCACGACTCACGCGGTGAGGATTTCCACTGTGGCTGATACCGATACCGAAAAACCCAAGGTGCGGCGGCGCAAGGCGCTGGCCGGCGACGGCCGGCTGGCGGCCCCGCCGGACGCCCTGGCCATCCCCACCTGGACCCTGGCCCGCGCCCCCACCATCAATGACGTGGCGCGCCTGGCCAAGGTGTCGAAGAAGACGGTGTCGCGGGTCATCAACCAGTCCCCTTACGTTCACGACGCCACCCGCGCGGTGGTGGATGCGGTGGTAGCCCGCATCGGTTATGTACCCAGCCCCCAGGCGCGGGGCCTGGCCATCAACCGGTCGTTCCTGCTGGGCCTGATCTACGACAACCCCAACGCCCAATACATCGTGAATGTCCAGGGCGGCATCCTGGAGTCCTGCCATCGCGAGGGCTTCGAGCTGGTGGTCCATCCCTGCCGCCAGGTGGCGCCCGGTTTCCTGGCGGAGGTGAAGACCTTCGTGCAGCGCCAGAACCTGGATGGCGTGATTCTGGTCCCGCCCCTGTCGGAGGACGCGGCCCTGGTCGCCCTGCTGCGGGCCATCGGTTGCCGCTACATGCGCCTGATGTCGGTGCCGTTGGACGAGCCCACGTCCATGGTGCTGCACACCGACCGCACCGGCGCGGCCGAGGTGGGCACCCACCTGGCCCAGTTGGGCCACACCCGGGTGGCGCTGATCACCGGGCCGCAGCGTTACCGCTCCACCCACGAGCGGCGCGAGGGCTTCCTCGGCGCCCTGGCCGAACACGGGGTGTCCGTGCCCGACCACTGGATCGTGGAGGGGCTTTACACCTTCGAGACGGGGGAGAAGCGGGGCATGGAGCTGCTGTCCCAGGCCGACCGTCCCACCGCCATCTTCGCCAGCAATGACGAGATGGCGGCCGGCGTCTACAAGGCGGCCTACCGCCTGGGCATCGGCATCCCGCGCGACTTGACCGTGGTGGGCTTCGACGACACGCCCCTGGCGTCACGTATGTGCCCGGCGCTATCTACCGTGCGCCTGCCCATCCACGACATGGGCCGCCTGGCGGCTGACCGGCTGATCGGCCGCATCAACGACGGCGACGCGGGAAAGGCCCAGCCCATCACGGTGACGCCCCGCCTGGTGGTTAGGGAGTCGTCGGGAGCGCTTGTTTAAGGCGCCCGCAGTCCCGGATCACGACATGAGTAAACGCTCATGCCACTGTGCTGGAATTCCAGGCCTGGCCTAGAAATCCGCGCCCGGCAGGTCCACCGGCAGGTTGGCGGTGTCGGTCAGGGTGACGCGCAGGGCGCCGGACAGGGACGGGGCGGCCAGGGCCACCTCGGGCTGGCCCTCGGCCCGGGCGGTGGCCAGGGCCACCTGGTTGAAGCGGCGCACGCTGTCGCTGTCGGCGCCCACCCCGGCGCCATCCACCACCGGGCGGATATATTCCGCGCCCACCAGCACCTGTAGCGCCTGGATCTGGTCGGCTGCCGCCCAGTCGTTCAGCGGCGGCACGCCCACCAGATCGTCGAAGGTGGTGGCGCCGGCGGCCAGCCGGTCCAGCAGCGGGTTGAAGATGCCCTCATGCAGGGCGACGTCGCCGAAGGACCGGGGCACCACCATGGGGCAGTCGGTCCGCCGGCGGGCCAGGGTGTAACGGGTGGCGCGGTGGGCGGCGATCAGGTCGTTGATGTTCAGGGGCGCCAGGTCGTACGCGAAGATGTCGCGGCGGAACTGGCGGTTCAGGGCCATGTCGCGCACGCCCTCGCGCAGCAGCGCGTTGGGCATGGCGGCCATCAGGGCGCGTGGCTTCTCCGGCACGGCCAGCAGGGGGACGTTGTCGGCGGGGGTGCCCGACCCGATGAAGCCCGCGCCGTGGTTGGCCATGAAGGTCGCGATCTCCTTGTGATAGAAGACGCGCCAATACTCGTTCAGGTACTCGTGCACGATATAGCTGGTGTCCAGCGTCTCGATGGCCTGCAGCTGCTGTTCAATGGCGGGGTTGGATTCGAAGTACAGGGCGCCCGTGTCGGCCATCTGCCGCAGGAAGGCGCGGACCTTGCCCACCCGCTCCTCCACCGTGCCGGTGGTGACGGCGTAGGCGTCCACCATCAGGGCGCGGATGGGCATCTTGCCGGCCCAGCCCGGCTGGCAGTTATAGCTGGCGTAGACGATGCCGCCGGGCTTCAGCCGACGGCGGATGACGGCCCCGATCTCCCGCCGCACCGTCTCGCTGACCCAGCTCATGATGCCGTGCATGACGATGAAGTCGCAGTCGGCGATGGGCCCATTCTCCTCCGTCGCCAGGTCCTGGAAACTGGCGGCGCTGAAGCTGGCGTTGGTGATGCCGGCGGCGCGGCGCAGGGCCTCGGCGCTGGTGATGTGCACGGGGTTGAAGTCCACGCCCATGAACTGACCCTGGGGGAACAGGCTGGCGAACAGCGTGGGGCTGTAGCCATGGCCGCAGCCCAGATCCAGGTAGCGGAAGGGCCGGTCCAGACGCGGCGCCTGATAGCCGCACTGCAGGGCGGCGTAGGCGATCGAGGCCGGGTTCAGTTCCTGGTAATAGCGGCGCAGGTAGGCAATGCCCGTCACATAGCGGTGAACGTCGTCCTGCACGATGCCTTCGGGCGTGCCGCCGCCGGGGATGGCCTTGTTGCCGCTCATCGACCCTGGTCCTTCGCACTTATGTTTGTCCTTGGCGCAGACCTTGGCCCCAGGCGGCCCCGCTGTCGAGAGTAAAAGGGACGGAGTGATTCAGAATGCGGTTGAAACATGGCCGATGGGCGGATTCGACGCATTACATCAAAGGGTAACAGAGCGCTTATAAGCTGCGACCTTCAAGGTTGAATTACTGCGAGCTCGACAGCATTTACGGTGAATTTTATGAATCTCGCCCTTCGCCCCAAGTTGTTGGCCGCGTTCGGTGGCCTGTTACTGCTGACCATCGCCATCAGTCTGCTATCCTTGTGGCGGATCGGCGCGATCAACAGCGCCGCCACGGAAATCCGTGATGTCTGGCTGCCCTCGGTGGACGCCGTGGGCGACATGAAGGCCTTCACCGCGCGCCAGCGCATCTCCGCCGGCAGGGTCGTGGCGGCGGGCGACGACAAGGCGCGGGACGAGGCCATCAAGCTGTATGGCAAGCAGACGGCCGATCTGAACGCGGCCGTGGCGCGGTTCGAGGCCGTGGGCCATACGGGCGAGATGGCGGCCCTGTACGCCAAGTACCAGACCCTGCGCGGCCCGTACGAGGCCAGCATGGCCGCCGCGTTCGAAACCGCCAAGCAGAACCACGAGCAGGCGGAAAAGGCCATGAACGGCGAGATCGTGGCCGTCTTCCGCAAGGTGCAGGAATCGCTGGAGGGGCTCAGCGCCTATGATCGCGCCGGTGCCGCCAAGGCCAACGACGTGGTGCAGTCCGCCTATACCCACGCGCTGTGGAGCATATCCATCTTCGCCCTGGCGGCGGTGCTGGTGTCGGTGGGCGCCGTGCTGTGGCTGGACCGCGACGTGGTGCAACACCTGGCGCGCCTGGCCGGTGTGATGCGCCGCTTGGCGCGGAAGGACTATGGCTTCACCCTGGACGCCACCGGCCGGCGGGACGAGGTGGGCGACATGGCGCGCGCCGTCGACGTGTTCCGCACCAGCATGCGCCAGGTGGATGAGCTGGCCGCCACCCAGGCGGCGGAGGCGGCGGCCAAGACCGAGCGGGCCAACCGGGTGGACGCGCTGGTCCAGACCTTCGACACCGACGTCGCCCACACCCTGCAATCGGTCACTCAGGCCTCCAGCGGCCTGCATGAGACGGCGGAGAACCTGACCCGCATCGCCGACACCGGCGCCCGCGACGCCGTGGCGGTGGCCGGCGCCTCGGAACAGGCGGCCGCCAACGTGCAGACCGTGGCCGTGGCGGCGGAGGAGCTGGGCGCCAGCATCGGGGAGATCGGCCGCCAGGTTTCCGTGTCCGCCACCATCGCCGCCAAGGCGGTGGCGGAGGCGACGCGCACCAACGTCGCCGTGACCAGCCTGACGGAGGCCGCCCAGCAGATCGGCGCCGTCGTGGCGCTGATCAGCGATATCGCGGGGCAGACCAACCTGCTGGCGCTGAACGCCACCATCGAGGCGGCGCGCGCGGGTGAGGCGGGCAAGGGCTTCGCCGTCGTGGCCAGCGAGGTGAAGGCCCTGGCCAACCAGACGGAACGGGCCACCAACGACATCCGCCAGCAGATCGAATCCATGCAATCCGCGACCGGGGAGGCGGCGGGCGCCATCGCCGCCATCGGCCAGACCATCGCCGAGATCGACCACATCACCACCACCATCGCTGCGGCGGTGGAGGAACAGGGCGCCGCCACGCAGGAGATCGCCCGCAACGTGGCCGAGGCGGCGCGCGGCACCAGCGAGGTCAGCGCCGGCATGAACGGCGTGCGCCAGGTGGCGGGCGAGACCGGCACCGTGGCGGGGGAGGTGCTGATGGCCGCAGACGACCTGTCATCCCAGGCCGATGGCCTGCGCACCCGCGTCTCCACCTTCCTGGCGGCCCTGCGTGCCGCCTGATGGGGCGCGGCCTGATGGGCGCGGGCTGACGGAAAAGGGTCTCTTGCGGGATGGCCGGTTCGGGTGGAATGGTTGCGCCCATAGATAAAAGTCCCGTGCCGTCTTCGGATGGCGCGGGGTTGTCGGCAGAAGGAACATCAATGAAAGCCTGGCTTTCCACCCTGGCCCTCACCGCAGCGCTGGCCCTGGCGGGCGTCGCCGGCGCCGCCGACGGCCCGCCGCCCAGCTATCCCAACCAGATGGACGGTGATGTCGTGGTCCGCGACTTCGCCCTGACGAATGGCGAGCATCTGGCCAACGCCCGCTTCCATTACACCACCCTGGGCACGCCGCAGCGTGACGCGTCGGGCGCCATCACCAACGGGGTGCTGTTGCTGCACGGCACCACCGGTACCGGCCGCAACTTCCTGAACGCCAGCCTGGGCGGGGAACTGTTCGGGCCGGGCCAGCCCCTGGACGCCACCAAGTACTTCATCATCCTGGCTGACGGCATCGGCCACGGCGCTTCCTCCAAGCCGTCGGACGGGCTGAAGGGCCACTTTCCCCACTATGGCTATGTCGACGCGGTGGAAGGCCAGTACCGCATCGTGACCCAGGGCCTGGGCATCAAGCGCCTGAAGCTGGTCGCCGGCACCTCCATGGGCGGCATGCAGACTTGGATCTGGGGGGAACGCCATCCGGACATGATGGACGCGCTGATGCCCATCGCCTCGCAGCCCGTCGCCATTTCCGGCCGCAACATGCTGTGGCGCCAACTCATCATCGAGGCCATCCGCAACGATCCGGACTGGAAGGGTGGGGACTACACGGTCCAGCCGACCGGCTACGCCCGCGCGCTGCCCATTTTCCAGATCATGGTCAACAACGCCTCGGTCCTGCAGCAGCAAGCCCCCAGCCGGGCGGCGGCCACCGCCCTCTATGACCAGTGGGTGGCGGACTACGCCAAGACCGTGGACGCCAATGACTATCTCTACTGGTTCGAGTCCTCATACGACTACGACCCCGGCCCGGACCTGGAGAAGATCAAGGCCAAGCTGGTGGCGGTGAACTTCGCCGACGACCTGCTGAACCCGGCCGAACTGGGCGTGATGGAGGCGGCCATGAAGCGCATTCCGCAGGGCCGCTACGTCCTGATCCCCGCCTCGGACCAGACGCGCGGCCACCAGACCCTGACCCAGGCCAAGGTGTGGAAGGGCGCGCTGGAGGAAGTGCTGAAGTAAGGCGACCGGGGCCGGCGCCTCACACCTTCCCGGCGTAGCGGTCGGTGGCGCGGATCAGCTGGTCCAGAATGCCGGGCTCGGCATGGGCATGACCCGCACCCTCGATCAGGTGGAAGTCCGCCTCCGGCCAGGCCTTGTGCAGGGCATAGGCGTAGCGGGCGGGGCAGGGCATGTCGTAGCGGCCGTGGACGATGGTGGCCGGGATGTGGCGGATGCGGCCCACGTCACGCACCAGTTGGCCCTCGTCCAGCCAGGCGCCGTGCATGAAATAGTGGTTCTCGATACGGGCGAAGGCCAGGGCGAAGTGGCCATCCTTGAAGGGGGCGGAATACTCGGGATTGGGCAGCAGGGTGACCGTCTCCCCTTCCCAGATGGTCCAGGCCTTGGCCGCCTCCAGCTTGGCGGCCTCATCTTCGCCCGTCAGGCGGCGGTGATAGGCCGCCATCATGTCGCCGCGCTCGGCCTCCGGAATGGGGGCCTGGAAGCGTTCCCATTTGTCGGGGAACAGTTCCGACGCGCCGAACTGGTAGTACCAGAGCAGCTCCCCCTTGGTCAGGGTGTAGATGCCGCGCAGCACCAGCTCGCTCACCCGGTCGGGGTGCGCCTCGGCATAGGCCAGCGCCAGGGTGGAACCCCAGGAGCCACCGAATACCTGCCACTTGTCCACACCCATAAGCGTGCGCAGGCGTTCGATATCCGCCACCAGGTGCCAGGTGGTGTTAGCCTCCAGGCCGGCGTGCGGCGCGGACTTGCCGCAGCCGCGCTGGTCGAACAGCAGGATGTCGTAGAGGGCCGGGTCGAACAGGCGGCGCTGGCCGGGGCTGGTGCCGCCGCCGGGGCCGCCGTGCAGGAAGACCACCGGCTTGGCCCCTCGCGTGCCGCACCGCTCGTAATAAATCACGTGCCCGTCGCCGACATCCAGCGTGCCGGTCTCATAGGGCTCGATGGCGGGGTAGAGCGTGCGCAGCGCGGTCGCCGGGGTGGGCATGGGGGCCGTGTCCTTACTTGGGCGTGTCGCCTTCGGTGGCGGTGGCCGCCGGGGCCGAGTCGGATTCCGCCGGGACCCAGCCGGTTTTGGGGCCAGTTGGGGGGCCAGCCTGGGGGGCTAAGTCCGGCGTGGTCGCCTGCGGCGCGGACTGGGGCACCGGCGCCGGATCGGCCTTGGGCGTTTCTACCGGCGTGTCCGCCTTGGGCTGGGTGGGAGCCTGGGGCGGCGTGGTGGCCGGGGCCGTGTCCTGCGGGGCCGTGTCCTGCGGGGCGGTGGCGGGCGCCGCCGCTGGTGCGGGGGGCGTGCTCTGCGGCTGGGCCTGAGGCGGCGTGGCTGGAGCCGCGGGTTCGGCCTGCGGCTCCTTGGCGGCTGGCGCGGCCTCCGTCGGGGTCACGGGCGCGGTGGGCGCCGGGGCGGCTTCCGGCACAGGCGCCGGGGTCGCGGGAACCACCGGGGCCGGCGCGGGTGTGGGAACCACCGGGGCGGGGGCCGCGTGCTTGGCCGGCTTCTCCGGCTTCGTCTCGGCCTTGGGATCCGGCTTCGGTTCGGGATCGATGTTGACGGTATAGTCGGGAACGATGCGCGCCTGGTTGCCGGTGATGACCAGCACCTTCTGCCCCAGCGGGATGGGCGTGGGCTCGCGCTGGGTCACCGACAGCAGGTCGCCGTTGGGCTTGCGCACGATGTATTCCCAGCCGGTGGTGTCGCCGGTCATGTGTTCCGCGCTGGTGCCGACGATGGTGCCCACCACGGTGCCGCCCACGGCGCCTAAGGCGCCGTTGGGGCCGATCTGCGAGCCCAGGATGCCGCCGGCGGCCCCACCGGCCACGGCGCCCACCGCGCCGCTGGCGCTGATCGACACCTGGCGGAAGCCGATGATGACGCCGGGCTCGGCCTTGTTGGCCTGCTGCACGGCGGTGGCGTTGTAGGTGTTGGGCGAATAGTCGGCCGCGCAGCCCGCCAGGACGACGGGGGCGAGAAGGGCGACAGCGGCCGTCAGGCCGAATCGGATGGATCGCGACACGGGGGAGCCGTTCCCTGAAACGACCGGGGCGCGGATTACCCCGGATAGGCTGTATGGACAGCCCCGTGTCATAGGAGATCCGCCCCCGGGTGTCACTTGGCAATTTCATGGCGGCAATGTGGTCAACTTGCCATCATGGCGCCCGCTCCCGCCCCCGGGCCCAACCGGACAGCCCCGCCATGAAGCAGATCCGCCTCAACGCCTTCGATATGAACTGCGTCGGCCACATCCACCAGGGCCTGTGGCGCCACCCGCGCGACCGTTCGACGCAATACACCGACCTGGCCTATTGGATGGGCCTGGCGCGCACGCTGGAACGGGGGCTGTTCGACGGGCTGTTCCTGGCCGACGTGCTGGGCGTCTACGATGTCTACCAGGGTGGACCCGACGCGGCGGTGCGCGAGGCGGTGCAGGTGCCGGTGGGCGATCCGCTGCTGCTGATCCCGGCCATGGCGGCGGCAACCACCCACCTGGGTTTCGGCGTCACCGCCAACCTGAGTTACGAGCCGCCCTACACCTTCGCCCGGCGCCTGAGCACGCTGGACCACCTGACCGGCGGGCGGGTCGGCTGGAACATCGTCACGGGATACCTCGACAGCGCGGCCCGCGCCCTGGGCCTGGACGGGCAGGCGGCGCATGACGACCGCTATGCCGTGGCCGAGGAATACATGGACGTGGTCTACCGCCTGTGGGAGGGCAGCTGGGCAGACGACGCCGTGCGCCGCGACCGCGCGGGCGGCGTCTACGCCGATCCGGCTCGGGTCCGCGCCGTGCGCCATCACGGCCCCCACTTCCGGATGGAGGGGGCGCACCTGTGCGAGCCGTCGCCCCAGCGCACGCCCGTGCTGTATCAGGCGGAGGCGTCCGAGCGGGGGCGCAAGTTCGCCGCAGCCCACGCCGAATGCGTTTTCGTCAATGGCGGGCCCAAGCCCCACGTCGCCCGCCTCGTTGCCGATCTGCGAAACCTGGCCCGCAGCCTGGGCCGCGATCCTTCGGACTTGAAGGTGTTCGTCGGCGCCACCGTCGTGGTGGATGAGACCGATGCCCTGGCCCAGGCCAAGCGCGCGGACTATGAGCGCTACGCCAGTGTCGAGGGCGCCTTGGCCCATGCCTCCGCCTCCCTGGGCATCGACTTCGCCGCCAAGGGGTGGGATGAGCCCATCCACGCCGGGCAGAGCCAGGCCGTGACGTCGAACATCGAGAACCAGGCCGCCCGCCGGCCGGACAAGGTGCTGACCCGGCGCGGCCTGGTGGAGGGGTTGACGCTGGGCGGCCGGCAGGTGCCCATCGTCGGCGGCCC
This sequence comes from Nitrospirillum amazonense, assembly GCF_007828045.1. Classification (GTDB taxonomy): domain Bacteria; phylum Pseudomonadota; class Alphaproteobacteria; order Azospirillales; family Azospirillaceae; genus Nitrospirillum; species Nitrospirillum amazonense_C. The sequence continues at coordinate 42,480 of NZ_VITN01000030.1, read as the reverse complement.
GGCCACGGTGGCGGATGAACTGATGGCCTGGGTGCGCGAGGCGGACGTGGACGGCTTCATCCTGGCGCGGACGGTGACGCCGGAATGCTTCGGCGACTTCGTCGATCTGGCGGTGCCGGAGTTGCAGCGGCGCGGCGCCTACAAGACGGAATACTCGCCCGGGACCCTCCGCCAGAAACTGTCAGGCCACGGTTCCCGCTTGCCGGACGCCCACCCCGCCGCAAGCCGGCGCTGGCCGGCCTAGGCGAGCGCGTCCGTAAGGAACAACCTGGCGGCATGCTCCAGCCCGGCCAGGGCCTCACGCCCATGGGCCAGGTCGGGCTCATCGCCCAGGGCGGCGGCACCCTTCATCATTTGCAGCAGGGTGACGGCCATGGCGGCCGCCCGCTCCGGGGGCAGGGCGGGCGACTTGGCGCGCAGGATGGCGGCGATGCCCCGGCGCAGGCCGGCGCGCAAGGCGCCCTGTTGCGCCACCATGTCGGGCCGGGCGTCGATCAGGGCGAAGGCGGCGGCGCGTTCCACCTTCAGGCTGGGCAGCACGGCCAGCAGGTCGGCCGCCAGTTCGGCCGGGGACAGGGTGGCGGCGCGCGTCTCCACCGTCGCCAGCAGAGCCATCAGCGCCTCCGCGTATTGGGCCAGCAGGGCGTCGGCCAGCACGGCCTTGGTGGGGAAGAACTGGTAGAGCGATCCGATGGGCGCGCCCGCCTTGGCCGCGATCTCCGTCATCGTGGCGGCGTCATAGCCCTTCTCCGCGAATACGGCGCTGGCGGCGGCCAGCAGGGCGGCCACGCGGGCGCGACCCCGTTCGCGGGTCGGTTTCTTGGGGCCGGCCGGGGGCGTGCCTTCCGAGGATGCGGCAATAGGCGCGGCAATGTTGGGCGCGGCGATGTCGGCTGTTGACTTTTGTGAGGGCATTCTCATAAATCTTTTCATGAGGACGCCCTCATATTCCCATTCCCGGCGCCCGCCGTCCATCCCCCGCTTCTGGAGGTTGCCATGAGCTTCACCCTGGATCCCAAGACCACCGCCCTGGTGCTGATCGACCTGCAGCACGGCATCGTCAACCTGCCCCTGGCGCCGCACACGGGGGCCGAGGTGCTGGCCCGGTCCAGGGTGCTGGCCGACCGTTTCCGCGCGGCCGAGGCGCCGGTGGTGCTGGTGCGCGTGGCGTTCGCGCCTGATTTCAGCGATGCGCCGCGCCAGCCCACGGACCAGGCCATGACCGTGCCGCCGGGCGGCTTCCCGGCCAACTGGGCCACGCTGGATGAGGATTTGGTGAAGGCGGGCGACATCATCGTCACCAAGCGGCAGTGGGGCGCCTTCTACGGCACGGATTTGGATTTGCAACTGCGCCGTCGGGGCGTCACCACCATCGTGCTGGCGGGCATCGCCACCAACATCGGCGTGGAATCCACGGCGCGCGGCGCCTGGGAACACGGCTACGCCCTGGTGTTCCCCACCGACGCCATGAGCACCTTCAATGCCGAGATGCAGGACTTCGCGCTGAACACCATCTTCCCACGCCTGGGCCGCCGGACCACCAGCGACGCCATCACGCTGGGCTGAATCACGGGCGCGCCCGTCAGGCGGCGAAGAGAAAGGTGAAGAGGAGGGGGCAGGTTTCATGGACCAGGGTCCGGATCTCTCCCTCCGTCACGCGATCCCGCGCCATCATCAGGCGCACGATGGGTTCGGCCAGCAATTCGTCCAGCGTCGCTTCCTCGATCTCCGGCATCGGCATGGTGGGTCCCCTTCCGTCTCGGTGGAAACTGTATGGGCACAGTAATGATATTAAGAACGATTCGCAAATAGGCTTTTCGCGCCACCCCTCCGGCATACGCGGGAGGGGCGGGACCACCCTGGCACGAAGGGGCTTTGCGCTGCCGCAGGCCAGCGGTTGCGCGGGCTGCTTTTACGAATCCGCCGGAGTCTTTACCATTCCGCCAAAGGGCGCCGCCCCTTGCGCCTAAGCCCTAGGCCGCGCCAGGCGGCGGATACGCCCGGCCTATGAAGCACAGCGACCGCCAAGTCTGGCGCCCGAGGTTCCTGACGAATAGGCTGCGACCGCCGCCGCCGGAATTTTCCGGGGAGCGTCAGCGGACTGGAAAATGAGGAGAGCCAAGCCGGCGGATGCCGGCACCCGGCGCTTGAGGGGGCGGCGTCAAGCCGCCTCTTGCCCTTCCAGGAACACCACCAGTTCTTCCAGCGCATGGGTCAGGTGGCCGCGCAACACCTCCACCGCCTCATCCCCCTTGCCGTCGCGGCACAGGGCCACCAGCTGCTCATGCTCGGCCATGGAGCGGTCGTGGATGGCGGGGGTCATGGACAGGTGCAGCCGGACATAGCGGTCCAGGCTGTCGTGGATGCGCTTCACCATGTCCAGCATCACCGGGCGCTGGGCCGGCTCATACAGCGACTCGTGCAGCTGCCAGTTCAGGGCGCCCCAGCGGCCGGCCTCGGCGGTATGCAACTCCTTGATCACGCCTTCCGCCCTCTTGATCTGCTTGGCGGTCAGCTGTGGGATGGCGCGGCGCAGCAGGTCGATTTCCAGCAGCAGCCGCACCTCGAAATATTCCCGCACCTGGGCGGGCGACAGCTGGGCCACGACCGAGCCCTTGTAGGGAATGGTGGCCACCAGGCCTTCCGCCTCCAGCTGCTGCAGCGCTTCGCGCACGGGGATGCGGCTGACCCCCAGCTTCTGCGCGATCTCATCCTGCCGCAGCTGGGCACCCAGCGCGTATTCCCCGGACAGGATCATCTGCCGCAAGGCGTCAACCACCTGGGCCGACAGGGATTTCCGTTCGATCTTGGCGCGTGCGATCATTTGGTGGCTTCTTGACGGGGGGCGGATTGGAAAAAGGCGGCCCTGTGATTTGCCTCTGAACATCCTGATATCGGATGTAAAAGCAATTGATTTTCTAAAATACGCTAGACGGTTCGGGGATGCCGCGCCATGGGCTGTTGGTGCATGGCCCGGTCTAGTTCCCGTTCAGCCTCAAGCGATAGCATTCCCCGCCGTCCGTCCGGATGCCAGAATGGGTGCCGGTGGCGCTATGCTTGACAGTTTGGATATCGTATCCGATACGCTATCGCCCCACCAGGACGGCCCGGCGGCATGATACTCTGGTACATCCATTGGACGATAACGGGGACGGGCGGGGCATGGCGGTGATGGTGGGCGCGGACGGCGCGGAGAACGGCCCGGCGGAGGGGAGCGAAGACCACGGCGGCGGCCATCCCCCCGGCCTCTACCTGCTGTTCGCGGTCGAGTTCTGGGAGCGGTTCTCCTATTACGGCCTGCAATCCATCCTGATTTTCTTCCTGCTGTGGCACCTGTCGATGGACAAGGTGTCGGCCTATGCCGAGCTGGGGGCCTTCGGCGTCCTGGTCTATATGTGCCCGGTGGTCGGCGGCTTCATGGCTGACCGCTGGGTGGGTGCCCGCCACGCGGTGCGGGCCGGCGCCGTCCTGCTGATGCTGGGCCACGGCCTCATGGCCTGGCAGCCGGCGCAGACGGTGGAGCGGCTGGTGACGCCGGACGCCACCTACGACCTGAAGCGCCCCATCCTTTATCCCGCGGAGGGGGAGGACGGCGCCCGCCAGGTGGTGGTGAACGGCACCGCCCAGGTGATCACCAGCCTGGCCAGCGTGCAGGGCGGCGACCCGGACGCCCGCACCCTCGCCTATGTCGGCCCCGATGGCGCCGCCGTCGTCCTGCGGGGGCGCCTGGAAAAGACGCCGGACGCGGGCGGGCTGAAGTTGTTCTACCTGTCGCTGGCCCTCATCGCCGCCGGCGTCGGCATGCTGAAGCCCAACATCTCCGCCCTGGTCGGCCGCCTCTACGGCCAGCGCCACGCGGCGCGCGACCGCGGCTTCCTGATCTTCTACCTGGGCATCAACGCCGGCGGCCTGATGGGCAGCATCGTCTGCGGCTGGCTGGGCGCCGCGCTGGGCTGGGAATGGGGCTTCGGTGCCGCCGGCATCGGCATGGCGGTGGCGCTGGCTACCTTCAGCCTGGGCCGCCGCCTGCTGCCGCCCGAACTCCCCGCTGCCGAGGGTGGTCCCCGTGCCGCCGGTAGCGGGCCAGGCGGCCTGCTGGCCCTGGCCGGCGGCCTGGCGGTGGCGCTGGGCGCCTGGCTGATCGTCGACCACCCGATCGTGGTGGGCCATGTGCTGGACATCGCCGCCGTGGCCGGCCTGGCCGCCGTCTTCTGGTTCGCCCGCCGCTGTGACGCGCGCCAGCGCCGCCACCTGGCGCTGCTGCTGCTGCTCATGCTGGTGTCGGTGCTATACTGGACCCTGTTCTACCAGGGGCCGGCGTCCCTGAACGTGTTCGCCGCCGAATGGACGGACCGCCATATCGGCCCGGTGCTGGTGCCGGCCCCGGTGCTGCAGTTTCCGGACAAGGCCTTCGTCATCCTGCTGGCCCTGCCGCTGGCGGCCCTGTGGCGCTGGCTGGATGGCCATCGCCGCGACCCCGGCCCGGTGACCAAGTTCGGCTTGGGCGTGCTGTTCGTCGGCCTGGGCTTCCTGGCCCTGGCCTTCGGCATCGAGGTGACGCCGGCCGGCCTGCGCGTGGGCGTGGCCTGGCTGCTGTCGCTCTATCTGCTGCAAGAGGTGGGGGAGCTGTGCCTGTCGCCCATCGGCCTGTCCTCCATCACCCGCCTGTCACCCCCGGCCATCACCAGCCTGCTGGTGGGCCTGTGGTTCCTGTCCACGGCCTATGGCCAGCGCCTGAGCGCGCTGGTGGCCCAGGCCACGGTGGTGGACGGCAGCTTGCCGGCGGCGGTGCAACTGGCCTCCTACCAGGCGGTGTACCTGAAGGCCGGCTTGTGGTCCTGCGCCGCGGCCGTGCTGCTGCTGTTGCTGGTGGTGCCGCTGCGCCGCCTGAATGATTGATGTGTGATCCCAGAGAAGCGGGTTTGAAACCATGACCAAGGGTATTGGGGGGCTGTCGGCCCCGGCGGTGCTGTCGACCTTGAAGTCCCGGCGGGCGGCGGTGCAGCCCATCACGGCGGAAGAATACCGCGCCCGCATTGAGGCGGTGCGGGCCCATATGGCGGCGCGCAAGGTGGATGCCCTGCTGCTGCCGGCGTCCAGCAACCTCCTCTACTTCACCGGCCTGGACTGGCACCCCAGCGAGCGGCTGACGGCGGCGGTGATCCTGAAGGACGGCGACCCCGTCTACGTCTGCCCGGCATTCGAGGAGCCCAAGCTGCGCGGCCATATCACCGTGGGTGATCAGGTGCGCACCTGGCAGGAGGATGAAAGCGCCTACGCCCTGGTGGCGGACCTGGTACGGGCGCAGTCAGGCGCCTCCGCCACGGTGGCGGTGGACGCCCTGGGCTATGCCGGCGTGTTCTTCGACCTGGCCGCAAGCCTGCCCCAGGCCACCCTGGTGGACGCCCGCCCTTTGACGGAGGCCTGCCGCCGGGTGAAGTCGGCGCATGAGATCGCGCTGCTGTCCCACGCCAAGGCCCTGACGTTGGAGGTTCACCGTCTGGCCGCCGGCATCCTGCGCCCCGGCATCACCCCGGACGAGGTGGTGTCCTTCATCGGCCAGGCCCATCGCGCGCTGGGGGCCGACGGCGGCAACACCTTCTGCGCCGTGCAGTTCGGCGAGGCCACGGCCTATCCCCATGGCGCCCCCGGCGAGTGGTTCCTGAAGGAGGGCGACCCGGTCCTGATCGACACCGGCTGCGCCATCGAGGGCTACAAGTCCGACATCACCCGCTGCTACACCTTCGGTCACGCCACCCCCGAATACCGCCGGGTGTGGGAGGATGAGCGCGACGCCCAGATGGCGGCCTTCAACGCCGCCCAGATCGGCGTTCCGTGCGAGGCGGTGGACATCGCCGCCCGCAATTTCCTGGAGTCCCGCGGCTACGGCCCCGGCTACCAGGTGCCCGGCTGCCCCCACCGCACCGGCCATGGCGTGGGCCTGGACCTGCATGAGCCCGCCTACATCGTCGGCGGCAACAAGCAGCCGCTGGAGCCCGGCCTGTGCTTCAGCGTCGAGCCCATGCTGTGCCTCTACGGCAAGTTCGGCGTCCGCTTCGAGGACCATGTCTACATGACCGAGGACGGCCCCCGCTGGTTCACCATTCCGCCGACAGACGTGGATAATCCCTTCGGGCTGCATGGCTGACGGTCGCCTCAGGCGCCGGCGGGGCATCCGCCCCTTGGCTTGTCGCTCAGTTCAGGGCTTAAGCCCAAAACTTCCGGCGGCTGCGGTCGCAGCCTACGGCATGAGCTTGGGCCCATGCCGCTGGGGTATCTGAGACAAGGCGGCGCTTGAGGACAAAAAAGGGGCCGGTCCTTGCGGACCGGCCCTTTCAAGGATGTGCCTTGGGAGGAAACGCCAGGGCTAAGTCAGGCTCGGGACCTAGACCTGGAAGCCACGCCAGAACGGGTCCTGGGTGGGGTCGACGTAAATGGTGTTGAGGCCGGTCTGCACCGCCCAGCCCTTGATGGACGGGCGGATGCTGGCGTAGTCGCCCAGGGTGCCGGCGCTTTCCACGCGGCCTTCGAACAGGCTGCCGATGATGCTCTCATGCACGAAGCTCTGGCCGACGGCCAGCTTGCCCTGGGCGGCCAAGTGCGCCATGCGGGCCGACGTGCCGGTGCCGCAGGGGGACCGGTCGATGGCGCGGTCGCCGTAGAACACGGCGTTGCGGCCATGGGCGTCCTTGTGCTTGGGCTTGTCCACCCACATCACGTGGCTCAGGCCCCGGATGGTGCTGTCCAGCGGATGGACGGGGGTGACCTTCTCCCGCACCAGCTGGCGCACCAGGCCGCTGAAATGGATGATCTTCTGGCTGCCCAGATCATCAATGCCCTTATAGGCGCCCTGCGGCTCGATGATGCCGTAGAAGTTGCCGCCGTAGCTGATGTCCAGGGTGATGGGGCCCAGCTCGGGCACCTCGATGGTGACGCCGCGGCTGTGGAGGAAGCTGTCGATGTTGAACAGCCGCACCCAGGTCACCTTGCCGGCCACCATCTCATACTCGACGCCGATCTGGCCGGCGGGCACGTCCAGCACCAGCTTGCCGGGGGTGCGCGGGCGGATCAGGCCGTGTTCCAGGGCAAAGGTCACCATGCCGATGGTGCCGTGGCCGCACATGGGCAGGCAGCCCGAGGTCTCGATGAACAGGATGGAGGCGTCGGCCTCCGGGCTGCAGGGCGGATAGACGAAGCCGCCCGACATCATGTCGTGGCCGCGCGGTTCGAAACACAGCGCCGTGCGGATCCAGTCGAAACGCGACAGGAAGTCCTGGCGCTTCTCGCTCATGGTGGCACCCACCAGGGGCGGGTGGCCGCCCATGACCAGCCGCACCGGGTTGCCGCAGGTATGCCCGTCGATGCAGGCAAAGGTCTGGCGGCTGGTGGGCAGCACGGGATCGCCGGTCGGGGCACTGGGGGCGGTGGTCATGGGATCAGGCCTTGAGGCAGACGGTGGAACTAAGGACTACACGTACTAGGACTTAGGCGCTTAAGGGGACTCGCGAGGCTGGAACTGGTTCCCCAGTTCCAGCCTCGCTAGCCTGCGACCGCAGGCGCCGGATGCCGAGCCCCGAAGGGCGCAGCGAGGATAAGCCAAGCGGCCGGATGGCCGCGCCCGGCGCCTGAGGATGCGTTAGAGTGCGGGCCGCGTCGCGGCGGCCTTTTCGACCATGGCGATCACGTCGGCGCGGACCTGGCCTTCCAGGACGTAGCGCGGCGGGCGCACGCGCTCGGAACCGCGGCCCATGACCTGCTCGGCCAACTTGATGCTCTGCACCAGGTCGTGGCGGGCGTCCAGGTGCAGCAGCGGCAGGAACCAGCGGTAGATGGCGCGGGCCTTGGCCAGGTCGCCGGCGACGACGGCATCGTACAGCGCCACCGATTCCTTGGGGAAGGCGTTGGTCAGGCCGGAGATCCAGCCCTTGGCGCCCAGCAGTAGGCCTTCCAGGGCGACGTCGTCCAGACCGGCCATCAGCATCATCTTCGACTCGTCGATGGCGTTGGCCAGGTCGGTGAAGCGGCGGGTGTCGGGGGCCGATTCCTTCAGCGCCACGATGGTCGGGATCTCCGCCAGGCGCTGCAGCAGCGGCACGCTGATGTCCACGCGGTAGGCCGGCGGGTTGTTGTACAGCATGATGGGCAGGGCCGAGGCGCCGGCGACGGTGGCGAAGTGGCGGAACAGCTCTTCCTCGGTCGGCACGTAGACCATGGCCGGCAGCAGCATCAGGCCGTCGGCGCCGATCTTCTCCGCATCCTTGGCGTAGGCGGCGGCGCGCGGCGTGGTCAGTTCCGACACGCCGGTGATTACGGGCACGCGGCCGGCGGTCACTTCCTTGGCGGCGGCCAGCACCTGGCGCTTCTCTTCCGGTTCCAGAGAGTTGTTTTCGCCCACGGTGCCCATGATGATCAGACCGTGCACGCCGTCGCGGATCAGGCCGTCGATCACCCGCTGGGTTTCCGCCAGGTTGATGCTGAGGTCTTCGTTGAACTGCGTGGTCACCGCGGGGAACACACCGCGCCAGTTGGGCAGGGACATCTCTTAAAACCTTTCACGTTTCCGCCATACGCGCTTGTCGGGAAGCGCCGTGACAGATAGTATAATGGGATATTGTATCCAATCAAGGGACTCTGCACATGCCTGTCGCCAATGCCAGCAACCCACCCATGCCGTTCCGGCCAGGATCCGGCACCATCGCGGTGGTGGGCGCCGGCGTGGTGGGCACCGCCACGGCACTGGCCCTGGTGCGTGATGGGCATGATGTCATCCTGATCGACCGGGATGAACCAGGGCGTGGATGTTCCTATGGTAACGCCGGCCACATCGCTACGGAACAGTTGTTGCCCCTGGCCTCCTTCGCCACCTTGCGGCGCGTGCCGGGCCTGTTGCTGAAGTCTGGGGGCCCCCTGGGCATCCGAAAGGGGGCCCTGCCCATCCTGGCACGTGGCTGGGCCAGGGATTTCCTGGGCGCCTGCCTGCCCCGGGCCCATGCCCACGGCACGGCCGTGTTGTCCGGCCTGATCGAAACCGTCATCCAGGATTGGCGCACCCTGCTGGTGGGCACCGGCGCGGAAACGCGCCTGCAGACGCGCGGCCATCACAGTGTCTGGGAAAGCGCGGCGCCCGACGCCGCCATCGCCGCGTCCGTCGCCGCTGCCCGGGGCCTGGGCGTGCCCGTCACCCCCTGGGGTCCCAGCCCGGGCGATTGGCCCGATCTGCCCCATGCCCTGCGGCAGCGTGTTACAGGGGGCATGACCTATACCGGCACCGGCCATGTCAACGACCCCTTCGGCCTGACCCAGGATTTGGCCGCCGCTTTCGTCGCGCGCGGCGGGCGCATCGAAAAGGCCGACATCCAGGGGCTGGAGGGCGGCCAGGGGGGGGATGATGCCGGCTGGCGCCTGCGCCATGCCGGCGGTGTCATCGGCGCCGATGCCGTGCTGATCGCGCTGGGCGTGGAGTCCGGATCGCTGCTGGAACCGCTGGGCTATCGCGTGCCCATGATCGCGGAGCGCGGATACCATGTCGTGGTGCCGGGCGACTCGGGGCCCAACACGCCCATCTTGGACCGCCCGGTGGTGTTCGAGAACCGCACCGTCATCGTGACGCCCATGTCTATGGGCCTGCGCGCCACCAGCTTCACCGATTTCAGCGGGCCGCATGATTCGCCCGATCCTCGCCGTCCGGCCCTGCTGCGCCACCACCTGCGCGAGGTCGGCCTGATGGCGCCGGGGGCGGAGAGTTCGGAGTGGACCGGCTGCCGCCCCAGCCTGCCCGACTACCTGCCCATGCTGGACGCCAGCCGCCGCCATCCCGGCCTCTACGCCGCCTGCGGCCACCAGCATCTGGGCCTGACCCTGGCGGCCGTGAGTGCACGGCGCATGGCCGACATCTTCGCCGGCCGGGCGCTGCCTGATCCGGCCATGGCGCTGGACCGCTTTTCCTGAAGGCCCTCCACGCAATGGGCCCTACTTCCGTCCTATGACTGGAGGCTTAGTTCTCTCAGATGCATCATCGTATACAATATCCCAAAATAGCTTGGCAGTTGGGTCCCTTTGCTCCGCTGGCGTCCTCGCCAGCGATCCGGCGCGTTTGCGCGCTGACCCAAGGTATAAAAATCAAGAACACGGGGGCTTAACGTATGGCGCGCGATCTGGGAGACAGCCCCATGGCAACCTGCAGCGCCCCGTCCGGGCAAACGGTGTCCCGGCGCACCATCCTGCGCGGTGCCGCCTCGGCCGCGGCCCTGATGGCCGTGCCGGCGGTGGCCACCCCCCTGGTGCCGGCGCTCAACACCGGCACCGCCCAACCTTTCCCCCTGTCGGCGGTGCGGCTGAAGCCATCGCCCTTCAAGGCGGCGGTGGACGCCAACCTGGCCTATCTGCACAGCCTCGAGGCCGATCGCCTGCTGCACAACTTCCGCAGCGGCGCCGGCCTGCAGCCCAAGGGCGAAGCCTACGGCGGTTGGGAGGGCGATACCATCGCCGGCCACACCCTGGGTCACTACTTGAGCGCGCTGTCCCTGATGCATGCCCAGACCGGCGATGCCGAGTGCAAGCGGCGGGTGGACTATATCGTGGCCGAGCTGGCGGACTGCCAGAAGGCCCAGGGCGACGGCTATGTCGCCGGCTTCACCCGCAAGCGCGGCGACATCGTCGAGGACGGCAAGGTCGTGTTCGATGAGCTGCGGCGCGGCGAGATCCGCTCCGCCGGCTTCGACCTCAACGGCTGCTGGGTGCCGCTGTACAACTGGCACAAGCTTTACACCGGCCTTTTCGACGCCCAGACCCCGTGCGGCAACACCCAGGCCCTGGATGTGGGCGTCAAGCTGGGCGGCTACATCGACGAGGTGTTCAGCCACCTGAATGACGAGCAGGTCCAGAAGGTGCTGGACTGCGAGCATGGCGGCATCAACGAGAGCTTCGCCGAGCTGTACGCCCGCACCGGCGACCGGCGCTGGCTGCTGCTGGCCGAGCGCCTCTACCATGCCAAGGTGCTGGTGCCCCTGTCGGAAGGCCGGGATGAGCTGGCCAACATCCACGCCAACACCCAGATTCCCAAGCTGATCGGCCTGGCCCGCCTGGCGGAGCTGACGGGGTCGGAGCGGCACGCCAAGGCCTCCGCCTTCTTCTGGCAGACGGTCACCACCAACCATTCCTATGTCATCGGCGGCAACGCGGACCGGGAGTATTTCCAGGAACCGCGCAGCATTTCCCGCCACATCACCGAACAGACCTGCGAGGGCTGCAACAGCTACAACATGCTGAAGCTGACCCGCCTGCTGTATGCCCGCCAGGCCGACGCGCACTACTTCGACTTCTATGAGCGCGCGCACCTGAACCATGTGCTGGCGCAGCAGAACCCGGCCACCGGCATGTTCACCTACATGACGCCGCTGATGTCCGGCTCGGCGCGGGAGTTCTCCACGCCCACGGAAGATTTCTGGTGTTGCGTCGGCACCGGCATGGAAAGCCATGCCAAGCATGGCGAAAGCGTCTACTGGCGGCGCGGCGTGGAGGATTTGGCGGTCAATCTCTACATCCCCTCCACCCTCACGTGGCCTGAGCGGGGGGCGGTGATCGACCTCGACACCCGCTATCCGGAAGCTGAGACGGTGCTGCTGACGCTAAAGGCGTTGAAGCGTCCCGCCACCTTCGCGGTCAGCTTACGCATCCCGGCCTGGTGCACCGGCGCCACCCTGGCGGTGAACGGCAAGCCGCAGGACTTGGCGCTGCAAAACGGCTACGCCGTCGTGCGGCGGGAATGGAAGGCGGGCGACGCCGTCGCCCTGCGCCTGCCCATGGCCCTGCGCCTGGAATCCACCAACGACGATGCCGACACCGTGGCCTTCCTGCATGGCCCGCTGGTGCTGGCCGCCGACCTGGGCGCCGCGCCCAAGAGCGAGGCGCCCACCGGCTCGCCCCAGCCCACGCCTGTCTCCGACGCCTTCCAGGGCCCGGCGCCCGCCTTGGTCTCGGCCTCCGTCCTGGACGGCTTCCAGCGGGCGACGCCCGATGCCCTGGTGTGGCGCACCACCGGTATCGGCCGCCCGGGCGACATGGAGTTCAAACCCTTCTACCAGCAGTACACCCGGCGCACGGCCGTCTACTTCAAGCGCTATACTGAGGCGCAGTGGAAGACGGCGGAGGCGGCTCTGGCGCAGGAGGCGGCACATCAGCGCGACATCCAGGCGCGCTCCGTTGATGTCATGCACCTGGGTGAGATGCAGCCGGAACGCGACCATGGGCTGGAGGCCAAGATCTCCTACCCCGTGACCTACCGGGGCCGGAACGGCCGCGACGCCCGCACCGGCGGCTTCTTCGAGTTCAAGGCCAAGGTTCGTGCCGGCGCCATGGTGTTGCAGGCCACGTACTGGGGCGATGAGCGCAAGCGCCTGTTCCACATCCTGGTCGACGGCACCCGTATCGCCACGCAAAAGCTGGACGCGGAGCGGCCGGGTGAGTTCTTTGATGTGGAATACCCCATCCCCGCCAACCTGACGGCGGGCAAGTCCACCGTCGTCGTCCGCTTCGAGCCGGAAACCGGCTATTCCGCGGGACCCGTCTTCGGGTGCCGCGTCGTCGCAGCGTCAGCCTCTCAGGGAGCGCCTATCTGATGTACCGCTTGCCTTCAAGACGTTTGGCCGCCCGCCTGCTGGTCGGCACCGCCCTGTTCGCCGGTGTCCTGACTGTTGGCCAGGTCACCGCGACCGCCCCTGTCATCGGCGCGGCCCACGCGGCGGCGGCCGCCACGGCCGGCAAGGCCGACGCCCAGTTCAAGGCGATCTACACCAAGGAATGGAAATGGCGTCAGGAGGAGTTCAAGGGCGAGGATGACGAGGACAGCACGGACACCGTCGCCGGCCATCTGCCCAAGGTGGACGCCGCCACCCAGGAAAAGCGGCAGAAGGTCTGGGAAGGCGTCCTGAAGGAACTGGCGGCCGTCCCCCAGGCCGACCTGTCGCCCGAGGCGCAGGTGGATTTCAGCATCTACCGCGATCAGGTGACGGTTCTGCTGAACAGCCAGAAGTTCAAGGACTATGAGAAGCCGCTGAACGCCGACAGCTCGTTCTGGTCCAACATGGCCGGCGGGGCGCGCAAGCCCTTCCACACGGTGGCGGAATACAAGGCCTTCATCGGCCAATTGAACGATATGCCGCGCTATTTCGGCGAGCAGATCGTGAACATGCGCGCCGGCCTGAAGCGTGGCTTCACGCCGCCCAAGGTGACGCTGACCGGCCGCGACAGCGGCATCGTGAACGTGGTCGAGGCCAAGACGCCGGAAGACAACGTCTACTACACGCCCTTCAAGACGATGCCGGACACCATTCCGGCCGCGACCCAGGCGGAACTGCGCGCCGCCGCCGTGGCCGCCATCGCCAAGTCGGTGGTGCCGGCCCACCAGGCCCTGTTGAAGTTCATGCGCGAGGAATACATCCCCGGCGCCCGCACCGAGCTGGCGGCGGAGTCCCTGCCCGACGGCAAGGCCTACTACCAGTCCAAGATCAAGGAGTTCGCCACCGTCGATCTGACGGCGGACCAGATTCACAAGATCGGCCTGGAGGAGGTGGCGAAGATCCACGCCCAGATGCTGGACGTGATGAAGCAAGCCAACTTCCAGGGGGACTTCCCCGCCTTCCTGAAGTTCCTGCGCACCGATCCCCAGTTCTACGCCAAGACCCCGGAAGAGCTGCTGATGCGGGCGGCCTGGATCGCCAAGAAGTTCGACGGCAAGGCGGACCAGTACTTCGGCTACCTGCCGCGCTCGCGCTTCGCCATCATCCCGGTGCCGGCGGATATCGCGCCCTTCTACACCTCCGGCCGCGGTGGCCCGGGCGTGTACCTGGTCAACACCTACGACCTGCCGTCGCGCGGCCTGTACGCCCTGCCGGCCCTCACCCTGCATGAGTCGGCGCCGGGCCACGCCTTCCAGATGCCCATCGCGGCGGAACAGAAGGACCAGCCGGAGTTCCGGCAGAAGGTCTACATCTCCGCCTTCGGCGAAGGTTGGGCCCTGTACTGCGAGAAGCTGGGCGACGAGATGGGCATGTACGAGACGCCCTATGAGCGCTTCGGCATGCTGAGCTATCAAATGTGGCGCGCCGCTCGCTTGGTTGTCGATACCGGCATCCATGCCAAGGGCTGGACCCGCGAGCAGGCGCAGCAGTACCTGCACGACAACACCGCCCTGGCCGATCACGAAATCGAGACCGAGGTTGACCGCTACATCGCCTGGCCGGGGCAGGCCCTGTCCTATTACCTGGGCGAGATGGCCATCCTGAAGGCCCGGGCCAAGGCGGAGAAGGCGCTGGGCCAGAAGTTCGACCTGCGCAACTTCCACGACACGGTGCTGAAGCTGGGCGGCGTGCCGCTGCCGGTGCTGGAGGCCCGCATCGACCGCTTCATCGCCGAGGGCGGCAAGAGCCCCTATCCGGCGCCGTGAGCGATCACTGAGCCGGCATTGAGGACCAAAGGGGGCGGGCAGCGATGTCCGCCTTCTTTTTGTCCCTGTTTTGTTCCTTTCCTGCTATAAAATGTGGTTCTATCTCGCAAGACCCACCGTTTCTTGAGCAGGACGCGTCCCCATGTCCCTCGATCTTGCCTCATTGGCCCTTGGTTTCGTCGCGGCGCTGGTCGTGGCCCTGGTCGCCGCCCGCGTGGCGGGGGCGGGCGCCCGTGCGGCGCAAGGGGAGCGGCTGGCGATGCTGGAGGCCGACCTGGCCGACCTGCGCGTGGCCAAGGCCGAGGCCGACCGCCGCCTGGCGGTGGAGGGCGAGCGGGCCTCGCGCGTGCCGTTGCTGGAGCGCGACCTGGCCACGGTGCGGGAGGAGGGGGCCCGCCTCAGCCAGGCGCTGGCGGCGTCCAAGGAGGCGCTGGCGCGCGAACTGCGGCAGGCGGAAGAGAAGATGGCCCTGCTGACCCAGGCGCGCGAGACCATGGCCAAGGAGTTCAAGGTCCTGGCCGATGAGGTGATGACCCGGCATGGCGAGACCTTCGCCAAGCAGAACCGCACCCAGCTGGACGGCCTGCTGGCGCCCTTGCGCGATCGCATGGTGGAGTTCCAGCAGGGCCTGCAATTGGCCCATACGGAAAGCGCCAAGGACCGCGCGGCGCTGGCGCAGCAGATCCGTCAGTTGACCGACACCAGCGCCCGCATGACCAGCGAGACGCACAACCTGACCCAGGCGCTGAAGGGCAAGGCCCAGACCCAGGGCGCCTGGGGTGAAATGATCCTGTCCACCATCCTGGAACGCTCCGGCCTGCGCGAGGGCGAGGAGTATGTGACCCAGGAAAGCCGTACGGACGCCGATGGCGGCCGCCTGCGTCCCGACGTGGTGGTGAACCTGCCGGGCGGCCAGCGGGTGGTGATCGACGCCAAGGTGTCGCTGACCGCGTTCGAGGCGCACGTGAACGCGGAGGATGAGGTGGCGCGCATGGCGGCGCTGGCGCGCCACGTCGTTTCCCTGCGCACCCACATCAAGACCTTGGGGTCCAAGGATTATACCGGCGCCGTGGGCAGCGGCTTGGATTACGTCCTGATGTTCGTGCCCATCGAGGGGGCCCTGGCGGTGGCGGTGCAGGAGGATCCGGCCCTGACGGCCTACGCCGCCGACATGAACGTGGCCATCGCCACCCCCACCACCCTGATGGTGGCGCTGCGCACCGTGGCCAACGTCTGGCAGGTGGAACGCCGCAACCGCAACGCCGAGGCCATCGCCGACCGCGCCGGCAAGCTGTACGACAAGTTCGTCGGCTTCCTGGAGGACATGCGCAGCCTGGGCACCCAGCTGGACCGCGTGCAGAAAAGCTACAGCGGCGCCATGACCAAGCTGAGCACCGGCACCGGCAATCTGGTGCGCCAAGTGGAACAGCTGAAGGACATGGGCGCCAAAACCTCCAAGGCCATTCCCGTCGACCTGCGCGAGGATGGGCTTGAGGACAAGGCGGCGGCCCTGGAAGCCGCCGGCGCCCTCTCCCTGACCTGACAAAACCTGTCTCGCCGCTGTGACGCGACGCCATCCGCAGCCTGCTATGCCGCTCTTGACAGCGTTGTCTCAATCAGTAATTATGCAATCAATCGACCTGGGGTTGTGGCGATGCGCCCGCCCCGGCGAAAAAGAACCAGGGATAGGGATCGCGCCTATGGCATCGGGACGACACCACACGCTCTTATCCGGCCGCTGACAGGGTGGCAGGCGCCCCTGTGATCGCGCAGGGCGCCATGATGGGGGTGTGGTCCCGGGCCCAAGGGAAGGGGGTGGTTCTCCCAGAGCCCCCGATGGGCGGCCGCGTTGGCCTTGGGGATTCAGTCTGGGCACCCCAGGGCGGCGCGGCTGTCTTTTTATCAGTGCGCGGTTTTTAAAGCGCAAGGTTGCGGCAGCCCGCCCGTATCAGCACTGCCGGAACCTTCTCCGGCGTCGCCGGGGATCCCGCCCATGACCCGCCTCATCATCAGCCTGACGCGTCGTCTGAACGACCGGGGCCTTGACTTGGCGGTACTGGTGGTGGTGTCCGCCTTCCTGACCCTGGTGGCGCTGCGCGCGGCACCCGATGCGACGACGGACGAGGCCAAGGCCGCGCCCGTCAGCCCCGCCCAGCTGGCCGAGGGTCAGGCCGGGCATTGATCGTTCCGCAAGACCGGCCCGCCTTACAAGCCGTGGGCCCTTGCCTGGCGGCCTTTACTTGCCTGGCGGCCTTTAAAGGTAAGTCTTCCCGAAGAAATACAGCGTCATCGCCACGCCGGTGACAATGACGAAGCGGCGGACATAGTCGCCAGGCAGCCGGCGGGCCACGGCGGCGCCCAGATAGCCGCCGGCGATGGCGGAGACCATCATGACCAGGGCGGGGGCCCAGACCACGCGACCGCTGAGGGCGAAGGTCACCGTCGCGATGGCGTTCAGGCTGCCGCTCAGCAGGGTTTTCCACGCGTTCATGGCGTGCATGTCGCGCAGGCCGAACAGGGTCATGGCCGCCATGGACAGGATGCCCACGCCGCCGCCGTAATAGCCGCCATAAATGGCAATGACGAACTGGCAGCACAGCAGGGCCGTGGGTGTCAGGCGCACGCTGTCCTGCAACAGGCCGGCCAAGCGGCGGCCGAAGGCGAAGACCAAGGTGGCCATCAGCAGCAGCCAGGGTACCAGGGCCACGAACACGCTCTCGGGTGTCCACAGCAGCAGCAGGGCGCCGGCCACGCTGCCCACCAGGCTGACGGCCACCATGGGCACCATGCCCACGCCCTGGATGGGCTGGAACTCCCGCCGGTAGGCGTAGACGCTGGCGAATGATCCGGGAAACAGGGCCACGGTGTTGGTGGCGTTGGCCGTCACCGGGGGCAAGCCGGCGAAGACCAGGGCGGGGAAGCCTAGGAAACTGCCGCCGCCGGCGACGGCGTTAAGAACGCCGGCCGCGAAGGCGGCGCCGATCAGCAAGGCCCAGGTCCAGGGATCCATCGGATGTCCGGTGCGGTTGGTGGCGGGCGCCCCCGCGACCGGCGCCCCGTTCCCGGGCGGACTCGTCAGGGGGCGGGGGCCGGCATCGCGTCGTGCAACACGCGGTAGAGCTGGAACCCCTTGCCCTCATGAACCAGGTCGGCCAGGCCCGTCAACTCCCGATGTCCGGCCTCGGTGTTCAGGACGATGACGTAGTCATAGTCCCGCTGCCAGTCCTGCCAGAAATAGGTGCCGGGGGGCAGGGGATTGGTCACGGCCTTCACCATTTCGCCCGTGCTGGGCGGGTCGCCGTCCTCGCGGTCCACGCGCTCGGTATAGGCGGGCTTCACGGTCAGGATCTGCTTGCCGGCCACGCTGAAGGCGGTGCTGACCAGGCTCTGGCGATCAATGATGGCCAGGCAGGGCGCATGGCTGAAGGCGGCGTTGAAGTTGACGTCGCCCGTGGGCACCGTCGCCTCCGCCACCAGGATGGTGGACCCGGGCTCCACCGCCGCCATGGACGCGCGCATGTCCTTGTAGACCTGGCTCAGGGGCAGCCAGTCGCCGATCATGACCACGCTGCGGGCCACGATGATGGCCAGGATGGCGGCCAGGGCGATCATGCGGCCCAGGCGGCTGCGGAAGTCGAATCGTACGAAGCCCAGACCCAGGAACAGCAGCGCAACCGGCAGCCGTTCGTCGGCATAGGCCGAGCCGAACAGGATGGTGGGCATGGCGATGTAGGTCACGGCGCCGGTGGCCAGCAGCATCCAGCCGGCGGCGTGCAGGTGCATGCGCCGGGTGGCCAGCAAGGCGGCGACCACGCCCAGGCCCGCCAGGCCCAGCGGCACCTCCCAATTCTCGTGGAAGGTGGTGACCAGGAAGCGCAAGCCCTCGCCCTTGCCCACCCAGCTCCATACCATCTGGTCGGCCAGGCCCATCGTCGGGCTGGCCGCCAGCAGGGGCAGGACCACCAGGAAGGGTAGGCCCATCAGGCCCAGGTGGCGCAGCGCCTGCCGCCACGGCCGACGCAGCAGGCCCGGCGCCTCCAGGCAGAAGATGGCCATGCCGTAGAGGCCGACGGCGAACAGATGGCAGACGAACAGCACCAGCACCGTGGCGGTGGAGGCCGCCAGGCGTTGCAGGTGCGACCGGCGGCGCAGCGACAGCCGAATGGCCGTGCCCCACAGCGCCAGGCCGATGCCGAACAGGAAGTTGGTGAAGCCCAGCAGGAAAATGCCGTTGTACATGAACGCCATGGCCAGCAGCGCGTTGGCGCCGCCGGGGCCATGCTCCGTCCGGTGCAAGGCACGGTGCAGGGCCCAGGTGCCGGTGACGATGCTGACGATGATGGCGGCGATGAACAGCTTGCCGGCGATGAACACGCCCACGACCTTGACCATGGGCGGCGTCACCAGGTCCATGGCCAGGTTGGGAATGACTTGCCAGTCGATGGCGTAGAAGCGCTGCAGCAGGGGTTCCTGCCCCAGGTGCGCAATGATGTCCATGCGCGCCCGATGGTTGGCGTAATCCGTCAGCGGCGGGACCAGCACGAAGAACAGCGGGGCCAGGACCACCGCCAAGGCGAGAAGGCCCAGCACCGTCGCCACGGGCAGGTCCAAGCTACGGTGGCGGGCATCGCTGCGCGCGTCGGCATCCAAGGCAACCATCATCCCCGCCAATTAACAGGGCGCTCTCGCACCGCACAAGACAATCAAAAGGCACACAGCCAGCGAAAGGGGAATATGGGATCCCCCGTTTATGCTGGCGCTACACTTTGCCTCAGTCCGTGCTGTTCCGGAACCACGGCGGTCTCGCCCGCCATTGCTGGACGGCAAGGGCGGCGTGGGCTTGCCGGGGTGGCGCCGGCTTGGGCGACACCCGCTTAAATTTTTTGATGCGTTGTCGTTTTGTGATTCCCGGCTTGTGTCGCGGGCGCGATTCCCCTAACGAAGCAGGCTAACAACGGCGCCGGCCCCGGTGGGGTGCGGCGACCATGATGGACAACAGGTGGGCATATCCGCCGTGACGGCCCCAGGGGAACCCGACGGGGTGGGGCCGACGGCGAGAGGGCAGCGCGGGCGTGAATGGGCAGGCCGCCGCATCCCGGTTCGGGATGTCCGGGCGCGCCCGTTCCGCAGGGGGGCCGCGGGATAGGCACCAATTTTTCCAAGGATTTGGGCATGCAGGCACAGGTCACGGCACGCGTTCGGCATCCGGTGGGTTTCTGGTTCGTCTTCTGGGGTGAGTTGGCCGAGCGCGCCTGCTACTACGGCATGCGGACCTTGCTGGCGCTCTACATCACCTCGCAGCAGGGCTTCTCGGACAGCGACGCGGCCACCGTCATCCAGATTTTCATGGCGTCCTGCTACGCCTTGCCCCTCATCGGCGGCGTCATCGCCGACCGTTGGCTGGGCCGTTATCCCACCATCATCTTTTTCTCGTTCCCCTACATCTTCGGGCAGGTGGTCCTGGGCTTCGCCAGCAGCCCGTGGATGCTGTACGCCAGCCTGGCGATGCTGGCCATGGGGGCGGGCGCCATCAAACCCAACGTCAGCCCCATGATGGCCCGCATGTACCAGGAGCAGGGCAAGGAAGCCCTGATGGACAAGGCCTTCAGCTACTTCTACTTGGCCATCAACATCGGCGGCTTCGTCACCTCCTACGCGCTGCCCTGGGTGCGCGACAAGGCGGGCTACCAGGTGGCGCTGATGCTGCCGGCGGCCCTGATGACGGTGGCCCTGGTGGTATTCGCCGCCGGCAAGCGCTTCTACCCGCAGGAAAACGCCGCCGACCGCGCCGCGGCCCGCGCCAAGGCCGGCCAGCCCGCCGCCGGCATGACGCCGGAGGAACGCACGCGCCTGGTGCGTATGCTGCTGGGCTTCCCCATGATCCTGGTGTTCTGGATGGCCTATGACCAGACGGCCACGACCTGGGTGTTCTTCGCCCGTGACTACCTCGACCTGAACCTGTGGCCCTTCGGCTTCGACCTGACGCCGGACCAGCTCCAGGCGGTCAACCCGCTGATGATCATCCTGCTGACCCCCATCTTCAACACCTTCTGGGGGTGGGTGGACCGCCGCCGGGGCATGCTGACCCCGGCGCGCACCAAGGTGTTCGTGGGCTTCGGCATCACCGGCCTGTCCATCGCCATCATGGCGCTGGCCGGGTTGCTGGCCACCAAGGATCATCCGGTCAGCATCTGGTTCATGTTGATGTCCAACATCGTTCTGGGTTTCGGTGAGCTGTGCATCAGCATGATCGGCCTGCAATGGGCCTATATGGAGGCGCCGGCCCGGCTGAAGTCGTCCATCACGGCCGTGTTCTATCTCACGGTTTTCGCCGGCGACATGGTGGGGGGCCTGTACGTCCAGCTCTATGACCGTCTGTCGCCCTTCGCCTATTTCGGCGGCCAGGTGGCGCTGCTGGTGCTGGCGGGGGCGGTGTTCTACAGCGTCGCCCTGCGCCGCCAGCGGGTTCTGGCGGTGGCGTAGCCGATCCAGGACCCGCGAAAGAAAAGGCCGCCGTCCCCTGCCTGGGACAGCGGCCTTTTTCTTGGTCCCGCCGATTGCGGCCCGCTTGAAATCGCGCGGGCTTCAGGGGGGCCGGCGATGCGCCCCCGGTAGTTTCCAAGGTCTGAATCGGATTCCAGCGGGCGTGTTACCCCTGGTCCGGTGGTCCCTTTCAGGCCGCGCCCGCTGTTGGGGTCGCTTCCGTCAGGCCGTTGTTCAGCGCCCAGATGGCGGCCTGGGTGCGGTTGTTGCAGTTGATCTTGCGCAGCAGGCTCTTCAGGTGGACCTTCACCGTCGCCTCGGTGATGTGCAGGCCGTTGGCGATCACCTTGTTGCTCTCACCCTTGACCAGGGCCCGCAGGATCTGCGTTTCCCGCATCGACAGGCCCTTATGCGGGCTGCCGGCACCGACGCTGCCGGCATGGTTCTGCTGGGTCAGCAATAGGGCCAGGTCGGACGGGAACACCTTCTCGCCCAGCATGACCAGGTGCAGCGACTGGATCAGCGCGTTGGAAGAGCGGTCCTTGGTCAGGTAGCCGTCAATGCCGGCCTCCAGCGCCATGCGCAGGCGGGGTGCATCGAACCCGTTGGTCAGGTAGACCAGGCGGGCCTCGGGGAACAGGCTGTGCAGCTGGCTGGCCGCCGCCCGGAACTCCCCCGCGTCCGTCACGTCGAACAGGACCAGGGCGATGCCACGGCCGGACGGCTTGGCACTGGATATATCATTTGGTGTGGGGGCGGACAGCTCCGCCCGGGCCGCTTCGACATCGCGTGCTTCGGAAACCACGCGAAAATCCTGCGGCAGCAGTTGTCTTAAGCCCTGACGGAACAGGGTACTCGGGTCTATCACCAGAACATCATGGGTGGCCATGATCCAAACCTCCGACGCAGATGCAACTAGATCGGAGTGCTTAATATTGGCTCTTTTGGACCATTAGACAACCCTCACTTGTGTCCGGTCGCTTTAGCCCTTTCGCGTATCCACCCCGCGTTAGCTAGCCAGGAATAGCCGGAACGCCGCCCAAAAGAGATAGATGTATCAGCGACGATAGCGTTTTTCCTGCATAATCTCCAGTTGCAGCTGCTGAATCTCGGTGAGCCGCTTCCACTGCCGCTGGATAAGATAATCAATTTTTTCGTGCAGGTGCCGGATCTCCAGCTCCGCCTTGAGGTTGACGCGGTAGTCGTTCTCTGACCGCAGGCGATCCTTCGCCTCCTGCCTTTTCTGGCTCATCATGATGATGGGCGCCTGGATGGCGGCCAGGCAGGACAGGATCAGGTTAAGCAGGATGAAGGGGTAGGGATCGAAAGACTTATCCCCTTGGAAGCTGCTGATGATCATCCAGACGATCAGGAAGCCGCCGAAGGTGAGGATGAAGGTCCAGCTGCCGCCGAAGCTGGCCAGATGGTCCGACATGCGCTCACCCAGGGTACGCTCCTCGGCGTAGCCTTCCTCGATGTTCTCGGCCAGGGTCTCGTGGGTGGCGATGCTTTCCGCGACCTGGCGATCCAGTTCCGTCAGTTCGCCCTTTTCCTGCTGCAGCAGTTCCTCGACATACAGGGAGCGATAGCGGGCGACCACGCCGCGGCTGACCAGGGCGTCGGGCGGCAGGCCGGGGTGGTCGCGGCGGATGCGCACGGCCAGGCTGGGGCGCAGGGTGTCCAGGCTGATCAGATCGCGCTTGGGGCGCAGCTTGCCCGTGACGCCGCAGGCCACGCGCTTGCCGCCGGCGGGCGCCGTGCCATCCGATGGCGGGCCGCCGTCCAGTCCGGGCTCTTCCTCCGTGCCATCGAGGCCGTCATCGTCGCCGCCTTCATCACCCAGGTCGATGTCGGCCAACTCTTCCGCCTCGGCCGCCAGCACGGCGGCGATGGGGTCGTCCTGCTGCGCGTCCCGCGCCGGCTGTGCCGCGTTGTCGTCCTGCGGGTTCATGCCGCCGCGCCCCTCATGCATCGCACTTCGTCCTCTCGATCCGGCTCTCGATCCGGCATCACGCCACAGGCCGTTTTGGCCCAGCATCCGCCGGGGCGCAACCTAAACACTGACATTCGTTTCTATAACCGAACTATGACAATTTTCCGCGATCACCATAGGGGAAGATGTGTTCCGTCTGACTGCCCCCCGTGCGCAAGTGTCGCAGGCAAAGAAAAACCCCGCCGGCGGACCGGCGGGGTTTCCCTGGAACAGATGTCTTCCCCGAAGGGAGGCCACCTTAGAACGTGAACTGGACGCGGCCGCCCAGGGACTGCCAGTTGTCGCCCACCTGGGTGTTGTTGGTGGCGGACGAGTACTTCTTCAGGTCGATGAACTGGTAGTCCAGCATGAAGCGGACGTTGCTGGTCATGTACCAGTTCAGGCCCAGGGTCCACACTTCCTGCTGGCCGCCGCGCACGCGGTTGGCGGTGTTGGTGGCCCAGGTGTCGGAGTTCAGGTTCAGGAAGCTGTAGCGCGCCACGGCTTCCCAGGTGCCCCACTGGCCGGCACCGGGGTTCAGGGGCTTGTCCACCGTCGGGGAGCTGAAGGCGCCCTGGTTGGCGACGTAGTTGCGCTTCTGGCCGGTCAGGACCCAGCCGGCTTCGGCGTAGTAGCCGAAGAAGCTCGGGTCGTTGGTGGCCGCTGACAGGTCCTTACGGCGCTTCACGTCGATCTGGTAGCCTTCGCCCTGGGCCCAGAAGCTGTCGTAGCGGGCGGCCAGTTCGCCGCCGTAGATGGCGACGCTGTCGGCGTTGATGTTGCCGGTGTTCAGGATGGAGCCGAGGCCGCCGTAGCGGTTTTCCGGACGCTCGGACAGGGCCAGCACGTGCGAACCGGCGGCGTTCACGCCGTTGGTCTGCGGCGGGGCGTACATGTAACCGACGTCGGCGCCGATGTGGACGATGGTGTGCTCATCGTTAATCGGACGGAACGCGGCGCGGGCGAAGGCGGCCTTCTGGTCGTCGGCCACGCCGGTCACGGCGCTGGAGGTGACCGAGGCGGTCGCGCCACCGGTGCTGGTCAGCACGGTGGTGCTGCCGAACGGGCTGGTGTTGACGCTGGCACCGGTCAGGTAGACGTCGGCGAAGTAGTTGTCGCCGAAGGTGCGCACGCCGGCCGACAGGCGGCCTTCGCTGGCGATCAGGCCGGTGACGACGTTGTTGATGCCTGGACGCTCCAGCAGGCCGATGTCGTTGGAGCTGATGCTGTCTTCGAAGGTGAAGGCTGGCTGCATGGCGCCAACGTCGATCAGCCAGCCCTTGTAGCCGGTGTAGGTCAGCTGCGCGGTCTGCAGGCGGCCGGACTGGTTGAAGCGGCCGGGGAAGTCGGCCGTCACGTTGTAGGTGAAGTCGTTGAAGGCCTTGCCGGCGAAGCCGAGGTAGGCGCGACGGAAGTTGAAGCCGTCGGTGATGTCCTTGTTGGCCCGGTTGTCGGGGTTCTTGGCATCCTGGAAGTTGTAGCCGTAATCCAGGTGGATACGGCCGACGGGCTGGAAGCTGAACGCCTTGTCCGCGGACGTGAAGGTCGGCACGCCGTTGGGGAAGGTGATGCTGGGCAGGTTCGCCGTGGCGGCGGTGGCCGAGGTGGCGGCCTTCTCGGCGGCGGCCTTGGACTCAGCGGCGGCCTTGTTGGCGGCGTCGGTCTGGGCCGAGATCGCCTGCAACTGCGCCTGCAGCGCCTGGATCTGCTTGTTCAGCGCGTCGATCTGCGCCTGGGTGGCCAGCGGGGTGGCAGCGGCGGCGGCAGTGGCGGAGGCGGCGTTCGACTTCTTGGTCTCTGCAGCGGAGGCGCCGGCGGCGGCGAAAGCCACGCCCAGCACCGTGCCAGCGAGCAACACGGTCTTCAGGTTCATTCCTAGATTCTCCCATCATCCGGTCTACGGCATGCCGCCCAATCCCGGGTTTCGGGGCCGACGTCACGCGTTTGGAGCGTTTGGGCTGCGGCCCTAACGAAGCGCTCGGTAGCAATATAGCATGACAGCGAGACTGCTAAAGGTTGACAGATTTATGAAAGGGGCTAGCTGTGGCGCCGTTGCAACAGTTTCGAGTCGGGCGTTTTAGGGGGCTTAAAGTAAGGCGGGGCAACAAATCCGGGACTACAGCAGTAGAGTCCGGACGGGTGCGGCGGGCCGAAAAAAGAGGGTGGGCGGATCGACTGTATCTATAGTGTTGTGAATAGGGCGCACCCCGGGGCCTGCTTATGGCGACCGTGAGGATGCCGCTGCGGTGCAGAAAAAATGGCGGCGAGGTTGCGCATCCGCCGACACTTGAAAAGAAATTGAGAATCGGCGTTGACTCAGGGGAACCACCGGGTTCTGGCTGGTGTTGCCGCGGCGCGTCAGCGCTGCCGGCGGGTACGGGGCGTGAACGGGGGGTAGCCCTGCGACAAAGCGCCCATGGTTTCACAAAACTGTAACAGAGTCGTCACCAAAGGTTCAGGACCCGGAATCTAGGGTCCGCCCGTCGAGGCGGGATCAGGAAGCGGTCGCGGGGGCTTACCCCTGGGCGGATCGGCCGGGGCCCCGAGATGGTCGACTAAGACGTTCCAACCCGTGGGGGAATCCCGTGAACTTTCAACCGAAGAACCTGCTGAAGGGCATGGTTGCCGCCGCGGCCGCGGTGGTGATGGTGGGCGCCGCCCAGGCTGCCGACATCAGCGGCGCCGGCGCCACCTTCCCGTACCCCATCTACGCCAAGTGGGCCGAGGCCTATAAGGCCAAGACCGGCGTGGGCCTGAACTACCAGTCCATCGGTTCCGGCGGCGGCATCAAGCAGATCAAGGCGAAGACGGTCACGTTCGGCGCCTCCGACATGCCCCTGAAGGCTGAAGAGCTGAAGGAAGCGGGCCTGCAGCAGTTCCCGATGATCATGGGCGGCGTCGTCCCGGTCGTGAACGTGAAGGGCATCGCCCCCGGCCAGATCCAGCTGGACGGCCCGACCATCGCCAAGATCTACCTGGGCCAGATCGCCTCGTGGGACGACCCGGCCATCAAGGCGCAGAACCCCGGCCTGAACCTGCCCAAGACCTCCATCGTCCCGGTGTACCGTTCCGACGGGTCGGGCACGAACTTCCTGTGGACCACCTACCTGTCCAAGGAAGACAAGGAATTCGCGGAACGCGTCGGCGCCAACACGTCGGTGCAGTGGGCCGCCGGCCTGGGCGCCAAGGGCAATGAAGGCGTCGCCAACATGGTGAAGCTGACCGACGGCGCCATCGGCTATGTCGAGTACGCCTACGCCAAGCAGAACAGCCTGACCTTCACCAAGCTGAAGAACCATGACGGCAAGGTCGTCAGCCCGGAGATCAAGGCCTTCCAGGCCGCCGCCGCCGGTGCCGACTGGGCCAACGCCCCGGGCTTCTACCTGGTGCTGGTCGACCAGCCCGGTGCCGACAGCTGGCCGATCACCGGCGCCAGCTTCATCCTGGTCTACAGCCAGCCGCAGGACGGTGCCGCCGTCGCCGAGGCCCTGAAGTTCTTCGACTGGGCCTACAACAATGGCCAGGCCGCCGCCGAGCAGCTGGACTACGTCCCGATGCCGGCCGCCGTGGTCGCCCAAGTCCAGAAGTCCTGGGCCACGGTGAAGACCGCCGACGGCAAGCCCGTCTGGTCGAAGTAAGAGTCCTCGGGTAAAAGGAAGCGCCCGCGAGGCTTCGGCCTCGGGGGACAAGGGTCGGGAGAGGGGGCGCCTACGGCTCCTCTCCCTCCTTGTCGGCTTCCTTGATAGACATCCGGGTTTTTTAGGTCATCGCGTTTCGAGTTGTCGCAGGGCCTACGGCCGGAGGGGTGCTTTGGTGGACATGGCGGTAAAGGCATCGGACATCAGCGCGGAAAGTCCGCGGGCGCGCACGCAGCGCCGCAACGACCTTCTGTTTCGCGGCGCCACCCTATTTTTCGCCCTCTTGGTGCTGACGCTCCTGGGCGGTGTCATCATCTCGCTCATTCACGGCGCGCTGCCGGCCCTGAAGGCCTTCGGCTTCGGCTTCGTCACGACCGAGATCTGGAACCCGGTGACGGAGAAGTTCGGCGCCCTGGCGCCCATCTATGGCACGCTGGTCACCTCGGCCATCGCCATGCTGGTGGGCGTGCCCGTCAGTTTCGGCATCGCCATCTTCCTGACCGAGCTGTGCCCCGCTTGGGCCAAGCGGCCCATCGGCATCGCGGTCGAGTTGCTGGCGGGTATCCCCAGCATCATCTACGGCATCTGGGGCCTGTTCGTGTTCGCGCCCTTCCTGCAGCGGACCGTGCAGCCCTTCCTGATCAACACGCTGGGCAACGTCCCGGGCATCGGCGTCTGGTTCAAGGGCCCGCCCTACGGCATCGGCGTGCTGACGGCCGGCCTGATCCTGGCCATCATGATCCTGCCCTTCATCACCTCCATCACCCGCGACGTGTTCGAGACCATGCCCACCATGCTGCGCGAAAGCGCCTATGGCCTGGGCGCCACGACGTGGGAGGTGGTGCGCGACATCACCATCCCCTACACCCGCGTGGGCCTGGTGGGCGGCGTCATGCTGGGCCTGGGCCGCGCGCTGGGTGAGACCATGGCGGTGACCTTCGTCATCGGCAACTCGCACCGCATCGCCTCCTCGCTGCTGGCGCCGGGCACCACCATCTCTGCCGCCATCGCCAACGAGTTCACCGAGGCGGTGGGCGACACCTACACCTCCTCCCTGATCGCGCTGGGCCTGGTGCTCTTCGTGATCACCTTCATCGTGCTGTCGCTGGCCAAGCTGATGCTGGTGCGCATGAACCGCAAGGCGGGGACCTGATCCATGGCCATCACTGACACCTCCCCCCCCGGCACCAACTTCGCGATGGGCCGCTATAAGCGCCGCAAGGTTGGCAACACCATCACCATGGGCCTGGCCGTGGGCGCCGCCGTCTTCGGCCTGCTGTGGCTGGTCTGGATCCTGGCGGTCCTGCTGATCAACGGCCTCAGCGCCATCAGCCTGGGGCTGTTCACCCAGAACACCCCGCCGCCCGGCAGCACCGGCGGCCTGCTCAACGCCATCTTCGGCAGCCTGGTGATGACCGTGCTGGGCATGCTCATCGGTACGCCCATCGGCATCATGGCCGGCACCTACCTGGCGGAATACGGCAAGGGCACGAAGCTGGCGGAGGTCACCCGCTTCATCAACGACATCCTGCTGTCCGCGCCGTCCATCATCGTCGGCCTGTTCATCTACACCATCGTCGTGGTCCCCATGGGCCACTTCTCCGCCTGGGCTGGGTCCATCTCGCTGGCCGTGCTGGTCATCCCCGTGGTGGTGCGCACGACCGAGGACATGCTGAACCTGGTCCCCGGTTCCCTGCGCGAGGCCGCCGCCGCCCTGGGCGCCCCGCGCTGGAAGGTCATCGTGCAGGTGACCTACCGCGCCGCCCGCAGCGGCATCATGACCGGCATCCTGCTGGCCGTGGCCCGCATCAGCGGCGAGACGGCGCCCCTGCTGTTCACCGCCCTGAACAACCAGTTCTGGAGCGTCAACATGAACGCTCCCATGGCGAACCTGCCGGTCACCATCTTCCAGTTCGCGCTCAGCCCCTATGAGGACTGGCAGCGCCTGGCGTGGGGCGGTTCGCTCCTCATCACGGTCGCCATCCTCGCGCTCAACATCGGCGCCCGCATGCTCGCTTCCATCGGCACCAAGAAAGGCCAGTGATCCCCATGACCGCGCTTTCCATGACGGCGGAACAGTCCCAGGCGGCGCTCGCCACCGACGGCGACATGCGCGAGAAGATCAGCGTCCGCAACCTGAACTTCTATTACGGCGGCTTCCACGCCCTGCGTCACATCAACCTGCCGCTGTTCGACAAGCGGGTGACGGCCTTCATCGGCCCGTCCGGCTGCGGCAAGTCCACGCTGCTGCGCATCCTGAACCGCATCTACGACCTCTACCCCAACCAGCGGGCCGAGGGCGAGGTGCTGCTGGACGGCGAGAACCTGCTGTCGCCCAAGCAGGACCTGAACCTGCTGCGCGCCCGCGTCGGCATGGTGTTCCAGAAGCCGACGCCCTTCCCCATGTCGATCTACGACAACGTCGCCTACGGCATCCGGCTGTATGAGAAGCTGAGCCGCGCCGACATGGACGTGCGCGTGGAAGAGGCGCTGCGCAAGACCGCGCTGTGGACCGAGGTCAAGGACAAGCTGCGCCAGAGCGGCCTGTCGCTGTCCGGCGGCCAGCAGCAGCGCCTGTGCATCGCCCGTGCCGTGGCCGTGCGTCCGGCCGTGCTGCTGCTGGACGAGCCGACCTCGGCGCTGGACCCCATCTCCACCTCCAAGATCGAGGAACTGGTGGATGAGCTGAAGCCCGACTACTGCATCGCCATCGTCACGCACAATATGCAGCAGGCGGCCCGCGTCTCCGACTTCACCGCCTTCATGTACCTGGGCGAACTGGTGGAATATGGCGCCACCGACACCATCTTCACCGCGCCCAAGGAAGAGAAGACCGAGCAGTACATCACCGGCCGCTTCGGCTGATCCGGCCGCTGGCCGCGATGCGGGACTAAAGGGCGGCGTCCTCCGGGACGGCCGCCCTTTTCCATAGAAGCGCCGCTTTTATCGCCCATATCGGGCCGGTCCCCTGCTATCACCCTTGTCCTGATCGGACGCGGCCCCATTTCCCCGATACCATGGATACCTTCCCGCCTTCCCCGCAGACACCGGCCGCGCCCCCTGGCCCGGAGTCCGCGCCAGAGGCGGAGGCGGACGGGACGGCCGCGGGCGCCCTGGGCTCCACCCACGGACCGCAACAGGGTGGCCCCCGCCGGCGCGCCAGCCGCCGCCTGCCGGTGGTCTGGCGGGCGCTGACCCATGCCCTGACGCCCAAGGGCCTGCGCTCCTCCGAACTGTCCCTGGCCTTGCTCAGCGTGCCGGTGGGCATCGGCGTGGGCCTGGCGGTGGCGGGGCTGCACGCCCTGGTGCTGGCGCTGCACAGCCTGGCATTCAAGGTGCCGTTCGGCGATCACATCAGCAGCGCGCTGTTCATCCCGTCCAGCCTGGCGCTGGCGGCACCCGTGGTGGGCGGCGCCCTGCTGGCGGGCCTGGGCCTGCTGTTCCGCCGCGCCCGCGACACCGTCGACCCCATCGAAGCCAACGCCCTGTATGGCGGCCGCATGTCCCTGCGCGACAGCCTGCGCCTGACCCTGTCCATCGTCGTGTCGCATGGCGCCGGCGGTTCGGTGGGGATGGAGGCGGCTTTCACCCAGACCGGCGCCGGCTTGGCGTCCAACTTCGGCCGGCGGCTGAACCTGCGGCGCAACGATCTGCGCACCCTGGTGGGCTGCGGGGCGGCGGCGGCCATCTCCGCCGCCTTCACCGCCCCCCTGGCGGGCGCCTTCTACGCGTTCGAACTGGTCATCGGCACCTATACCATGGCGACGTTGGCGCCCGTCTGCGTCGCCGCCGTGGTGGCGAACCAGGTGGCGCAGATGGCGCTGAACCGCCCGGCCCTGTTCATCCTGGCCGAGCCACCGGTCATCCGGGGCGGCGATTTCGCGACCTTCCTGCTGGTGGGATTGGCCGCCGGCGCCCTGGCCATCCTCACCATGCAGGCCGTCACCTATGCGGAACGACTGTTCCGCCAGCTGCCGATTCCGCGTGCCGTCCACCCCATCCTGGGCGGCCTGCTGCTGGGGCCCATGGCCCTGGCGCTCCCGGGGGTGCTGGGGGGTGGGCAGGGCGCGCTGCAGTACGGCTTCGACCACGGCTACGGCCTGGGCCTGGCCTTCGTGATGCTGGTGGCCAAGGTGGTGGCGTCCGCCCTGTGCCTGGGCGCCGGCTTCCGCGGCGGCCTGTTCAGCGCCTCGCTGCTGCTGGGCAGCCTGTTCGGCAGCATGGTGTCCGACATCGGGACCCTGCTGCCTTGGGACCTGGTGGCCCAACGCTCCGCCGTCATGCTGGTGGGCATGGGGTCCTTCGCCGCCGCCGTGGTGGGCGCGCCCGTGACCATGGTGCTGCTGGTGCTGGAGCTGACGGGCGACCTGCGCGCCTCGGCCGGCGTGCTCATGGGCGTCATCGCCTCCACCCTGCTGGTGCGCGAGACCTTCGGCTATTCCTTCGCCACCTGGCGCTTCCACCAGCGCGGCGTGCAGATCCGGGGCGGTCACGACATCGGCTGGGTCAAGGACATGACCGTGGGCCGGCTGATGCGCGGCGACCCCAAGACGGTGCCGGCCGACATCACCCTGGGCGCCCTGCGCGGCCACTACCCGCCCGGCAGCGCCAAGACGGTGTTCGCCCTGGATCCCAACGGCGCCTTCGCCGGCCGGGTGGACATGAACGCCGTGCACGACCCCCAGCACGAGCTGCCGGCCGACCAGCGGGCGGCGGAGCTGGCGCGCGACCGTGAGCATTTCCTGCTGCCCGACCAGTCGGTGCGCATGGCCTTGCAGCGCTTCGCCGACTGGGACGCCGACAGCCTGCCGGTGGTGGAGGGGGTCAGCAGCCGCCGCGTCGTCGGTTACCTGACCGAGGCCTACGCCCTGCGCCGCTATTCGCAGGAGCTGGAGCGGCGGCGCGGCGACGAACTGGGCGTGCGCGACCTGTTCGGCGGGGTTTGACACCCTATTTTTCCTGAGCCCCGTCGCGGTAGACGGGGGATAGGTCGCCTTAGGCGTTGCGCCCGGTGCGCCGATGTTGCATCACGGGGGCGGCCCCATGTTCAGTGCGGCGTCCGCGCCCGGAACCCTCCGGGGTGCCGCCTGCCTTACTTCTCAGGGATAGTCCGCATTGTTCGATGATTTCGGCGTGTTGATCCGGGGTATCGTCCTGGGATTGGCCATCGCGGCGCCGGTCGGCCCCATCGGGCTGCTGTGCATCCGGCGGACGGTGGAGCGGGGCATCATCGCGGGTCTCGCCACCGGCTTCGGCTCCGCCCTGGCCGACGGTTTCTTCGGCGGCGTGGCGGCCTTCGGCGTCAACGCCATCCTGGAAGCACTGTTGGGCCATGTGAAGGAACTGCGCCTGATTGGCGGCATCTTCCTGCTCGGGGCCGCCATCCATTCCTTGCTGAAGGAACCGCACGAGCGCAAGAACGCGCCGCCCGATGCCGGCAATCTAATCGGCTCCGTCGGCACCGGCCTGTTCCTGACGGTGACCAACCCCATCACCATCATGGGCATCATCACGGTGGTTGTGGGCTTCGGCGGCGCGCTGGACCACGCCAAGGCCGGCACCATGACCCTGGGTGTCTTCCTGGGCTCGCTGACCTGGTGGTCCATCCTGTGCGGCGGCACTTTCCTCATCCGCCACCACTTCACCCCGCGCACCGTGATGTGGATCAACCGGGGCACGGGCGTGGTGCTGGGCGTCGTCGGCCTGATGGCCCTGCTCAGCTTCTTCTCCCTGGTGCCGGAGAACCTGCAGGATCTGGTCGGGGCGTTTATTAGTAAGTGAACTCCGGCGACGGTGGGCTCATGGGCCGCACGGGTGGCCGCGATAAAGTGCTGGCTTTCAAGGGAAGTCGCGGAATTTCGCCGCGGTGAGGCGGGAAGAGGCCTGTATTCCATCGCATTGTCACGAGCGCGGCATTCTGTGTGAATGTTGGATGACGAAGCGCCACTCTAGATTTTATTAAAAAGCAATCAATATTCGATCGAAAAACACACCCGTAAAAGAAGATGGCGCCACACCCTGGCATTGACTATCATATGTCCGGGGAAACGATTTTATAAAGATACCATAACTCATGCGGGCTGCTCTGAAGGAGTAGTCGTGTGAATGATGCTTCATGTCTTTGCGGCATAAAAACTAACATTGGATGCCTCAGTCTTTCTTAACTATATTTATGAAAGATCAGCCATGAATATCACCCCCTATATCAAACAACATCAGGAAGCGCTCGATCTCGTTCAGAAATTGCAGGAGAAGGTCCAGGAGGCGCCGCCGTCCGTTCAGGAGATCGTCACAATATTGATTGAGTTGTCGGGAAAACTGAACTTCCATCTCTCCATGGAAGACAAGTTTGTCTATCCCAAGGCGGTGAACTCGACAAATCCGGAATTGCAGTCGACCGCCAGAAAAATGCAAACGGAGATGATGGAAATTGCCGGCGCCTTTACCAAGTACGTCGGCGACTGGAACTCAAATTCCATTCAAAACAACTTCGAGAAATTTATGTCCGAGACGGCCTTGATCGCCACAGCGCTGAAAAAGCGTATCGATTTTGAGGAAGCGAATTTCTATCCACTGGTGCGTGATCATCTCTAACATCTGCTCAATAGTGGATACTATTACCCAATAACAGGCGAAGCGGCCAATAGCGGCCCGCCCCTGGCCTCAGCGTTTATCTCCTCCTCGGGCGCTTTCAGTCTCCGCGCGAAACGGCCCTGATTGACCTCAACCGAACCGGTCGGAGCCTTCCTGGCGCGGTTGACTTGGCGGCTGCTTCAATAATCCCATTGGTATTTCAGGCCCACGGTGTCGTCCGTGCTGCCGACGGCGCCGTTCAGGCGCAGGCGGGAGGTCAGGGCGTATTCCAGGGTGACGTTGGTACCGGTGCCACCCACCGACTGGCTGACGCCGACATAGGTGCGGCTGTTGATGTAGCGGCCGGCGGTGACCGTGCCGAAGGCGCTGGAGCCCACGGCGGCGCTGGAGAATTCCAGCCGGTCGATGCCCAGGTTGCGCTTCACGTTGTCCAGGATGCCCGGGCCGCTGCCCAGCACGCCTGATAGCTGGGCCACGCCCTGCGCCAGCTGCAAGGCCTCCAGCGCGCTGATCTGGCTGATGGGCCGGTCGAACAGCAGGCGGGACAGCACCTCGTCCTGCGGGCGGGGCGGGTCCGAGGTCAGGGCCACGGTGGGCTTGGACAGGCGGCCGGTGATGTTCAGGATGGCCGTGAAGTCCGCTTTGGTGGCGGAGGCGGAGATGTCCAGCAGGGGGTCGCTGTCCCCGGTGAAGGTGATGTCGCTCTTGGTCAGGGTGAAGGTCTGGCCCTGGGCGCTGAAGTCGCCCTTCACCAGATAGACCCGGCCAGTCAGCTGGGGGTCGGCGCTGGTGCCGCGCGCCTGCATGTCGGCGGCGAACTCCGCCGTCAGGCCCCGGCCCTGGACGTAGATGCGGTTGCGCGCCTTGATGTCCACCTTCAGGTGGACCAGCAGGCCGCCACCGGCGGCCGCCATCTGGCTCTGGGGCTGGCGCGGCCGGCCGTTGACGTAGCGCACGGGCAGGTCGGCCACGTCGGCCGGCGGCTTGTCCGGCAGGCCCACCCAGGTCTCGCGCAGGCGCACGGTGCCGGCCAGGTCCGGCTTGTTCATCAGGCCCTTCAGCGTCAGGTCGCTGTCCACCCAGGCGGTGATGGGGTCGGTGCGCAGCAGGCGGGCGTTGGTGGTGGTGACGTGCAGGTCCAGCACGGGCGCCTTTTCCTGCGCGTTGGGATCGCCCAGGTTGATGCGGCCGCTCAAATCCACGGCACCGCCGTCGGCCGTGTCGCCGTGGAACTTCTCAACCGCCAGGCCGCGCGCGTCGCCCACCAGATGGGCGTTCAGGCCGAAGATCTGGGTGCCGCTGCCGCCGTTCTCATACTTCGCGTCGATCAGGTCGACCGAACCGGTAACCTTCGGATCCGCCACCGTGCCGGCCACCGCCAGGTCGACCGAGACCTTGCCGCCGATGCGCTGGGCCGAGGCCGCCAGGAAGTCGTTGTAGCGCGACAGCTCCGTCCGGCCGTTGATCTTGGCGCTGACCGGCCCCTGGATCACCGGCGACATGGTTTCCGGGGTCAGCGCCAGGGGGGTGTCGGCCTCGGCGTTCAGGTCCACGGCACCGTCGGCGGTATGGGCCGCCAGGGTGCTGCGCAGCCGCCCGCCGCGCCAGGCGGCGGTCAGGGTGGCGTCGGCGTTCAGCCGCCGGTCGGCGCTGTTCTTGACCTCCAGCGTCTTTTTCTTGGTGGGGGCGGTGTCGGCGCCGGTGGCGTTGGCCGGGTTGTTGGCGACGGTCGCGCTGACGGCCGGCTTGCCGTCGGGCGCGGCCTCGGGCGCGGTGCCCGGCGCCTCGGCCGCCCCGCTGTCCAGGGTCACGGCCAGCTGCTGCATGGACAGGCCGCGGATGCTGACGGTGGCGTCGGCCGTGGGGTTGGCGGCGGTGCCACTGGCCGTGACCTTGGCGTCCAGGGTGCCGGCCAGGGTCAGCGCCGGGTCGGCCAGGGCGGCCAGCGCCAGCGGCAGGGCCGTCGCCTCCACCTGCGCCGTCACCTCCTTGCCGTTCAGCGCCAGGTCGGCGCGAATGCGGCCGGTGCCCAGCGCCACGTCCAGGCCCTTCACCGCCACGCTGCCCTTGGCCACGGTGATGGTGGCGGGGGCCGCCAGCTTCAGGGTGGTCTGGTCCAGGCGGCCGTCCAGCTGGTCCAGCCGCGCCACGGTGGGCCCCCGCGCTTCCTTGGGTGACCTAGGCTCCGGCGCCTGGGTCAGATGGCCGGCGCTTTCCACCTGGAAAGCGCGGCGGTGGCCCACGCTGCCCACGCCGGTGGTGCCGTCCAGGGCCAGAGTGATGTCGCCCTCGCCCAGCGTGCCGCGCCAGGCGGCGGTCACCTTGTTGACCAGCACCTGGCCGGCCTCGATTCCGTCGGCTGCCAGGGTGACGTTGGGGCGGGGGCTGCCCAGCACGTCATCGACATGGCCGGTCAAGGTGGCCTGGTGGATGCGCTGGTCCTCCACCACCAGCTCGTCCAGCACCACCTTCAGGTCCACGCCCTGGGTGGCACCCCTGGCGGGCGCGGGCGGCGGCGGGGCTGCCTGGTCTTTCTTCGTCTTGGGTTGCCGGATGGGGCGCGCGGGCGCCGGAGCGGCCGCGGCGGCGCCCAGCACGATGTCGGCCTTGGCGCGGCCCGCCAGGCGCGTGCCGGCCAGGGCGCCCAGGCTGGACAGGTCGGGAAAGGTGGCGGCCAGCTTGCCGGTGGCCAGCCGCCGGTCCAGGTCGGCGTCCAGCCCGCCCTCCAGCTTGTTCGGGCCCAATGCCGCCGCCAAGTCGCGCACGGTCAGGCGGGGGCCCGTCTTGACCACATGGGCGGCCACGCTGGCCGGGTTGCCCACCACCTGGCCGCTGCCCTTCAGGTCGGCCGTCAGGGTGTTGTCCTTCAGCGTGACGTTGCCCGCCAGGTCGATGGCGCCGGTGCGCACGGTCAGCGGGGTGACCGCCACGTCCTTGCCGTCCAGGGTGGCGCGGACCTTGCCGCTGATCTCAGCCCGGCCGGCCAGCAGCGCGTCCTCCGTCGGCTGGCCGGTGCGCAGGTCCGTCGCCTGGACGGACAGCGTGCCCTCGGCCACGCCGTCGGCCACCGTGCCCTCCACCGTCGCCGCCACGCGGCCGGTGATGATGTCCTCCGGCGCCGGCTTCGCGCCGGACGGCGGCTCCTTGCCGTCGCCGCCCCCCACATTGGCCAGGGCCATCAGCGTGGCCAGCTCGCCATCGGCCAGCTTCAGGCTGCCCTTGGCCTGGCGGCCCCAGGCCTGGGCGCTGCCGCTGCCGGTCAGGTGGCCGATACCGCCCGTGAGGTCCAGCTTGTCCACCTGGATGTTGCCGCTGGCGCGGTCCAGCGCGCCGGTCAGGGCCAGGTCGGCATGGTCGGTCAGGGCGGGGGGCAACCCGGGCGCGTCCAGGCCCTGCAGCTTGGACGTCAGGTCCAGCAGCAGCCGGGTGCCATCCTCCTGCAGCCGGGTGGTGGCGGTCAGGTGGCGCACGTGGGCGTCGTTGTAGCCCAGTTCTTCCACCGTCAGATCGGCGGTCACCACGCGCTGCTTCTTGGCGCCGGCCTTGCCCGCCGCCGGGTCGGTGGTGTGCAGCACGGCGTCCAGCTTGCCCAGCGCCAGGCCGGGCACGGCGGGAGACAGGGCCTCCGGTGCCGCCGGCACCAGTTGCAGGGTCAGGTCGCCACCCTTGTCCTTCAGGCTGCCCTTGGCGGTCACGCGACCGAAGGCGGCGGCCAAATCCAGGCTTTCCAGGGTGATGGCGCCGTCATCGGCCAGGGTGGCGGCCGTCTGCAGGGTGGCGGCGTCGCCCGCCATCCACGCCAGATTGTCGGGCAGCAGGCGGCCGGGGGCGGCCTTCAGGTCCAGGGTGAGGCGCTTGGCCTTGTCCTTGGGCCGGGCCAGGCCCACGTCGGCCACCAGGGCCACGGCGCGCGGGGTGACGGTGCCGCCATCGGCGGCCTTGGTCGCCGGCGGCGTCTCCTTCAGGTCCAGGTGCGCCTGGAACCGGTCCAGCGGGCCGCTGCCCGTCAGGTCCAGGGTCAGCGGCCCCAGTTCAGGGTGGCCGGCCAGGCGGGCCACCAGGCCGCCCGCCTCCTCCTGCGCCCGCAGCTCCAGGGTCAGGCTGCCGGGGCTGGCCAGGCCGGGGGCGGTGAAGCGGGCGGTCAGGTCGCCATGGGCGGCCCCGCCGTCCAGCTGGGTCAGGGTCAGGCGGCTGTCGCCGTCCAGGTTGGGGCCCAGCCGCACCGTGCCGCTGGTGGACAGCGCCGCCCCCTGGCCGCCGGCCAGGCTGGGCGCCAGCTCGATGCGCGGCAGGTCCAGGCGGGCCACGGTGACGCTGAAGGGCAGGGTCAGGGGATTCGCGTCGTCCTTGACCGTGCCGTCCGGCGGCGGCTCCAGCGAGGGGGCCGGCTGGGCCACCCAGATGCGCCGGACGCTGAGCGCGTCCACGGCCAGTTCACGGTGGGCCAGGGGCAGCAGCCGCCAGTCCAGCGCCGCATCCTCCACCAGCAGCCAGGGCTTGCCCGTGATCAAATCCACCAGGGTGGCGCGCGCCACCCGGGGGTGGAAGGGCAGGCCAGACAGGCCCTCCACCTTCAGGCCCGGCACATTGGCCTCCGCCTGGCGGGTGGCGAAGGCGCGGCCGGAGCCCGTGTCCATCCACCACAGGCCGATGCCCGCCGCGGCGGCCAGGCCGGCGACGATGCCCAGGATGGCGAAGGCAGCGACATGGCCGGCCGACAGCAGGCGCCGTCCCCAGGAACGGTGCGGGGGCCGCGGCGGCGGGGCGGGGGCGGGACCGGGCGGTGAGGGGGTGTCGGACATGCCGGGTTCCGTCAGAAGGACTGGCCGATGCTGACGTACAGCTGCCACATGCTGTCGCCGCTGCGGCGATCCAGCGGCACGCCCACGTCCAGGCGCAGGGGACCGAAAGAGGTGAAATAGCGCACGCCCAGGCCGGCGCCCCAGCGCATGCCCTGGCTCAGGTCCGGGTAGGCGGACTCGAAGACGTTGCCGCCGTCGATGAAGGGCACCAGGCCGATGGTGTCGGTCAGGCGGATGCGCAGCTCGGCGCTGGTCTCGATCAGCGACCGGCCGCCGGTGGGGTCGTTGTTGACGTCCAGCGGGCCGACCTTTTGGTAGGCGTAGCCGCGAACCGAGCCGCCGCCGCCGGCGAAGAAGCGCTTGTCGGCCGGCACCAGGGCCAGCGAGCCGCCGAAGACGGCGCCCAGGTTCACCCGCGCCGCGAAGACATAGGCCTTGGCGTCGTCCAGCGCCCAATAGCCGCTGCCGCCGGCCTTGCCGATGGCGAAGGTGCCGCTGTCGCCGAAGGGGCTGAAATAGGGGATGAAGCCGGTGTTCCAGCGATAACCCTGCGTGGGGTTCAAAAGGTTGTCGGTGTTGTCGAAGTTCAGCGTCACCGGCACGCCCACCAGGGTGTTGTCGGTGGTGGTCAGCACGCCGTTGCCCGTCAGGTCCTGCCGGATGGAGGATTGCTCCAGCGTCACGCCGGCGCTGCCCGTCAGGTGCGGCATCAGCGGGTGGGTGACGATGGCGCCCAGGGTGATGGCGTCGCGCGAATAGGCCTCGGGATGTTCGGAGACCGCCAGCGCCGACAGGTTCAGGGTGGTGTCCGTCTCCAGGAAGTCAGGCTTCTTCAGGGTGCTGCCCAGGCTGTAGTCCAGCCCGTCGGAATCGCGGAACTTCTTGCGGGCGATGCCGCCGATGGACCCGGTGACGGTCAGCGCCTCCGCTCCGCCCAAGAAGTTGCGGTCGCCCCAGGTGGCGGTGGCGGCCGCCCCATCGGTGGTGCCGTAGGTCAGGCCGGTGTTGATGAAGTGGCGGTCCCGCTCCTCCATCTGGCCCAGCATGGGAACCTCGCGCGACCCATCCGGCTGCACCGTGCCCGGCGCGTCGTCCAAAACCACCCGCACCTGGGAGAAGACGCCCAGGTCCGTCAGCTTGTTGCGGGCGGTATCCACCTTGGCCGGGTCGTACACGTCGCCCGGCTTCCACGGCAGGCGGCCATAGGCGACCTCGGGGTCCAGGCGGCCCAGCCCGGTGAAGGTGGTGGGGCCGAAGCGCACCAGCGGCCCCGGGTCCAGGGTGAAGGCCACGGCCATGGTGTGGGCCTGCACGTCCACCGCCAAGTCGCGCTGTCCCACCTTGGCGCGGGCGTAGCCGCGCGTCGCCATCAGGGGTGTCACGGCCGCCTCCGCGTCACGGATGGCCGGCCCCCGGGCGGGGTCGCCCGGCTTCAGGTGCAGTTTGCCCAGATCCAGCGGGCCGCCGGGGGGAGGCGCCCCGTCGGTCTGGGTCAGGGTGATCTTGGAGATGGTGTAGCGCTGGCGCGGCGTCACCTCGATGACCACGGCCACCGGCTTGGCGTCCGCGTCCACCTTCACCATGACGCTGCCGTCGAAATAGCCTTCGGAGCGCAATGCGGCCGCCAGCTTGTCGTAATCGTTGTCGATGCGCTTCTCCAGGCCCAGCAGCGACGACGGCGGGTCGTTCTGCAGGGTGATGAGGGAAGAGGCGCTGCGCAGCACATCCATCAGGCCGTCGTCGGCCTCAACGCCCGGGGCCGGGTGGAAATCCACGGTGTAGGTCGCGGGCGGCGGTTCCGCGTCCGGCTGGCCGGCGGGGGCGGCGTCGGGCGCCTGCTCCGCCTTGCGGGCCAGCACGGCGCCGGGTGTGTCCGCATCGTCGGACGACTCCGCGGGCGTATCTGCGGTCCGGGCAGCGGTGCCTTGGGGACCACCGTCCTTGGGCGCGTCCTTGCCAGCCGCGTCGTCCGGCTTGGACGGCGGCGTGGCGGGCGTGGGCGCCGGCTGGGCCGCGGGCGCACCTTGGGCGAAGCCCTGCGCGGACCAGCACACCAGGGGCAGGGCCAGGGTCAGGGGGGGAAGCAGCGCCAAGGCGATCGGGCGGACCGGCGCTCGGTGCTGAAGGCGGGGGGCGGCGAAGGGCGACGCGGGCTCCAACGGCTGCGGGTGGTCGGGCGGGCTTTGGGGCCAGGCGGATGAAGGCCGGGGCGCCAGAGCGCCCAGACGGGATTTTGCCTCCTGTTTTTCGACCCATCCGCCGGCGGGCAGCGTTAAGTCTTTGTGACGGCTCAGGCGCCGGCCGGGTACCCCGACTGAGGAAAAAGGCCGGCGGACATGACCTTAACCAACAACATCGTGGCAAATTTATAGTCTGCCTTGCGGTACTCGTAACCCCCTCTTGCGTCCAACCCCCTTCGGCGGGCCTTTCTCCCGACCCTGCCAATAGCTATATTCCGCTCCGTGAAACCCGGTCCCGGCGCGCCGCGCCAGGGGGCGGGCTTTTGTTTTTGGGCCATCGCCAGGCGCACGTCGCGTTTTTGGACCGGGCCCCAAGCTTCGCGGGATTAGCGTCCAATGGATATGCGTAACATCGCCATCATCGCGCACGTCGACCATGGCAAGACCACTTTGGTTGACGTGCTGCTGCGCCAGTCGGGCGCTTTCCGCGACAACCAGCAGGTCGCCGAGCGCGCCATGGACAGCAACGACCTGGAGCGTGAGCGCGGCATCACCATCCTGGCGAAGTGCACCAGCGTCCTCTGGGAAGGCACCCGCATCAACATCGTCGACACCCCCGGCCACGCCGACTTCGGCGGCGAGGTGGAGCGTATCCTGAGCATGGTCGATGGCGTCATCCTGCTGTGCGACGCCGCCGAGGGCCCGCTGCCCCAGACCAAGTTCGTGCTGGGCAAGTCGCTGAAGCTGGGCCTGAAGCCCATCGTCGTCATCAACAAGGTCGACCGTTCCGACGCCCGCCCCGACGAAGTGCACAGCGAGGTGTTCGACCTGTTCGCGGCGCTGGACGCCAGCGACGAGCAGCTGGACTTCCCCACCCTGTTCGCTTCGGGCCGCAACGGCTGGGCGGCGGAAAGCCTGGATGCCCCGCGTGAGGACATGCGCCCGCTGTTCGAGCTGGTGCGCCGCCACGTGCCGGCGCCCAAGGTCGATGTCGATGCCCCCTTCACCATGTTGGCCACCACGCTGGAAGCCAACCCCTACCTGGGGCGCCTGCTGACCGGCCGCATCCAGACCGGCACCGCCCGCGCCAACATGGCCATCAAGGCGCTGAGCGCCGACGGCAAGCTGATCGAGCAGGGCCGCATCTCCAAGCTGCTGGCCTTCCGTGGGCTGGAGCGCGTGGGCGTGGAAGAGGCGCAGGCGGGTGACATCGTCGCCATCGCCGGGCTGACCAAGACCACCGTGGCCGACACCATCTGCGAGCCGTCGGTGACCGAGCCGCTGGCCGCCCAGCCCATCGACCCGCCGACCCTGGCCATGACCTTCAGCGTCAACGACAGCCCGCTGGCCGGCCGCGAAGGCGACAAGGTCACCAGCCGTATGATCCGCGACCGCCTGATGCGCGAGGCGGAGGGCAACGTCGCCCTGCGCGTCCGCGAGACCGAGAACGCCGACGCGTTCGAGGTGGCCGGCCGTGGCGAACTACAGCTGGGCATCCTGATCGAGAACATGCGCCGCGAAGGCTATGAGCTGTCGATTTCCCGTCCCCGCGTGCTGCTGAAGACGGACGAGAACGGCCAGCGTATGGAACCGATCGAGGAAGTCGTGGTCGACGTGGACGAGGAATTCTCCGGCGCCGTCGTGCAGAAGATTTCCGAGCGCAAGGGCGACATGCTGGAGATGCGTCCGTCCGGCGGCGGCAAGGTGCGCCTGGTGTTCCACGTGCCCTCGCGCGGCCTGATCGGCTACCAGAGCGAGTTCCTGACGGACACTCGCGGCACCGGCCTGATGAACCGCCTGTATCACGGCTACGCCCCGTACAAGGGCCCCATCCAGGGCCGCCGCAACGGCGTGCTGATCTCCAACGGTGAGGGTGAGGCCGTGGCCTACGCCCTGTGGAACCTGGAAGACCGCGGGCCCATGATGATCGAGCCGGGCGCCAAGGTGTATCAGGGCATGATCATCGGCGAACACAGCCGCGGCAACGACCTGGAAGTGAACGTGCTGAAGGGCAAGCAGCTGACCAACATCCGCGCCGCCGGCAAGGATGAGGCCGTGCGCCTGACCACCCCGATGGACATGTCCCTGGAAAAGGCCCTGGCCTACATCGAGGACGAGGAGCTGGTGGAGGTGACGCCGAAGTCCATCCGCCTGCGCAAGCGCCTGCTGGATCCGACCGACCGCAAGCGCGCCCAGAAGCAGGCCGAAGCCGGCTGATCGCCCGCTTTATCGGTGTGAATGATGAAGCCCCGTCCACCATCCGGTGGGCGGGGTTTTCATTTCGGTGCGCCAGGCATGGCGCGAGGTGCGTAAGCACCGAGAGCCGGGTTGGTAACCGGCTTGTGACTTGGAGGTGGAAGTCCTCTAC
>NZ_VITN01000029.1 GCF_007828045.1 Nitrospirillum amazonense | reverse complement strand
ACCAGGGTCCGTAGAGGACTTCCACCTCCAAGTCACAAGCCGGTTACCAACCCGGCTCTCGGTGCTTACGCACCTCGCGCCATGCCTGGCGCACCCATAAAAAACCCCGGCTGCCGGAAGGCGCCGGGGTCGAGTTTTTAGAAGGGAGGAAAACGCAACCAAGTTGCACCCCTGTTATCGCGCAAAACTATGAATAATTCCTTTACCGCACCGCACATCGAACCCTAGGCATCACCCTCGGCGGAGGTGGGCGCCACCCCTGTCCAAGCGGTAAACGATCCTGTAATATCAACGTGATCAGCCCTGGCGCGGCAATGACAAGGCCAGCCCTGGACCATCGCCGCAGACCCGGCGGACGGGCCGAGGGTAAAGAGAATTCGAGGTACCCCCTGCGGCCGGGGCTGGGGTGCGGGATTTCTTGGGAGGAAACGGAATGAATGGAACCGCCGGACGGCTCGTCTGGCTGATTGTGGCGCTTGTCGGCGCCGCGTCGCTGGGCGTCGTCGCGCTGTCGCGCGGCGAAACCGTCAACGCGCTATGGGTGGTTGTGGCGGCCTTGTGCACCTACACCATCGCCTATCGCTTCTACAGCCTGTACATCGCCAACACCGCCCTGAAGCTGGACGGCGGGCGCCTGACGCCGGCCATGCGGCACAATGACGGCCTGGATTACG
The DNA here is from genome assembly GCF_007828045.1 of Nitrospirillum amazonense. Taxonomy (GTDB): domain Bacteria; phylum Pseudomonadota; class Alphaproteobacteria; order Azospirillales; family Azospirillaceae; genus Nitrospirillum; species Nitrospirillum amazonense_C. The sequence continues at coordinate 65,239 of NZ_VITN01000029.1, read as the reverse complement.
TGCCCACGGACAAGTGGGTGCTGTTCGGCCACCACTTCGCCGCCATCGCCGGCGCCGGCCCGCTGGTGGGCCCCGTGCTGGCGGCGCAGATGGGCTACCTGCCCGGCACGTTGTGGATCCTGATCGGCGTGGTGTTCGCCGGCGCCGTTCAGGACTTCATCATCCTGTTCGCCTCCACCCGCCGCGACGGCCGGTCGCTGGGCGACATGATCAAGTCCGAGATGGGCACGGTGCCGGGCGTCATCGCCCTGTTCGGCGTGCTGCTCATCATGATCATCCTGCTGGCCGTGCTGGCGCTGATCGTGGTCAAGGCCCTGGCCGGCAGCCCCTGGGGCACCTTCACCGTCTTCGCCACCATGCCCATCGCCGTGCTGATGGGCATCTACGGCCGCTTCATCCGCCCCGGCCGCGTGGGCGAGATGTCGGCCATCGGCCTGGTCCTGCTGCTGCTGGGCATCATGGGCGGCCAGTGGGTGGCCGAGGATCCCGCCTGGGCCGCCGCCTTCACCTTCAAGGGTGAGACGCTGGCCCTGATGCTGATCGCCTACGGCTTCATCGCCTCGGTGCTGCCGGTGTGGCTGCTGCTGGCGCCGCGCGACTACCTGTCGACCTTCCTGAAAATCGGCACCATCATCGCGCTGGCGGTGGGCATCCTGATCGTCATGCCCGACCTGCACATGCCGGCCGTCAGCCGCTTCGTCGACGGCAGCGGCCCGGTCTTCTCCGGCCAGCTGTTCCCCTTCCTGTTCATCACCATCGCCTGCGGCTCGGTCTCGGGCTTCCACGCCCTGATCTCCTCGGGCACCACGCCCAAGATGCTGGAGACGGAAGCCCAGGCCCGCATGATCGGCTATGGCGCCATGCTGGCCGAAAGCTTCGTCGCCATCATGGCCCTGATCGCCGCCTGCGTGCTGCACCCCGGCGTCTATTTCGCCATGAACACCCCGGCCGGCGTCATCGGCACCACGGTGGACCAGGCGGCCCAGGTGGTGGGCAACTGGGGCTTCGCCATCACGCCCGACGAATTGGCCCAGGTGGCCAAGAACGTGGGCGAGACGACCATCCTCAGCCGCGCGGGCGGCGCCCCCACGCTGGCCGTGGGCATGTCGACCATCCTGTCCAGCCTGGTCGGCGGCCAGTCCATGACCGCCTTCTGGTATCACTTCGCCATCCTGTTCGAGGCCCTGTTCATCCTGACCACGGTCGACGCCGGCACCCGCGTCGCCCGCTTCATGATCCAGGATCTGCTGGGCACGGCGGTGCCCGCCCTGCGCGTGACCCAGAGCTGGGGCGCCAACCTGCTGGCCACGGCCATCGCCGTCGCCGGCTGGGGCTATTTCCTGTACCAGGGCGTGGTCGACCCGCTGGGCGGCATCAACACGCTGTGGCCCTTGTTCGGCATCTCCAACCAGATGCTGGCGGCCATCGCCCTGATGCTGGGCACGGTCATCCTGTTCAAGATGAAGCGGGAGAAGTTCGCCTGGATCACCATCCTGCCCACCACCTGGCTGGCCATCTGCACGCTGACCGCCGGCTGGCAGAAGCTGTTCGATGACAACCCGGCCGTGGGCTTCCTGGCGCACGCCAAGAAATTCTCCACCGCGCTGGCTGACGGCAAGGTGCTGGCCCCGGCCAAGACGACGGAGGCCATGGCCCGGGTCATCACCAACGACTATGTCGACGCCACCCTGTGCGGCCTGTTCATGGCCGTGGTCGTGTCCATGCTGGTGTTCGGCATCCTGAACATCCGCAAGGCCCTGGCCAATCCGCGCGCCACGGCGCACGAGGTCGACGCCGTGTCCCTCGGGGGTGGCGCCGCCGTCGCCGCCGGGGACGACTGATGTCGGCGCAGGCCCTTCCCTTCGCCAGGCTGGTGGCCCGCATGGCCAACCTGATGGTGGGGCTGCCGGATTACGACAGCTATGTCGAGCACCGGCGCCTCAACCATCCGGACCAGCCCGTCATGTCGCGGGAGGCGTTCTTCCGCGAGCGGCAGGAGGCGCGCTACAGCGGCAAGGTCGGCCGTTGTTGCTGAACCCGTCCGATTTGTTTACCGAGAGGGGGGCCCAGGCGGCCCCCTTCTTTTTGCCCGCCCTTCCCTTCTGGTCCCTGACGAAAGCCCCAGCATGCGTATCATCTCCGCCAACCTGAACGGCATCCGCTCCGCCACCACCAAGGGCTTCTTCGAATGGATGGCGGCCCAGGACGCCGACATCGTCTGCGTGCAGGAGCTGAAGGCCCAGGCTGAGGACATGACGCCCCCGATGCTGGCGCCCGGCGACGCCGCCGGCGCCACCTATCACGGCTATTTCCAGTACGCGGAGAAGAAGGGCTACAGCGGCGTCGGCGTCTACAGCCGCAAGGCGCCGGACCAGGTGATCATCGGCCTGGGGCATGAGGACATCGACGCCGAGGGCCGCTATGTCGAGGCGGTGTTCGGCGACCTGTCCGTCGTCTCCGTCTACCTGCCCTCCGGTTCCAGCGGGGAGCACCGGCAGGCCGCCAAGTTCGCCTTCATGGACCGCTTCCTGCCCCACATGGCCGCCCTGGCCCAGGCCGGCCGCCAGGTCATCATCTGCGGCGACTGGAACATCGCCCACAAGGAAATCGACCTGAAGAACTGGAAGGGCAACCTGAAGAACTCCGGCTTCCTGCCGGAGGAGCGCGCCTGGCTGTCCCGACTGTTCGACGAGCAGGGCTGGGTCGACGTCTATCGCCGGCTGTACCCCGAGGCGGGGGAGGAGGGCTACACATGGTGGTCCAACCGGGGCCAGGCCTGGGCCAAGAACGTGGGCTGGCGCATCGACTACCAGATCGCCACGCCGGGCGTCGCCGCCACCGCCCAGCGGGCCGCCATCTACAAGGACCAGCGCTTCAGCGACCACGCGCCGCTGACGGTGGATTATCTTTAAGTTTTTGCTCAAACGCCGGCAGGCGCATCCGCGCCTTTGGCTTATCCTCGTTCCGCCCTGCGGTGCTCACTGCGGGGCCGGCGGTCGCCGGCCTTTGGACGGACGAAAAAACCTCTTGAGCCGGACCCTGGGTCATACCCGCACCGTCCCTTATCGACGATGATCGGGGACGAACGGTGCTTACAAGAGTGGGCGGCATGGCCGGGAAACGGATGGCGGAACCGGTGTTGACGGCGGCGGAAGCGGCCGAGCGCACCGGGCTGACCGTCCGGGCGCTGCGGGTCTATGAAGCGCGGGGACTGCTGGACCCGCCACGCACCGACAAGGGCTGGCGGCTGTACGGCCCGCGGGAGTTCCAACGCCTGGGCATGATCCAGGCGCTGAAGTCCCTGGGCCTGTCGCTGGCCGAGATCGCCCGGGTCCTGGCTGGCGACACCCCGTCCCTGCGGCGCGTGCTGGAGGTGCAGGCCGCCCTCTGGCGCGGGCGGCTGGCGGCGGCCCAGGCCTCCCTGGACCTGGTGGAACAGGCCCTGGCCCGCACGGACATGTCCCGCCCCGGCACCACCCCGATCTCCGTCGATGATCTGTGCACCTTGATTCGGAGATTGGACATGAACACGATGCCTGAAACCCTGCGCACCGTCCTGGCCGAGGACTATACGGCCGAGGAACGCGCCACCCTGATGACACCTCGAGGCAGTGAGGCGGCGGCGGCCGAGGGTGCCCGTGCCTGGACGGCGTTGATCGCCGACATCCAGGCCCTGCGCCAAGCCGGCGTGCCGGCCAGCGACGCCCGCGCGCAAGAGGCCGCCCGGCGCTGGCAAGGCCTGGTCACCGCCTTCACCCAGGGCGACGGGGCGGTGGCGCAGCGCACCGCCGGCCTGTGGCAGAAGGCGCTAGACCGCGACCCGCAAGGCCAGGGCCTGCCCTTCGACCAAGGCCTATGGGACTACGTGGCCGCAGCCACCAAAGCGACCCAGGCGTAGGCGCATAAGAAAACCCGCCCGAGCCAGCGCCCGGGCGGGTTTTCCCTGAGATTAAGCGAAATGGAAGATCAAGCGGCCCGGGATCAGCGCGCGGCCTTGGCCTGCGACAGGAAGCTGCTGCCGTCGTCCTGCCAGCCGCCGCCCAGCGCCTTGAACAGGCTGACGCTGGCCTGCACCCGCGACAGCTTCACCTGGGCCAGGGTGTCCTGGGTGGACAGCAGCGTGCGCTGGGTGTCCAGCAGGGTCTGCAGGTCGGTCAGGCCGCCGCGGTAGCGATCCTCGGCCAGCTCGAAGGCCCGCTGGCTCTGGGCCACGGCGTCCTTCTGCAGGCCGTACTGGTCCTGATAACGGTCGATGGAGTAGACGGCGCTTTCCACATCGGACAGCGCGGACAGCGCGGCCTTGCGGTAATCCTCCGCCAGCTCACGGTGCCGGCCCTCGGCCTGGTGCACCTGGCCCTCCAGGCGGCCACCGGAGAACAGGCTCTGCGCGATCTCGCCGCCCAGGCTGAACAGCAGGGTAGGGGCGTTCACCAGGTGGGCCAGGGTCGCCGCCTCGACGCCCGTACTGGCGTTCAGGGTGACGGACGGCAGCATCTGGGTGCGCGCCACCTTGATGTCGGCGCCGGCGGCCGCCAGCTGCGCCTCGGCGAAACGGATGTCGGGGCGGCGGGTCAGCAGTTCGGCCGGCACGCCGGTGCCCAGCGCCGGCGGCTGCACATCGGCCAGGCCCTTGGCCTGCACCGTGAAGCCCTCTGGCGCACGGCCCAGCAGGATGGCCAGGGCGTTCAGCTGGGTGCGTTCCTGCTGCTCCAGGGCCGGGACGGCGGCGCGCTGGGTGGCGACGATGGAGCGCTGCTGCACCAGGTCCAGCTGGCTGTCGGCGCCAGCCTGCACGCGAGCGTCGATCAGGGACAGCACATGCTCGGCGTTTTCCAGGTTGCCGCGCGCCACCGCCAGGCGGTCACGGATCGCCAGGATCTGGAAGTAGGTCGCGGCCACGTTGCTGCTGAGCGACAGGGCCACCGTCTCGCTGTCGAAACGGCTGGCGTCCAGGCTGAACTGGGCGCTGTCGCGGGTGGCGCGGTTCTTGCCCCAGAAGTCGATCTCATAGCTGGCGGACAGCGAGGCCTGGTGCACATTGCCGGCATAGTCGTTCAGCGGCACGGCGCCATTCAGGCCGGCGGCGGCCGAGCCCTTGATGTTGCGGCTGCCGGAGCGGGTGCTGCTGAGCCCCAGCTGCACGCTGGGCCACAGCGAGGCGCCGGAGATTTCCGCCTGGGCCTCGGCCTGGGCGATGCGGGCGGCGGCGGCGCCCAGGTCGGGGTTGTCGGCGCGGGCCTGGGCCAGCAGCTGGGTCAGTTCCGGCGAGTTGAAGCCCGACCACCAATCGGTTGTCGGCCAGGCGGCGGCGTCGGTGGTGACGGCAACCGTCTGGGTGGTGCCGTCCTTCGCACCGCCCTGGGTGGAGGTAGCATCCCAGTGGGACGGCATCACCAGGGACTTGGCCGGGTCGGCCGGGGTTTCCCCGTCCAGCGCACAGGCCGCCAGCATCAGCGGCAGGAAGGCGACGGCCAGACGGCGGGTGGCGAGGCGGCGGAACCAGGAGGTGGAAGCAAGGGTACGCGACGTGGACATCGTGGAAACCTTCGATCCGGCAAAACGGTTTCGTGCCCCTCGCGCGCGGGACCGGCGCAGGGGCTGGGCAGACAGGACGCGTGTCAGAGGGAAGCGGCGTGCGCCAGGCCGATCGGGTTGGCCCCCCGCCCCTGCCCGACACACCCGATCCGGTGCAATCGTGCCGTTGTTTAAGGCAAACCCCGGTCGCGTCTCAGTGACGCGGCGCACATGGATTGACGCGGGCGCACAATAGTGGCGCATGCCACTGTTGCGTTCAGCGGATCAGCAGGCGGTTGAAGGTGAAACCCAGCAGACCCACGCCGCCGATGATGGCGGCCATGGGCCAGGGCGTGCCATCGGCCAGCCAGCCCACCAGGGTGCCGACCACGGCGCCGGTGACGAACTGGGTCGAGCCCATGAGGGCCGAGGCGGTGCCTGCCATGTGGGGGTAGGAGGCCAAGGCGCCCGCCGTGGCGTTGGCACCGATCAGGCCGGTGAAGGCCATGAACAGGAACAGCCCGGCGACGATGCCCCACAGGCCGGCCGCGCCGGTCCAGCCGGCCTCAAACCACCCAACCGCGGCCAACCCGATGCCGAACACGGCGATGCACGTGGCGCCCCAGGCCAGCAGGCGATCCGTGCCCAAGCGCAGCACCAGCCGGCTATTGATCATGTTGACGATGATCATGCCGACGATGTTGAGGCCGAACAGCAGGCCGTACAGGTTGGCCGGCACGTGGAAATAGTCGATGTACACGAAGGGCGTGCCGGCGATGTAGGCGAACATGCCGCCATAGATCATCGCGGACGTCAGGGCGTAGCCCAGGAAACGGCCGCTGACCATCAGCTGGCCATAGCTGCGCAGCTGGGCCAGCCCGTTGGAGCGCGCCCGCAAGGCCGGGTTCAGGGTTTCCCGCTGGCTGATCAGGCCGGCCATGGCCACCAGGCCGAAGCCCGCCTGCACCCAGAAGATGGCGCGCCAGTCCAGATAGGCCAGCACCTGGCCGCCCAGCAGCGGGGCGGCCATGGGGGCGATGCCCATGACCAGCATCATCATGGAGAAGACGCTGGCGGCGCGGTCGCGGTCGAACACGTCGCGCACCATGGCGCGGGCGAGGACCGGCGCGGCGCCGGCGCCCGCCGCCTGGATGGCGCGGCACAGGCTGAGGGTGGCGATGTCCCGCGCGGCGGCGCAGCCGGCGCTGCCCGCCAGATACAGCAGGATACCCACCAGGATGGGCCCGCGGCGGCCGAAGCGGTCGCCCAAAGGCCCCCAGAACAGCTGGCACAGGCCGAAGGCCAGGAAGAAGGCGGTCAGCGACGATTCGACGCCGGCCTGGGTGACCCCCAGATCCCGGGCGATCTGCGGCATGGCCGGCAGGTACATATCGACCGACATGGAGCCGAAGGACATCAACATGGCCAGCATGGCGACGAAGCCCACGCCGCGCTGGGTCAGCAGCCCGGAACCCCGGCGCCCGCCCGCATCCACAGCCCCCGCAACCGCGGAGGCCCCCATCGACGCGCCACCGGCGATCACCGATCCCGAGGCCACCTGTTCCACCGCCACCTTCAGCTCCTTGAGCGGTGCGCCCGCCCCCAACCACGCACATTGAGCATGTGCAACAATGATGGCCACAGCCGGGCCGCCAACCAATCCGGCCTTTGTGCGGATCAGCCCCGCGCCGGACGATGGGCGGCGGCGGCGCCCTTTTTCCAAAAGAAAAGCCGGGGGCCCCGGTCCCCCGGGCGCCTCCGGCCTTTCGCGATCCCACCCGGCGCCCGACGTCGGCGCCTGATGAGCTTAGTAATGGTCGTAATAGTCGTGGTGCCAATAGTGGTGGTGATAAGGACGTTCCTCAATCACGCAGCCGGACAGTCCGGCCAGCACCATCCCGGCCAGGACCAGCCGGGTCAGAATGGAACGGGATCGATCAGACATCATTTCTCTCCGGACTATCAGGCCGCGCCTTGGGAGGGCGCCTTGGGGGCGCGTCCCATTGGGCTATCGGCATGAGAGAAATCTGGCAGCCAAATGCGACAACAAGACGGCGGCTGCTGGGCATGATCGGGTTGATGCCGTGGCACGCTGACGCAGGGAAATAGCCCCCGAAGAGCGCAGCGAAACGCCCGGCCCATCGCTGGACCGGGCGCCTGGCGAACCTGCCAATGCCTTATGCCGATGCGTCACGCCCGGGGACGGGTTTAGTGATGAACGAACCCGCCGCCGTGCCCGCCCCAATGACCACCGCCCCAGTGGCCGCCCCCCCAGTGGCCGCCCCAGTGGCCGCCCGACCAGCCACCGTAGTGGCCATGCCAATAACCACGGCCCCAGCCGTAATACGGGTAGTAGCCGCCGATGCCGACGTAATAGGGATAGGCGCCGTAATAGCCGTAGCCGTCGTAGTAGGGGTAGGTGGAGTAGGCGTAGGGGCCCGAATAGGCCGGCGTGGCGTAGTAGCCATCGGCCACGCAGCCCGACAGGGCCAGAAGCGCAGCACCCGCCGCCAAGCCTTTCAACGCCAGGAAGGACCAGCGGCGTTTCGGGGCCGTGGATAGACCCGTCGTCAGCGCGGTTTTGCCAGGCAAGGACATGGTTCGTGCACTCCCTGAGGGGACCGTGCGGCGGGCGAGGATGGGGTCGGCCTTGGGATCGGCGGTGGTCGGCCCCGGCATGCGACCCGGGCACACATCCTGTTACACCAAGCAAATGAGCGCTCGCCCCCGCCGCCGCAAGGCCCCGGCGCCGCAAGGCTGGCGTGCCGCCCATGCGCGCAGGGTTCCGGCCGATGGTCGCCCGCCGCCGGTGGCGGGAAAGCGGTGGCGGGAAAGCGGTGGCGGGAAAGCGGGGGCGGGAAAGCGGGGGCGGGAAAGCGGGGGCGGGAAAGCGGGGGTGCGGCCTGCGCACTGGTGTCCGGCGGCGGTTTGCGGTATCTGGCAGCACAGACACCCCTTCTTTCAGCCCTTGAGACATCACGACGATGAGCCAGTGCCATTGCGGCAGCGCCCGCGCCTATGAAGATTGCTGCGGCCCCTATCACGCGGGCACCGCCCTGCCGCCCACGGCCGAGGCGCTGATGCGCTCGCGCTATTCCGCCTTCATCGTGCAGAACGTCGATTATCTGCAGAGCACTCTGCTGCCGGAGACGGCGGAGGACTTCAACCGCGAAGAGACCGAGCAGTGGGCCCGCGACAGCAAGTGGCAGGGCCTGGAGGTCCGCTGGACCGAGGCCGGCGGCCCCGAGGACGACACCGGCAAGGTGGAGTTCGTCGCCCGCTTCAACTTCGAGGGCAAGGACTACCTGCACCACGAGACCAGCCGCTTCGAGAAGCGCGACGGCCGCTGGTACTATGTCGACGGCGCCATGGGCCCGCGCCCGCGCACGGCGGACAAGGTCGGCCGCAACGACCCCTGCCCCTGCGGCAGCGGCAAGAAATACAAAAAGTGCCACGGGGCTTAATTTTAAGATCCCCTCAATCGCCGGGCGGCCACATCCGTGGCCTTGTGTCTTCCAAATCTGCTTAGAATGGCTGTCACGGGCTACAGCGGCATAAGCCAGGCGCTTATGCCGCCGGGAGGGCACCTCACAGGAAAACCCCGCCAGGTTCAGTCCGGCGGGGTTTTCCTTTGACTGATCGCATCCTGTGGGGCGACGCGCGGCGGAGGCCCTCAGCGCCGCTTCATCACCCGCCGGTTCACGTCCGGGTCGAAATGGCTGTCGCGGGGCAGCCAGGGCAGGCGCGGGGTGTGGGGGGAGGAGTGGACGTTGTACTGGGCCGTCAGGATCAGGCGACGGCCGGCACGGGGCAGCTGTCCCTTATGGAAGCCGAAGGTGTCGGCCAGGAAGCGGGTGCCGGCCGCCCCGGTCACGGTCGCCACCTTGTCGGCGCCGAAGACGCGGTGCACCACCTCGTCCGACAGGGCCTTGCCCACCGCCAGGCGGGGGTCGCGGTGGCTGCCCCGCACGTAGACATGGGGGCCGTCCTCCTCCCCCACGTCGGTCAGGTAGAAGAACAGCTTGAAGCCCTTCAGCGCGTCCCAGTCGCGATGATAGCGCTGGGTGCCCTTGGCCGCCGGGCGCCCGCCGTAGGACCACCAGCAGCCGATGTTGTCCAGCACCGGCTTGCAGCCCAGGTACAGCTCCGCCACATCCAGGATGGTGGGGTCGTTCAGCAGCGCCAGCACATGGGGGGCGGCCAGGATGTCCTGCGCCGCGTAATAGCCCATGTTGGTCTCATCGCTGGCCGGCTGGTCCCAGGGAAAGGCCCCCAGGTGGGGCCGGAACGGGTCGCTGCACGGCACGCCCTGGAAATAGGCGCGGATCTCGGCCGCCACCTCGCCATCCAGGGCCGGCAGGGGCACCAGGCCCTGCCAGGCCAGGTCGCGCGCCCAGGACCGGGCCTGGTTGGTGGGGCGGGGCCACAGCGTTTTGGGCTGGAAAAAGGCGACGATGGCGGCGGCGATGTCGCGGGCCCGGGGCGTCCAGACCAGGGGCAGCAGGTCATAGACCGCCAGCCGCCGGTCGGTCTGCGCCCGCTCCAGGAAGACGCGCCAGGAGGGGATGCGGGTGCGCCAGCGCTCCACCAGACCGATGTCGCCCTCCCGTGGTCCCATCACCGCTCGTTCCCCCCTTCGCCGTCTGATCCCGCCCGCCGTCAGGGCAGCGGGACCGGGTGGCCATCGGCCTTGTAAACCACGCCCCCCTTCATGACAAACCGCACCTGTTCCATCAACTCCAGATGGCTCAGCGGGTCGCCGGCCACGGCGATCAGGTCGGCGTAGCGGCCCGGCTGCACCGTGCCGATGCGGTCGGTGGCGCCGATCAGGTCGGCGGCGTTGCGGGTGGCGAAGGCCAGGGCGTCGGCCGGGGTCACGCCCGCCTCGGCCAGCAGGGCGAATTCGCGGGCGTGGTCGCCCTCGCCGATGTCGGTGCCGTAGGCGATCTTCACCCCCGCCTTGTAGGCCAGCGGCAGGTTGCGCTTCGGTATGGCGTCGTTGGCCAGTTCCTTTTCCGCCGTCCCCGGCGGCAGCAGCTCCGGATGTTCCTGCGCCGCCTTCATGTAGACGTCATAGACGGTCAGCGTCGGCACCAGGTAGGTGCCGTGGGCCTTCATGGCCTTCACCGCGTCGGCATCCGCGAAGGAGCCGTGCTCGATGGAATCGACGCCGGCGTTCACCGTGTTGATGATGGCCTGGGCCGGATAGGTGTGGGCCGCCACCTTCATGCCCAGCGCGTGCGCCGTGTCGATGGCGGCCTTGATCTCCTCATTCGTCATCAGCTGGGCGCGGGGGTCGTCACCGGTGCTGGCGATCCCACCCGATGGCATGATCTTGATGACGTCGGCGCCGCGCTTGTGATGCTCCCGCACCCGCAGGCGGGCCATGTCCGGCGTGTCAACGATGCCGTTCTGCCAGTCGGGATGGTGCAGGCGGGAGTCGAAACCGTTGGACGGGTCGCCATGGCCGCCGGTGGGGCCCAGCGGCTCCAGCGACACCCACAGGCGTGGGCCCGGCACCTTGCCCTCGTTGATGGCGTTGCGCAGCGATACCGTGTCGTCCCCGCCGCCCACGTCGCGCGCGCTGGTGAAGCCCTGCAGCAGCATGGCGCGGGCGAAGATGGCGCCGTCCAGCACCGCGTCCACGGCGGTGTGGGTCATCATGTCCTCCACCGCGTTGGCCTGGCTGGGCAGCTTGGACGAGATGTGGACGTGGCAGTCGATCAGACCCGGCAGCACCGTCTGGTCCTTCAGATCGACGACCGTGGCGCCGGGATGGGCGACGTAACCGGCCTCCACCGCCGCCACCTTGCCCTCGCGCACCACGATGGTGACCTGGCGGCGGGGGGTGAAGGTGACGCCGTCGATCAGCGCCCCGGCATAGACCACGGTGTCATGCGGTGCCTCGGCCGCCCGCGCGTCCGCCATCATCGCCGTGGACGCCAGCAGCACCGCCACTGCGGCGCACGTCCCCATCAAGCCCCTCATCCCCACGCCCCTTCCGCCTGTGTCATGTCTTTGTGGAACCGCCCGTTTCGGCGGCGGCCCTTGGGCGCAACGGTATCCGCCCCGACCCCGGTCCGGCAACGGCCATTGCCAAAGAGGCCGGGTTCATGTGTTTTACCGGTGCCACCAAAGCGAGAGCCCGAGGTTCGTTCGACGCCCATGTCCGCCGCGCAGTCCCCCTTCGTGCACATCCGCGACGCCAACGCCGCCGACCTGCCGCGAATCGTGGCCATCCTGAACGAGGCCATCGTCCATACCACCGCGATCTGGAGCCTGGAGCCCACCTCGGTCACGGAGCGTGCCGCCTGGCTGGCCGACCGCCAGGCCAAGGGACACCCTGTGCTGGTGGCCACACCCGGCCCCGACGCGCCGCCGGGCGAGGTGCTGGGTTTCGCGACATATGGGGAGTTCCGCGCCCGCAGCGGCTATCAGCACACGGTGGAGAATTCGCTGTACGTGGATGAGGCGGCGCGGGGCCGGGGAATCGGTACCGCCCTGCTGTCCGCCCTGCTGGCGCGGGCGACGGCCGCGGGCCTGCATGTCATGATCGCGGGGATAGAGGCCAGCAACCTGACCAGCATCCGCCTGCACCAGCGCTATGGCTTCAGCGAGACCGGACGCCTGCCCCAGGTGGGGCGCAAGTTCGACCGCTGGTTGGATTTGGTGTTCCTGCAGAAAATCCTGAACTGACCCTTTCCCATTCCATCCTGACCAGACGCGAAACACGCCCATGGAAATCCACGCCCCGGAAAGCCCCATCCAATCCCTGAAGGACTTCGCCATCCATATTGGCGTGGTCACCGTCGGCATCCTGATCGCGCTGGGCCTGGAACAGGCGGTGGAGGCCTATCACCGCCATGAGCTGGCGCGGCAGGCGGTGGAAAGCTTCCATGCCGAGCTGGCGGAGAATCGCAAGGCGGTGCAGGAGGTCATGGCCGAGATTGCCGGGCACAACAGCCGGGCGGAGGAGGACATCGCCCTGCTGACCGCCTGGCAGCAGGGCAAGGGGGCTGCGGGCACGGAGCTGAAGTACCCCGGCATCCGCCTGGACCTGATGTCCAGCGCCAGCTGGGACGCCGCCATCGCCACCCAGGCCCTGGGCGAACTGCCCTACGACGCGGTGCGCCGCTACGCTGAGGCCTATGCTGGCTTCCGCCTGTTCACGGAGCAGGAAAAGGCGCAGTTGGCGGAATGGCAGGACATGCGCCTGTTCGGCATCGATCCCGCCCAGATGAACCCCACCCAGCGCCAGAGCTTGATCGAACGGCTGCGCCACTATCAGAACTACGTCATCGTCCTGACCATGGCCGGCAAGGGCGCCCTGGCGGCAGCCGACCGCGCGCTGGAGGCCCCCAAGGGCCCCAAGGGCAACTGATCTGGTGTTTGCTGTGGGTCAGGGCTGCCGCTTCAGCGCCAGCTTGAACATGGTGGACCAGCCGTCCTTGGTCTGGGCCTTGCTCCACGCCTCATAGGACTGGGGCTCGCCATCGGCGTCCCCTTGCGGGGTCCAGCGCACGCGGTAGGTCATGGCCTGGCCCTCCGCCACATACTGGGTGGCGGGGAAGACCAGGGCGCCGCCCTCGGCCGTCACCGTGCCATGGCTGACGCCGCCCTGGTTCTCGATGTAGAGGTATTCCACCCGCTTGGCCGCCGGGTCCCAATAGTAGGTCGTCTCGCCCACGTAATCGGGCTGGCCGGGCGTGCGCACCGTGTGGGTGTCGCGCAGGGCCTTGCCCTCGTACAGCCAGGCGAAGCAGTGGGTGTCGGTGCGCTGCTGCCCACCGGGAAATTCACCCTTCCAGCAGTGGCCGGCCAGGAAGGCCATGGGCTTCAGGCCCGGCGCCGGATCGGCGAATGCGGCCATCGACACGCCCGCGATGGCGCCCAAGGCCATACCCACCGCCAACCTGCGCATGATGCATTCCCCCACGACGGCCCTCCCCAGGACGGCCCGGCGCCACCCTGCCGCCTACGGCGTTAGGCGGCAAGGACGCAAGGGGATGGGATGGATGCCCGCCGTTAATATGACCATCAGCCGGTGGGTGGGCCGATGTAGCTGGACAGGCCGCGGATGTTCTCATCCACCACCAGGCGGTGGTTCAAGGGCGGGAAGGCCCGCTGCGTGCAATCCAGGCGCGGGCACAGGCGGCAGTTGGTGCCGACCGGTGTGGCCTGCGCGCCGGCCAGGTCGATGCCGTCGGCATAGATCAGCTGGTGCGCCTGCGTCGCCTCGCAGCCCAGGCTGAGGGCGAACTGGCGCGGCACGCTTTTCCACCCGCCCGCCTTGCTGAGGGTGCGGGCGATGGCGAAATAATTGATGCCGTCCGGCATGCGCATCAGCTGGGTCAGGATTTGGCCCGGGTTGCGGAAGGCCTGATGCACGGTCCAGCGCGGACAGCCGCCGCCGAAGCGCGCCATGTGGAAGCCGGGCACGGCGCTGAACCGCTTGGAGATGTTGCCCGCCGGATCCACCCGCACCAAAAAGAAGGGGACGCCCTTGGCCCCTGGTCGCTGCAAGGTCGTCAGCCGGTGGCAGACCTGTTCGAAGCTGGCGACGAAACGGTGCATCAGCACCTCGATGTCATAGCGGGCGGACTTCGCCGCCTCCAGGAAGCGGCCATAGGGCATCATGACGGCGGCGGCGAAGTAGCCGGCCAGGACGATGCGGGCCAGCTGGCGCGAATCCTCGCTGGCCATGGTGGCCTTTTCCACCGTGGCCGACAGCAGGTCGCGGTGACGCATCAGGGCCACCTGCACCGCCAGCTGAAAGGTGCGCCCCGCCGGCGGCAGCATTTCCGAGATCAGCACCCGCCGGGAATGGCGGTCATAGCGGCGCACCGTCTCGCCCATCACCTCCACCGGCATCAGCTTGACCGTCAGGCCGTGGGCCTTCTGCACGAAGCGGGCGAGGGAGCCATAGAGGTCGGCCGAATCCAGGTCACCATCGAACCACAGCGTTTCCGCCGCCAGCTCCAGCTCGGGAAAATGGTTGTTCTGGTCCTGGAAGAACTCTCCCACCTCATCCTGGGCGAACTGCTGGCCGGCCGCCTGGGGGTGCTGGCGGTCGCGGTCATCCACCTTTTCCGCCAGCGCCTGGATGTCCTCCCGCGCCTCCAGATAGGCGCGATAAAGGGTGACCACCGCCTGGCCCAGGCCGGGAGCGACCGCCGCCAACTCCTTCATGTCCTGATTCTTGATGTCGGTATGGTCGAACAGCGGGTCGGCGAACACCTCGCGCAGGCCCGCCACCAGCCGCACCTCGTCATCCTCGGCGAAGGTGGCGAGGTCCACGTCGAAGGTCTGGCCGATCTTCAGCAGCAACGCCACGGTCAGCGGCCGCTGATTCCCCTCGATCAGGTTCAGATAGGAGGGGGAGATCGCCAGCATCTCCGCCATCTGGGCCTGGGTCAGGTGCAGGTCGCGACGCAGGCGGCGCACCTTGTGGCCCAGCATCGCCTTCTTTTCCGCCGCCATCGCGCGCCACCCCTCCCATCCGGCCCCTGGGCGGCCTGTTCTACGGGGCCTTGGCCCCGCCGCCGCTTGGTTCCCACCCCTTCCGCACTGCGCCGGAAGGGTAAGTTAATTTACAAACTTTACAAGTTTTCACTTACCGACATTACAAGAGATTACATCATTACCACTTTTCAATCAAAGACTTATTGATCCAGTTTACCAAATCGCCAAGTCTAATGCAGTGCAGTGAACGCGACGGACGCAGTGCGAAACAGGCGAACGCCGGCGGTCACGGGAACATCATCAGGTCGGCCGGAACCATCATGGTTCCAACCTCGCTCAAAAGGCCGTCCGACGTCTTGAATGAAAGGAATTAGGCGATCATGGCTCCGCTGGATCAAGGCCCCACCCCCACCGACCTGAAGGCGCTGCATGCCCGCCGCTTCGACGGTATCAAGCGCGACTACACCATGGAGGACGTGAAGCGCCTGTCCGGCACGGTGAAGATCGAATATACCCTGGCCGAGCTGGGCGCCCGCCGCTTGTGGGAATTGCTGCACACCCGGCCCTACGTCCACAGCCTGGGCGCCTTCACCGGCAACCAGGCGGTGCAGATGGCCAAGGCCGGCCTGGAGGCGATCTACCTGTCCGGCTGGCAGGTCGCGGCCGATGCCAACCTGGCGGGCCAGATGTACCCGGACCAGAGCCTGTACCCGGCCAACTCGGTCCCCAGCGTCGTGAAGCGCATCAACAACGCCCTGCTGCGCGCCGACCAGATTTCCCATTCCGAAGGCAAGGACGACATCAACTGGATGGTGCCCATCGTCGCCGACGCCGAGGCCGGCTTCGGCGGTCCGCTGAACGCCCATGAGCTGATGAAGTCCATGATCGAGGCCGGGGCCGCCGCCGTCCATTTCGAGGACCAGCTGGCGTCGGAGAAGAAGTGCGGCCACCTGGGCGGCAAGGTGCTGATCCCCATCCAGCAGTTCATCCGCATCCTGAACGCCGCCCGCCTGGGCGCCGACGTCTCCGGCACCAGCACCCTGGTGGTGGCCCGCACGGATGCGGAAAGCGCGCAGCTGATCACGTCCGACGTGGATGAGCGCGACCATCCCTTCATCGACCGCAACGACCGCACGCCGGAAGGCTTCTTCCGCATCCGCAAGGGCATGGGCGTCGATTACTGCATCGCCCGCGGCCTGGCTTACGCTCCGTATGCCGACCTGCTGTGGTGGGAAACGTCCAAGCCCAACCTGGATGACGCCCGCCGCTTCGCCGAGGCCGTGCACAAGCAGTTCCCGGGCAAGCTGTTGGCCTACAACTGCTCGCCCAGCTTCAACTGGCGCGCCAACCTGGACGAGGCGACCATCGCCCGCTTCCAGCAGGAGCTGGGCGCCATGGGCTATAAGTTCCAGTTCATCACCCTGGCGGGCTTCCACTCGCTGAACTACGCCACCTTCGAGCTGGCGCGCGGCTACAAGGAGCGCGGCATGGCCGCCTTCTCCGAGCTGCAGCAGAAGGAATTCGCCGCCGTCGAGCAAGGCTTCACCGCGGTGAAGCACCAGCGCGAGGTGGGCACCGGCTACTTCGACGCCGTGTCCATGGCGATCACCGGCGGCACCAGCAGCACCACCGCCATGAAGGACTCGACCGAGACCGACCAGTTCCACTGATCGATCAAGGTTCCCGGAACGGGTGATCCCAGGGAAGGCCGACGCACCGTTCGCCTGGGATCACCTTTCGGGCGGCGGCGGGAATAAACGACGCTGGAGCGTCCCGCCGCCGCCCGGTTTCCCCTCCGGATTTCACCGAATTCCATTTCACTGAATTCCAACGCGTCCACGAGATCGGCGGGGATGGCCCATTCCATCCCCTGCCCTGGCAAGGGTGCGGCGACGGGGTTTAAACGACGCTGGAGCGTCCCGCCGCCGCACCCCTGCCCCCTAAATCACCGCCTCGAGGGCCTGAGCCGCGCCGCGACAGGCCCCCTGATCTGAAGGGAGAGGTATCATGCCTGACGCTCTGCTCGCCCCCTCGGCCCCCCGCCTGTCCCCGGACGCCCCGGTAGGCCGTATCGAGATCCGCGCCGCGTCCAAGCCCGGCTATGATGTCCTCCTGACCCCCGCCGCCCTGGCCTTCGTGGCCGACCTGGAACGCCGCTTCGGCTGGCGCCGGCGCTATCTGCTGGAAAAGCGGGTGGAGCGCCAGGCGCGCCTGGACGCCGGTGAGAAGCCGGCCTTCAACCCCGCCTGCGGCTATGCCCGGCATGAAGAATGGATGGTCGAGCCGCAGCCGGCCGACCTGCGCGACCGCCGGGTGGAGATCACCGGCCCCGTCGAGCGCAAGATGATCATCAACGCGCTGAATTCCGGCGCGCAGGTGTTCATGGCCGATTTCGAGGACAGCAACGCCCCGACCTGGTCCAATGTCATGGACGGCCAGGTCAATCTGCGCGACGCCATCCGCCGCACCATCACCCACACCGATCCCGTGTCGGGCAAGCACTACGCCCTGAACGACAAGGTCGCCGTGCTGATGGTCCGCCCGCGCGGCTGGCACCTGGAGGAAAAGCATGTGTTGATCGACGGCCGGCCCGTGTCGGCCGCCCTGTTCGACTTCGGCCTGCACTTCTTCCACAACGCCCGCGAACTGCTGGCCCGGGGCAGCGGCCCCTATTTCTACCTGCCCAAGATCGAGGGCCGGGCCGAGGCGCGGCTGTGGAACGACGTGTTCCTGCACGCCCAGGAATGCCTGGAGCTGCCCCCGGGCACCATCAAGGCCACGGTGCTGATCGAAAGCATCCTGGCGGCTTTCGAGATGGACGAGATTCTATATGAGCTGCGCTGCCATTCCGCCGGCCTGAACTGTGGCCGCTGGGATTATATCTTCAGCTTCATCAAGAAGTTCCGGAACGACCCCGATGCCCTGCTGCCCGACCGCGCGGCCGTCACCATGGACAAGGCCTTCCTCAACGCCTACTCCCGCCTGGCGGTGAAGACCTGCCACCGCCGGGGCGCCCCCGCCATCGGCGGCATGGCGGCCTACATCCCGGTGAAGGACGATCCCGTCGCCAACGACCGCGCCTTCGCCCAGGTGCGGGCGGATAAGGAGCGGGAGGCCCGCAACGGCCATGACGGCACCTGGGTGGCCCATCCGGCGCTGGTGCCGGTGGCGCGCGAGATCTTCGACGACCTGATGCGCACGCCCAACCAGATCCACGCCACCTGCCACGACGTGCGGGTGACGGCGGAGGATCTGCTGGCCATCCCTCAGGGCCCGCGCACCGAGGCCGGCCTGCGCCAGAACGTGGCGGTGGGCATCGGCTATATCGAGGCCTGGCTGCGCGGCCAGGGCTGCGTGCCCCTGTTCAACCTGATGGAGGATGCGGCCACGGCCGAGATCAGCCGCGCCCAGGTCTGGCAGTGGCTGCGCCACGGCGCCAAGCTGGACGACGGCCGCACCGTCGATCATGCCCTGGTGGAACGCATCATCGAGGAGGAACTGGCCGCCTGGATCGGCCGCGTGGGAGAGGTGGCCCTGGCCCACAGCCGGCATGAGGAGGCGGCGCGCCTGTTCTCCGAGCTGGTGTTCCAGCACCGCTTCGCCGAATTCCTCACCCTGCCGGCCTATGACCGGCTGATGGAAACGGGTTCCTGAGGTCCCGGGGGGAGGGGGAGGAACGCCCAAGCAAAAGGGGCGAAGACCGCGGGGAAAGGCCGGCGCCCGGATGGACGCCGGCCTTTCCTTATTGGGGTTCTATTGGATCGCCGTCGGTCTCAGGACGCCGACTTCACCGGCTGGCTCAAGACGCCGACTTCACCGGCTGGGGCGGGTTCTGCAGGATCAGCTGACCATAGGCCGTGGTGTGCTGGAACAGCACCTGTTCGGTCCAGGACACCTGCGTCTTGTCCGTGGGCGGGGGTGATACCACCGCGGCCTGGGCCGGGGTCAGGTACTCGATCACCTCCCCACCACCCTCAGACACCTTGTAGCTGGAGACGAATTCGTCGAAGGCGGCGGACTGGCCCTCGGAATTCAGCGCCTGGTTGTTGATGGGGGTGTAGGGGCCGGCCACGGCTTCCCCCTTCTTGGCATAAGCGCGGGCGTGCGAGATGAGGTGGGTGATGAGGTCGGTCGTCAGCGCGCCGTAATAGGTGCCGTAATAGCCGGGAATGGCGTCCAGCATGGCGGAACCCCAGGCGTGGGGCACCACGTCCACATTGTTGTACATGTCGTGGTTCCAGATCTGCCAGGGCTGGCTGCCCGTCTGGTCGCCGCCCGCCCAGGCGGTGCCGTTGACCAGCGCCGCGAAGGGGGCGTTGCCGGGGGTGGCGCCGGCGGTGGCGTAGATCATGGCGTCGCCGGCCGCCCACGAACCGCCCCGCAGCAGGCCGGCGGTGGGATCGAAGCAAGCCATGGCCAGCGTCGGCGACAAGGCGCCCGCCAGCGAATGGCCGGTGAAGGTCAGCGTGGTGCCGGACGGCGGGGTCAACCCCTTGAGGAAGGTCACCAAAGTCTGCTTGGTGATCTGGGTATCGATGATGCCGAGCAGGTTGGTGATGCCGGTGTAGGTCGCCATTGAGATGCAGGGGACCTGGTCGCCGGGCTGGGTGTCGTTGGTGCCGCCGTTCCACACCTGCAAGGCCCCCTCCCATGCCACCACGGTGGCCACGGCGAAATCCTCCTTCAGCCAGTCGTAGAAGGATTTGAAGTTGGTGGCGGCGATGGCCACGACGTAGCGGGCCAGCGTGGGACTGTAGACCACGAACAGGGCGTTGGCGGCGTTGAAGCGGGCGGTGGGGGTCGGCGCCTCCCAACGCACGCTGCCGAAGACCGGATCGATGCAGAGGGCCTGGGGGCCCCACACCACGGTCCAGTCGTCAGCCCCCAACTGCGATCCGGCGGCCTTGATCGCCTTGTCGATGCCGGCCGTCAGGATGGCTGTCAGCTGCGCGGCCGCAGCCGTGGCGCCCGCCTGCAGGGCGGCGCTTTTCGGCAGGGACTTATCCAAGTCCACCGTCACGTCCTGCCCGCTGGCGTCATTGGCGATGTTGTTGAAGAAGAAGGTGGTCTGCCATGCATCATAGATCGTCGCCATCCCATTCACTCCCGCTGATTGCAGGACGCCCACGAGAACGTCCCAATTGAAGGCGGCATCACAATTAATACGTATGTATTTTCCATGCAATGCGCGCGTGAGGTGCATATCACCCGGATAGCCCGCCTGCGACAAAGACGACAGTACCGGCCCCGTCCATACCCGCCACCGGGGGTGGCTGATATCATGGCCGCGCTCTGGGCAATGGGTGTGGTCGGCGGACGTGCGTGTGCAACGGCGGGTGTTGGAAATGGCGATGAAATGGCGGGCGGCCGCCCTGGCGGCAGGCCTGTCGGGTGCCGCCTTGATGGCCGCCGCCGGGGCCGGCGCCCAATCGCCGGCCCCGTCATCGGCCTCGCCGGAGGTCGCCCCAGAGGCCGCCCCAGAGGTCGCCCATGCCATGCCGGTGGATGCCCTGCAGACCCAGGCGTACCAGAAGGCCGACCCCCATCATGGCCTGGCCCGCCGCCGCGCGGCCGTGGCGGCGGCGGCCGGCACCGACGCCGCCTGCCGGGAAATGGGCGATTTTTATTGGGAGATCGGCGACGGCAGCGGGACCCTGGCCAGCGGTACCCGGGGCAGCCGCTACAGCGCCAACAAGCCCTTGCAGGTGGCCAGCGCCAGCAAGCTGGTCTTCGCCGCCTATGTGGTGGAGCGGGTGGGCGGCCAGTTGACGCCGGACCAGCTGGACGCGCTGGAGATGCGGTCCGGCTATGACAACTTCAACCCGCTGGCCTGTTTCGCCGCCCACACCGTGGCCGCCTGCCTGGACCGGCGCGGCAACGGCCTGCTGAATGCCGAGCATCAGGGCCGGTTCAGCTATAACGGCGGCCACGACCAGCATCTGGCGACCACCCTGGGCCTAGGCGATCTGGACCGCTACGGCTTGGCGGCGGAGGTGCGGCGGGTGTTGGGCCCGGACCTGCACCTGGACTATGCCGCCCCCCGCGTGTCCGGCGGCCTGAAGGCCAGCCCGGCCGCCTATGGCGCCTTCCTGCGCAAGGTGGTGTCCGGCCATCTGCGCATCCACGACCTGCTGGGCAGCCACCCCGTCTGTACCCAGGGACCGGACTGCGCGGCCGTGCAGGCGCCGGATTTGCCCCAGCCCTGGCACTACAGCCTGAACCATTGGGTGGAGGATGGCCCCGGCGGCGACGGCGCCTTCAGCAGCCCGGGCATGATGGGCTTCTATCCCTGGATCAGCGCCGACCGCCGCACCTATGGCCTGATCGCGCGCGAGGTCATGGCGCCCAAGGCCTATCTGGCCAGCATGGCCTGCGGCCAGGCCCTGCGCCGCGCCTGGAATCAATAGCCGGGCTTTGTGTTCAGCCGGGTTTCCTGATTCCGGGCGTCAGCATCCGCTGGGCTGGCTTTCTACTTCGCCTTGGCTGCCGGCTTGCCCCAGCCGGTGGCGTCGAAATAGACGCGCACGCGGCGCTGCTGGGGGTTTTCCAGGGTGAACTGGTCCAGCATGCGGCCGCTTTCCGTCAGTTGGCGCTGTTCCACCTGCTTCCAGCCGGGGTAGAGGATGCCCAGCGTGGTGTATTCGCGCTTGGCGCCGGCGGCGCTGTCGGTGATGCCGGCCAGCACGATGGGGTCGCTGGCCAAGTCGCCCTGCCCCTTGCTGGCCGGCAGGTTCAGCTTGGCCTCGATGCTGTTCAGGAATTCCTGGTGGCTGGATATGCAGGGGGCGCAGCCGGCGCGGCGGGCGATGTTGTACCAGTACTGCGCCTCGCCGGCGCCGCCGCCGGGGATGCTGCCGTTGTTGTACAACTGGCCGTAGATCAGCGCCGCCATGCCCAGGCCGGCCTGGGCGGCGGGCTTCACCACCTGCGCCGCCTTCTGCGGATCCCGGGCCGTGCCCCGGCCATAGTAGTAGTAGACCGCCAGCGCCTCGCGCGCCTTGAGGCTGCCACGGGCCATGGCCTGGTCGAACAGCGCCAGGGCCGAGGCCATGTCCTGCGACGACGGGCCCTTGCCGTTCTTATCCTCCATCTGCGCATCGGCCTGGGCCACCAGCCGCTGCGCGTCCGGCGGGTCGACGGGGGGATTGATGTGGCCGTCCAGCGGTAGGGTGGACACGGCCATCTGACCCGCCCGCCCCTGGGCGCCGGGCATGATGGTATCGGGCGTCTGGATGGGCGCGGCCTGCCCAAGGGGCGTGTTCTCGGGGGGCGCCTGGACCGCCGGCGCCGGCAGGACGGGAACATTGATCGGGGCGGCCGGCGAGGCGGTGGGCGCTTGCGTCACCGATTGGGCGGAACCCGCAGGCTGGGCCTCAGGATCCTGGGCCAACCGGGACAACAAGCCGTCGCCGGGCTTGGCGGGGGCGGTATCGTCGTCACCCTCGAAAAAGGCGCAGCCGGACAGCAGGGACGCGGCCAAGCCGGCGGCGACGATGGAAGCGGAAAAACGACGCGAACGCATGACACCCCGACATGGATGATACCCAGGACGAACCGCAAGCCGGTCCTGCGCCCACTGTAGGCCATGGACGCGGATCCGCAAGCGACCCGGCTTACACGGGCGCGATACCCGTCAGTCAGCGCCCCCCGTCACCGCATCAGCGCCAGGATGCCGCCGGCCCCGATCAGCAGGCCGCCAGTGAGGCGGTTCAGCTGGCGGGCGGCCTTGGGCGTCTGCAGGCGGCCGGCCAGGGTTTGCCCGCCGATGGCGTAGGTCAGGATCCAGCCGAACTCGATCACCACCATCAGCACGGTCAGCAAGACCAGCTGCGCCGTCAGCGGCTGGCCGGCGTCGATGAACTGGGGGAAGAAGGCGGCCATGAAGATCAGCGCCTTGGGATTGGAACCGCAGACCAGCAGGCCGCGCAGCAGCAGCCGGTGAGCGCGGGCGTCAGCGGGGCGCACAGCCTCCCCCCGCTGTTCCGCGTCGGCCTCGGCGCGCAGCGTCTCCTTCGGGTCCGCCCGCCAGGCCTGGACGCCCAGGTACAGCAGATAGGCCACGCCCAGCACCTTCACCACCATGAAGGCTGTGGAAGAAGCCTGCAGCAGCGCCGCCATGCCCACCGCCGACAGGCCGGCCATGGCGCCCAGCGCCAGGCACATGCCCGCCCCCGCCCAGGCCGCCGCGCGCACGCCATGGCGCAGGCCGATGCCCATGGCGAACAGCATGTTGGGGCCGGGGGTGGCCGACAGGAAGAAGCAGGTGACGGCGAAGGCCGATAGGGTCTGCCAGCTCAACATGCCCAGGCGTCCTCGAAGGATGGGATAGGGCGGGAGTTTAACGCGGAAGACCCCGGCTGATGAGGGGGATCGCGCGCAGGGAGCCCATGCCGCCACGCCATGGCGTCCATCTCGGGACAGCAAGCGCAACTCATTATTATTACTCGAGAATTCCGCATCTCTCGCGCACGCGGCGGGTTGACGGGCGCCATGACTTGGCTAGTCTTCCCGGCATTCCCCGCTCTTGCGCAAGGCCATCCCCATGAAGGACTTCTCCGACCTCACCGAACAGGAGCTGCTGGCGCTGGCCGTGTCCCTGGAGGAGGAGGACGCGCGCATCTACGACGAGTTCGCCACCGGCCTGCGCGAGAACTTTCCGGAAAGCGCCAAGGTCTTCAATGCCCTGGCGGCGGAAGAGAACGGCCATCGCCACCGCCTGATCGAGTTGTACCGCCAGCGCTTCGGGGAGCATATCCCCCTGATCCGCCGCCAGGATGTGCGCGGCTTCGTGCAGCGCAAGCCGGTTTGGCTGGTCCGCCCGCTGTCCCTGGAGGCGGTGCGCCAGCAGGCCGAATTGATGGAGGCGGAGACCAAGCGCTTCTACACCCGGGCGGCCCGCCGCTCCACCGACGCCGCCATCCGGCAGTTGCTGGGCGACCTGGCGGATGAGGAGCGCCGTCACGAGGCGCGGGCGGAGCAGCTAGAGTCCCGCCTGGTGACGCCCCAGGTGCGGGAGGAGGAGCACGCGTCGGAACGCCGCCTGTTCGTGCTGCAGGTGGTGCAGCCGGGCCTGGCCGGGCTGATGGACGGTTCCGTCTCCACCCTGGCGCCGCTGTTCGCCGCCGCCTTCGCCACCCACGACACCTGGCAGACCTTTCTGGTGGGCATCGCCGCGGCCATGGGCGCCGGCATCAGCATGGGCTTCGCCGAGGCGCTGTCCGACGATGGCAGCCTGACCGGCCGGGGCAGCCCCTGGCTGCGCGGCCTGGTCTGCGGTGTCATGACCGCCGTGGGCGGCCTGGGGCACACCCTGCCCTATCTCATCCCCCAGTTCTGGACGGCCACGGCCGCCGCCGCCGCCGTTGTGATGGTGGAGCTGGGCGTCATCTCCTGGATCCGCAACCGCTACATGGACACGACCTTCCTGGCCGCCGCCTTCCAGGTCATCATCGGCGGCCTGCTGGTGTTCGCGACAGGGATTTTGATCGGTAGCGCGTGACAGGCACACCTCAGGCGGCGGCGATGGGCACGGGGTAATCCCGGGCCAGGGCGGCCCAGGACGCCGGCGCCACGCCGACGATGGCGGCGACCAGCTGGCGCGCCTCTTCGGCGTCGCCCTGGATGCACGCCTGCTCCAGCGACTGCGCCAGGTACTGCAGGCGGCGCAGGCCCAGATTGCCCACGGTGGAGATCAGGCTGTGCGCCTCACGCCGCGCCTCGGGCAGGTTGCCGGCGGTGACCAGGCCGGCGGTGCGGGCGATGCGCGCCTGCCCGAAGCTGACGAACTCCCGCACCATGTCCACCGTGCCGTCGCGCCCCGCCAAGTCCACCAATTTGGCCAGCGGCTCGCCATCGAACAGGGGCTGGTCGGCCATGGGAAAGCCGTCGCCGGGGCCGGCCATGGGCCGTGGCCCCTCCGTCGCGCCAGGGTGCGCCGGCGCGCCGGTCCAGCGGGCCACCAGGTCAAGGAAGCGGCCCTGGTCGAAGGGCTTGGACACATAGTCGTCCATGCCAGCGGCCAGGTATTCCTCACGCATGCCCACCATGGCGTTGGCAGTCATGGCGATGACCGGCACGCGGCGGCCCGGCGGTTCGCCCGCGCGGATGCGGCGCGTCGCCTCCAGCCCGTCCAGGCCGGCCATCTGGATATCCATCAGCACCAGATCCACCGGCGGCTGGCCCAGGGCGATGGCGGCGCCCGCGGCCCCGTCGCCGGCCAATTCAACGGCATAGCCTTCGGTGCGCAGCATCATCTCCGTCAGGCGGGCGTTGATGCTGTTGTCCTCCACCACCAGCACGCGGCGGCCGGCGCCACGCCTGGGCGGGGCGCCGGGGGGCGGGGGGCCGGGGGGTAGGGCGGCGGGGGGCGGTGCCGCTTCGTCCGTGGCCGCGGCCTGGCCAGGCAGGCGCGGCAGCGTCAGGTCGATGGTGAAGGTGCTGCCCTGGCCGGGTGAGCTGTCCAGGGTGATGGTGCCGCCCATCAGGGTCACCAGTTCGCGGCAGATGGACAGGCCCAGGCCACTGCCGCCATAGCGCTGGGCGATGCCGTCGTCACCCTGGACGAAGCGGTTGAACAGCCGCGCCTGCTGGTCCGCCGTCATGCCGATGCCTGTGTCACGCACCGTCAGCACCACGCGCACGTCGCGCGGGCTGCCCCCGTTCACCGCCGGCGCACCTTCGACCACCTCGGCCGTCAGCTGGACCTGCCCCTTGTCGGTGAACTTCACCGCGTTGCCCAGCAGGTTCAGCAGCAGCTGGCGCAGACGGCGGGCGTCGCCGCGGAAGGTGGCCGCCGCCTCGGGCGCGATGCGCGTGCTCAGCACCAGGCCCTTGGCCCGGGCCTGGCCTTCCATCAGGCGCGCGGCCTCCGTCACCACCGCGGCCAGCTGGAAGTCCGTCGCCACCAGGTCCACCCGCCCAGCCTCCAGCTTCGAGAGGTCCAGCAGGTCGTCCACCAGCAGCAACAGGGTCTGCGCGCTGTCGCGGATGATCACGGCCAGGTCGCGCTGCAGGGGCGCCAGCGGCTCCGCCGCCAGCAGCTGCACGGCCCCGATGATGCCGTTCAGTGGGGTGCGGATTTCATGGCTGGTGGCGGTCAGGAAGGCGGACTTGGCGGCGTTGGCGTCTTCCGCCACGCGGCGCGCCTGCTCCAGCTCGGCGGCGGCGGCGGTCAGGGTGTCGCGGGCGGCGCGCAATTCCTCCTCCTGCCGCACCCGCTCGGTGACATCGCGGGCGGCGGAGATCAGCAGGGGCATCCCGTCGTCGCCCCGGGTGAGGGAAATGATGGTCTCAAGCCAGATCCAGCGGCCGCCCTTGTGGCGCAGGCGGAAGCGGGCGGAAACGCCGCGGGCAAGATCGCCCTCGGCCACCGCACCCGCCGCCCCGGAACCGGCCCGCGAGGCGGCCGCCGACAACGCGTCCAGGGTGGCGTCGATGGCCTGGTCGTCCGGATGGCGCAGCTCCGACAGGGGCAGCCGCGTGAATTCCGCCACGCCATAACCCAGGATGCGTTCCACCGAGGGGGAGACGTAGAGGCGGGTGCCATCGGGCCGCGTCAACAGGATGATATCGCTGGCGCGGTCGGCCAGCAGGCGGAAGCGGGCCTCGCTCTCCTCAAGCGCGTCGCGCGCCTCCACCAGGGCGGTGATGTCGCGGCCGACGCCGCGCCAGCCCCGGATGGCACCGTCGGCGTCATAAAGCGGGCGGCCCGACAGCACGATGTGGTAGCGCCTGCCGCTGGGGTGGCTGACGACATAGCGCAGGTCGCGGAATTCCTGCTTGTCGGCGCCACCGGCCAGGGCGGCGGCCGTCTCCGGCGTGGGGGTCAGGCTGCC
This sequence comes from Nitrospirillum amazonense, assembly GCF_007828045.1. GTDB lineage: Bacteria > Pseudomonadota > Alphaproteobacteria > Azospirillales > Azospirillaceae > Nitrospirillum > Nitrospirillum amazonense_C. The sequence goes on along the minus strand of NZ_VITN01000029.1, from coordinate 38,429 downwards.
GACCTGCTTCTGCCCCACCATGCGCAGGGGATCGAGGCCAATGGACCGCACGCCGGGCGACACATAGGTCAGCCGGCGGTCGGGATCCGCCTCCCAGTACCAGTCGGTGGACACGTCGATCAGGTCCCGGAAGCGCACCTCGCGCTCCGCCAGGTCGGTGGCGCCCTGTTCCAGGTTATGGGCCATGGTGTTAATGGCCCGGGCCAGCACGGCGAATTCGGCGTCCGACGCCCGTTCGGGCGCGCGCACGCCCCGCTCGCCCCTGCCGATCCGCTCCACCACCCGGGTCAGGGTGCCCAGGCGGCTCATGACCGAGGTTTCCAGCGCGAAGATCCCCAGCAGGAAGGCGGCGGCGGCCACGGCCGCCAGGCCCATCATGCTGCGCCAGAAATCCTCGTCCGCCTCGCCCACCGCCTCGGCCCGGGGCAGGCTGACCACAACGCGGGCATTGATACCCTGCAGGGTGCCGAAGCCGATGATGCGCGGCACGCCGTCCAGCCCCGCCGACAGCAGCGTGCCCGTGGGCTGCGCGAACAGTTGCGACACCAGGGCGTCGTCCAGCCGCTGGCCGGTAAGGACGGCACCCAATTGGTTGTCCCCCGGCGGGGCGGCTGGACCATCCACCTGGGTGGGCGCCGCCGGAGGGGCCGCCTGCGCCGGGGCGGGAAAGCGCACCAGCACCTCGCCCTTGGCATCGACGATGGCGAACAGGCCATTGGGCATGTCGGCGGCCATGGCTGCCAGACGGCCGGCCCAGTTCAGCCGCATGCTGGCCCGGGCCACGGCCTTGACCTGACCGTCCGGTCCCAGGATGGGACGGGCCATGGCCAGGATGGGGGCCCGCGTGGTGCGGCCTATCATATAGTCGCTGAGCGTGGCGCGGCCGGTGCGTAGCGCCTCCTGGAAATAGGGGCGGTCACTGACATTGAGGGCGGCCGGGGGGTTGCCGGTGGAGGCGCAGATCGTGGTGCCGTCGGGCCGCGAGAGGAAGACGTTGGCGATCCACGGCTCCGCCGCCTTCAGCCGGACCAGGTCGCCGGCGCAGTCGCCGGCCGACAGATCCACCTCCTGCAGGGCGACGGTTTCCACCAGGTGGCCAAGCTGCTCCACCAGCACCCGGTGTTCCTCCTCCGCCACCTGGGTCAGGATGCGCACGTGGGCGCGGGCGGCCATGACCGCCGCCTGGCGCCTGGACTGCCCTTCCGCCACCATCAGGGCCGCCATGGCGCCGATGACGGCCACCAGCAGCAACAGCAGCCTGCTGCGCAGTCCCGGTAGCCGCATCACCCCTCACCGTCCGCGCGCCGCATGCACCGCCCCCGATTACAGCCGGCAAGCCCCTGGCCAGCAAGCCTCTGGAAGGCATACCAATATCTATATTAGGGCCGGCCGTCGCCCCCGCCAAGAGCGGGCGCCCCCCGCAAGGCTGACGATTGGGTGGTAGGAAGGTCCCGTCATTCCACCATGCCGTTCCGGACATGCCGGGCCTCCCGGCCGGCCCGCCGTCCGCGCCGCCGCCCACGGTGCTGATTCGGCCAAATTCCTGATCAACAGGTCAAGATTTCATCATTCTGCAACACTTGGCCCGACACAGATGGCACACGCATGTGCGTCAATATTCATCTATTTGATAAATAACTATTTTCTTCCCATTTTGGCGCAAAAAGGCTGCGCTGCACTTTGTCGCGCCGCCCGCATGATATGTGCTTTGACGGCCACAGTTGGGGGCAAATCGGCGCGTTTTGGTGGGGGTTGGGCAAGAAGGCCGCGCCTCTGTAATGGTGTTGTAATACGAAGAAGGGAATAAAGCGCCCGACACGGCCTCACCTGGCTGAACGAACGGGTGCGGACGGGTGTGTGGCTGACCGAACGACGAACGATCCAAATTCTGGGGGCAATCGATGAAGAAGCTTAATCGCGCGCAGGCGCCGGGGCGCCGCTACGCCACTTTCCTGAAGCTCGGCACGGGCATGGTCGCCCTGGCGACCGCCACCGCCTGGGTCGCTCCGGCGCTGGCGCAGTCCACGGCCTCGCAGATGGATGAGATCATCATCACCGGCGCGCGCCAGCAGCCGCAGATCGGCGGCCTGATCCAGGCCGAGACGGCGCCTAAGGCTCGTTCCACCGTCGACCAGAAATACCTGTCCACAGAAACCGCCGGCCAGTCCGTCCTGCAAGCCATCAACATGCTGCCTGGCGTGAACTTCACCAACAGTGACGCCTACGGTTCATCCGGCGGCAGCATCCGCATCCGCGGCTTCGACGGCAACCGTGTGTCGTTCACCTTCGACGGTATCCCGCTGAACGACACCGGCAACTACGCCATCTATTCCAACCAGGTGATTGACGCCGAACTGGTCAACCAGGCCACCGTCAACATCGGCACCACGGACGTCGACAGCCCCACCGCTTCGGCCACCGGCGGCACCATCAATGTCCAGACGCGCAAGCCGCGCGATGAACTGGGCATGGAGACGAAACTGTCTTTCGGCAGCAACAACTTCAAGCGTGTCTTCAGCGTGCTGGATACCGGCGATTTCGGCCCCGGCAACCGCACCTCGGCCTTCGTCGCCGCCTCGTACCAGGACTATGACAAGTTCAAGGGCCCGGGCGACCTGCAGAAGAAGCAGGTGAACGGTCGCATCTACGAAGATCTGGGCGGCGGCGACTTCATCAGCGTGGCCGCGCACTACAACGAAAACCGTAACTTCAGCTACAATACCGGCACCCGCAACAATTTCGCCAGCAACTACTTCTACGACGAAGGCACGACCTGGATCCCGCAGCCGGCGACCCCGGGCAAGGCGGACGCGGTGCCGTCGGGCGACAGCAACTATTACAAGCTGTACCAGAACCCGTCCAACACCGGGAACGTGCGCGGGCAGTCGCGCTTCCATCTCGATGACGACGTCATGCTGACCGTCGATCCCTACTTCCAATATACGCTGGCCAACGGCGGCGGCAGCGTCAGCGTGAAGGAGAACGACCCCCGCCTGATCGGCGCCGCCAAGGGCGGGAAGGGCGTGGACCTGAACGGCGATGGCGACGTCCTGGACACCGTCCTGTTGTACTCACCCAACAACACCAACACCTTCCGCACCGGCGTCACCTCGTCCGTCATCTGGGACATCAACGAGGACAACCGCTTCCGCGTCGGCTACACCATCGACTACGGCCGTCATCGCCAGACCAACGAGCCCACGCTGCTGGGGTCCGATGGCACTCCGCTGGATGCGTTCGGCGGCAAGTACGCCACCGCGTTCCCGGGCGGCATCTTCGCCAACGACGGCGCCCAGCTGGAACGCCGCAACCGCTACTCCATCGCCGAACTGAACCAGGCATCGATGGAATACGTCTACAAGGCGTTCGATCAGGCCTTAACGGTCGTCCCGGCCCTGCGCCTGCCCTTCTTCCATCGTGAGCTGAACCAGTACTGCTACACCTATTCCACAGCGCCGAGCGGCGTCTCGCTGTCGTCCAATCAGTACTGCACCAGCGGCACGCTGCCCACGACCGGCACCCTCTATAAGACGCCGTTCACGGGTACCAAGGACTTCAGCGACGCCCTGCCCAGCCTCGGCGTGAGCTATCAGCTGACCCAGGCACACCAAGTCTACTTCCAGTTCTCGGAAGGCTTCTCCGCGCCGCGCACGGACAACCTGTACAACGTGATCCGTGACCCCAAGGCGGTTGAGCCGGAAAAGACCTACAACCTGGAACTCGGGTACCGCTACCAGACCCAGGAACTGATCTCGTCGCTGTCGGCCTGGTACACGAAGTATGACAACCGCATCGTGTCGTCGCAGGATCCCAGCGACCCCAGCGGCAGCACCTTCATCGACCGCAGCCTGGGCCAGGTCGAGCTGTACGGCGTGTCGGCCGAAGCCGGCTTCAACATCCTGGAGAACCTGACGTTCTACGGTTCCGCCAGCTACACCCACTCCGAAGTGCTGAACGACGTCGTCAACGGCGGCATCACTTTCCACACCGCCGGCAAGATGCTGGTGGATACGCCGGAATGGATGGTCGCCAGCCGCGTCGAGTATAAGCCCATCCAGAGCCTGACCTTCGGCCTGGAAGGCAAGTACACGGGCGAGCGCGCGGCCTCCGACACCAACGACGAGAAGACGACGCCGTTCTTCCTGGCCAACGCCAACGTCCGCCTGGACCTGCCGGACTTCTTCGGCATGCATGAGTCCTATCTGCAGTTCAACGTTGAAAATCTCTTTGACCGCCGCTACCTGAACACCATGCCGACGACGAACAACACCTCGTACGGCACTGGCGGCAGCCTCGCTAGGTATCTGACCGGCGCCCCGCGTACCTTCATGGGCACCATCGCCGCGAAGTTCTGACCGGGAAAATGGAAGGGCCGGCGTCCCGGCGACATCGGTTCCGTACAGCGAAAGGGGCGGCCTTCGGGTCGCCCCTTTTTCTTTGTGCGTGCCGCCCCCGTGCGGGTGGCCCACCCATGGGATTGTGGTCCCACCCCGACATTCCCGCTATTCGAGCAGGTGGCGCCCACTCTTTGGGCAATCGTCGGCGGCGCCTACTGATTCGGCAGCCGCGTCGGCGCATCCCCCATCGCGCCTGCGAAACGATGCAATTTGTCGCTGTTACCGTTTGGTTTTTAATTTGCAACAGATGTGTGTCGGACAGCTCATTCTGTCGCGGAGTTATTTTTGTCCAATTTCAACATTTTTGGCGCAAGTTTATCGCTTAAGTGTAACCAAAAAGCTACAGACATGCACGGAATCGGGCCCACCACCCCTTGGGTCGTTGACGCATTGCTAACGTGATCGGAAAACTTCCTCCCAAGCCAAACAGAACGCTGGGCAGAAGCGGACTGGGGAGCTGCCGCCGGAGGCCGGGAAACACGCCCAGGCGGCGCCGAACGGGGAACAACCAATCCGAAATGGAGATGGACTACATGAAGGGATTTGAGAGCAGGATCCGTCAGTCGCTGCTGACGGGCGCCGCCCTTGGCGTGTGCGCCCTCACGATGTCGACGACGGCCTACGCCGCGGCGGCGGCCGACGATCTGCAGGAAATCGTCATCACCGGTTCGCGTATTAAGACGGATTCGTCCGCCGGCATCAGCCCGGTGACCAGCGTCGGCAGCGAGGAAATCAAGCTGCAGGGTGCCACCCGCATCGAAGACGTGATCAACAACCTGCCCCAGGCCTTCGCCGGCCAGGGCAGCGCGATTTCCAACGGTTCCACCGGCACCGCCACCGTCGACCTGCGCGACCTGGGCCCGTCCCGCACCCTGGTGCTGGTCAACGGTCACCGCATGCCCGCCGGTTCGCCGCTGAACCCGGCCGCCGACTTGAACGAAATCCCTGACGCCCTGGTGAAGCGCATCGACGTGCTGACCGGTGGCGCCTCGGCCGTGTACGGCGCCGACGCCGTCGCCGGCGTCGTCAACTTCGTGATGGACGACAATTTCGAAGGCGCCAAGGCTGACATCAGCTACAGCTTCTACCAGCACAACAACGACGCGACGCGGTTCCAGAACGCCGTCAAGGCGCGTAACTTCGGCCTGCCGGAAGACGACGTCACCGACGGCTTCACCCGCACCTACTCCGGCGTGCTGGGTGTGAACACCCCCGACGGCAAGGGCAACATCACCGTCTACGCCGATTATCGCAAGACCATGGCGGTGACGCAGGATAAGCGCGACTACAGCGCCTGCGCCATCAGCGTGTCCTCCAAGGGCGCCTATTCGTGCGGCGGTTCGGGCACCACGGCCCCGGCCCAAATCATCGACAACATCGGTGGCGGCGACTACGTCGTCAGCGGTACCAACCTGCGCGACTACACGTCGGCCGACGCGTTCAACTACGCGCCGTACAACTACTACCAGCGTCCTGACCAGCGCTATTCCGCGGGCTTCTTCGGCCATTACGAGTTCAACCCGCACGTCCAGGTCTACACCGAATTCATGTTCCACGACGACCACACGGTCGCCCAGATCGCGCCTTCCGGCGTGTTCGGTCAGGAATTCCTCATCGGTTGTAACAGCCCGCTGCTGTCGGCCAGCGAAGTCACGACGCTCTGCACCAACAACGGCCTGACCGCCTCGGACAGCGCCGATGTCAGTGTCCTGCGCCGTAACGTCGAAGGCGGCGGCCGTATCGACGACCTGCGCCACACCTCTTACCGCGAGTTGGTCGGCCTGAAGGGCGACCTGTGGGATGGCTGGAGCTATGACGCCTACGCCCAGCGCAGCACCGTCATCCTGTCGGAAACCTACAAGAACGACTTCTCGCTGGCCCGCACGGCCGAGGCGTTCAACGCCACGACCGACGCCAACGGCAAGCTGGTCTGCGCCAACGCAGCCGCCGTGGCCGCCGGCTGCGTGCCCTACAACGTGTTCAGCAGCAGCACCGCCATCGATCCGGCGGCGCTGAGCTACCTGCAGACCCCGGGCTTCAAGGAAGGCTCGACCGTCCAGGACGACGTGAACGTCTCCATCAGCGGCGACCTGGGCCGCTACGGCCTGCAGAGCCCGCTGGCCAACCACGGCATCGGCATCGCGTTCGGCACCGAATACCGCCGTGAAGAGCTGACCCTGAAGGTCGACCAGGAGTTCGACAGCGGCGATCTGGCGGGCCAGGGCGGTCCGACGCACGGCGTGGCCGGTGCCTACGACGTTCGTGAAGCCTACATGGAAGTCAAGATCCCGCTGGTCCAGGACAAGCCCTTCATTAAGGACCTGAACCTGGAAGGCGGCTACCGCTACTCCGACTACAGCACCTCCGGCGCCACCGACACCTACAAGGTGGGTGGTGATTGGGCCCCGACGTCGGACATCCGCTTCCGCGCCGGTTTCAACCACGCCGTCCGCGCCCCGAACGTCGTCGAACTGTTCACTCCGTCGGGCGTGGCCTTGGGCCTGTCGAACGACCCCTGCGCCGGCGCCGCTCCCACCGCGACCGCCGCCCAGTGCGCCAACACCGGTGTGACGGCCGCCCAGTACGGCAAGATCGTCGCCAACGGCGCCGGTCAGTACAACGACCTGGAAGGCGGTAACCCGGACCTGAAGCCGGAGACGGCCGACACCCTGACCGTGGGTGCGGTGATCACCCCGACCTTCCTGCCGGACCTGACCTTCTCGGCTGACTATTACAACATCAAGATCGACGGCCTGATCGGTGGTATCGGCGCCGACCTGATCCTGAACAACTGCTTGAACGGCATCAACAGCAGCTACTACTGCCCGCTGGTGAAGCGTTCGGCCACCGGTTCGCTGTGGCTGGGCACCACCGGCTACGTGACCAACACCAACCAGAACACCGGTAGCGAAGAGACGTCGGGCCTCGACTTCAACGCCAACTACCGCCTGGATCTGGCCGACATCGGTCTCGACAAGCTGGGCGCCCTGAACTTCAACTTCACCGGCACCTACATGCTCGACTTCGTCGTCGTGGCCCTGCCGGGCGAGGATGGTTACGACTGCGCCGGCTACTACGGTGCCACCTGCTCCACCCCGCTGCCGACGTGGCGCCACAAGGTCCGCGCGACCTGGGAAACCCCGTGGGATGCCACGCTGTCCGTGGCTTGGCGCCACATCAGCGGCACCCAATGGGAAGTGCAGAGCAGCAACGCCACGCTGCACGGCACCGGCATCCCCGGTCTGAACCAGATCGACAGCTACGATTACTTCGACTTCGCGGCCTCGTACCAGGTCAGCGATTGGCTGACCCTGAGCGGCGGCGTGAACAACGTTTTCGACAAGGATCCGCCGCTGGTCACGACCCAGGTGAACGGCAATTCCTCGTACATCAACGGCAACACCTATTCTCAGGTGTACGACAGCCTGGGCCGTTACTTCTTCTTCCAGGCTTCCGCCAAGTTCTAATCGAACCCGGCATAGCCTTCAGTCCAGAGACGGCGGGTCCCCCGGGGCCCGCCGTTTTCTTTTGCCCTTCAATGCGTTGGCGATGATTGCTTGACCCTGGGCGACAGCCGTCGCTATTCCGCCCGGTTTAAAGCCGTGGCACACTGCCGCCCACGGATCACGCCTTAGGAATCCCGGACCATGTCGTTCAAGAAGATGCCGTCGTTGACGGCCGCCACCCTACTGCTGGCCTTGGCCGTGGCACCCGCCGCCCCGCAGCCGGCCCGCGCCGCCGAAAGCCTGGCCTCCTGCCGGGCCATTGGTGACGCCACCCAGCGCCTGGCCTGCTACGACGCCCTGGCCGCCGCCGCGGCCAACGTTCCGGCCGTCCCCCCCACCGCCACTGCCAACGCCGCACCGGCCACCCCCGCCGTGCCGGAGGATCCCACGGCCCGGTTCGGCAAGGAAAAGCTGCCGCGGACGGAAGAGCAGCAGGCCAAGGACGACGCCGAACAGGATGAGGAGATGCACTCCACGGTCGCCTCGGCGGTGGCCCTGCCCTATCGCCTGTTCGCCGTGACCCTGGCCAACGGCCAGACCTGGGTCAGCAAGGAGGCGCTGACCTTCGATCCCAAGCCGGGCGACGAGGTGCGCGTCATGCACGGCCTGTTCGGCAGCTATTCCATGGTGGTGGGCCGCAGCCGGCCGGCGAAGGCGACCCGCGTCAGCTGACCATCCATCCGCGCCCGTCGTTACACCGTGCATTTCCGAAGGGCGGCCCCCGTGGCCGCCCTTTTCGCATGCCGACTCGGGGGCACCGTCATCCAGCGCCCGGCCCGGCCAAACCTGCCAAAATCAACCGCCTACGCCATCCGGCATACCTCCGGCGCGGAACACAGGGCCGTGGTAGGCGCGGTTGGAATGCGCCCGGCCTCCGGCCAGGCCAAACCTGACCATTCGGTCAGAAAACGGTTGCCGCAACCCCAGGCTGCGCCGATGCTGATGGCGTCCCAGGAGCGACAGGCGCGGCAAACCGCCCGCGGGCCTCGGGGCGGGTAGGTTCGGGGCTCGTCAACGATCGCCCGGCCCCACCACGGCAAAACGTGGCCTCACAATAAAACGGGCGGAATCCATCGAGCCTGCTTTCGTCAAAGCCAATCACGAAAGACGGGGATAACAATGTCGAACAGGGCAGTTCCTATAAAGGGCAACGATCGGAAGAAGACGCGCGCCGTCCTGACGTCGTTTCTGGCGGGTGGCGCGGCCACCGTGCTGGCTGGCGGCGCCCAGGCGCAAACGGCGGCCACCGCCACCGACGACTCGATCTTCCAGGAAGTGGTGGTCACGGCACGCAAGCGGGCGGAAAGCCTGACCGAGACGCCGACCGCCATCTCCGCCTTCACGGCGGAGGACCTGCAGCAGCGCAACATGGAAAACCTGGCGGACGTGGGCAAGTACGTCCCCAACCTGGAGATCAACCGCTTCGGCGTGGGCAACCCGGCCCATGCCGCCATCTTCATCCGCGGCATCGGTTTGCAGGATCACATCATCACCACCGACCCCGGCGTGGGTGTTTATGTCGACGGTGTCTATCTGGGCCGGCAGATGGGGTCCAACCTGACCCTGGCCAATATCGAGCGGGTAGAGGTGCTGCGCGGACCGCAGGGCACGCTCTATGGCAAGAACACCATCGGCGGCGCCGTCAACATCATCACCGCCCAGCCGGGTGACGAGCAGGTGACCAAGGCGGAGCTGAAGGTGGGCAGCCGCGCCCGGGTGGAAGCCAACGTGTACACCAACACCAAGGTCACCGACAAACTGGCCGTGTCCTTCACCGCCGCCGTCAACCGCCGCGACGGCATCGGCCAGGCCCTGAAGGTGAACGCGCCCGAGGATGTGGGCGAGATCAACGAAGTGTCGGGCCGGGCCGCCGCCAAGCTGCAGGCCTCGGAAACCTTCTCCCTGCTGCTGACCCTGGACGCCATGAACGGCATCTACGGCAAGACCCCCACCACCATGGAGGTGAACAACCCCAATGGCTTCTTCACCGGCACCTTGGGCCTGAGCGAAAGCCTGCTGCCGGCCAACCCGGACGACAGCAATTCCAACCACGCGGAACTGTTCAAGCAGACCATCCAGAACCGCGGCGCCTCGCTGACCGCCAATTGGGAGTTGAACGACAACCTGACGGCCAAGGTGCTGGGCGGCTTTCGCTACACCCGCTACACCGGCGGCCTGGACGACGACCAGACCTACCTGGACCTGGAATCCTATCCGGAACGCGGCTTCGCCCGGCAATATTCGGTGGAACCGCAGCTGAACGGCGAATACGGCAAGCTGGACTTCGTCATCGGCGCCTATGCCAGTGACGAACAGGGCAACACCAATTCCGGTCCCACCGTCTACATCAGCCCCAGCGGCTATTTCGACCTGAAGCAGACGACCAGCAGCTACGCCGTCTACGCCCACGCCGGCTATAAGATCCTGGACGATCTGAAGCTGTCGGCCGGCGCCCGCTATTCCGACGACCACAAGGACGCCAGCGCCCAGTTCGACAGCTGGACCGACCCGTCGCGCGTCTACCGCAGCCAGTCGTGGAGCGCCACGACCTGGGACGTGTCGGCCACCTACGACATCGCCAAGTCCGTCGCCGCCTACGCCACCATCTCCCGTGGGTATCAGAGCGGCGGCTTCCCGCCCCGGCCTTTCAATGGGCCCAGCTACTTCACCGCCTTCAACCCCACCTTCGCCACCAATTACGAGACGGGTATCAAGGGCGTCTTCTTCGACCTGCTGCAGATGAATGTGTCCGGCTTCTACACCGAGTACACCGACCTGCCGCTGGAGGTATCACAGCCATCGGCCACCGGCTTCAACACCCGCATCGAAAGCGCCGGCCAGTCGGAGGCCAAGGGCTTCGAGGTCGAGGGCACGCTGAAGCTGAGCAAGGCCTTCGACATCCAGACCTCCGTCGGCTTCATCGACGCCCAGATCACGGCGGTGCCGGGCGATGCCACCGCCATCAAGGTCGGTTTCACCCCGGCGCTGACCCCACAGTGGACCCTGTCGGTGGCGCCGCAGTACCACCTGTTCCTGGACAGCGGCACCGTCGACGCCCGCATCGACTATTCCTATCGCGGCAAGGAATACGGGCAGTCGGCCAACGACGGCTACAACCTGATCAAGTCGCGCAGCCTGTTCGGTTTCAACATCGCCTATACGCCGGCCCAGGGCAATTGGACGGCGGCCGTGTATGGCGAGAACATCTTCAACAAACGCTATGACGTGGGCCGGCTGGATGACGCCTTCGCCGGCTTCACCGAGATCATCCGCAACAACGACCGCAGCGAGTTCGGGCTGAAGGCGACCTACACGTTTTAGGTCCCAGGCTGACTTTCCCCGGGGGCGATGACTGACGGCCCCGAACCTGGACCCCGCCCGGACGGCACGCCGGGCGGGGCCTTTTTCTTTGGCCAAGCTGCGGGCGCCGGCGCACGGGGGCCCGCCTCAATGCACCCCGGCGGTGTCGGCCACCCGCGTGGGCTTGGGCGCCAGCCATATGACCAGGGCCGACAGGACGAAAGCGATGGCCACGCCCAGGAAGATCTGGTTGGTGGCCAGCATGACCCCCTGGCCCTGGACGATGCGGTCCAGCTGCTGGATGGACAGGTCCGGGCCCGGCAGGCCGGGACGCAGCAAATCCACCAGTTCCGCCCGGTTACGGGTGGCGCCATCCTCCCACAGCGTGTTGACGAGGGAGGTGGCGAAGGCGCCCGACAGGGTCCGCAGGAAGTTCATCAGGCCCGCCGCCGACGCCGTTTCCTCCACCGTCACGCTGGCCAGCGCCAGGCCGGTGAGAGGCACGAAGAAGAAGGGCATGCCCAAGCCCTGCAACAGCAAGGGAAAGGCGATCTGGCCATACGTCATGTCGGTGGAAGAGCCGCTGCGGTACAAAGTGACACCCGCCAGCCACATCAGCCCGAAAAACACCAGCGGCCGGGGATCGACCTTGGCCGACATCCTGGCGACCATGGGCGCCGCCATGACCGCCAGGATGCCGGTGGCCGCCGTGGCGTAGCCGGCCCAGGTGGCGGTGTAGCCCATGTTGCTCTGCAGCCAGAGCGGCGTCAGCACGGTGGCCCCGAAGAAGGCGCCGAAGCCCAGGCTGATGGTCAGCACCGCCATGGCGAAGCCGCGATGGCGGAAGACCTTCAGGTCCACGACCGGATGCGCCTCCGTCAGTTCCCAGATCAGGAAGGCGGCCAGACCGATGGCGGCGACGATGGCCAGGGCCACGATCTCGGTGGAGGAGAACCAGTCCATGTCCTTGCCCTCGTCCAGCATGATCTGCAGGGCGCCCACCCAGACGATCAGCAGGATCAGGCCCACCAGGTCGAAGCGGGGGCGGACGGTCGGCGTCTCGAACACCTTCAGCAGGCCCCAGCAGGCGGCGGCGCACAGGATGGCGATGGGCACGTTGATGTAGAAGATGAAGGGCCAGCCCCAGCTGTCGCAGAGGGTGCCGCCCAGGATGGGCCCCAGAATGGGCGCCACCAGGGTGGTCATGGCCCAGATGCCCATGGCGGCCGGCGCCTTTTCCTTGGGGAAGACGCGCAGCAGCAAGGTCTGCGACAGGGGCATCAGCGGCCCGCCGGCCAATCCCTGCAGCACCCGGAACAGCACCAGCATGCCCAGGGACTGGGCGAAGCCGCAAAGGGCCGAGAAGATGCCGAAGCCCAGCATCGCGATGACGAAGGTGCGCACGGCGCCGAAGCGGCCGGCCAGCCAGCCGGTCAGCGGCACGGTCACCGCCTCCGCCACCGAGTAGGAGGTGATGACGAAGGTGCCCTGGCTGGAGGAGACGGCCAGACCGCCGGCGATGTTGGGCACCGAGACGTTGGCGATGGTGGTGTCCAGCACCACCAGGAAGTTGGCGGCGGCCAGCAGCAGCGCCGCCACCGCCAATTGCCCGCCGGCCAGGGTCTTGGGCGCCCCGGCGTCGGAAACGGCGCTGCTCATCGGCGATCCCCTCAGCGCTTGCCGGCGGCGTCAGCCGGCGCCGTATCGATGGTGACGTTCATGGACAGGCCGACGCGCAGGGGATGCACCGCCAGCTCGCTGGGGTCCAGCACCACGCGCACGGGCACGCGCTGCACCACCTTGATCCAGTTGCCGGTGGCGTTCTGGGCCGGAATGACGGCGAAGGCGGAGCCGGTGCCACCGGCCAGGCCGGCGACCTGTCCATGGAAGACGACGCCCCCGCCATAAAGGTCGGCCGTCAATTCCACCGGCTGGCCGGGATGTACATGGGCCAGTTGCACCTCCTTGAAGTTGGCATCGACATAAGCCTCGCCCACCGGCACCACGCTCATCAGCATGGTGTCGGCCTTGACCCGCTGGCCCACCTGCACCTGGCGGCGGGCGACGACGCCGTCGAAGGGGGCCCGCACCGTCGTGCGTCCCAAATCCACCTGGGCTTGGTCCACCCGGGCGCGGGCGGCCATGACCTCGGGATTGGTGGCCACGTCGCTGTCGGCGATCAGCACGGTATTCACCTTTTGCGAGCCCTGGGCGGCGGTGCGGTTGGCCGCGGCCTGGGCCCGGGTCGCCTTGGCCACGGCCAGGTTGGCGGTGGCGGTGGCGAAGGCGTTCTGGGCGCTGGTCAGTTCCTCCCCCGACACGGCGCCGGATGCGGCCAGCGCCCGGCGCCGGTCCAGATCCACCCGGGCGCGATCATAGTCGGCCTGGGCGGAGGTCAATTGCGCCTCGGCCCGGGCGGCGTCGGCGTCACGCGCCGCCACCTGGGCCGCCAGGGCGCCATCATTGGCGAAATAGCCGCGCACCCGGCGCTCCGCCTGGCCCAGCTGCGCCTGCGCCTGGGCCAGGGCGATGCGCGCGTCGGTGTCGTCGATGAGCACCAGCACGTCGCCCTTCTTCACACTTTGCGTGTCCACCACCGGCACGGCCCGGACGGTGCCGTCGACGGAGGAGGTCACCTGGGCCGCGTCGGCGTTGACGTAGGCGTTATCGGTGGAGACATAGCGGCCGCCTGTCACCAGGCGGTAGCCGCCATAGCCCAAGCCCGCCAGCAGAACCACGGCGCCCAGGCCGGCGAACAGGCGGCGACGGGGCGAGCGCTTTTGAGCGGCCGGCGCCAAGACATGGACGGAGGAGGGTTCAGCCGCTTCGGCGGCGGGGGTGCGGGACGGGGTGGACATGGGGTGATCCTTGGAACGCGACGGGTCAGCGGGCGGCGACGGCTTGGGGGGCGGCGGACGCGGCCTGATAGCCGCCGCCCAGCGCGCGGATGAGGGCGATGTCCAGCGTGAAGGCGCGGGCCTGCAAATCGGCCAGGGCGCGACGGTCGGTGATGAGGGTGTCCTCCGCCGTGAGCACGTCCAGGTATGTGGAAAGCTTGCCCTCGTACCGGGCGGTGGCGATGCGATGGGCATCGGTGGCGGCGGCCAGGGCGTCGCGGGCGTGGGTCAGGCGCGTTTCCAGCGCGCGGGCGCTGGCGGCAGCATCGGCCACGTCCTGCAGGGCCTTGGCCACCGTGCCGTCGTAATCGGCGACGGCGGCGTCATAGTCGGCCCGGGCGCCCCGATACTGGGCGGCAAGCGCCCCGCCTTCGAACAGCGGCAGGCTGACGGCCGGGCCGACGCTGCCAATGGTGGCGCCGGACTTGGTCAGGGCGTTCAGGCCCAGGGTCTGCACCCCAAAATAGGCCGCGAGGTTCACGTTGGGATAGAAGGCGGCCTTGGCCACGGCGATGCGCTTGGCGGCCGCCTCCACCGTCAGGCGGGCGGCCACCACGTCGGGACGGCGGCCCAGCAGATCGGCCGCCAGGTTGGCCGGCAGGCCGAAGGCCTTCAGGCTGGCGCCGGCCGGCGGCTGGATGGACAGGCCCCGGTCGGGCCCAGCACCCATCAAGGCGGCCAGGCGGTTGCGGGTCAGGGCGATGGCCTCATCCTGGGCGGCCAGGTCGCCGCGGGCCGCGGCCTCGCGCGCTTCCGCCTGGCGGACGGCGCCCAGGGTTTCCAGCCCGTTCTCCCGCCGCTGGCGCACCAGGTTGGTGCTGCGCACGCGCACATCCACCGCCTCGGCGGCGGCGGCGCGGTCGGCCACCTGCTGCGCCAGATCGGCATAGGCGGCGGCGATGCCGGCCGACAAGGTCAGGCGGGCCTGCGCCACCTCCGCCCGCGCCGCCTCGGCGTCCGAGGTGGCGGCCGCCAGGCTGGCCCGGTTTTTCCCCCAGAAATCGAAATCGTAGCTGAGGTCCAGGGTAGCGCGCGGCACCTCGTGATAGCCCTTGGGCACGAAGGCCGGTGGGAACAGGTAGCGGTAGCTCTGCTTGTCCTCCGTCACCTGGGCGTTGGCGGTCACGCGCGGCAGCAGGGCGGCATCCGCCTGGTCGGCCAGGGCCTCGGCCTTGCGCAGCCGCGCCGCCGCCGCCGCCAGGTCCGGCGCGCCGGCCAGCCCTTCCTCGATCAACGCATCCAGTTGGGCGTCGCCATAAGCGACCCACCACCGATCTTGCGGCCAAGCGACGGTGGCGGGAGAGGATGGGGCAAAGCTGGCCTGTGAGGCGAAGCCGGCCGCGTCGCGCGGGGCGGGCGCCGAGCCCACATCCGGTACCCAAGCACAGGCGGACAGGCCCAGGAGTGCCGCGGACAGGCACAAGGAAGCGCCCAGACGCCGCAACGGGCGGCTGGGGAAGGAAGCGGGGGCTGACATGGGGGCCTATCGGCATAAATGAACCGTACGGTTTGGTTTTATAGGCTTGCGCGGCGCCCTGGTCAAGCCATAAACGTACCGTACGGTTCAGTTATGAAATGTTACGCCTTGCCGTCGCGGGACCGTACGGGCATGGTCGCCGCCATCGACCACAGCCCACCAAATCCAACCGGCTGGCCAGCCTTTAGGAAATGCGCACCATCATGAAGGTGAAGACCGAAGCCCGCCGCCAAGCCATCCTGGACGCCGCCGGCGCCCTGTTCCAGGAGGTCGGGTTCGCCGCCGCCTCCATGTCCGAGCTGGCGACGCGGGTCGGCGGGTCGAAGGCCACGCTGTACAGCTATTTCCGGTCCAAGGAGGAACTGTTCGTGGCCGTCATGGCGCATGCCGCGGCGGAGATGAAGCAGGCCTCGTTCGAGGCGCTGAACCCCGACGATGACGTGCGGGAAACCTTGACCCGCCTGGGCCGCATCTATCTGCGCTTCGTCCTGTCGCCCTGGGCCATGTCCATCCGCCGCATCGCGGTGTCGGAAGCGGCGCGGTCCGAGGTTGGGCGGCTGCTGTATGAGAACGGCCCCAAGGTGGGCTGGTCGAAGTTCGCCGCCTATCTGACCATTCTGATGGACCGCGGCCGCTTGCGCCGGACCGACGCCGATCGCGCCGCCGCCCACTTCCGTGGCCTGGTGGAGGCCGAGCACGTGGACCTGGTCATGCTGGACGCCAAGGAGAAGCCCGGTCCCGCCGCCATCGACGCGGCGGCGGACTCGGCGGTGGATGTGTTCCTGCGCGCCTACGCCACCGACTGAGCTGGCCGCGTCACAGGCTGGAGAAGCCGCCGCCCACCGCCTGGGGCGTCAGCGGCGTGGCGCCGAAGCCGCCCGCGGCCTCCGGCTGCTGCACCTGGAAATCGTCCATGGCCGCCATGATGTGGGCGATGAAGTCACGCTCGGCAGCCGATAGGCGCGGACTCCAGATGTCGAAGATCATGACCACCCGCACCTGGTCGCTATCGTTCCAGGCCTCATGCTCGATGGTGTCGTCGAAGGCCCAGCCCACCCCCACCTTCCATTCCCGCGTCTGGTTGCCCACGCGGAAGCCACAGCCCGGCGGCACCACCAGGGGCAGGTGCACCACCAGGCGGGTGTTGGCGACACCGGTATGCGGCGGAATGCGGGTGCGTGGCTTCAGGATGGAGAACATGGCGGCGGGCGACCGGCGGATCATGCGCGGCTGCGGCATCTGCTCCAGCACGGCCATGGTCTTAGGCGCGCGGTCGGCGTTGCCGGGCACCGGCAGGCCGTGCTGCAGCAGGTGGAAGGCGCTCCACCGGGGGGAGCGGTTCAGTTCCGCCCACTGGTCCAGGGGCAGGCCGTCGCGGTAGTCGATGTAGGGCACAAAGGCGTCGGCCAGCGCCTCCTCCGCCAGAATGGCGGCCAATTCCGCCTGGATGTCGGCCGTGGCGGCCTCCAGCGTGGGCAGCCACGGGCATTCCTCGCGATCATAAAACTCGATCGCCGGCATGTCGGGGTAGTGATAGTGCGTCGGCTGCTGGGGGTAGACCTTGCGCCGGCCCAGCACCTGGTCGGTGAAGAAGGCCATGCGCCGGGCGTCGGCGCTGGTGCCCCGCGCGGCGCCCTGGTCCACCACCGGGCGCAGGAAATCCGCCATGTCCTGGATATAGGCGGCGTGGGCCTTGCGCGCCTGGTCCAGCGCCCGCTGAGTCGGCGGATCCAAATTCTGCTGCGTCTCGCCCAGGGCCACGGCCACGCCGTAGGCCTCGCCCGCCTCGCGCTTGCGGCCCAGGGCCTGTAACAGCGACGCCCGCATCAGCAAAGCCATGAACAGCCGTGGCTCCACCGTCAGCACATGGTCCACCGCCGCCAGCGCGTCGGCGTGGCGGCCCATGGCGCGGCGGGCCGCCGCCAGGTTCAGCCACAGCGACAGTTCCCCGGGCGATTGGCGCAAGGCCTCGTCCAGGATGGCGTGCGCCTCCGCGTAATTGCCTGATTTCATGGCCGCCATGGCGGCCGCATTGGACCGCTGGGCTGGGACATCAGGCTGCATCGTTGCTCCCCGTTGTAGGCGCCTTAACACCGCCATGGCAGCACAACTTTGGCCACAATGCTAGGGATGTGAGCCCTAACCTTTTGGAAAGGCGCCTAATTGCACCACCGTTGTGCAATCTTCCGCGATGGACCGCACGACATTGCATCTAATACTGATCGCACGATCAAAATAAATATGATGCCAGTTACGAAGCAGTTACCAAAATCACGATGCGTTATTAAGATTAAGTGTCACTGAAACGTGACATTGACTCGCCATATGCGCCGTTATTATCGCGTTTAGTTGACGCTCGTTTTTCATTCCTCAAAAACTCTGCTCCAAGCGATCCGGCAGCCTCGGCCCCTTTTCAGCACGGGGATTGCCGGCGTGACCGTCAAGACGCCGTTACAGGCGGTTGGGTGGAGAACAGACAAGTGAAGAAAATGACAGACCGGGGACGTTTGCTCACGTCGACGACGTTGATGGGGACCATGCTGGCCGGTTCCATGGCCGCATGCGTGATGGCGATGGCGGGCACCGCCGCCGCCGCGGATGACGAGCTGCAGGAAATCGTCGTCACGGGGTCGCGCATCAAGCAGGCCGCGAACCTGAGCAGCGACAGCCCGCTAACCACGGTCACCGACAAGGAGATGAAGCTGCAGGGTACGACCAACGTCGAGACCATGCTGAACCGCCTGCCGGGCGTCACCGCCGACCAGACGCAGGGCGTGTCCAACGGCGCCAGCGGCACGGCCACCATCAACCTGCGCAACCTGGGCCCGTCGCGCACCCTGGTGCTGATCGACGGCCGCCGCATGGCCGGCGGCGATCCCGCCTATCCCTACGCCGACGTGAACTTCATCCCGGCGGCGCTGGTGGACAGCGTGGATGTGGTCACAGGCGGCGCCTCGGCTGTCTATGGCTCAGACGCCGTCGCCGGCGTTGTGAATTTCAAGATGAAGCGCGATTTCGAGGGCGTGAAGGTCGATTATCAGCTGTCGGCCGCCCAGCACGACAACAACAACAAGGAAGCGCAGACGGCGCTGAAGAACTTCGGCGTGTCCGTCCCGGGCAGCCAGTTCGACGGCTTCGTCCGTGACAGCAGCTTCGTCATCGGCGCCAACGCCCCCAACAACCGCGGCAACGTCACCGCCTATGCCACCTACCGCTGGACCGAACCGGTGAAGCAGTCCAGCCGCGACTGGTCCGCTTGCTCCCTCTCCGTTTCCGGCGCCGACAACGACAGCCATGTCTGCCAGGGGTCAAGCAACACGACCTATGGCCGCTTTCGCACCAACGGCTCGGGCACCGGCCTGTCGCTGAACCCGGACGGGTCGTCCACCTTCTTGCCCTACACCAACGCCCTGTCCTACAATTACGGGCCCTACAACTACCTGCAGCGCCAGGACGAGCGCTACACCGGCGGCGCCTTCGCGCACTATGAGATCAGCCCGGCGTTCGACGTCTACACCGACTTCATGTTCATGACCGACCACACCCGGGCCCAGATCGCCCCGTCGGCCATCTTCAATTCCGCCCTGTACAACATCAACTGCGACAACCCGCTGATGTCGGCGTCGGAAGCCACGGCGCTGTGCGGCAGCAACGCCGGCACCAGCACCAACTGGTCGGGCACCATCGGCCTGCGCTTCGGCGGATCGGGGCAGGAGCGGTACGACGACATCCGCCACACCGACTATCGTTATGTCATCGGCACCAAGGGCGACCTGGGCGGCGGCTGGAGCTATGACGTCTCGGCCCAGCATTCGGAAGTGATCTATACCGAGCACTATGAGAACGACGTTTCCATCTCCAAGGTCCAGAAGGCCCTGCAGGTAGTGAACGTGAACGGGGTGGCCACCTGCCAGTCCGTCGTCGACGGCACCGACCTGAACTGCGTGCCGCTGAACATCTTCTCGCTGAACGGCATCAGCAGCGACGCCTGGAATTACATCAAAACCACCTCCTTCAAGGAAGGCAACGTCACCCAGGACGTGGTCCAAGGGTCCATCATCGGCGACTTCGGCCGGTTCGGGATGCAGAGCCCGCTGGCCAACAATCCGGTCGCTATCGCCTTCGGCACCGAGTACCGAAAGGAAGGCCTGAACCTGAAGGTGGACGAGGAGAATTCCTCGGGCGACCTGGCCGGCTCCGGTGGCGCCACCCAAGACTCCAGCGGCTCCTACGATGTGAAGGAACTCTACGGCGAACTGCGCGTGCCGCTGATCGAGGGCCGGGAGTGGGCCAAGGCCCTGGTGCTGGACACCGGCTACCGCTGGTCGGACTACAGCTCCTCCGGTGTGGTCGACAGCTGGAAGGCCAGCCTGACCTACGCGCCCGTGTCCGACCTCAGCTTCCGCGGCGGCTACAACCGCGCCGTCCGCGCCCCCAGCATCCTGGAGCTGTACTCCACCCAGACCGTCAGCCTCACCTCCGCCTCCGACCCATGCGCGGGCTCCAGCCCGTCGGCCACGCTGGCCCAGTGCGCCCGCACCGGCGTCACCGCCGCCCAGTACGGCACTATCGCGGAATGCACGTCCTCGCAGTGTAACGTCCTGACCGGCGGCAACACCGCGCTGAAGCCGGAAACGGCCGACACCTGGACCATCGGCACCGTCATCACCCCGACCTTCCTGCGCAACTTCTCGGCCACTGTCGACTATTTCGACATCCGGGTGACCGACCTGATCAGCACGCTATCGGCCTCGTCCGTGCTGAACCAGTGCCTGAACGGCGGCGACAGCTATTATTGCAGCCTGGTGCACCGCGCCAGCAACGGCAGCCTGGCGCTGACCGGCGGCTATATCATCGATACCGAGCTGAACACCGGCTACCTGAACGAGCAGGGCGTGGACATCGGCCTGAACTATCTGGTCGATCTGGAAGACCTGAACGTCAAGGACCGCGGTTCGGTGCTGTTCACCTTCAACGGCACCTGGATGGCCAACTACCTGGTGCAGCAGCAGCCGGGCGAAAGCGCCTACAACTGCCGGGGCCTGTTCGGCGTGACCTGCGGTCAGCCCATGCCCATGTGGCGCCACACCATGCGCATCACCTGGCAGACGCCGTGGAACGTCGACCTGTCGGGCAACTGGCGGTACATCGGCGGCGTGAAGCTGGACCAGAACACCAGCAACGCCCTGCTGTCGGGTGACTACGACAAGGCCGACGGCCGCATCAACAGCTACAGCTACTTCGACATCGCCCTGTCGGCCACGCTGTACGACCACTACACGGTCCGCTTCGGCGTCAACAACCTGTTCGACAAGGACCCGCCCATCCTGGACAGCAACGTCTATGGCGTGTCGGGCACCTCAAACTACGGCAATGGCAACACCTTCCCGGGCATCTACGACACCCTGGGCCGGACGTTCTTCCTGGGTGTGACCGCCGACTTCTGACTGGCTTAATTTCAATGACGTGTCGGGAACGGCGGGCCGTCAGGTCCGCCGTTTCTTTGCCGCCAATATGTTGTGCGAAATAAAATCGCATCGATGATTTTCGATATACCGCTCCGCCCCGGTTGGCGTTAGGCTTCATCCCGCGTCAGCCAAGGCCGGGGCACACCGGCCCTCCGATAGGGAAGAGATCGCCCCATGAGCACCCCCACCAACCACCAGATCCGCCTGGCGGCGCGGCCCGTCGGCCTGCCGAAGGACAGCGACTGGCAGCGCACGGAAGAGCCGGCGCGGCCGCCAGCCGAGGGCGAGGTGCTGGTGCAGACCCTGTACCTGTCGCTGGATCCGGCCATGCGCGGCTGGATGAACGAGGGCAAGTCCTACATCCCGCCCGTGGGCCTGGGTGAGGTCATGCGCGCCGGCGGCATCGGCCGCGTGGTGGCCAGCGCCGCCCCCGCCTTCGCGGTCGGCGACCATGTCAGCGGCGCGCTGGGCGTCCAGGAATACGCCACCCTGTCGGCCAAGGCGCTGACCAAGGTCGATCCCGCCCTGTCGCCCCTGCCCGTGCACCTGAGCGCGCTGGGCATGCCGGGCATGACCGCCTATTTCGGCCTGCTGGACGTGGGCCAGCCCAAGCGGGGTGACACGGTGGTGGTTTCGGCCGGCACCGGCGCCGTGGGCGCGGTCGTGGGCCAGATCGCCAAGATCAAGGGATGCCGCACCGTCGCCATCGCCGGCGGGCCGGAGAAGTGCCGCTACGCGGTGGAGACGCTGGGCTATGACGCGGCCATTGACTACAAGGCCGGCGACATCCGCAAGGATTTGCGCACCCACTGCCCCAGCGGCGTGGATGTCTATTTCGACAATGTCGGCGGCGACATCCTGGAGGCGGTGCTGGCGCAGCTGGCGCGCAAGGCCCGCATCGTCGTGTGCGGCGCCATCTCGCAGTACAACACCACCACCGCGGTGAAGGGACCGGCCAATTATCTGTCGCTGCTGGTCAACCGCGCCCGTATGGAGGGCATGGTGGTGTTCGACTATGCCGACCGCTATCCGCAGGCGGTGGCGGAGATCGCCGGCTGGATCAGGGAAGGCCGGCTGGTATCACGCGAAGACATCGTGGAAGGTGGCGTGGCCGCTTTCCACGACACGCTGCTGAAGCTGTTCACGGGTGAGAATTTCGGCAAGCTGGCCCTGAAGGTCGCTGACTGAGCAACACGGGACAAGGCTCGCCCCGGCGCGCGCCCCGGCGGCCCAACCACCGCCGGGGATCGCGACTTCATATCAGGCCGAGGCGGACACCCAGGTGGCGCCGGCGGCGGACCGGGTGGCAGCCGGGGCGCCTTCCCCATCATCCAGGATGGGAACCGCCTGCACGATGATGCTGTTCAGGGTGCGGCACAAGGTGCGGCCCCGTTCCGTCAGGTGCAGGGTGCGGACGCGGTTGTCATGGTGCAGCGTACGCGCCTCCACCAGATCCGAGGCGCGATTGCCGAAACCGGTGGAGAGGCGGGCGACGATGCGCGACACGGTGTGCGGCTGCGCCCGCAGCAGCATGCCCAGTTCGCGCAGGCTGATGCCTTCGTTCTCGCAGATGTACAGGAAACCGCAGGCCTCCTGCAGTGAGAACTGCTCATCCACCGCCCGCATGGCTTCCAGGGCCGCCAGGGGAGCGCTGCGCTGCCGATGGCGGTGGTCGTTCTGATTAGCTGTCATAATGGTGCATGTTCCCCGTGTTGGAGGCCAGGCGCAGGGACGGCCGCACCTGGGAAGCCGCGCGCTGCTTCACTTGCGAGAATGTGAGGTTGGCCTGAGGGTAGGTGGCCATGATGGGCTCGAACAGGCGGCGGATCGCCGCTTGGTGGTCACCCGCCGCCACGAAATCGTCTGCCTCTACCTCGATCACGATGACGCTTTTGATCTTCATTTCTGCAAATCCACTTCTTTGGCTTGGCCCCGCGCCCCTGGTCGTGCCCCTTCCAGGAACGCGGGACGAAACCGCCCGAAACCACCAGATCCGCTGTCTCCCGGCCGATCCCCGCCGCCATCAGCCGGACGCGGGATCCGCCGGATGGTTGCGAAATCAACCTGAGCCATTGCAGAAATGGCGCTCATGATCGCTCGGGCCCAACACACCGATGCAACGCTGCAACCAATCCTGGCTCCGGACCAAAACCGCCCGGACACCGGGGCCACCCCTTGGCACTTCAGCCATCTCTTCCGCAGGGCGACACGAATTAGGTGCGCTTTTGTCGTTATACGGACGACCCGTCAAAAGCTGTCGCTTGCAGGAACGATTAAGACGCCGATTTTGCCGCCGCCCTTCATGAGGGCACGGGTATGCCCCGGACAAAGCCTGGCACACCATGCGGCGCCACCCTAAGCGGCGGGGCCGCAACCATCTGAAAAGAAATGGGCGTCCGCCTTTTACCGGTTCGGGTGTCCCTGATGGGATCCTTTTTGACCGGTCCCACGGTAACGGCCGCACCCGTCACGCGCCATCCGCCAATCCGCCTATGCGGTCACCCGCCCGCGGCCGACATGAGCCGGGCATGAAAAAGGCGGGCGCCGGGACGGCCCCGCCCCTCGGTGTTTTAATAAATGGATTGGAGACGGTCAGCGCATCGGCAGGGAAATCACCTGGGCGGACGCCATCTCTTCCCAATCCAGGGCTTGGTCGGCGCCCAGCATCGCCTCATCGTCGCGGTCCCGCTCCCGGATGGCGACGAAATCCTGGATCTGATCCATGAATAGACGCACCAGGTTCGGGTCGAAATGGGCGCCGGCCTCGCCGGTGATATGGGCCAGGGCCCGCGACAGGGGCCAGGGCTCCTTATAGGGCCGGGCGGACATGAGCGCGTCGAACACGTCCACCAGGGCCACGATGCGGCCGGACAAGGGAATGGCGGGGCCTTTCAGCGCCCGGGGATAACCCTGGCCGTTCCATCGTTCGTGATGGCACAGGGCCACCTCCCCCGCCAGATCCAGCAGTGGCAGGCCGCTGCCCATGAGGATGCCGGCGCCGATGGTGGTGTGGGTCTTCATCACATCCCATTCGGCGGGAGCCAGGGGGCCGGGCTTCAACAGGATGGCGTCGGGGATGCCGATCTTGCCCACGTCATGCAGGGGGGCCGCCAATGCCAGCTGGCCGGCGAATTCAGCATCGCATCCCGCCAGCAGCGCCAAATGACGGGCCATCTGCCCCACCCTGTCGGTGTGGGAGGCGGTTTCGTTATCCCGCAAGGCGCTGGCGGACCGCAGGCGGTTGATCATTTGCGATTGCGCTTCACCCAGCTGGGCCCGGGCACTGACCAGCATGACTTCCGATCGGCGGCGCTGGGCCACCTCCGTCGCCAGGATGCGGCTCATTTCCGTCAAGCGGTCGGTTGGCGGCGGGGCCACGGGCATCCGGCGGGCGCGGGCCGCCGCCCGGCGGCGCAGCACCTCGCGTACGGCCATGGCCGCGGCCAGGGTGACGGTCAGCAGGGCGGGCCAGTATCCCGCCAAGTGGGCGGCGTCGGCCACCAGCACGGCCCCGGCACGCATCACGACGATATCCATAACCCCGCTCCTTCCACCCACGAAGGCAGTCTCGGTGGGAAGTGCTTAAGGATTTGCTACTGGCCCCGAAGTCATAGACCGGTTGGCCAATGTCATAAGGAGTACCGCATCGGACTCCGACCTCTTTTGGGTTGAAGATGACGGGTTGCCGGCAAGGAGTTCGTCTTCCCACGCTCATAATGGACGGCACGCTTGAGCCAGCGCTTCGCCGCCCACCGCCATTTCATTCCGCATCCTCTCTTGAGAGCCGGCCAGGACACGCCAGGCGCCCCCGGGATGTGGCGTCGCTGGCACGCCTTGGCCACCGCCACACCCGGCGGTGGCACCGGTCGCCGGGTGACCGCCCTTGGCGGCCCGCAAGTCCGGCTAAACCTGGACCTGCCGGTGCCCGGCGGGGTATGACGGGAAAGCGCCCTTCCGCCCCCCACCGCCCGAGGACAGCCATGCCGGACCAGATCGTGCCCCCCGCGTCGGACGCCGCCGCAAAGCCCGCGCCGGACACGCCGCCCCTGAAGGTGGCCATCCTGCCGGTGACGCCGTTCCAGCAGAACTGCTCCATCCTGTGGTGTACGGCGACCAAGCGGGCGGCGGTGATCGACCCTGGCGACGGGGTCACCCAGATCAAGGAAATCCTGGCGCGCCAGGGCCTGACGCTGGAACGCATCCTGGTAACCCACGGCCATGTCGACCATGCGGCCGCCGTGGCGGACCTGGCGACCGCGACCGGCGTGCCGGTGGAGGGGCCGCAGCTGGAGGATAAGTTCTGGATCGACCGCCTGCCGGAAGACGGGGCCAAGTATGGCATGCTGTACGCCAAGCCCTTCACCCCCACCCGCTGGCTGGACGACGGCGACACCGTCATGGTGGGTGAACTGACGCTGGATGTGGTGCATTGCCCCGGCCATACCCCCGGCCATGTGGTTTTCATCCACCAGCCCTCCCGCCTGGCCGTGGTGGGCGATGTCATTTTCCAGGGCTCCATCGGCCGTACCGATTTCCCCCGTGGCGATCACGCCGCCCTGATCCGGTCCATTCGTGAGAAGTTGTTCCCCCTGGGTGACGACATCACCTTCCTGCCAGGCCATGGCGAGCCATCGACTTTCGGCCAGGAGCGGCGCACCAACCCCTTCGTGTCCGACCGCGCCGTGGCGCGGGGCTGAGCTCCCGGCTACCTTCTGGAAAGTCCCATGGCCAGCATCACCGACGCCCTGAACGAGGCCTTGCGCCATCACCGCGAGGGCGCGTTGGGCCATGCCGAGGTGATCTATCGCCGCATCCTGGCTGTGGCACCGGCGGAAGGCGATACGCTGAACCTTTTGGCCGTGCTGTGCCTGCAGACGGGTCGGGCGGAGGAAGCTCTGGACCTGGCCGACCAGGCCACGCGGGCCAAGCCGGCCGCCGCCGCCTTTCACGTCACCCGCGCCGACGCGGCCGCGGCGTTGGGCCACCCCGCGCTGGAAGCGGATTGCCTGGAGCAGGCCGTGGGCCTCAATCCGCACGCACCCCAGGCTGCGGGCTGGCAGCGGCGGCGGGGCCGCGCCCTGGCCGCCGCCGGGAACGCGCCGGCCGCCGTGCGGGCCTTGAAGGCCGCCACCGCCCTGGCGCCGGACGATATCGACGTCCTGGATGACCTGGCGGTGACCCTGACGCGGGCCGGCCTGACGGACGAGGCGGAAGCCGCGTTCGCCGAGGTCCTGCGGCGGCGGCCCGGCCACGCCGGCGCGACGCGCAACCTGGCGAGCCTCTGGCTGAACCGGGCCGGCGACCATCTCTCCGCCGGCCACCTCTCCGCTAGCCAGGGGGCCGCCGCCCAGGGGTCCAGCGGCCATCGGGCCACGATCGCCGCCACCCTGGCCCGCCGCGCGGTGGAGTTGGATCCCGGCCGGCGTGAGGGCTGGGCCCGGCTGGGGTTGGCGCTGATGGCCCTGAACCAGCCGGAGCCGGCGGCCGACGCCCTGCGCCGGGCCCTGGCCCTGCCCGGCATGGCGAACGAGACGGCCGAAATCCTGATCAACCTGGGCTTCCTGGAAACCCGGCTGGGCCGCTTCGATGCCGCCGCCGCCGCGCTGGACCAGGCGGAGGCGCAAGAACCCGGCCGGTCGGAGGTGCTGAATCACCGGGGCGTATTGCTGCACGCCCAGGGCCGGCTGCCGGAGGCGGCGGACGTGCTGGCCCGCGCGGTCGCCACGGCACCGGACGACCACCGGCCGCTGACCAATCTGGCCACGGTCTTGAAGGACCTGGGCGACGACGACGGGGCCGAAGCGCTTTATCTCAAAGCGCTGGCCCTGGCGCCAGGTGAACCGGCGGTGCACTGGCAGCGGTCGCTGGCCCGTCTGTTGGCGGGTGACCTGGCCACGGGCTGGCAGGAATATGAATGGCGCCACCAGACCGGCCAGATGCCGCCGCCGGACCCCAGCTTGACCATCCTGCCGGAATGGCGGGGAACGGATCCGACGGCGATGGCGGGCACACGCCTGCTGGTGCATGCCGAGCAGGGGCACGGCGATACGCTGCAGTTCGCGCGCTACGCCGCCCTGCTGGCGGGGGCGGCCGACCGGTTGGGCCTGGCCCGCGTCGGCCTCATGGTGCAGCCGGCGTTGGCGCGATTGATGGCCTTGAGCCTGCCCGGCGTGACGGTGGTGCCGCCCGGTGCCATGGTCAGCAGCGCCGATTGGGATGCCCGCGTCCCGCTCATGAGCCTGCCGCACCGCCTGGGCACGACGCTGGAGACCATTCCAGCCCAGTGCCCCTATCTGACGCCACCGCCAGTGGACGGCTGGCGGGCGCGACTGGCCCAGGCCGTGCCCCCGGGGATGCGGGCCGTGGGCCTGGTGTGGGGGGGCGACCCCCGCCCGGACGACCCCGTATCGGCCTTGATCGACCGACGGCGCAGCGTGCCCCTGGCGGTGCTGGCCCCCTTGGCCGCCGCGGATGACGTCCGTTTCATCAG
Source organism: Nitrospirillum amazonense (assembly GCF_007828045.1). Classification (GTDB taxonomy): domain Bacteria; phylum Pseudomonadota; class Alphaproteobacteria; order Azospirillales; family Azospirillaceae; genus Nitrospirillum; species Nitrospirillum amazonense_C. The sequence continues at coordinate 10,894 of NZ_VITN01000029.1, read as the reverse complement.
CCTGCAAAAAGGCGCCCCCGCTGCGCAGGCGGCCACGTCCCCCTTTCCGCTGCTGGACTGGACGGAGGAGTTGCGGGACTTCGCCGACACCGCCGCGCTGGTGGCCTGCCTGGATCTGGTCATCACCGTGGACACGGCGGTCGCCCATTTGGCGGCGGCCTTGGGCCGGCCGGTATGGGTGCTGTCCCGCACCGACGGCTGCTGGCGCTGGTTGCGCGATCGCGCCGACAGCCCCTGGTACCCCACCCTGCGCCTGTATCGTCAAGAGAGTTGGGGCGATTGGTCAGCCACGGCACGCCAGGTGGCAATCGACCTGGCTGCGAGACCAACACCCTGAGAATATTATCTTTTTGATTGCTCGCACATCGAAACCCAGCCCTCGGCGCAATCTCTGATCGCAAGCGGGGCGAAGCTGCGTCCTATCCTAACGGTAGAGTTGCGAAAAAAATTTGTGCGGCCGCGTCAATTTTGTTAAAGTTATTATTGAAAAATTTACTGTGGCGTGAATCCGCCACCCCCGGCCGCCTTTTCGCCGATCTTCCTTCAAGGACTCGTCCGTGGGAAGCCCCGCGAAACCAGAGGTGGAACAAGGGGACAGAACCGATGTCTTCCTGGCTTGCGCACGTCCCTTACAGGGGGACGTGTCGAATATTTCCGATTGTCTCCTAACCAAGGACCGAAGTCCATGGCCCTGGATGGCGTGTTAAGCACCGGCTCCGCCTATGCCCAGTTCCCCAGCGGGACCCTGGCGACCTTGGGCTATGCCACCGACACTTCGGCCGAGACGACCTCGGCCGGTTCATCCACGCCTGGCGCCGCCCCCGGGGGAACCTCCCCGGCGGGGCTCGGCGGAGCCTCCCCGGCGGGGGAGGAGACGACGTCACGTCTATCCGCGCCCGCGTACATCAGCCCGGTCGTGACATATGACAGTGAGGCGGCCATCGCCATCACCCAGTTCCGCGACAGCACCACCGGTGCCGTCGATTACCAAATCCCCTCCCGCCATGTGGTGGAGCAATACCGCCTGCGCGCAACCGGCGCCCCGCATTACAAGGGTGGCAACCCGCTGTTGCCGGCCGGAGTGACGGCCCCCTCAAACGACCAGTCGGCGGCGGGCAACGCGTCGTCCAACACCAGCCCCACCGCCTCCTCCTCCCGCACGTCCACCGGCACGGGCGGCGGTGGATCGGGCAGCGCCCTGATCAGCCCCACGGTGGCGGCGGTCACCCTGGGCGCCGCGGCCGTCAACGTGGTCGCCTGACGCCTTCTCCCGTACAGCCAATAGCCATCTTCCTCCTGGAAGGGGCGGGGCCCGCCCGCTTTTACGATCCGGTCCGCGATTTGTTTTGAACCGGCATGCCGCTCGCGGCCATGCTGCGGGCCTATCGCGCAGAGCACCGGCCGGGACGGCACAATCACTATGGCTACCGTTGAAGACAGGCTGAAGCTGGCGCTGGACCACCATGAGGCCGGCCGCCTGGCGGAAGCGGAACTGCTGTACGGCCGCGTGGTGGCCGTGGCGCCAGACCATGCCCAGGCGCTTTATCTCTGGGGCATGGCGGCCCACCAGCGCGGGGACGGCCAAGTGGCGCTGGCCCGGTTGGAACGGGCCTATTACCTGGCACCAGACATTCCCGCCATCGCCCTGCTGCTGGCCACGGTGCGCCAGGGCCTGGGTCAGCCGGATGCCGCCGAAGCGCTGTATCGGCGCGTGCTGGAGATGGAATCGGGCCATGCGCAGGCCGCCGATGCCCTGGCGACATTGCAGGAGCGCCGCGCCGCCGCCCTGCTGGAGCAGGGGCACGCCACCGACGCGCTGCCCCTCTATGAACAGGCCGTGGCCGCCCGGCACGGGAGCGGTTTGGCGCCGGGTCCCGAAACATGGAATGGCCTGGGCGTCTGCCTGCTGGCGGCGGGGCGAAACGCGGAAGCCGTCTCCGCCTTCCAGGCGGCGGTGGCCGCGGATCCGCGATACGGCGAAGCCCTGTCCAACCTGGGCGGCGCGCTGAAGGCGGCCAAGCGGCTGGACGAGGCGGCGGCCAGCTACCGCCAGGCACTGGCCCTGTTCCCCCGGATACCCGAGTTGCACACCAACCTGGGCACCGTGCTGGCCGAACTGCAACGGCCGGCCGAAGCCCTGGCCGCCTATGAGGAGGCCGTGCGGCTGAACCCCGCTTTCGTCGGCGGCTGGCTGAATGTCGGCATGGGCCGGCGGGCCATGGGCGATTTGCACGGCGCGGTCGATGCCTACCACCGCGCCTTGGCCCTTGATCCCGCTTTCCACCGCGCCTGGACGGCCCTGGGCGCCGCCCTGTACGACCTGGGTCGACTCGAGGACGCGGCCCAGGCGGCGGAAAAGGCGCTGGCCGTCAAGCCCGACGCGGTGGAGGCCAACTGGAACCTGGCGCTGGTATCCCTGCTGCTGGGCCGATACGCCAAGGGCTGGCCGCTGTACGAATGGCGCCGCCACAGCCGCGCCAACCCCCTGCGCACCTTCGACCGCCCAGGCTGGGACGGCGCGCCCTTTCCGGGCCGGACCCTGCTGGTCCATATCGAGCAGGGCCTGGGTGACATGCTGATGGCGGCGCGCTATCTGCCGCTCGTCGCCGCCCGGGGCGGCCGCTTGCTGGTGGAAACACCGCCGGAGCTTGCGGCCCTGTTCCAGGGGCTGGTGCATCCTGGCCGGCTGGAGCTGGCGCCCACGGACCAGCCGCTGCCCGCCTTCGACCTGCAGTGTCCCGTTATGAGCCTGCCGGGCCTTTTCCAGGCCGGATTGGCCCCCATTCCCAACAAGGTCCCTTACCTTTCGCTGGAGGGGCTGCCGGGGGAAGACCATCGCCGCGCGCGCTGGCGTGACCGGTTGCGGGGGGCCATGGCGGACCCCGCCGCCCTGAAGGTCGCGCTGGTCTGGGCCGGCAACCCCAACTTCACCGGCGACCGCTGGCGATCCCCCCGCCTGCCGGCCTTCGCGCCGGTATTGCGCGTACCGGGGGCACACTTCTTCAGCATCCAGATGGGCGATGGGCGGCGAGACCTGGCGGATGCGGACCTGCCCGCCGCCTTCACCGACCTGGCCCCGGACATCAAGGATTTCGCCGATACCGCCGCCATCCTCGGGCAAGCGGACCTGCTGATCAGCCCCTGCACCGCCCCGGTCCACCTGGCTGGAGCCCTGGGGCGGCCGGTGTGGGTCATTCTGCCGCAGATACCCGACTGGCGCTGGGGCCTGGGCCGCACGGACAGCGACTGGTACCCCAGCGCCCGCCTCTATCGGCAGGAGGCGCGCGGGGACTGGCGTCCGGTCATGGCCCGGGTGGCCGCCGACCTGGCGCGGCGTGCCGCTGATACCGCTATCGGGTCGCTTTGATCCATGTTAAGGATCTGTCAACAGGTGGTGGTGTATTGAACCATCGCGGTGAAGGCCGGCACGACGGGTAAATCCTGATATATAGACAAAACGTCTAAAATTTTATCAATCGTGCCTTGACTCCGCCGTTGAAACCAGTCATCACTTAACGTGTCCGAAAAACTCGGGCGACACATACCCTCTCCAAAGGAGATTTTTTATGTCTGACGCCGTTCAGCTTTCGTCCAGCATGCGGACCAACCTGCTGCTGCTGCAGCAGACCAATACCTCGACCAGCAAGCTGGAAAACCAGCTGGCGACTGGTAACAAGGTCAATTCCGCCCTTGACGGTCCGACCGCCTTCTTCGCCGCGCAGAGCCTGAATCAGCGCGCGAGTGACCTGTCCACCCTGAAGGACGGCATGTCGCAGGCCGTCAGCACGATCAAGGCTGGCAGCCAGGGCATTACCTCCATCCAGTCGCTCGTGACCCAGGCCCAGGGCCTGCTGACGACCGCCTATGCCAACTTGGGCACGGACGCCGGTGCCATCGCGACCCGCAAGTCGCTGGCCGACCAGTTCAACGGCATCAAGGACCAGATCGACAAGCTGGCGGGTGACAGCGGCTACTCGGGCAAGAACCTGGTTGCCGGCAATGGCCAGTCGTTCGCCGCCACCTCGACCACGATCGAAACCGCGAACTCGATCACCTCGATCTCGAACGCCCGCGTCACCAACATCACCGGCGCCGACACCTACTCGGTGAAGATTTCCGGCACCGGTGCCATCAGCGGTGCCGCCGGCGACATCGCCAACGCCGAGACCGCCCGCGGTGTCTTCGGCCTGAAGGTTTCCGGCAAGCTGAGCTCCAGCACCGGCAATTTCTCCGACATCTCCATCCAGACCCGCGGCTCGGTCGGCCAGCAGCGCAGCGTCGTGGTGACGGAAGGCGACGAGTCGCGGACCATCAACTTCTTCGACAACACTCAGTCCGCCACCAACAGCCTGCAAAAGCCCGGTACGTCGGGCACTGCCCAGATTTCGCAGGTGACCATCACCGGCAACATCGAGCAGGGCGACACCTTCACGGCCACGATCAACGGTACGTCCTTCGCCTACACCGCCTCGGCGGGTGACGTGGCGTCCGCTGACACCTCGGTCCGTGAGCAGAACATCGCCAACAACCTGAGGGGCGTGATCGCCGCCGCCGCGGCTACCGCCGGCAGCGCCTTCTCGGGCTTTTCGCTGACCGCCGGCACCGGCTCGAACCTCAACACGTTCACCATCACCGCTGGCGCCAACGTTGGCACCGCCGCCTCGTTCTCGCTGGGCACCTCGGCGTCCAACGCCCTGACCAAGGACATCTCGCTGTCCTTCTCGTCGGGTACGGTGGTGTCCTTCACCGTCGATCGCGCCTCGCTGGAAGCGCTGGGCACCGCCGGCAACGGCACGTCCACCATCGAGAAGAACGTGGACGTTTCCGTGACCGCCACGGACCTGAACGGCGTCTCCGTGACCCGTTCCGGTACCAACGAGCGCGGCGACTCCAAGCTGTCGGATGGTGAAAACGCCTTCTCGTTCGACACCGGCACCGTTCGTCTGAACGTTGACGCCAAGAACGTCCGGCAGGCGGCCAGCGCCAACAGCGCCGCCAACATCAGCACCGCCCAGACCACCGCGGCGGGCACGTCGAACGACCTGAGCGTCCAGTTCAACGAAAACAACAGCAGCGGCCTGACCGTGGCGGCGACCAACGTCACCACCTCGGGCCAGGGTCTGGCTGTCGACTACGCCCAGAACAATTTCCTGGATCGCGCGGACATCGACAAGGCCCAGGCCCAGCTGACCAACGCGACCAACGTTCTGCGCTCCGCCTCTCAGACGCTCGCCACCAACCTGAACATCATTCAGACCCGTTCGGACTTCACCGACGCGTTCAACAATGTGTTGCAGGACGGTGCCGACAACCTGACGCAGGTCGATCAGAACGAAGCCGGTGCCCAGTTGCTGGCCTTGCAGACCAAGCAGTCCCTGGGTGTCACCACCCTGTCCTTGGCCAACCAGGCTCAGCAGTCCATCCTCAAGCTGTTCTAATAGATCAGCGCAAGCGTGGAAGTACGGAGGGTGGCGGACGGCAACGTCCGCCACCTTCTTTTTTGGCCGGGCAATTCCGGCGGCCGGCGGTTTTTTGATGACCGGACGGGGTCTGCTGCCGTAATTCCTAGGGGTGCGCGCATACGCCCGCCCATTCGGGCGGCTTCATTCGTTTAAGGTTTTGCCCGGTCCGGCCCACCACGGCTGGACCCTCACCCGGGGCCACGGCCCCGAGGGCTGCGTTCTGAAGGAAGGATTGCCCCCTTGCCGCTGAAACTGGTGTTACGTCCGGGAGAAAAGCTGATCGTCAACGGCGCCGTCATCGGCATCGGCGATCATCCCGTCTCGCTGTTCTTCTACAACAAGGTGAATTTCCTGCGTGGCCGGGAAATCCTGAAGGAAGAGAACTGCGACACCATCGAGAAGCGGCTCTATTTCATCATCCAGCTGATCTACATCTTCCCCGAGGACGCCAGCACCAACATGGTGCACTTCGCCGCCATCCTGGAAGAAGCCCGGGTCCAGCATCCCGACAAGGCCGACCTGTTCGACGAAGTGCAGACGCTGGTGCGCGAGGGCAACAACTACCGCGCCCTGAAGCTGTGCCGTAAGCTTTTCGACATCAAGGAAACGGCCGAGGCCGCGCCGGCGCCCAAGCCGCCGGTGGAGGTGGTGCGCCGCCGCCGCAAGGTGGCCGCCCCCGCCGTCGAGGAATAAGGTTCGGCCTTTCCTCAGGCCGGCAACACAATGGTCTCGCACACGGCCAGCGGCCCCAAGGTGACCGCCGCCGTGGCCCAGGACCATCCCACCCCGAATCCGGACAACAGGACCCGCAAGGCCCCCGCCTTGAGACCGGCCGCCACCGCGTCGGTCAAGGCCAGTGGCACGCTGGCCGAACTGGTGTTGCCATGGCGGGCCAGGGCCAGCACCAGCTGTTCGTCCGTGGCGCCGATCTTGTGGCCCAGGCGGCGGAGCATCATTTCATTGGCCTGGTGCAGGACGAAACGGTCCACATCCGCGGCGGTCCAGCCGGCGGCGGCCAAGGTGGCGGCGATGGCGCCCGGCACCTCACGCAAGGTAAAGGCGAAGACCTGGGTGCCGTCCATGAACAGGCGCGGCGGCTGGTCGGGCACCCGCATGGCCCCACCCGCGGCCATGAGATAGGGGGCACCGGCGCCGTCCGTGCCCACATCCACGATCATGGGCGGTGCCGCGGCGTCGATCTCCAGCGCCGTGGCGGCGGCGGCGTCGCCAAACAGGGGCGCCACAGCCCGGTCGTCCGGGTCCAGGATATGGCTGGTGGTGTCACCCACCAGCAGCAGGGCCCGCGCCGGCCGCCCATCGGCCCGGGGCAGCAATGAGGCGAGCGCCGACCCGGCCGCCCACAGGCCATAGACATAGCCGGAGCAGCCCAGCGACAGGTCGAAGGCGGCGGCGCTCTTGGCCAGGCCCAACCGCCGCTGCATCAGGCACGCCGTGGCCGGCAGCACCTGATCATGGGTTTGGCTGACAAAAACCAGCAGATCGACGCTGTCGGCCGGCCAGCCCAGCCCGTCCAACAGCGCCTGGGCCGCCGGTACCGCCAGATCGGATGTGCATTGGCCAGGCGCCGCCAGATGGCGGGCATGGATGCCGGTGGCGGTGGCCAGGCGGCGTGCCGCCTCTTCCCCGAAGCGGGCGGCCAGATCCGCCGTATCCTCAACCCGGGCCGGCAGTGCCGAGACGATGCCCCGCACCGCCACGCCGTTCAACCGGGCCAACGCCATCAACCATCTCCCATCAGCAACTGATGCCGCCGTCGACCACCAGGGTCTGCCCGGTAATATAGGCGGCGGAGGGGCCCAGCAGGAAGCGCACCACCGGCACCACGTCGTCGGCCGTGCCCAGGCGGCCCAGCGGCGTGCGCCGGATGATCTGGTCGCGCTGGCCGGCGCCGAGCGTCGACGACATCTCCGTCTCCAGATAGCCTGGCGCCACCGAATTGACGGTGATGCCCCGCCGCCCCACCTCGCGCGCCAACGCCCGGGTCATGCCGTCCATTCCCGCCTTGGTGGCGGCGTAGGCGGCAAGGCCGGTGTAGCCGCGCTGCCCGATGATGGAGGAGATGTTGATGATGCGTCCGCCGGTGGGTTCCGCCGTGGCGGGGCGGCGCAGCAGGTGCCGCAGGGCGGCCCGGGCCGCCTGGATGGCGCCGTTCAGGTTGGTTTGGATCAGGGTGTCGATTTCCACCTGGGGCAAGGTGGCCAGGATGCCCTCGCGCGCGATGCCGGCATTGTTGACCAGGCCATAGAGCCCGCCGGCCCAAGCCGTGGCGGCATCGACGAAGGTCGTCACCTGGCCCGCGTCGCCCACCTGCGCCACCTGAAACAGAAAGCGGTCGCCGTGGCGGGCCGCCAGATCCTCCACCTCCGCCGTCGGACTGCGGGCGCAGGTGGACACGCGCCAGCCATCCGCCAGCAGGGCGCGCACCAACGCCAAGCCCAGGCCCCGGCTGCCGCCGGTGACGATGATATGATCACTCATTCCTGCACCCGTTTCTTTTTGCCCGACGGGGATAGTTCCAGTTGCGTAACGAATTCCAGCCGCCGGGGGCGGGCCGCCGCCGGCAGGCCGGCCAGGGCCGCCGCCACCCGGGGGCGCAGGGCCTCGGGATCCTGGTCCGGGACCGCCACCACCTGCGCCGTCAACAGCTGCCCGGTAATGGGGCTGGCCCGCACCCGCACGGCGGCGTCGGCAATGCCCGGCACCGCCTGGATCAGCGCCTCCACCTCATCGGGTATGACCTTCACGCCGCCGACGTTGACCACACCGTCCTCACGCCCCCGGAACAGCACCCGGTCACCCACGACTTCCACGCGATCGCCAGTGCCATACCAGCCATCGGCATCGGTCGGCAGGCGGCCGCCGGCCAGCGCGGTGGCCAGCCGGGGCCCCCGGACCCACAGCACACCGTCACGGACGGCCAGGTCGGTACCCTCCACCCCCGTCTTCAGCCAGGCGGCGGGGAAGCCGGCGCGGCCGTCCGTGACGGCGAACAGGGCACCCGCCTCTGTGCTGGCATAGATGTGGCGCACGGCGGCGTTGGGAAAGGCGGCCGCCAGCCGGTCCAGCAACGACTGGTCCGTCGCCTCGCCCCCCAGGGTCACGGCCTTCAGCGGTGGCGTCTTCCCCGTCAGCAGGAAGGCCCGCCAGAAGCTGGGCGTGGCGCTGATGTGGGTGACGGCATGGCGCTGGGCCAGGTCCGCCAGCGCCGGCACGTCGGAGGCGTCGTCCGCCACCAGCGTCCCGCCACCGCGCAGCACGGTCAGCAGCACCTGCAAGCCGGCATAGCCACCGGGGTCAAAGGTGGCCAGCCACACGCTGCCCCGCCCCCGCCCCCCCTGGATACGGGCCGCCAGCCGATCGAAAGCGTGGCGCAGACGCTTGGGCGTACCGGTGGTGCCGGAGCTTTCTAGCACCAGGGCGAAGCCGGGCGGGCCCCCGGGCACAGCACCACCGGGGCGCGTTACCCCGCCGTCGGCATCCACCACCGCGTCCACCCCGGTGGGCACCGCCGTGCCCCGCATCAGGAAGAGTTCCGCGTCCAGCAGGCGGGCCGCCAGCAGGGCCACCGCCACAGCCAGCGGCGTGGCCGCCACCGCCGCCACGCGCGCGGTGGGCCGCAGCCGGCCCGCCAGGTCCCGCGCCCGCTCAAGCAAGGCCGTCCGATCATGGGACTGGCCACCCTGGACCAACCGGCAGGCGGGGTCCAGCCAGTCCATCCCATCCGCCGGAGCGGGGGATGGCGGCGGGGCGGCAGGCGGGAACGTCATGGCACCAGGCGGTTCCTTGCGGGGGAACAGGATCAGGAAAAACAGGCCCCTACTATGGGCCAGCCGTACCGCCCGCGACAGCCTTAATGCGCCATCCGGCTTAATACGTCACTTGGCAGACGGCAGCGGCAAGGTCATGGCCAGCTGGTCGAACAGGAAGCCGTAGATGTCGGTCGACAGGGCCACGCGCTCGGCCAGGGAACTGCCATGGCCATGACCGGCATTGGCGGTGGTGCGCAGCAGGATGGGCAGGCCGGCAGGGTCCGCCGCCTGCAGCCGGGCCACCATCTTGCGCGAATGCATGGGGTTCACGCGGCCGTCATTCTCCCCCGTCGCCAGCAGCACGGCGGGATAGCGCACACCGTCCTTCACATGATGATAGGGGGAATAGGCGTACAGCGCCTGGAACTGCGCCGGATCCTTCACGGTGCCGTATTCGGTGATGTTGAAGGCGCCGTTGGGGTCCAGTTCCGTCCGCACCATGTCGTAGATGCCGACATTACCCACCACGGCGCGGGCCAGTTCCGGATGCTGGGTCAGGGTGGCGCCCATCAGCAGGCCGCCGTTGCTGCCGCCAATCAGGGCCAGATGGTCGGCATCGGTATAGCCGCGTTGCACCAGCAGGCGGGCCACGGCGGCGAAATCGTCGAAGACATGCTGCTTGTTGGTCAGGCGGCCGGCGTCGTGCCAGGCCTCGCCGAATTCCGCCCCGCCGCGCAAGTTGGCGATGGCGTAGATGCCGCCGGCATCCAGCCACAGACGCTGTTCCGCCGTGAGCTGAGCCGGCGTCAGGCTGACGCCAAAGCCGCCGTAACCGGTCAGCAGCGCGGGCGCCTTGCCCCCTTTGCGCGCGCCCTTCGGAATGACGATGGTGACCGGCACCGAGGTTCCATCGGCGGAGGTGGCGGCGTCGCGCACCACCTCGGCGTCGCTGAAATCCAGCCCGCCGGCGGCGGACAGCTTGGTCTCGTCCATGCTTTGCCGGCGCTCGTCATAGATGGCGTAGGCGGGGGCCTGGAGATAGGTGGTCATATCATAGAGCACGCGGTTGCCGGCCAGGGGCACCAGCTCATGGTTGGCGGAGACCGGCGGCAGGGGCAGCGGGCCCAGCGGCTGGCCGGTGGCGGGCGCCACCATGGCCACGGTGATGGGGCCGCCTTCGATGCGGCGCAGATAAACGCGGCTGTCCGTCACGGCCAGGGAGCGGGAGCCCCGGTCGGACAGCAGCGCCGCCTTGCCCTCGGGCACCAGCACCTTGGCATGGGCCAGGTTGGTGTCCCCCGGGGCCAGGCGCAACAAACGCCCCGCCGGCGCGTTCAAACGGGAAATCAGGTAAAGCGCGCCGTCCGGCCCGGGCGCCACCGCCACCACCTTGTCGGCGAACCGGGTGACCGGCACCGGTGCGCCGGTGGGCCCGGCGGCCGGGGGCAGCAGGAAGTGCGCGAACTCCCCGCCATCGCCATTGGCAACGGAGATCACCAGGGGCCCGGTGCCCTCGCGGTTGTCCAGCTCCACCTCCGCGATGCGGGGGAAGTCGCGGCCCAGCACGTAAGGGACTGTTGATAAATAAATGAATCAATGATTTTTTGCGGTTTGGGGATTCTCCGGCTGACACGGAGCTTATAGAATCGCCGGATGATTGAT
>NZ_VITN01000028.1 GCF_007828045.1 Nitrospirillum amazonense | reverse complement strand
CGCTATCCGTTTATAGTCCATAAGGGCGGCCCTCGTGTTGGAGTGTGACAACCCAACTTTGGCATCCGATGCCATGGGGCCGTCCACCCAAACAGTGCACGCCCGGCCGGTCGGCGGTGAAGGTCACCGACGCGGTCGCCTGCGGCCCGATTTCCATGGCGATGCCGTGGCCCGACAGGGTGAAGCCGTGGGTCAGGTCGTCGACGTCATCCATGTTGGTGATGAAGACGGTGACCTCGTCGCCCTGGTTCACCTCGAACTTTTCCAGGCTGTAGGCCGGCGCCACGGAATACATGTAGACGCGGACCTTCTTGCCGTCGCGAATGACGTTCGCGGCGGACTCCAGTTCCACCCCATCCTTCTTGGCCCACTGCCGCGCCTCTTCCCACATCGGGTCGTCGCGCTTGTAGACGCTGATGGGGTTCACCTTGGACCGGTGGACGATCATGGCGTCGTGCGGCTCGGCAAAGCTGGGGCCGTCATGCACCACCGCCATCTTGTCGCCGGAGATATCGATCAACTGGTCGTTCTCCGGCTTCAGCGGGCCGACGTTCAGGAAGCGGTCCTTGGAGAACTTGTTCAGCGACATCAGCCACTTGCCGTCCGCCTCCTTGGTTTCGCCCATGGAGGAGTGGTTGTGGCCCGGCTGGTACTGCACATCCAGCTTCTGGATGATGGGGTCGACCTTCTCCCCCTTGAAGGCGCGCTTGGCCTTTTCCAGGTCCCACTTTACCAACTGGCTGTCCAGGAACACGGTGGTGTAGGCGTTGCCCCGGCCGTCGAAGGCGGTGTGCAGGGGCCCCAGGCCCACCTGCGGCTCCGCCACCACCACGTCGCGCGGCTTGATCTTGTCGGCGAACAGATCGTCCAGCTTGCGTACGTCGATGACGGTGACGGTGGGCGACAGCTTGCCGTTGAAGACGACATGGATGCCGTCCGGCGCCACGTTGCAGCCGTGCGGGTTGTTGGGCACGGGGATGTAGCGGGTGTAGCGCGAGCCGTGGCGGCCATCGACTACCGGCACGCCGTTGATGACCTTGCAGTCGCCTTTCTTCACCGCCTCTTCGATGCGCTTGATGTCGAAGACCACGGCCCAGTCCTCGGTGCTGGCGGTCATGTCGGCCAGCGTCGTGCCTTCCTCGGAGTTGTAGCAGGTGGAGAAGGCGTACTTGCCCTGATAGTCGGCGTCGCAATTGTCCAGGTTGCCGTCCACCAGCACCTGCCAGGACACCTTCATGGCGTCGCCGTCGATGGCGGTGAAGACGCAGCCGTACTTCTTGGGCTCGTCCAGCACGCTGCCGTCGTTCACCAGCGGGGCGCGGTGTTCGCTGTTGGCGAAGACGTAGCCGGTGCGCGGGTATTTCTGCGGGCGCAGGCCGTGGATGTCGTGCGCGTTGGGGATCTCGATGATCTTGTCGCACTTCATGATATCGCAGCGGATGCGGGCGACGCGCGTGTTGGCCTTGTCGTTGATGAAGATGTAGCGGCCGTCGTACGTGCCGTTGGTGAACGACATGTGCGGGTGGTGCGCGTCGCCGTTCTGGTACAGGCCGCCCCGGCTGGCGAGGAACTTCTTGGTTTCCGGCAGCAGGCCATCGGTCAGGACCTTCTTGGACTCGTTGGTCAGGCCCCAGCCGGTGGCGGAGCAGCGGTTGAAGATCGGGATGCGCATCAGCTCGCGCATCGAGGGCATGCCCAGGATCCGGATCTCGCCCGACTGGCCGCCGGAGGCGAAGACGTAATAGTCGTCCAGGTCGCCGGGCTTCACCTCGACCTTGTTCTTGGACGCGGCAGCGGGAGCGGCCTGGCTGGTGCCGGCGCCCACCAGGGCGCCGCCGGTGCCCACGGCACCCACGGCGGCGGCGGCCAGCGCCGCCTTGGCCGATCCACCGATCAGCCCACGGCGGCTGAGGCCCGGCGATGCCTCGCCATTGCTGTTGGCGGCGACCGGGACATTGTTCAGATCTTCGTTCGACATCTCGCGTCTTCTCTGTTTGGTGATCTGGAAATCGGGGGTGAAAGATCACTCCGCCGGTGTGCCGCTCCTGAACGTCGCTTGCGGCGGGGCTTTGGGCGGGGTGGGGGAAAGGGGGCCGGGGGTGGCCATGCCGGCTTGGCGCTCGCGCTTCAGGCGGCGCTGGATCATCACGGGGCATTTCTGGTCGTGGTGGTACAGCAGCTGGCAATGCAGGCACTGGATGCATTCGTTGGGATTGATGTGCCCCTCGGGGTGGATGGCCTGCACCGGGCATTCATTGCTGCAGCGCTGGCAGGGGTTGCCGCATTCGCGATAACGGCGCAGCCAGTCGAACATGCGCAGCCGCGCGGGAATGGCCAGCGCCGCCCCCAGCGGGCACAGGTAGCGGCAGAAGAAGCGCTCGATGAACAGATTGGCCAGCAGCAGCGCCACGGCGAAGACCACGAAGGGCCAGGACCGCCAGAAGATCAGGACGATGGCCGTCTTGAACGGCTCCACCTCCGCCGCCTTTTCCGCCATGGCCAGTTCGTTCAGCGACAGGCCGAACAGGACCAGGAAGATGACGTACTTGATGGGCCACAGGCGCTGGTGGACGCTGAACGGCACCTTGATCTGCTTGACCTTGAGGCGCCGGGCCAGGCGGTTGGTCAGCTCCTGCAGGGCACCGAAGGGACATAGCCAGCCGCAGAAGGCGCCCCGGCCCCAGAACAGCAGGGACGCGGCCACAGCGAACCACAGCACGAACAGCAGCGGCTCCATCAGGAAGTAATCCCAGCTGAAGTCGGTGCGCAGCGCGTTGAAGAAGGTCAGGATGTTGACCACGGACAATTGCGCGTGCTTCCACCAGCCCAGCCAAAGGAGGGAGGCGGCCAGCACGCCCAGGCGCACGCGGTCATAGAGGACGGGCCGGCGCACTAATTCGTGCTGGAAGAAGAAGATGCCTGTGACCACGGCCAGCAGCAGGGCCAGCAGCACCAGGTCCAGCCGGTCGCCCGCCCACATGCGGCGCCATAGCTGGCCACCGGCGGTGGGCGTTTCCGTCGCCGTCGCGGCGGGCACGACCGTCTTGGGCGCCGGCACGCTCAGGTATTTCTGCGGCGGGACGTAGTCCAGGTCGAAGGTGATGAAGGCCTTGTCCAGGGTGGCCACTTGGCGCTGGACCAGCAGGCGCAGGCGCCAGGGCTGGGCGGCGTCGAAGGTGCTGCCGTCTGGAATGGTGAACAGGCCTATATCGGGAAAGTCCGGCGCGTCGCCGGCCAGGGCTCCCAGGCGGGTGTGGTTGCGGTCGTGGAAGCGGATGGTGTTCTCGCCCTGGATCAACTCGATCCGGTCGAAGATGCCGCCCCGCACATAGCCGGAGCCTTTGAAGGAGTAGCGCCCGATACCGGCGACGATGACGGCCTGCTGCCCCGGCTTCAGGGTACTGGTCAGGCGCTGGTACCCGTCCTCGCCCAGCAGGCTGCGCCCCACCACCGGCAGGGTGGCGACGGCAGCGTACAAATCGATGAAGGTGTCGTCGTCGGGGCCGGGTTCCGGCCGGGCGGCGGCGGCGGGACCGCCGGCCTGGCGAAAGGCCTCGTTGACCTGACCCACCGGCAGCAACAAGCGGCGGATGGACCCGTCGCCCAGCAGGGTGGTCCAATCGGCGGTGCCGGTCAGGCCGGCGTTGACCACGGGCCGGGCCGTCATGGCCGTGGCGTCGTCCTGTTTATCCAGCCCGCCCAGACCCAGAGTGCGCGCCACCTTGATGGCGGAGCGGGTGATGGTGTCGCCGATGACCATGACGGTCACGGTGGCGCCGGAGACGATGTCCACCGGCGGTTTGCCCCCGGTATCGGCCATCATCTCCGCCACCGTCCGGCCGACATAGCCCTGGATGAAATGATCGATCTTGGCCACGGGAATGCCGACCAGCACGATGGGTTCATGATGGTCCACCAGCTTGGCGCCGGTGATGCGGGCGTTGGCGTCGATGCCGATGAGGATGGAAATGGGGCGGCCGGAATAACCGGCGGCGTTGACCACATCGCTGTTCAGGTAGACGTAGCCCACCACCCTGCCGCCGGCCATTGCCGGGACCACCGGTGGCGCGCCCCGCGCCGGGCCGAAATGATCGGCGCCGGGCACCAACGCGGCGGCGTCGGCTTGGCCCAGATAGTCCGCCAAGTGGCTGGCGGTGGGCGACGGCGCCGCATGTCCCATCCCGCCCACCACCAGCATCAGGCAAGCCAGCAGCACGGCGAGGAGAGGGGGCAGCGCCCCCCGCCACCGCGGGCTTCCGGGCGGGGAGCCAGGGGCCATGTGGGCAAGCGGGGGCGCGATCGGCCGAGGCCGATTGGGCTGGGCGGGAGACAGCATGTCGTTAAAGGCGGTTCTTCGCGGGCGGGGGAACCAATTCGGCTCCGGCTACGGGATAGCTTTACCGGGGTAGGACAGACGCGGCTTTGCGCTGTGTCAAAAACAAGTGGGAAAAATGAATGTTATTCAGCGCCGGATGGGGCCGGACGGGGAATGGCCGCCCAGGGACACCAACCGTTCGATGGCGGTTTTCAGCAGGGTTTGCGCCAATGCGACACCGTCCTCTTCCGCCATCCGATCCAGCGCCAGGGAATAAATGTCCACGGCACGCTCCGCCGCCGCCGCCTTTGGGGCACCGGTGGCCGCGGCCAGCTCCGCCTCCACCATGTCGGCCAGGGCGCGGAGTTCAACCGCGTCGTTGGCCGTGGGCAGGGGGATGAAGGTGCCCCGTTCCTGGTGGTAGGCGTGGCGGCGCGCCCGGCGCAACTGCGCGGCGTGGCGCAACTCCTCCCGCGCCAGCGCCTCAGCTTGGCTGGCCACCGCCGGGGTGGCGGCATGGGCGGCGACATAAGCATAGAAGGCGAAGGCCCGTTCCTCATTCAGCACGGCGATGGACAGGGCCTTGTAGGGGCTGAGGCGGACGCTAGCCTCCACCTCTTCCCAGGAGCGGGCGATGTCGGGTGGCAGGTGCCATTGTACGGGGGCGGCGACCGGCGCACGCCCCAGCAGACTATCGGCGCTGCGCAGGACGGCCGCGACGTGATGGCCTTCCTCATCGGCCAAGTTTTGGAACAAGGCAGCAAGGTCAGGTGCGCCCCGCTGCCGCTCCGCCAGCGTCAGATAGCGCCGGACGGCCTCTTCCTCCATGGCCAGGGCGATAGCGAGTAGCTCATCCACCGAAGCGATGGTGGCGGCCGGTTCTTGGGACAGCAGGGGCATGGCGCTTTTCCCTTGGTTGGGAGGGCCTGGTTGGAAGGCAATGAATAGGATGGTCAGCCGCAGTGGCCGCCACAGCAGGACCCGCGATGGCGAGCCAGAAGGCGATCAAAGGCCAGGCTGGCCGCGTGGATGGGCAGGCGGCAATCCCGCGCCAGCGCCAGCACGTCCTCGGCGGTCCAGTCGGTGGGGCAATCGGTGATGGTCAGCACCCCACCACCGGTGGGGATAGCCGGGGTGGTGTGCAGGGTCAGGGTGCCGTCGCGCGCAATGATCAGGGCATGGTGGGGCATGGTGTCACCTGGTAGGGGACGGGGGGAAGGATGCGAGAGCAGAGCCTGGAGCGCCTTGACGGCGATCAGTCCCGGGGCAGGCGGACGGATGTGGCATCCGTTTCCTCCGCCAGACCGGCTTTCAGATTGCGGATGCCGACGCCCAGGTCGCCCAGCATGCGGGGCAGCCGGTTGCCGAACAGCAACAGGGCGATCCCCGCCACGATCAGCCAATGCCAAATACTGAAGGAGCCCATGGGGCATCTCCTGCTATGGATCAAGAGGCACCACAGCAGCAGGGGACGGCCGGCGCAGAGTTGCGCTGGCGCAAACGGAAGGGGGAATTTGACATGGCGCAAACGCGCCCGCGACCGCTCACCCGGCAGGCGCCCTTTAGCTGAGAGGCAACCGGGACCATAAAGGAAAGATGCGCCTGCCGGATTTCACCGAGGCAGGCGCATATTGGGGGTGCCGGTCGAGCTTCTGAGAGGGGCGACCATGGGTCGTCGGGCGCGTGGCCGCCCTGTCAGGCCGTGGTCGCCGCCGGCAGCGCGCGCAGGATGGCCCGCACCGGAGCGGCATCCGCCTGGGCGAGATTGAGGGGCAGGGCAATCAGTTCGTAATCCCCCGCCGGCACGTCGTCCAGCACCAGCCCTTCCAGGATGGCCATGCCGTTGCGGCGCACGGCGTTGTGGGCCAGCAGGTCCTTGGACGTCTCCGGGTCCAGGGAGGGGGCGTCCACCCCGATGAGGCGCACGCCATGGGTGGCCATCAGGTCGATGGTGGCGGCATCCAGGGCGCGGAAGTCGCTGACCCAGCGGTCGCGCGGGAAGCGCTGATAGGTGCGGAGCAGGATGCGCGGCGGCGCGCCGGCCAGGCGGTCCGCCACCTCCGCCGGCATGACCGGCCCATTGCCATCCACCACGTGAATAAGACGGCAGGGCCCCAGGTAGGGCGCCAGGTCAACGGCGCCGATGGGCAGGCCGGCCGCATCATAGTGCAGGGGGGCGTCGGCATGGGTCCCGGTGTGGGTAGACAGGGTCAACCGGCTGACATTGACGGGGCAGCCGGGCCCCAGGGCCCACACCCGTTCCTCCTGATAGGCGGTATCGCCGGGCCACACCGGGATGCCGGGGCGGATGGGCTGGGTGATGTCCCAGATGCGGCTCATAGCGCCGTCCTCACGGAAAGCAGTTCGGGGAAGAAGCTGAGGCTCAGCGCCTTGACCAGGTAGCTGACGCCGCCGGTGCCGCCGGTGCCGGGCTTGAAGCCGATGATGCGCTCCACCGTCTTCATGTGGCTGAAGCGCCATTGCTGGAAGCGATATTCCAGATCCACCAGCTTTTCCGCCAGATCGTACAGCTCCCAATGCCGGTGCGGGTCCTGGTAGACCGCCAGCCAGGCGGCCTGCACACGGGCGTCCGGCTCGTAGGGCTGGGCGAAGTCACGCTCCAGCTTCTCCCGCGGGATGTCGAAGCCACGGCGGGCCAGCAGGCGCAGGGCCTCATCATACAGGCTGGGGGCGTTCAGGCTCTCTTCCAATGCCGCGAAGATGGCCGGTTCGCCCTGGTGCACCGTCATCATGCCGGCGTTCTTGTTGCCCAACAGGAATTCCAGGTGGCGATATTGATAGGACTGGAAGCCACTGCTCTGTCCCAGATGGGGGCGGATGAGGCTGTAATCGGCCGGCGTCATGGTGGACAGCACCTCCCACGACTGGATCAGCTGCGCCTGGATGCGGCTGACGCGGGCGATCATCTTCAGGGCCGGCCCCAGGTCATCCGCCTGGATCTGGCGCAATGCCGCCCGCAGCTCATGCAGGGATAGTTTCATCCACAGCTCGGACGCCTGGTGGATGATGATGAACAGCAGTTCGTCATGCTCGTCAGACCGGGGATGCTGGGCGGCCAGCAGCTGTTCCAGCCCAAGATAGCTGCCATAGCTCATGGGCGGGGCGATGTGCAGCCCCTCGCCGGTCAGGTCGATGGCGGCGGTATGGGGACGGGCGATCTCGGTCACGTCACGGCTCCACGGGTCTGATAGGCGGCATCCTGCCACACGCCGCTGTCCATAATGTCCTTCAGGTGGGCCGCCGCGTCATAAACGTCGATATAGCGCACATAGAGCGGGGCGAAGCCGAAGCGGATCACATCCGGGGCGCGGAAGTCGCCGATGACCCCCCGGGCGATCAGCGCCTGCATGATGGCGTAGCCCTCGGGATGGCCGAAGCTGACCTGGCTGCCCCGGGCCTGCGCGTCGCGGGGGGAATGCAGGATGAACTGCCCCGGGCAGGAGTCTTCCACCAGCCGGATGAAAAGGTCGCCCAACGCCATGGACTTGGCGCGCACCGCGCGGCGATCGGCGCGGGCCATGATGTCGACGCCGACCTCCAGGGCGGCCAGGCCCAGGATGGGGGGCGTGCCGCAAAGCATGCGCTCGATGCCGGGGGCTGGCGCATAGTCGTCGCCAAAGGCGAAGGGCGTCGCGTGGCCCATCCAGCCGGAGAGGGGGGAGCGCAGCTGCGCCTGGTGGCGCCGGGCCGCATACAGGAAGGCCGGCGCCCCCGGACCGCCGTTCAGGTATTTGTAGCCGCAGCCGACGGCCAGATCGGCACCCGCCGCGTTCAGGTCGACATCGATGGCGCCGGCGCTGTGCGACAGGTCCCACAGGGCCAGGCCCCCGGCGGCATGGGCCTTGGCGGTCAGCCGGGCCATGTCATGGATGCGTCCCGTCTTGTAATGCACCTGGGTCAGCAGCAGCAGGGCCGTGTCCGCATCCAGGGCCTGTTCGATGCGGTCAGGCTCCACCACCCGCAGTTCGACCCGGTTGCCCAGCAGGTCGCGCACACCCTGCAGGATGTAGAGGTCAGTGGGGAAGTTGCCCGGCTCCGTCACGATCACCCGGCGGCCGGGCCGCAGGGCCAGGGCGGCCGTTGCCAGCTTGAACAGATTGACGGAGGTGGAGTCCGCCGCGATGACCTCATCCGCCTCCGCGCCGATGAGGGAAGCGATGCCGGCGCCGACGCGCTGGGGCAGGGTGATCCAGCCGGCGGTGTTCCAGCCGCGGATCAGTTCGCCGCCCCATTCCCGCGCCACCACGTCGGCCAGGCGCTGTCGCGTGGCCTTGGGCAGGGCGCCCAGCGAATTCCCGTCGAGGTAGATGACGCCGTCGGCGATCTCAAACGCGTCACGGAATTCGGCCAGCGGATCGTCACGATCCAGCGCTGCGCAGGCGGCACGGTCCAGGGTCATGTCCCGAGGTCTCCTTGAGGTTTCCCTTTCCCCTATCATACTGCGCCTGAGAGGGAACATTGTTACGAAGATGCTTGTATTGGCTGAGCGTTAGGAACATCGTTCTTCTAAGTTGACAAATTGGAGAATGACGATGGATGCAACCGATCAGCGCCTGCTGACCATCCTGGAAACCAGCGGCCGCGCGTCCTTCGCCCAGATCGCGGAGACGGTGGGCCTGTCCAAGACGCCGTGCTGGAACCGGGTGCAGGCCCTGGAGGACGGCGGCGTGATCACGGGATACCGGGCGGAGCTTGACCGGTCACGCGTGGGGTTGCCGCTGCTGGCCTTCGTGGACGTGGCCATCGACCTGGGGCGCCACCAGGCGTTCGAGGAGGCCATCGCCCAGGTTCCCGCCGTGCTGGAATGCCATACCACGGCCGGGCCGTTCGATTACGTCCTGCGGGTGGCGCTGCGGGATGTCGAGGCGCTGGACCAACTGTTGCGGACGGAGCTGTCGCGCTTGCCGGGCGTCAAGACCTTTTCCACCCGCATTTGCCTTAAGACGGTCTTCCAGGCGCGCCCGTTGATGGCCGCGCTGGGCCCCCAGCCGTAAGGGCGGCGGCGGGGCGCCGTCGTCGGCAATACATCGTCACCGTCGATGGCGGCCACGGTTCCTTCGGCACCAGGATCGGTGACTATGTGCGGGCCTATACCCTCGGGAATTAAGGGCCGGCGATGGGCATAGTTCCTTTTTCGTCCTTGCGCGGCATAGCTTGGGCTGCGTTCCTCACAGGGCGCCGGGCGGTGCTCGGCATGCGGTTTCAATGGTTTATGACAGCGCTCGCGGAAGGTTGGACTGATCAGCCCGCGCAGTGAGGCAAGGGCGTTGGAGGGGCACGTGGAGTTGGAAACCGATCCGCCCATCGTCGGCATCGGGGCGTCGGCAGGTGGGGTGAAGGCGCTGCAGGCCTTGTTCGAGGCATTGCCCGATGAACCTAATGCCGCCTTCGTCGTCGTGATCCATCTGAATCCCGAACGGCGCAGCGAATTGGCCAAGATCCTGGCGACCCGCACCCGCATGCCGGTCTCGCAGGTCACCGACCGCGTGCACCTACGGAATAACCACGTCTATGTCATCGCCCCGGACAGCGCGCTCAACATCGCCGACCACATGATCTCGGCCCTGTCGTTTGACGAGCCACGGGCCAAGCGGGCACCCATCGACCTGTTCTTCCGGTCGCTGGCGGCGCAGCACAGCGACGGCTTCGCCGTCATCCTGACGGGTGCCGGGGCCGATGGCGCCGTGGGCGTGCGGGCCATCAAGGAGGTGGGCGGCATCGTCCTGGTGCAGGACCCGGACGAGGCGGAGTTCGCCTCCATGCCCCGCAACGCCATCGCCACCGACGCCGCCGACTTCGTCCTGCCCGTGCGCGACCTGGCCCGGCAGCTGGCGGATTTGTTGCGGAACCGGAAGGATGGCGAAGTGCCGACCGCGCCGGACGACGATGAGAACATGATGCGCCGCATCCTGGCCCATGTGCGGGTGCGGGTGGGCCATGATTTCAGCCAGTACAAGCGTGCCACCATCGCTCGCCGCATCACCCGGCGCATGCAGGTCACGCAGCAGGAAACGCTGGGCCAGTATTATACCTACCTGCGGGAGCACGCGGACGAGGCCGATGCCCTGTTCACCGACTTCCTGATCTCGGTCACCACCTTCTTCCGCGACAAGCGGGCCTTCGACCAATTGGCGGCCCTTGTGATTCCCCAGTTGTTCGAGGGGAAGGAGGCGGCCAACACCATCCGCATCTGGGTCCCCGCCTGCGCCACGGGTGAGGAGGCCTACACCATCGGCATCCTGTTGCTGGAGGAAGCGGCGCGGCGTGACATACGGCCCGAAATCCAGGTCTTCGGGTCCGATCTGGACGCCGATGCGCTGGTGGTCGCCCGGGAAGGATGCTTTCCCCTGACCATCGAGCAGGACGTGCCCGAGGAGCATTTGCGCCGCTATTTCCAGCGCGAGGGTGATCATTACCGGGTCCGTCGGGAATTGCGCGACACCGTCATGTTCGCCAGCCACAGCATCCTGCGCGATCCGCCCTTCGCCCGGGTGGACATGGTGTCCTGCCGCAACCTGCTGATCTATCTGGACCGGGAACTGCAGCACCAGGTCTGCACCACCTTCCACTACGCGCTGAACCCCGGCGGTTTTCTGTTCCTGGGCGCGTCGGAGAATGCCGACCATCCCCCCGGCCTGTTTCGGGCCCTGGACCGTGACGCCCGCATCTACCGCATGATCCCCAATACCGGGGAAAGGCGGACGGCCCTGCCCATCATGCCCAGCGCCCACCATGCCGCACCCAGCCGTGGCGCGCCTGCGCACCGGCCGCTGGGGCCAGGCGGCGACGTGGCCCTGCACCGCCAGATGCTGGAACGCGTGGCGCCGCCCAGCATGCTGGTGGATGAGACGCACCGTGCCATCCACCTGTCCGAAACCGCCGGCCGTTTCCTGCAGCCCTCCGGCGGCCCCGTCACCACCGTGGCCACCGACATGGTGCGGCCCGAATTGCGCTTCGACCTGGAGGCGGCGTTGCACCGCGCCTTCGACCGGAAGGAGGCGACGCTGACCCGGCCGCTGGTGGTGAAATTCGACGGCCAGCCGCAGCGCGTCTATCTGCAGGTGAAACCGGTTCTTGAGGAAGGCGACCCCAGCCGCTACGCCCTGGTGCTGTTCATCGAGGGCGAGACGGTGCGGGCGGACGACGACGGGGACGAAGGCGGCCAGAACCGCGAGCCGACCAACGAGACCATCCGCCAGTTGCAGGAGGAATTGCAGCTGGCGCAAAACCGCCTGAGGGCGACGCGGGAGGAATCGGAGGCCACGAACGAGGAGTTGCGGGCCGCCAACGAGGAATTGCAGTCCATCAACGAGGAGTACCGATCCACTTCGGAGGAGCTGGAAACCAGCAAGGAGGAGCTGCAATCCACCAATGAGGAACTGCAGACCGTCAACAATGAGCTGAAGCAGAAGCTGGCCAGCGTGTCCCGCGCGCACAGCGACTTGCAAAACCTGATGGCGGCGGCGGATTTCGGCACCCTGTTCCTGGACCCCTCGCTGCGCATCAAGCGCTTCACGCCCCGCGTGACCGAACTGTTCAACATCACCGCCACCGACGCCGGCCGGCCCATCACCGACTTCACCCACCAGCTGGATTATGACCAGCTGGCGGACCACGCCCACGCCGTGCTGCGGGAGCTGACGTTGCTGGAGCATGAGGTGCAGAGCCGGGGCGGCGGCTGGTACCTGGTCCGCATCCGGCCCTATCGCACCGTGGACGACCGCATCGACGGCGTGGTGGTGACCTTCTTCGACATCACCGAGCGCCGGCGGGTGGAAGAGGCCCTGCGCGACAGCGAGGCGCGGCTGAAGCAGGAAATGCGCCTGGTCGAATTCTCCCGCGCGCCCATCTTCGTCTGGGAGTACGACGACGGCATCGTCCAGTGGAACCGGGGCAGCGAGGAGCTATACGGCTATTCCCGCGAGGAGGCAAAGGGCCAGGATGTGGCGACACTGCTGCGGTCGACGCTGGTGGACGGCAGCTTCGACATCGTGCGCCAGGCGCTGGCGGAAAAGGGCGCCTGGAGCGGCGAGTTGCGGCATACCACCAAGGACGGCCGGGTGCTGACGGTGGAAAGCCAGATCGAGATGATCAGCGTCGGCGACCGGCGGCTGGTGCTGGAAAGCACGCGCGACGTCACCGACCGGAAAAAATGGGAACGGCGCCAGCGCCTGCTGCTGGGTGAACTGCGCCATCGTGTGGGCAACACCCTGGCGGTGGTGCAATCACTGGCCCGGCAAACCTTGCGCACGGCCGGGTCCAGCGACCGCTTCGTCGACCTGTTCGAAGGCCGCCTGACCGCGCTGGCCCGGGCGCATACCCTGCTGGTCGATTGCCAATGGGAAGGGGCGGAGTTGATGGCCCTGGCCCGCATCCAGCTGGCGGCCTACATCAGTGCCGATCCGCAACGCCTGCGCCTGGAGGGCGCCCATGTCCTGCTGCCGCCCCACCTGGCAACCCCCTTTGGCCTGGTGCTGCACGAACTGGCCACCAACGCCGCCAAGTACGGGGCCCTTTCCGTCGCCGGCGGGCGGGTGGAACTGGCGTGGACCCAGGTGACCCGCGAGGGCCGGCCCTTCCTGACGGTGACGTGGCGGGAATTCGACGGCCCCGCCGTCGTTCCGCCGGAACATCACGGCTTCGGCGGAGTTCTGATTGAGCGTGGTATGCCCGGCGCCACCGTGACCCGGCTTTTCGAGCCCACGGGCCTGGTGTGCACCATGGAAATCGACCTTGAGGAGGAAGAGCAGGATGGGGACGACAGCTGATCCCGAACTGCCGCTGGCCGGCACGTGCATCCTGGTCGCGGATGACGAGGTGATGATCGCCATCAACCTGGAGGAGACCTTCCGGGACGCGGGTGCCGATATCCTCAGCGCCGCCACCGTGCCGCAGGCGATCGTCGCCGCCCGCAATCCCCGCCTGACCGCCGCCATCCTGGACGTGCGCCTGGGGCGCGAAACGTCCGAAGCCGTGGCCGACATCCTGACCGAACGGGGGGTTCCCTTCTTCTTCTACAGCGGTCAGATGCTGTCGCCAAGCATGCAGGCCAAATATCCCGGCGTCCCGGTGCTGACCAAGCCGGTACGGCAGGACGCCTTCATGGCCACCATGCTGGCCCTGGTGGCCAGGCAGAAGGCGCTGGCTTGACCGCGGCCGGCTCCGCCCCGGGGAAATTTCGCGCCATGAGCCATAAGCGGAACCCCGCCGTTCCGACCGGATTGATCCCGCACCATCAAGGTGACGGCCTGTGCCATTTGCGGCGCGGGACGTGCATCTGCGCGACGGCATCATCCCCTCATGGAAAGTGGCGACGTGCTGGGCCACGAAACCATGGGGAGGTGCCCGCGGGCCTGATGTGCACCGCCCTGGCGCTGCGCAGGCGCGGACCATCCTGCTCGCCATCCTGCCCGGCGCCGTCGCCCCTTAACCGTTTGTTGAAGGATTTGTCCTAATTCTCACGCCAGGGATTAACCATTACGGCTAGCCATTGCGGGATGGCGGCCGTGGTGTGGGGCGCGGTTTCGTCGGGTGCGGGACCGGCCGCCCCTAGGACCGTGAGGGGAGACGTCCGATGACCATACGCAAGTTGATCGCATCATGCCTGGGCGGCGTCGCTGTCCTGATGCTGGTGCTGGGCGCCGTGGTGGCGGTGGAGCAATGGCGGGTGGCGGCCGCGGCGGCGGATGCCCAGGGCCTGGCCCGCGTCATGGCGGCGCTGACCCGCATGACGGAGAACCTGGCGGTCGAGCGCGGCCCCACGCTGGTGGCGCTGGGCAGCGCCGACCCGGCGACGCTGGTGCCGATGAAGGAGCAGCGCGCCAAGTCCGATGCCGTGCGCAAGGCCCTGGCCGATCTGCTGGCCACCGAGGATTTCGATACCAAGGACAGCCTGAAGGCGGTCATGTCGACGTTAGACGGCCGGCTGGCCACCCAGCGCGGCATCGTCGACGCCCTGGTGGCCAAGCCGGTGGCGGACCGTCCGGCGGGCGAGGTCGACACCTATGTCAAGGGTATGTTCGCCGTCATGGCGGACCTTGGCGCCGAACTGAACGCCACCGGCCGGTCGCTGCTGCAGCGCGCGCCGGAGGCGGGGCATTATGCCAACATCGCCGTGATGGCCTGGTCCTACCGCGACTATGCCGGTCGCCAGTCCTCCATGCTGTTGCAGGCGCTGAACAGCGGCAAGCCCATGAGCCCGCAGACCACGCGCGACGTTCAGGTCATGCAGGGGCATCTGGATGACCTGGAAGGGCGGCTGGACGGCCAACTGGCCCTGGCCGGCACGCCCGACAGCCTGGTGAAGGCGGCGGAGGTGGCGCGCCAGGGCTATAAGGGCGTCTTCGGCGCCATGCGCGCCAAGGTGCTGGAGGCCAGCGCCGCCGGCACGCCCTATCCCCTTGATGTCACGGAATACCGCAAGACCAGCGTGCCCCAGCTGGCCGGCATCCTGGGCATCCGCGACGCCGCCATCGCCGAGGCGACACGCCTGGCCGACGAGCAGCATGCCAGCGCCAGCCGGGCCCTGCTGCTGGTCGCCCTGCTGCTGCTGGCCGCCGGCGGCGTGCTGGGCGGCATCGTCTGGCTGGTCGGCCGCCGGGTCACCGGCCCGCTGTCGGTGTTGACGCAGGTGGTGATGAAGATCGCCCGCGGCGACCATGACCTGGCCGTCCCCCTGACGGAACGCCGCGATGAGATCGGGGAGATGGCGGGCGCCATCTCGACCTTGCGGGTGAATGCCAAGGAGGCCGACATCCTGGCTGATCGCCAGCGGGAGGAGGAGGCCGCCAAGGAACAGCGCCGCCTGCGTCTGGAGGCGGCGACGCGGGATTTCGCCACCTCCATC
Organism: Nitrospirillum amazonense; assembly: GCF_007828045.1. Taxonomy (GTDB): domain Bacteria; phylum Pseudomonadota; class Alphaproteobacteria; order Azospirillales; family Azospirillaceae; genus Nitrospirillum; species Nitrospirillum amazonense_C. The sequence continues at coordinate 50,986 of NZ_VITN01000028.1, read as the reverse complement.
GACCAGGTGGTGGAGGGTTTCTCCGGGGCCGAACGATCGCTGCGCGGGGCGGCGGACAGCCTGACCCTCTCGGCCGGCGACACCATCAGCCTGTCCAACACCGTGGCCGGCGCCGCCGAGGAGACCTCCGCCAATGTGCAGACGGTGGCGGCGGCGGCCGAGGAACTGAACCAGTCCATCGGCGAGATCGCCCGCCAGATGGTGGGCGCCACCACCACATCCGAGGCGGCGGTGCGTGAGGCATCGACCACCAAGCACTCAATCGACGGCTTGGTCGGCGCGGCTCAGCGCATCGGCGACGTGGTGAAGCTGATCACCGACATCGCCAGCCAGACCAACCTGTTGGCCCTGAACGCCACCATTGAGGCGGCGCGGGCCGGTGAAGCCGGCAAGGGCTTCGCCGTCGTCGCCAGCGAGGTCAAGGCCCTGGCCAACCAGACGGCCAAGGCGACGGAGGAGATCCAGGCCCAGGTGGGCGCCATCCAGGAGGAGACGGCGCGCGCCGCCGCCGCCATCGACGGCATCACCGCCACCATCGCCAGCATGAGCCAGATCACCACCGGCGTCGCCTCGGCCGTGGAGGAGCAGGGCGCCGCCACCCGGGAAATCGCCCGCAACGTTCAGCAGGCCAGCGTCGGCACGCAGGAGGTGTCGTCCAACATCACCGGCGTGCGCACCGCCGCCGATGAGACGGGCAGCGCCGCGCGCAGCGTGCTCAGCTCCTCCGACGTGCTGGGCCGCGAGGCCGATACCCTGCGCTCGGTGGTCAGTGGCTTCGTCGCCACCATCAAGGCGGCGTGACGGCAGCACGGGGCTGGGAAGGGGGGCTGTCGCCGGACATGGCGGCCCCCCTCGCGGTCCGCGCCATGAGCAGGGCCGCCGCCAAGCTGAAGCCATAGCCCCAGAGCAACCAGGCGCCGGCCAGGCGGCTGACGGTGTCGTTGGGCCCATAAACCCGTGGGAACCAGTTCAGCACCAGGCCGTCGGCCACCATGACCACGGCGCCCACCAGCCCCACGCCCGCCATCAGCTGTTCTTGTGCCAATCCCGCCAGCCGCCGGATGAGATATACGGAGGTCCAGGCGACCGAGACGGTGCTGGCGAAGTTCAGCGGATTCCAGAAGGGGGCGGTCAGAAGCTGGGGCAGGCCGCGCAGGTAGGCCAGCGCCGACAGCCAGAATATGCCCCCCAGCAGGACCAGAATAGCGGCCTGTCGTCCCGTCAACATCTCAACGCCCCCTTCCGTCGTTTGCATCCGGTTCAGCATACGCGCGAGCGGGCCGGTCAGCTCACCCCCATTTCAATGGACAGGCGGATCAGGTCGGCGGTGCGGGCAACGCCCAGCTTGGCCTTGATGGCGGTGCAGGTGTTGGCGATGGTCTTGTAGCCCACGCCCAACTCGCTGGCGATTTCCGCCAGCGCCCGGCCTTCGCCCAGCAGGCGGAGGATTTCCAGGTCGCGTTCCGTCAGGCGCTGGGCCGGATGGCTGGCGGGCATGCCGTGCACCGCCAGTTCCTGGGCGATCTCGTTCTCCACATAGCGGCCACCCTCGGCCAGGCGGCGGATGGCGGCCAGCAGTTCCTCCGGGTCGGCATTCTTGCTCATGTACCCCTTGGCGCCGGCCGCCAGCGCGCGCGAGGCGTATAGCGCCTCGGCATGCATGCTGAACACCAGGACGCAAGCGGTGGGATCCTCGATCAGCAGCCGCTGCAACAGCTCCAGCCCGCCCACGCCGGGCAGGTTCAGGTCCAGCAGCACGATGTCCGGCCGGTCCTCGCGATAGCGGGCCAGGGCGTCGCGGCCGGTGGGGGCCTCGGCGATGGCGACGCCGGGCAGGGGGGCCAGCAGACGGCGCAGGCCGGAACGCACGATGGCATGGTCGTCGACAAGCAAGAGCTTCATGGGGCCGTCATCCTGATCACGCCGCTTCCGAGGTCGCCAACGCGGCTATGCCGGCGGCCGAAGGCAGCACGGCGTGGACACGCACGCCCCCCTCTGGCCGGTTGCCCACCGTCAGGCTGCCGCCCAGGGCCGCCACCCGTTCCGCCATGCCGCGCAGGCCATAGCCTGTGCTGGGCGGCGCGTCCGCCGGCAGTCCATCGCCGTCATCCGTGATGTCGATGGTGACGCCACCGGCTGACGACGCCACGCCAACGCTGACGGCCCGGGGCCGGCCGTGGCGGATGGCATTGCTCAGGCTTTCCTGCACCACCCGGTAAATCGCGGTGTCCCCCAACTCACTCAGGTGCGGGCCAGGCGCCACGGTGACAGCGATGGCCACGTCCGGCCGGCGCGCGCGCCAGAAGGCCGCCAGGTTCTCCAGCGCCGGCCCCAGGCCAAGGTCGCTGAGGCCGGGCGGGCGCAGGCGGGCCAGGATGGCCTTCACCTCCTGCTGCACATGGGTCACCGCCTCGCGGGCGGAGCGGGCCTGGTCGCGCATCGCGACGTCACCCGCCCGTTCCGCCGCGGCCATCAAGGCGGTGACATCGACATTGATGGCGAAGAGGTAGGGGCCGACCTCGTCATGCAGGTCGCGGGCGAGCTCCGCGCGCTCCTCCTCCTGGATGGTCTGCAGTTGTTCGTGCAGGCGGCGGTTGCGCGCCTCCGCCGCCGCCAGGCGCTCGATCATGCGGTTGAAGCCCACGGCCAGGCGGCGCAGCTCTGGCGGGCCCGCCTCCGCTACCGGCCGCGCCGTCTCCATGCCGGTTTCCGCCACCTGGGCGAAGGCCTTGGACAACCGGTCGACGGAGCGCAGGGCCCGGCCCAGCGTCCAATAGACCATGGGCAGGGCAAGCGCGCTGAACAGCAGCATCATGACGGCGTCGTCGCCCAGTTCGCCCCACACTTCCGACACCTCGCCCGAGGGATCGGTTTCCAGGCGCAGCCACAGGCCCTGGCCGGAGAAGCCGGGCAGGGGCACCTCGGCGCTCAGTTGCGGCACGTCCAGCGACCGCACGAACCAAGCGGGGGCCGGATGGTCGGGCACGGCCAAGCGGGAACTGGCTACCACCCCGCCGCCCGGCTGGCGCAGGCTGACCCTTAGGTGACGGTCGCCGTTGAAGGCGCCAACCAGCCGCGTCAGCAGGACGGTGATATCCTCGTCACTGCGGTCCTGCGGCGCCGGTCGGCCGGCCAGGTGGGCCAGCGCGCTGCCGACCGTATGCTGGCCAACAGACAGGGCCGCCTCCATCTCAGTGCGCACGGACCGCTCCGCCCGCAGCCAGGCGGCGGCCCCGCCGGTGGCCAGGCTGACCAGCAACAACAGGGCGATGCTCAGAACCAGGCGGATGCGTAGCGACATGAGGTTGGTTCCCCAGTGGCCGGTAATGTGGCCGCCCTCCTTCGGACGGCGCCTCCCGCCCCTATCTAACAGGCGCTTGGGGGGCAGGTGCAACAACCGCTGTGATATCGGGAATTTTTCCCGGAAAAATCGGGAAGGGGGCCTATGGCCGGGCCGGGGCCCTCGGGGCTAGCCTAAGGTCAGCTCCATCCCACCGGTGCGCCCTGATAATGAAAAACATCCCGGCCGGCTTGTTGGCCCTGCTCTGCACCACCTGTTCCACCCTGGCCCTTTCCACCCTGGCCGGGGCGGCCGAGCCCGACCCGGCCCCCGATGGCGCCCCGCCGACCTTGAGCGACATCATCGTCATCGGCGTGACCCCCCTGCCGGGCGCCAACGTGCCGCTGGACAAGGTACCGGCCGCCGCCAGCACCCTTTCGGCGGACGACCTGGCCCGTCTGCATTCCGTGTCCATCCTGGACGGCATGGCCCAGCGGATGCCGGGGCTGGCGCTGTCGGACACCCAGGGTAACGCCCTGTTCCAGGATGTCCGCTACCACGGCTTCACCGTTTCGCCCCTGCAGGGCACGCCTCAGGGCATCGCCGTCTATCAGAATGGCGTGCGCCTGAACGAGGCCTTCGGCGACACGGTGAATTGGGACCTGGCGCCGGAGGTGGCGATCGACCGCCTGACCTTGGCCACCAACAACCCGGCTTATGGGCTGAACGCCCTGGGCGGGGCGGTGACCCTGGAGATGAAGAACGGCTTCACCTTCCAGGGAGCGAGCGCCGAGCTGCTGGGCGGCAGCAACGGACGGATCCAGGGCTCCGCCGAGTTCGGTTGGCAATCGGGGCCCTTCAGCCTCTACCTGGCGGCGGAGGCGGAGAAGGATGATGGCTGGCGCAAGCAGTCGGCGTCCGACGTCGAGCGCTTTTACGCCGACGCCGGCTGGCGCGGCGAAACGGCGGAGGTGCACCTGATCGCCGCCGCCGCGCGGTCCAGCCTGGGCGTCGTGGGCCCCACGCCGCTGGAAATGATCCAGGCGGATGAAACCGCCGTCTATACCTGGCCGCAGACCACCAAGAACGACAGCGGCATGCTGGCCCTGAACGGCAGGATCGACATTGCCCCTGGCTGGGCTCTGCAGGGCAATGTCTACGGCCGCCATTTCGGGCAGAAGCATGTGGACGGCAACGACAGCGATTTCGAAAGCTGCAGCGCGCGCTCCTCCTACGGCGGCAAGCTGTGCCTGGAGGATGATGCCTTCGGCACGCCGGCGGGCGGCAAGACAACCGCTTTCCGCAACCAGTTCGTCATCACCGACCTGGCCGGCCACACCGTCGCTTTCGACCGGGATGCCACCTACGGCACCCTGGACCGCAGCGCCACCGACACCACCGCCGTGGGCGGGTCGCTGCAGCTGACCAGCGACCGGCCGCTGATGGGCCTGGGCAACCGCTTCGCCGCCGGCGGCAGCATCGACCACAGCGACATCCGCTTCACCGCCACCACCACGCTGGGCATCATCAACCCCGACCTCTCAGTGACAACCCAAGGCGGCGACGCCGATGATATCCCAGGGGCCGGATTGATCATCCGCACCTTGGGCAACCTGGGCTACGCCCCGGTCTGGCTGTCCGGCACCACCGACTATTACGGCGCCTATGTCACCGACACGCTGGATCTGACGCCGGCTCTGTCGCTGACCGCCGGCCTGCGCCTGAACGTGGCTGACATCGGCACCCGCGACCGGGGCGGGGCGGCGCCAGAACTGAACGGCGACAACCGCTACACCCACTGGAACCCGCAGGCCGGCCTGACCTATCAGCTGGGCGGCGGAGTCAGCGTCTATGGCGGCTATTCCCAGTCCAACCGCGCGCCCACGCCGCTGGAGCTGGACTGCGCCGACCCCCTGCGCCCCTGCCTGCTGGAGAATTCCCTGGTGGCGGATCCGCCGCTGCGCCAGGTGGTGGCCGACACCTATGAAGCCGGCGTCCGCGGTACCCAGGGCATCCTCTCCGGCCGGCTGGACTGGACCGTGGGCCTGTTCCGCACCGACAGCGACAACGACATCGTGGCCCTGGCCAGCACCATCCAGGGCCGCGGCTATTACACCAATGTGCCCGGGACCCGTCGCCAGGGCGTGGACGCCGGCCTGACGTTCGCCGCCGAGCGCTGGCAGGTCTACCTGAACTACAGCTTCGTCGATGCCACCTATCAGTTCGACGGCGTGCTGGCCTCGCCCAACAACCCGCAGGCGGATGACAACGGCACCATCACCGTGCACAGCGGCAATCGCATCCCCGGCATTCCCCGCCACCAGGTGAAGCTGGGCGGCGATGTGGCAGTGACCGACGCGTGGAGCGTGGGCGGCGCCGTGCAGTACTATGGCAGCCAGTACCTGGTGGGTGATGACGCCAACCAGAATTCCCAGCTGACGCCCTATTGGACCATGGACCTGCGCACGTCCTACCAGATCCTGTCCAACATCCAGCTGATCGGCGGTGTCAACAACCTGTTCGACCGCCGCTATGCCAGTTACGGCACCTATTTCGACACGGGCGGTGCCAGCGACATCCTGGGCCGCACGTTGAGCGACGCCCGCACCCTGACCCTGGGCGCGCCGCGCACCTTCTACGGCGGTGTGAAAGTGTCGTTCTAGGCCATTGAGTTCATGCGGTTCCCTGCGGGCGACGCGATAAGCACCGTTAGGGAAGGGGGACCGGTTCCATCCGCTGCCGGTCCCCCTCTTTTTATCCGAACGCCAGGGACTGGAGTTCTTCCAGTAGCCTATTGCGCCGTCACCCGCCAGACCGTGTTGCCCACGTCGTCGGCGATCAGCAGGGCTCCGGTCTTATCCACCGCCAAGCCCACCGGGCGGCCGTGGGCCTTGCCGTCCTGATCCAGGAAACCGGTGACCACATCCACCGGCTGGCCGTTGGGCTGGCCGTTGCCGAACGGTATGAAAATAACCTTATAACCATTTGGAATCTTTCGATTCCAGCTGCCATGCTCACCCACGAAGGCGCCGCCCTGGTAACTGCTGGGCAGGGTGCTTCCGGTGTAAAAGACCATGCCCAGGGGGGCGACATGGGTACTGAGGGCATAGTCCGGCACGATGGCGCGGGCGACCAGATCGGGGCGCTGCGGCTTCACCCGCGGGTCGATGTTCTGGCCGTAATAGCTGTAGGGCCAGCCGTAGAATCCGCCCTCCTTCACCGAGGTCATGTAGTCCGGCACCAAATTGGGCCCTAACTCGTCGCGCTCATTCACCACCGCCCACAGGGTGCCGGTCTGCGGTTCCCAACTCAGGCCGTTGGGGTTCCGCAGGCCATCGGCGTAGATGCGCCAGCGGCCGGTGGCGCGGTCCACCTCCCAGATGGCGGCGCGGTTCTTTTCCGCCTCGATGCCGTTCTCGGTGATGTTGCTGTTGGATCCGACGCCGACATAGAGGCGGGTGCCGTCCTGGCTGGCCACCAGGCTCTTGGTCCAATGGTGGTCGATGGGGCCGCCGGGCAGGGGCGTCAGGGTGGTGCCCTCCGCCGTGATCTGGGTGTCGCCCTCGGTATAGGGGTAGCGGATGATGGCGTCGGTGTCGGCCACATAGAGGTCGTTGCCCACCAGAGCCACGCCGAAGGGGGAATTCAGGTGGTCCAGAAAAACGCTCTGGGATTCCGGCACGCCGTCGCCATCGGCGTCGCGCAACAGGGTGATGCGGTTGCTGTCCTTGGTTTCACCGCCGGACGTGGCCAACGATTCCACCCAATGCATGATCAGGTCCTTAGGGCGCTTGATGGGTTCGCCCTTGGGCGCCACGGATTCGACCACCAGCACGTCGCCATTGGGCAGGACGGTGAGGGACCGGGGATGGTGCAGCCCGGTGGCCATGGCCTGGATTTTCAACCCCTGGGCCACGGCCGGTTTCTCACCATCCTTCCAGCCGACCACCTTGGCCACCTTCATGGGCGGCAACAGGTATTGCTGCTGCTTGGGCAGGGTGGGGTTGGCGCCGATCTGGGCGTTGGGGTCCGTGCCCTGGCTGCCATCGTCGCAAGCGCTTAGGGTAAAGGCACCGGCCAGTGCCAGCAGGCGAAGGGTATGCCGCCTCATGGCCGCACCTCCACCACTCGGCGGCGGTAGACCAGCACCGACCAGCCGATCCAGTTGCTGGTCAGCACGACGATCAGCACCAGGGCCGACAGGATCAGCCCCTGCGGCACGACGGAGGTCCAGGCGTCGCGGCTGTGCACGAAACAATTCAGGATGGCCAGGCCCAGCGCCACCAGGTTGCCCAGCACATGCGGCCAGATGGGCGCCTGGGTCACGACGTAGCGCCGCTGCCCCAGGTCCACCAGGCCGGCGACCAGGGCCAGACAGCCCAACACCACGCCGGCGAACAGCAACCAGGCGGAGAAGTCCGCCCACATCATTTCCGCCGTGCCCCAGTAGGCGAGATCGGTGAAGAAGGCGCCGACGAAGCAGACACTGGGGAAGGGGGCCAGCATGGGATAAAGGGGGTGGCGCACAACCTCGGTGGTCGTGCTTTCCACAGTGGTCAGATGCACCGGTGTCCCCTGGACCGTCGATCGCGTGATGTCACTGGGCATGGCCATTCCTCTCCATAATCTTCCCCGCGCCCTCAACCCCTTAGGTGTCGGCGTGGTTCCAGAGGGCGCGTGGCTCCCGCTTCGGCGCACGCGTAAAAAGAGTATTTCTTCCGGACTGGTGGCGGCCCACAAACGGTCATTTTCCGCAGAAACCCTCAGAATTTGGCCATTTACCTACTATTAATGCAGGTATATCTATAGTGACAAAGCCCGCAGGTCGCGATATGAGTCGCGCATAGATTTCACCCAGGGGTTGTGAAATGCGCATCATCACGTCATCGCGCGCCGCCCGTCGCCTGATCGGCACGGCGGCCCTCGCCATCGCCACGGCATTCGCCGTCCCGTCCCTGTCCAATGCCGAGGCAAGCGCGGAGGCGGCCAAGGATTCAGCTAAATCCCCAGACGGCATCCGTCTCAGCTGGCAGGACTTCGCCAAGGACGCGGCCAAGGTCGCCAGCCTGCGCAAGGCCGTGGCCGTCATGAAATCCCGCAATAGCGCCGACCATGCCAGCGCCGTGTATCGCACCAGCTGGGAGTATTGGGCCAACATCCATGGCTATTTCGGCCCGGATTCGCCTTTCGGCACGGTGGCCGACAACACGCAGGGCCTGCCGCAGCAATACCTGGTCTATTTCAAGGGCATCCAGGACACGACCCCGCCGGACCAGGTGGCCAAGGACGTGTGGGCGAATTGCCAGCACGGCACGCCCTGGTTCTTCGCCTGGCACCGCCTGTACCTGCTGTATTTCGAAAAGCAGTTACAGGCGGCCGCGGGCGACCCGACCTTGCGCCTGCCGTATTGGGACTATAGCAACCCGGCCCAACTGGCCATGCCAGCGGCCTTCATCGACAAGACCTACGTCGACGGTTCGGGTAAGACCCAGCCGAACCCGCTGTATGAGGCCCGTCGCGCGCCCGGCTGGCTGACGGGCAAGGCCACGCTGAACGGCAACTCCACCAACATCAATTCCGCGCTGAAGCTGAAGCAGTTCACCGCCTACCAGAACTATATCGAGGGCAGGGTGCACGGCTATGTCCACTGCACCGTGGGCGTGACCTGCCCGGTGGTGGACATGGGCTCGGTACCCTATTCCTCCAACGATCCGGTGTTCTGGTCGCATCACGCCAACATCGACCGGATGTGGAGCTGCTGGAGCAATATCGGCGGCCACCAGAACCCGGACACCGACGCCTTCCTGAACCAGCCCTATTCCTTCGTCGACACCAGCGGCAAGGAGTTCACGGTCACGGTCCGCGACCTGTTCAACGGCACCATCGTCGACTACAAATATGAGCAGGAAACGAACTGCGCCCGCGGCGCCGGCGAGACGCTGGTGGCCAGTGCCGGTTCGACGGTCGCGCTGGCCGCCGCGGCGGTGAAGGCCGCCGACCAGCCGCCCAACCCGTTGACGCCCAACCCGTTGACGCCTAATGGGCCGGCCCCCAACGCGCCCGCCACCGAAAGCCTGCTTGCGGAGCCCCAACCGTTGAACGCGCCCTCCCAGCCGCTGGCGCTGACCCAGGCCAAGACCAAGGTGAAGATCACCATGCCCCAGGGCGGTGACAAGGCGCGGCTGCAGGCCTTCGCGCTGGCCCCGCGGAACGCGGCGGCGACCGAGACCCATTTGATCCTGGAGGGTATCAGCTACAAGGCGCACCCCGGCACCATGTTCGACGTGTTCCTGGAGAACAGCAAGGACCCCAAGAAGCGCGTGCAGGTGGGCACCATCAGCTTCTTCAGCCTGTCGGGCGCTGCGGCCGCCAAGCATGCCGAGCACCAGGGGCCCAAGACCGACGACTTCGACGTCACCGACGCCCTGCGCGAGGTCGCCGGCGGCAAGGCCAGCCTGTCCGACGTCACCGTCAGCTTCGAAGCCACCACCGGCCGCGAGGGCACCGGCGAGAAGCCGACGATGAATGCCGATGCCGGCCTGACAATCCAGAAGATCAGCCTGATGGTGCAGCCGGCCCAGTGATCCTGGACCGCATAAGCTGAGATGCCTGGAAGGGACCGCCGGAAACGGGGTCCCTTCCAATGGCATGATACAATTTCCATAAGATAGATTATCGGTTTTTTCCACATCCATCACGTCACGCACAGGTGAGTTCTAAACTGAAGCGCGATATCGCTTTAATATCAGTTGGAAGTGCCCTCGATCTTTTAAACTCGCAAGACCACCTTCCCGCCGGCCGCGTCCGTCTCCATCAGCCGGTGCGCCGCCTGGATGTCGGCAAAACCAAATACACGAGCAGGCCTGGCCTGGTAGGCCCCCCGAGCGACATTGTCGGCGAAGTCCTGGAACGGAATCACTCCGAGCGGATACTCCAGGGTGCCGAAGGCGAACGCGCTGGCGAATGTGCTGAGATGAACGCCGCTCGGCATTTGGAAGACGGGATCAAACTTGTCCAACGGCGTGCCACCGCCAAGAAACCCGGCCAGGCAAACGCGACCACCCCGCCGGAGTGCTGCCAGAGAGTCGAGCACGCTCGTCGTGCCGATCAGATCCAGCACCGCATCCACGCCGGTCGGCGCGATGTCCCGCACCTCGGCAGCCAATTTGCTGGCGCCAATCAGGACATGCGCCGCACCAAGTCGGTACAGCATCTCGGCCCGTTCAGCCCGACGAGTAGTGGCGACCGTTCTGACTCCCAGACCATTCGCGATGTTCAGGGCCGCTTGACCCAGCGCGGAAGTCGCTCCTCGGATCACCAGCGTCTGGGCGGAAGCCAGTTGGAGATTCCCAACCAGACAGGTCCAGGCAGTGGCGTAGGATTCAGGAAGTGCTGCGAGTTCTTCCCAAGGCAGATCAGTGTTGATGGCAACAACGTTTTCGCGCGGCACGCTCACAAACTCAGCGTAGGAGCCGTTACGTGTACGTCCCATCCCGCCCATGAGAGCGACGACCTTTTGGCCGGGCGCAAAGCCACCCTCGGGGTCAGTCTGAATGACACCGGCACACTCGATGCCGCTGATCTCCGCCACCTCGCCCCAGGCGCCGCTCCGAAAATAAAGCTCCGCCCGGTTTAAGCCGAAAGCTTTGACCGCGATCAGAACTTCGCCTGCTCGTGGCTCCGGTGTCGGGCGTTCGGCGAGACTGAGAACTTCGGGACCGCCGGGTCGGGTTATGACAATAGCGCGCATGCGGGGCTCCTTCTTTCCTCTTAGGAGATCTACATGCAGCGGGCATAAAGTTATTTTACAAAGTTTCTTACAACATTGTAGATTTTACCACCATGCATGGTTTAACGCTCGCCCAACTCCGCTCGATCGACGCCGTTGTCTCGGAAGGATCGCTGCAGGCCGCCGCGCTGCGGCTCGGCCGCACGCACCCAACCCTGCATACGGCCATCACCAACGTTGAGCGTCAGATCGGCTTTCCCCTGTTTGATCGAGCCGGATACCGCATGGTCCTTACGCCCGCTGGAGAGGCATTCCTGGCGCGGGCCAGACGCGTGCTCACGGAAATGGCGGACCTTCAGCTCTACGCGGCCCAACTCGCCGCCGGCGAGGAAAGCGAGTTACGGGTCGTGATCGGTGATCTGTCGCCGCTTCCCGAAATGCTGCGACTCCTGCGCGACTTCTTTGACGGACGCCCCGCCACCCGCCTACACCTTCAGTTCGCCGCGATTTCCGGCCCTTGGGAACTGCTGCTGGAGGGCCGTGCAGACCTGATCCTGCATCATGTCGATCAGAGCGATCCGCGCTTCGAGACGATCGACCTTCGCCGTGTTCGGTTGATCCCCGTAATCGCCCCGAATTTCCTGCCCTTTCCGGTGGAGGAGGCGTCGCCAGAACGAATGCGGGACTTGGTTCAGTGCGTCATTCGAGACAGCGCGGAGAATTTGCCCGCAAGAAACTACTACGTCATTGAAGGTGCGCGGACCTGCACGGTTAGTGATCAACTGATGAAGAAAGAAGTTATCTTGCAGGGTCTTGGCTGGGGCCACATGCCGGATTTTCTTGTCGATACCGAATTGCAGGAAGGCCGGCTGATCTCTCTGGTCAACGGTTATTTTCGCGGCGGCGTGATTGAGCTCGTCGCCGCGCGTCAGGCCGGACGCGTTCATGGGCCGGCAGCGTCGGCGCTCTGGCGTCTGCTGCAGGCGACCGCAGCCTCGACATACAAGGGCAATCTGTGACGATAGTGCTGATCGGCAAGGGTTGGTGTATTGCGTCGCGGAGCAGATCGCGTGCGGGAGAATTTGTCGCACATCTCAGTTCAGGAAATAGATCCCCGCGTTCAGCGCCGAGGCGAAGGCGACCCAGGCGGCATAGGGCAGGAACAACAGGGCGGCGGTACGGTCGCCGCGCCAGGCCGTGGCGATGAAGGCCAGGATGGTGATCAGCAACAACAGGATGACGGCCAGCGCCAAGCCCGTCAGGTGGGCAGCGAAGAAGATGGGCGACCAACAGAAATTCAGCAGCATCTGGATCCACCACAGCCGCATGGGCCGGCTGTCCCTGTCCCGCCGCCATACCATCCACCCGGCGATGGCGACCAGCACATAGAGGATGGTCCAGGCGGGCGCGAACACCCAATTGGGCGGCGTGAAGCCAGGCTTGGCCAAGTGCAAATACCACTGGCCCGGCACCGTCAGGTAGCCGATGGCCAATCCTATGCCCAGGACCAGGACGACGAAGAGGATGAGGGCCCGGGAAACCGACGATGGCGCCGGCGGTTCATCCTCATGGGTCGTCATGCGCACGTTCCTTGAACGGTGTCTACCAAGGCATTGGTACACAATAACTTCGCGACTGTCGCGCCCGTTCCATGCGCCCCGTTTGGTGCGCCCCGTTCGATGCCTGGTCGCCGGGTCAGCCGGCTTGCAGCCGCTTGATCAGATCCGGTGACCAGGTGGCCAGCCGGGCGCCGTGCGCGTTGGCTTCCTGCGCCAGCTGGTTGTAGAGTTCCAGCAGCTTGCGCGGGTCAAGCAGGCAATCGTTGAAGGCCGCGCGGCCGAAGCGCTTTTCCACCAGCACGGCCATCTCATAGCCCACGGTGTACCAGGCCCCCTGGGCATCGCCCCAGAACGGGGCCGCGCGCTTCATGATGTCCGCGTCCTGAATCAGCTTGTCGTCCAGGATGTCCAGCAGCAATTGCTGGATGGCGTCGAGGTCGGCGGCGAAGCGCTGCATGTCGCCGTCCCAGCGGGCGCGGACGGGGGCGTCATCCTCCCAATGGGGATGCCGGTCGGCGCCGGCGGCGGCCAGCATCGCCTCCCCCTCCCCGAAGGCGCTGAGCCAGGTCACGGCGCGTTTCACATTGGCGGGAAGCCCCGCTTGCAGTTCTTCCTGCCGCGCCGCCAGGCTTTCCAGGCCGATGTGGTGGCATTCATGGGCCACCGTGTTCTCGAACTGGTCGCGCGATTGCCGGTTGACGGCCAGGAAGATGGCCGGGCCGCCGTCCTCATCCGCCGCCGCCGTGGCAGGCTTTTTCCAGACGAAGCTGTTGCGCTGCGGCTTGATTTCCGGGAACACCTGGGCACGGATGCTGGCGCCCGGCGGCAGCCACGCCAGAACCCCGGCGCCCAGCCGGGCCATGTCCGCCTGTTTCATGGCGGCCAGGGTCGATGCCCAATCCGACCGCTGTGCCGCCGCCTCCGGCGACAACAGGAAGCGCTGGAAGTCCTCGTCGGAAAGGGGGCGTCCCATGGCCGCCTCCCGGGCCTTCAGCCACTGATAGGGCCGTGTCGCGAACAAGCGGTTCCAATCCGCCGTCGCGACCGGCTCATGCGCCGCGCTCTTGTCCAGGATGCGCAGGGCCTCGTCTGCCTCCGACGTGTCGAGCGCCAGCGACACCGGCGCCTGGGCCATGGCCGTCCCGGCCTGGGCCCAGGTGGTGCCAGCCAGGAAAAGACACGCCCCAACGACGGCGGAATACATCGATCCGTTCATGTCCGCGCCTCCCCTCAATCATACCGTCAAAATATCAGGACATGGGTCCGGCGCCGTAGGCCGCTTGCCGGTGCCAGGCTGGGGCCACTCGTCGCGCGGCCACCTTCTCCACGGCGGCATTCGATGTCATGATCGGCCCCGCCATGATGCCTGTCAGGGGAGATGTGGGCTTGGTTGGACGCGCGCCGTACCGCATCGCCTTGGGCGCCCGAACCTGGACATTCGCCGATCTCAAGGATCTGATGGCCAAGGCGACGCCGCCCCGATCGGGCGACCGGCTGGCCGGCATCGCCGCCCAGTCGGCCGAGGAAAACGTGGCGGCCAAGATGTGCCTGGCCGACCTGCCGCTGAAGACCTTCCTGACCGAGGCCCTGGTGCCCTATGAGCAGGATGAGGTCACCCGCCTGATCCTGGACCGGCATGACGCGGCCGCCTTCGCCCCGGTGTCGCACCTGACGGTCGGCGGCTTCCGGGATTACCTGCTGTCTGATCAGGCGACGACGGACGCGCTGGCCGCCCTCGCCCCCGGCCTGACGCCGGAAATGGCGGCGGCGGTGTCCAAGATCATGCGCAATCAGGATCTGATCCTGGCGGCGCGCAAGTGCCGCGTCGTCACCCGCTTCCGCAACACCATTGGTCTGCCCGGCACACTGGCCGTGCGGTTGCAGCCCAACCACCCGGCGGACGACCCCGCCGGCGTGGCGGCCAGCATCCTGGACGGGCTGCTCTATGGCTGCGGCGACGCCGTGATCGGCCTGAACCCGGTATCTGACAGCCTGTCGACGCTGGCCGACCTGGCGCGCCTGATCGACGGGGTGATCCAGCGCTTCGCCATCCCCACCCAGGCCTGCATCCTGACCCACGTCACCACCAGCATTGAGCTGATGAGCCGGGGCGTGCCGCTGGATCTGGTGTTCCAGTCGGTGGCGGGCACCCAGGCGGCCAACCAGGGCTTCGGCGTCAACCTGGCCCTGCTGCGTGAGGGCATGGAGGCGGCCCAGGCCCTCAAGCGCGGCACGGTGGGCGACAACGTCCTGTATTTCGAGACCGGCCAGGGCAGCGCCCTGTCCGCCGGCGCCCATCATGGCGTGGACCAGCAGACGCTGGAGGCGCGGGCCTACGCCGTGGCGCGGGAGTTCCGCCCCCTGCTGGTCAACACGGTGGTCGGCTTCATCGGGCCGGAATACCTCTATGACGGCAAGCAGATCATCCGCGCCGGGCTGGAGGATCATTTCTGCGGCAAGCTGCTGGGCCTGCCGCTGGGGTGCGACGTCTGCTACACCAACCATGCCGAGGCCGACCAGGACGACATGGACACGCTGCTGACCCTGCTGGCCACGGCCGGCGTGTCCTACGTCATGGGTGTCCCGGGGGCGGACGACATCATGCTGAACTACCAGTCGACCTCCTTTCATGACGCCCTCTATGTCCGCCGCCTGTTGGGCCTGAAGCGCGCGCCGGAGTTTGAGGCCTGGCTGACCGCCATGGGCATCACCGGCGCCGACGGCCGGCCCCTGCCCCAGCCGCCCAGCCAGCCCTTGCTGCGGGGATGGCGCTGATGGGCAAGCCGACGGTCACGCCCGACGCCTGGGCGCACCTGGCCGCCGCCACCCCGGCGCGCATCGCCCTGGGCCGGGCGGGCGACAGCCTGCCGACGGCGGAGGTGTTGCGCTTCGCCCTGGCTCACGCCCGGGCGCGCGACGCTGTGCACACCCCGTTCGACGCCACCGGCCTGGTGGAGCAACTGACGGTCCTGGATCTGGCGCCGGTGGCCGTGCACAGCGCCGCACCCGACCGCGCCACCTACCTCAACCGCCCGGATCTGGGCCGTCTGCTGGATCCGGCGGGCCGGCAGGCTCTGACGGCCTTGCCCACGACCCGTCCGGACCTGGCCATCGTCATCGCCGACGGCCTGTCGGCGACAGCGGTGCACCGCCAGGCCCTGCCCCTGCTGGCCGCCTTCCTGCCCTGGGTCCGGCGGGAGGGCTGGCGCCTGGCGCCGGTGGTGGTGGCGTCCCAGGCGCGGGTGGCGCTGGGCGACGCGGTGGGCCAGGCACTGGGCGCCCATGCCGTGGCCGTGCTGATCGGGGAGCGGCCGGGCCTGTCCGCCCCCGACAGCCTGGGCGTCTACCTTACCCTGAACCCCGCCCCGGGCCGCCTGGATGCCGAACGCAACTGCCTGTCCAATATTCGCGACGGCGGCCTCTCCCACGACCTGGCGGCCTTCAAGCTGGCCTGGCTGCTGCGCGAGGCCCGGCGCCGTCAGGTGACGGGTGTGGCCCTGAAGGACGAAAGCGACCGCTTGCTGGCCGATGGCCGCGCCCCCATGTTGCTGGCGGACTGAGGGAGGGGACGGCCGTGCTGCGGACAGGTTTGGTGGCGTTGTCGATGATGGCGCTGGCTTCAGGGGCCCAGGCGGAAGCCGGCCGCGTCGAGGAACGGACCCTGCCCTACGCCCCTCTGCCGGCCGACCTCAAGGCGGTGGACGAGGTCATCAAGGCGCCGCTCAGCGACGACTTCGTGGCCAAGACCTACACCGCCCCCGATGGCCGCACCGTGCCCTATCGCCTGCTGGCGCCGGCCACGGTGGCGGCCCAACCCATGGCGGCCAAGCTGCCCCTGGTGGTGGTCCTGCACGGCTCCGGCAGCATCGGCCAGGACAATGCCGGGCAGATGACCGGCTTCGCCAAGGCCTGGGCCCTGCCCGACCTGCGCCGCCGCTTCCCCGCCTATGTGGTGGTGCCGCAGGTGGACGCGCGCAGCGCCGACTACGCCCCAGGCGGCGACGGCCTGTTGGCATCCCACCCCGGCATCTCCCTGCCTGCGGTGCTGGCCTTGGTGGACGACCTGGCGGGCCGTCTGCCGGTCGACCCGGCGCGGATCTATATTGTGGGCTTCTCCATGGGGGCGTCGGCGGCGCTGGACGCGCTGGTGGCCAAACCCGGGCGCTTCGCCGCGGCGGTCGCCTTCTCGTCCGTGCCGCCGGACCGGGCGCGGGCCGCCGGGGTGGCGACCGTGCCCACCCTGCAGGTGCATGGCGACCACGACACCGAGAACCCCTACGCTGCCGACCATGCCTGGGCGGAGGCGGTGGCCGCCGCCGGCGGTGCGCCCGTCTTCGTGCGTTATCAGGGGATGGAGCACCGGTTGCCGCCAGACATGATCCTGGCGGCCGGCTGGCGGGAGTGGCTGTTCGCCCAGCGGCTCACGCCGGCCGTGCCGCCTCGTCCTTGACGGGCCGGCCGTAGCGGGCCAGCAGGGTCAGCACCGCCTCGTCGATGACGTGCGCCACCTCGGCATCGTCCACCACCTGATCGGCGGCCAGGAACGTGGGCCAGAAGATCAAATCGTTGATCATGCCCAGGAACTGGCGCGCGGCCAGGGGCACGTCGTGGATGTCCATGGTGCCGGCCGCGATCTCGGACCGCAGATAGGCATGCAGGCGGTCGAGGTAGGGTGCCTTGCCGCGCAGGAACAGCGCCTGACCAAGCTCCGGGAAACGCGACGCCTCCGCGATGATGACGCGGAACAGGGGGCCGGTGTGGGGCTGGCGCAGCTTGCCGGCATAATCATGGCCGATGGCGGTCAGGCCGGCGGCGGGGTTCCCGGCGGGCGGCGGCGGGCGCTGCAACTCCGGATCCACCTCCCACAACTCTTCCATGATGCCCTCGAACAGGGCGGCCTTGGTAGGGAAGTGCTTGAACAGGGTGCCGGTGGAGATACCGGCCTCCCTGGCGACATGGGCTAGGGTGGTGCGGTCGTAGCCGTGGGACAGGAAGGCCCGGCCGGCGGCGGCCAGGGCCGCGGCGCGCTTTTCGGACTTCACACGTTCCCGGTACTGTTCCACAGCCATAGCCGACACATCCCCAATTCCAGCCGCAAGCCGCCTATATACCGGCGGTCGCGGCTGGGGTTAAGGGAACAGATGTTCCCCTTCAAGGAACGCTTTTAAAGGGGGCCATGGTTCAAATGTGGCAGGACATGGCGGGCAAACAGGTCGCATTCCCGCGCATGCGGATAGCCTGACAGGATGAAGGCCTCAATCCCCACCGCCTGATAGGCCCGCAGCTTGGCCAGTACCTGGTCCGGGTCACCGACGATGGCGGCCCCACAGCCGGAGCGGGCGCGGCCGATGCCGGTCCACAGGTTTTCCTCGACATAGCCGTCGTTGTCCGAGGCCTCGCGCAGGCCCGCCTGGCGGCTGACGCCCAGCGAGGCGCTGTCCAGCGACTGCTTGCGGATGCGGTCACCCTCCGCCGCGTCCAGGCGGGACAGCAGGCGGTCAGCGGCCGCGCGCGCCTCCGCCTCCGTCTCGCGCACCACCACGTGGACGCGGTAGCCGAAGCGCAGCGGGCGGCCGTGGCGGGCGGCGCGGGCCGACAGGTCGTCGACGATGGCCTTCACCTCGCCCAGGCGGTCCGGCCACATCAGGTAGACGTCCGCCCCCTTGGCCGCGGCCTCGCGCGCGTCGTCCGACAGGCCGCCGAAGTAGAACAGCGGCGCCTTGCCATTGACAGGGCGGACGCGCGGGGGCTCCACCGCGACATTGTAGAACTCGCCCTTGAAGTCCACCGCCTCCCCATTCAGCAGGCTACGCAACAACGCCATCAACTCTGTCGTGCGGGTATAGCGGGCGGCGCTGGGCAGCGTCTCGCCCGGCATGTCGCTGGAAATGATGTTGATGCTGAGCCGACCCTGCAGCATCTGGTCCAGCGTCGCCAACTGGCGCGCCAACTGCGGCGGCCACATCTCACCACAGCGGATGGCCACCAAAAGCTTAAGCCGGCGCAACAGCGGCGCCATGGCGGCGGCGAAGGCGGTGGTGTCGATGCCCAGGCTGTAGCCGGAGGGCAGAAGGATGTTATCGTACCCGCCCTTCTCCGCCGTCAGCACGATGTTCCGACAGTGCTCGAAACTGGACAGCAGGGCCGGATCGCGCACCCCCAGGAACTCATAGTCGTCGTCGCAGAGGGCGGAAAACCAGCCCACCTCACAATGGGGGGCGGCCGACAACGAAGTCTGGGAGGACGGGGATGTGGTGTTCGACATGGGGTGGCTCAGGCCTTTCCATCTGGCTGGCATGCCCGGGGAATCGAATGGTTAAGTCCCTGAACATGAAGCGGAATTCGTGACGCGGGTCGAGGCCTGGCAAGGCCCCTGCCCGGGCCCGCACACTCTCCACCCCACCGGTTTCCATTTCAACTTATTTTTTGTGGGGAATGCTCATCACGCATACGGCAATTGTCCAAATTTGCAGTGAAGTTCGTTGACCGCGTTAATTTGTATGCTGAATATGTTAGTGAATAATCTTCAATAAACACATAAACTGATGTGAATTAATGCCACGGAAGGGGAGTTCGAGGGATGAAGACCACCAACAGGGCAGCCATCGGACAGTCGCGTAAAGTGGGTTTGTCATTCCGTCTGCTGGGCACCGCCGCCCTGGCGCTGTCCCTGGCGGGCGGCGCCCACGCGGCCGAGGCCACGTCCACGGATGACGACGCGCTGACGGAGATCATCGTGACGGCGCAGAAGCGGGGGGAAAACCTGACCTCGGTTCCGGTCGCGATGTCGGTGGTGACGGGCGACGCCCTGGCCCATGCCGGCGTCAGTACCTCGGAATCCCTGCCCAACCTGGTGCCGGGCGTGACCTTCCGCAAAGGCACCACCAACAAGAACTCTGCCCTGAACATCCGTGGCATCGGCACCCTGTCGTTCAGCTCGGGTGCGGAGCCCAGCGTGTCCACCGTGGTGGATGGCGTGGTCTACGCCCGTTCCGGCATGGCGGTGACCGACCTGCTGGACATCGACCGGGTCGAGGTGTTGCGGGGGCCCCAGGGCACGCTGTTCGGCAAGAACGCCTCGGCTGGCGTCATCAACATCGTGACGGCGGATCCCAAGACCAGCTTCGGCGGCTATGCCGAGGCATCCGGCGCCGACAATGGCGAGGTACGGCTGCGCAGCAGCATCTCCGCCCCCCTCAGCGGCGACCTGGTGGCCCAGCTCGCGGCGTTTTACGGTCATGCCGATGGCAATGGCCGCAATGTCCACAACGGCCACGACATCAACGGCTATGACCACAAGGGCGCCCGGGCCAAGCTGCAGTGGACGCCCACCGACGCGGTCAAGGTCACCTTCATCGGCGACTATGCCGAGGCGGACGACAATTGCTGCGCCGAATCCATCCAGATCATCTCCAACAGCGCCGCCAACGTGCGCGGCCTGATCCCGGCCTTGGCGCCCGTGTATCCCTCGGCGACCAACAAGGACATCAACAACGATGTCGATCCCCGCACCAAGGACCGCAACTTCGGCACCTCCGTCCAGGTGGACTGGGCGTTGCCGGCGGGGACCTTCACCTCCATCTCCGCCTGGCGCGGCTGGCACAATGTGGAAACCCGGGACGGTGATTTCACCGCCAGCTACCCGGCCTACGTGGGGTCATCCGTGCCCGGCGGCAGCACCAGCCTGGCCGACCATGGCTACGTCGACCTGAACCAGTATTCACAGGAACTGCGCTACGCCTCCGACCTGGGGGGCCGGTTCGATTATGTCGGCGGGTTCTTCTTCTTCCACACCGACACCAAGGAACGCTTCACCCGGTCGGACGTCACCTGCACCGCCTCTACCCTGGCGGCGCTGGCCAACGGCAACATCCCGTGCGCGTCCGGCAGTTCCACCTACGGCCGCGCCTCCGGCACGGCGGTGGACAGCGTGACCACCAACAACGAGGCGCTGTTCGGCCAGGGCACCTATCATATCACCGACGATTTCCGCCTGACCTTCGGCGGCCGCCTGACGCATGACGAGCTGGACTACACCTTCCAGCGCGTGGCCACCGCTACCGGTTTCGCCGGCATCGGCGCCAGCTTCGCCAGCGCCAACAACTACAGCCGCAACGACGCGTCGGCCAAGGCGGGGGTTCAGTACGACCTGGGCCCCAACACCATGGCCTACTTCACCTATTCCCAGGGCTATAAGGGGCCGGCCTACAACATCTTCTTCAACATGGCGGCCAACAACACCGGCCGCCTGTCGCCGGAAACCTCCAACGCCTATGAGGTGGGGCTGAAGACCTCCGCCCTGGACAACAAGGTCGTCGCCAGCCTGGCGCTGTTCCGCGACGACATCGACGGCTTCCAGACCAACAGCTTCACCAACATCAACGGTGCCGTGGTCAGCACCCTGGTCAACGCCGGCACGGTGCGCACCCAGGGCGTGGAACTGGATTTCCTGACGCGGCCCCTGCCCGGTCTGACGCTGAACGGGGGTGCCGCCTACACCGACGCCACCATCGTGCAGTTCGCCTGCCCCACCGGCGCGCCGGCCACCTGCTATTACCCCAATGGCAAGGTCCTGCCCTATGCGCCCAAGTGGAAGCTGACGGCGGACGCGGCCTACAAGCTGCCCCTGCCGGACAGCGTGCCCGTGGGCATCACCATCGACACCAGTTATTCCTGGCGGGCGGACCAGCAGATGGACATCGGCGAATCCCCGGCCACCATCCAGAAGGCCTATGGGATCTGGAATCTGGGCGTGGACTTCGCGGCACCGGAGGACCGCTTCGTCGTCCGCCTCTATGCCCAGAACCTGCTGAACCAGTTCTATACCGTGTCCAAGGTGCCGGACAGCGCCACCAGCGTGGTCAACGGCGTCGCCGTGCCCTCCACCACCTATGTCCGCCTGGGCGTGCCGCGCGATGCCCAGCGCATCCTGGGCCTGGGCATCCGGACGAAGTTCTGAGTAGGCTGACGGCATGACGACACAGACCGACACCGGCCCGGACAGCGTGACCGAGGCCCCCGCCCTTGTGGCCCGCCGGCCGCTGGGCTGGGCACCGTGGCTGGTGCTGGCCTGCGTCTTCGCCGCCACGGCCCTGAACTACGCCGACCGGCAGAGCATGGCCCTGCTGAAGCCCTTGATCGATGCCGATCTGGGTTGGGCGCAGGAGGATTACGGCCTGGTCATGACCGCCTTCCAGGCCGCCGGCATGCTGGCCCTGGTGGGGGCCGGCTGGTTCATCGACCGGGTGGGCTTGCGCTGGGGCTATCCCCTGGCGGTGGCGGCGTGGAGCCTGGCGGCCATGGCGCATGCCGGCGCCCGTACCACCGGGCAGTTCCTGGCCTGCCGCCTGGCCCTGGGTGTGGCGGAGGCCGCCAACACCCCGGCGGCCGCCAAGGCGGTGGCGCGCTGGTTCCCGGCCGACCGCCGCTCCATCGCCATCGGCCTGATGAACGCCGCGCCCAATGTGGGCGCGGTGGCGACCCCCCTGATCCTGCCCTGGTTGGCGCTGGAATGGGGCTGGCACCTCACTTTCTTCATCACCGGCGCCGCCGGCCTCATCTGGCTGGTGGCCTGGTTCCTGTTGCCCTCACGGCCCCGGGTGCGGGCCGTGGCCTCACCCGTCGAGGATCAGCCGGCCTGGTCCTGGCGGCTGCTGCTGACTGACCGGCATTGCTGGGCGGTGGCTGGGGCCAAGTTCCTGACCGATCCGGTCTGGTGGTTCATGCTGCTGTGGATGCCGGACTTCTTCCACCAGCGCTTTGATCTCGACATGCGGCACATCGGGGCGCCGGTGGCCACGGTCTACGCCCTGGCCACGGTGGGGGCGCTGCTGGGCGGCATCGTGCCGGCGCGCCTGCTGGCGGCGGGCGTGTCGCCCAGCCGGGCGCGCTGGATACCCATGGCGGCCTCCGCCGTGCTGGTCCTGCCCCTGCCGCTGGCGCTCTGGGCGGACAGCCCCTGGCCGGCGGTGCTGCTGGTGGGCCTGGTGCTGGCGGCACACCAGGGTTTCTCCACCAACGTTTTCGCGCTCGCGGCCGACGCCTTCCCCGTGCGCATGGTGGGCACGGCCATCGGTGTCGGCGCCTTCAGCGGCAATCTGGGCGGCGTGCTGATCCTGCAGGCCACCAGCTGGTTGGCGGCCCATGGTGGCTATCAGCCGCTGTTCATCTATTGCGCCGTGGCCTACGGCCTGGCCTTCCTGCTGGTACGTATCCTGATCCCACGCGTGCGGGTGGCCGACGGGGCATGACCTATTCGCCCCGCCGATGACGACGCATGGGTTTTATCGATTTTTCTTTTACCCCCGCGCCCCGGTCTAATGCGGACCCAAGACGGGAGGAATAAGGACACCAGCGTACCCGGGTCATGAACCCGGCGGTCCCGTCGCCCATGGTGGTACAGACAGGAACCGGCAGCATGGCCCGCACCTTCATCGACATCTCCGTCACCCTCGACAACGACGTGGTGGCCGACCCGCCCTTCATGCGCCCGCATATCGAGTACCAGACGCATAAGGATACGCTGCATGAACTGACGGCGTTCTTCCCCGAGCTGGACCCCAACGACATGCCGGATGCGGAGTTCGCGGCGGCCGAGACCGTGCGCCTGTCGACCCACAACGGCACCCATCTGGATGCGCCCTGGCACTACGCTTCCACCATGAACAAGGGGCAGCGGGCGATCACCATCGATGAGGTGCCGCTGGAATGGTGCTTCAACCCCGGTGTGAAGCTAGACTTCCGCCACCTGCCCGACGGCCATGTGGTCAGCGCGGCGGAGGTTGAGGCGGAACTGGCCCGCGTCGGCCATATCTTGCGGCCGCTGGACATCGTGCTGGTCAACACCCATGCCGGTTCCCGCTACGGCCAGGGCGACTTCCTGGGCGCCGGTTGCGGCATGGGGCGGGAGGCGACGCTGTACCTGACGGAGCGCGGCGTGCGCGTCACCGGCACCGACGCGTGGAGTTGGGACGCCCCCTTCCCCCACACTGCCAAGAAGTTCGCCCAGACCAAGGACGTGGGCCTGATCTGGGAAGGCCACAAGGCCGGCCGCGACATCGGCTATTGCCACCTGGAAAAGCTGCATAACCTGGAGGCTCTGCCCGCCACGGGCTTCACGGTCAGCTGCTTCCCGGCCAAGATCAAAGGTGCCTCGGCCGGGTGGACCCGGGCGGTCGCCATCATCGACGGGTAAAGCCGATAGACGCGGCGACCTACAACCATAATAAGAAATTTTTTCGACTCTGCCACTTTTCGAATTGACGGTTGACGCGTTGCGGCACACCTTAGGCGCGCCCTGTCGCATATGCGAACAATCTAAGGCCGCACGCTGCGGCGCGCATCGTCCTGGGCGTCAACCCTTTGAAAAATGGAGATCGGAATGGCCGGCGTGACTGAATTCACCAACACCCGCATTTCGGGCCACGGCGCCAACATCGCGGGGGGCATCGGCAGCTATGTCTGGGGCGGCCCGTCCCCCAACGTCACCATCTTCGCCGTGACGGGCCAGGGCCTGTCGAAGGGGGAGGAATACATCATCACCGCCACCGTCCTGCTGGGACCGGCGCTGCCTGTTCCCTTTGTCGTCACCTACACGGGCCAGATGGCCGGCGCGCCGGCCATCGCCACCTTCGAGGCGGTCTGACCCTCCGCGCGGGTCCCTTGTGATTAAGGGCGGGGCGGCTCCGGTGGGTGCCGCCCTGTTCGTTCAGGCCCGCAGGTAACGGCTGGGCGGCACGCCCAGCAGGCGCTTGAACATGCTGGTGAAGGCGGCGGGGCTGTCGTAGCCCAGATCCAGCGCCACGGTGGTCACCGCGTCCCCCGCCGCCAGCCGGGGCAAGGCCGCGAACAGGCAGGCCTGCTGGCGCCAAGCGGCGAAGCTGAGGCCGGTTTCGCGGCGGAACTGGCGGGTGAAGGCCCGGCGGCTCATGCCCAATTCATGGGCCCAGCCGTCGATGGTGGCGTGCGGGTCGGGCTCGGCCACGAAGGCGCGACAGCGGGCCGCCAGCCGTGCGTCGGTGGGCAGCGGCATGGACAACGGCAGCACGGGCAGCGACGCCAGGTCATGCAGCAGCAGGGCCATGATCATGCCGCCGCGGCTTTCCGCCGGCACATCGTCCACCGGCAGCTCCGCCGCCTCGATCAGCAGGGCATGCACCAGCGGCGTGACGCCCACCACCTGGCAGCGACCGCCGCCGGGGGCCAGCGTGTCGGGTCCGCGCGCCATCGGCAGTACCGCCGGATCGATGTACAGGCTGCGCATGACGGCGGGGCCCACCACCACCGCCACCTCATGCACCACGCCGGCCGGGATCCACACGGCCCGGTCCGCCGGGACCATCCAGGTGCCCTGCGCGGTCGCCACCGTCATGACGCCGCGAATACAATACAGCAATTGGCAGCGCCGATGCTGGTGCGGCGGCAGCACATGCCCGGGTGGATAGTCGTTGCCCAGCGCGAAGACCGGCTGCGGCGCCGTCTCGTAAACCTGGGAGGGGACATCGCGGACCATGAACGTGTCTCTCCTTGTTGGCCCAGTTCCGCAATAGTTTGGCCTAAAGATGAAAGCAGGCCGCCAGCATGCGCGCTAGCTTGTCCATCAGCCGCCGAAATGCAAGGTCTCTTGCAAAGGGGGCTGGTTGGGAAATCGGGAGGTCGCGGCGCCACGCGGCCCCATGGGATGGGAGTGCCACCGGTGAGTCAGGCTGAAAGCGTGGGTGCGGCGGCACCATCCCCCGTGGGGCAGACGGCCATGGGTCAGATCGGGGCCAAGGCCGGCGGCACCGTGTTCTCGGTGCTGGGGGCCATCAGCTTCTGCCATCTGTTGAACGACATGATGCAGTCCATGCTGCCGGCCATCTACCCCATCCTGAAGGGCAGCTTCGACCTCAGCTTCAGCCAGGTGGGCCTGGTGACCCTGGTCTACCAGATCACCGCCTCGCTGTTGCAGCCCTTGATCGGCCTCTATACCGACGCCAAGCCCAAGCCCTATTCCCTGTCCATCGGCATGGGCTTCACCCTGGTGGGCCTGGTGCTGCTGGCCATGGCGCCCAGCTTCCCGCTGGTGCTGGCGGCGGCGGCCCTCGTGGGCACGGGCTCATCCGTCTTCCATCCGGAATCCTCCCGCGTGGCGCGCATGGCCTCGGGCGGACGGCACGGGCTGGCCCAGTCGCTGTTCCAGGTGGGCGGCAACGCCGGTTCCGCCTTGGGGCCCCTGTTGGCGGCCTTCATCATCGTGCCGCATGGCCGGGGCAGCATCGCCTGGTTCTCCCTGGCCGCGTTTCTAGGCATGATCGTCCTGGCCAACATCGGCCTTTGGTACAAGCGCAACGCCAAACCCAAGGCCGCCAAGGCGGCCAAGGAGGACCTCACCGGCCTGACGCCGCGCCAAGTCAGCCTGGCCTTCGTCATCCTGCTGATGCTGATCTTTTCCAAGTACGTCTACCTGGCCAGCATCACCAGCTACTTCACCTTCTATCTCATCCAGACCTTCGGTCTGTCGGTGAAGGCGGCGCAGTTGCACCTGTTCATCTTCCTGGGCGCCGCCGCGGTCGGCACCATCGCCGGCGGCCCCATCGGTGACCGCTTCGGGCGCAAGCATGTCATCTGGTGGTCCATCCTGGGCGTGCTGCCCTTCACCCTGGCCCTGCCGTACGCCAACCTGTTCTGGACCAGCGTGCTGAGCGGCGTCATCGGCGTCTGCCTGGCGTCCGCCTTCCCCGCCATCGTCGTCTATGCCCAGGAACTGATGCCGGGCAAGGTCGGCACCGTGGCCGGCCTGTTCTTCGGCCTGGCCTTCGGCGTGGCGGGCGTGGCGGCGGCGGCCCTGGGCTGGCTGGCGGACCTGACCAGCATCACCACCGTCTACAAAGTCTGCGCCTACCTGCCGGCCCTGGGCATCCTGACGGTGTTCCTGCCGGATATCGAAGGGGCGATGCGGCGGGGGCGCCGGGCGGGGTGAGGAATCACGGCGTCTTGGCGCGCTCTATGAAATAGTCCTCGCCCTCATAGAGATAAATGGCCTTGTCACCACCAAAAAACAAAACTCGACCAACAGGCCCCTTGTCACAGGCAAGCCGCGCATCGGTAACCGGGCCCTTCTGAGGAATAAGGTTCTTGGCGCTCTTGGGTAAGTTGGTGCCAAAGAGTTTCATGACCTGGTCACCGGGTATGGCCCGGTTGGGATAAGAGGCGTTGGTACAGGTGATTGAGAAGGGGTCCGTGAACGACGTCGGGGCCAAGATGAGTTTGGTGCCCACTTCCTCCGGCCGGCGGCCAGCGCAGTCCTTGCACAGGACTTTCGTGACTGTCCAGGTCCCGAACATTTCGGGGGCGCCTTGAGGATTTCCCATCGGAATGGTGTCTACATCCACGGCCGCGTGGCCGACCGATACTGAAATGCCGACAAGAAAAGCGATCGTGAGCGCGAGCTTCATTGCGTGGGTCCTATGTATCGGTAGAATTCCTTGGTCCGAGGCCACCACCAGGTGTCGGGCACATGAACCCTGCCGACGCCGCTGCTTTGCATACCGATAAACTCGGAAGCGGACACCATTATGGCGACGTGTCCCGGGTAATTTCGCTTATGGCCTTTCTTGACCTCATAGGGCACCGGGCCTGGTGGGAAATAAACGATGTCGCCGGCTTCCGGTGTGCCCAGCACCGGCTGGAAGCGCAGGCGATCCGCAGCAATGGCGCCGGATGCTTCGCGTTCGAAGTGCGGATTGACGGTTCTGATGACAAGCCACACGAAGTAGGAACAGTCGAAGGCCTGATCGGAAACGGGAGGGCTGGCATATCGCGCGCCCGCGTACGTGATGAGGAAGTTCTCCGCTGAGGCGGCTAGCTTGGCCCCGGTGGACGGCGGCGGCATCTGATCCATGGCGTTTTCACGATGGGCGGTTGATCCAGACGGCAACAATGGTTGTATTAATGGCGCTGCCTTCAAGGGGACGGTCATCAAAAAAGGGGCCGTCCCCGCGGACGGCCCCTTGCCTGGTCAGTTCAGCCAGACGCCCGGCTTTACTTGGCTTCGGCCGTCCAGGTGTTCAGCCAGCCCAGCACCTCCTGGTGCCACTGGACGGAGTTCTGGGGCTTCAGCACCCAGTGGTTCTCGTCGGCGAAGTAGACCAGCTTGCTGGGCACGCCCTTGCGCTGCAGGGCGGTGAAGGCGCCCAGGCCCTGCTCGAAGGGAATGCGGAAATCGCGGCCGCCGTGGATGATCAGTTGCGGCTTCACCCACTGATCGACGTGGTTGGCGGGGTTGAAGCGTTCATACCCGGCCGGGTTCTCCCAGACCTTGCCGCCGTTCTCCCACTCGCTGAACCACAGTTCCTCGGTGGAATAGCCCATCATGCGGTTGTCGAAGACGCCGTCATGGTTGACCAGGCATTTCCACGGGCCGTTCCAGTTGCCGGCGATCCAGTTGATCATGAAGCCGCCGTAGCTGGCGCCCAGCGCGCAGGCCCGGTCGCCGTTCAGGAAGGGGTACTTGGCCAGCGCCGCGGCCCAGCCCTTCTGCAGGTCTTCCAGCGGGCGGTCGCCCCAATGCTGGCTGATGGCGTCGGTGAAGGCCTGGCCGTAGCCGGTGGAGCCGTGGAAGTCGATCATGACCACGGCATAGCCGGCACCGGTGTAGGCCTGCGGGTTCCAGCGGAAGCTCCAGGCGTTGGCGAAGGAGCCCTGGGGGCCGCCATGGATGATGAAGGCCACGGGATACTTGTGGCCTTCCTGGTAATTGGCCGGCTTCACGACATAGCCGTGGACCGTCTCGTTGTTCCAGCCGGGGAAGCTGAACTGCTCATAGGCGCCCAGGGTAACGTTGGCCAGCGTGCCGCCGCCCACATGGGTCAACTGCTCCGCCTTGCCGCCCTTCAGCGACACCTTGTAGGCCTGCGACGGACCGGACAGGCTGTCGGCCATGTAGACCACGCCCTTGTCCCCGCCCTTCACCAGCTCGATGGCCGTCACATGGCCCTCGCCGGTCAGCGCCTTCACCGCACCCGACTTGACATCGACGGAGAACAGCTTGGACTGGCCCACGTCATAGGCGGTGGTCAGCAGGGTGCGGCCATCGGCCGTCCAGGCCAGCGTGTCGGCGGAGCGGTCCCAAGCGGGGTCGATCTCCCGCGTTTCGCCGCTCTTCAGGTCGCGCACCATGATGCCGAAGCGGTCGGCCTCGAAGGTTGGGCGCTTCATGGCGCGCCAGGCCAGCTTGGTTCCGTCGGGGCTGAACACCGGGCCCGTGTCCATGGCGGCGTTGCCGGCCGTCAGGTTGGCCGGGGCGGCGCTGCCGTCCATGGGGACCTGCCACAGGTCCAGGTTGGTGCTCCACGGCTCCGTCCGGCCGGCCAGGCGGGCGGTGAAGACCACGGTCTTGCCGTCCGGGCTGATGGTGATTTCGCTGTCGTCGCCGAAGGGCTTGCCCGGCGCGTCGCCATCGAAGCCCTTCATCAGCGGCACGGGCGCGCCGGTGGCCACACCCTCGCCGTTCAGCGCCAGGGCGAACAGGTGGTTGCGCGTGCCGTCGGCCCACTCATCCCAATGGCGGACGAAGACCTTGTCGAACACCACGCCGCTGGACTTGGCGATGTCCGCCGGCTTGGCCGGCTTGTCACCCGTCTCGGCGCCGGGGAACACGGCCATGGACACGACGATGTGCGTGCCGTCCGGCGCCAGGTTGAAGCTGCCCACATCCAGCGGCAGGGTCGTCACCTGGGTGGCTTGGGTGCCAGCGGCGTCCGTCTTCCATACCTGCTGGCTGCCGGACCGGCCCGACATGAAATAGAGGCTCTTGCCATCGGCCGACCAGCGCGGGGTGCTGGCGCCGCCATCGGAAATGGCCAGGCGATGGCCGTCACCCTTGCCATCGATCTCTTTCACCCAGAGGGAATGGGCGGCCTTGTTGTTGGCGTAATCGACGGTGCGGACGTCGAAGGCCAGCAGGCGGCCGTCGGGCGAGACGCGCGCGTCGCTGGCGCGGTCCATCGTCGCCAGTTCCATCGGCGTCAGGCCGTGCGCGGCCTCCGCCGCCATGGCAACAGGCGAAACGGTTACGGCCAGGGCCAACGCCAGAGGCGCGCCCAGGGCGTACCCAAGGGCGTATAGGGAACGGTTCATCCAAGCTCTCCGAAAGGCAGGAACCCCATCGGCCTTGCGGCCGCTTGGGGGCCGTCATAGCGCAATTCGTCCCCGTCGCCTACGGCGCTTGACGGCACAAGACCGGCTGCCGCCCGGTCGCGGCGGAAAAGGTGACAGCCCCGTCCCCGCTGTGGCGGAAAAACCGCCAGCGGGGCGTCGCTGCGCCTCTCCCCCGCTTAAGACCCGACCCGCGCACGGTGGCGGGGATGCTGGCGTTTCAAGCCGTTCTCCCTCACGGTGATGGTTTGGCCCGGCGGTTGGCACAGCTTCTGCTAGTATTGCTCCCAGTTCCAAGACGACCAGGAACCGCCGGCGCTGATCGGCGGCCTTTGGATACCAAAGCCCGGGAGGTATTTAAGATGACGCGCAAGAAGACCATGCCCCAGAAGACCCTGCTGGCCGCCCTTATGGCCGCTTCGGCCCTGTCGCTGGCGGCCCTGCCGGCCGCCGCCGAGGATGTGGTGCGCCTGGGCAACCTGAAGCTGGCCCACTTCGGCGCCGTGTCCTACACCCAGATGCTGACCGACTGCGGCATCAAGGTGGAGGAACGGATTTTCGCCAAGGGCCCCGACATCATGCAGGCCATGGTGGCCGGTGAGCTGGACGTGGGCGCCACCGCGTCGGAGGCCGCCATCTCCGGCCGCGCCGCCGGCGCCCCCATCTACATCGTCGCCGGCTTCGCCAAGGGCGGCGCCCGCCTGGTGGCCGCACCCGACGCCAAGGTGACCAAGGTCACCGACCTGAAGGGCAAGAAGGTGGGCGTCACTCGGGGTGGCATCCAGGAGGTGCTGCTGGCCGCCGAACTGGCGCAGAACAATCTCACCTGGTCCGACCAGCCGGGCAAAGACGTGCAGATCGTCTACCTGAACTATCCGGACCTGAACCAGGCCCTGATGCTGAAGCAGTTGGACGCCATCATGCAGACGGAACCGCAGGGCTCGCAGGCCGTGAACGGCGGCTTCGGCGTCGAGGTGATGAAGCCTTACGACACCGCCATCGGCAGCCCCGTGCGCACCCTGGTGATGTCGGAGGAGTTCCACGACAAGCACAAGGCCGTGGCCGAGAAGTTCATGCGCTGCTTCGTGAAGGCCACCAAGACCTTCATCGACAAGCCGGAGGTGGCATCCAAGTATGTGCGCGAGACGCTGTTCAAGAAGCAGCTGACCGAGGCCGACTTCAACAGCGCCATGGGCAACGCCCAGTACAGCTATGACATCGATCCCGCCCAGATCCAGATTACGGGCGAGACCATGGCCAAGTATGGCGTGTCCAAGATGGCCAAGGTGCCGACCGCCACCGATTACGTGAAGCTGGACCTGCTGGCCGACGCCAAGAAGGACCTGGGCATCCAGTAAGCGCCTGGGGCCGCCGCCGTCCAAGCGGCGGGCCTTTTTTCACCCGCCTTTTCCGCCTTTAAGGGGAGTACCCGAATGCGGCGTAACACTTGGTTGGCGGCCCTGCAGGGGGCCGTCGTGCCGCTCGTGCTGCTTGCCATTTGGCAGGCGGCGTCCAGTTCCGGCCTGGTCAACGCGAAGATCCTGCCCTCGCCCGTGGCGGTGGCCGTGCGCTGGTGGGCCTATCTCGCCCCGGCCGAGCCGTATGATCCCGCCAACGGCGGCTATATCGCCTGGCTGTTCTCCGGCGAGCTGATCATGGACGCCATGGGCAGCCTGTACCGCGTGGTCATGGGCTTTTTGGTTGGGGCCATCCTGGCCCTGCCGATGGGCTTGGCCATGGGCGCCAGCCGGGCAGCCTTCCGTTGGCTGAACCCCTTGGTGGAGGTGCTGCGGCCCATTCCGCCCATCGCCTACATCCCGCTGTCCATCCTGTGGTTCGGCCTGGGCAATCCGCCGGCCATCTTCCTGATCTCGCTGGGCGCCTTCTTCCCCGTGCTGGTGAACACCATTGCCGGCGTGCGCCAGGTGGACGGCATCTACCTGCGCGCCGCCCGCAATTTGGGCGCCGGGCCCCTGACCATCTTCCGCCGCGTTATGCTGCCCGCGGCCACGCCCTACATCCTGTCGGGCGTGCGCATCGGCATCGGCACCGCCTTCATCGTCGTGATCGTGTCGGAGATGATCGCCGTCAACAACGGCCTGGGCTTCCGCATCCTGGAGGCGCGGGAGTATTTCTGGTCCGACAAGATCATCGCCGGCATGCTGACCATCGGCCTGCTGGGCCTGGCCATCGACAGCGGCGTCACCCGCATCAACAACCACCTGCTGCGCTGGCACCGCGGGCTGGAGCACTGAAGCATGTCCGACATCCTGATCAACCACGTCTACAAGCGCTTCGCCGTCCCGGGGAACGAGGTGGTCGCGCTGAAGGACATCAACCTGGACATCGCGTCGGGGGAGTTCGTCTGCCTGCTGGGGCCGTCCGGCTGCGGCAAGTCCACGCTGCTGAACGCCATCGCCGGCTTCTCCCATCCCACGGAGGGCGGCATTACCGTCGGTGGCCGCCCGGTGGTGGCCCCCGGGCCCGACCGGGGCATGGTGTTCCAGGAATACGCCCTGTTCCCATGGATGACGGTGTTCAAGAACGTCCGGTTCGGGCTGGAGGTCAAGGGCGTGGCCAATGACGTGGCCGACGCCCGGGTGCGCGAGCTGCTGGACATGCTGGGCCTGTCGGAATTCGGTGAGCGCTTCCCCAAGGATCTCTCCGGCGGCATGCGCCAGCGCGTGGCCATCGCCCGCGTCCTGGCGCTGGACAGCCCCGTCCTGCTGATGGATGAGCCCTTCGGCGCGCTGGACGCCCTGACCCGCCGGTCCCTGCAGGATGAGTTGCTGAAGCTCTGGGCGCGCCTGGGCAAGACCATCGTCTTCGTCACCCATTCCATCGAGGAAGCCATCTACCTGGCCGACCGCATCGTCGTCCTGACCTACCGCCCCGGCACGGTGAAGCGCGACATCCGGGTGGAGATGCCGCGACCGCGCGATGCCGCCTCGCCCGAGTTCAACACCCTGAAGCGTGAACTGTCCCGCCTGGTGTCGGAGGAGCAGCAGCGGCATGAGGCGGCGGAACGCGCCGGCCTCACCACCGACTGATCCCCCCTTGGCCGCCCCCTTCCCCTTCGCGGCGCGCCTGCGCGCCGTCGGCACTGGTGGCGCCCTGGCGCTGCTGCTGGCGGCGGCGGGGGCCGTGGGGATGTGGATGCTGACGGTGGACCATGCCGAGCGGCGGGCGGTGGAGGCGGTTGCCGCCGACGCCCGCCACCGGCTGGAGATCTACGCCAACAACCTGGACAGCGCGGTCGAGCGCTTCGACTACCTGCCCTCCGTCGCCGCGCGGGACCCGGCGGTGGTGGCGCTGGCGACGGCCGGCTTCGGCCACACCGACCCGGCCGAGGTCGACCGTGTGAACCGGTATCTGGAAGCGGTGAACGCGAGCGCCGGATCCGCCGTCCTGTACCTCATGGACGCCGAGGGGCGGACCGTGGCGTCCAGCAACTGGAACCGGCCGGACAGCTACCTCGGCGTGGACTTTTCCTACCGCCCCTATTTCAAGGACGCGCGTGACCAGGGCGTAGGCCGTTTCTATGGCGTGGGCACGGTCACCCGCCTGCCGGGCTATTTCATCGCGGCACCGGTGGAGCGGGACGGACGGCGCGTGGGCGTCCTGGCGGTCAAGATCGTGCTGGACGCGCTGGAGGATGGCTGGCGCACCTCCCACGACGCGGTGCTGGTGGCCGACCGTTTCGGCATCGTCTTTTTATCATCCAATCCGGAATGGAAGTTCCGCGCCCGCCGGCCGCTGGATCCGGACACCGTGAAGTACCTGAATGAGACCCGCGAATATGTCGGGCTGGACCATCCGCCGCTGGTACTGCCCCGCTCCCTCCGGGCCCATCCGGACTTGCTGGTGGAGCGGGGGCTCAGCCGATATGGCTGGACCATCGCGCTGGCCGCCGACGCCCACCCCGTGGCCCAGGCCGCCGCCACAGCCCGCATCGGCCTGGCGCTGCTGTTGCTGCTGGCGCTGGCCATCGGGCTGTACGTGCGCCAGCGGGTGAAGCGCCTGCGGGATCAGCGGCTGGCGAAAGCGGCCCTGGACCGCGCCTACCAGGACCTGGAACGCCAGGTGGAGGCGCGCACCGCCGACCTGCGCGACGCCCAGGCCGAGCTGGTGCAGGCGGCCAAGCTGGCCATGATCGGCCAAGTGGCCGCCGGCGTGACCCATGAGCTGAACCAACCGCTGACGGCCCTGCGCGCCCTGGCCGACAACGCCCGCCTGCTGCTGGACCAGGGCCGCCAGGCGGAGGTCAGCCAGAACCTGGTCCACATCGCCGGGCTGGTGGACCGCATGGCCAAGATTTCCGGCCAGCTGCGCAACTTCTCCCGCCGCAGTGAGGGGCCGGCCCAGCCCGTCGCCCTGCCGGGCGCGGTGCAGGAGGCGCTTGCCTTGCTGGATCGCCGCCTGAAGGAGGCGCGGGTGCAGGTGACGGTGGACGTGCCGGAGGTGACGGTAGCCTTCGATCCCGTGCGGCTGCAACAGGTGCTGGTCAACCTGATCCGCAACGCGGAGGATGCGACGGCCGGGGTGGCCGAGCCCCGCATCGCCATCACCGCCACCCCGGCCCAGCTGGACCAGCGCGCCGCCGTGCGGGTGACGGTGGCCGACAACGGCCCAGGCCTGGATCCCGCCGTGCGCGACCGGCTGTTCGACCCCTTCGTCACCACCAAGCCGGGTGGCCAGGGCTTGGGTCTGGGCCTTGCCATCTCCCTGGCCATCACCCAGGAATATGGCGGGCAACTGGAGGCCCGCGACGGTGAGGCCCATCCCGGTGAAAACGCCGGCGCCGCCTTCCTGCTGACCCTGCCTTTGACCTTAGTTGAGCGTGATGACCCAACTGCTTGATATCGCACCCGTTGTCTTGTTCGTGGATGATGAGGAGATCATTCGCCTGACCGTGCGCCAGACGCTGGAGCTGGCCGGCTTGGCCGTGGCCACTTACCCGACGGCCGAGGCGGCGCTGACCGACCTGTCACCGGACACGCCGGGAATCCTGGTGACGGATGTCCGCCTCCCGGGAATGAGCGGGCTGGACCTGCTGTCGCGGGTGCGGGCGCTAGATGCGGAGCTGCCGGTGGTGCTGGTCACCGGCCAGGGCGACATCTCCATGGCGGTGCGCGCCATGCAGGACGGCGCCTATGACTTCATCGAGAAGCCTTTCGTCACCGAGCATTTCGTGGAGGTGATCCGCCGCGCCCTGGAAAAGCGCGCCTTTGTGCGGGAGAACCGGCGCCTGCGCCAGGCCCTGGATCAGAACGCGGCGGTGGAAAACCACCTGCTGGGGCAAAGTCCGGCCCTGGTGCGCACCCGCCGCCTGGTGGCGGACCTGGCCGGCACCGACGTGGATGTGCTGGTGCTGGGCGAAACGGGTACGGGCAAGGAACAGGTGGCCCGAGCGCTGCACGAGGGCGGGCCGCGGGCCGCATTTCCCTTCGTCGCCGTGAATTGCGGCGCCATCCCGGACAGCATGTTCGAAAGCGAGATGTTCGGGCATGAGGCCGGCGCCTTCACCGGGGCCGCCAAGCGCCGGGTGGGCAAGATCGAATACGCCCATCGCGGCACCCTGTTCCTGGATGAGATCGAGAGCATGCCGCTGGCCCTGCAGGTCAAGCTGCTACGGGTGCTGCAGGACCGGGCGCTGGAACGGCTGGGTGGCAACGACCGGGTGGCGGTGGACCTGCGCGTGGTGGCCGCCACCAAGGAAAACCTGCTGGACCTGGCCAACGCCGGCCGGTTCCGCGCCGACCTCTATTACCGGCTGAGCGTCGTCACGCTCACCCTGCCCCCCTTGCGCGAGCGGCGGGAGGACATCCCCCTGCTGTTCCAGCACTTCGCCTTGCAGGCGGCGGCCCGCTTCCGCCGGCCTTATGCCGAGCCCACGCCGGCCCTGCTGCGTGCCCTGATGCTGAAGGACTGGCCCGGCAATGTGCGCGAGCTGCGCAACGCCGCCGATCGCCATGTGCTGGGATTGGCGGAGGATGGGGCGGCGGCCGTCGAGGGTGGAACAAGCGCGAACGCCCCTTTGGCCGACATCCTGGACGGGGTGGAACGCCACCTGATCACCGAGGCCCTGCGCGCCAGCGGCGGCCAGGTGACGCGCGCCGCGGAAACGCTGGGCGTGCCGCGCAAGACGCTGTACGACAAGATGAAACGCCTGAATATTGGCGGCGCGGAATGAATTGGGGCACCGAATGAACGCCGATCCCGTGATCTTGACCGTAGCGCCCAACGGCGCCCGCCGGCTGAAGACCGACCATCCGGCCATTCCCCTGGACTCGGCGGACATCGCCCAGGACGCCGCCGCCTGTCTGGAGGCGGGTGCGGCCATGATCCACATGCACGTGCGGGACAGCCAGGGCCGCCACCTGCTGGACGCCGATGCCTATGCCGCCGCCACGGCGGCCGTGCGCCAAGCCGTGGGCGACCGCCTGGTCATCCAGGTCACGACGGAAGCCGCCGGCATCTACCATCCGCCCCATCAGATGGCCGTCATCCGCGCGTTAAGGCCTGAGGCGGTGTCGCTCGCCATCCGTGAGCTGGCTCCGGACGCCGCGCATGAGAAAGAGGCCGCCGACTTCTTCGCCTGGCTGGCGCGGGAGCGGATCATGGTGCAGACCATCCTTTATTCCCGTGACGACCTGCTGCGTTGGCATGATCTGCGCCGGCGCGGCGTGGTGCCGGAGGTGCCGCACTTCCTGCTGTACGTCCTGGGCCGCTATACCGCCGGCCAGGTCAGCGACCCGCGCGACCTTCTGCCCTTCGTGGCGCCCGTCGCCGACGCGCCCGATGACAACACCGGCGACGTGCCCTGGGCCGTCTGCGCCTTCGGCCGGCGGGAGAACGCCTGCGTGCTGACCGCTGCCGGCCTGGGCGGACACATCCGCGTGGGCTTCGAGAACAACCTGCACTTGCCGGACGGCACTCTGGCCCCCGACAACGCCGCCCTCGTGGCCGCCGCCGCCCAAGGCAGCCGCCTCATGGGGCGCCCGGTGGCCACGGCGGACGGGGTGCGGGCGCGGTTCGGTTGACCCGCGCCCTAAGTCGCGGTGCTGAAAAAATCATTCGGCATCACCGCCCCCTGGGTCTCGTCCATGATGGCCCGCATGGCGGCGGCGTCGGGGTGGCGCTGGCCGGTGCACCACCGGGCGACGGTGGAACGGCTGCGTCCGATGCGGCGGGCGAACTCGGCGGCGGTGAGGCCACGCGCCTGGAGATAGTCGGCGAGCGTCATGGATGAATGGTGCCGAATAGGCAACTTTCTGTCAACGCGTTGCCCGCATGGCGACTGACGATTGGTAGCCGCTGTGGCAACTTCGTTGTCATGATGGACCGCCCACCCAACCGTATCCGAGAACTTCGTGAAGCCAAAAGGATGACCCAGGAACAGCTGGGCGCCCTGATCGGCACCGACAAGACGGTGATCTCCAAGCTGGAATCCGGCCGCACGCGCCTGTCGCAGCAGCGCATGATGGCGATCGCCGCCAGCCTGGGCTGCGGTGTGGCGGAATTGCTGGAGCCGATAACGGTAACGTCGGCCCCGCCCGACTGGGGACAGGACGACGCGTCTGTCGAGGTGGCGGAGGTCGATATCTACGGTGACCGGCGCGGCGGCTTCCTGGCCGGCCATGGAGGCAAGCCGCAGAGCTTCCGCGAAGATGAGACCATCGCCCCCTGGCGCTTCCCCGCCAGCTATCTTTCCGCCGAATTGCAGGTACGGCCTGCCGCCGTGCGCATCGTGGAGGTGCGGGGTGACGGCATGGAGCCCACCCTGCTGCCCGGCGACCGGGTCATGGTCAACCTGGCGGACCAGTCCCCCTCGCCCCCCGGGATCTTCGCCCTGTGGGATGGACAGGGCGTGGTGATAAAGCGGCTGGAACTGATCATGGGCAGCCATCCGCCCCTGGTTGAAATCCGCTCCGACAATCCGCATCACCGCGTCTATGAGCGAGCGGCGGCCGACATCGACATCATCGGCCGTGTCGTCTGGGTGGGCCGTCGCCTCTGAACGCCACCCGTCTTCGGTGCGCAAGTTGCCATAGAAGCAACTTATGAATTGACGGGCGGTTGCCGTTCAGGCACCGTCAGGACAGCGGCTGTTCCGCCGATGTTCCCCTTCCCCAAGCGCTGACCGCCTGAGGAGCCCTTTCCCTGTGGAGGAGGCTGATGACCCGTCTTGAGCGCACCACACAGTTTTACTGGCAATTGGCCCAGTTGGCACGGCACGACACGTTCCTGGACCTGGTGGTGCGCGGCCTGGACGGGCTGGCCGTGGTGGCGCGGACAGCCCCCAGCCACCGCCTGCGCCGGGCCGCTGCCGCCCATATTGGGGTCGCTGCCCGGGCGCATCGTTTCCTGAATGCCGACCGGCTGGAGCAGGCGGCGTTGGCACTGACCGCCGCGCCGCGCTGGCCGGTCCCTTACAAGTCAGACCCGCCATTCGGGCGTAAAGCCCGCTGTCCGAAGGGATAGGCGCGCCGAAGGGACAAGTAGGCGTCTGGTTCCCAGGCAATCATAAGTGGTATGTTGGCACATACCTTCATCAGTGGCGGTGACACCGCTTCCGTTGCGCCTCCCTCCTCTCACCTTTCCCCCACTCCCCCCTCTCGCCTCTCCCCCAGTTGCAGGCGGCGCCATCACGTCGGCGCAGATCTGGTTCCCACTTATGAACGTTTTAACGCTAATCATTAGGATTCTAATATTCTTGGTATGGAACAAACCGCCCCCCTTCCCATTCCCCCCCGGCATCGCGCCTTCGGCCTGACGCTGTGCTATATCGCGCGGTGTTGGCGGCGGGAGGCGGACGCGGCGTTGAAGGCCTATGGCCAGTCCGAGGCGACGGCCCTGCCGCTGGTGGTGCTGGCCCGGTTGGGCGACGGCATCCGCCAAGGCCAGCTGGCAGATCACGTGGGCGTGGAAGGCCCCTCGCTGGTGCGGCTGGTGGACATGCTGGAAAGGGACGGCCTGTTGGAACGCCGCAGCGACCCGCGCGACCGGCGGGTGAAGACCGTGCACCTGACGGGCGAGGGGCGCACGCTGGCCCTCCGGCTGGATGACGCGCTGGACGACATGCGCCGGCGCCTGCTGGCGGAGGTGACGCCGGAGCAGCTGGAAACCGCGCTGACCGTCTTCGCGGCCGTTGAACGCGCCCTGGGCCGGTCCCCGGGCGCCAAGGACGGCACCGAGGGAGACGCGCCGTGACCGCCGCCTGGCTCAAGGGGCCCTCCAAGGGCGCCGGTGACTGGATGTTCGCCGCCAAGACGGCCACCGCCGCCCTGGCGGCCTTGTATATTGGGTTCAGCCTGGACCTGCCGCGTCCCTACTGGGCGGCGGGCACGGTCTTCATCGTGTCGCAGCCGCTGGCCGGCGCCATGCGGTCGAAGGGTGTGTTCCGCGTGCTGGGCACCGTCATCGGCGCCGTGGCCACGGTGGCCATCATCCCCAACCTGGTGGACGCCCCACCCCTGCTGTGCGTGGCCATGGCGCTGTGGACCATGGCCTGCCTGACCCTGGCCTTGCTGGACCGCACGCCGCGCAGCTACGTCTTCATGCTGGCGGCCTACAGCACAGCCCTGATTGGTTTTCCCACTGTCACCGATCCCGGCACAGTCTTCGACGCGGCCCTGGCCCGGGTGGAGGAGATCACCGTCGGCATCCTTTGCGCCACGGTCATCGGCAGCGTCATCT
The DNA here is from genome assembly GCF_007828045.1 of Nitrospirillum amazonense. Lineage (GTDB taxonomy): Bacteria > Pseudomonadota > Alphaproteobacteria > Azospirillales > Azospirillaceae > Nitrospirillum > Nitrospirillum amazonense_C. The sequence goes on along the minus strand of NZ_VITN01000028.1, from coordinate 11,583 downwards.
TCCCGCGCGGCATCGGGCCCGTGGTCAGTGATCGCATCGACGCCTTCGCGGCCGACGTCACCCGCTGGGCGCGCGACGCCCTGGCCGGGGCGGAGGAAACGGCGGCCACCCGTTCCGACCGGCGGCGCCTGGCCGCTGACGCGGTCGAGCTGCAGATGATGGCCACCCACCTGGATTACGACACCAGCCACCTGCACGGCATGAGCCAGGAGGTGCGGCAACTGCGCCAGCGCCTGGTCATGCTGCTGCCCATCCTGTCGGGCCTGGGCGACCGCGTTCGCGCCTTGAAAGCCGACGGCCGACCGCTGCCGGCGGCGCTGGAGGCGTTGCTGGCCGATGTCGGCGACTGGGTGGCGGACGTAGAGGCGCCGGCGGACCGCACGGCGGATTTGCGCGCCCGCATCGCGGCGCTGCGCACGGCGCCGGCCGACTGGCGCGACGTGCTGACCCTGAACCTGCTGACGCGGCTGAAGGACCTGATGGACGCGCTGCAGGATTGCCGCGACCTGCGCCTGTATATAATCAGCGGCGGGCATGGCCCCAAGGTGCGCCGCCGCCGGGGCGGTCGGGCGGGGGCGGAGGTGGTGATGCACCGGGACCTGGGCATGGCCCTGTGGTCTGGGGCGGGCGCCGCCATCACCATCCTGCTGGGCAGCGCCTTCTGGATCGGCACGGAATGGGCGGATGGTGCCATCGCCCTGGAAATGGCGGCCGTCGCCTGCTGTTTCTTCGCCGCGCAGGACAACCCGGTGCCGGCCATCCTGGACTTCGCGCTGTACAACGCCGTGGCCGCGGTGCTGGCCGGCATCTACATCTTCGCCATCATGCCGCACATCGACGGCTTCGTGATGCTGGCCTTCGCCCTGGGGCCCATGTTCCTGTTGCTGGGCCGCGTCATCGCCAATCCGCGCCTGGCCGGCCGGGCCCTGGCGGTGGGCGCCACCCTGCCCACCCTGGCCGGCCTAAGCAATACCTACAGCGCCGACTTCGCCTCCTACCTCAACAGCGCTTTGGCGCTGGTACTGGGCATGGGGTTCGCTGGGCTGATGACGGCGCTGGTGCGCGCGGTGGGCGCGGAATGGGGCGCCCGGCGAATCCTGCGCGCCTGCTGGTACGACATCCGGGCCGTGGCCGACACCCGCACCCCCGCCCCCGACGGCGGCCTGCGTCCCGTGTTCGCCGGCAAGCTGCTGGACCGCATGGGCCTGCTGGTGCCGCGCCTGGCCGCCCTGCCCCCGGGGTCGGAAATCGCGGCCGCCGATGCCCTGGCCGACATCCGCACGGGCATGAACGTGCTGGAGTTGCGCGGGGTGGAACGGGCCCTGCCTGTGCGGGCGCGGGCGGCGGTGGACGGGGCGCTGTCCCAGCTGGCCGACCATTACCGGGCGGTCTGCCGCGCCGGTGCCCCGCGCCCGCCCGCGCCGGAATTGCTGGGCGACATCGACGCCGCCCTGGCGGCGCTGATGCCCCTGTCCGGCCGCAAGCCGCGCCAGGCGCTACTGGCCTTGGCCGGTATCCGCCGGGCCCTGTCGGACGGCATGCCCGACCTGCCGCCGCCCACACCCGCCGTTCCCACCCCGGAAGAAAGCCTGGCCGCATGATCGGCGAAATGGACATTCACGGCGTCTTCGTCTCTCCCCTGCTGGTCTGGGGCGTGGTCGCCTTCCTCATCTCCATGGCCGTGCGCTGGGGGCTGCGCCTGGTGGGCGCCTATCGCCTGGTCTGGCACCGGCCGCTGTTCGACCTGGCCATCTACGTCATCGTCCTGGGCGGCGTCGCCGCCGTCTTCACCCATTACACTTCTCATCCCTGACTTGCTGGACGTCGCCGCCATGCGCAGCTTCATCACCGCCCTGACCCGCCTGGCCGTCACCCTGGTCGTGGTCGCCATCGCCGCCCTGGTGGGCTGGCGCTTCTGGATCTACTACATGGAAGAGCCGTGGACCCGCGACGGCCGGGTGCGCGCCGACATCGTGGGCGTCACGCCCGACGTCTCCGGCCTGGTGGATGAGGTGCTGGTGCATGACAACCAGACCGTGACCAAGGGCCAGGTGCTGTTCCGCATCGACCGCGCCCGCTTCACCCTGGCGCTGCAGCAGGCCGACGCCGCCGTGGCGGCCAAGAAGGCCAATTTCGACGAGCTGGTGCTGGAGCGGAACCGCTACCAGTCGCTGAGTGCCTCCGCCGTGTCGCGGGAGAAGCAGGAGCAGACGGTGGCCGCCGCCAAGCAGGCCGAGGCCATCTACCTGCAGGCCGTGGCCGACCGCAACGTCGCCAAGCTGAACCTGGACCGGACGGAGGTAATGGCCACCGTGAACGGCTACATCACCAACTTCGACCTGCGCCCCGGCGACTATGTCACCGCCGGCAAGGCCGTGACCGCCCTGGTGGACAGCGACAGCCTGCACGTCCAGGGATATTTCGAGGAAACCAAGCTGGGCCGCATCCATGTGGGTGATCCGGTAACCGTGCGCCTGATGGGCGACCCGCGCAGCTTCAGTGGTCATGTGGAGAGCGTGGCCGCCGCCATCGAGGACCGCGAACGCACGGACGGCAGCAACCTGCTGGCCAACGTGAACCCCACCTTCAGCTGGGTGCGCCTGGCCCAGCGCATCCCGGTGCGGGTGGTGCTGGACAACCCGCCGCCCGACCTGCGCCTGATCCCCGGCCGCACCGCCACCGTGGCGGTCGTGGGCTCAGACGCCGTGCTGAAGACGCCCCTGACCAAGCTGCCCCATCCGACGCCGCAGGGGGCCGAGCAGCCCCAGGCGACCCCGGCGGCAGCCACACCCCAGATGGCACCCCAGCCGGCGGCCCCGGCCAACAAGCCCAAGGCCCGGTGAAGCGGTCCGCCGGAAGGTGCATGACGGGCGGCGCCGAGGGGTGCCGCCCCTTTCATTCCAGGACATGATGTCGCGGACCGATAGGCGCTCGACAGCCGGCGGGCCGCGCCCCGTTCAATGAGCCGGGTGCCCCGTGGGCGGGTGCCGGCTATCGGGGGTGATCGGCATCATGCAATGGGCATCCGGCACGACGACCGTGCCGACGGACGGTTTGCCGGATGCCGAGGCCATCCGGCGCGCGATCCTGCGCCTGGAGGGCGTGGTGGCGGACAGTCCCACCGCCATCGACGCGCGCTTCCACCTGGGCGTCCTGTTGCAGGCCGACGGCCGGCGGGATGAGGCGGTGACGCAGTACCGCCAGGCCCTGGTGCTCAACCCCTTCGACGCCCGTCTGCACAACGCCCTGGGCATCGCGCACCACGACGCCGGCGACCTGGCCCAGGCCATGAGCTGTTTCGAGGACGCGCTGGCCAGCGACCCGGACGACCCCCAGGCGCACAACAACATGGGCCACCTGTTGCAGGTGGAGAACCGGCTGGACGACGCGCTGGCCTTCTTCGACTGGGCGCTGGCCCTGCGCCCGAACTATCCGGAGGCGCTGAACAACAGCGGCGTGGTGCTGCAGATGCAGGGCCGGCTGGATCAGGCCATCGCGCTGTATCGGCGCGCTGTGGCGCTGCGCCCCGATTATGCCGCCGCCCACAAGAACCTGGGCATGACCCTGCTGGCCGCCGGCCAGTACGAGGAAGGCTGGCGGGAGTTCGAGTGGCGCTGGCAGGACGCCCAGCTGGCCGGTGCCCGCCGCCCCTTTACCTGCCCGCAATGGCGCGGTGAGGAGGCGCCCGGCCGCATCGTGCTGATCCATGGGGAGCAAGGCTACGGCGACAGCCTGCAGTTCTGCCGCTACATCCCCCTGGTGGCGGACCGGGGTCTGCGCGTGGTGGTGGAAGTGCCCCAGCCCCTGGTCCGGCTGATGCGCCGGCTGCCGGGGGTGGAGCAGGTGGTGGCCCATGGCCAGGCCCTGCCGCCGTTCGACCTGCATTGCCCGATGATGAGCCTGCCGCTGGCCTTCGGTACCACGGTGGAAACCATCCCAGCGGCCGCGCCCTATCTGGCGGCCGACCCGCCGGAGGCGGAGGCTTGGCGACGGCGCCTGGTGCTGGCGGCGCCGGGTGACGACCGGCCCCGGGTGGGACTGGTCTGGGCGGGGGCAGCCCGCGCCGGCACGCCCGACGTGGCGGTGGCCGACCGCCGCCGGTCCATGGGCCTGGCCGCCCTCATACCCCTGCTGGATGAAGACGGCGTGCGTTTCATCAGCCTGCAAAAAGGCGCGGCGGAGGTGGACGTGCCGGCCCGCCTGGGCGGCCTGATCGACAGCGTGGTGGATTTCGCCGACACCGCCGCCCTGGTCAGCAACCTAGATCTGGTGATCAGCGTCGATACCGCCGTGGCCCACCTGGCGGCGGCCATGGGCGTCAGTGTCTGGCTGCTGAACCGGTTCGACAGTTGCTGGCGCTGGCTGCGCGGCCGGGATGACAGCCCCTGGTATCCCACGACGCTGCGTCAGTTCCGGCAAGCGCGCCTGGGTGACTGGGGGGACGTCGTTCAATCCGTACGCACGGCGCTGGCCGCCACCTTCACCTCTGGAAACCGCCCATGACCGCCCGCCCCGCCGCCGTTCCCAAGCCGCCCCTGCCGCCGGCGCAGAAGGCGTTCGCCGCCGCCGTGGTCCAGCACAAAGCCGGCCGGCTGGAGGCGGCGGCCGTGCTGTACCGCAAGGCGCTGTCGCTGATGCCCCGGCACCCGGAAAGCCTGCACCTGCTGGGCGTCGTCGCCTTCCAGCAGAAGCGCGTGGATGAGGCGGTGGCGTTGATCACCCAGGCCCTGGCCTTGAGGCTGGCCTTCCCCGAGGCGCTGAACAACCTGGGCACGGTACGGGAGGCGCAGGGCGACATCGATGCCGCCGCCGATTGCTTCCAGCGCGCCGTGGCGCTGAAACCAGACTTCGCCGAAGGATACAACAACCTTGGCAATGCCTTGAAAGCTCAGGGAAAGTTGGGGGAAGCCCTGGCGGCGCTGGACCGGGCGCTGGAACTCCGCCCCGCCTATGCGGCGGCGCTCAACAACCGGGGCGTCGTCCATCGCCTGCAAAGCCGCTGGGCGGAGGCCGAGGCCGGCTTCCGCGAAGCGCTGACGGTCAAGCCCACCTATGTCAACGCCCTCTACAACCTGGGCCTGGTGCTGCGCCTGACCGGCCGGCTGGAGGAGGCTTTGCCCTGGCTGGAGCGAGCGGTGGACCGGTCGCCCGACCATGCCGAAGCCTGCTTCAACCTGGGCCTGGCTTTGCAGGACCTGGACAGGCATGACGCCGCCCTGCCGCACCTGCGCCGGGCGACGGCCCTGCGCCCCGACGATCCCGTGCCGCACAGCAGCCTGGGCACCACCCTGCAAACCCTGGGGCACGCGCCGGAGGCGCTGCTGTGCTATCAGCGGGCGCTGGCGCTGAATCCTGATTTCGCCGACGCCCATAACAACATGGGCCTTATCCTCTACGTCCACGGCCGCTATGCCGAGGCGGAGTCTTGTTTCGCCCGCGCCATCGCGCTGTTGCCCGGCAATCCCAAGACCCACAATAACTTAGGGCTCGCCCTTCTGGCGCAGGGTAAGGGCGCGGCGGCGGCGCAAGCCTTCGATCTGGCCATCGATGCCCAGCCGGACTATGCCGAGCCGCACAACAATCTCGGCATGGCCCTGCATGCCGAGGGGCGGATGGACCTGGCGCAGGCCAGCATTCAGGCCGCCTTGGCCCTGAACCCGGATTATCCGGAGGCGCACAATAACTTGGGTGCCGTCTTTCAGGCGAAAGGTGAGCTGGACATGGCCGCCGCCTGCTTCCGCCGCGCCATCGCGCTGAAGCCCGACTACGGTGCCTGCCACAACAATCTGGGCATGTCGCTGCTGGCCGCCGGGCAGTACGCGGAAGGTTGGCGGGAATATGAATGGCGCTGGCGCACCCGCCAGATGACGCCCTACGCCCGTCAGTTCCCCCAGCCGCAATGGCGGGGCGAGGACGCCGCCGGCAAAACCATCCTGGTCCACGCCGAACAGGGCCTGGGCGATACCCTGCAGTTCAGTCGTTACCTGCCCCTGGTGGCGGCGCGGGGCCTGACCATCACCCTGGCGGTGCAGCCGCAGCTGGCCCGCCTGCTGCGCCCCCTGCCCGGCGTGACCCACATCCTGGTGGAAGGAGAGCCCCTACCGCCCTTCGACCTGCAGTGTCCGATGATGAGCCTGCCCCTGGCCTTTGGCACCACGGTGGAAACCATCCCCGCGGACGTGCCCTACCTGGCGGCCGACCCGCTGGACGTGGCCGCCTGGCACGATCGCCTGGCCGGGGACGGCGCGGGCTTGCGCGTCGGCCTGGCCTGGGCCGGCAACCCCCGCCGCGACCGGCCGGAGCTGGCGGCCGTGGATCGCCGCCGCTCCGTGGCGCCGGAGTTGCTGATGCCGCTGGGCACCGTGCCCGGCGTGCGCCTCCACAGCCTGCAGAAGGACGACACGCTGCCGCCCGCCCTTCCCCTGATCGACCGCATGGATCAGGTGGCGGACTTCGCCGACACCGCCGCCCTGATCGCCAATCTGGACCTGGTGATCAGCGTCGATACCTCGGTCGTCCATCTGGCCGGCGCGCTGGGCCAACCGGTGTGGGTGATGAACCGCCACGACAGCTGCTGGCGATGGTTCCGGGGCCGGAACGACAGCCCCTGGTACCCGACCCTGCGCCTGTTCAACCAGACGGCGCCGGGGGACTGGGACCGCGTGGTGGCGGAGGTGCGGACGGCGCTGGCGGAAATCGCGGACCGGGCGAGACTGCCCGCCCCAATGCAGCCGGTCAGTTGAACTCCGCCACCTCACCCTCCAGCCCACGGCTGCGGCAGGCGGCGGTCAGGGTGTTCAGCAGCAGGACGGCGATGGTCATGGGGCCCACGCCGCCGGGCACCGGGGTGATGGCACCGGCCACGGATGCCGCCTCGTCATAGGCGACGTCGCCCACCAGGCGGGTCTTGCCGGCCGCCGCCGCTTCGGGGGCGCGGGCGGGCACGCGGTTGATGCCCACGTCGATGACCACCGCGCCGGGCTTCACCCAATCGCCCTTCACCATCTCCGGCCGGCCGACGGCGGCCACCAGGATGTCGGCGGTGCGGCACAGGGCCGGCAGGTCGGCGGTGCGGCTGTGGGCGATGGTGACGGTGCAGTCGGCCTGCAGCAGCAGTTGGGCCATGGGCTTGCCCACGATGTTGGAGCGCCCCACCACCACGGCGTGTTTGCCCTTCAGGCTGCCCAGATGGTCCTTCAGCAGCATCAGGCAACCCAACGGGGTGCAGGGCACCATGCCGGGCAGGCCCACCGCCAGGCGTCCGGCGTTGACCACGTGAAAGCCGTCCACATCCTTGTTGGGGTCGATGGCGGCCAGCACGGCGTTGCTGTCGATATGGGCCGGCAGGGGCAGCTGCACCAGGATGCCGTGGATGGCGGGATCGGCGTTCAGGCTGTGCACCAGGGCCAGCAGGTCTTCCTGCGTGGTGCTGGCCTCCAGCCGGTGGGTGACGGAGTGCATGCCGGCGGCGTGAGTCTGCTCCCCCTTGTTGCGGACATAGACCTGGCTGGCCGGGTCCTCGCCCACCAGCACCACGGCCAGGCCGGGCTTCAGCCCGTGGCGGGTGGTGAGGTGGGCGACCTTGGCGCCGATGCGTTCCCGAAGGGCGGCCGCGAATGCCTTACCATCGATGATGTGCGCCATGACCTGTTCCTCCGCCAGCGAAACCTGAGAATTGCGCGGGGACATTAGCCGCAGCGCACTGCGCCGCCAATCCCTTGGGCTCAAAAGCCTTCCGAACCCTGCCATGCGACGCCGTCGGTTCCCTCGGTGCCGTGACGAGGTTACCGCCAGGCATTTTTATATTTGACGTATAAATTCATATTTGATGTGCTGATCACCAGCCGGGCCGCACGCCGGCACAAAGAACACCCTGGGAGGGGACATGTCGGACGGCCGCGCGCATCCGCATCAGCACCAAGCCGCACAGCCGAAATGGGCGATCCCCATCGCCCTGATCGTCAGCCTGTTTTTCCTGTGGGGCGTGGCCAACAACCTGAATGATGTGCTGATCGCGCAGTTCCGCAAGGCCTTCGACCTTCAGGATTGGCAGTCGGGCCTGGTGCAGTCCGCCTTCTACCTGGGCTATTTCTTCTGCGCCATGCCGGCGGCCCTGTTCGCCCGGCGTTACGGCTACAAGGCGGCCATTGTCCTCGGCCTGGCGCTCTACGGCATCGGCGCGCTGCTGTTCTATCCGGCGGCCGAACTGCGCGCTTACAGCGCCTTCCTGGGCGCCCTGTTCGTCATCGCCAGCGGCCTCGCCTTCCTGGAAACCTCCGCCAACCCGCTGATGACCGTGCTGGGCGACCCGGCGGGGGCGGAGCGGCGGCTGAACCTGGCCCAGGCCTTCAATCCCCTGGGCTCGGTCGCGGGCGTCCTGGTGGGGCGGCAGTTCATCCTGTCCGGCGTGGAATACACGCCCGAGCAGTTGGCCGCGCTGTCGCCCGAGGCACTGGCCCGGTTCCGGGATACGGAGGCCATAGCGGCCCAATCCTCCTACCTGGTGCTGGGCCTGCTGGTCCTGCTGTGGGCGGTGGTGGTGTTCGCCGTGCGCTTCCCCACCCTGACCGACGGGACGGAGGAACGACCGGAGGAACGGGCAGATGAGGCGGCAGCCGGTGATGGGGGCGGCTTCCGCCGTCTGCTGCGCCACCGCCATTTCCTGTTCGGCGTGGTGGCGCAGTTCTTCTACGTCGGCGCCCAGGTTGGGGTGTGGAGCTTCCTGATCCGCTATTCCCAGCACGCCCTGCCGGGCACGGGGGAGAAGACGGCTGCCGCCTACCTCACCCTGTCCTTGATGGCCTTCATGGCCGGGCGCTTCGCGGGAACGGCCCTGATGGGCCGCGTGCCGGCGGAACGGCTGATGGGCGTGTTCGCCGCCATCAACGTCGTACTGTGCCTGGTGGGGGCATTTGGCGGCGGCTGGCTGGGGCTGGGCGCCATGATCGCCACCAGCTTCTTTATGTCCATCATGTTCCCCACCATATTCGCCCTGTCCTTGCGCGGCCTGGGGCCGCTGACCAAGCTGGGGTCATCCTGGCTGGTCATGGCCATCATCGGGGGCGCCGCCATCCCCGTGATCATGGGCCGTGTGTCGGACATGGCCAGCATCGCCGTCGCCATGGTGGTGCCGGGGGCGTGCTTCGCCGTCGTCGGTACCTTCAGCCTGGCGGGCCGCACGGCACCGGTGGGTCGGCGCGATGAACGCCTGAAGGTCGTGGCCTCACACTAAGGGCGACCGGCATGATCGACGCCCACCAGCATATCTGGCGCCTGGGCCGGCACGGGCACAGCTGGCCCACGCCCGACCTGGCGGTCATCCACCGCGACCATGAGGTGGCGGACCTGGAAGCCCTGGCCGTCCCCCTGGGCATCACCGGTAGCGTGTTGGTGCAATCCCAGCCCTGTGACGAGGACACCGATTTCCTGCTGGAGGAAGCGGCACGCCAGCCCTTCGTGCGGGGTGTGGTGGGCTGGACGGACCTGAAGGCGCCGGACGCGCCCGCGCGCATCGCCGCCTTGGCCGCCCGGCCCAAGATGCGGGGCCTGCGTCCCATGCTGCAGTCCCTGCCCGTGGATTGGATCGCCGATGCGGCTGTCGATGCCGCCGCCCGCGCCATGGTGGCCCATGGCCTGAGCTTCGACGCCCTGGTCCTGCCGCCCCACCTGCCCGCCCTGCTGGACTTCGCCCGCCGGCACCCGGACTTGGCCATGGTGATCGACCACGGCGCCAAACCCTACATCCCCCGGGGTGAGATCGACGACTGGGCCGCCCGCATACGCGACCTGGCCGCCCTGCCCCAGGTCCACGCCAAGCTGTCCGGCCTGCTGACCGAGGCTGGCGACCGAACGACGGTCCACGCCCTGAAACCTTATGTGGACGTCCTGCTGGACGCCTTCGGCCCCGACCGCCTGATGTGGGGCAGCGACTGGCCGGTGCTGAACCTGGCCGGCGATTATGCCGGCTGGCTGGCCATGGCGCGTGATCTGGTGCCGGCCGAGGCGCATCCTGCAGTCTTCGGCGGCGCGGCCCGGCGCTTCTACCGTCTTTAAAGCACTTCCTCCACCAGCCGGGCGCCCCATTCGCCCAGGCGCTCGTCCAGGCCACGATGGCGCCAGGCCTCGGGCTCTATGGCCCGGGCGTGGGTCAGGTCATGCTGGAACATGGCCTCCATCTCCCGTCCGAAGCCGGCGCCCAGGACCACGGCGTTGATCTCATTGTTGAAGGCAACGCTGCGCCAATCGAGGTTGGAGGAACCGACGGTGGACCAGTCGCCATCGATGACGGCGGTCTTGGCATGCAGGATGGCGTCCGCGTACTCATAAATGTGCACGCCGGCGGCCAGCAGGTCGCTGTAATACCCACGCCCCGCCATGACCGATAGGGGGCTGTCGCTTAGGGGGCTGTCGCTGGGCCCCGGCACCAGCACGGTGACATCCACGCCCCGCCCCGCCGCCTGCCTCAATGCCCGGGCCAGGTCCGGCGTCGGCACGAAATAGCCGGTGGTCAGGTGGATGGACTTGCGGGCCAGTGTGATGGCCACCAGCAGGCTACGATAGATCAGCGGGCGGCCCTCCGTCGGCGCGCCGCTCAGGGCCTGAAGGACGATATCGCCGGGACGGGTCCGCGGGCTTGGTGGCGGCGCGTCCAGGGCCGGGGCGGTGTCGGGCCCCTGGGCCTGGCGCTGCTGGTCCCAGGTGTCCGCATACAGGCGCTGGAACTCCGCCACCACCGGGCCGGCGATGCGCACATCGGTGTCGCGCCAGGGGCGCTGTTCCGGGTCCTGGTTCTCAGCGCCCGCGCCGGCGTGATGGCGGCGGTCGTACACCTCGCTGATGTTCACGCCGCCCACGATGGCGACGGCGTCGTCCACGATCAGCAGCTTGCGATGGTCGCGGCGGTTGACGTCCAGGGTCAGCAGGGTGGCGGGATCGACCGGGTTGAAGACCAGGAGGTTCACGCCGCCGTGGCGCAGGCGGTCGAACACCTCCTTGGGCGTGTCCTGCGAGCCCCAGGCGTCATAGATCAGGTTGACCTCCACCCCCTGCGCCCGCTTGGTCACCAGCTTCTCCGCGAAGCGGGATCCTTCCACCCCATCGAACTCATAGCTTTCCATGTCGATGCGGGTGCGGGCGCCGTCGATGGCGGCGTCCATGGCGGCATAGGTCTCGGTGCCGCTGCGCAGCAGGGTGACGCTGTTGCCGCCGACGAAGGGCGCGCCGCCGATGATCTCCCCCTGCCGGCGCAGCAGGTCCAACCGGCTGGTCGCGTCCGCCGTGGCCAGCGCCCGGGCGATGTCGGGATCGGCCGAGGGCAGCGTGGCGCAGCCGGCGAGGCTGCCAACCATGGTAAGGGCGATGAGGGCGGTTCTGACGAAGCTTAGGCGGGGCGGCATGGCCGGATCGTGCCATCGCCGCCGCCGGCCGGCCATTGCGACCAGCGGCGGAGCGGGGCCTGATTTCCGGCTTAGACGTGCCGGGCCGGCGGCCTAAGGGACTGTTGATAAATAAATGAATCAATGATTTTTTGCGGTTTGGGGATTCTCCGGCTGACACGGAGCTTATAGAATCGCCGGATGATTG
>NZ_VITN01000027.1 GCF_007828045.1 Nitrospirillum amazonense | reverse complement strand
TCCGTTTATAGTCCATAAGGGCGGCCCTCGTGTTGGAGTGTGACAACCCAACTTTGGCATCCGATGCCATGGGGCCGTCCACCCAAACAGCGGCATGAGGTGTTGACACATGCCGCTGTAGGCCGCGACCGCGGCCGCCGGACCTTTGCGGGGAGCATCAGCGGACCGCAAAGGGAGGAAGCCAAGCCAGCGGATGCTGGCGCCCGGCGATTGAGGGGGCATTTGAGCGGTCACGATCAAATGCCCTTGGTATCAGCGCGGATCGAGAAGCGCCAGCGCGTCGGCGGTGGAGGCGGTGACCCGCACCTGACCCTGGGCATCCGTGATCGTCACCCTTCCGTCGGGTGTGTCGTGCAAGCCCCGCAGCAGGGCCTCGCGCCTGGCGGACTCGGGTGAGGCCCGCTTGCGCCGGCCCAGCTGGTTGGCGGCCTCGATCAGGATGGAAAAGCCGATGGCGGCGTAGAGATAGCCCTTGGGGATGTGCAGGCCCAGGCCCTCCGCCACCAGGCTGAAGCCGATCATCAGCAGAAAGCCCAAGCCCAGGATGATGACGGTGGGGTGGCGGGAGATGAAGGCCATCAGCGGCTTGGATGCCACCAGCATGACGCCCATGGCGATGCAGACGGCCGCCACCATGATGGGCAGCTCATCCACCATGCCCACCGCGGTGATGACGCTGTCCAGCGAGAACACCGCGTCCAGCAGCACGATCTGCGCCACCGACCGCCAGAAGGCGTTGGCCGCCGCCCCCGCCGCCTTGGGCTGGTGATGGGCCGCGGCCCCCTCCAGCCGCTCATGCAGCTCCATCGTGCCCTTGGCCAGCAGGAAGGCGCCACCCAGCACCAGGATCAGGTCGCGTCCCGACAGGGCGAACCCGGCCACGCTGAACAGCGGCTGGGTCAGCGTCACGATCCAGGAGATGGAGAACAGCAGCAGCAGGCGCATGATCAGCGCCAGCGACAGGCCCACCAGACGTACGCGGTTGCGCTGCTCCGCCGGCAACTTGTCGGCGACGATGGCGATGAAGACCAGATTGTCGATGCCGAGGACGACCTCGAGGGAGACCAGGGTCAAGAGCCCGAGCCAAATGCCGGGATCGGCAAGGAAGTCCATCAATGGGGCCTGTTCGTTGTGAGCTTGTCAGATAGGGACGATTTGTCGCACCTGCCAGGGTGGGTCCCATCAATCCAAAAGAAAACCCCCGGCCCCCGGGGGGGGATCCCGGGCCGGGGGTCGTCTCCCGCCGCGGTCAGCGGCCGGCGCCGTTGACGCTGAGGTCCGGCATCATCAGTACCTGTTCCTGCCGCTTGGCGGCGCGGACCATGGGCTGCACCATGTCCAGCAGGGGGCCGTAGTCGGCCAGCACCTTCTCCGCCCCGCGTGCCTGGGCGACGCTGGCCATCTCCGCCGCCGCCTTGCCGTTGAACAGGTCCAGCACCATCTCGTACCCGCTCTTGGGCCGGGGGAACTGGACGATGTGCAGGTCGGCGTTGCCGGGAATGCCCGCCACCTGCCGCACCTGTTGCAGGGCGATATCGTAGCCGCCCAGGGCGTCCACCAGGCCCAGGTCCTTGGCCTGGCGGCCGGTGTAGACGCGGCCCTTGGCCAGTTCGCGCACCTTCTCGATGTCCAGCTTGCGGCCCTTGGCCACACCCTCGGTGAACTGGGCGTAGATGGCGTCGAGCATGGCGTCCTGGCGGGCGGCCTCGCTGTCGGTATAGGGGCTGGCCGGGCTCCAGATCGTGGCGTTGGCGCCGCGCGTCACCTGATCCACGCCCACACCCAGCTTGTCGGCCAGGCCCTTGGCCACGAACTTGCCGCCCAGCACGCCGATGGACCCGGTCAGGGTGCCCGGTAGGGCGACGATGCGGTCGGCATCCATGGCCACCCAATAGCCGCCGGACCCAGCGACATCGCCCATGGAGATGACGACGGGCTTGCCGGCCTTGCGCGCCCGGTCCACGGCGTGGCGCACGGTTTCCGATCCCACGGGGCTGCCGCCCGGGCTGTTCACCCGGAACAGGATGGCCTTGACGTTGGACTGTTCGATGGCGGTGTCGAAGGCGTCGGCGATGCGGTTGGCGGCGAACGACGGTTCGTCATTGAAGGCGCCGCCGTCCTTGCCACCGCGCACGATCTCACCCTCGCCCACGATCAGGGCGACGGTGGGGCCCTGGGTGAAGGCGCTGCCGGCGATCTTGCCGTAGGTCAGCAGATCGACCGTGTCGGCGCCGGCGGCCTTGCCGCCCGCCCGCTCCTTGGCGGCGGTTTCGACCTCATCGAAATAGCCCAGCTTATCCACCAGCTTGGACGCCAGCGCCTCGCTGTCCAGCAGGGGGGCGTGGTCGATGGCGGCCTTCACCGCGTCGGGGTTCAGATGGCGGCCATCGGCGATGCCCAGCACCATCTGGTCGTAGATGTCGCCGGCCAGGCTTTCCGTCATCTCGCGGTTGGCGGGGGTGGCCTGCTTCTCGGCGAACATCTCGGCCGCCGTCTTGTAGTCGGCGCGCTTGGAGATCTGCGGTTGCACCCCGATGCTGTCCAAGGCGCCCCGGAAGAAGGTCTGCGTGACGGCGATGCCGGTGATGCCCACCGTGCCCACCGGCTGCAGCCATACCTGGTCGAAGGCGCTGGCGAGGTAGTAGGGGGTCATGCCGCTGCCGGCGTCGCCGTAGCTTTCGGCATGGATGTAGGCGAAGCGGCCGGTGGCGCGGAAGCGGGTGATGGCGTCGCGCAGTTCCTGCGTGGTGCCGATGCCCTGGCTGGCGTTGCCGACCTTGGCCACCAGGCCCTTGACCTTGGGGTCGCGGCCGGCCTGTTCCAGCGCGTCGATCACTTCGCGCACGCTGCCGCGGCGGCTGTTGATAAGGCTGGACCAGCCATCCTCGCCCGGCGCCTCCGCCAAGGGGCGTTCGAAGTTGAACTCCAGCACCACGGACTGGGGCAGGGTGGGTTGCTTGTCCTTCGCCTTGAAGGCCAACAGGATCAACCCCGCCGTCAGCAGGACCCCGAACAGGCCGATAAGGGCGAACAACCGGACGATGAAACGCATGAACGCGGTTCCTGGAAGCCGTAAAATCCGGCTGCCATACCACCACAGCGCGTGAGGCTTGCCAAGGCGGCCGGGCGGTAGGGCCGCTTAGGCGGACCCATGCCCTTCTGTGCCTTCATGTCTATGCCCACCCTTTCGGCCTTTCGGCCGAGGCCGGCGTTGGCGAAGCGGGGGAGGAGGGGGTAAGGTCCGCGCTCATGACGTCCCCCTATCCCGCATCGCCCGGCGGCATCGTCGCGCTGGAAATCCCGCCGCCCGACCCGGTGGCGGCCTACGCCCGGCTGGCCCATCTGCCCCGGCCCTTCCTGCTGGACGGTGGCGCCGCCGATGCCACCCGCGCCCGCTACAGCTATGTCGGCGCCGCCCCCCACGCCTGGGTGGAGTGCGCGAACGGCGTCGTCACCGTGGATGGCCGTCCGGCCGGGGCGGATGCCCTGGGCACGTTGGGCGCCCTGCTGAAGGCCGGCCGCGACCGGCTGGGCGATGCGCCGCCACCCGACGACCTGCCGCCCTTCCGGGGCGGGGCGGTGGGCTTTTTGGGCTATGAACTGGGCGGCCAGCTGGAGGCGCTGCCGGCCCCCCGGGCGGAGGGCGTCGCCCTGCCGGACATGGCGGTGGGCTTCTACGACCGCATCGTCGCCATCGACCACGCCGCCGGCCGCGCCTGGATCCTGTCCGCCCATCGGGCGGGAGCGGAGGAGTGGCGCGACCTGCTGGCGACCCCGTGCCCGGCGGTGACGGTGGGGGAGGGGCCATGGCTGGCCGCCCCCGGCTGGCGCGCGGGATGGAGCCGGGCGGATCATGAGGCCGCCGTGGCCCGCACGGTGGACTACATCGCCGCCGGCGACATCTACCAGGCCAACATCACCCAGCGTTTCCGAGGCACGCTGGCACCGGGCGTGGCGCCGCTGGACCTCTATCTCCGCCTCCGCGCCCGCGCCGCAGCCCCCTTTTCCGCCCTGCTGGATCTGGGCCCAAAAGGGGGAGACGCCCGCGCCGTGGTGTCCGTGTCGCCCGAACGCTTCCTGGCGGTGGACGCGGAGGGGCGGGTGGAGACGCGGCCCATCAAGGGTACGCGGCCCCGCGACCCCGATCCCGCCCGGGACGCCGCGCTGGCGGCGGAGTTGCGGTCCTCCGCCAAGGACCGGGCGGAAAACCTGATGATCGTCGATTTGATGCGCAACGACCTGTCGCGCGTGGCGGTGGTCGGCTCCGTTACCGTGCCCACGCTGTGCGGGCTGGAAAGCTACCGCACCGTGCATCACCTGGTCAGCGTCGTGACGGCGCGGCTGGCGCCGGGCTTGGGCGCCATCGACCTGCTGCGCGCCACCTTCCCCGGCGGGTCCATCACCGGGGCGCCCAAGATCCGCGCCATGGAGATCATTCATGAGCTGGAGCCGGCGCGGCGCGGGCCCTATTGCGGATCCGTCCTGTGGCTGGGGTGGGACGGCGCCATGGACAGCAGCATCATCATCCGCACCCTGGCCGTGGCGGCGGGGCAGGTGGTGGTGCAGGCCGGTGGCGGCATCGTCGCCGACAGCGACCCGGCGGCGGAATATGAGGAGAGCCTGGTCAAGGCGCATGCCCTGCTGACGGCGCTGGACCCGGCCATGGCTTGGCCGCCTGGGGCGATGGCCGGGCCGGAACCGGGGAGCGAGGCGGCATGACGGGCCTGGTCTGGCTGAACGGCGCCCTGCAGCCGGCGGCGTCCGCCGGTATCGGCGTGGCCGATCGGGGCTTCCTATTGGGTGACGGGTTGTTTGAGACGTTGCGCTGGCGGGACGGGGCCGTGGTGCGGCTGGATGCGCACCTGGCCCGCCTGGCCCGGGGGGCGACCGTGCTGCGCCTGCCCCTGCCGCCGCCGGCCACCCTGGCCGCCGCCTTGGCCGACACGGCTGTCGCCAACGACATAAAAGATGGCTCGCTACGGTTAACGGTCAGCGCCGGGCCGGGTGGCCGTGGCTTGCCCCGCCCCGCCGCACCGGCGCCCACCCTGCTGGTCACGGCGGCACCCGCCGGCGCCCCGCTGCCGCCGGCGCGGGTGGTGACCGCCACCGTCACCCGTCGCAATGAGCACTCAGCCCTCAGTGGCGTCAAATCCCTGAACTATCTGGACCAAATCCTGGCGCGGAACGAGGCCGCCGCCCGCGGCGCGGACGACGCCGTGCTGCTCAACACCGCCGGGCAGGTGGCCTGCGCCACGGCCGCCACACTGTTCGCGATGGTGGACGGCGCCCTGGTGACCCCGCCGCTTCCGTCCGGCGCCCTGCCCGGTACCCGGCGCGCGGCGGTTCTGGCCGCCCTGGGGGGCGAGGAGCGGACCCTGGCGCCGGCCGACCTGTCGCGCGCGACGGAGGTGTTCTTCACCTCCAGCCTGATGGTGCGACCGGTGGTGGCGCTGGATGGCCAAGCGGTGGGCGACGGCCGGCCGGGGGCCATGGCGGCGGCGGCCTTACGGCTCACCTGAGGCATTTTGCATGGTATGATGCAATGATTGTGGGCGGCCCTATCCCAAGGGTGCGATGCGTGATGCGTCATTAAGGCGTACCTCGCAAGACTTACGACAAAGGGCTTAAATGCCGAGGCAGACGGTGGACCACATTAAGATACTGAAATTATTTGGTTTGGTCGGTTGGTGGGCAGTTCGGCCCATCCTTGGCACGGCGGGTGCTTATAACCAGACATGAACAAACCCGGGCCGCCGAAGCCGCCCACCCGAACCGATAGGAACCTCATCATGATCCGCATCGCCGCCGCCGCCGCTGTCGCCGCTCTGTTCGCCGCCGGCCCCGCCTTCGCCGCCGCCTCGGGCCCCATCCAGTTGAACAGCACCGTCCTCCAGACCTGCACCGTGGCCGTCACCGATGCTGGCGCCACCCTGAACATCCTGTCTGGTTCCAGCAACGTCGCCGTCGGCAGCGTGGTCGAAAACTGCAACGACGGCGCCGGCTACACTATCACCGTCGCCTCTTCCAACAACGGCACGCTGAAGTCCTCCGCCACCGGCGCCCAGGCCATCGGCTACACCACCAGCTACGACGGCACCAACGGCTCCGGCGGCAGCTTCACCGTCACCCGCTCCAGCGCCCAGTTCAACAAGACCTCCAACGTCTCCGTGACGGTTCCGGCCAATGCCCAGGCCATCGCCGGCAGCTACGCCGACACCCTGACCATCACCATCACCGGCAAGTAAGCCGCCAGCGACGGTTGCCACCGGTTCGGAAGAGGGCGCCCCCACGCGGGGGCGCCCTTTTTAGTATCCATATGCTGGCGAATTGCGAATACTAATGCATTGATTCTGCTTGATATTTGCCGCGTGGAACATTGCAGATCGCAATTGCGTTGCCACTGGAGTCAATGGCCGCGTTGGGATTAATGCTATATATCAAAGCAATATCAACGTGTTAATTGACGGACTCGGGCACGCGGCAAATTTGGCACTCGAATTGCTTATAACGAAAGCATCAAACAAACGGGCAACAAGCCCAGCCGAACCGATAGGAACCTTCGTCATGATCCGCTTCGCCGCCGCCGCCGCCATCGCCGCCGTCCTGTTCGCCGCCCCGGCTCTGGCCGACACCTCGGGCAGCATCAAGCTGAGCGGCACCGTGGCCCAGACCTGCACCGTGGCGGTGACCGACGCCCAGACCCAGTTGAACATCCTGACCGGCTCCAACGCTGTCGCGGTCGGCAGTGTGGTCGAGACCTGCAACGATGGCGCCGGCTACACCATCACCGTGGCCTCGACCAACGGCGGCAGCCTGCGCGGCACCAGCCCGACCGTGCCGCCCGTCAGCTACACCACCATTTATGACGGCCAGTCCGGCAACGGCACCGTGAACGTCACCCGCTCCAGCGCCCAGTTCGGCAAGACCGCCACCGTCGCCGTCACCGTCCCCGCCAACGCCCAGGCCATTGCTGGCAGCTACAGCGACACCCTGACCATCACCATCGCCGGCAAGTAAGCCCACACAAGTAAGCTCACCCAAGTAAGCTCACAAGGGGTCCGCGCCAAAGCAAAACGGCCCCGCCTGTCGTCCAGGCGGGGCCGTTGCTATTCTTGCGAAGCCAAGCGGCGAGCGTCGTCGTCCGGCGCCGAAGGGGCTTACTCAAGGGGCCTATTTGTAAGCCCTGAAGCGCAGCCAATGGTCGGCCAGCACGCAGGCCATCATGGCCTCGCCCACCGGCACGGCGCGGATCCCGACGCAGGGGTCGTGGCGGCCCTTGGTCAGGATGTCCGTTTCGTTTCCGTGCACATCCAGGGTGCGACGGGGCGTGAGGATGCTGCTGGTGGGTTTCACGGCGAAGCGGACGACCACGTCCTGCCCCGTGGACAGGCCGCCCAGGATGCCGCCGGCGTTGTTGGACAGGAAGGCGGGCTTGCCGTCGGGCCCCGCCCGCATCTCGTCGGCGTTTTCATCGCCCGTCAGTTCGGCCGCGGCGAAGCCGGCGCCGATTTCCACGCCCTTGACCGCGTTGATGGTCATCATGGCGCGGGCCAGGTCGCTGTCCAGCTTGTCGTAGATGGGCTCACCCAGGCCAGCCGGCACGCCCGACGCCACCACCTCGACCACCGCGCCGACGGACGAGCCGTTCTTGCGGATGCCATCCAGGTAGGCGGCCCATTCCTCCGCCGCCACGGCGTCAGGGCAGAACAGGGGGTTCTGCTCCACCTGATCCCAGTCCCAGCGCGCGCGGTCCACCTTGTGCGGGCCCACCTGCACCAGGGCGCCGCGGATGGTCACGCCACCCGGCACTGCCTCCAGCACCCGGCGGGCGACGGCGCCGGCCGCCACGCGGGCCGCCGTTTCGCGCGCGGAGGAGCGCCCGCCGCCGCGATAGTCGCGGATGCCGTAGCGTTCCCAATAGGTGTAGTCGGCATGGCCCGGCCGGAACTTGTCCTTGATGTCGCCGTAGTCCTTGGACCGCTGGTCCTCGTTCTCGATCATCAGGCAGACGGGCGTGCCCGTGGTCTTGCCCTCGAACACGCCCGACAGGATGCGCACCGTGTCCGGCTCGCGCCGCTGGGTGGTGAAGCGCGACTGCCCCGGCCGGCGGCGGTCCAGGAAGGCCTGGACCCAGGCCTCGTCCAGATCCATCAGGGGCGGGACGCCGTCCACCACACAGCCCAGCGCCACCCCATGGCTTTCGCCGAAGGTGGTGAAGCGGAACTGGGTTCCGATGCCGTTACCGGCCATGACCGCCTACCCTTCCGACTTGACCAGGCTCTGCAGCAGGGCCGAGGTCTCGGCGGCGCTGTCCACCGCCAGCATGCCCACGGTGTGGTAGCCGCTGTCCACGTGGTGCACTTCGCCGGTGACGCCGCTGCCCAGGTCGCTCAGCAGGTAAAGGGCGGAGTTGCCGACCTCCCCGATGGTGACGTTGCGTTTCAGGGGCGCGTTCAGCTCGTTCCATTTCAGGATGGCGCGGAAGTCGCCGATGCCGCTGGCCGCCAGGGTCTTGATGGGGCCGGCGGAGATGGCGTTGACGCGGATGCCCTGCGGGCCCAGGTCGGCCGCCAGGTAGCGCACACTGGCCTCCAGCGCCGCCTTGGCGACACCCATCACATTGTAATGCGGCATCACCCGTTCGGCGCCATAATAGCTGAGGGTCAGCAGGCTGCCGCCGTTGGTCATCATCGGCACCGCCCGTTGGGCGATGGCGGTGAACGAGTAGCAGGAAACATCCATGGTCAACGCGAAGTTAGACCGGGAGGTGTTCAGGTACAGGCCGTCCAGCTCGTTCTTGTCGGAAAAGCCGATCGCATGCACCACGAAGTCCAGGGTCCCCCACTGTTCCTTCAGGGTCGCGAACACCGCGTCCATGCTGGCTTCGTCGGTGACGTCGCAGGGCAGGACGTGGGGCACGCCCAACTGCTCGGCCAGGGGCTTCACCCGCTTGGCCAGCGCGTCGCCCATGTAGGTGAAGGCCAGCTCGGCCCCCTGGGCGGCGACCGCCTTGGCGATGCCCCAGGCGATGGACCGGTCATTGGCAACGCCCATGATCAGGCCGCGCTTGCCGGCCATCAGGGTCCCAGTGGCGGGCCCGGGGGCGGGGGTTGCCGTGGAAATGGTCATCCGTCTCTCTCCGGAAAATTAGGCGCGCATCCTACACGAAGCGGTTTTGCGGTCAAAGGCTGGGCGCCCTATATCTGCGCACACCTAGAATACACGCGCGAAAGGTCTTCCCTTGGCAGTTTTACGCTTCGAAGCCTTGGTGGGGGTGGGGTCCCATGACTGACATGCGAACCCAATCCACGGCCTGGGCCCGGCTGACCGACCGCCTGCCACAGTCGGTGCAGCACGTCGTCCTGGCCTTCGTCGGGGTCACCAGCTACGCCGTGCGCCGC
This sequence comes from Nitrospirillum amazonense, assembly GCF_007828045.1. Lineage (GTDB taxonomy): Bacteria > Pseudomonadota > Alphaproteobacteria > Azospirillales > Azospirillaceae > Nitrospirillum > Nitrospirillum amazonense_C. The sequence continues at coordinate 74,445 of NZ_VITN01000027.1, read as the reverse complement.
TTCTATCGCGACAACTGCCTGCAGGCGGTGGGCTCGCTCACCTACACCAGCCTGCTGGCGGTGGTGCCGCTGTTCACCGTGGGCTTCGCCATTTTCCAGGCCTTCCCCGCCTTTCAGAAGCTGCGGGCGGAAGCCGAGATGCTGCTGCTGGAGAACCTGGTGCCCCAGGTGGGGGAGAACCTGAACGACCGCCTGCATGAATTCGTCAGCAACGCCGGCACCATGACGGGCGTGGGCGTGCTGGGCCTGGCGGTCACGTCCATCCTGCTCTTCTTCTCCATCGAGGGGGCGTACAACGCCATCTGGCGCAGCCGCGAGCGGCACTCGGTGCTGGTGCGCGTGCTGTCCTTCTGGGCGGTGCTGACCATGGCGCCCCTGCTGTTGGGCGTCAGTTTGTCGCTGTCGTCGGTCGCCGTGTCCTATCTGGGTGCTGAGGGGTCGGTGGTGGTGGAACTGGTGCGCCGCGTGCTGCCCGGCCTGCTGGAGACGGCCTTCTTCGGCCTCACCTATCTGGCCATTCCCACCCGGCCGGTGCGCTGGCAGGACGCCATGGTGGGCGGCGTGGTGGCCGGCGTCGCCATGGAGGTGGCGAAGGTCGGCTTCGCCCTCTACATCGGCCAGGTCCACACCTACACCACCATCTACGGCGCCCTGTCGGTGCTGCCCACGGTGCTGCTGTGGCTGTACCTGGTGTGGTGCCTGATCCTGTTCGGGGCGGAGGTGACGGCGGCCCTGCCGGAATGGCGCTCCGGCCGCATCACCGAGATGGGCCCCGCCGGCCTGTCGCCAGCCCAGCGCCTGGTGGTGGCCCTGGCCATCCTGCGGGAGCTGATGCTGGCCGCCCGTGAGGGCCATGCCTTGAAGCGGGCGGATGTCATCGCCCGGGTGCCGGTGGGCGCGGTGGCGGTGGACGGCATGCTGGAACAGCTGTGCGCCGCCAACTGGACCATCCGCACCGCCGACGGCGCCTGGGTCGCCACCCGCGACCTGCACGACGCCACCCTCAGCGACCTGTACCTGGCGCTGGACTTCGGCATGTGGGGCGACCTCTTGTCCGTGGGCCATCTGCAGGCCCCCTGGCAGCGCAAGGTTCACGGCATTTTCGAGCAGGTGCGGCATGATGCCGGTGCCGCGATGGAAACACCCCTGGCCGACCTGCTGGCCCCCGACGCCGTGCCCGCCGCCCCGCTGGCGACGCCGGCCCAGCTCGCGGCGGAAGAGCGCATGCGGGTGGCGGCCCAGCCCCCGGGGCGCTAATTCCCTACACGTCCTTCCATCAGACAGGAGGCCGACATGGCCACGACCATCACGCTGCGCTCCGCCATCGACGGGTTCGAGTTCACCGCCCTGCATGCGGAGCCTGAAGGCGAGCGCCAGGGGGGCGTCATCGTCATCCAGGAGATTTTCGGCCTGGACTCCTACGTGGCGGAGGATGTGGCCCGCTGGGCGGCGCTGGGCTTCGAGGTCATCGCCCCGTCCATGTTCGACCGCCAGGAAAAGGGCTTCGTCGCCGGGCATGACGAGCATGGCTTCGCGGTCGGCCGCCAATACGCCCAGGCCAACGGCGTGGAGAACCCGGTGGCGGATGTCCAGGCCTGCGTCAACGCGCTGAAGGCCCAGGGCCCGGTCTTCCTGGTGGGGTACTGTTATGGCGGCACCGTCGCCTGGCGCGCGGCCGCCCAGGTCCAGGGACTGGCGGCGGTGTCCAGCTATTACGGCGGCGGTGTCGCCGGCTTGGTGGACCTCACGCCCCTGTGCCCGGTCATCTGTCATTTCGGCCGCAAGGATCAGCACATCCCGGCCGACCAGGTGGCGGAGACCCTTCAGAAGGCGCACCCCGACGTACCGGTCCACATCTATGAGAACTCCGGCCACGGCTTCAACAACGACGGCCGCCCGGACTCGAACCTCGAGGACGCGCAGCTGGCGCGCAAGCGCACCCTGGATCTGTTCCGCGGCAACGCCGGCCGGTGACCGGCAGCCTGACAAGAATACAAACGGGAGTTGGACATGCTGACACGACGCAGGCTGGGCCGGCAGGGCCTGGAGGTTTCATCGCTGGGCCTGGGATGCATGGGCATGACCCATGCCTATGGCAGCCCGGATGACGCGGAATCCATCGCCACCCTGCACCGCGCCATCGAGCTGGGCTGCACTTTCCTGGACACGGCCGAGGTCTACGGCCCCTACACCAATGAGGAACTGTTGGGCCGCGCGCTGGAAGGCCGCCGCGACCAGGTACAGATCGCCACCAAGTTCGGCTTCGTCATCGGCGAGGGCAAGGGGCCGCTGAGCGGCACCGACAGCCGGCCGGCGCATATCCGCGAGGTCGTCGAGGCGTCGCTGAAGCGCTTGCGCACCGACCGTATCGACCTGCTGTACCAACACCGCGTCGATCCCCACACCCCCATCGAGGAGGTGGCCGGCACGGTCAAGGACCTGATCCAGGAGGGCAAGGTGCTGTATTTCGGCCTGTCGGAGGCCGGGTGCGACACCATCCGCCGGGCGCATGCGGTGCAGCCGGTGACGGCCCTGCAGAGCGAGTATTCCCTGTGGGAACGGAACCTGGAACAGGACGTGCTGCCCCTGCTGACCGAGCTGGGCATCGGCATGGTGCCGTTCAGCCCCCTGGGACGCGGCTTCCTGACCGGCATCGCCAAGCGGGCGGAGGAGTATCCGGAGAGCGACTACCGCTCCAAGAACGATCCCCGGCTGCAGGGCGACAATTTCGACGCCAACATACGTCTGGCGGAATTCGTGCGCGACGTTGCCCAAGGCTATGGCGCCACGGCGGGCCAGGTTGCGCTCGCCTGGTTGTTGCAGAAGCGGCCGGACATCGTGCCCATCCCCGGGACCAAGCGCCGCACGTACCTGGAAGAAAACCTGGCGGCCGATGCCCTGAAGCTGTCGGCGGAAGACGTGGCGCACCTGGACGCGGCGCTGGAGACCTACCAAGTCGCCGGTCCGCGTTATGTGGAGCGCGCCATGGCCATGGTGGACCGGTAAGTTACTCCGACAGGACAGGGCCCGACGAAAAAGGGCGGCGCCGCGAGGCACCACCCTTTCTTCTTCCGCCGGTATGGCCTCAGATCAGGCCGGCCTTGCGGCGCACGTCGTACTCGTGGGCCTTGCCCCACTTCTCGATGAAGGCCTGCAACTCGGCATCCGGCCGCTCGGGCAGGACGACGGTCAGCTTCACGTACTGGTCGCCCTGGGTGCCGCGCTCGGGATTGGCGACGCCCTTGCCCTTCAGGCGCAGGGTGGTGCCGGAATTGGCGGGCTTGGGCACCTTGACCTGTACAGCGCCATCCAAGGTCGGCACCTTGATGGTGGCGCCCAGCAGCGCTTCCTGCAGGGTGATAGGCACGTCCAGGTGGATGTCGTCCTCCCGGCGCACGAAGTAGGGGTGGGGGGTGACGTGCACCTCGACGATGGCATCGCCGGCCCCGGCGCCGCCCAGTCCCGCCAGGCCCTGGCCCTTCAGGCGCAGCTTCTGCTGGTCCTGCGTGCCGGGGGGGATGTTGATGTCGATGCTCTTGCCCGTGGACAGGCTCAGGCGCCGCTTGGCGCCCAGGCAGGCCTCGGTGAACGGCACGGTGACGGAATAGGCCACGTCGCTGCCGCGCGCCTTCACGCCACTGCCGCCGCGCTTGCGGGCGGCGCCGAAGATGTCGGCGAAGGGATCGTCCTCATAATCGAAGTCGCCCGACCGCCCGGCGCCGGCATAGGCGCGGCGGAAGGAACGGTCCGGCCGCTCGGCGCCGCTGGCGTCGATCTCGCCCCGGTCATAGCGGGCACGCTTGTCCGGGTCGGACAACAGGCTGTAGGCGCCGTTGGCTTCCTTGAACTTCAGCTCGATATCGGCCCGGCCCGGGTTCAGGTCGGGATGGTACTGCTTGGCGAGGCGGCGATACGCCTGCTTGATGTCCTCAGCGCTGGCGCTGCGGCCGACGCCAAGGATTTGGTAGGGATCGCGCATGGTCGCACTATCTATTGCCGGTCTGGCCCCACAATATGCGCAACGCGCGCGCCGCTTCAAGCATGCGGGGACCGGCTATTTAGGGGATCCGGGCCGCCATGAACAAACCCCTGGCCGCGCGATCGCGGCCAGGGGTTCGTACAGGACGTGAAAGGGGATCAGTCGTTGACGATCTTCCAGCTGCCGTCCGGCTGGCGGCAGGCGGTGCCGTAGCCCTGCTGCCGCTCGCCGCCGACCACGATGGTTTGCTGGAATTCGCGGCAATAGGCGCCGTCGCCCCGGGTGCCGTCCTTCACCGGGGTCACGATGACCTGGTGGCCGTTGTCGGGGTTGTTCCAGACGATGGGCTGGCCCACGGGGGCGCTGTAGGCCATCTGCGTGTTGCGTTCCATGGCGGCGCGGTCGGCGTCGTCCATGCGCTTGCCGATGGAGCTGCCCGCCAGACCGCCCAACAGGACGCCCAGGCCGGTCATGGCCAGCTTGCCGCCGCCGTGGCCGAACTGCGAACCGATCAGGCCGCCGGCGGCGGCACCGCCCAGCATGCCCACGGTCTGATTCTTGCCCCCGGTGGTGTCGCACGCGCTCAACAGGACGCTGGACGCCATCAACGCGATGATGACTTTCTTCATGATTCTTAGTCCTTCTTTCCTCTCCTGCGCCGCGCTTTATTGGCGGCATGGCTTTGCGCAATCCGGTCTCGCATCCCCGACACTGTCCCGCATCCACTCCTCTCGGGGTGGCCGCCAATGATCTGGGGCAACAAACCACCCCAAAAATCACACGGCGCCATGCGGGTCGTCCATGCGGCGTCCTGCGTGGACAAGGATGTAGTGTGGCGTATGGTAGGCGGCAATTCCGGCATATCTATGACACGGATTACCACCATGGATTTTGTTGTCGCACCCGACCCTTACGCGCTGTTCCAATCCTGGCTGGACGAGGCGGCGCGGACCGAACCCAACGACCCCAACGCCATGTCGCTGGCCACCATCGGTGCCGACGGCATCCCGGCGGTGCGCATCGTGCTGCTGAAGGGCCTGGATGACGGCGGCTTCGTCTTCTACACCAACACCCTCAGCCGCAAGGGCTGCGAACTGGCCGCCCATCCCGTCGCCGGCCTGTGCTTCCACTGGAAAAGCCTGCGCCGCCAGGTCCGGGTGGACGGCCGCGTCAGCCCGGTGACGGCCCAGGAGGCCGATGACTATTACCGCGTGCGGCCACGGGGCAGCCAGATCGGTGCCTGGGCCTCGGCGCAGTCGCAGCCGCTGGATAGCCGGGCGACCCTGGAACGCCGCGTGGCGGAGGAGACGGCGCGCTTCGGCGAGGGCGACATTCCCCGCCCGCCGCACTGGTCCGGCTACCGCGTCACCCCGGCGCGCATCGAGTTCTGGCAGGATAGAGAGTTCCGCCTGCACGACCGCCTGGTCTATACTCGGGATGCCGAGGACGAGGGTTGGACGACGGAACGCCTCTACCCATGAACATGACGGCCAAGGTGCAGCCTGAATCGCCCGACGGTGTGGGGGAGGGCGATGCGGACGGACGGTGGCGCCGTGGCGCCACCTATGCCAGCGTCACCGTGGCCGCCATCCTCATCGCCGGCAAGTTCGGCGCCTATCTGGCCACCAATTCCGTTAGCATCCTGTCCTCGCTGATCGACAGCAGCGTGGACGCGCTGGCCTCCGTCATCACCCTCATCAGTGTGGCCCGGGCCCTGAAGCCACCGGACTCCGCCTTTCGTTTCGGCCATGGCAAGGCGGAACCGCTGGCGGCACTCTTCCAGTCCGCCTTCATTGTCGGATCGGCCATGTTCCTGGGCTACGAATCGCTGGGCCGGCTGTTCGAACCGAGGCCGGTGGGCGACATCAGCGTGGGCCTGTGGGTCATGGCCGCCGCCATCGCGCTCACCTTCATGCTGGTGCTGTTCCAGCGCTGGGTCATCCGCCGCACGGCCTCGCTGGCCATTGGCGCCGACAGCCTGCACTACAGCGGCGACATGCTGCTGAACGCCGCCGTCATGGTCTCGCTGCTGCTGGGCCGCTGGACGGGCCAGGCGTTCTGGGATCCCCTGTTCGGTCTGGGCATCGCCGCCTTCCTGGTCTGGGGCGCGGTCGGCATCTCGCGCACGGCGCTGGACGTGCTGATGGACCGTGAGCTGCCCGACGTGGACCGTACCCGGGTCGTCGACCTTGTGAACGCCCACCCGGCGTCACGCGGTCTGCACGACCTGCGCACCCGATCCACCGGCCTGGGCCAGCACATCGAATTCCACCTGGAGCTGGACAGCCATCTGACGCTGACAGAGGCGCATGACATCACGGATGAGATCGAATCATCCCTGCGCGCCGCCTTTCCCAACGCGGAGGTCACCATCCATCAAGAGCCGGCCGGCCTGGATGATGAGCGGCTGGACCATCGCCTGCGTCCCCGCCGCCGGTGAAACGGGAAAGGATGCCTGAATTTCAAGGGGGATTCCCCGCTGGAAAGGGTACCCCTTAAAGTGTGGTTGTGCGTTCGCGGGGCGAACATCACTTGACAATCCCTGTGCACTTGTGCCCAAGCGCGTTCCTTCCTGTGCGACACGTCACAGACCGGTGTTCAAGGGAGGGTTAGCTTGGCCGCGATGGAATTCGGGGCTTTGGTTTATGGGTTTCACCGTTACCTTCTGGGGTGTCCGCGGGACTGTCCCCTGTCCGATGGCCAGTCATCTTGAGTATGGTGGCAACACCAGCTGTATCGAGGTGACGGCGGGCGACCGAACGCTCGTACTGGATGCCGGCACCGGCCTGCGGTCGCTGGGCAAGAGCCTGCGCGCACGCGGCATCAACGATGTCACGTTGCTGCTGACCCATACCCATATCGACCACATCAATGGCTTCCCGTTTTTCGAGCCCTGCTACAACACCGACTTTTCCATGCGGGTGATGGCGGGCCACTGCCAGGGCGCGCACTGCATCCAGTCCGTCATGGAAAAGCCCATGGATTCCTGCCTGTTCCCCGTGCCGCTGCAGAAGCTGCGCGCCTCGCTGGTGTTTGAGGATTTTCGCCCCGGCGCCACCCTGGACCTGGGCGACGGCATCACCGTCCACACCGCGCGCCTGAACCATCCGGGTGGCGGCACCGGTTATCGCATCGACTACGACGGACGCAGCTTCTGCTACGTCACGGATACCGAGCACGACCCTGATCGTATGGACGCCAACGTCCTGGGCTTGATCCAGGGTGCCGATCTGGTGGCGTACGACTGTTCCTATACCGATGAGGAATTCGCCGGCCGCCGGGGCTGGGGCCATTCCACCTGGCGGGAAGGCGTGCGCCTGGCCCGGGCCGCCGGCGTCGGCCGCCTATGCCTGTTCCACCACGATCCCGACCATGACGATGTCCGCATGAAGGCCATCGAGGCTGAGGCGCAGCAGGAATGGGCGCAGTGCTTCGCCGCGCGCGAGGGCATGCAGGTGGACATGGCGGCCCTGGCCGGGGCCAAGAAGGGCGCCGAGGCTGCGGCCTAATCACATCTACCTGATTCCCTAGGCCTATTTCCCGCTTGCCGCTCGGGCGCCCGCGCGGTAGCGCTGGGCTCATGACTCTGCTGATCCTCGTCACCTTCACCGTCGTCTACCTGGGCATGGCCATCGGCCACCTACCCCGGCTGAAGGTGGACCGCACCGGCATCGCCATGCTGGGGGCCATCGTCCTGCTGGTGGCGGGCGCGGTGACGGAGGGGGCGGCCATCAAGGCCATCGACTTCCCCACCCTGTTCATCCTGCTGGGGCTCATGATCCTGTCGGCGCAGTTCGCGCTGTCGGGCTTCTATGACTGGTGCGCCTGGCGCCTGGCCAACGTGCCGTGGAAGCCGGAGGCGCTGCTGGCCGCCGTGGTGGTGGTGGCGGGCGGCCTGTCCGCCCTGCTGGCCAACGATGTGGTGGTCTTCGCCATGACGCCGCTGCTGTGCGCGGGCCTGCGGGCGCGGGGGCTGGACGCGCGGCCCTATCTCATCGCCCTGGCGGGGGCCGCCAACGCCGGGTCCGCCGCCACCGTGATCGGCAATCCGCAGAACATCCTCATCGGCCAGCTGGGCCACCTGGGATTCTGGCGCTTCCTGTTCGCCTGCGGCGTGCCCGCCTTCCTGTCGCTGGTCATCGTCTATTGGGTGGTGGCGCGGGTGTGGCGGGGGCGCCTGTCGGACGGCCAGGCCCCGGCCCTTGTGAACCGTGAAGAGGGGCCCCCGGACGCCCCCCGGGCCTGGCAGCTATCCAAGGGCCTGATCGGGGTCGTGGTCCTGCTGGTGGCCTTCACCACGCCCTTTCCCCGCGACGTCGCGGTGTTGGGTATTGCCGGCTGCATGCTGGTCAGCCGCCGCTTCGCCAGCCGCGACATGCTGGGCCTGGTCGATTGGCACCTGCTGGCCCTGTTCGCCGGCCTGTTTATCCTGACGGGCGCCCTGGCCGACACCGGCCTTCCCGGCCAGCTGGTGGACCAGCTGGCGGCGTCCGGCCTGGCGCTGGACCGGCTGCCCTTCCTGGGCGCCTTCTCCGTCCTGGCCAGCAACAGCATCGGCAACGTGCCGGCGGTGGTGCTGTTGATGAAGGTGTGGGCCCACCCGCCGGAGGGGGCGCTGTACGCCCTGGCCCTGTTCTCCACCCTGGCCGGCAACCTGCTGCTGCCCGGCAGCCTGGCCAACATCATCACGGTGGAGCGGGCGGCGGCGGTTGGCGTGACCCTGGGCTTCCGCGACCATGCCCGCTGCGGCGTGCCCATGACCGTGCTATCCCTGCTGCTGGCCACGGTGTGGCTGCTGGCGATGGGCTATATCGCGGCGGTATGAGGGGATGGCGATGCGGCGGCTGGTGGTGATGGGCTTGGTGATGACGGGAACGTGCCTGGCGCTTGCCGCCTGCGCCTACACCGGTGACCGGCGCTGGAACGTCGACATGGCGTTGCTGACCCGCGACCACCCCTCGCTGGCGCAACAGCAGGCCCTGGTGCGGGAAAAGGAACAGCGGTTTCCCGAGACCTTGCGCGCCTGCGTCGCAGCCAACGACCCCGAGCGCCTGGCGGACCTGGACGCGGGCCGGGGCTATCCCATCTCCGACTGGCACATCGGGCGTGCCCACGACGCCGTGCTGGACTGCATGCGCGCCCAGGGCTGGGTCACCACCTCCACCAGCCGCCTGTCGCCCTAGGGGCGGGGCGCTCTCCCGGCGATGGGGGCGCCATATTCTTGCCATCCAGGGTGGATAGCCCTGCATCCACACGGCGTGGGGCCGCGGGGATGGGGATATCATGCGCGCAAGACACCTGGGCGCCTTGGCGGCCTGCCTGCTGCTGACAGGCTGCTTTTATACGATGGAGCGGCGGTGGGGCCTGTCATATGGACCCTTGCAGCATGGACCATTGCCGTCCCAAGCAGCGTGGGACGACATGAGGCGGCGGTTCCCCGAGACCTTGCACGCGTGTGTCGCGGCGCATGATCCCGACCGCCTGCCGGATGTGGAGGCTGGTCGGGGGTATCCGCTTTCAGGCTGGTTCATCGATACTGATCGGCACAAGGCGGTGCTGCACTGCATGGCGCTTCAGAATTGGTATGCCACGCCCACCACGCTCCTCATGCCCTGAGGCTCAGGCGTCCGGTCCCAGCGCCAGGTTATCGATCAGGCGGGTGCGGCCCAGGAAGGCGGCAACCAGGGCGCGGGCGGGGCGGTCCACCCGCTCCAGCGGTGCCAGCGTCCCGGCATCGACCACCGCGACATAATCGATGCGGGTGAAGCCGGCGGCCGTCAGTGCCTCCGTGGCCTGGGCGATGGCGGGGGCCACGGGCTGGCCGCCGTCGCCCAAGGTGTCGCGCAGCCGGTTCAGCACACGGCTGATGGCGACGGCCTGCTGCCGTTCCTCCGCCGAAAGGTAGCGGTTGCGGGACGACAGGGCCAGGCCGTCGGCCTCGCGCACCGTGGGCACGCCCTCGATGCGCACCGGGATGTCCAGGTCGGCCGCCAGGCGGCGAATGACGGCCAGCTGCTGGTAATCTTTCTGCCCGAAGCAGGCGACATCGGGCAGGGCCTGCAACAGCAGCTTGGCCACTACCGTGGCCACGCCCTGGAAATGGCCGGGGCGGAAGTGGCCCTCCAGCGGCACGGCCACCGGCCCGACATCCACCGTGGTGGTGAAGCCCGGCGGATAGATGGCCTCCACCCCCGGCGCGTACAGCAGGTCGCAGCCGGCGCCGGCCAGCAGGCGGGCGTCACCCGCCTCATCCCGGGGATAGCGGCTGAAGTCCTCATTGGGCCCGAACTGGGTGGGGTTCACGAACACGCTGGCGACGACGCGGTCGGCCAGGTCGCGCGCGCGCTTGACCAGGGTCAGGTGCCCTTCGTGCAGGGCGCCCATGGTGGGCACCAGGCCCACGCGCAGCCCCTCCTTACGCCAGGCGGCGACGCGGGCGCGCAACTCCGCGGGGGTGCGGACGATGGCCAGGGGGCCAGTGGAGGCGGCGGCGGGGGGCGGGGCCATGGCGGCGGTGTCCGTGCTCATGGCCCGGCATTTAGCGACGGGTGGCGGGGGCGGGCAAGCGCTTTCGGTCCCTGGTCAGTCCCGCCGTTCGGGGGCGGGCGGGCCGGCTTCCGTCCCGGAGGGGGAGGCGACCAGCGCACCGGCGTTGGACGGTCCCTGCAGGGCATAGGCGACGTCATGCCCCCGGGCATGGAAGGCCAGCTTCAGCCAACGGCCGGAATCGTCGTACCAGAAGTCCACCCGGTTGGTGGCGGGCGGCGGGTTGGTGATGAAGCCCAGGCTGTAGTGCGTGGCAGCCACGGTGGCGTCGCCGGCGTGGATCATCTCCTGCCCCTGGCGTTCCACCTTCACGTCCATGACCACGCCCCGGATGGTGTCCAGCAGGCGCGATGCCGTCAGTATGGCCGGGTTCCAATAGCTGGTGGGGATGATGTCGGCCGGCGCCGTCACCGCCCCGTGCGAGCTTTCGACCGCGAACCCGTCTTCCACCGCATGGCCCTTCACCCAGTCCTTCTGGCCGTTGTCGTCGGTGCTGCTGTCCAGCGCGGCGAGACGGCCTTCATGCCATACCTCATGGCTGACATGGTGATAACGGTAGGCCGTGATCATCAGCAGCTTGGCCTCGAAACGGATATCCACATCCACGACCGTGTCGCCGTTGGCCGCCTTGGCCACCGTGACGCGGTGGTGGCCCAAGGGCGTGTCGCGGCCATAATGGGCGCTGAAGTCCAGCGACCGCTCCACCGTCGTGCCGGGGGTCGACGGCATCGCGGCCGGGGCGTCCTCCCGCTCGGGCGGTGTCGCGGTGCTGGCGCGGGCCGGTGGGCCGCCCCATATCAAGGTGGCGCCAACAATCAGCGCCGCGCGGACCAACGTCGCGCCGGCGCGGCAAGCGCGCTTGGCGACGATCGGAGCAAGGGTGTCATGTGGCATCGCGCTTCCCTTCGATGCGGTGGTGCCCTGGCTTCGGTCCAGCCGGGTGCCATATTCTCCGGACCGATACGAACGGTAACATGATTTGGTTTACGCGGAAGAACCGGACACCCTTCCTTCCGTGCTATGGTTCGCCTGAAATGGCAGTTCGAGAAAGGCTAGCAACAATGTCGTTGGCTACCCAAAGCCCTAGCCCGCATGTCCATGGTGGCAAAGTGTCCCAGGGTCATGACCATAAGGCCCATGACCACCAGGCCTGCGTCGGCGACGCCCTGACCCGGGCGCACAGCCTGTGCGAGGCGCGCGGCGCACGCCTGACCACCCTGCGCGAGCGGGTGCTGGAACTGGTGTGGTCCAGTCACAAGCCGCGGGGCGCCTACGCCATCCTGGAAGAGATGGCGGTGGACGGCAAACGCGTGGCGCCGCTGACCGTCTATCGCGCCCTGGACTTCCTGGTGGAACAGGGGCTGGTTCACCGCATCGAATCGCTGAACGCCTATGTCGGCTGCCCGGAACCAGGGCAGAGCCATGCCGGCCAGTTCCTGGTGTGCGAGCGCTGCGGCGACGCCACCGAGCTGAACGACCCCGCCGTGACCGACGCCATCACCAACGGCGCCGCTGCCCGCGGATTCCGCGCCGTGCGCCAGACGGTGGAGGTCCTCGGCCTTTGCCCGGCCTGCCAAGCGGCGGTCTGACCGCGGCCGCCTGATCCAACGATGACCTTCAAGGAATGCCTGCCGTGACCGCTGTTTCAGCCGCCCGCCTGCCCATCTCCGTCCTGACCGGTTTCCTGGGCAGCGGCAAGACCACGCTGCTGTCCCGCATCATCCGCGACCCGCGCATGGCCCGCACCGCCGTCATCATCAATGAGTTCGGCGAGGTCGGGCTGGACCACCTGCTGGTGGCCAAGGCGGACGAGAACACCGTGCTGATGGATTCGGGCTGCATCTGCTGCACCATCCGCAGCGACCTCGCCGACACCCTGCGCGACCTGTACCTGCGCCGCCTGCGCGACGAGGTGCCGGAGTTCGACCGCGTGGTGATCGAGACCACCGGCCTGGCGGACCCGGCACCCATCCTGCACACCCTGATGACCGACCCGCTGGTGGCGGCCCGCTTCCGTCTGGACGGCGTGGTGACCACGGTGGACGCCGTCCACGGTATGGGGCAGCTGGACGCGCAGGAGGAAAGCCTGAAGCAGGCGGCGGTGGCCGACCGGTTGGTGCTGACCAAGACCGACATCGCGACACCCGAGGCGGTGGAGTATCTGAAGGAACGGCTGAAGCAGCTGAACCCTGCGGCATCGGTGGTGGACGCCCAGACGGACGAGGCGCTGCCCGTGCTGCTGTTCGACGCCGGTCTCTATAACCCGGAGACCAAGAGCCTGGACGTGCAGCGCTGGCTGCGCGCGGAGGCCTATGACGACCATGGGCACCATCATGATCACCATCACCACGATCATGATCACGACGGCCATGATCACGACGGCCATGACCATGCCGACTGCGATCACGATCCCGGCCATTGCGCGCATGAGGACCATGACCACGACCCCAGCCGCCATGACCAGGCCATCGGCGCCTTCTGCCTGACCTTCACCCAGCCCCTGGTGTGGGATGAACTGGTGGGGTTCCTGGAGACGCTGGCCCGCCTGCGCGGCCCCGACGTGCTGCGGGTGAAGGGTGTGCTGAACGTGGTGGAGAGCGACCAGCCCATCGTCATCCACGGTGTCCAGCACCTGTTCCACCCCCCGGTACAACTGGACGCCTGGCCCAGCGACGACCACCGCAGCCGCATCGTCTTCATCACCCGCGATGTCAGCCGCCAGGTGGTGGAAACCCTGTACGCCAGCTGCACGGGAAAAAGCGTGGGGTAAGGGTTGCTCCACGCCTGGAAATGCCGAAAGCGGCAGGAGGCCGGCCTCCCGCCGCTTTTTCTTTGAGCGCGGCTCAGGCGGTGGCCAGCACCATGTCGGGGGCGCGGCGGTAGCTCTGGATGAAGCGCCAGGACCAGCCGGCGAAGTAACCGACGCTGAAGCCCGACACGCCGATGTCCAGGGCGATGGCGGTGTCGTGCAGGTCGGGGCGCGCGGCGGCCAGGACGTTCAGGACGTAGTGGGAACCGAACAGGAAGAGGTTACGGGCCAGGGGCACCCAGCTGCCCGGCTGGCGCACCAGGCCGCGCTCGCGGTCCACCTCCACCTGGACGGTTGTGAGGCTGGCCAAGCCCAGCCCGACGACGGCGCCCACGGCCCATTCCAGCAGCACCGGGCCCAGGGGGCCGGGGCGGGTGACCAGGCCGTACAGGCCCCAGATGATGAAGACACCGGGGATCAGCCAGACGCGGCCCGTCTGCTGCACGGTGGTCCGCAGGCGCCGCGCCCCCATGAACACCAGGAAGGCGAACAGCGCGAAGATCCAGGTGGGGGTGTGGCTGATGATGCGGGAGAGGATTTCCATGACGGGGCGGGCTCCAGGATGTTGCGCCGGGCGGCGTGGCCAAGTGGTTGGTGGGCCTAGCCTTCGCTCAAGCCGCCGCCCGCCGGCAACGGCACCTTCGCGGCCCGCTTGACGGATTTCGTGAGTGGCTGGTAAAGGCCGTTCACGAAGCGCGAACGGATGAGGCCGGTCTTGACGGCGGAACGCGGGGTGCAGCAGGCGGCGGACGCCGGGGTCGCAGGAAAGCGGCCGCCGGGCAGTCTTGCCGGCATCGTCGCTTTCGACCTGCCCGACTGGGTGCGCAGTTGGGGCGGCGTCGTGGCGCTGTCCCTGGTGCTGGCCATGTTCGGCCCCTACGGCACCTTCCTGTCCATGGACAGCCCGTCGCGCGTGGTCTTCTGGTGCGCGTCGGCCTTGGGCATCGCCGCCATGACGCGCGCGGTCCATGCGGCCTTGCGCCGCTGGCCCATCGCCGCCGCCTGGCCCGCCTGGCAGCGGCGCGGGGTGTCGGCCCTGATCGCCTCGCTGCCCGCCACGCTGTGGATCATCCTGCTGTTCAGCCTGTGCGCCAAGGTGCCCCAGGGCGTCCAGGGGGGCGTCCAGGGGGGTACCTTGCACTTCTGGCGCACCTGGCCGCAGGTCATCATCACCAGCATGGTCTTCGCCGTCATCCTGGGCCGCCGGGACCCGGAGGCGCCCCCGGCCGCGGCGCCCGAGCCCGGGCGGGTCGCGTCTCCGCCGGATGCGGAGGTGGCGGAACCGGTCCCCGACTTGGCCCCCGACTTGGCCCCCGATTTGGCAGCGGCCTTCCTGGCCCGCGCCTGCCCGCGTCTGCGCGACGCCCGGCTTCTGGCACTGGAGGCGGAGGATCACTATCTTCGGATCCACACCGATGATGGCTCTGACCTGGTGCTGATGCGCCTGCGCGACGCCATCGCCGAACTGGGGGAGGGGCTGGGGATGCAGGTTCACCGCTCCTTCTGGGTGGCGCGGGCGGCGGTGGCGGAGGCCACGGTGCGTGGCCAGGCGGCGCAGCTGCGCCTCAGCGACGGAACGGTGGTGCCGGTCAGCCGCACCGCCCTGCCGCGCCTGAAGGCGGCCGGCTGGCTGGCGGATTAGGATCAAGCCCTGCGGGGGCTGGAATAAGAAGGAAAGATAGCGATGACCATGCGTGTCCTGGTCCTGGGCGCCGGCGCCACCGGTGGCTTCTACGGCGGCCACCTGATGCAGGCGGGGGAGAACGTCACCTTCCTGGTGCGGCCCAAGCGCCATGCCCAGCTGATGGAAAACGGCCTGGTGGTGGTCAGCCCCCAGGGCAACATCATCAGCCCGGTGCAGGCGGTGACCCGTGTGGCCAAGCCCTTCGACCTGGTGTTGCTGTCGTGCAAGGCCTATGACCTGGACGCAGCCATCGAGACCATCCGCCCGGCCGTGGGGCCGGAGACGCGCATCCTGCCGGTGCTGAACGGCTTGAACCACCTGGACCGGCTGGACGCCGCCTTCGGGGCGGAGCGGGTGATGGGCGGCCTGTGCCACCTGACCATCACCATGGACCCGGACGGCACCATCCGCCACCTGCACGCCTTCAACCGCCTGACCTTCGGCGCCCGTTCCCCGGCTCAGGCGCCCTTGGCCGAGGCGCTGGCCCAGGCCTATGCCAAGTGTCCCATCACCGTGGTCAACAGTCCGGACATCGTCCACGACATGTGGGAGAAGTTCTATTTCCTGGCCACGCTGGCGGGCAGCACCACCCTGATGCGGGCCCCCATCGGCGCCATCCTGAAGGCGCCGGACGGCCTGGCCTTCATCACCGGCCTGCTGGACGAGTGCACCCGCGTCGCCACCGCCGCCGGCCATCCGCCCAGCGCCGAGCGCGACGCCGAATCCCGCTATCATCTGACCAAGGAGGACAGCAGCCTGTCCGCCTCGATGATGCGCGACATCGAGAAGGGCGGCCCCACGGAGGGTGAGCACATCGTCGGCGACATGCTGCGCCGGGGCCGCGACCTTGGCCTGGACCTGCCCCTGCTGACCCTCGCCACCACCCACCTGCGGGCCTACGAGGCGCGGCGCACGGCCCCGTGAGCGGGGCGCCCTTCCGGCTGGTGGAAATGATAAGGCCCCGTGCGAAAGCCGGGGCCCTTATCATCACTGCAGCATGGGCGTGCCGGTCTCGATCTCCACCAGGGCGGCCAGCATGGGCACGGCGATATCCTTGCGCTGGGTGTCGCCGCTGTTGCTGCGCTCCGCCGCCGACAGGCCGGCCAGGTAGGTGTTGCGCCAGCGCTGGTCCTTGAACAGCAGTTTGTCGGCGCGGGCACGCTGGGCCAGGATCAGGGGCTTGGGGTCGGTCCCGGCGGACAGCAGCTTGTCGATGCGGCCGGACAGGGCTTCCGCCTGCTTGCGGTCACCGGTCTTCAGCGCGTCGGCCATCAGCTGGACGAAGGTTTCCGCCTTGATGTCGGTGTCCTGCACCTGCTCGGCATAGGTGGTGGCCAGCTGCATCTCGCCCCGGGCGCCCAGGCGGCCCAGCACGGCGGGGATGGTCCATGGGCTTTCCTGCTGCACGGTGCGCAGCAGGCCCAGCGCCAGGTTGGGGTCCCCCAGGTCGCCGGCGGCCACCGCCAGCTCTGGCGCGCAGCAATTGCCCTTGCGGTCCTTGAAGCGGCTGAACTGCTCCTCCACCGTGTTCAGGAACATGGTGTGGGCGCGGGCCTCGTTGCCGGCCCTGTAGAAGCCCTCGGCCACCAGGCCCAGTTCCCAGGCGCAGTTGTTGGCCTGGGCGTATTCCGCCGCCTCTTCCACCAGCTTGCCCGCCTGGCCCTTGTCCCCCTTCCAGATCAGCGCCTGGCTGATGTCGGTCAGGTTGTAGATGCGGGTGGAGCAGTCGTTGATGCGCCGGGTGATGTCCAGGGCCATGTCCACCTCGCCCGTCAGCGCCAGGGCGCGGCCCAGGAACAGGTCGCGGCCCGTGTCCGTCACCGGCGGGGCGCGGCGGAAGGCGGCGATGAAGGGGGCGATGATCTGCTTCGTGCGTTCCTTGTCGCCCAGGTGGTAATGGGCGACCGCCAGCGACAGCCAATCCCAGCGCGGGGCGGTGATGGGATAATCCACCGGCTGGATCAGCCCCTCGATCCGGTAGAGGAAGCAGCCCGTGGACTGGGCGTCGTTGCAGGCCAGGCTGCGGATGCGCGACTTGAAGTCATTGTAGTCGAAGTCACCCACGAACTGGTTGGTGGACAACTGCACCGCCAGGGGGCTTTCCGGGCTTTGCACCAGGATGTTGGACAGCAGCTTGTCCGCCTGCAGCAGCAGCTTGGTCTGCTCCTGCAAATCGTAGCTCTGGTCGGCCTTCTTGATGGACTCCATCGCCTGGACGAACTGGCGGTTGGCCATGGCCTGGGCGTCGGGCAGCGTCTGGTTGCCGGCCAGCCCGGGAATGGGCTGGGCGCCGGCCGGCGCCCCCGGCGTCAGGGCCAGCGTCACGGCCAGGACGGGAAGAGCCAGGAAACGACCCAGGGCCAGGAAGCGGCCCAGAGGACGAAAAACACCCACGGCAACACGCTCAACGACGGACATAATTCACAACCTGGCGGACGCGGGGCAGTTCGCGGGCGTGCTGCAGCACGGCCTCAAGCTCCACCCCACTACGGGCGACGCCCATGATGTAGACCACCTGGTTGACGGTTTCGATGCTGTAGTTGCTGGATTTGACCTGCCCGTCCAGCAGCAGGGCCGCCCACAGCTTGGTGTTGATCCAGGTGTCGGTCGCGCTGTCGGACAGGCTGCTTTCGTCCGCGATCTTGATTTCATTCAAAACTTTGCGCACGCCATCGGCCTGCCAGGCCAGGCGCACCGCGTCCACCCGCATATCAGGGTCGCTGGCGTTGCCGGTCAGCAGCACTTCGCCCCGATCGACCGTGACGTTCAGGCGGCTGTTCATCTCCGGGCTTTTTTCCTTCCAAAGCCGGTGAATCTGCTCATCGATCTGGCCGTCGGGCACGGCGGGCGCCTCGGCGGCGGCCTCCGCCCGCTGGCGCGCCAGTTCCGGCGATTCGCGGCCGGGGGACTGGCACCCGGCCAGAAGCGCACCCATGCCCGCCAGGAGAAGAAGGAGAGGGCCGGTGACGGGGCGGCGCTGGCCGATGATGGTCGCGGAGGTCATGAGCGGTGCCCTGGTCCCTGTTTTTCAGAAATTCGCGGTGGCAGGCTATAGCGGAAATCAGGCGAAAGTAGGGGAGGCGAGCAGCGTCGCCAATTCCCGCGCGAGGATGCCGGCGATGCGTTTGCGCTGGGCGGGGTCGCGCAGCAGCGCTTCGTCCTGGCGGTTGGACAGGAATCCGGTCTCCACCAGCACGGACGGGATGTCCGGCGCCTTCAGCACCACGAAGTTGGCGGAGCGCATGGGGTTTTCCAGCAGACGCAGGTCACGCCCCGCCCCATGCACGATGCCTTGGCGGGCCGCCAGGGACGCCGCCTTGGTGCGGCGCGTGGCCAGGTCCATCAGGATGTCAGCCACCACCGGCTTGGTGTGCTTCAGGTCCAGGCCCAGGCGGTCGGCGTAGTTTTCCTTGTCGGCCAGCGCCTGGGAGAACGCGTCCGACGCCTTTTCCGACAGGGTGTAGGCCGACAGGCCGCGGGCGTTGGCGTTGGGGGCGCTGTCGGCATGAATGGACAGGAACAGGTCGGCCTTGGCCTCGCGCGCCACGTCCACCCGCTCCCCCAGTTCCAGGAAATGATCGTCTTCCCGCGTCAGGTCGGCGTTCAGGCCCTGGGTTTTACGCAGTTGCAGGGCCAACTCCTTGGCCAGATCCAGCGTCACGTCCTTCTCATAAGTGCCTTCGTGGCCGATGGCGCCGGGGTCCTTGCCGCCGTGGCCGGGATCGATCATCACCAGCCGGGGGGGGCGAAGCGCGGTGGGGCGCGCGGCCACGTTGATCAGATGCTCGGCCTGTCCCGGGCGGACAAGGCCGCCGACGCCCAGGAACGGTATTCCGACGGCAAGCCGGAGGATGGCCCTGCGATCCATGAGACTAAATCCGCCCGAATGAACTGCTTGAGAATCGTGCTTTGGCGTGCGGTGCCGTTCCGCGACGCAACCATGCGATGCATGCCGCCGCGCCCGGAAAGCCCGGACCTTTCCGCATGCGGTATGTTTGACCCGCGCCTTGCCGTATCGCAACAAAATCTTGGGGGGAGACTCGATAAACATGGGCAGGTGTTGCGGCCGGATGACGGCCCTGGCCAACCCCAGGCGAACCCTGGGCCGCCGCATGCCCCCCGCCGGCGCCCCGGGGGTGTGCCCCGTCAAAGGGCCGTGCTAGAACCGGGGAAGGCGCGCCGTCCGTGCGGCGCCGTTTCATCATCGTTCATGCGGGAGCCTGACTGCCATGCCGTCCTTCGACATCGTTTCCAAGACCGATAAAGCCGAGGTGGACAACGCCGTGGCGGGCGTGGTGCGGGAACTGGGCCAGCGCTTCGATTTCAAGGGCGCCAAGTGCACCATCGAACATAAGGACGACGTCATCACCATCGTGGCCGATGACGCGCCCAAGCTGTCCCAGATGCAGGAAATGCTGAAGGTGCACCTGACCCGGCGCAAGCTGGACGTGGGTTGCCTGGACTGGGGCGACGACCAGCGCGCCGCCGGCGACGCCCGCCGCCAGGAGGTCAAGGTGAAGCAGGGTATCGACAAGGAACTGGCGAAGACCATCGTCAAGGCCATCAAGGACAGCAAGATGAAGGTCCAGGCGGCCATCCAAGGTGATGAGTTGCGCGTCACCGGCAAGAAGATCGACGACCTTCAGGACGCCATCCGCCTGGTGAAGGGCCTCAAGATCGAGCAGCCGCTGCAATACGAGAACTTCCGGGACTGACCCCGGGGGACGGCGGGGCGGGTGCGCGGCCTTGGCCGGTGCCCGTGCCGCCCTGCCCTGTGCCGTTCTGCCCCGTGCCGTTCTGCCCCGTGCCGTTCTGCAGGGCGTCCACCACCAGGCGCTGCAGGCGGGGCGGGGCGATGGGTTTGTGCACGACCACGACGCCGGCGGCGGTGGCTTGCTCCATCAACTGGGGATCGGTGTCGCCCGTCACCAGCATGCCGCCGACATCCCCGCCATAGCGCTTGCGGATCTCCGCGATGACATCCATGCCGCGCCGGTTGCCCGGCAGGCGGTTGTCGGAAATGACCAGGCGCGGGATTGCGTCCGTCTTGTCCAGCCCCTCGAACAACGCCTCGGGCGTGGGTGCCGCCAGGGGGACGCAGCCCCAATCCTCCACCATGGCCTCCAGCGCGGCCAGTTGCAGCGGGTCATCCTCCAGCAGGGCCACAAGCACGCCACTGGGCAGCACGCCGCTGGGCGGTTGGTCCTTTGACGGCTCCTTCACCGGCGGTTCCGCGGTGCCAGGCTCTTTCACTTCCGGATTCCGGGCCGGGCTGGGCGGCGGTTCCTTGACCGGCTCGGCCGCGGGGGCGGCGGCGGCCGGCCGGACCTCGGTCACCAGGACCGGGCGGGGTGCCGGCGCCCGCACCGTCTCGGCCAGCGGCAGGGTGATGGTGAAGCCCGAGCCCCGGTTCGGGGTGGAGACGACGGTGACCGTCAGGCCCAGCAGGGTGGCGGTCTTCTTGACGATGGCCAGGCCCAAGCCCAGGCCGTGCTGCGCGTCGCGCTTGGCTTGTCCGGACTGGGCCGTCGGCGCGCCGGCGGCGGTCTCGCCGCGATAGAACTCGTCGAAGATGAAGGGCAGCTGGTCGGCCGGGATGCCGCAGCCCGTGTCCCATACCTGCAACTGCGCCGTCGTGCCCCGGCGCCGGCAGCCGATGAGGATCCCGCCCTTGCGGGTGTGGCGCACGGCATTGACGATCAGGTTGCGCACCATGCGGTCCAGCAGGACGGGGTCGCTGTTGACCTGGGCGGTGGTGGGGACACAGCGCAGGTTGACGCCATTGGCGGCGGCCAGCGGCCGGAACTCACCCGCCAGCCGCTCCATCACCGTTGACAAGGCGAAGCGCGTGGGCGTGGGCGTGACGGTCGCGGCCTCCAGCGCGGAGATCTGCACCAGGGCGTTCAGCAGATCCTCGGTGGCGTCCAGCGACTCCGTCAGCTTGGTCGCTAGGTCGCGCTGGGGATCGTCGGTCAGGCGGGTTTCCAGCAGATGCAGGAACAGGCGCATGGCCTGGAAGGGCTGGCGCAGATCATGGCTGGCGGCGGCCAGGAAGCGCGACTTGGCACGGTTCGCCCGTTCCGCTTCCGCTTTCACCGCCTGCGCCTCGGCCAAGGCCACGGCGCCCCGGCGCGCCGTTTCCACCGTGATATCCAGGCCCAGGCCGACGATGCCGGTGATTCTGCCGTCCGCCTCGCGGTGGGGTTCCAGCACCAGGTCGTACAGCCGGCTTTCCGTCTCCCCCGGGATTTCCAGGCGGAACATGTGCCGCTCACCCCGGCCGGTTTCGAGGATGCGGCCCTTGATGGCGTGCAGGGTGGTGAAACCCTCGGCACTCTTGCCGCGGCCGTTGCGGATGTCCAGGTCGGTCAGGCCCAGCACGCCGGGGCCGAAGGCTGCCACGGGCCCCTTGGCCCAGACATAGCGCAGGTCGTTATCCTGCACGAACGCCAACAGGGGGGCGGGGGCCGACAGGCGGTTCAGCAAGGCATTTTCCGCTTTCAGGGCGGCGTTTTCCGCGCGCAGACGGGCCAATTCTTCCCGCTGCTCTCCCTGCTCCCGGCCCAGAATTCGATTTAACATGGCCCCAACCAGACGTTTTACTTGGCAGGCCCCGAGTTAATCCTCTTTTAGGCCAAAAGCGAAGTGCGCCCTTGGGCGTAGGCCCCCAGGGGGAGGCCGTTCGACAGAGGGGCGGGAGCGGTGCCAAAGGGGAGGGTATCCCCTCATAAACCATTGGTGCGCATCGCTTTCCCTATCCCCATAAGGCAGGGGTCGGTGGGTCGGCGATGGCGCCCGCGTAGCGAAGGCCGGGCATTCGGTCGCGGGCCAGGAGCAGGGGGCCGTCCAGATCGACGAAGGCCGCCCCCTGGGCCAGCAGGTGGGCGGGGGCCATGGACAGCGAGGTCGCGACCATGCAGCCCACCATGACGCGCAGGCCCGCCGCCTCGCAGGCCGCCTTCAGGGCCAGCGCCTCCGTCAGGCCGCCGGTCTTGTCCAGCTTGATGTTGGCCACCTGATAGCGGCCGATCAGGGCGCCCAGGCTATCCAACCCATGCACCGATTCATCGGCGCCCAGGGGGATGGGGCATTGATATCCCGCAAGGTCGGCGTCGCGGCCGGCCGGCAGGGGCTGTTCCAGCAGCTCCACCCCCAGGGCCGCCAGCGCTGGGGCGTAGCGATCCAGCTGCTTCAGGCTCCAGCCCTCATTGGCGTCCACCATCAGGCGGGCGTGGGGCGCGTTCTCCCGAACCGCGGCCACCCGGTCCAGGTCGCCCTCGCCGGTCAGCTTCAGCTTCAGCAGGGGGCAATGGGCGGCGGCGCGGGCGGCGGCGCCCATGGCCGCCGGCGTGTCCACCGACAGGGTGAAGGCGGTGGCGAGCGGCGCCGGGGCCGATGCCAAGCCGGCCAGGCGCCAGGCGGGTACACCGGTCCGCTTGGCCTCCAGGTCCCACAGGGCGCAGTCCAGGGCGTTACGCGCCGCCCCCGGCGGCAACAGGCGCTGCAGGTCGGCGCGGGTCAGGCCGGCGGCCACGGCGGGCGCCATCGCCTCCAGAACCGCCACAACGCCGGCCACCGTTTCGCCGTAGCGGGCATAGGGCACGCATTCGCCCCGACCCGTGGCACCCCGACCCGTGGCACCCCGGCCCGTGGCCCCGCCGTCCGTCACCTCCGCCACCACCACATGCGCCTCGGTCTTGGCGCCGCGCGAGATGCGGAAGGTGCCGCGGATGGGGAAGGTCTCAGCGCGGACGGTCAGCGAAGAGGGCATTGGGATAGACCTTGAGGAAAAGGCGCCGCCACCGGCGGGGCGCGGCAACATAACGCTTCGCCACGGCCGGCGCGATCCGGCATTCTCCGGGGCGGCGGGACGGTAGTCTAGGGTTGGGTGGTTATGGAGGACGTGCGGCGCAAGCCGATGGTGTGGCATGAGGCGGCGGCCGCGTTCCGCGAGGTGCTGTCCGATCCAGGGCGCACCGTGCGTTTCGCCGGCATGCCGGCCCTGGTGATGATGGTCCTCTATGTCATCCTGGCGCTGACCCATCCCCGGCCGGTGGACCCCGCGCTGGAGGAGGCGTGGGAGGCGGAGGTGCTGCCCTTCCATCTCATTCCCATGGCCTTCAACGCCTGGTTCTTCATCCGCATGCAGGTTTGGTGGGCGCGCTGGGTGTTGCAGGCCGATGACGGGGTCGGCTTCCTCAGCCCCAGCCTGGGCCGGCGGGAACTGGCTTACCTGGGGTGGATGCTGGCGGCCATGGTCAGCGCCCTGCCGGTGCTGGTCTTCCTGCTGCCCTCCCTGCGCCTGCTGGACGGAGCCCTGGTGGCGCTGGGCATGGAGATGCCGGAATCGGTGGCCGGCGGCCTGTTCGTGCTGGTGGCCTTACCGTTGGTGCTGATCATGATGGGCATCTTCGGCCGACTGATGGTGGGCGTGGTGCCTCTGGCGGTGGGCGGTGCGCCCACTTTCCGCCTGGGATGGATCGCCACCCGCGGCCTGTCCGTGCGACTGACGGCGCTCAGCCTGCTGACGGTGCTGCCCGCCTTCGTCACCCCCCTGTTCAGCCGCCTGACCGATCCGGTCGAGATCGCCGCCAGCTACGTCGTCAGCGTCGGCCTCTACGGCGTGGGATGGGGCGCCTATGCCGTCATGCTCGCCCGCTTCTACGGCCTGACCCTGGGGCGCACCCGCCGCCAGACGCCAGCCGTGGCGCCGTCCTGATGACGGCCCGGCAAGGGTTCAGCGGGCCAAGGGGCTAGCAGGTCGGCTGCTGCCCCAGGCTGGGATGGTGGACCACCATCAGGCGGCAGAGGTCGGGCTGTTCCACCCGCAGGGTGGCGCCGTCCGGCCAAGTGATTTCCAGCATGTCCACCAGGGTCAGCTCGCCCAGGCCGAAATGGGCTACGGGCTCGCGCTGGTAGGGGCCGCCGGAGCCGCTGGTGATGCTGCGCAGCTGGCGCCGGCCGCCGGCGGTCAGGCAGACGGTGGCGCCGCGCGCCGGCGCGCCACCGGCCGTCAGGGGCAGGACGCGCAGCCAGTTGTTGCCGGTGGGGGAGGCCAGGAACAAGGATAGGGGCTGGGCCTCACCATCGCCGTGGCCCAGCAGCAGTTCCAGCTGGCCGTCGCCGTCGATATCGGCCACCACGGCGGCGGTGCCCAGGCCCTCCGGCTCAGCGGCGTCGCCCACGTCGATGGACACCCAGCGATCCTCCCGCCAGGCGAACAGGCGGTTGGGCTGGCCATGCATGTTGAAGAACAGCTCCTCATAACCGTCATTGTCGAAATCGGCGGCGATGACGGCGCGCACCGGACCCGGCTGCGCCATCTCCGCCGGCGCCACATCGACGAAGCCGCCGCCGGCGCGGTGCTGGAACAGGCGCTGCGGCCCCTGAATATTGCCCAACAGCAGGTCGACCAGCCCGTCGCCGTCGGCGTCCAGGATGGTGGCGGCGCTGGCGTTGGCGAAGGGATCGTCCAGCCCCACCTCGTCCGCGATCTCCTCATACTGGCCGCCGCCCAGGTTGCGGAACAGCAGGTTGGGGCCGTTGGCGCAGCCGACGAACAGATCGGGCAGGGAGCCGGTGAGGCAGGAGCCCAGCAGCAGCCGGGCGTCGGCCTCGATGTCCAGCCCCGCCTCCTCCGCCACCTCGTGCAGGCGGCCGCGGCGGTCCAGCTCGAACAGTTGCAGGGGCACGCCCTCGCCCCCCACCACGATGCTGTAGCGGCCGGTGCCGTGGCGGTCCAGGCAGGCCAGCGAGGTGCCGGCGGCGCGGTTGGCGGCGGCGAAATTCTCCGGCAGGGCCGCCAGGTCGATCCAGCGGTTGCCGAAGCAGGCGAACAGCCGGTCCGGCGTGGGCAGCGCGCCGGCCGCGACGGGTTCGTTCAATATGTAGAGCTCTTCCCGGCCGTCGCCATCCATGTCGGCGAACAGGGCCGCCCGGGCGCAGGCGCTGGCGTCGGCCAGGGGGCCCGCCGGATGCTCCACCAAGGCGCCGCCGTCCCAGCTCAGCACGCGGTTGGGCGCGTCGGCGCAGGTGACGACGAAATCAAAGCGTCCATCACCATCTATATCCCCCACCGCGATGCCGGCACAAGATATAGGGGGGTTGGGAACGATGAGGTTGGAGCACGCGATGAACATCAGGCGACCCTCCAGGGCATCGGGCGGCCCCCTTTCGGGCAGGTTCCGCACCCTCATTAACCATGGCTGGCGGGCAGGATACCCCATGCTGGCCGCAGTATCCCTGGGCTTTTCCGACGCAATGGAAAAATGCCCTTCGGAGGTACAAAAAATCCGTTGGCGGACTGTCACGATTTGGTAGGATCAGCGCTCGTTGCCGCTAGATGTGGTATCCGGTCCTCGGTTATCCACAGCGCAATTCATACACAGCCTGGGGATAAGTCATGCGGGACGGAGACGTTTTCGGCAGGATTCAAGTTGCTAACCGTCCGGCGGTCGTTGTGGATCATTCCCGTGACGATCTGCTGACGGCCTTCGGCAAGGCAACCTTGACCGACCGCTACCTGCTGCCCGGTGAAAGCTTCCAGGATTTGTTTGCGCGCGTGGCCAGCTATTACGCCGACGACGCGGCCCATGCCCAGCGGCTGTACGACTATATCTCCAAGCTGTGGTTCATGCCGGCCACCCCGGTGCTGTCCAACGGCGGCACCTCACGCGGCCTGCCCATCAGCTGCTTCCTCAACGAGTGCAACGACAGCCTGAAGGGCATTGTCGATCTCTGGAACGAGAACGTCTGGCTGGCCTCGCGCGGCGGCGGCATCGGCAGCTACTGGGGCAACCTGCGCTCCATCGGTGAGAAGGTCGGCGGCAACGGCAAGACCTCCGGCGTGGTGCCCTTCATCCGCGTCATGGACAGCCTGACCCTGGCCATCAGCCAGGGCAGCCTGCGCCGTGGCTCCGCCGCGACCTACCTGCCTGTCTCGCACCCGGAGATCGAGGAATTCATCGAGATGCGCCGCCCCACCGGCGGCGACCCGAACCGCAAGGCGCTGAACCTGCACCACGGCGTGGTCATCCCCGACGCCTTTATGCGCGCGGTCGAGACCGATGGCGAATGGGCGCTGACCAGCCCCAAGGACGGCTCGGTCATCCGCCGCATTTCCGCGCGGTCCTTGTGGATCCGCATCCTGACCGCCCGCATCGAGACGGGCGAGCCCTACCTGCTGTTCATCGACCATGTGAACCGCGCCATGCCGGAACACCACAAGCTGGCCGGCCTGTCGGTGAAGATGTCCAACCTGTGCAGCGAGATCACGCTGCCCACCGGCCTGGACCAGCTGGGCCAGCAGCGCACGGCCGTCTGCTGCCTGTCGTCGCTGAACCTGGAATATTTCCTGGAATGGCAGGACCACCCCACCTTCATCGAGGACACGCTACGCTTCCTCGACAACGTCATGAGCGACTTCATCGAGAAGGCGCCGGACGACATGGAGCGCGCCCGCTATTCCGCCATGCGCGAGCGCTCCGTGGGCCTGGGCGTCATGGGCTACCACAGCTTCCTGCAGAGCCAGGGCCTGCCCATCGAGGGCGTGATGGCCAAGGTGTGGAACAAGCGCATGTTCGCCCACATCAAGCGCCAGGCCGATGAGGCCTCGCTGAAGCTGGGCCGGGAGCGCGGCGCCTGCCCGGACGCCGCCGACTACGGCTATGAGGAGCGCTTCTCCAACAAGATCGCCATCGCGCCCACCGCCAGCATCTCCATCATCTGCGGCGGCGCCTCGCCCGGCATCGAGCCGGCGGCGGCCAACGCCTTCAACCACAAGACGCTCTCGGGATCGTTCTCGGTGCGGAACAAACACCTGGAGCAGGTGCTGGCGACCTATGGCCGCAACGACGAGGACACCTGGTCGTCCATCACCCTGAACGGCGGTTCCGTCCAGCACCTGGACTTCCTGTCGGATCTGGAGCGCGATGTCTTCAAGACGGCGTTCGAACTGGACCAGCGCTGGCTGATCGAGCACGCGGCCGATCGCACGCCCTTCATCTGCCAGTCGCAGAGCCTGAACATCTTCCTGCCGGCCGACGTGCATAAGCGCGACCTGCACCAGATCCATTTCCAGGCCTGGAAGAAGGGCGTGAAGAGCCTCTACTATCTCCGCTCCATGTCCATCCAGCGGGCGGAGGCCGACATCGGCGCCGTCGTGGCCAAGAAGACGGAAGCGAAAGCCAGCGCCCCGACGGCCGTGGAAACCAACAACTATGAGGAATGCCTGGCTTGCCAGTGAGCCGTTGATCCACGATCGATGGCTCCAGGGGCTGGTCTTCCTCGATCGGTCCATTGACGCTGGCGGGGAAGTCGCATGCGGGTTGTGAAGGCACTGGCCAGGGTGGCCTTGGCGGGCGCCCTGGGGTTCGGCCTGGCGGGGTGCGGGGGGCATGACCTGCCGGTGAACCCCTACCTGCAACTGGTACCGGTCAGCCCCTCGGGGCAAATCCTGGGGCCACCCTCGGGCAGCCAGTTGCAGTACAAGGCGGTGCTGATGCTCTGGTTCCACCAGACCGACACCAACCATGACGGCGTGCTGACCCGGGATGAGGTGATCGCCGACGCGGACCGGAGCTTCGACCTGTTCGACCTGGACCACGATGGCAGCATCACCTCGGCCGAGCTGGAGAAGTACCGCCTGACCCAGCCCTTCCGGGCGCAGCCGCATCCGGTGACGCCCCTGCTGGGCGCCCAGGACCGCGCGGTGCAGCCGGACTCGGTGGAGGCGCTGCCGGACGGCGCCAGCTACCAGGGCTCCCGCGTGCGATTGCAGGTGGGCCTGGACCCGGTGATGTCGGCCGACACCGACAGCGATTTCCGGGTGACCCGCGAGGAGTTGCGCGCCCAGTCGCTGCGCAAGTTCGACAAGTGGGACGCCGACCACGACGGCAAAGTGACCGCCGATGAATTCCTGGCGGCGATGATGGCGCCCTTCGAGGCGCTGACCAAGTCGTCGGGCTGGTTCTGACTATTTCACCAACGACGTATAGACGAACGGATTTCGCCCGTGCCCAGCCAGCTTTTGACCCCGAACCCCGTCTACAAGCCCTTCCGCTATCCGTGGGCCTATGAGGCCTGGCTGACGCAGCAGCGCCTGCACTGGATGCCGGAGGAGGTGCCGCTGGCCGACGACGTGAAGGATTGGCGCCAGAAGCTGTCGGACGGTGAGCGCAACCTGCTGACCCAGATTTTCCGGTTCTTCACCCAGGCCGACGTCGAGGTGAACAACTGCTACATGAAAAAGTACGCGGCGGTGTTCCAGCCGACCGAGGTGCAGATGATGCTCTCGGCCTTCTCCAACATCGAAACCATCCACATCGCGGCCTATAGCCACCTGCTGGACACCATCGGCATGCCCGAGGTCGAGTACTCCGCCTTCCTCCATTACAAGGAGATGAAGGACAAGTACGATTACATGCAGGAATTCACGGTGGACAACCCCGCCAACATCGCCAAGACCCTGGCGGTGTTCGGTGCCTTCACCGAAGGCCTGCAGCTGTTCGCCTCCTTCGCCATCCTCATGAACTTCCCGCGCTTCAACAAGATGAAGGGCATGGGGCAGATCGTGACCTGGTCGGTGCGCGACGAGACGCTGCACACGCAGTCCGCCATCCGCCTGTTCCGCACCTTCGTCGCCGAGAACCAGGAAATCTGGACGGAAGGCTTTCAGAAGGATCTCTACGTCGCCTGTTCCACCATCGTGGCGCATGAGGATGCCTTCATCGACCTGGCGTTCGAGATGGGCGGTGTGCAGGGCCTGACGGCTGAAGACGTGAAGCAATATATCCGCTGGATCGCCGACCGCCGCCTGGTGCAGCTGGAACTGCAGCCCATCTATCGCGTGGAAAAGAACCCGCTGCCGTGGATGGATGTCATGCTGAACGGCGTGGAACACGCCAACTTCTTCGAGAACCGCGCCACCGAATACAGCAAGGCCGCCACCGGGGGCAGCTGGGACGAGGCGTTCGACTGAGCCGCCCGGCATGCGGGCGCGGTTCATTGGGGGGTGAGAAGGCGCCGGTGGTGACATCGGCGCCCTTTTTCGTTTTAGGATGTCGTCCCATGGGGCGGTTTGAGAGAAATGGGGCGGACGTGAGTGACGACGGCCGGAAACTGATGCTGGACGGCCAATGGGCCGAGGCGGCGGCCCACTATAACGCGATCGTGACGGCGGCGCCGGACGACGCCGCGGCCTGGACCCACCTGGGCGTGGCGCTGCTGCAGCTGGGCTATGCCGAGCCGGCGGTGGATGCCTTCCGCCGGGCCCTGGCCGTGCGGGCGGACTTCATGCCGGCGCTGGCCAATCTGGGTGTGGCCTTGCACCGCCAGGGCCAGCTGGTCGAGGCCATCGAGGTCTACTGCGCCGCCGTGGCGGCCCAACCGGACAATGCCCAACTGCTCGTCAATTTGGGGAACGCCCTGGCCGATGCGGGCCGCCAGGACGAGGCCATGGCCGCCCACCGCCGGGCTGCGGAATTGCGGCCGGTCCCGCCACCGGCCGAGGAGGAGCCGCGCCCGCCTGAGACCGACGGGCGGCGGGACCAGGCGATCGAGCTGAATACCATCGGCAACGCCCACCTCGCGGCGGGCCGCGCCCAGGCCGCGCTGGATGCCTATGCCCAGGCCCTGGCCCTCTCGCCCGACTATGCCGACGCCCAGGGCAACCTGGGGAACGCCCTGCGTGGCCTTGGTCATCTGGGGGACGCCATCACCGCCTATCGACGCGCGGTGGAACTGGCGCCCGAGGACGCTGGGCATTGGTGCAACCTCGGCATTGCGCTGCAGGCTGATGGCGCATTGGCGGAGGCGGCGGACATGGCGCGCCGGGCCCTTGCCCTGCGGCCGGACTTGGCCCTGGCCCACACCTGCCTGGGCGTGGCCCTGCGCGACATGAAGGAACTGGACGCCGCCATCGACTCCCTCCGGCAGGCCGTGGCGCTGGACCCCGGGCAGTCCGACGCCATCCACGCGCTGTCGGGCTGCCTGGTGGAGCGGCAGCGCTGGGAGGAGGTGGAGGCGCTGGGGCGCAACGCGCTGGCCCGCGACCCGCAATCGATCGATGCTCGCGTTTGCCTGGCCGTCGCCTTGCAGGGCCAGAACCGCCTGGAGGAGGCGCTGGACATGGCCCGGCAGGCGCTGGTGCTGCAGCCCGACAGTGAGCTGGCGCTGGGCGTGATGGCCGCCGCCCTGCACGGCCTGGACCGTAGCGGAGAGGCGCTCGCCGCCGCCGCCCGCGGCCTGGCGGTGGCACCCCGTAACGCGGACATGCACAACACCTTGGGAATCGTGCTGCTGGACGCCGGGCGGGTGACGGAGGCGCAGGCCTCACTGCGCCGGGCCATCGCCCTCAAGCCCAATTTCGTCACCGCCCACGTCAACCTGGGCATGGCCTGCCTGCAGATGGGCCAGCTGGAGGAAGGCTGGGCGGAATATGAGTGGCGTCTGCGGGATGGGCACGAGACCCGGCTGTGGGACGTGATGCCCGAACGGGCCTGGCGCCTGGGCCAGGACCTGACCGGCCGCACCCTGACGCTGCATACCGAACAGGGCATGGGCGACCTGATCCAGTTCAGTCGCTATGCCGACCGGCGCTGGTGGGGCGGACCGGGACGCTCGGGCCCGCCGGCTCGCATCATCCTGCGCACGCCGCGCAGCCTGGCGGATTTGGTGGCCAGCGTGCCGGGCGTTGACGCGCTGCTGGTGGATGACGAGGTGCCGACGACCTGTGATGTGCACGCCCCCTTGCTCAGCCTGCCCTACCTGCTTGGCACCACGCTGGCGACGGTGCCGGCGGTGGTCCCTTATATGACACCGCCGGCCGCGGCCCTGGCCCGCTGGCGCGCCGGCTTCGCGGCGGAGGACGCGGGCATCCGCGTGCCCGGCCTGCGGGTGGGGCTGGTCTGGGCCGGCAATCCCGGCCACAGGGGTGACCGCCACCGGTCCATCCACCAGCTGGCGGCGTTGGACCCCCTGTGGGCGGTGCCCAGCGTACGCTGGTACAGCCTGCAGGTAGGACCGCGCGCGGCCGACCTGGG
Organism: Nitrospirillum amazonense; assembly: GCF_007828045.1. Classification (GTDB taxonomy): domain Bacteria; phylum Pseudomonadota; class Alphaproteobacteria; order Azospirillales; family Azospirillaceae; genus Nitrospirillum; species Nitrospirillum amazonense_C. Next base: position 43,387 of record NZ_VITN01000027.1, on the reverse strand, counting down.
GCAAATGCCGGCCGGGCGGATAACGGACCTGTCCACACGCCTGAGCGACTACGGCGAGACCGCGGCGGCCATCGCCAACCTGGACCTGGTGATTGCCGTCGACACGTCGGTCGCCCATTTGGCGGGCGCCTTGGGCAAGCCGGTCTGGCTGCTCATTTCCAACCGGCCGGATTGGCGGTGGATGCGCGACCGGACGGACAGCCCCTGGTACCCGACCGCCCGGCTGTTCCGCCAGACGCGCATGAACGACTGGTCCGGCCCGATGGCGGCCATGGCGGCGGCCTTGGCCGGGCTGGCGGCCGGGCACAGCGTACCGGCGGCGCAGGACGGGGCGTTCCGCCGCCTGTTCGGGTTTTAGCCCCTTCCGCCGCCCTTATCCTGTGACCGTCTGGACGATCAGCACGCCGTTCAGGATGACGATGACGCCCGCTACCGCCCAGGCGGGGGCCAGCAGCCAGCGGGGCGCCACCAGACGTCCCATGACGCCCCGGTCGCCGCAGAAGCGGACCAGGGGGATGACGGCGAAGGGCAGCTGCAGGCTCAACACCACCTGGGTGAAGATCAGCAGCGTGGTGGCCGCCGAGTCGCCGGCGATGACCAGCACCAGCAGGGTGGGCACCAGCGCCAGCAGGCGCGTGATCAGCCGGCGCCACACCGGCTTCAGCCGCAGGGAGACGAAGCCCTCCATCACCACCTGGCCGGCCAGGGTGGCGGTGACGGTGGAGTTCTGGCCCGCCGCCAGCAGCGCCACGGCGAACAGCAGGCTGGCCAGCGGTGCGCCCAGCATGGGGGCCAGCAGACGGTAGGCCTCCTCGATATCCTCCACCAGCGCCTGGCCGTGGAAGGCGGCGGCCGCCAAGATCAGGATGCCGGCGTTGATGAAGAAGGCGATGAACAGGGCCACCGTGCTATCCAGCGTGGCGAAGCGGATGGCCTCGCGCCGGCCGTCCTCGTCCTGGGCGAAGGCGCGGGTGCGCACCACGGCGGAATGGAGGTAGAGATTGTGGGGCATGACGGTGGCGCCCAGGATGCCCACCGCCACGTACAGCTTGGCCGGGTCGCCCAGCAGGTCCGCCGTGGGCACGAAGCCCGCCAGTACGGCACCCACGCCTGGCCGGCTCAACGCCACCTCCGCCAGGAAGCACAGGCCGATCAGGGTGATCAGGCCCAGGATGAAGGCCTCCAGCCGGCGCACGCCCCGGTTCTGCAGGGCCAGGATCAGCAGGCTGTCGAAGGCGGTGATAAGGGCGCCCACGATCAAGGGCAGGCCGAACAGCAGCTTCAGCGCGATGGCGGAGCCGATCACCTCCGCGATGTCGCAGGCGATGATGGCGATTTCGCACAATATCCACAGCAGAACGGCGGTGCGGGGGCCATACCGCTCCCGGCACAGCTGGGCCAGGTCGCGGCCGCTGGCGATGCCCAGGCGCACCGACAGGGCCTGCAGCAGCATGGCCATCAGGCTGGACAGCAGCACCACGGACAACAGCGCATAGCCGAAGCGGGAGCCGCCGGCGATGTCGGTCGCCCAGTTGCCGGGGTCCATATAGCCCACGGCCACCAGGTAGCCGGGGCCGGAAAAGGCCAGCAGCTTGCGCCAGAAGCCGCCGGAGACGGGTACGCCGGCCGTGGGCTCCGCCGAGGGGCCGGGCCATTTGTCTTTGCTCGCGTCCACCGCCGACTGCATGCGCCGCCTTTTCTGGTCCTGGCTCTGGTCCGGGCCCGCCATCCAATGTGGGCGGGCTGAAAAATTAACATAGCGAAGTTCTGGTGAGGGAACGAGGGCGGGTGTGGTGCGCTGGCTGCGACGCGTCGCCATTCATTGGCGCGGCGCGCCGCTTTGGTGTAGGGATGCGGCGCAAAACGCCCTTTCCTTGAGGATCGCCACCGGGATGAGCGCCACCACCGCCGTGAAACGCCTGAGCGTGCCCGACATTTCCGCCCGTAAAGGGACTACCCCCGTGGTGTGCCTCACAGCCTACACGGCCCCCATGGCCGGCCTGCTGGACCCGCATTGCGACGTGCTGCTGGTGGGGGACAGCCTGGGCATGGTGCTGTACGGCCTGCCCAGCACCCTGGGCGTCACGGTCGACATGATGGTGGCCCATGGCGCCGCCGTGGTGCGCGGCTCCAATCACGCCGCCGTGGTGGTGGACTTGCCCTTCGGCAGCTATCAGGAAAGCCGCGAACAGGCCTTCCGTGTCGCCGCCCGTATCCTGGCCGAGACCGGCGCCGCCGCCGTGAAGCTGGAAGGCGGGGAGGAGATGGCGGCCACCATCGACTTCCTGGTGCGCCGGGGCATTCCCGTCATGGGCCATGTCGGGCTGACGCCCCAGGCGGTGAACGTCCTGGGCGGCTATCGCGCCCGTGGGCGGAGTGATGCGGAGCAGGCCAAGATCCTGGGCGACGCCCGGGCCGTGGCCGAGGCCGGCGCCTTCTCGCTGGTGATCGAAGGGGTGGTGGAGCCGCTGGCCCGCCAAGTGACGGAACTGGTGCCCGTGATCACCATCGGCATCGGCGCCAGCGCCGCCTGCGATGGCCAGGTGCTGGTGTCGGACGACATGCTGGGCCTGTTCGCCGACTTCACGCCCAAGTTCGTGAGGCGCTACGCCGACCTCGCCGGCCAGGTTTCCGCCGCCGCCCAGGCCTATGCCGAGGATGTCCGGGCCCGCCGCTTCCCCGGGCCCGAACACACTTTCGCGGAGAAGCGGCCGAAGGCCTGACCCTTATTTCAGCGGCTTGTAGCCATCGGGCACGGCGTAGACGAAGGGCCGCTCGCCGAAGTTCACGCTGATCAACCCGTCCTTGACCAGGGCAGCCATGGTGACGCTCGACGTCAGGCCCATGACCGTAGGCAGGCGGGCCGGGATCTGCATTCCCCCTGTCTGGCCTGGGGCGGCCCCCTTCCAGGCGCCGTCCACGCGCATGTACAGCCAACCGGTATCCAGGTCCACCGCCAAGCCCAATACGTGCTTGGGTTCGCCAGCGCGGTCATGGCGCAACTGGATCAGGGGGCCAAAGCTGGCTTCCCGGTTTTCCGCGCCGAAGAACAGCGCGGTTTCCGCCCGCTTGGCGACGGCGCCCATGTCAATGGTGGCCTCGACATACCACTTGCCGGTGCTGACGGGCGGCTTGCTCCAGATCTCGTAGAGATCACCCGAGGGAGCGGCGTCCGGCACCGGGGCCTGGCCCGCCTGTTCCGCCGCCAGCTGGGCGGAGCGCTCGTTGGTGAAGCGGACGACGCACACGGTCTTGGCGCGGTTGGTCAGGATGGCCTGGAACCACTTCTCCCGGTCACTTTCCTTGTTGTCCAGGCCGCAGGTCTCGTCCCGCCGCTTGAGCCAAGCGCGCTGCTCGTTCCGCAGGGCCAGCTTGCCGGCATCGTCCAGCTTGCCGCGCACCTCGCCATAGACGCGGTTGATCTCGGCGTCGGTGCGGCGCAGGTCGGCGCCCAGACACTGCACCGTTTCCTCATCCGAGGCTGGCTGGTCGCAGTTGGCCGCGCGAGCCGCGCCGGGATGCAGCGCCAAGCCCAGGGCCAGGCCAATGAGGGTGGCGGCACCCGCCAGACGTGGGCGCCGGGCGCCCGTAACCATGCTGATCCAGAACAGGCCGACCACGGTGCGCTCCCATACATTGCAGGTCCACCCTCTTATCACGACCGGGGGAGGGGGCTAAGCCGCGCAAGAGTCATCTGCCGAAAGGCTAGAACGGACCGTGACCGGATTGACGGGCCGACCTGAACGGGCTTAGTGTGTTCGTGAATTGTTCTTGTGGGGCGAGAGGGAACCATGGCGAAGGCGCGCAAACCCAAGGGGATGGCCGAGACGGCCCTGAACCAGATGGATCTGTTCGGCGCGCCGGCCCAGGGCCTGGATCCGGTGGCGTCCGTGAATCCGCCCACGCCCCTGCGTCCGCGTCCGCCCGCCGAACCGGCGCCGGCCGACCTGGATGACGCCGTCCTGCTGGCCCTGCTGCCGGACGCGCCGCTCAGCAAGGCCCTGCCCCTGATCGCGGAGGCCGGGCGCCGCCGCCTGACAGCCGCCATCCCGCTGCTGGGGCTGCGTCTGAAGCGTTTGGCCGGTTACGGCCTGAATGGGCGGGAACCGGTTGCGGTGCTGGAGGCGCTGGCCGCCATCGGCGGACCGCAGGCGACGGCCATCGTCGCCGGCCTGCTGGGCGGCGTGGGGCTGGCGGGCCCCGTGGAGGTGGCGGCCCTCACCGCCGCCGTGCGGCTGGAGGTGGCGCTGGACCGCAAGGTACTGCTGCGCCTGCTGGGCACGGCCGACGCCGCGGCGCGGGCGGCCGCCTGCCGCTGCGTGCGCCAGGCGGAATTCCCCGTCATCGACGCGCTGGAAAAGCTGCGGGCCGATCCCGACCGGGCGGTGGCCACCGGTGCCGTCTGCGCCCTGGGCCGGTTGGGCCGCCCCACCGTGCGCGCCGACCTGGCGCAGCTGGTGACGGCGGCGCCGACGCGGGAGACGGTGGCGGCCCTGGCCTCGGTCATGGATCATGTCGGCGTCGATGCCGACAGCCTGGTGGCGCTGCGCCGCGCCGCTCGCCACGCCGATCTGCGCCAGGTGGTGCTGGAGGCGCTGGACGGCTTCGACGACGCCCAGGCCACGGCGCTGGCCGCCAAGTTGCGTCAGCAAGCGGTGCAGGCGGATGCCGCCTGAAACGACAAAGGCCGGCCCCCGGGGACCGGCCTCTGCCGAGTTCACATCGCTGGCGCCCGAGGAACCTTAAAACCTCACGCGTTCCCGGCCGCCGCGACTTTGCCGGTGGCCGCGCGGGCCGCCCCCTTGGCCGGTGCGGGCAGTTCCACGTTGACCTCCAGCGTGGAATAGCCGCTGGCCCGGTCCAGCTTCACCGCCACCTTGTCGTCGTCGATGGAGACGTACTTCTTGATGACGTCCAGCAGTTCTTTCTGCAGCTGGGGCAGGAAGTCAGGACTGTCGCGGCCGGCCCGCTCATGGGCCAGGACGATCTGCAGGCGTTCCTTGGCCTGGTCGGCCGCGGACGCCTTCTTGGGCGTGCGGAAGAAATCGAAAATGCTCATGCGGTCCTCCGCAGCAGCCGGTCGAAGAAGCCCTTCTTCTCCACTTTGACGAAGCGATGCTCGATCTTCTCGCCCAGGAAGCGGCCAACGGCGTCGGAGTAGGCCTGGCCGGCATTGGACTTGTCGTCCAGCACCACGGGCATGCCGACGTTGCTGGCGCGCAGCACGGCGGGGCTTTCCGGGATGATGCCCAGCAGCGGGATGGCCAGGATCTCCAGCACGTCCTCGACCTTCAGCATTTCCCCCTTCTCCACCCGTTCCGGGTCGTAGCGGGTAACCAGCAGGTGCTCCTGCACCGGGGCCTCGCCCTTCTCGGCGCGGCGCGACTTGGCCTGGATGACGCCCAGGATACGGTCGCTGTCACGCACCGAGGAAACCTCGGGATTGGTGACGATGATGGCGTGGTCGGCGAAATACAGCGCCATCAGGGCGCCGCGCTCGATGCCGGCCGGGCTGTCGCAGATGATGTAATCGAACTCTTTCTTGAGCTCGTTCAGGATCTTCTCGACCCCCTGCTCGGTCAGGGCATCCTTGTCGCGGGTCTGCGAGGTGGGGAGGATGTACAGGTTCTCCACCCGCTTGTCCTTGATCAACGCCTGGCTGAGGCGCGCCTCGCCATTGATGACGTTGATGAAGTCGAACACCACGCGGCGTTCGCACCCCATGATCAGGTCCAGGTTGCGCAGGCCCACGTCGAAATCGATGATGCAGGTCTTGAACCCCCGCAAGGCCAGGCCGGTGCCGAAGGCGGCGGATGAGGTGGTCTTGCCGACGCCGCCCTTGCCCGATGTCATGACGATGATCTTGGCCAAGAACGTCTCCCTTGGAAAAGAAGGTTACTGGGAAAACCGGCCGTGCGTCAGACGGTGACCGGATCGATGTGCAGGAAACCCTGGTCCAGGTAGATCTGGACCTGGCGGCGCAGGACGGATTTCTCCAGATCCTCGCTCACCCGGTACAGCCCGGCGATGGAAACCATCTCCGCCTCCAGGTTCTGGCAGAAGATGCGGGCGTTGCGGTCGCCCGCCATCCCCGCCAGCGCGCGGCCGCGCAATGCGCCGTAGACATGGATGTTGCCATCGGCCACCAGCTCGGCGCCCGGCGAGACCGAGCCGATGACCACCAGGTCGCCGCCCTGGGCGTACAGCTGCCGGCCGGACCGCACGTTCTCTCGCACCAGCAGGGTGGCCTTCTGGTAGGGCAGGTCGTGCGCCGGCGCCGCCACGGGGGCGGCGGGCATGGGGGCGTCCGCCACGGCCTGGGGCCGGGGGGCGGCCGGCTGCGCCTCGGCCGTGGCGCGGCCCTGCGGGAACACGGCCAGGCCCACGGCCAGCGCCGCCTCTTGCTGTTCACGGGTGCCGCCCTGCAGGCCCACGGCAATCAGGCCCAGCGTACGCAGCAGGTCGCAGAAATTCTCGAAATCAAAGCCTTGCCCCGGGGGAAGATCGTCCAGGTCCAGCACTACCGGCGCATTGCGGAAAAAATTGGGCGCCTGGCGCACCTTGTCCGACAGGGCGAAGAAGAAATTCTGGGCATGCGGGTCCGAGACCTTCAACACCATCATGGTGAAGTTGCTGCCGCGCAATTGGAACGGCGCGTCCCGGAATGCCACCTGGTTGCTCATCTCGCCCCTGACCCCTTAATCCCTAATCTGCCTGACCATCACCCGTCCGCGCGTGGCCGGAACGTCCCTTGGCGCCCCAGCCGGGGGCAGGGGCCTGCGTCCGATCGCCCGCGGGGGGCAGAGGGTCCTCGAAATGCGACGGCACATCCTTGCCGAATGGCAGGACGGCGCCTCAGGCCGGACCCATCGAAGGCGCGTTTCAAGACCAGATGGGCGCAGGCGTCAAGGGAATCCTCAGATCCACATTTTGAGCGGAAAGCGCCAGCCCACACAATATTTATTGAGTCTTAGTGCACCTTCGGGGTGCTCGCGCCTCCGGTGCGAACCCGGGTGGCGGGGGGCGCCCCAAGGGGCAGCCTCTTGAATCACGGGGGCGTTTTCGCCGCGGTGCCAAAGCCGGCCGGCCGCACCGGCTCACGCCACCTTATCCCGAAAGGGCAAGGGCGACCCGACTCGGGACTGTCTTCGCGGTTGGCTAAGCGCGGCGACTCGGGGTCTTATGGCCACCACATCTGGTATGAATATTTGATGTATGCCCCAAGGCCTGCTGACAGACGCTCGCAGGTGCGGTAGAGTGCATACCAGGGTCGTCACTCAAGAATGACGGGTCGGGGTATTGCCAAACTGTGCGCCGCTGCCTGTGCTGTCGTGTGCCTGCCGGGGGAACGGACTTCCCCCGATGCCCCCGCCGCCGTTGACCCTTGAGGCCACCCGCAATCGGCCGCCATCGTCCCGCCGCATCGCACGGTCCGCGGCATCCGGCCCCGCAGGGGGATGCGGATCGCCCCATCCGGCGCCCCACGATGGCCCCCTCCAAACCGCATGCCCCGCTGACCTGGGGATGCGGTTTTTTCGTGCCCGGTCTCCGGCGCCCGGGGTCCCAACCCCCGGGGTCGCCCGGCGCGCGGTTCCTGCCTGCCTAGTAACCTGGCCGCGGGCGTTCCCGCGGCGCAATTCGGTGTGACTGAGGAGACAGACATGGCCAAGCGTCCAGTGAAGGTGACTTCCGGCGGCTCCAGCTCCGACAAGGTGCGCCCGCTTTTCCCCGATGTGATGCCCGCCCGCTCCGCTCAAGGGGCCGGCGCCCCCGCCAGCGGCAGTTGGGACCCCATTGAGGAGCGGCGGGATCAGAGCTATGTGCGCAAGGTCAAGCCGCAAAGCCCCAATCAGAAGGTGCTGATGGAGGCCATCGCCACCCACAACTTGGCCTTGGCCCTGGGCCCGGCGGGCACGGGCAAGACCTATCTGGCCATCTCCAGCGCGGTGGAAGCGCTGGAGGCCGGGCGGGTCGACCGCATCATCCTGTCCCGCCCGGCCATCGAGGCGGGTGAGAGCATCGGCTATCTGCCGGGCGACATGGGGGAGAAGATGGCCCCCTTCCTGCGCCCGCTCTATGATGCGCTGAACGACCGCCTGGGCGGCAAGCGCCTGCGCACCCTGATGGCGGAAGGCACCATCGAGATCGCGCCGGTGGGCTTCATGCGCGGCCGCACCCTGAACAACGCCTTCGTCGTGATCGACGAGGCGCAGAACTGCACCTACGGCCAGATCAAGATGCTGCTGACCCGCCTGGGCTGGCACTCCACCATGGTGCTGACCGGCGACCCGGACCAGTCCGACCTGCTGAACGGCCTGTCCGGCCTGTCCGACATCGCCCGCCGCCTGGAAGCGGTGGAGGGCATCGCCGTCGTCCGCCTGAACGACCGCGACATCGTGCGCCACCCGCTGGTGGCCAGCATGCTGACCGTGCTGTAAGGGCGGCCTAGACTTTAAAACCAGGGGCGGGCGGTGCCGATGGGTGCCGCCCGCCTTTGTTTTCAGGGCCGGGGCGCGCTAGGGTAAAGGGAACCTATCTTCCCGTCGCACGGGCGCCGCACATCCCATGGCCAAGAAACGTCTGATCCGCCTGCTGGTCACCCTGGTGCCGGCGCTCGCCTTCGCGGCCCTGGTGGCGTGGTGGCTGGGGGCGCCGCCGTCCTCCCGTCCCGCGTCCAGCGCCAGCAGCACGGGGGCGGCCCCGGCCTCGGGCATCGGCGGCCAGATCGTGCCGGGCGTGGCCGTGGGCGGCCCCTTCACCCTGGTGGACCAGTCCGGCAAGACGGTGACGGAGAAAAGCTACGCCGGGTCCTGGCGGCTGATGTTCTTCGGCTACACCTTCTGCCCCGACATCTGCCCCACTGAGTTGCAGGTCATGGCCCAGGCCATGGACCAGCTGGGCGCGCAGGGCGACAAGGTGCAGCCTATCTTCGTCAGCGTCGATCCCGGCCGCGACACGCCGCAGCAGCTGTCGGACTATGTCGCGCAGTTCCATCCCCGCCTGGTGGGGCTGACCGGCACGGCCGCCCAGGTCTCCGCCGCCACGCGCGCCTGGCGGGTCTACGCCGCCAAGGTGGCCGGCGACGACCCGGAAAACTACCTCATGGACCATTCCACCTACGTCTATCTCATGGATCCGGACAACCGCCTGGCCACCATCTTCGCCCGGGGCACCACGGCGGAGGACATGGTGAAGGGCATCCGCGAGGCCATGGCCAAAGGGGCGGCGGGGAAATAGGCCCGGGAGGTCGGCCCCCGCTGGGCGCTTCTGTCCAATTGCGACCGGCCGGCCCGTTGGGGCAGACGGGGCCGTCGCATTCTCAATAGGGGCAAACCATGGTCCGCATCCGCTCCCTTCTCGCGTCGCTGATGATCGCCGCCGCGCCGGTGATGGCCGTCGCGCCGGCCGTCGCGCAGGAGGCTCCGGCACCGGCGATCGAGGCCACTGCCGCCTGGTCGCGGCCCACCATCCGGGGTGCCAGGGCCGGCGTCGCCTTCCTCACCCTGCGCAACAAGGGGCCGGCCGACCGGCTGGTGGGGGTGGAAGCCGACGTGGGCAAGGTAGCCCAGATCCACATGGCCGAGGTGGTGGACGGAATCGCCCGCATGCGGCCGCTGGCCGATGGCGTGGCGCTGCCGGCCGGGGGCACGGTGACGCTGAAGCCCGAGGGGCCGCACATCATGCTCATGGGCCTGACCCAGCCCCTACAGGTTGGGCAACGCGTCCATTTGACCCTGCGCTTCAAGGCCGCAGCGCCCCTTGCCGTCGAGGCGACGGTGCTGGCGCCGGGGGCTGAGCCCGGCATGGGCGGCGGTGCTACGCAGGGTGGCGCGCGCAATGGCGGTTGAGCTTGGGACATCGCGCCTGCGCGTGCCGCGCGGGGCGATAAAATAGTCCTTTAGAATCATGCACTTGGCCCTGTGCTTTTGCGACTTGACAGGGGGTGTACCGCCCCGTATGGTGCCGCCGCTTTCGCATGGCGACGACTCCATTGCGGCGGAAGGGGCATACCTCCAGGGGTTTAGACCTTGACGGACCAGACACCCCCGCCTTCCTTGGATGAGCTTGAGGCCCGATTGCGGGATGCGCGACGTGGCGCCGAATCTTCCTCCTCCTCCCCCACACAGCGGAAGGATGAGGCGGGCAACGGTATGCTGGGCGTCGCGTTTCGCGTCGGCGCCGAGCTGGTCGCGGCGATGGTGGTCGGCGTCGGTGGCGGTTTGGTCATCGATCGCTGGCTGGGCACGTCGCCCTGGGGACTGATCGTGATGTTCGTCCTGGGGTCGGCGGCCGCGATGTTGAATGTATACCGGGCCGTCAACGGCATGGGATACGCGGTGGGATATCGGCGACCGGACACGGGCGCCAACTCAGGGGGCGGAACCAACTCCACCCCCGCCAAGGATGAAGGTGAGGGGAATCGTGGCCACTGATCCGCTGCATCAGTTTCGCATCGAGCAGATCGTTCCTCTGCATCTCGCCGGGCACGACATCTCCTTCACCAACTCCTCCCTCTACATGGTGGTCGCGGCCGTGCTTGTCACCGGCCTGCTGGTCGCCGGCACCGCCTCGCGCGCACTGGTCCCGGGCCGGCTGCAGTCGGTGGCGGAGCTGCTCTACGAATTCGTGTCGGGCATGGTGCGGGACAACGCCGGCACCCAGGCGCGCCCCTACTTCCCGCTGGTGTTCTCGATCTTCGCCTTCGTGCTGTTCGGCAACATGATCGGCATGGTCCCCGGCACGTTCACCTTCACCAGCCACATCATCGTGACCTTCACGCTGGCGGCCCTGGTGTTCGTGTTCGTGACCCTGGTGGCGCTGATCCGCCACGGCTTCCACTTTTTCAGCTTCTTCTTCCCCTCGGGCGCGCCCATCGCGCTGGCGCCCATCCTGATCCCCATCGAGATCATTTCGTATCTGATGCGGCCGGTCAGCCTGTCCATCCGACTGTTCGCCAACATGATGGCGGGCCACACCATGCTGAAGGTCTTCGCCGGCTTCACGATCACCATGATCGGGGCCCTGGGCGCCGTCGGCTGGCTGGCCGGCGCCGTGCCGGTGGCGATCAACGTGGCCCTGATCGGCTTCGAGATCATGGTCGCCTTCCTGCAGGCTTACGTCTTCACCATCCTGACCTGCCTCTACATCCGCGACGCCATCGAGCTGCACTAAGCCGCGATCGTCCGACCGTAGGGCCTGTCTTCACCCTTCAACCGTTCCATCACACAGAGGAAGTCTATAATGGATCCGCAAGCCGCTAAGTTCATCGGCGCCGGTCTGGCCATGTTCGCCCTGGCTGGTGTCGGCATCGGCATCGGCAACATCTTCGCCAACCTGATCGCCTCCGTGGGCCGCAACCCGGCCGCCCGCGCCTCCGTGTTCCCGATCGGCATTCTGGGCTTCGCGCTGACCGAAGCCGTGGCGCTGTTCGCGCTGCTGATCGCCTTCCTGATCCTGTTCGCCTAAGCCTGACCCTGGGCTTGATGGAACGGCCGCGGCGGCCAGCCCCTTAGGGGAAGGCCGCCCGCGTTTGAAGTAGGTTGAGGGGGCGGGGCCGGTATCATGCCGGCCGCCGCCCCTGAGCCCTTGTTCGGGGCCGTCCTGGTCCGCCGCCCGTCAAACCCGCCTACAGGTTCCGATCCGATTTCCGGCGATGGCCCGGTGCGGGATGTTTCATGGGCATAAGCCCGTGATGCGATTTCAGCGCCAGCCCTTTCCGGGCGATCTCGCAGACAAGGTGATCTTCATGGTGAATCCAAGGCTCATGGTGTGGCTGAAGGGCCTTGCCGCCGCCGCCGTCCTGACGGTGGCCCTGGGCGGCACGCCGTCGTTCGCGCAGTCGGGTGAAGAAGCCGCCCACGCGACGGACAGCGTGGAGCAGGAAGCTGGCGTGCACGAGGAAAAGGGTCTGCCCCAGCTGAACACCAAGACGTTCGCGTCTCAGATTTTCTGGCTGGCCATCACCTTCGGCACGCTCTACGTGCTGGTGGCCAAGGTCGGCCTGCCGCGCGTCGGCGCCGTTCTGGAAGCCCGTGAGGCCAAGATCTCCGGCGACCTGGACAAGGCCACGGCCCTGAAGGCCGAGACCGACGCCATCGTCGCCGCCTATGAGAAGGCGGTGGCCGAGGCCCGCGCCAGCGCCCACAAGCTGCTGAACGAGACCGCCGCCACGGCCGATGCCGCGGCCGCCCAGCGCACGGCCGATGTCGTCGCCGGCCTGGCCGCCAAGCAGAAGGAAGCCGAGGCCCGCATCGAGGGTCAGAAGCAGACCGCGCTGGCCAATGTGCGCGCCGTGGCCGCCGAGGCCGCCGGTGCCGCCGTCGCCAAGCTGGCGGGTATCGAACCCGACCAGGCCGGCGTCGATGGCGCCGTGGATGCCGCCCTGAAGGAGCGTGCGTGATGTTCGATCTGCAGAATCCCACTTTCTGGGTTGGCGTCGCCTTCGTCGTCTTTTTCGCCCTGGTTATCTGGAAGGGCGGCTTCGGCGCCCTGGGCAAGAGCCTGGACGCCCGGGCGGAGAAGATCCGCCTGGAGATCGAGACCGCGCAGAAGCTGCGCCAGGACGCCGAGGCGGCCCTGACCGCCTATCAGAAGAAGCAGCGCGACGCGATGAAGGAGGCCGACGCCATCATCGCCGCCGCCCGCGAAGAGGCCGACCGCATCCGCCAGCACGCGGAAGCGGATCTGGAGGCCACCCTGAAGCGCCGCGAGGCCCAGGCCCTGGAGAAGATCGCCCAGGCCGAGGCCGCCGCCCTCCAGCAGGTGCGCAGCCTGGCCGTGGACGTGGCCCTGGCCGCGACCGAGTCGCTGCTGACCCAGACCATCGACCAGTCGTGCAGCGACGCCATGGTGGCCTCGGCCATCGAGGAACTGCCCGGCAAGCTGCACTGATCGTTTGATCAGCGGCTCAGGCGATTGAAAAAGGGCGGTCCCACTGGGGCCGCCCTTTTTCTTTTTTGGGAGTTGGGCCAGGAGCCTACTTCGGCATGTACTCCACCACCGGCGCCACTTTGCGGGCGGCCTTGCCGATCCCCCGGCGCAGGGTGACCTTGGTGTGGCCGGCCTTCCACTCCGCGCTGGCCGACTCGGCGTCCTTTTGCCGGCCGGCCGGGGCGCCGAGCTGCTTCACCAACTGGGCATCGACGCCGTCGCCGCAGTCCTTGGACGCCTCTTGTCCGTAGAGGGTGACGCGGCGCAGGGCGTTCTTCTTCATCTCGAAGTCCACGGCATAGGCGCAGCCACCCAGGCGGATGCTCTCCAGGCCGAACAGGTAGCGAACCTGCCCCCCTTTGGGCGCCCCGTTGCCGATCTCGAACTCCCGCGCCTTGGGGTAGGCGGCCAGGATCTGCTTGTGGGTCATGCCCCAGGTGACCTGGCCCCAACCGTTCAGGTCCTTGGCCTTCGCCGGCGGCTTGGCCGGCTCATGCTTGGGTTTGGCGGCCGCCAGCGCCGTGCCCGAGGCGGCGCTGAAAGCCAGGACCGCCAGCGCGATGGCGAGGCGAGCGGGGATGCGGTGCTTCATGATTGTTGTTCTTCGTACCAGAAGGATGCCGGGAAGGCCCGAATCGGAAACCTGACGAACCGGCGGCGCTCAGCCCAGCGCCTCCAGCTCATCGATGAAGCCCTTCAGCATGCCCAAACCCTTGTGCCAGAAGGCCGGGTCGGTGGCGTCCAGGCCGAAGGGCGCCAGCAGTTCCTTATGCCGCTTGGTGCCGCCCGCCGCCAGCATCTCCAGATAGCGGCGGGCGAAGGCCTCGGAGCCGTTATGGGCGGACGCCTCCTCGAACGCGGCATAAAGGCTGTTCACCAGGCAGTCGCCGAAGGCATAGGCGTAGACGTAGAAGGGCGAATGAATGAAGTGGGGGATGTAGGACCAGTAAGTGGCGTAGCCCGCGTCGAATCGCAGCGCCGGACCCAGGCTCTCGGTCTGCACCGCCTGCCAGATTTCGCCCAGCCGTTCCTCCGACAGCTCGCCCTGCCGCCGCTCGGCATGGACGCGGCGCTCGAAGTCATAGAACGCCGTCTGGCGCACCACGGTGTTCAGCATGTCCTCCACCTTGCCGGCCAGCAGGGCGCGGCGGCGGGCGGGGTCGGTCTCGGTGGCCAGCAGGCCGCGGAAGGTCAGCATCTCGCCGAACACGCTGGCCGTCTCCGCCAGGGTCAGGGGCGTGTCGGATTGCAGGTGGCCTTGGCCGCCCGCCAGCACCTGGTGCACGCCGTGGCCCAGCTCATGGGCCAGCGTCATGACATCCCGCGTCTTGCCCATATAGTTGACCAGCAGATAGGGGTGGGCGCTGGGCACGGTGGGATGGGCGAAGGCACCGGGGTTCTTGCCCGGCCGCACCGGGGCGTCGATCCAGGCATTCTCGAAGAAGCGGCGGCCCACGCCGGCCAGGTCGGGGCTGAAGCGCGCGTAGGACGACAGCACGATCTCGCGCGCCTCCTCCCAGGGGATGGTGCGCTCGGCCACATCGGGCAGGGGGGCGTTGCGGTCCCAATAGTCCAGGGTGTCGCCGCCGAACCACTTGGCCTTCAGTTTGTAGTAGCGGTGCGACAGGCCGGGATAGCTGTCCTTGACGGCCCCCACCAGCGCCTCCACCACCGCGTCCTCCACGCGGTTGGACAGGTTGCGCGATGACCAGGGCTGGTCATAGCGGCGCCACTTGTCCTCGATCTCCTTGTCCTTGGCCAGGGTGTTGGTGATCAGGGCGAACAGCTTGATGTTGCGGCCCAGCACGGCGCCGATTTCAAGGGCGGCCGCCTTGCGCACGGCCGATTCCGGGGCCGATAGCAGGTTCAGTGCCTCTGCCGAGGTCAGATCCTGGCCATCGATACGGAATCGTAACGATGCCATGGTCTCGTCGAACAGGCGGGTCCAGGCGTTGCGGCCCACCACCGCCTTTTCGTGCAGGAAGCGCTCCAGCTCGTCCGACAGCTGGTGGGGGCGGAAGATGCGGACATCGCGCAGCCAGGCCGCGTACCGGTGCAGCTCCGGCGCCTTCAGCTTGGCGTCGATGTCCTTGTCGGCCAGCTGGTTCAGTTCCAGCGTGAAGAACAGCAAGTGGACGGAGACGGCGGTCACCTTCTCCTGCATGGACTGGTAGAAGCGGGCGATGGCACCGTCGCTCTGGTCGCCGGCGTACAGCAGCCCGGCATAGCTCATGATCCGCGTCAGCGCCTCATCCAGCGCCTCGTAGGTGGCGACGGCCTGGCCCAGCTCCTTGCCCGACAGGCCGGGCAGCTTGCCCGAATAGCGGCCATGGAAGGCCTGGGCCTCACGCTCCACCCGCTCCAGGTCCGCCCGCAGACCTGGGCTGTCCGGCCCGCTGTACAGGTCAGACAGGTCCCAGGTGGGCAGGTCCCAGGTGGGCAGGGTCCCCAGGGGGGCGGTGGAGTCGGCGGTCGCGGTCATGTCCGGTCTCTCGTCAGCGAGCGGTTCGGACATGACTATAGCGGATCGATCCCTCAGCTGCGCCAGCGCAGGACGGTATCGCGCACGGGATTTTCGAAGGGGCGCTTCTCTTCCCGGGCACGGCGGAACTCGTTCTTCAGCTGATAGTACCAGCGCGCCTGGGTGTCGGCGTCCTTGATCAGCATCAGGGTCGGGTCGTAGCGCAGGCCCTGCTGCTGCATCACCACCACGTCGCGGTCCTGGCCCAGGAAACGCTCCGCGATGGGGCGCAGCACCGGCTTCAGCAGGTTGGCCCAGGGCAGGGTCCAGTAGAACAGGTTGGTGATGCGGGTGTTGCCCTCATCCACCGGCGTCACCGCCGTCAGGTTCCAGACGGTGTGCTTCCCGGTCGAAATGGTCTCCGTCCGGATGCCGGGCAGGCGGAAGGAAATCTCCGTCTCCGGCACGCCGCCCAGGATGGTGTAGGCGCGGGAGTTGCTGGACGGCCGGTGCTTCTTCATGACGAAGCCGTAGGGGCCAGGCCCGAAGGCCTTCTCCTTGGCGTGGATGGACTTGGTGGAGCGCCAGAACCAGGACTGGTGGACGAAAGGCCCGTGGGCCGGGTCCATCAGGCCCACCACCGCATGGTCCAGATGACAGGGGAAGTCCATGGACATGACCATGTCCGGCTGCTTGTCGGCGGGCAGGCCCGGCGGCTGCGGCGGTTCCTGGTCGGGCTCCCCGGCGCCCATCCAGATCCAGACGTTGCCGCTGATCTCCCGCACTGGATAGTTGCGCACGTGGATGCGGTTCAGGTCGAAGTCCTGCCCCTCCACCAGCGAGGGGATGTCGGTGCACTTGCCCTCCCGGTCGAAGCGCCAGCCGTGGTAGCAGCACTCCACCTCCGTGCCGTCGAATCGGCCGCAGGACAGCGGAATGCCGCGGTGGGGGCAGATGTCGCGCAGGGCGAAGACGGCGCCCTCCTGGGTGCGGCCGAACAGCACCGGCTGGCCCAGCAGGGTCTGCGCCCGCATGGCGCCCACGGCCAGGGTGCGGCCGGGCATGGCGTAGTACCAGATGTCGTTCAGGAAAAAGTTGGGCTCGGCCAAGGCGTCGTCACCAGGTCAGGAGGGGAAGAATCAGGGGCCGCACTTTACATCGCCGCCGGGTGGCGGCCAATGAGGCAGGTCAAGCGGCGGTGGTGTCGGCCCCGCCGCCCGCGACCCCGGGAACGGGGGGCAGGGACCGGGCGACCTCCGCCACCCGGCGGCGCAGCCAGGCGTGGGCCGGGTGGCTGTCCAGGCGGCGGTGCCAGACCATGGACAGGCGCATGCCGCCCGCGGGCTTGTCGCCTGCTGGCCTATCACCCACTGGCCTGTCACTCACCGGCATGTCCGGCGGCAGGGGCAGCACCACCAGGCCGAAGGCGGCTGCCAGGGGGTGGGCCACGCGCGCCGGCATGGTGCAGAACAGGTCGCTGTCGCGCAGCATGGGGGCGGCGGCCAGCAGGTGGGATGCCACCACCGCCAGGGTGCGCTGCCGGCCCACCGTCTCCAGCATACGGTCCACCGCCCCCACCTTGGACGCGGTGGCCGAGACCAGCAGGTGGGGGTAGGCGAGGTAGGTCTCCAGGGTCCAGGGGGCATCCAGGGCCGGGTGACCCGGACGCATCAGCACCGCCAGGCCGTCGCGCACCAGCATCTGCCGCGTCATGTGCGCCGGGGGATCGGGCAGCATGCCCAGCGCCAGATCCAGCAGGCCCGACTCCAGCCCGGGCAGGGCGTTGTCCTTGTCGGCATGGCGCAGCACCAGGGACAGGCCCGGCGCCTCCGCCCGCAGGGCCGCCACCAGGGGCGGGCCCAGCACGAACTCGGCGTGGTCAGACAGGCCCACGGTGATGGCGTCCCGCGCCTCGCACGGCAGGAAGGGCTGGCGGGCGGCCAGGGCGGCCCGTACCTGATCCAGGGCGCCTTGCAGGGGGCGGGCCATGGTGTCGGCCACGGCGGTGGGCACCATGCCGGTGGGGGTGCGCACGAACAGGTCGTCGCCCATGTGCTGTCGCAGGCGGGCCAGCGCGTTGCTGACGGCGGACTGCGACAGGCCCAGCGCCCGTCCGGCCCGCGTCACCTGCCGCTCCCGGTACAGCGCGTCGAAGACGTGCAGCAGGTTCAGATCAATCTGGCGGATGTCCATGGATGGTCCCTTGGCAATTCGCCATCACTATGATGAATGGTGATGGTGATAACCAGTGATTTGGCAAATGGTGCCGATGGGCCCATGTTGGAAGGGTCAGTCCTTCCAAGCCCAAGGTCCCGTCCCATGCCGTCCGCCTTCTCCACCGTCATGCCCGCCGCCAGCGCGGCTCCCAGCGCGGCCGCCGCCACGGCGGCGCGCCAGCCGGTCTATTTCATCTCCCACGGCTCCCCCATGCTGGCGCTGCAGGACAGCGCGGCGCGGCGCTTCCTGCAGTCCCTGGGCCGCGACATCCGGGCGGCGGGCGCCCCCCGCGCCATCCTCGTGCTGTCGGCCCATTGGGAGACGGCGGCGCCCACGGCCTCCCTGGCCGACCGGCCGGAGACCATCCACGATTTCGGCGGCTTTCCCCGCGCCCTGTTCGAGATGCGCTACCCCGCCCCCGGCGCGCCGGAGGTGGCGCGGGCGGCCCTGGCGGCCCTGGCCACCTCCGGCATCACGGTCACCGCCGGGGAGGCGCGCGGCCTGGACCACGGCGCCTGGGTCCCCCTGACCCTGATGTTCCCGGAGGCCGACATCCCGGTGGCCCAGCTGTCCATCCAGCCGCACCTGGGCCCCGCCCACCACCGCCGTCTGGGCGAGGCGCTGCGGCCCCTGCGCGACCAGGGGGTGATGATCATCGCCTCGGGCTCGCTGACCCACAATCTGCGTGACCTGGCGTGGGAGGGCACGGACGAGGTGGTGCCCTGGGCCGCCGCCTTCCAATCCTGGATCCATGACAAGGTCAGCGGCGCCGACGTGGCGGCGCTGGACGACTACCGCGCCCGCGCGCCCTTCGCCCGCCAGAACCACCCGCGCGACGAACACCTGCTGCCCCTGTTCGCCGCCGTGGGCGCCGCCAGCCCTGGGCAGCCCGGCCGCCGCCTGCATGACAGCGTGCAACTGGGCGCCCTGGCCATGGACGCCTACCGGTTTGATTGAGGGGCGGGCCGCCAAAGAAAGTCGCTCAAGAAAAAGGCCGGGCGCTCCGCGGCGGCCCGGCCTTGATCCTGACGGTGCGGGGGCTCTCACGAGCCCCGCGGCTCATTCCATGCCCAGCGCGGCCTTGTAGAGCTCCAGCAGGGCGTCCTGTTCCTGCCGGTCGTTCTTTTCCATCTTCCGCAGGCGGACGATGGCGCGGATGATCTTGGTCTCGAACCCCACGCCCTTGGCTTCGGCGTAGATGTCCTTGATGTCGTCCGCGATGCCCTTCTTGTCCTCTTCCAGGCGTTCGATGCGCTCGATGATGGAGCGCAGGCGGTCGCCGGCGATGCCGCCAACATCCGTCGCAACAGGGGCGTCCGACATGGGGAATGCCTCTTCGTTCTAAGTGGGTGGTCTGAATGGTGAGGGCGCGACCTTACCTGCGCCGCCGGGGATGGGCAAGCGCCGGTAAAGGGGGCGCCACCCCGTGTCAGTCCTTCGGCTTGTTCTGCTCAAACGCCGCTTTCTGCTCCGCCGTCGCCTCGCGCTGGTGCAGGCGTTTGAAGTCCTCATACGGCATACCGTAGACGATCTCGCGCGCGGCCTCATAGTCCAGCGCCACGCCCTTCTCCTCGGCGGCGGCGCGGTACCATTTGGACAGGCAGTTGCGGCAGAATCCGGCCAGGTTCATCAGGTCGATGTTCTGCACGTCCGTGCGCTCACGCAAATGGGCCACCAGCCGGCGGAAGGCGGCGGCCTCAAGCTCCACCCGGGTGGCGTCGTCGATCTCCGGAACCATGGGATATCCTTGTGAATGGGCCCCTGCGAGTGGGCCCTTGTGAATGGGGGGCGGCTCAGGCGCCGGCCAGCGCGTGGTGTATATCGGGGCGGCCGATCAGCTGTCCAAGGGCTTGGGCCAGCAGGGCGGACCAGTGTTCCACCCCTACCGCGTCGCCGATCAGATCCTGCCGCACCTCGATCAGCACACCGGGCAGGCCCGGGCGGGTGGAATGGGTCTTCAGGGTGTAGCCGTGGCCGTCGCGGCCCGAGTAGGGAACGTTGTCGCCCACCACCACGCCCGGCAGGGCCCGCAGCAGGTCCAGCAGTGGCAGGGGCAGGCGGCCATCCTGGTCCCACAGCACCCCCAGGTGCCAGGGGCGCTGGAAGCCGTTCATGACCGGCGTGAAGCTGTGGACGGAGATGATGGCCGGTACCTGGCCCGCCGCGCGCTTGGCATCGACGCAGGCGTGCGCGGCGGCGTGGTAGGGGTGGAACAGGGCGTCCAGCCGCGCCTGGCGATCGGCATCGGTCAGGGCCTGGTTGGCCAGGATGGGGGTGCCATCGCTGACCGCCGGCATCAGCGTGGCGCTGTCCAGCGGCCGGTTCAAATCCACCACCAGGCGGGAATATCCGGCGATGACCGCCGGCGCGTCCAGCCGCCGGGCCAGCGCGCGAGTCACCGCCTCCGCCCCGATGTCCCAGGCGATGTGCCGTTCCATGTCGGCCGCCGGCACGCCCAGGGTGCCCAGGCGGGCGGGCACGCGGCGGGCGGCATGTTCGCACAGCAGCACCACGGGGGCGGGTCCTTGGGGATTCACCACCGTGACGGCGGGCGGCTCGTCCGGGGCGAGCAAGGTGGCGGGAGAGGCAAGCGTGTCCAAGGGGCGGCCTATCGCAGGGAATATGCCCTGCCAGGATAGCGGTCCCGGTCGGGGATGGAAGCCCCCGCCGGGCATTCCTGCGCCGCTGATGTCGAAATGGTGAATGGCCGGCTTGCGTGCTGCCCGAATTACCGGGAAAATAGCAATGGATGCATGCGAGGCATCGCTTTCGGCGTCTTCCCCGTGCATACTTCATCGACGTGCAGCTTCCCCGCGTTGGGGACCCGGGTGGCGCACGTTTTCTTTGAAATGACCGCGACTGTTCCAGGTGCTGGACGGGCGCTGCCGAAGCCCCTGGGCGAGGATAGAATTGGGCGGCATGTACCGGTCGAGCATACGCACACCCCCCCTTGATGCCCCAATGCCGGTGATCCGGGCTGGGGAGGCCGACGACGCCGAGGGCATTCGCCAGGTCCATATCCGTTCCGTGCACGCTTTCTGCGCCGGGCATTATTCGCCCGAACAACTCATCGCCCTCCTGGGCGGGCGTGAGGCGGGAGACTACCGCACCGCCATGACGGAGTGGGGGGAGCATGTGCTGGTGGCGGAGCAGGCGGGCCGCGTGGTCGGCTTTTCCGCGCTCTATAGCGCCGAGGTGCGGGCCGTCTATGTCGATCCCGTGGCCGCCAAGGGCACGGGCCGGCGCCTGTTGGAAGAGATCGAGACCCTCGCCCGCGACCGGGGCGCCGGTGCCCTGTATCTCACCTCCTCCATGAACGCGGTGGGGTTTTATGAGGCCATGGGCTATCAGCGCCAGGGCCCCCGGCTGATGACCATGGGCTGCGGCACCCAGCTGGCCGCGTGGGGCATGCGCAAGGCGCTCGGCCGTTAAGCGGCGGAAGACTTTTCCAATCTGGCGGCCCGGCGATAGTTTTGGGACCTGACCTTTCCCAACGCCGGATGCACCATCGTGGCCTCCTCCGACATCGCCGTTCAGCATTTCTTCGGCCGCGACGGCCAGCGCCTGGCCTACCGCGAACTGGGTCAAGGCCGGCCGCTGGTGCTGATCCACGGCTATTTCTCCACCGCCACGGTCAACTGGCTGAAGTACGGTCACGCCGCCCGCATCGCGGAGCGCGGCTACCGTGTCATCATGCCCGATCTGCGGGCCCACGGCGACAGTGCCAAGCCGCATGAGGTGTCGGCCTACCCGCCCGACGTGCTGGCCGACGACGGCCTGGCGCTGGTGGAGCATCTGGGCCTGACCGACTATGACCTGGGCGGCTATTCCCTGGGCGGGCGCACCACCATGCGCATGCTGGCGCGCGGCGCCACCCCGGCCCGCGCCATCTGCGCCGGCATGGGCCTGGCCGGCCTGACCCATACCGCCGGCCGGGGGGAGCACTTCCGCCGCATCCTGACCAACCTGGGCACCTTCGAACGCGGCACGCCGGAATGGATGGCGGAGGCCTTCCTGAAGACGGTCGGCGGCGATCCCGTCGCCCTGCTGAACGTCCTGGAGACCTTCGTCGATACCCCGCCGGGCGTGCTGGCCGGCCTGGACCTGCCCATTCTCATCACCGCCGGCGCCCAGGACCAGGACAACGGGTCCGCGTCCGACCTGGTCGCGGCCCTGCCCAACGCCCGCTACGTCGAAATCCCCGGCGACCACATGAGCGCGGTGACCAAGCCCGACCTGGGCCGGGCCATCGCGGACTTCCTGGCGGGCTGAGTTTAGGGGTAGCGTACGATCATGAAGCCTTCCGCTTCATCCGGCGGGACGAAGTAGCGGGTGATGGCGTCGAACTCCGCGTCGGTGGCGGCGAAGTCGTGGCCGCCGGCGGCGTTGCGGGCGCGCAGGCGCTGGCGGCAGATCTCGTCGGGCACCTCCAGGTAATGCAGGGTATGGGCGGCGCCGGCTTCCTCGAACAGGCCGCGCATCCATAGGCGCAAGCCGGGCGTGTTGGCGGGGAAGTCCAGCACCACCGACAGCCCGGCCCGCAGCAAGGCCACGGCGTGCGGGCCCACGACCTGGCGCAAGCGGGCGCTGAGCCGGATGTAGTCGGCGACGCTGGCCAGTTCCTCGGGATACAGGCGGGCCAGCCACTGGTCCTCGCTCAGTAGGATGGTGCCGGGTTCCGCCGTCAGGGTGGCTGTGAGCGTGGACTTGCCGGCGGCGATCTTGCCGCACACCAGGTGCAGCATGGGTGTGGGGGATGTCATGGGATGATGTCCTTGGGAACCGCGAGGGATGGGGCGAACGCCACGGTCCGGCCTGACGATCAGGCCGGGGTGGTAATTCGCCTCACGCGCTTGCGGACCAGGACCATCCCCCTTACCCCGCCGCCGCCAGGCGGGCGCTGCCCCGCGGTCGGGCGTTGCGCCCGGCGGGGGAGGCGTCGGTGACCTGCCACGGCCGCTGGGCGCCCAGCGATTCGGCCACCGCGAGGCCGGCGGACAGGCCATCCTCATGGAAGCCATAGCCGCAATAGGCGCCGCAGAACCAGGTGCGGCGGGTGCCCTGGATCAGGCCCAATTCCTGCTGCGCCGTCGCGGCGGCCAGGTCGAACAGCGGATGGTCGTAGATGAACTCCCGCACCTTCAGCGACGGGCGCGGTTCGGTGATGGGGTTCAAGGTGACGAACAGGGGCACGCGCTTGTCCAGCCCCTGCAGCAAATTCATCCAGTAGGTGACGGACACCTTGGCGTCGCGGTCCCGGGTGGAATGGGCGCTGTAGTTCCAGCTGGACCAGGCCTTGGCGCGCCGGGGCATCAGCAGCGGGTCGCGGTGCAGCACCGCCCGGTTCATCTGATAGCGGAAGGCGCCCAGGATGCGCCGCTCCTCCTCCGACGGGTCCAGCAGCATGGCCAGGGCCTGGTCGGCATGGGTCGCCAGCACGACATGGTCATAGCTGCCGCTCCACCCCTGGGAGTCCTGGATGAGCACGGCGGCGCCGGAACGCCGCAGGGCGACGATGGCGCGGCCGGTGTGCAGGCGGCCTTCCAGCGACCGGGTCAGGCGGGTGACATAGGCGCGGCTGCCGCCTGTGACCGTGCGCCACTGCGGCCGTTCCTTCAGCTTCAGCAGGCCGTGGTTGCAGAAGAAGCGCACGAAGCTTTGCACCGGGAAGGACAGCATCTCCCCGATGGTGGAGGACCAGATGGCCGCGCCCATGGGCAGCAGGTGGTCATAGATGAAGCGATGGCCATAACGCTGCGCCACCAGGTATTCGCCCAGCGTCATGGCGGCGGCCGAGGGCTGGTCCAGCAGCGCCGGGGCCGTCTTGTAGAAGCGCAGGATGTCGCGCAGCATCAAGTGGTAGGTGGGCGACAGCAGGTTGCGCTTTTGTGCGAACATGCCGGCCAGGTTGGTGCCGGAATATTCCAGCTTGCCCCGGTCCAGGGTGACGGCGAAGGACATGTCGGACGCCTGGGTGGGCACGTCCAGATGCTCGAACAACGCCACCAGGTTGGGATATGTCGCGGCGTTGTAGACGATGAAGCCGGTGTCCACGGGCATGGGATGGGCGCCGCGACCGGGCACGTCCACCGTGTTGGAGTGGCCGCCCAGATAGCTGTTCTGCTCGAACAGGGTCACGTCATGGCCCTGCCGCGCCAACAGCCAGGCGCAGCTCATGCCCGTGATGCCGGCGCCGATGACGGCGATCTTCATACCCGCGCTCCCGCTGCCCGCGTCAATCGCGGGTCCCTGGTCATCCATCTGATCTCGCATCGGCATTTAACCCCAGAGGTCAATCGTTGTCGTCCCTGATCGCCGCGAAGGTGTCCAGCGCCCGCTGCCGCGCCGCCTTGTGCTCCACCACCGGGTAGGGGTAGTCGTGGCCCAGGCGCACGCCGGCCGCCCGCAGGGTGATGGGATCGGCAGTCCAGGGCTGGTGCAGCACGCGGTCGGGCAGGCGCGCCAGCTCGGGCACCCAGCGGCGCACATAGTCCCCCCGGGCGTCGAACTTCTCCCCCTGCAGCACCGGGTTGAACACGCGGAAATAGGGGGCGGCGTCGGCACCGCAGCCGGCGATCCATTGCCAGCCGGCGGCGTTGTTGGCCAGGTTCGCGTCCACCAGCGTGTCCCAGAACCAGGCCTGGCCGGCGGTCCAGGGCAACAGCAGGTGCTTCACCAGGAAGGACCCCACCACCATGCGCACCCGGTTGTGCATCCAGCCGGTGGCCCACAGTTCCCGCATCCCGGCATCGACGATGGGGTAGCCCGTGAGGCCGCGTTGCCACGCCGCCAGATGGCCAGCGTTGTCATCCCAGGCGAAGGCCTCGAACTTCGGATTCAAGGGGCGTTCAGGCAGGAAGGGGAAATGATAGAGCAGGTGGTGGCAGAACTCGCGCCACCCCAGTTCGCGCAGGAACGAGTCCACGCCGTCCATCCCCCCCTGGGCGCCCCGGGGGGCGGTACCATGGGTCCGCGCGGCCGCCCAGATCTGGCGGGGGGAGATCTCGCCGTGGTGCAAATGGGGGGACAGGTGGGACGTCAGCGGCTGCGCCGGGTAGTCGCGCCCCTCGGGGTACCGTGCCACGGCCTGGACCAGGAAATCCTCCAGACGCTGTCGCGCGCCCGCTTCGCCGGGTGTCCAGCTGTCGCGCAGGCCCCCCGCCCAGTCGGGCCTGGTGGGAAGCAGGCCCCAATCCTCCAGCCGGTCGCTGTCGGGCGGCGTGGGCAGGGCGGCCAGGTGCCGGGGGGCGGGTTCGGGCAGCCCCGGGTCCAATCCCTCCCGCACGGCCTTCCAGAAGGGGGTGAACACCTTGTAGGGGCCGCCCGTGCCGGTCTTCACCGTCCACGGTTCCGCCAGCAGGGCTGCATTGAAGCTGTCGACGGCGACGCCCTCGGCCTTGAGGTCGGCTTTCAGCGCGCTGTCGCGGGCTATGGCGTGGGGCTCGTAGCAGCGGTTCCACACCACCGCTTCCGCCCCCGTCTCCCGCACCAGGGCATGCAGCGCCACGTCCGCGCGACCCCGCCGCAGGATGAGGGGGCAGCCCAGGTCGCCCAACGCCCCGGACAGGGCCGCCAGGCTGTGGTGCAGCCACCAGCGCGACGCGCCCCCCGGCGCCCACGGTCCCGGCGTGTGGTCGTCCAGGATGTAGACTGGCACCACCGGCTTGCCGGATTGGACGGCGCGGCCCAACGCGGGGTTGTCGGCCAGGCGCAGATCTTGACGGAACCAGACGATGACGGGCGGCTTCGGGGCGGCGGACATCAGGCGAACCCTAGCATTTCTGCAGATGACAGGCATGCGCCGGCGTGCCGGCGTGGTGTGAGCGCTACAATAGCGGGCAAGAAAAAAGGGGACATTCGGGGCTGGCCGCAGGGCTGGCGCGGGTTTTGGCAGGATGTTGGACGGAACGTCGCAGGACGAACCGCATATGACGTAAGATACGTACCCGTCCATCCGGTGGATCACCCCGGGCGAAATCTATTCCCCACCCTATACTGATGTATTGGCGTGCTTGTTTTTCCCAGCGGGGATCCTATTTGAAACAGTGTCCGCTCGATGATCCAGTGTACCGGTTCCCCCATCCCGGCCTGGCTGCGCACCCCCCAAAGCGCGTTCAGCGGACGACCTAAGGGCGGCCCGGGTCCCCCCATCCCCGGGCCGCCCGTTTCCTTTTTGGGACCCTGTCAATATGTGCCGGTATTCGCCAGGTCAGGCCCCAGGATGTGGGTCGAGTGGAAGGCGTAGCCGCGATCGCGATGCAGCAGCACGATGTTGAAGGCGCCGGGGAACAGGCGGCGCAGGGCCGCCTCGCGCACGTCCAGCCCGCCGGTGTAGGCGCCGAAGGCCGGCAGCACCAGGCGATGCCCGTCGGTGATGAAGCAGCGCCCCCCCACCCGCCGCGCCCGCGTGGGCACGCTGGCCTTGGGGTGGTAGTGGCCGGAGATCTCCCCCGCCGGGGTGACGTCCTGCGCTTCATGGCGGAAGACCAGCGGGCCCTCCACCCAATCGTCCACCACTCGGCCGCCCCAATCCGGCGGCGGGGCCGGATCATGGTTGCCCACCACCCATAGCCACTCATGGCCCTGGATCAGGGCCGCCAGGCGCCGGCCGTCGTCCGCCGACACGCGGGCGCCCGCGCGCTGGTCATGGAAGCTGTCACCCAGGCATAGGACGCGCCGCGGCGCCAGGCGGCGGCAGGTAGCCTCCAGCCGCGCCAGGGTGGCCGCGGTATCGTAGGGGGGCAGCAGGGTGCCGCGCCCGGCGAAGGCCGTGCCCTTTTCCAGGTGCAGGTCGGCCACCACCAGCAGGCCCCGGTCCGGCCAGAACAGGGCGCCGCTGGCGTCCGCCAGCACCACGGCCCCGTTGACGGTCAGGCTGGTCTGGTCGCCGGTGCTGCCGGTGCCGAAACGGGCGTTCATGCGAAAAAGATCCCCTTCAGTCAGGCGCGCGCCGCGTCCCGGTAATCCCCGGGGGCGGCATTGTAATGGCGTTTGAAGGCGCGGCTGAACGCGCTTTCCGATTCATAGCCCACGCGGGCCGCCGTTTCCGCCAGCGACAGACCCTCGGCCACCAGGTGGCGCACGGCCAGCGTCATGCGTACCTGGGCCAGGAAGGTCAGCGGGGCGGGGGCACCGGCGGCGCGGAAGGCGCGCACCAGGCTGGCGCGGGATAGATGGGCCTGGTCCGCCAGTTCGTCCAGGCTCCAGGGCCGGGCGGGGTCGCCCACCAGGGCCGCCACCACCCGGGCGGTCGCCGGGCGGGCCAGCAGTCCCGCCACCTCCGTGCCCTCGCCGTGATCCTCCAGGTGTCCGCGCAGGATCATGGTGAACAGGGCGCGGGCCAGATCGGTGGCGATGGCGCGGGCGCCGGGGCGGGGGGCGGCCACCTCATCACGGATGGTTTCCACCAAGCGGGCCAGGTGCCGCCCGCCGCCGCGCAGGTGCACTGCTTCCGGCAACAGGGCCAGGAGCGGGTTGTCGGCCACGCGCTCAAAGGCGAATCGCCCGCAGATCAGGTCCAGGGCCGGGGCGGGAGAGGCGCCGCCGGACAGGTCGCTGGTCCGCCGCACCTCCACCACGCCGTTGTCGTGACGCTCCAGTCTTGTTGTGGCGTCGGCCGGGGCGCCGGCGGTACGCACCGTGTGCCGCGCGCCATGGGGCAACAACAGGACATCGCCGCCGCTCAGGTCCAGCGTCCGGTCCAGGTCGGGCAGCAGCACCTGGGCCTTGCCCGCCGCCACGATGTGGAAGGGCGCCAGACCGAGGGGTTCCCGCCCGTGCGGGGCCGACCAGCCGGGCCCGAACAGGCAGCGCTGCTCCACCTGCGGGCGCACCTGGATCAGGGGGGCCAGCGCGCTCAGCACATCGTTGCGATCGTCGTCCATCGACTTTGCTTCATCCAGCCAACGTTGATCCTGCCGGTCACGACCTCGATCCGCCCGGGCATTCAGCGGCGGGCGGGCCGGCGCTACCTTTCCCTCATCGAAACGCACACCGGACGGCGCTTCACCCGATAGCGCCCCGCGGATGAAAGGAAGCAGATCATGATGCTCGATTGGAACCAGTATCGTCAGCAGATTGGCGCCGGCGTCGGTGCCTATGCCAAACTCAGCCCCGACACGGTGAAGGGCTACGTCACCATCAGCGGCGCCGGCCAGCACACCAACCACCTGGACGCCAAGACCCGCGAGCTGATCGCCCTGGCGGTGGCCGTGAGCGTGAAGTGCGACGGCTGTATCACCGTCCACACCGACGCCGCCATCAAGAATGGCGCGACCAAGGAGGAAATCGCCGAGGCCCTGGGTGTGGCCGTGGCCATCGGCGCCGGCGCCGCGCTGGTCTACACCACCCGCGTCATAGACGCCTACGACAGCCATCCGTCCAACGTCGGCTGACGCGGGCGGCAACTATGGTTCCAAACGGCGCGGGAGCGATCCCGCGCCGTTTTGGCGTCTACCGCCTCAGAACGGCAACAGCCCCTGGCCTTGGCGCATGGTCTTGGGCAGGGCTTCGGCCGCCAGTTCCTCGGCCGCTTCCTGCAACAGCACCTCGTCCGCCCGGCCGCCCACCATGACGCGGCCGATCTCCAGCAGCACGGGCACGGCCAGGGGGGAGATGCGGTCCAGCGCCATGTGGCGGATGTGCCCCTTCACGCGGGCCAGCATGTCGGCCAGGCGGCGCACGTCAGTCAGGCCGGCGGCGGCCTCGGCGCGGGTGGCCTGCAGCAGCAGGTGGCCGGGGTCGTGGCGGCGCAGCACGTCGTAGATCAGGTCGGCGCTGACGGTCATCTGGCGCTTGGTCTTCTCCTCGCCCGGGTGGCGGCGCTCCAGCGTGCCGGCGATGGTGGCCACGGTTTGGAAGGTCCGGCGCAGCATGCTGGACTCGTCCATCCATTCCTCCAGGTCGTCGCCCAGCATGTCCTCCGCGAACAGGGCGTCCATGTCGGTGGCGGTGCTCAGCGACCAGATGGCCAGGACATAATCGGTGGCGACAAACCCCAGCGGGTGCAGGCCCAGCCGCTCCATGCGGCGGGTCAGCAGCATGCCCAGGGTCTGGTGGGCGTTGCGGCCCTCGAAGGTATAGGCCACCAGGAACTCCTTGCCGCCGCGCGGGAAGGTTTCCACCAGCAGGCCGGTGCGGTCGGGCAGCGCCGAGACATAACGCTGGATGCGCAGCCATTCCGCCACCTCCGCCGGCAAGTCGCGCCATTGGCCGGGGTCGGCCAGCATGGCGCGCACCCGGTCGGCCAGGTGGGTGGTCAGGGGCAGGCGGCCGCCGGCATAGACCGGCACCTTGGGCTGGCCCTGGCCGCCCTTGACCACGATGGCGGCGTTGTCGCGCATGCCGACGAAGCGCAGCAGCTGGCCGCCGAAGATGAAGGTGTCGCCCGGCACCAGGCCCTGGATGAAATATTCCTCCACATCGCCGATGGACCCGCCATTGGACATACGGACCTTGACCGTCGGTTCTTCCACGATGGTGCCGACGTTCAGGCGGTACTGCCGCGCCACCTGGTAGTTGGCCAGCTGCCACAGCCCATCCTCCCGCCGGCGCAGGCGCTGGAAGCGTTCATAGGCCCGAAGGGCGTAGCCGCCGGTGGCGACGAAATCCATGATCTGCTCGAACCGCTCCCGGGTGAGATGGGCGTAAGGCGCGCAGCTGGTGACCTCGGTGAACAGGTGCTCCGCGTCGAAGGGCCCGGCGCAGGCGGTGCCCACAACGTGCTGGGCCAGCACCTCCAGCCCGCCGGGGCGCGGCGGGTCGCCGTCCAGGGTGCCGGCGTGGACGGCGTCGATGGCGGCCTTGCACTCCAGCACCTCGAACCGGTTGGCGGGAACGAGCAGGGCGCGGGAGGTCAGGTCGATGCGGTGGTTGGCGCGGCCGATGCGCTGCAGCAGGCGGCTGACGCCCTTGGGTGCGCCGATCTGCACCACCAGGTCCACGGCGGCCCAGTCGATGCCCAGGTCCAGGGAGCTGGTGGCGACCACGGCGCGCAGGGCGCCCCGCGCCATGGCCGCCTCGACCTTGCGGCGCTGCTCGGTCGATAGGCTGCCGTGGTGCAGGGCGATGGGCAGGGCGTCGGCATTCACCCGCCACAGCTCCTGGAACACCAGTTCGGCCTGGGCGCGGGTGTTCACGAAGATCAGGGTGGTGCCGCAGGCCTTCACCTGCTCATAGACGTCCGGCATGGTCTGCAGCGCCATGTGCCCGCCCCAGGGGATCTCCATGGTCAGCAGGATGCCCACCTCCGCCGGCGCGCCGGGGGCGCCGCGCACGATGTTGACCGGGGTCGCGGGGGCGACCGGATGGTGGGGCAGGGCCAGATAGTCGGCCAGCGCTTGGGGATGGGCCACCGTGGCGGACAGGCCCACCCGGCGGGCGCTGGGCGCCAGGCTGCCCAGCCGCGCCAGGTGCAGGGCCAGCAGGTCGCCGCGCTTGCTGCCGGCCAGGGCGTGCAGCTCATCCACGATGACGGTGCGCAGGGTGCCGAACAGCGTTGCCGCCTCGGGATACGACAGCAGCAGCGCCAGGCTTTCCACCGTGGTCATCAGGATCTGCGGCGGGTGGGCGCGCTGGCGGCGGCGCTTGGCCTCCGGCGTGTCGCCGGTGCGCGTCTCCACCCGGATGGGCAGGCGCAGCTCCGCCACCGGCTGTTCCAGGTTGCGGGCGATGTCCACCGCCAGCGCCTTGAGGGGGGAGATGTAGAGGGTGTGCAGCCCCTCGCGCGGGCGTTCCGACAGCTCGATCAGGCTGGGCAGGAATCCCGCCAGCGTCTTGCCGCCGCCGGTGGGGGCGATCAGCAGGGTATGGTCCCCCCGCTGGGCGGCGCGCAACATCTCCAGCTGATGGGCGTGCGGTGTCCAGCCGCGATGGGCGAACCACCCCGCGATGTTGGCGGGCAACAGCTCTGGATCTGGCCCTGGAACAGAGATTGGCGCGACAGGCGGCATGCCCTCAGGATATATGAGGTTCAGGCCCGGCGCCCAATAGGATGCTGCTAGGCTCCAGTGCGAATAATGGGATGAAGTCCGACATGATCGAGCAGAAGGGCGGCCCGCTGGGGCTGATTTGCGCCATCCCCGAGGAAATCGCCCATTTCGGCGCGCATTTCCGGGCGGAGAGCACACGCGACATCGCGGGCTTCACCTTCCAGCAGGGCAGCATGGACGGCCGCCAGGTGGTGCTGGTGGAGGCCGGCATCGGCAAGGTCAACGCCGCGGTCGTCTCCACCCTGCTGTTGCAGGTGTTCGGTTGCCGTGCCCTGCTGTTTTCCGGCGTGGCCGGCGGCGTGGACCCGGCCCTGGCCATCGGCGACGTGGTGGTGGCGACCCGCCTGGTGCAGCATGACTACGGCGCCCTGGCGAAGGGTGAGCTGAAGGTTTACCAGCCGGGGGTGCCGCCCCTGCCGGGCTTCGACGAGGCCCACGGTTATGACCTGGATCAGGGACTTGAGGCCAAGGCCCGCGCGGCCCTGGACGGCCTGGTGCTGCCGGCCCTGTCGGCGGAGGCCACGGGCGGGGAAGCGCGGGTGCCCGGCATTCATTTCGGAACCGTGCTGACGGGCGACCAGTTCCTGAACTGCGAAACCTCGCGCGACCGGCTGTTCCGCACCTTCGCGGCGCAGGCGGTGGAGATGGAGGGCGCGTCCGTGGCCCAGGTGGCGACGCGCTGGGGCGTGCCCTACCTGGTGGTGCGCAGTCTCAGCGACCTGGCCGGGGCCGACAGCCATATGGACTTTCCCGCCTTCTGCCGGGCGGCGGCGGCCGGTGCCGCCGAATTGATCCGGCGGCTGGCGGCGGTGCTGTAACGCGCTCATGCTACCGAGCAAGCCAAGCGGCCAGATGGCCGCGCCCGGCGCTTGAGGGCATCGACAAAGGGGGCGGGCATGCTGGACTATTGCGTGATCAAGGGGGAGATCGCGGCGGCCATCAAGGCCGGGCGCGCCGTCGTGGCCCTGGAATCCACGGTGATCAGCCACGGGCTGCCCTATCCCGCCAATATCGAGGCCGCCAAGGCCATGGAGGCGACGGTACGGGCCAACGGCGCCGTACCCGCCACCATCGCCATCCTGGACGGCCGCATCCGCATCGGCCTGGAGGCGGAGGATTTCGAGCGCCTGGCCGCCGGCGGCATCCGCAAGGTGAGCCGGCGTGACCTGCCCCTGGTGCTGGCGGCCGGCGGTGACGGCGCCACCACCGTGGCCGCCACCATGATCGCCGCCCGCCTGGCCGGCATCTCCGTCTTCGCCACCGGGGGCATCGGCGGCGTGCACCGGGGGGCGGAGACGACGCTGGACATCTCCGCCGACCTGGAGGAACTGGCCCGCACCGACGTGGCCGTGGTCTGCGCCGGCGCCAAAGCCATCCTGGACCTGCCCAAGACGCTGGAGTACCTGGAGACGCGGGGCGTGCCCGTGGTCGGCTATGGCACGGACAACTTCCCCGCCTTTTACACCGCCCAATGCAACCTGCCGGTCGACAGCCGCTGTGATTCGGCGGACGACGTGGCCCGCATCCTGCGCGCCAAATGGCAGCTGGGCTTGAATGGCGGCGTCCTCATCGCCGTGCCCATCCCGGAAGAGGCGGCCCTGGATGCCGAGGCCATCGAGCAGGCCATCCGCCTGGCGGTGGCAGAGGCCGAGGGGCAGGGCGTGCGCGGCAAGGATCTGACACCTTTCCTGCTGGCCCGCCTGGAGGAATTGACGGAAGGCGCCAGCCTGGTGGCCAACCGCGCCCTGTTGCTGAACAACGCGGCGGTGGCCGCCCGGGTCGCCGCCGCCTACGCCACCCTGCGCCGGGAAACAACGTTGCCGCGCCGCCCGCCCGGCAAACGGGCTTTATACTGAGTGCGGCGGGCATCCCCCCCGCCGCTCCTCGTTTTGCGGTCCGCTATGCTACCCGCAAATCTCCAGCGGCCGCGGTCGTGGCCTAATCGCTACGCTCGGGGACGTGCATTAGTGCGCCGAGCCTCGTGACAAACCTCATGCCGTGAAGATCAGCGAGCGGTGGGCGGCCACGCCGGCCATGGCGCCGCTGGCCACCGCCAGGGGGACGGAACCTGCCAGGCGCGCCACGTCGCCACAGGCGAACACACCGGCGACGCTGGTCTGCTGCATGGCGTCCACCTGGATGCATTGGCCCAGCGGCCCCTCCTCGATGTCCACGCCCAGTTCGGTGGCCAGGGGGCCGGTGATGTGGGTGCGGGCCAGGGTGAAGACGCCGGTCAGGGGAATGGTGCGGCCATCGGCCAGGCGCAGGTCGGCGCCCTCATCGAAGAAGCCGGCCACGGGGGTGCGCTCCACCGTCACGCCGCGACGCGCCAGATCCGCCAGCTCGGCGGCATGGGGATCGACCGCGCCGTTCAGGAACAGGGTGGTGGGCCCCCAGTCGGGCAGCATCTGGGCATGGTGCAGGGACACCGGTCCCGTGGCCAGAACGCCGATGGGGCCCTGGTTCAGCTCATACCCGTGGCAATAGGGGCAGTGGAAGACGTGGCGGCCCCAGCGCTCCGCCAGGCCCGGCACCTCGGGCAGGCTGTCGGTCACCCCGCCGGCCAGGATCAGGCGAGCGCCGCTGACGGGATCGGCGGCGGTCTCCACCACGAAGCCGTGCTCGTCACCCTTCACGCCGGTGGCGGCCCCTTCCCGAATCTCCACGGTGGTGTAGTGCGCCAGCTGCGCCCGGGCGGTGGCGATGATCTGCCCGGGGGCCACGCCGTCCTGGCCCAGGAAGCCATGGGAGGCGTGGGCAAAGCGGTTGCGGCGCTGGCCGGCGTCGATCACCAGCACACGGCGGCGGGCACGGCCTAGCTGCAGGGCGGCCGATAGGCCGGCGTAGCTGCCGCCGATGATCAGGACATCATATCGCATCATGGAGTTGGGCATGGTGAGGCTCCTGGGAATGAAACGTAACTCTGGCTATTACGATTCTGGCCGCGCCGTCAAGACACGCCACTGTGACCGTTGCGAATAGGGGTGGCAGCCGCTAGATTGGGCCGTCACCAGGAAAGGTCAGGGTTGTGAGCAAGGATTCGCGGCTGGCGCGCATGGCGCATGTCCTGGTCCACATGGCCTTCAACGATGGGGCGGCCACGTCGGACACCATCGCCCGCATGCTGAACACGAACCCGGTGGTGGTGCGCCGGACCATGGCGGGCCTGCGCGACCGGGGCTATGTCGCCTCGGAAAAGGGGCCGCGCGGCGGCTGGCGCCTGACGCGGCCCTTGGAAAATCTCACCCTGCTGGATGTGCACCAGGCGCTGGAGACGGCGTCGGTCTTCACCATTGGCCCCAGCGACGGCCATGTGGCATGCGCGGTGGAGCGTATGGCCAACCGGGCCATCACCGGTGCCCTGAACCGGGCCAGCGCGGCGCTGGAGGCGGCGCTGGGCCAAGTGCGTCTGTCCGACATCCTGGCGGAGGGGCAGGCGCTGCGGGCGGCGATGGACCAGGGCCGCCCCCATCAATGCCCTAACGCGGTGGCGGCCCAGTAGGCGGCCCCCGGCGGCTCAGTAGGCCGCTACCGGCCCCCGGCGGCGCAGGTGGCTGACCAAGCCGCCCAGGCCCATCATCAGCAGGCCGACCTTCACCAGCCCGCCCACGAAGGGGATCAACTGCAGCACGGCCAGGATCAGGACCACCAGGGCATAGCGGCGGATGCGGTCGCCCGGGCTGACCGGTGGGCCGCGGCGCTGGGTCACCATGTCGGCCAGGGCGAAGCCGGCCAGAGGCATCGCCACCATCAACGCCAGGACGTAGGCGAAGCCCAGCACCAGGGCCACCGGGATGCCGATGATGGTGATCAGGCAGAACAGGCTGAACAGCGGCACCGCGACCAGCAGCACCAGGCCCTTCACCGCCGCCGGGCCGGGATCGCCGGCGATCCCGGCGGCCACGTTGGTGACGGCGCCGGGGAACAGGATGTAAAGCACCGCGCCCACCAGCAGCATGCCGACGGCGAAGCTGATCATGCCGATGCCGCCGAACCAGGGCATCCAAATGTGCCAGCCGCTGTGGTGGTGGCCGCGGGTGTCGTTGCCGCCGTCCGTGTCGGCGTCTTCATCCCGGTCCCGGTGGCGGTGGCGTTCCATGCCGTCGCCCTTGTATTGCACCTTACCCTCGATATGGGCGCCGGCCGGCAGCTCCAGTGCGTGGCCGCCGCTGAAGGTGACGTCGCCCATGATATGGGCGCCGGGCTGCAGGATCAGCTTGCCAGAGGTGGCGTCGACGTCGCCCATGATGGTGCCGGCCACCGTCAGCTCGCCGCCCTTGACGGCCACATCGCCCGCCACCGTGCCGTTCAGCGTGACCTCGCCCCCCAGCAGGGTGGCGTCGCCGGACACGACGGAACCCTTCTGCATGTCGATGTTGCCGGCCACCAGCACGACATCGCCGCCCACCTGGCCCGTCAGGGTGGTGCTGCCCGACATCACGATCAGGCTGTCGGCCACCGTGCCGCTGACCGTGGCGGTGGAGCTGATCAGGATGGCGCTGCCGGCCACCGTGCTGTTGAGCTGGACGTTGCGCCCCAAGGCGATGACCGTATCATCGGCCGTCTGATCGACGGTGATGTTGCGCCCGGTGTACCAGGCGGCCTCCGCCGGCGCCGACAGTATCGCCATCAGCCCAGCCAACATGAAGGCGGCCAGCGCCGCCCGAAATCCCCGCACCATGATATCCCCGCGCTGACTCAATCCCGTCGCTCACGCGACGGGGGCTTCTCCCGCCGCCACTTTCCCTGGAACCTGGCCCAGGGGCAAGGGCCGCCCGCGTGGACGGGAAGGGGGCCATTATCAGGAAGGGGGCGGCCGAAGAGGTCAGCGGGCCGTCAGCAGGCCGCTGCCTTCCTCGGCCAAGGGGCGGTCGCCGGCGATGCTGGTAATGATGGCACCGGCGGCGGTGTAGCGCTGTTCAGCCCGGGCCCAGACGATTCCCGGGGCGCGGGCGCGGGCGGGATGGCGGATGCCGGTGACGGGGTCCACCACCTCCGCCACCGTCTGGCCCACGGTCACGGTGTCGCCCAGCGCCACGGTGTAGAGGACGACCCCGGCCACGGGGGCGCGCACGCGGTCCACCCCGGCCAGCGGCGTCGCCTGGCAGGCGGGGGCGGGTGCCGCGCCCGCGTCGCCCGCCAGCAGGCCGCGCCGGGTCAGCACGCGCACCAGCGCGTCGGCGTCGGCCGCGGCCAGGGCATCATCCACGTCGCGGCGGCCGCGCAGCTCGATGGTGGCGGCCAGGCAGGCGGCGGGCAGGGGCGGCACCGCGCCCGACAGGCCGGCGGTCAGGCGGTTGCGCAGGCGCCACCACAGCCCGGAACAGGCCTCGTCAAAGGGGTTGCCACCGGACTCCAGCGCCAGGAAGACGGCGCGGCAACCCAACTCCGCCATCACGTCGGTGGCGTCGGGCCACGATTCGGTGCCGGTGTAGGCGTGGACCAGGGCCTCGCTGTCGCAATGCAGGTCCAGCACCAGGTCCGCGTCGATGGCCAGGCCCATCAGGATCTTGCGCAGGCTGTCGGCTTCGGTCGCCGTTTCCCAGGCGGCGATGGCGGCCAGGGCGGCCCGGCGTACCAGGACGACGTTGGCGGCGGCGTCAGGCCCCAGGCGGCCCAGCACTTGGTCGGCCACGGGGGCGGCCAGGTCGGGGAAGTCACGGTTGAAGTTGACGCCGCTGCTGAGGGCGAAGCGGCCGATGGCCGTGCCCAGCACGGCTTGCGACAGGCCGATGGGGTTGGCGTAGGGCACCAGGATGATGTCGCCCCGCACGCGGCCTTCCGCGTCGGCGGCCTTCAGCCGAGCCAGCAGGTGCTGCGCCACCAGCAGCCCGGGGATCTCGTCGGCGTGCAGGGCCGCCTGGATGTAGGCCTTGGGGCGCGGGGCGGAGGCGTCGGTGCGTGCCGGGCCGAAGCGATGGACGGTCACGGCCCGGTGGGTGCCCGGAAAGCCATGGTCCAGGAGGATATCTTCGGTGGTCAGCGGCATTCCGGCATCCGCGGGTGAGAGGGCCTCAAAAGGCAACCGCCGGATGGGGGCCATCCGGCGGTCGGCACTATACCTGAAAAAACGTGACGCTTTCAGGCTTTAGGCGTCTTCAGCTTCCCGAACGTCGCCGCCGAGGGCCTTCAGCAGATCGAACGCGCGGCGGCGCACGGCGCCGTCCGGCACGCGGTAATAGGCGCGCACCAACTCCAGCGTCTCGCGCCGGGCCATGGTCTCGCCTTCCTCGCTGCCCAGCGCGATGCGCGTGGCCTGCTCGGTCGCCGGCAGGTCTTCGAAGAAGTACCCGACGGGCACACCCAGCACCTGGGAAAGGTTGAACAGCCGGCTGGCGCTGATGCGGTTCATGCCCCGCTCGTACTTTTGCAGCTGCTGGAACGTGATGCCCACGGCCTCACCCAGGATTTCCTGGCTCAGACCCAGCAAAGTACGGCGCAAGCGCAAGCGATTGCCGACATGGATATCGATAGGATTGGGACCCTCGCCACGCTTGGAAAGTGAGTACGCGGACGCAAGGGTACCGGTCACAGAGCTCTTTTGAGCACCCATTTGTATTGACCTCAATTTAACAACTGCCACCCCTCATTTATCGCAGAATCGCCCTTGGCAAAAGGATTTATCTGAGGATGCGGCAGTTGAGGCCAATGCATGACACATTTGTAATGGTTATTGTTGGTTAACGCGCCATTTGCCTACCGAATTGGCAAGGATTTGCCATCAACCCCTGCGTGTGCGTCCATCCAGGGTCAACAGGGGCGCATAGAGTTCCGGCCGGCGGTCGCGGAACACCCCCCAGGAGGAACGGACCTTCGCGATTTCGTCCAAGTCGAAGGTGGCGGTCAGCACCATCTCCTCCTCGCGATTCGCTTCTGCCACCTTCTCGCCCTTGGGGCCGGCGATGAAGGAGGAGCCATAGAAGGTGATGGACCGGTCGTCGTCCGGCTCGGTGCCCACGCGGTTGCTGGCCACCAGCGGCACCAGATTGGCGCCGGCATGGCCCTGCATGACCCGCTGCCAATGGTCACGGCTATCCAGGGTGGGGTCCTGCGGCTCCGACCCGATGGCGGTGGGGTAGAACAGGATCTCCGCCCCCTGCAGGGCCATGACGCGCGCGGCCTCCGGGAACCATTGGTCCCAACAGATGGCGGTCCCGATGGTGGCGTAGCGGGTCTTGTAGACCTGGAAGCCGGTGTCGCCGGGGCTGAAGTAGAACTTCTCCTGATAGCCCGGGCCGTCGGGGATGTGGCTCTTGCGGTAAATGCCCAGGATGCTGCCGTCGGCGTCGATCATGGCCAGGGAGTTGAAGTAGGCGTTGCCCGCCCGCTCGAAGAAGCTGGTGGGCAGGACTACCTGCAGCTCGCGGGCCAGGGCGCTGAAGCGGGCCAGCACGGGATGGCCCTCCGCCGGGGCCGCATGGGCGAAATGCGCGGCCTTCTGGTTGATGCAGAAGTAGGGCGTCTCGAACAGTTCCTGCGGCAGGATGATCTGGGCGCCCTGGGCCGCGGCGCGGCGCACCAGCGCCTCCACCCGGTCGATGTTGCCCCCCTTGTTCCAGTCGCACCACGTTTGGGTGGCCGCCACCGTCACCTGTCGCATCGCGCACTCCCTTCCTTCAGCAACCCATTCTGAAACCGGGCCTATGATAACCGTCTTCGTGACAGGCACTAGCGCGCCGTTGGGCCTTAAATGGTGCGGGTTGGGCCCGGTTCCAGCGCATGGCCGATTCGCATCGGTCGCGCGGAATCGACCGGGCGGCAGACCGTCACGGCGATGACCGCGGCGTCACCCCACCTGTACTACAGCGGTAGGTCATCGCTCCGATGGCGGCGCTTATTCGTCGTCGTCGTCGATCTGGGCGGGCATGGCGGCGCCGTCCAGGATGGCGCCCTCCAGCTGGGCGCCGCGCAGGTTGGCGTCGATCAGGTTGGCGCCGGACAGGTCGGCGCCGCGCAGGTCGGCGCCCGACAGGTTGGCGCTGCGCAGGTTGGCGCGCTGCAGGCTGGCCTTCAGCAACAGGGCGTCGGCCAGGTTGGCGGGCCACAGCCGGCCGATGGGGCGGCCGTCCGGCCCCTTGATGTCGACAGAACCGATCTCGGCCCCGTCCAGCTTGGCGCCCGTCAGGTCGGTGCCGCGCAGGCTGACGCCGTCCAGGGTGGCGCCCGTCAGGTCGGCGCCGCGCAGATCGGCCCCGGCCAAGTCCGACATGATGAACATGGAATCGCGCAGCTTGGCGCCCACCATCTTGGCACCCTTGAGGTCGGCGCCGCTGAGGTTCACGCCCTTCAGGTCGATGTGGCTCAGGTCTTCGGCCGCCAGTTCCGCCCGGATGCCCTTGGCGCCGTTGCTGAGTATCCAGGTGCGATGGTGGCCCAGCGCCTTCTGGATCTTCTCCGAGAAGTTTTCCGAACCACGCGCCAGATTGGCGCCGGTGGTGTCCACGCCCGTCAGGTCGACGCCGTCCAGGTTGGCGCCCGTCAGGTCGGCGTTCATCAGGATGGCGCCGGCCAGGCTGGCGCCGGTCAGGCGACAGTCCCGCAGCACGGCGCCCGTCAGGTTGCTGCCCGACAGGTTCACGCCGCGCATGTCGCAATTGGTGAAGTTGGCCGACTTCAGCACCGACTTGGCCAGGTTGCAGCCCGACAGCTGCGCGCCTGAGCAATCGGCCCCCACCATGCTGGTCTCGCTGAGGTCGGCGCCCGCCAGGTTGGCGCTGGACAGCAGGGCGTCGTCCATGTCCGCGCCGCGCAGGTCGGATTGCTGCATGCTGACCTGGCCGGGCCCCCGGCGGTCCAGCAGTGCGCCGCCGCGCAAGTCGGCCTCACGCAGGATGGCGCCTTTCAGGCGGGCGCCGCGCATGTGGGCGCCGCGCAGGTCGGCGCGGTACAGGTTGGCGTTGATCAGGACGGCGCGGGTCAGCTTGGCGGCGAACAGGTCGGCCATGCTGAGGTTGGCGGTGGTGAAGTCGCAGCCGGTGAGGTTGGCGCCCGACAGCTTGGCCGATTGCAGGTTCATGCCGACGAAGCTGGCGCCCTGCAGGTCGACCAGGGGCAGCATGGCGCGCGCGCCGCCGGTCTTCCGCTTCAGCCAGCGATCATGCTTTTCCAGGACGGCGATCAGTTCGTGCGGTGTCATGCCCCGATTGGGCCCCTCAGCAGCGTTCACAAATTTGCGGGCAGTCTGTATTTCTTTCGGGCTGGTTACAACTAAACATCCTATCCCTTTGCTAAGAAAACATTGACGCTGGCGGCACATTGGACAAGCTAGGCCGTGAATCTGCAGCCGGCGCTGCGGGTAAAGGGGGCGGGACCCGGTCGGAATTGGAGGCCGTGGTCCTTTAAGGTCCCGGTAATATCGATCCTGGGCTGCCCCTTCCGGGCATGCCTCCGTTCATCGTTTTCGCCGTTTATCGCTTTCAAGGAACAAGAGCCAATGTCGACCGGCCATATCGTGGCGTCCTATGACGAGGAACTGGCCCAGCTGCACCGCACCATCACTCACATGGGACGGTTGGCTTCCACACAGCTGAGCCGGGCATTGAAGGCGACTTTGGAGCGTGACGGCGATCTGGCCGCCGCCGTCATGGCCGACGACGCCCAGGTCGATGCCCTGGAGCAGCAGATCGAAAACCAGACGCTGAAGCTGCTGGCGCTGCGGGCCCCGGTGGGCCGGGACCTGCGTGAGGTGGTGGCGGCGCTGAAGATCGCCAACAACCTGGAACGCATCGGCGACTTCGCCGCCAACGTGGCCAAGCGCTCGCTCGCCCTGAACCAGATGCCGGAGGTGGAGCTGACCCGCTCGCTGCGCCGCATCGGTGACGCCGCCAACGACATGCTGACCCGGGTGGTGACGGCGTATGCCGATGCCGACGCGGCGGCGGCGCTGGCCGTGCGCGAGGCGGATAACGAGGTGGACCTGGCCTACACCGCCCTGTTCCGCGAGCTGCTGACCTATATGATGGAAGCGCCGCAGCGCATCACCGCCTGCACCCACCTGATGTTCGCCGCGAAGAACCTGGAGCGTATCGGCGACCACGCGACCAACATCGCCGAGACGCTGTGCTTCCAGGTGCTGGGCCAGGCCCCCGATGCGGAACGCGCCAAGGGCGACGACACCGCGCTGACCATCGTCACGCCGCCGTCGTGATGTCCGGGGGCCCCGGAAACCAAGCATAAACCTGGCACGTGGTTTGCTGTGATGACTGGTGGGGGCCGTCCGGTGGCGGCTCCCCCGCTAGAATCGAGCCGCCAGAAATGACTCCCATGTCCCGCGCCGCCCTCCGGTCCCGCCTATCAATCCATCTTCGCACCCTACCCATGGCGGCGTTTGGCGGTCTGCTGCTGGCGGGCGGCCTGGTGTCCGGCTGTTCGGAGCGGCCCATGGCGGCCGCCTTCCTGACGCCGCCGCAGTACAAGATGGAAACGGCGGCCCATTGGGTGATCGTGGCCAAGGACGTGGCCTCGGCAGTTTCCGCCTATCTGCAGGAGCAGACGGGGCAAAAACCGCCGGTCCAGATCTATCTGACGCGGCACAGCGACACCCCCTTCGCCGATGCCTTCCAGCAGGCGCTGACCACGGCCTTCGTCCAGAACGGCCACGCCGTGGCCATGGAGCCCAAGCCCGACGTGGTGGCGGTTGCCATCGACGCCAACGCTATCGCCCATCCCAAGTTCACCAACGCCAACCACACCGTGCCCGGCCCGCTGACGGCCCTCGGCGCCGGTGTGGCCGTGGGCAAGGTCTTGCTGGACGCCATGCCCTGGGGGATCACGGCGGCGGCCGGCGGCCTGGCGCTGGACACCGCCCGCGCCACGGTGGAGGAGACCTCGACCGAACTGATGCTGACCGTCTCCATCAGCCGGGACGGCTACTACATCTACCGCTCGCAGGCCGTCTACTACGTGAACGACGACGCGCTGGCCGAATATGTCGGCGGCCCCGGCACCCACTACCGCAGCTTCAACGACGTGCCCGAGAGTAATGTCGGGCTGGATCTGGGCCACAAGCCGTATGTGATTCGCTGACGCCGGTGGGCGGAAAACTGGTGCCGGCTGCGAGACTTGAACTCGCGACCTACCGCTTACAAGGCGGTTGCTCTACCAACTGAGCTAAGCC
Source organism: Nitrospirillum amazonense (assembly GCF_007828045.1). Taxonomy (GTDB): domain Bacteria; phylum Pseudomonadota; class Alphaproteobacteria; order Azospirillales; family Azospirillaceae; genus Nitrospirillum; species Nitrospirillum amazonense_C. The sequence goes on along the minus strand of NZ_VITN01000027.1, from coordinate 1,674 downwards.
GGCGTCCCAGGGGGCACCCCGGAAAGGCCGGGGCGCCGAATGCGGGCAGACCTTAGCGTCGCCGCGCGACCTCGTAAAGCGCCACGGCGGCCGCGTTCGACACATTCAGGCTGCCGATGGGGGGCTGGGTCGGTAGATGGGCCAGCGCGTCGCAGCGTTCCATGGTCAGGCGGCGCAGGCCGTCCCCCTCCGAGCCCATGACGACGGCCACGCGGCCCGGGAAATCCAGCGCGTGCAGAGGCTTGGGGCCTGATTCGGCCAGGCCGACGCAGAAGAATCCGCCGTCCTGCAATTCGGTCAAGGCCCGGGACAGGTTGGTCACCCGCACCAGGGGAACCACCTCCAGCGCGCCCGAGGCGGTTTTGGCGAGCACGCCCGTCACCTCCGGCGCGTGCCGGTCCTGGACGATGACGGCCTTGGCGCCGAAGGCGGCGGCGGAGCGCAGGATGGCGCCCACGTTGTGCGGATCGGTCACCTGGTCCAGCACCACCACCATATCCGTCTCCCCGCAGGCGCGGGCGACGTCGGCGATGTCCAGCTCGGGCAGGGGGCTGGCGTCCAGCACCAGGCCCTGGTGCACGGCACCGGCCGGCAGCAGGCGGTCCAGCGCCTCGCGCTCCACGATCGTGGGCTCGGGCCGGGCCAGGCCGGCGGCCTTGGCCTGGGCGAAGGCCTCGGTCATCAGCTCCAGGCCCGCCGGCGTGGCCAGCAGGGCCTTGCAGCGCCGCTCGGGATTGGTCCAGGCGGCCACCACCGGGTGCTGGCCATAGAGCATGCCGGGCTTGGGCGTGGCCTTGGGGGCCGCGGGCTTCTTGGCGCCGCCCCGGGGCTCACCGCGTCCCTCGGCCCGTCCCTCGGCGCGCGGCGCGCCGTCGGCACGTGCCTCCTGCGCGCGCGGACGTTCACCCTGGCCGCGCGGCGTGGACGCGCCCGGGCGGCCGCCCTCGCGGGGCGGGCGCGGGGAATTGGGGGAGGAGGGGCCGTTGCCGCCGGAGCGGGAACCACCCTGGTTGGAAAATCCAGATCGCTTCATGATGCCATCCTTAGCGCCAAGCGGTGCAGGGTTGCCACTGGTTTCCGCAGGGCATGGCACGGTTGCCGCCTAGTCTTTTCGCCCAACCAACATTTCCCCGTTGACAGGAGGGGGTCGAAACGCCTACCCACCTGTCCACCGTTTTCGACCCCGGTCGGACACGCGGCGACGGAAGGGTGGCCGAGTGGTTAAAGGCAGCAGACTGTAAATCTGCCCGCGTTAGCGTACGTAGGTTCGAATCCTACCCCTTCCACCACTTTGCCGGTAAAACCGCCCCCCAGGGATGAGGGGTGGGTTTACTGGCTCCCCGCGTGCGCGAAGCAGTTCCGGGGTATGGGGCGGCAGAGACTTAGGCGGGTGTAGCTCAATGGTAGAGCAGAAGCCTTCCAAGCTTACGACGGGGGTTCGATTCCCCTCACCCGCTCCAGTACGAAGCTCCACGCGAAATCCTAAAGCTTAACTTCAGACTGTCAGGCAAAGGCGGATAAGACCATGGCCAAGGCGAAATTCGAGCGCACCAAGCCGCACTGCAACATCGGCACGATCGGTCACGTTGACCATGGCAAGACGTCGCTGACGGCTGCGATCACGAAGGTGCTGGCTGAGACCGGTGGCGCGACGTTCACCGCGTACGACCAGAT
>NZ_VITN01000026.1 GCF_007828045.1 Nitrospirillum amazonense | reverse complement strand
CAGGGTCCGTAGAGGACTTCCACCTCCAAGTCACAAGCCGGTTACCAACCCGGCTCTCGGTGCTTACGCACCTCGCGCCATGCCTGGCGCACCAAGAAAAAGGCCGCCACCCGGCTGGGGCGGCGGCCTTTCCATGATCCAACGCTAGACGATCACTGCTTGGCCAGCGGGGCGTAGGCGCCGTTGTGCCAGGCGTAGATGACGTAGTCGTTCTGCTTGCGGTCGCCCTTGGCGTCGTAGGAGACGGGCCCGACGGCGGTCATGAATTCCTGGCCGCTGTGCAGGACGGCCGCCACCTTCTTGGGATCGGTGCTGCCCGCCCTGGCGGCGGCCTGGGCCCAGACCTGGACGGCGGCGTAGGAGTAGAGCGAGAAGATGTTGGGCTCCCCGCCGTTCTTGCGGAAGCTGTCCAGCGCCTCCTTGGCGGCGGGGCTCTGCCGCACGTCGGCGTTGTAGGCCATCATGACCCCTTCGCCCATGGCGCCGGCGGTGGTCCAGAACTCATCGCTGGCCAGGGTGTCGCCCGCCAGGAAGGCCGCCTTCAGGCCGGCGGTGCGCGACTGGCGCACCAGCAATCCGGCCTCGGGATACAGGCCGCCGTAGAACACGGCGTCCACGTCCGCCGACTTCAGGCGGGTGACCATGCTGCTGAAGTCCTTCTCGCCCGCGGTCAGGGTGCCGTTCAGGGCCACGGCCACGCCCCTGGCCTTCAGCGTGGCGCGGACGGCGTCGGCCAGGCCCTTGCCGTAGGTGGTCTGGTCATCGACGATGGCGATCTTGCCACCCTTGTAATGGTCGGCGAGATAGGCGCCGATGACCTGGCCCTGCTGGTCGTCGCGGCCGCAGGTGCGGAACAGCGTGTCCCATCCCTGGGCGGTCAGCTCCGGACTGGTGGAGCTAGGGGTGATGACGATGACGCCCTCATCGGCGTAGACCTGGGCCGCCGGCATGGTGGTGCCGGTGGTCATGTGGCCCATGACCATGGCGACGCGGTCCGTGACCAGGCGGTTGGCGGCGGCGACCGACTGCGTCGGCTCCCCGCCATCATCCACCGCGTCCACCACCAGCTTCTGCCCCAGCACCCCGCCCTTGGCGTTGATGTCGGACACGGCCTGGTCCGCGCCCCGCCGCAGCTGGGTGCCCACGGCGGCCAAGCGGCCACTGAGCGGAACACCGACGCCGATTTTGATGTCCGCCAAGGCGGGAAGGCTGATCGACAGCAGGGGCAGGGCGAAAACGGCGGCACGCGCGAAGGAAGGGACACGCATTGAACTGTGATTCCTGAACCGAGGGGAGGCTAATTTACACTACTTGACCTCGGTATAGGATCCATCGCGCCATTGGTAAACTGTGTAATCGGCAGTGGTGCGATCTCCTTTTGCATTGAAGGAGAGGGGGCCGATCACAGTCTGGAAGCTGCCTTTGTGCAAGGCGTCGGCCACCTTGGCCGGGTCCGTGCTCTTGGCCGTGGTCACCGCCTGGGCCCAGGCCTGCACGGCGGCATAGGAGTAAAGGGTGTAGGCCTCGGGCTCATAATTCTGGGCGCGGAAGCTTTTCACAACCTCCGCCGCCACGGGCTGCTGGCGGTAATCGGCGCCGAAGGTGTTCAGCACGCCGTTGCCCATGGCGCCGGTGATGTTCCAGAACTCGTTGGAGACGATGCCGTCGCCAGCCATGAACTTGGCCTTCAGCCCCTTTTCCGCCATCTGGCGCACCAGCAGGCCGGCTTCGGTGTGCAGGCCGCCGAAATAGACGAAATCGACCTGCGCGTCCTTCATGCGGGTGATGACGGAGGACATGTCGCGGTCGCCCACCGTGACCGCCTCATACACCACCTCCTTCAGGCCCAGCTTGGCCAGGGCGGCGCGGGTGGCGTCCGCCAGGCCCCGGCCATAGGTGGTCTGGTCCTGCAGGATGCCGATGCGGGCCTTGGGGAAATTCTTGGCGATGTACTGGGCCGCCACCTCGCCCTGCTGGTCGTCGCGCCCGCAGGTGCGGAAGGTGGTGTGGCTGCCCATTTCCGTCAGCTGCGGATTGGTCGAGCCGGGGGAGATCTGGACCACGCCTTCCTCGGAATAGACCTTGGCGGCGGCAATGGAAACGGCGGAGTTGTAGTGACCGATGACGGCCACCACGCCCTGGGTGATCAGCTTGTTGGCCGCGGCCACGCCCTGGCTGGGGTTGCTGGCGTCGTCCGCCTGGATCAGCACGATCTGCTCGCCCAGCACGCCGCCCTTGGCGTTCAGGTCCTTGATGGCCTGCTCGCTGCCCCGGCGCAGCTGTTCGCCCACCACGGCGTTGGGGCCGGTCAACGGGGCGCCCAGGCCCAGCTTGATCTCGGCCCGGGCGGCGCCGGCCCCAAGGCCCGCCGCCACCATGATCGCCACCGCCGCGACGCGGCCCTTCATGCGCACCATGCCACCATTCCCCCATTTCCCGATGCCGGCGGCCCACCCCAGCGGGTGGCCCGCCCTGTTATGAGCCGAAGGTAGCACGCACCTGGCACCACAACTCCAGTGCGTCGCCATCCCTTGCGCGGAATGGGAAAAGATACGACATCTGGGCACGCCCGTTCGTGCAACACCCCCTTTCCATCACAGGGAATTCGGCCATGGCCGCCTATGACTACGACCTTTTCACCATCGGCGCCGGCTCCGGCGGGGTGCGCGCCAGCCGAATCGCGGCCGGTCATGGCGCCCGCGTGGCGGTGGCAGAGGAGCGGTACTTGGGCGGCACCTGCGTGAATGTCGGCTGCGTGCCCAAGAAGTTCCTGGTCTACGCCGCCCAGTATTCCGCCGGCTTTCAGGATGCCGCCGGCTATGGCTGGGACGTCGAGGCGCGGGACCATGACTGGCGGCGCCTGATCGCCAACAAGGATGCGGAGATCACCCGCCTGAACGGCATCTACCGCCGCCTGCTGGAGAATTCCGGCGCCACCATCTTCGAGGCCCGCGCCACCATCGTGGACGAGCACACGGTGGACGTGGGCGGCAAGCGCGTGACGGCGGAGCGCATCCTGATCGCCACCGGCGGCTGGCCGGAACTGCCGGAGAAGCCCGGCGTGCGCGACTACGCCATCACCTCCAACGAGGTGTTCCACCTGGAAAGCCGCCCCGAACATATCGCCATCGTCGGCGCCGGCTACATCGCCACGGAATTCGCCGGTGTGTTCAACGGCCTGGGATCCCGCACCACGCAGATCTACCGGGGCGACAAGCTGCTGCGCGGCTTCGATCAGGACGTGCGGGATTTCCTGGGTGCGGAGATGGTCAAGGCCGGCGTCGACCTGCGCCCCGGCACCACCATCGAACGCCTGGAGAAGACGGGCCGCTGCCTGGTCGCCACCCTGTCCGATGGCACGACGCTGGAACTGGACGCCGTGCTCTACGCCACCGGCCGCCGGCCCAACGTGCGCGGCCTGGGGCTGGAGCGCGTGGGCGTGCAACTGAACGAGCGTGGCGCCATCAAGGTGGATGAGCAGTACCGCACCACCGTGCCCAACATCTATGCCTTGGGCGACGTGACCGACCGCGTGAACCTGACGCCGGTGGCCACGGCCGAGGGCCATGTGCTGGCCGACACCCTGTACGGCAACAAACCGCGCAGCGTGAACTATCACAACATCCCGACCGCCGTTTTCTCCATCCCCCCCGTCGCCACCTGCGGCATGACGGAGGAACAGGCGCGCGCCGTCTATCCGGCGGTCGACATCTACCGCACCAACTTCAAGCCCATGAAGCACACCATTTCCGGCCGGGACCAGCGCATGCTGATGAAGCTGGTGGTGGACCGCGCCAGCGACCGGGTGGTGGGCTGCCACCTGGTGGGCGACGACACGCCGGAGATGATCCAGGGCGTGGCCGTGGCCATGAACGCCGGCGCTACCAAGGCCGTGTTCGACAGCACCATCGGCCTGCACCCGACGGCGGCCGAAGAGTTCGTGACCTTGCGGACCAAGGTGCCGGATTTGGTTTGAGGGACGGCGGAGCCGTGTGACCCGGCCTGACCTCAGGCCGGGCGGGCCTTTGCCGCCACGGGCGCGCGCCGGCTGTTGGCGGCCAGCCCGGTTTCCACCAGCTGGGCCAGGCCCGGCACCATTTCCTGGCGCAGCCAGTCCAGCTTCTGCCCCGGGGCACCCCGGCCGGTGGTGGGGAAGGCGCGCTTCCAGCCGCCCAGCTTCACCGCCAGGCCGCAGCACAGGGCGCCGACGCCGGTGTGGTGCGCCTCGATCTCACGGCGCATGGCCTGGAAGCCCTCAGCCGACAGATCATCCCACAGCTGCCGCGTCATGCGGTCGAAGCTGCGGAAGCAGCCCTCCAGCTGGGTCATGATGGTGTTCAGGCTGGTATCCACCGTGGTGATCAGGCGCTGGGCGGCGCTGTCGGTTTGCACCAGGGGGGCACGCTTCAGATCCGCCAGCCAGCGGCCGAATTCTTCCAGCAGGGCGTGGGCGCCGTCCCGGCAGCTGCGGAAATAGGCGACCGACAGGAAGATATCGCCGTACTGCGCCAGGAATTCGGGAATCTCGGTCAGCTTCAGGCCCAGCCGCCCGGCGATGTGCCGCAGGTTGGCCAGGGTCTCCGCCCGGTCGGGGCTGGAGAGCAGGGCCGTCAGGTCGCCCATGTTCTCCACCCGCGCCGCCTGCTCGCCATAGACGCGGCGCAGCAAGGGGCGGGTGAAGCCCTGCATGTACTGGGTCAGCTCCTCCTGCTTTTCCGGGGACAGCACCAGATGCTGGTGCTCATCCACCGCGATGCCCAGGGCACGCAGCTCGATGCGCAGGGAGTAGACGTCGAACGAGGCCACGGCGCCCAGCTTCAGCAGCAAGGCCATGTCGCGTTCCAGCGAGGCCTTGTCGGCCGCGAATTCCCGCCCCAGGCCCTCGATCTGGATGAGCCCGGTGCCGGCGCGGGCGTCGCGGAACAGTTCCACCATCGTTTCCAGCCGCGCCGTCTTCACCAGGCGCGCGCGCTTCAGCCCGCTGACGGTCAAGGGCAACAGGTGCAGCGGCAGCAGGTGCAGGGCGTCGGTCTCATCCGACCAGGCGGCGGTATCACGAATGGGGCGGTCGGCGGCAGCGTGGGAGATGCCGTCGGCCCGGGGTGGCTCCAGCGTGACTGGGCGCAGCGGCATTGCCCGGGACAGGGCGGGGGGCGGCGGCGAAGCCATGGGGTCGGCGCCTGGCGCATCGTGGACTGCAAGCGGCATATGGTGGTCCTGAAAGCCGTAATGCGATCCGTCACCCGAATTGGACGGCCGATGGGAAGGGCGGAGCAGGGGCTGCCATCCCGTTCCTGGCAATCAGCATAAATCCAATTGAGTAGTAGTAAAGTACTAACTGGGCGGATGGGGCGAGCGAGGGGAGTGTTCCCTCCATTTTTAGTGTGGCCGACAATGATTACATCAAATCCAATATAACTATTCGTCACAATTCATCGCTTCCCGTAGGTAAGAGGCGCACCTCATGGGATTGAACGGGCGGATGCTCAAGGGCAGGGGCCGGGCCGTGGCGCGGTCGCGCCCCGCGTCGGCCGCCGGGCAGCCATCCCGTTCTTGCCTGCTGGCGGCAGCGGGGCCATAGTCCCGCCCCGATACGGCGGCGTCCCCCGTGCGGGGGGCGTATCCGTCCCCCTCTGACCGCCCTAGGGATCCCATGCGCTTTCCGCACCGGCACCTGCTTGGCATCGAAGGCCTGAGCCAGGCCCAGATCAATACCATCCTGGATCTGGCCGACACCTACGTCGAACAGAACCGCAGCCCCAACAAGAAGTCGGACGTGCTGCGCGGCAAGACCGTGGTCAACCTGTTCTTCGAGAACTCCACCCGCACCCGCACCAGCTTCGAGCTGGCGGCCAAGCGCCTGGGCGGCGACGCCATCAACATGTCGGTCGATGGTTCCAGCGTGAAGAAGGGTGAGACCCTGCTGGACACCGCCACCACGCTGAACGCCATGCACCTGGACGTGCTGGTGGTGCGCCATCCGGAGTCGGGCGCGGTGAAGCTGCTGGCCGACAAGGTGAACTGCGCCGTCATTTCAGGCGGCGACGGCGCGCACGAGCATCCGACCCAGGCCCTGCTGGACGCCCTGACCATCCGCCGCAATAAGGGGCGGCTGGACGGCCTGACCGTCACCATCTGCGGCGACATCCTGCACAGCCGCGTCGCCCGCTCCAACATCCAGCTCCTGAACATCATGGGCGCCCGGGTGCGCGTGGTGGCGCCGCCCACCCTGCTGCCCCGCGCCATTGGTGAGCTGAGCGTGGAGGTGCACCACGACATGGCCACCGGCCTGAAGGACGCCGACATCGTCATGATGCTGCGGCTGCAGCTGGAGCGCATGCAGGGCCAGTTCGTCCCCTCGGTGCGGGAGTACTACCGCTTCTTCGGCCTGGATTATGAGAAGCTGGCGGCGGCCAAGCCGGACGCCCTGATCATGCATCCCGGCCCCATGAACCGCGGGGTGGAGATCGACAGCCTGGTGGCCGACGACATCAACCGCAGCGTCATCCTGCAGCAGGTGGAACTGGGCGTGGCCGTGCGTATGGCCTGCCTGGATCTGCTGACGCAACACGGTCGCAACGACCCGGCCTGACGCGCCGCCCCGTCTCCGCCCCGCCTCACCGCCTCTCGCTCTTCCGGGACCATCCCCATGGCCACACACGCCCGCACCGCCATCCTGAACGCCCGCCTGCTGGATCCGGACAGCCGCCTGGACCAGCGCGGCTCCCTGCTGATCGATGGTGGCAAGATCGCCGACCACGGCCCCGGCCTGTTCCGGGACGGCGTGCCGGAAGGTATCGAGACCATCGACGCGGAAGGCGCCTGCGTCGCCCCCGGCTTGGTCGATCTGCGCGCCCAGGTGGGCGAGCCGGGGCACGAGGATAACGAGACGCTGAAGACCGCCAGCCAGGCGGCGGCGGCCGGCGGTGTCACCGCCCTGGCCTGCCTGCCCGACACCGACCCAGTCATCGACGACGTGGCGGGGCTGGAGTTCATCGCCCGCCGCGCGCGCGAGGTAAAGCTGGTGAAGGTCTTCGCCTACGCCGGCATCACCCGCGACCTCGGCGGCAAGGAACTGACGGAGATGGGCCTGCTGGCCGAGGCCGGCGCCGTGGGCTTCACCGACGGCGGCAAGGCCGTGGCCGACGCCCTGGTCATGCAGCGCGCGCTGGCCTACGCCAGCATCTGGGGCCGCCCCATCCTGCAGCATCCGCAGGAACCGCGGCTGGCCACCGGCGCCATGAATTCGGGGGAGATCGCCACCCGGCTGGGCCTGTCCGGCATTCCCGCCGTGGCCGAGGTCATCATGCTGGAACGGGACCTGCGCCTGGTGGAGGCCACGGGCGGCCGCTACCACGCCGCCGACATTTCCACCGCCGAGTCCGTGGCCGTCATCCGCGCCGCCAAGCGCAAGGGCCTGAAGGTCACTTGCGACACCGCCCCGCCGTACTTCACCCTGACCGAGCGGGACGTCGGCGATTACCGCACCTTCTTCAAGCTGTCGCCGCCGCTGCGCACCGAGGATGATCGCCAGGCCATCGTGGAAGGGCTGGCCGACGGCACCATCGACTGCATCACCAGCGACCACCTGCCCTGGAACCAGGACGCCAAGCGCGTGCCCTTCGCCCAGGCGGCCTTCGGCTCCGTGGGGCTGGAGACGCTGCTGCCCCTGACGCTGGACCTGGTGCACAAGGGGCACATGAGCCTGCTGGACGCCCTGGCCGCCGTCACGGTGAAGCCCGCCGCCGTGCTGAGCCTGAACCTGGGCCGCCTGCGCACCGGTGCCGCCGCCGACCTGGTCATTTTCGATGCCGAGCGGCCATGGCGCGTGGATGCCGAGGCGCTGCACAGCAAGTCCAAGAACAGCTGCTTCGACAGGCACCCGGTGCAGGGCCGCGTGCTGCGCACCCTGGTGGATGGCCGCACCGTCTTCCAGTTGGCGGCCTGACCGTCATGGACACGGCGGCGCTGCCCCTGATGCCCCTGGTGCTGGCGCTGGCCGGCGGCTACCTGCTGGGCTCCATCCCCTTCGGCCTGGTGCTGGCCTACCTGGGCGGCTATGGCGACATCCGCAAGATCGGCTCCGGCAACATCGGCGCCACCAACGTGCTGCGCACGGGCAACAAGCCCCTGGCCGCCGCCACCCTGGTCCTGGACAGCGGCAAGGGCGCCATCGCCGTGGGCGTCGCCCACTGCCTGGCCATGAGCGTCCTGCCGTCGCCGGACGCGCCGCACTTGGCCGCCCTGGTGGCGGGCGGTGGCGCCATGCTGGGTCACACTTTTCCGGTGTGGCTGGGCTTCAAGGGCGGCAAGGGTGTGGCCACGGCGCTGGGCGTGCTGCTGGCCACCTGCTGGCCGGTGGGCGTCATTGCCTGCCTGACCTGGTTGCTGATAGCCATCCTGTTCCGCATCTCCTCCCTTTCCGCCCTAGTGGCCCTGGCCTTGGCGCCGCTGGCCGCCTGGTTCCTGCCCGCGGTGTGGCCTGACGCCGCCGACTTCGGTGCCGGCGGGGCGGAAGCCGCCCTGGCGCTCGCCATCGCCGTCCTGGTCTGGATCCGCCACCGCGCCAACATCGGCCGCCTGCTGGCGGGGACGGAACCCCGGATCGGGCAGGGGAAGAAGAAGGAAGGCTGACCCAGCTCAGCCCCTTTGAACCCCAGGGCACCTATCCTTATTTCAAGGATGTCCCCTTTTGAGAGGAACGGTGATGAGCAAGAAGACCGACAAGGACGCCGATACCGGCAGCATCCTGGGCAACATCATCCTGGAAGAGGTGGTGGAGGCGATCGAAGAGGCGCGCTCCCCCACGCCGGACATCTTCCCGCCCATCCCGCACGAGGCGCCGCAACCCAAAGGCACGCCCGCCGTGGACAGGCGGGAGGATGAGCAGGAATCCCCGAGGAAGCGGCCGGACGCGCCGGGGCATCACAGCCGCTAACCCCGCAGCATCCTACCTTAGCCCTGGCCGGCGGCCTTCAGGATCAGGCCGGCGATCTCTTGCGCGTGCGACACCAGGGTCAGGTGGCCGCCATCGACCTCGATGGTGTCCGCGTTCATGCGCTTGGCCAGGAAACGCTCCAGGTCGGGAGAGATGGTCAGGTCCTGCTTGGACACGGCGTAGTAGCTGGGCTTGTCATGCCAGGCGGCGGCGGTGGTGCGGCCGGCGAAGATGCTGGCCGCCGTGGGGCCCTGTTCGGCGTACAGCGCCTTGGCCTGCGCCGGGGCGACACCGTTGGCGAAATAGTCCAGGAAGCCCTTTTCCGAGATGACGGTCATGCCGTCGTGGTTTTGCACCTCCGCCCGCACGGGCATGGTGGGGAACTTGGCCGACAGCGCCACGAAATCCTCATTCGCATCCGGGGCGCGGGCGGCGACATAGACCAGGGCCGTCACCTTGGGGTCGGTGCCCACGTCGCTGATCACGGTGCCGCCCCAGGAATGGGCCACCAGCACGGTGGGACCGTCCTGCTGCGCCAGCACGGCGCGGGTGGCGGCGTCCGACTCCGCCAACGAGGTCAGCGGGTTCTGCACGGCCGTGACATGCAGGCCCTTCGCCTGCAGGATCTTGATGACCTCGTTCCAGCTGGACCCATCGGCCCAGGCGCCGTGCACCAGCACGATGTTATGGACGGGGGCCGGGGCCCCCGGGGTGGTGGCCGCAGCGGCGGGCAGGGCGACGGTGGCGGTGGTCAGAGCAAGGGTGGCGACAAAGGACAGCTTGCGAAACATGGCGGGTCTCCTAGCATGAGATCGAACGGGGAGGGGAAGCGCAACGGCTTCTTTCCCTTCTTCGGGGGCCCTTCCCGGGGCGTAACAGCACCACAGAAATTTTTTTGATTCTTTTTCACGCCGCCCTGTAACAAGCCGGCCCCCGCCGGCGAAGGATGGATATGGACCCGTTGGAAGACCGGTGGGCGGCGGCGATGCGCGCGGAACGGCGTGGCGATGCCGCCGCCTATCAGCGCTTCCTGGCCGAGGCGGCAGCGCTGTTCCGGCGGGTGGTCCATAACCGCCTGGGCCGCTTCGGCCTGGGCACGGCGGAGACGGAAGACATCGTGCAGGAAATCCTGATCGGCCTGCATACCAAGCGGCACACCTGGGACCCCAGCCGGCCCGTCATGCCCTGGTTGCACGGCATCGCGCGCTACAAGTTCCTGGACGCGGCCCGCAAGCTGCGGCGGGAGGCGCTCAGCGGCGCGGACCTCACCATCGACGACCTGGCGGCGCCGGAGGAGGAGCGGGAGCGCGCCCTGGTGGATTTGGACCGTCACATCGCCCAGTTGCCGGCCGGCCAGCAGGGCGTGGTGCGGGCCCTGGCCGTGGAGGGCCTGTCGCCCCAGGCCACGGCCCAACGGCTGAACCTCAGCGAGGGCTCCGTCCGCGTGTTGTTCCACCGCGCCCTGAAGGCCCTGTGGAACGCCGCCGATCCACCCGCACGGGATGAGGGAGGAAGAAAGCCATGAACCGCTCGACCGAGACCTTGATCGCGCAGCTGTCGGGGCAGGCGGGCCGCCGTTCCGGCCTGCGTATGGAGACCTTCCCCGCCGTGCTGGTCCTGGCGCTGACCCTGTCGCTGGCCATCGCCATCGCCGTGGTTCTGGCTCTGGCGGGTGTGCGGCCGGACATCGGCACGGCGGCGACGCAGGCGCCCTTCCTATTCAAGGTGGCCGGTACCGGTGCGCTGGCGTTGGCCGGCGCCTGGCTGGTGCTGAGGTCGGCGGCGCCGGGGCGGGGACTACCGCCCCTGGCGCCTTTGCTGCCCGGCTTCCTGATCATGACCTTCCGGGCGGCCACCGACCGCTCCGGCCTCTCCTATCTGGGCCTGCACACCTATTCCGCCCCGACGTGCATGAGCATCATCATAGCGGCCTCCCTACCGGCTCTGGCCGCCCTGATCCTGCTGCTACGACACGGCGCGCCCACGCAGCCGGTGCGCGCCGCCGCCGTGGCCGGCGGCCTGGCCGGGGCCCTGGGCGCGATGGCCTACGCCCTGGCCTGCGAGAACGACGCTGGGACCTTCGTGCTGCTGTGGTACAGCGCCGCCATCGCCGTCATGGCGGCGGTCGGCGCGGTGGCGGGGCGGATGGCGTTGCGGTGGTAGGGTCTGGCCCCTTGCCAAAGTCTATAAAGGGACTATTGTAAGGCAACCCTAGCCTTACCGACGATGTCTGCCATGGCATTGGAACTGACCATCACCGCCAAGGGCCAAGTCACGCTGAAACAGGCTGTGCTTGACCACCTTGGGCTCCGCCCGGGCCAAAAGGTCGGCGTCGTTTTTTTGCCTGATGGGCGTGTTGAACTTCAGCCCGCCGCAGCACGTCCCAGCGTTGTCCGTGCACGCGGCATGCTCCGGCGGCCAGGGCAGCGCGTGATCTCTCTCCAAGAGATGCAGGCGGCGGTCGAGGCCGAGGCCGTCCGCGCCGTCAAAGGATGAGGGTCGCCATCGACACCAACGTGCTGGTCCGTTATCTGACCTGGGACGATGAGGCACAGGCCCAAAAAGCGGCGGCCGCCATCGAAAATGCTGAAACGCTGATCATCCCTCTGCAGGTGCTGTGCGAGACCGCGTGGGTTCTCAAACGGCTTTATCGGTATGGTGATCAGGAAATCGCAGCGGCTTTACGGACGGTGACCGACGCCAGAAGTGTCCAAGTGAACCGACCGGCCCTGGAGACCGGGTTATCATTGCTGAGCCAAGGCAGGGATTTCGCCGATGGTGTCATCTTGGCCGAAGCCGATGCGGCCGGCGCCGACACGCTGATGACATTCGACCGGGCGTTCGCGTCGCTATCAAAGGCGACTTTGTTGTAGGACTGACGCGGCCTCAGCCGCTGATCCACTCAACCAGCGCCTGGCTCACTGCCTCCGACTGTTCCAGGGTTGAGGCGTGGCCGCAGTGGGGCACGATCGCCAGCCGGGCGCCGGGGATGGCGGCGGCCATGTCGCGGGACCGCTCCGGCGGCATCAGGGGGTCGCTGTCCCCCACCAGCACCAGGGTGGGCACGCGGATGGTGGGCAGGGTGGGGCGGCTGTCGGGGCGGCCGATGACGGCCGCCGTCTGCCGCGCCAACCCCTCCACCCCGACCGTCAGGCCCATGCGCAGGTTCACCGCCGCCAACTGGTCGTCATCGCGATGGTCGGGATGCAGCATGCTGGCCATGGCCTGGCGCAGCACGCTGGCGAACCTGGCCTTGCGCGCCAGGGCGACGAAGGCCCGGCGCTGGTCCGACTGCTCCGGCGTGTCGGGCAGCGCCTGGGTGCTGACCAGCGCCAGCTTCACCACCCGTTCCGGCGCTTGGCGCATGATCTCCAGGGCGACGTAGCCGCCCATGGAGAGGCCGGCCAGGGCGAAGCGGGGCGGGGCGTCGGCCAGGATGGCCGCCGCCATGTCCGCCATCGTCTCGCCCGCCAGGGTGTTGGCCACGGTGACGGGGCCGTGTGGCCACAGCGCCGCGACCTGATGGGCGAACACCTCGGCCGTGCACAGCAGGCCGGGAATCAGGACGATGGGTGTCATGCCCCCTTCGCCTTGCGCTTCTTGGGCGCCACGGCCTCCACCGCCGGCGGCACCTCCGACAGGTAGGGTTTCAGGTAATGGCCGGTGTGGCTTTCCGGCACGGTGGCCACATGCTCGGGCGTGCCCTCGGCCACGATGCGGCCGCCGCCGGCGCCGCCCTCGGGGCCCATGTCAATGATCCAGTCGGCAGTCTTGATGACCTCCAGGTTATGCTCGATCACCAGCACGGTGTTGCCCTGGTCCACCAGGGCGTGCAGCACCTCCAGCAGCTTGCGCACGTCCTCGAAGTGCAGGCCGGTGGTGGGCTCGTCCAGGATGTACAGGGTGCGGCCGGTGGCGCGGCGGGACAGTTCCTTGGCCAGCTTCACCCGCTGGGCTTCGCCGCCTGACAGGGTGGTGGCCGGCTGCCCGACGTGGATGTAGCCCAATCCAACCTCATCCAGCGTCTGCATGCGGTCGCGGATGGCGGGCACGGCCTGGAAGAAGGAGGCGGCCTCCTCCACCGTCATGTCCAGCACGTCGGCGATGCTCTTGTCCTTGTACAGGACCTCCAGCGTCTCGCGGTTGTAGCGCTTGCCGTGGCAGACGTCGCAGGTGACGTAGACGTCGGGCAGGAAGTGCATCTCGATCTTGATGACGCCGTCACCCTGGCAGGCCTCGCACCGGCCGCCCTTGACGTTGAAGCTGAAGCGGCCGGCGCCGTAGCCGCGCGCCTTGGCCTCCGGCAGCCCGGCGAACCAGTCGCGGATGGGCGTGAAGGCGCCGGTGTAGGTGGCGGGGTTGGACCGGGGCGTACGGCCGATGGGCGACTGGTCGATGTCGACGATCTTGTCCAGGTGCTGCAGGCCCAGGATATCGTCGTGGGTGCCCGGATGCTCCCGCGCGCCGTTCAGGCGCTTGGCCAGGGCCTTGTACAGCGTCTCGACGATCAGGGTGGACTTGCCGCCGCCGGACACGCCGGTGACGCAGGTGAAGGTGCCCAGGGGGATGCGGGCATGCACATCCTTCAGGTTGTTGGAGCGCGCGCCGATGACCTCCAGGAACTGGCCCTTGTGGCCGGCGCGGCGGCGGTCCGGTAGGGCGATGCGGCGCCGGCCGGTCAGATAGTCGCCGGTGATGCTGGCCGGGTTGGCCATGACCTCCGCCGGGGTGCCGGCCGCCACCACCGTGCCGCCGTGGACGCCGGCGCCCGGCCCCATGTCGACCAGATAGTCGGCGGTACGGATGGCATCCTCGTCATGCTCCACCACCAACACGGAGTTGCCCAGATCGCGCAGGCGCTTCAGCGTGGTCAGCAGGCGGTCGTTGTCGCGCTGGTGCAGGCCGATGGACGGTTCGTCCAGCACGTACAGCACGCCGGTCAGGCCGCTGCCGATTTGGGAGGCCAGGCGGATGCGCTGGCTCTCGCCACCCGACAGGGTGCCGGAGGCGCGGTCCATGGCCAGGTATTCCAGGCCGACATTGTTGAGGAAACCCAGCCGCTCGTTGATTTCCTTCAGGATACGGTTGGCGATGTCCTTCTGCTTCTGCGTGAGGTGGCCGTCCAAACTCAGGAACCAGGCGCCGGCCTCCTGGATGGACATGCGGCTGACCTCGGCCACGTTCAGACCGTTGATCTTGACGGCCAGGGCCTCCGGCTTCAGGCGCGCGCCGCCGCAGGCCTCACAGGGTTGGGCCGACTGGTACTTGGAAAGCTCCTCCCGCATGAAGTTGCTTTCCGTCTCCTTCCACCGGCGCTCCAGGTTGCGCACCACGCCCTCGAAGGGCTTGTTGGTCTCGTAGGACCGCAGGCCGTCGTCATAGCGCAGGGTCACCGGCTTGCCGCCGGAGCCGAACAGGATAAGGTTCTTCAAATCCTCCGGCAGGTCGCTCCACGGCGTGTCCATGCGGGCGTTGTGGTGGCGCGCCAGGCTTTCCAGCGTCTGGGCGTAGTATTGGGAGGTGGAGCCCGCCCAGGGGGCGATGGCGCCATCCTTCAACGACAGGCGGGTGTCCGGCACCACCAGTTCGGGGTCGAAATACAGCTTCTGCCCCAGGCCGTCGCAGGCGGGGCAGGCGCCGAAGGGGTTGTTGAAGGAGAACAGCCTGGGCTCGATCTCCTCAATGGTGAAGCCGCTGACCGGGCAAGCGAACTTGGCGGAGAAGACGGTGCGCTCGCCCCCGTCCGCGTTCTCCGCGAACACCAGGCCGTCCGCCAGTTCCAGCGCCGTCTCGATCGAATCCGCCAAGCGGTTCCCTAAGCCTTCCTTCACGACGATGCGGTCGACCACCACCTCGATGTCGTGCTTCAGCTTCTTGTCCAGCGCCGGCGCCTCGTCGATCTCCATCATCTCACCGTTGATCTTGACGCGCTGGAAGCCGCGCTTGCGCAGTTCCTGAAGCTCTTTCTTGTACTCGCCCTTGCGGCCGCGCACGACGGGGGCCAGCAGGTAGAGGCGCGTGCCCTCAGGCATGGCCATGATGCGGTCCACCATCTGGCTGACCGTCTGGCTTTCGATGGGCAGACCGGTGGCGGGGGAGTAGGGGATGCCGACCCGCGCGTAGAGCAGGCGCATGTAGTCGTAAATCTCCGTCACCGTGCCGACGGTGGAGCGGGGATTGCGGCTGGTCGTCTTCTGTTCGATGGAGATGGCGGGCGACAGCCCCTCGATGCTGTCCATGTCCGGCTTCTGCATCAGCTCCAGGAACTGGCGCGCATAGGCCGACAGGCTTTCCACATAGCGCCGCTGCCCCTCGGCGTAGATGGTGTCGAAGGCCAGCGATGATTTGCCCGACCCTGACAACCCGGTGATGACCACCAGCTTGTCGCGCGGCAGATCCACGTCGACGTTCTTCAAATTGTGTTCCCGCGCGCCGCGGACGCTGATATATTTGTTCATGGTATGTTCTGAATAATCGATCGGGGTAGGCGCTGGCAAGGGGGATTACGCCGGTAGGGCGCCGTCCCACCGGCCAGCCGGCGACAGAGCGCCTTAATATGGGGGTGCCCGTGTCAAAAGGCGACAGCAGGATGCACCCCCTTACGGACGATTTCGTGACAGGGGGGCAGGGTGCCCCAAAAGGGCGCCCTGATCGATATTTTGGGTATGCCGAGAGTCCTGACCACCATGGCTGTGGCATTGGATATGAACGGCGGTGTAGGCTCTCCCCATCAACGACGGGCGTTTTTCGCCCCATTTGGATTCAGGACGGATCGGACATGGCTGGCAGCGTCAACAAAGTCATCCTCATCGGCAACCTGGGCAAGGAGCCTGAGGTCAGGTCCATGCAGAACGGTGGCAAGGTGTGCAACCTGCGCATCGCCACGTCTGAGACGTGGAAGGACCGCAACAGTGGGGAGCGGCAGGAACGCACCCAGTGGCACCAGGTGGTGATCTTCAATGAGGCGCTGATCGGCGTGGCCGAACGCTTCCTGAAGAAGGGCTCCAAGGTCTACATCGAAGGCCAGCTGGAAACCCGCAAGTGGACCGATCAGTCCGGCCAGGAGAAGTACACGACCGAGGTGGTGCTGCGTCCCTTCCGGGGTGAGCTGACCATGCTCGAGGGCCGTGACGGCGGCGGTGGCGGCGGCTACGAGTCGGGTGGCGACTTCGGCGGCGGCGGTGGCGGCTCCAGCTACGGTGGCGGTGGCGGTGGCTACGGTGGGGGCGGTTCCTCCTCCGGCGGCGGTTCGCGCGGCGGCTTCGGCGGCGGCGGCAAGCCGGCCGACGATCTGGACGACGAAATCCCGTTCTGAGTGCCGGGAACAGCCGGATAGAAGTACCAAGGAACCGATCTTAGCCTCGCGAAGGCGGGTCGGTTCTTTGTTTGTGGGAAGCGCGCCGATGACCGCCCCGCCGCGGATTGCCCGCGCGCCGTGGGAGACCATCGGTGCGGCATTTGAATCGACGGGGGCCAGCGAGGCCAATCCGATAACGCCGGACCGACGCGGGTTCAGCCACGGCTAATACGCGTGTCCTAAAACGCCTGCGGTGCGGGCTATGCCCCACGCAACGGCGCATTCTTCAAAAAAGTCACGAATACCGCGCGGTCACGACGGCGCCCCGGGGGCGGCCATGCCTGACATTCAGCCTGAGGCAGGCAGCGGATGCAACTAGCGCGATATTATTTCAACCATTAAGACTCTTTTTGTTGACTCACGCTCTCATAGGTTTATGTTGTCACCCAACGAACAATTAACGTTGGCAGGGCGGTGGCGCGGGAGTATCCGAATAAAAAACATCGCCTGCCATAATTTGCAGAAAAAAGTCTGCAAATTTGCGTCACCGTGCCGATAAGCATCATTGAATTATTTTAAAATATCCAAGCAATGAGGTAATCGGATTTTTTGTCCAATATTGGATGAACGGAGGAGTCTAAGAATGGCTACTATTAATATTATGGTTGCGGTCGACGTGGAGACGGCCCAGTCCACCGCCAGCGGCAACGTCATCACCAAAGGGTTGTATATGATTGATACAACCGGCTATGAGGGCACTGCCGAGGGGGGCAACGAGCTGACGACCCCCTGCAATGCCGGTGACACGTTGGTCTGGACCATCTATCCGATCAATCCGTCCGACAATATCGCGATCACCGGGTTCACCGGGACAGCGGTCAACGACAAGATCTTCCAGAACCTTGGACAGCAGAAGACGCCAGCGGGCGTTGTCTATTGGACTTGCGCCATCAACTTTGGCACGCAGAGCGGCAGCTATCAGTACAGCCTGAACATTTCGATGTCCGGCAAGTCCTATACCTACGATCCGTTCGTCAAGGTCACGGCCAATTAAGGTCAGCCCCCGAACCCCGATCCCGGTCGGCAACGGCGGAGGACGCAGCGCCTCCGCCGTTGTTTCACCCTGTGCAGACCCGTGAGATGGCGGAAAAAATGCCCCCCTCTGGCCAGACAATCAACATTGCGCCCAGAATCAAGATAATGGTCGCAATAAATACCGAACTCGCTCAAGTAAATGCAAAAAACGGAGCCATTACATCCGGTCTATATATGTTTGATACCACCGGATATAATGGCTCTTCCGGCACCGGCACCAAACTGTATACGGACTGTCGTGTCGGCGACCATCTGAATTGGGCCATCCGGCCGCTCAATCCAAACGACGAAGTCACAATCAGTGAAATTTCCGGCCCCGCTGTCGCGGACGGCATTTTGCTGAATCTTGAGCAAGTCCGTGAGCATGGGGTTTCCTGCTGGACGGCCCTGGTTGGCAGTCGCTGGCACGACAGGATCGCCAAGTATCACCTGAGCCTGAATGTGAATGGTTTGACCCTCACCTACGACCCGCTGGTTGCCGTTGCTGGCCCCGGCACATGATTTAGCGCCATCGGAAAGCCAGCAAGAGGCCATCCTGGCCGGTGGCCGACCAGAGCCAATGCCGGTCTCCCGCCGCGCCCAATCCCAGGCGCGCCCAATCCCATGGCTGATCCTCTGCGTTGGGTGGCCGTCCCATTCTCCTCAACCGATTCAGGACGTGCTGCCGCGTCCGTGCCGCCGGTTGGCCGTGGCGCCGGTGCCGGCGGAGCTTTCCGCACGGTCGCCCTGCGGCCCCTTCTGGCCACTGCCGGCCGCAGTCCAGTCCCCTTTCGACCCGGCCCGGGGCCGCGTGCCGCCGGTGCTGGCCGGGGGATCATGCGGTGGCCCCTCCATCCCACGCGACTTCTTGGTCGCGGCGTGGCCGGTCATGGCCCACTCATCCTTCAGACGCTGCGCGTCGCTGGCCTCCCGCACATCGTGCTTTTTGTCCGCCGTGCCGCGCTGATCCGGCTGCGCGGCCTGTTGGCGGGTGTGGTCGTGGTGATGCTGGGGCATGCTCTCCTCCGGCGTTCGTCGTGCGGTTCATCCGCTGCGGCCGGGCTGCCCGGCACATTCTTAAGGCTTGGGAGCGGACATTCGTTCCCCCGGCCGCTTCGGCGCCGGCTTGGGGATTGGGCATGGGCCATCTTCGCTTTCGGGGGATTGCCGCCGACCGGTCCGGGAATGGTAGGCTAGCCGCCAACAGGTTAATGGCGGCGCTGGCCTTGTAGCGGCGGCGCCCGGCATAGCGAGACTGAGACCATGCGCACGCTGAAAGTCGCCCTGCACCAGATGAACTATACCACGGGCGATTTCCGGGGGAATTTCGAGCGGACCAAGGCCAGCATCCTGGCGCAGCGGCAGGCCGACCTGCATGTCCTGCCGGAATGCGCCGTGGCCAATTACGCCGCCGGCGACTACTTGCTGGAGGCCGACTACCAGCAGGCCATCATCCACTGGACGGAGCAGTACCGTCTGCTGTCTGAGCAGGCCGGCACCACAATCGCCGTGGGCACCCCCCTGCGCGGCAAGGTCCAGGGCCGCAAGATGGGCAACGGCCTGGTGGTGTTCGACCGGGGCCGCGCGGTGCTGAGCCAGTTCAAGACCCACCTGCCCAACTATGACGTCTTCGACGACGTGCGCTGGTTCGAGGCGCGGGGGGAACAGATGGGCGCCGATGCCGAAATGGGCGTGCTGCGGTTCCAGGCCGCCGGCGGCCCCGTCACCCTGGGCTTTTGCATTTGCGAGGACATCTGGTTCGACGACGTTACCCATGACCTGAGGCAGATGGGCGCGGAGGTCATTGTCTCCCTCAACGCCAGCCCCTACGCCATCGCCAAGGGCAATTTCCGCCGCCGCCTGTTCGCCCAGCGCATCCAGGAGACGGGCCTGCCCCTGGTCTACGTCAACCAGGTGGGCGGCAATGACGAGCTGGTATGGGAAGGCTGTTCCGCCATCATGGATCCGGCTGGCGCCATCTATGAGATGGCGATCGGCGGGGAAGGGGGCGCCACCGTGACCCTGGCGGACCAGGGCCAGGGTTTCCGCCTGACCGAAACGCAGGCGCCCATCCAATTGACTGATCCGCAGGAGCGCTATCTGATCGTGGGCCTGGGCCTGCGCGACTACATTGAGAAGAACGGCTTCCAGGACGTGGTCTTCGGCCTGTCGGGCGGCGCCGATTCCACCCTGGTGGCGGCCCTGGCGGCCGACGTGTTCGGCCCGGCCAAGGTCAATGCCGTCATGATGCCGTCGCCTTACACCAGTTCCGGTTCCAACATCCGCGCGGCGGAATTCGCCGCCGGCGTGGGCGCGGGCTTCAGCGCCATCAGTCTGCCCATCACCGTCGAGTATGAGGCCGGGCTGGCCAAGTTCCGCAACGCTTTCGGCCGCGACATGGGCAGCCTGGCGGATGAGAACCTGCAGGCGCAGATCAGGGGCAACACCCTGTCGGCCATCTCCAATGATCATGGCCGCCGCGCCATCCTGGGCACCAGCAACAAGAGCGAGATCCTGATGGGATACGGCACGCTCTACGGTGACATGCGCGGCGCCTTCAATCCGCTGAAGGATCTGTACAAGGCCATCGACGTCTTCCCCATCCTGAAGATGCGCCTGGCCCAGGCGCAAAACCCGGACCCGCTGTTCGCCCGCATCTGGGAAGGGGCCTTCGGCAAGCCGCTGGAGCCCTATGACGCCAAGGCCCAGGCCGCCCTGCGCGCCGTCATCGATGTGGAGCCCAGCGCCGAGCTGAAGCACAACCAGCGCGACACCGACAGCCTGCCCCCCTATCCCCGCCTGGACGCGGTGCTGTGGGAGATGGAGGACGCCAAGGAGCGCCAGACCGACGCGGAAATCGCGGAAAAGCTGGGTGAGCCGCTGGAATTCGTGCAGGACATCCGCCGCCGCGTCCGCCGGGCGGAGTTCAAGCGCTTCCAAGCCCCGCCCGGCCCCAAGGTGCACCGCAAGTCCCCCACCACCAAGGACAGGCGTTTCCCCCTGACGGCGCGCTTCACAGGCTGATCGCGCACCCCCCGTGACCTTTCTGTAGCCGGGGCACCGCGCCGGTGCGGGCGGCCCGCTACCGCAGTAGGGTGCAACCTGTTGGTGCGGAAACAGGCCTGCAGGCTGGTCTCGAATGTGTCGATCGTTTCCAGCGTGGTTCGCCGCGACGCTTGCCGTCCTTGTCCTGGTTCCTGGCCAGGCTTCGGCCCAGCAAACACCGCAAACGCCAGATGCCGGCAGCATCCTGCGCGACACCGAACGCACCACCCCGCGCCTGACCGCGCCGCCCGCGCCCCTGCACCCGGTGGTGCCGGAGGCACCGCCCTCAGAGCGCCCAGCCCAAGGGCCCACCGTCCACGTCACCGCCTTCCACATCACGGCCACGCTGTTTCCGGAGACGGAATTGCAGGCGGTGCTGGCGCCTTTCCGTGACCGCGACCTGACCCTGGGAGAATTGCAATCGGCCGCCGCCGCCGTCAGCGCTTATTACCGCCAGCACGGCTATCTGGCGCGCGCCTACCTGCCCCGGCAGGAAGTCCGCGACGGTGTCGTCACCATCGCCGTGCAGGAAAGCCGGCTGGGCCGGGTGGTGGTCGACCCCAGCAGCGACACGCGCCTGGATGCCGACACCGCCGCCGGCTACCTGCTGGACCGCCAAGCCATGGGCCAGGCCCTGCGCCTGGACGCGCTGGAAGGGGGTGTCGCGGCACTGGACGCCCTGCCGGGCATCACGGCGACGGCAACGGCGGAGGCGGGCCAAGCGGCCGACCAGACCGACATCCGCCTGAAGCTGACCGAGGGGCCGCTGTTCAGTGGCGTCGCCCTGGTGGACAACCAGGCGCAGCGGGCCAGCGGCGGCTGGCGCGGCATCGCCGTGCTGTCGGCCAATGACCTGGCCGGCATCGGTGATCAGACCGTCCTGACCGGCGTGCGCAGCCTGGGCACCACCTACGGCCGCCTGACCGCCACCCTGCCCGTGGGCTACTCCGGCCTGCGCCTGGGCGTCAATGGCAGCGCCTTCGACTATCGCGTCGCCCATGACTTCAACGCCGGCACACCTGACGGGTGGGGCGCCACCGGCGGGGCCACGGCCACCCTGCCGCTGTGGCGGACGGAGGATACCGCCCTGGACGGCCGCCTGGTGTATGAGCATCGCCGTTTGGTCAACCGCACGGCGGAGATCGTGACGGGCATCAACGTCATCGACGCCGCCACCCTGGGCGTGAGCGGGGTGGCGCGCGACGGTTGGGAGGGTATCGACCAGGTGGATGGGACCCTGACCGCCGGCAATGTCGACCTGGGTGGCGTGCCGGAGAACCAGGCGGTGGATGATGCCTCCGCCCGCACCCAGGGCGGCTACGCCAAGCTGGCCTTGACCCTCAGCCACGCCCAACCCTTGGGTGAGGGGGTGGAACTGGTGGTGCGGCTGGCCGGCCAGTGGGCCAGCGGCAACCTCGACAGCTCCGAACGGCTGGCCCTGGGCGGCCCCGACGCCATCCGCGCCTATCCCGTGAACGAGGGGCAGGGGGCGGAGGGGGCTTTGGGCACGCTGGAATTGCGCTGGCGCCCCGTGGACAGTCTGCGCCTGGCGGCCTTCTGGGATGGCGGGTGGATCCGGCAGTTCGTCAGCCCCTGGGCGGGCTGGAACCGGGGCACGGATCTGCCCAACGACTATGGCCTGCAAGGCATCGGCGTCGCCGTCAGTTGGCGGCCGGTGGACGCCCTGACGCTCGATGCGACGCTGGCCCATGTGGTCGGCGACAACCCCGGCCGGATCGCGGGGGCCGACAGTGATGGTTTGCGCCGCCACACCCGCGCCTGGGTGCGGGTGACGGGCAGCTTCTGACGGGCCGCAAGGGCATCGTCCGGCGAACGCCCGGCAGGCGTGCGCCGCTCATGGGTTGCGGCGGCGCGCCCGGCGCGGTAGGCAAGGAAGACGCCCGGACGGCCGCCGGGCGATGATAAAGCCACCAGAGCGCGCTCGTCATGGCCCAGTTCGAGACCCCCGTGCCGCCGGAACTGTCGGCGGCGGTGACGCCCCTGCCGCCCCTGGATGAGGCGGCGGTGCAGGAGGCCTGTCCCGCCCGTCCGCCGGGAACGCCCGGCGAGCCCCTGCTGCCCCGTATCCTGGTCCATGCCCGCGACCTGGTGCTGCTGGCCACGCCCCTGATGCTGACCCGCATCGGCCAACTGTTCATGCAGACGATCGACACCGCCATGGTCGGCCGCTACAGCGCGGAGGAACTGGCGTACTTCAGCCTGGGCGGCACGCCGGTGGGCACGGCTTTCGCCACCGTGGTCGGTCTGATGATGGGCACCATCATCCTGGTGGCCCAGGCGGTGGGGGCGGGACGTGCGCGCGACGCCGGCGCGGTCTGGCGCCGATCGCTGCCCTATGCCCTGTTGATCGGTGGCGTCGTCGCCCTCGGCTGCCAGTTCGGCGAGACCTTTTTCCTGCTCACGGGGCAGGAGCCGGGGATCGCCCATGGGGCGGCGCCCGTCATCGCCATCCTGGGCCTGGGTATGCCGGCGGCGGTCCTCCAGATCAGCACATCCTTCTTCCTGGAGGGGATCAAGCGGCCACTCCCGGCCATGGTCTCGATGATCGTGGCCAACCTGCTGAACTTCACCCTGGATTACACCCTGGTGTTCGGCCATTTCGGCATGCCGGCCCTGGGCGCCGCGGGGTCGGCCATCGCCACCACCACCATACGCTGGCTGACGGCGCTGGGCCTGATCCTGTACGTCTGGACCATGCGCGATCACGCCCGCTACGGCGTGCGCGGATCCTTCCTGGAATGGCGGGAGGGGCGGCCGCACCGCCACCTGGGATATGCCGCGGGCCTCAGCCAGGGCGCGGAATCCACCGCCTTCGGCACCATGGGCATCTTCGCCGGCTGGCTGGGCGCCTTGGGCCTGGGGGCCTATGCCGTGGGACTGAACCTGCTGGCCCTCATCTTCATGGCGGCCTTGGGCCTGGCCTCGGCCACGGCGGTGCAGGTGGGGCAGGCGCACGGTGCCGGCAACCGGCGGGAAGCCACGCTGGCCGGGTGGACGGGCCTGGCCCTCACGGCCCTGATGATGGTCGTCGTCGGCGTGGTGCTGGCGACGGTGCCGGAGAGCATCGCCAGCCTGTACGCCAGCGACCCGGAACTGATCCGCGTGCTGGTGCCCGCCATCGCCTTCATGGCCTGGATCGTGGTGGCCGACGGCGGGCAGACGGTCATGGCCAGCGCGCTACGCGGCCAGGGCGATAGCTGGATCCCCACCGCCCTGCATTTCTTCAGCTATTACGGCGTCATGATCCCCACGGCGGCCTATGCGGCCTTCCACCGGGGGCATGGCATCATGGGCATCTTCGAGGGCATCCTGATGGCCAGCATCGTCGCGGTCACGGTGCTGATGGTCCGGTTCCACCTGCTGTCGCGGCGCTGAGCCGCCCGACCCCTTCGGGGACGCTCAGCCCCCGGGCAGCAGCAACTCCACCTGCGTGCCCTGCGGATCGCGGATGTAGAGAGACAGGGTGGGGCCGTGGCGGTTGTCGCCCACCCGCTCCTCGATGATGTCCAGGCCGTGGGCCGCCAGATGGCCGCGCACCGCCACCTCGTCACAAGGGGCCAGCGCGATGCACAGGTGGTCCAGGTTGCGGCCTGGACCCGCCGGCGGCTTGGCCCAAGCCCCTTCCGGCACCGTCACGTCCACCAGGAACAGGTCGGCATCGCCCACCCGCAGCCGCACCAGCGCATCCTCCGGCCATTCCGCCGTCACCGGGCATCCCAGGAGGTCGCGGTAGAAGGCCAGGCTGGCGGCGATGTTGGTGACGGGCAGGGCCAGATGGTCGAAGCCGCGCGGGCTGAAGGGCGGAGTCATGGGGGCCATGGGCGAAGGGAAAACGCCCACGCACTGTAGCGCCGGGCTGGGGGCCGCGGAACCCCGCAGCCGAGTCGCGCGCGTACGCGGGTACCGTAGAGATACGCCGCGTGCCGGTTTCATTGTTCGCATGCGCGAATGATGCTAGAAAAGCGGCCGATCCCCATCGCCTGCGGGCGGCTGCGCAGCCGCCCGTGAGGCTTGGTTTTCCTTGCTTTTGGATTCTGGTTTGGTCACGACTCCGACGCCCCCCGCGGCCCCTCCCGCCAGCGACATCACCCCCATCGCCATCGAAGAGGAGATGCGCAGCAGCTATCTCGATTACGCCATGAGCGTGATCGTGAGCCGCGCGCTTCCCGACGTGCGGGACGGCCTGAAGCCGGTGCACCGCCGCATCCTCTATGCGATGAAGGAAAGCGGCTACGACAGCACCAAGCCGTACCGCAAGTCGGCCAAGGCCGTCGGCGACGTCATGGGTAACTACCACCCCCATGGCGACAGCTCGATCTACGAGGCCATGGTCCGCATGGCGCAGGATTTCTCCATGCGCCTGCCGCTGATCGACGGCCAGGGCAACTTCGGCTCCATGGACGGCGACCGCGCCGCGGCCATGCGATACACCGAGGCCCGCCTGGCCAAGTCGGCCGAGGCGATGCTGGACGACATCGATAAGGACACGATCGACTGGCAGAAGAACTACGACGAGTCAAAGGATGAGCCGACCGTCCTGCCGTCGCGCTTCCCCAATCTGCTGGTCAACGGCGCCGGCGGCATCGCCGTGGGCATGGCCACCAACATCCCGCCCCATAACCTGGGCGAGGTGATCGACGCCTGCTGCGCCTATGTCGACAACCCGGACATCACCATTCCGGAGCTGATGGAGATCGTCCCCGGTCCTGACTTCCCCACCGGCGCCCTGATCCTGGGCCGCGCCGGCATCCGCTCCGCGTTCGAAACGGGGCGCGGCTCCGTCGTCATGCGCGCCAAGAGCGAGATCGAGGAGATCCGCAAGGACCGCTGGGCCATCGTCTTCACCGAGATCCCCTACCAGGTGAACAAGGCCAAGCTGATCGAGCGCATCGCCGAGGTGGTGCAGGAAAAGCTGGTCGAGGGCATCTCCGACGTTCGTGACGAGTCCGACCGCGACGGCGTGCGCGTGGTGGTGGAGTTGAAGCGCGACGCCGTGGCCGACGTGGTGATGAACCAGCTGTTCCGCCATACGCCGCTGCAGACCTCCTTCGGCGTCAACACCCTGGCCCTGAATGGCGGCCGGCCGGAACTGATGAACCTGAAGGACATCATCGCGGCCTTCGTGAAGTTCCGCGAGCAGGTCATCACCCGCCGCACCGAGTTCGAGCTGGGCAAGGCCCGCGAGCGCGCCCACACCTTGGTGGGCCTGGGCGTGGCCGTGGCCAACCTGGACGAGATGATCGCCCTGATCCGCCGCGCGCCCGATCCGCAGTCGGCGCGCGAGGAAATGGTGGCCCGCGAATGGCCGGCCAACGATGTGGCGCCGCTGATCACCCTGATCGATGAGCCGGGCCGCGGCCTGTCGGAAGCAGGGACCTACCGCCTGTCGGAAGCCCAGGCCAAGGCCATCCTGGAACTGCGCCTGCACCGCCTGACCGGGCTGGAGCGTGACAAGATCGGCGCCGACCTGACGGCGGTGGTGGAGCAGATCCGCCATTTCCTGGAGATACTGTCGTCCCGTCCGCTGCTGCTGGACATCCTGCGCAACGAGCTGGTGGAGGTGAAGGCGCGCTTCGACACGCCCCGCCGCACCAAGATCGAGGACCTGGAGTTCGAGGCGGACATCGAGGACCTGATCCAGCGCGAGGACATGGTCGTCATTGTCACGCAGGGCGGCTACATCAAGCGCGTGCCCGTCTCCACCTACCGGGCGCAGGCGCGCGGCGGCAAGGGCCGCAGCGGCATGCAGCTGAAGGCGGAGGACACGGTCAGCGACCTGTTTGTCGCCAACACCCACACGCCCATGCTGCTCTTCACCAACCGCGGCATGGTCTACAAGCTGAAGGTCTGGCGCCTGCCGCTGGGCCAGCCGCAGACCCGGGGCAAGGCCCTGGTGAACCTGCTGCCGCTGGAGGATGGCGAGGTCATCACCACCGTGATGCCCATGCCCGAGGATGAGGCCAGCTGGGGCGACCTGAACGTGTTGTTCGTCACCAGCCACGGCAACGTCCGCCGCAACAAGCTGTCGGACTTCACCAACATCCGCGCCAATGGCCTGATCGCCATGAAGCTGGAGGAAGAAGGTGAACTGCTGATCGCCGCGCGCACCTGCGGCGAGGCGGACGACGTGCTGCTGGCCACGCGCCTGGGCCGCTGCATCCGCTTCCCGGTGGTGGACGTCCGCGTCTTCGCCGGCCGCACCTCCACCGGCGTGCGCGGCATCCGCTTGGCCGAGGGGGACGAGGTCATCGGCCTGTCCATCCTGCACCACACCGAGTACACGGCCGAGGATCGCGCCGCCTACCTGAAGCAGGCCAGCGCCGAGCGCCGCCAGCAGGGTGAGGAGGTCGAGGAGGCCGCCGACGTGGACCCCGAGGTCACCGGCGATGTCGGTACCCTGTCGCCTGAACTCTATGCCGAGATGAAGGCGCGTGAGGAATTCCTGCTGACCGTCTCGGTCCAGGGCTTCGGCAAGCGCACCTCGGCCTATGAGTACCGCCTCACCGGTCGTGGCGGCCAGGGCATCTGGAACATGGACATGGGGGCCCGTAACAAGGCCATCGCCGCCGTGTTCCCCATCGCCGAGACCGACCAGGTGATGATGGTCAGCAACGGTGGCCAGGTCATCCGCATGCCCGTGCACGACGTGCGCATCACCGCGCGCAAGAGCAAGGGCGTCACCCTGTTCCGCTTGTCGATCGACGAGGGCGTGGTGTCGGTGGCGCGGCTGGCTGATGACGGTACCGAGGACGGCGGGGCGGACGATGCCGCGCAGGCCGACATCATCGCGGGCCCGGCCCCGGAGGGTTCGGCACAGGATGGTTCGGCCCCGGGTGGCACGAACGAGGGAACCGGCGACTGAGGATTGGGGGTTCGAGTCCCCTAGGGATTCGAACCCCACCTCGGCAAAGCCGGCGGATGGAGCTGACGATGGGCGGATTGGATCAGCGGGGGCAAGGATGAGCGAGCGTCGCATCGGGGTTTATCCCGGCACCTTCGACCCCATCACCAATGGGCATTTCGATATCATCCAGCGCGCGGCCAAGCTGGTCGATCACCTGATCATCGGGGTGGCCAGCAACGCCGGCAAGGGGCCCCTGTTCTCCACGGCGGAGCGCGTGGCCCTGGTGCAGGACGAATTGGGGCCGCTGGCCGCCAAGGGCATCTCCGTCGAGGTGCGGCCCTTCGACAGCCTGCTAATGAACTTCGCCGTGGGTTGCCAGGCCCAGGTGATCATCCGCGGCCTGCGTGCCGTCTCGGACTTCGAGTATGAGTTCCAGATGGCCGGGATGAACGCGCGTCTCAACCCGCAGGTTGAGACCGTGTTCCTGATGGCATCGGACCGGCACCAGTTCATCTCCTCCCGCTTCGTGAAGGAGATCGGGCGGCTGGGCGGCGACATCGCCCACTTCGTCAGCCCGCGCGTGGCCCATCGCTTGGCGGAGCGTTTCGCCCAGGACGCCCGGCAGGGGGTGGGCGGGGGTGTGGAGCCCGCCACCGGCGGCGCCGGCGAATAAGCCCAAAGATGTTTGCGGGCAGGGGCCCTATGCACCGTTGATGTGCCGGGCCCCGCCGCTTTCCATTGACCGCGCCCATACCCGTCATTATGGTGCGCGCCACACCGGGACGGGCCCTCAGCCCCGTCTTCGTTCGCGGAAAACCAAGCCGTTTTCCCTGCGGTCGATCCCGTAGCTCAGCCGGTAGAGCACGTGACTTTTAATCATGGGGTCGTGGGTTCGAATCCCACCGGGATCACCAATTTTTCAATAGTTTAGCTGTGTTGTCGATCAACGGTCGCGGTCCTTGTCGCGATTGATCTATTGGTGTGGCGCGATGGCAACCACACGGTGCATCGCCCAAACCGATGATGCCGTATTGAATAATGCGCCTTGTCCGTCATCGCCATTTCCGACGATTTTCTCCTTATCAAAATAAAAAGCGGCCGTCAGCACACGGACCGCCAAAATGAGGAGGAAATGCTCTGTGAAGAACTGGGCAATGGGCGCGACAATTCTGTGTATGATTTCGTTCGCAAATTCGCATATGGCGCGCGCCACTGAAAGCGGTGGCAACAGTTATCCGCCGGGCGCCAGCATCTATCTGGCCGGCGCGATGCCGCCACCGGGCGAGTACGTCCTGTTCCAGCCCAACTACTATACCGCCGACCGGATGAACGACGGCGGCGGCAACAAGCTGCCCTTGGATTTCAGCGTCGAATCCGCCTCGCAGACCTTTCGCGGCTTCGTGGTCACGCCCTACCGGCTATTCGGCGCCCAGGTGGCATCCGAGGTGATCCTGCCCATCGTCGATCTGCATGTCGAGGTGGCAGGGCAAAAGACCAGCAAGCTGGGTTTCGGGGACGTCGGCATCACGCCACTGATGCTGGGCTGGCGCCTGGGTCCCAACCTGTCCCTGGTGTGGGGCACCGACATCTTCATGCCGGTGGGCCAATACAACGCCGCGGCCCTGGCCAACATCGGCCGCAACGTCTGGTCCTTCCAGCCCACGCTGGGCCTGGCTTACATCGACCCCCAGGGCTGGCAGGCGCAGGTGTCGCCACGCCTGGCGTTCAACACCACCAACGACGCCACGCACTATCACTCCGGGTCGGACTTCGACTTGGATTTCGCCATGGCCCGCAATGTCGATGGCTGGCGCTTCGGCGTCTCCGGCTATTTCTACGTCCAGTATGAGGATGACACCCAGGATGGGGTGAAGGTCGGCGCCGACGGCTATCGCGGCAAGGCCTTCGCGGTGGGGCCGGCCATCAGTCATGATATCGGGCCGCTGCAGGCCACCTTCACCTGGCAGCACGAGTTCGTGGCCGAACACCGTGCCCAGGGCGAGAACCTGTGGATGCAGTTGGGCCTGCGGCTCTGATCTCAGAACAGGGTTGCGGCGACCTGTGGGGCCAGCAGGTCGGCATCGTCGTTGCGCACGTTGCCGACGCGCGGCCCCACCGCCCAGAAGCGGGTTTCATTGGCGGGGTAGGGGCGCAGCAGATCCAGCAGGGCGGAAGCATCGGCGTCCGTCTCGCCCAGCCAGGCGGGCCAGCGGTCGGGCGTCAGGATAACCGGCATGCGGTGGTGGATGTGGCCGATGGCGTCGTTGGCCGTCGTGGTCAGAATGGTGTAGGTCCGTGCCCATTCACCGCTGGCCGGATCCTTCCAGCCCTCCCACAACCCGGCGAAGGCGGCCGTATCCGCGTTGGCCGGGGCGATGGCATAGGCTTGCTTGGCGCCGTTCTCCACCCGCCATTCATAGAAGGCGGTCACCGGCACCAGGCAGCGGCGGCGGGCGAAGGCCTGCCGGAAGGTGGGTTTTTCCGTCACGCTTTCCGAGCGGGCGTTGATCATCTTGGCGCCCCCTGCCATATCCGCCGCCCACGACGGCACCAGGCCCCAGCGCAGCATGTCCAGGCGCCGTTCCCCCGTCTGCGCGTTCCAGCGCACCACCGGCGCCGATTGCGTCGGCGCGATGTTGAAGCGGCCCGGGAAATTGGGCAGGGTGCCCAGGGTCTGGAACAGCGCCTCCATGGCCTGGGGCGGGGTAACGGCGGCATAACGACCGCACATGGCGGGGACGACTCCGGAAACTGGACGGGCGCTTGGCGCCGGGGCGGCGGCATGATACCGCTGCCAAGGCCAAATGCGCCACAGCTAGTATCCGGAGCCATAGCATGACCCAATCCCTAGCCTCCGCCGCCGCGGGCGTGCCCAAGGTCGGCATTGGGGTCCTGATCCAGCGTGAGGGCCGCATCCTGCTGGGCCGCCGGCGCAACAGCCATGGCGACGGCAGCTATTCCTGGTGCGGCGGCCACCTGGAATATGGCGAGACCTTCGAGGAATGCGCCATTCGCGAGGTGGTGGAGGAGTGCGGCCTGGTGGTCCGGCGCCTGCACTTCCTCTGCCTGCACAACATCCTGGCCTACGACAAGCACTACGTGGACATCCAGTTCATCGCCGAGGAGGTGGAACCGGGCGAACCCCAGGTGCTGGAACCGCACAAGATCGCGGACTGGGGCTGGTACGGCCTGGACGCCCTGCCACGGCCACTGTTCCGCCCGGTGGAACTGGCCCTGGATGCCTGGGCCGCCCGGCGCAGCTACACGTCACTGGCGCGCTAGGTCGTTCGGCGCGACCAATCTGTGACCCACGACCTATTCCCAAAGAAGCTCTTTGGCGACGCCGCGCGTACCATATAAAGTTTTTGTTACATTTTGTTGGCAGTTTCAAGTCGGGGCGGCGTGGGCTCGCCTGCTCGACATTGCCAGTATCTTCGGGGCAATCGGGGGAGTGGCGCACGTTCGGCCATCATTGCGGCCGGCGACGCCGGAGGCTTGCCCGATCGCCGCAGAAGACGAGTAGGGCCAGGGAGGAAGAACGTACAAATGAACGGCTTCGACAGTGCCATCCAGGAATTCCTGACCACCCACGCCTTCACCTCGGACGTGGTGAACCACGCCATCCGCACCATCGCCGACTTCTCGATGTTCAAGGGCCTGTTCCCGGTGGCCATCCTATGGTGGATCTGGTTCCGGGGTGGCCGGCGCGGGCTTTGGGAAAAGGAAATGGTGATCGCCACCTTCGTCAGCGGCTTGCTGGCCCTGGGCGTCGGGCGCCTGCTGGCTCACTTCCTCCCCTTCCGGGAGCGGCCCATCTACGACCCCGCCGTACCCTTCCATTTTCCTTTGAGCGGCACCAGCGAAACCATCTTGCGGACCTGGAGCTCATTTCCCAGCGACCACGCCATGCTATGGATGGCGGTTTCCACCGGCATCTTCCTGGTGTGGCGGTGGATCGGTGTGCTGGCCATGGCCTACACCGCCCTCTTCGTCTGCACGGTGCGGGTCTATCTGGGACTGCACTTCCCCACGGACGTGCTGGGCGGCGCCATCATCGGCGTGCTGATCACCCTGGTCATGACCCGCGACGCCGTCCGGCCGCTGTACACCACCCCTATCCTGCGGGTCATGATGCGCTTTCCCGCCCCCTGTTATACCCTGGCATTCCTGTTTTGTTTCGAGTTGGTCACCCAGTTCGACGAGATCCGTATGATTGGCCAATCCGTGCATAAGGTGCTGGAGGCCCGTCGCAACGACGCCGATCCGTCCCCGTATGCGGTGGGGCCCGTAGAGACCGCGGCCCGGCCCAACTGAGACGTCGGCGCCTGGATGCGATCCCGTCCCTGCCACTTTGGAGATAGCCCGCCCGTCACAATTCCATGGCCGTTTCGCAGCCTGTATAAATAACTTTCGTTGTAGATCAGTGCCCACAATTGTCTAGGAGACCGTGGACCGTGTCCGATCTTCATGACGATCGCGGGGGTGGTCCCACAGCAACGATAGGGAGCGCCTCCCCCAAGAACCGACCGGCACATCCGTGCATGGCGGCTGATATCGCCCTGACACGGGCGGCCGAAATGCTTCTGGGCATCCGCGGCACCCGTGCGTATGCCGATGCCACCCCTGAGGAACGGCTGGAGCTCGAATCCTACGTTCTTGAACTGGTCGATGGACGCCCCCTGAACCGCGCCACGCGGACGCATTTCAGTCCACCCTAGCATCCACTCCCCGAGCGCCAGGCTCATTACGCACCTGCAACGGTGAATGTGCCGAACCATAAGACGCGCGCCGTGCAAGAACCTCGCTGGAAAGGCATTCCGCCCAGGCATTTGTGTCGCGACGCCTTTGGCGGCACACTCCAACCATGGCATGGCTTACGCTACCCCGTTGTCGGGAAACCGTCGGCCCGCCTGACTTCGCAGGGGAGGGGTTAATGGCCTGGGGCGGTATCAGACGCGTGCTGTCCAACCTGGTGCGGCCCAGCAACCGCCGGACTTATGACCGCCTATCGGTTGACAGCCAGGTGCAGTTGAGCTGCGGCGACATCCTTGTATCTTGCCGCATCGCCGATGTTTCCGCCGGCGGTGCCTTCCTTGTTCCCGATCCTGACCTGCCCATTGGAACGGAGGGGGTGTTGCGCCTGCCGGGCGCGCCTGTGGCCGCCGCCGTCCGCATCGTGCGCCGTACCGAAAACGGCGTGGGTGTCGAGTTCCTACGCGACGGCGTGGGCGCCATCGTCGCCGGCTGGGTTCGTGCCGTCAGCGGCACAGGGCCGGCGGCCCGGGATGACGCCGCGCACACGCCGACCTGAAGGGCCTCTGCCCCGACACCAACAATAATTGCTTGGGAAGCGGCCGCGGCGCCTATAGCCCGCAGAACAACTCGAATTCCTTGACGGGCAGGGGGCGAGCGAACAGATAGCCCTGGCCTTCCTCCACGCCCATGCCGCGCAGCAGGCTACGCTCCCCTTCCGTCTCCACACCTTCCGCCACCACCTTCAGGCCCATGGCCTTGGCCATGGCGACGATGGCCTGGACGATATGGCGGGTGCCGCTGTCCTGTTCCATGTCCTGCACGAACTTGCGGTCGACCTTCAGACAATCCAACGGCAGCTCGCGCAGGTAGGACAGCGAGGAATAGCCGGTGCCGAAATCATCCAGCGCCAGAGCCACGCCGCAATCGGCGATCCACGCCATCTGCCGCAACGCCCCCTCCAGATCCTCCGGCAGCACCGATTCGGTAATTTCCAGCTGCAGCAGGTGGGGCGGGATGCCCGTCTCCCGCAACAGAACGTCGATCAGCGCAGGCAGGTGCCCCCAGCGGAACTGACGTTCCGAGACGTTGACGGCGATCTGCAGCGGCTGGCGTCCGGCTTCGATCCAGGACTGGATCTGCCGACAGGCGGCGCGCAGGGCCCATTCGCCGATGGGCACCATCAGGCCCGTCTCCTCGGCGATGGGAATGAACTCCATGGGATAGATCAGGCCCCGGGTGGGATGGCGCCAGCGGATCAGCGCCTCCCCCCCGATGGGGGTGCCGTCGGCGATGGCCACCTTGGGCTGGTAGTGCAGGACGAAGGCCTCATCCAGGATGGCCTGGCGCAGCTCCGTCTCCGTGATCAGCTGGTGGCGCAGCCGCTCCCGCATCTGTTCGGTATAGTGCAGGTAATGGGCGGAGCCGGACTTCGCCACCTCACCCTGGGCGATGGCCGCGTTCCGCAGCAGGGCCTGGCCGCTGGTGCCATCGTCGGGCGACACCGCCACCCCGATCTTGGCCACCATGTACAAAAGCCGCCCCTCCACCAGGATGGGCTCCCCAATACGGGCAGCCAGGGCGGAGGCGGTGAACAGCGCCTTGCTGGCGTGGCTGAGGTTGGGCAAGAACAGGGCGAACTGTGCCCGGGCGATTCGGCAGACGGCGTCAGCGCTGCCGCACAGGCCCAAGACCCGCTCGGCCATGACGGCCATGGACGCGTCCAGGGCCTGCTGGCCCAGCAGCTTGTACAGCTCCGCCATGCGGGAGATCTCGATGACCAGCACGGCGCAGGGGCCGCTGTGGCTGGCCAGATGATCATCGATACGACGGGTGAAGACGGAAATATCCTGCATGGCACCGGCACCCGTAGGTGCAGCGTCGGTTCTGGCGACGACGGTCAGGCAGGCATCGGTCACGATCAGGGCTAGGCCGGCTTGTTCTCGGTTAGGTTTGACCTTAGACCATTTCCTGTCCCGACCGCATGAGGAAACTGCGCCGTCCATGCAATATTCGACAAATACGATAGAATCTGACGGTATCCGGGTCGCTCCGGCCTGAATCACTGGCTACAGGGGTAGGCCGGTTACAGGAGTAGGCCTGCCAGGCCTAGGCTTTCCGGCTCAATGATTATGGGAGGCAAATGCCTTGAGTTTTGCCCTGTCCAAGATCTTCTGGACGCTGACGGCGCCCGGCAACCTATTGCTTTTGTTTTTGTTGGTTGGCCTTTTTGCAACCGGGGGCTTCAGGGCGCGCCGGTCCCTGCTCTGCGCCCGGGCCGCGGCCGTGGGGCTGGCCATCATTGCCGTGCTGCCCGTCGGGGCGTGGAGCATGCGCACGCTGGAGCAGCGCTTTCCAGCGCCCGCGAACCTTCCCACCCATGTCGACGGCATCATCGTCCTGGGCGGGTCTGTCGACCAGGTGGCGACAGCCGAGACGGGCCAGCCGGAGGTGAACGCCGCGGCGGAGCGGCTGATGGTGATTCCCGACCTGGCCCGCCGCTATCCCGACGCCCGCATCATCTTCTCCGGCGGGTCCGGGGAGCTGCGCGACCCTGATGAGAAGGAGGCGCCGGTGGCCCGCGCCGCCCTGGAGGAGATCGGCATGGACATCGGCCGCGTGACCTTCGAGGGGGAGTCGCGCAACACCTGGGAGAACGCGCTGTTCAGCCGTGACCTGATGCATCCGCAGCCCGGGCAGACCTGGCTGCTGGTGACATCGGCCTTCCATATGCCGCGCTCGGTGGGCATCTTCCGCCATGTCGGCTGGCCGGTGGTGGCCTACCCGGTGGACATCCGGGCCCCCCGGACCCTGCTGTACCGGCCGGACTTCGACCTGCTGCGAGGGCTGGAACTGCTGTCGCAGTCGGTGCACGAATACATCGGATTGGTGGCCTACCATCTGCTGGGCCGCACCGATAACCTGTTCCCCGCGCCCGACGCCACGGACAGCGCCACCAAAACGCCCTGATTTCATTCCTAGTTTTCGACCACTTTTCCCGCTTGCCTGAGGAATTCGCCTGTGACCCGCTTTCCCGCCAGCCGCCCCCTCCTGTCCCGCGCCACCGGCATCGGCATGCTGTCGGCGCTGTTGCTGACGGGATGCGCCGGCGGACCGCCGGCGGCGGCGAACGCCCAGCAGCCACCGGCACCCCCACCCGCCCCAGCGCAACCACCGGCCCCCGCGGCGCCCGTCCCCACCGTCATCACGCCGGAACAGCAGGCGGACTTCGCGCGCTGGCTGGACGGCGTGCGGCAGGAGGCCCAGGCCCAGGGCATCTCCAAGGCCACCCTGGACCTGGCGCTGGCCAATGTGCAGGAACTGCCGCGCGTCATCGACCTGGACCGCAAGCAGCCGGAAGGCACGGTCACCTTCGCCACCTACGCCGACCGCGTCCTGACCAAGGACCGCATCCAGCGCGGCCGCGACATGATGCGCCAGAACGCCGCCCTGCTGGCCCAGGTCAGCGCCAAGTACCATGTGCAGCCGCAGTACATCGTCGCGCTGTGGGGACTGGAGACCAATTACGGCCGGGTCACCGGCGGCTTCCGCATCATCGACGCCCTGGCGACCCTGGCCCATGATGGCCGCCGC
The DNA here is from genome assembly GCF_007828045.1 of Nitrospirillum amazonense. Classification (GTDB taxonomy): domain Bacteria; phylum Pseudomonadota; class Alphaproteobacteria; order Azospirillales; family Azospirillaceae; genus Nitrospirillum; species Nitrospirillum amazonense_C. Next base: position 54,293 of record NZ_VITN01000026.1, on the reverse strand, counting down.
CCGGCTTATTTCCGCAAGGAACTGATCCAGGCCCTGCGCATCGTGGAGGAGGACAAGGTCGACCCCGCCACCATGAAGGGGTCATGGGCCGGCGCCATGGGCCAGGTACAGTTCATGCCCAGCGCCTTCTTCAAGTTCGCGCAGGACTTCGACGGCTGCGGTCGCCGCGACATCTGGACCCGGACGCCGGATGTTCTGGCCTCGGCCGCCAACTACCTGTCCACCGTGGGCTGGGATGCCGGCACCACCTGGGGACGGGAAGTGAAGCTGCCCGCGAAAGGTCTGGACGCCGCCGCCGCCGCCGCCGGCCTGGACAAGAAGCGCACGCTGGCGGAATGGGCCAAGGCCGGGGTGCGGTCCCTGGACGGCAAGCCGCTGCCGGCCCGCGCGCTGTCGGCCTCGCTGGTCATTCCGGACGGGCCGGACGGCCGCGCCTTCCTGGTCTATGACAACTACCGCACCATCATGAACTGGAACCGGTCCACTTATTTCGCGACCACCGTTGGTTTGCTGGCCGATCAACTTGGCGCGGCGCCGTGAGATGTTGTAGGGTGCAGCCACAATCCATAGCGGTGTGCGAGTGATGAGCCGGGCAAATCTGGTGAAGCGGACGGCGGCGGCCGCCGCCGCCAACGAATCGACGGGACAGTTCCCCTGGAAAGCGCCCGCCCTGGCCGGGGTGTCGCTTGCTGCCCTGCTGATGGCCGGCTGCGCCCACAAGCAGGAGGCGCCGGGCCCCGCCGCCACCGCCAAGACCCAGGCGCCATCGGCCGCCGGCGCGGGCCAGCCCACCTACAAGGTGGGCAACCCCTACCAGATCGGCGGCATCTGGTACTATCCGCGCGCCGACTATGATTACGACCAGACCGGCATCGCCAGCTGGTACGGCCCGGGATTCCACCAGGAACGCACCGCCAACGGCGAAACCTTCGACCAGAACGAGCTGACGGCGGCCCACCAGACCCTGCCCATGCCCAGCCTGGTGCGGGTGACCAACCTGGACAATGGCCGTTCCATCGTCGTGCGCATCAACGACCGCGGCCCCTTTGCCGCCGGCCGCATCATCGACCTGTCCCGCCGCTCCGCCCAGTTGCTGGGCATGGAACAGCAGGGCACGGCCAAGGTGCGGGTGCAGATCCTGGCGGATGAAAGCCGCGCCATCGCGGCGGCGGCCATGCAGGCCGGCGGCAGCCAGGTGGCCCTGACCGCGCCGCCCAGCAGCACGGCGCCCGTGCCCACCACCATGGCGGACGGCAGCCCGGTGCCCAAGGCCGCCCCGCGCCCCAGCGTGACGGTGCAGGGCCAGGCCCTGCCGCCGGCGCAAGGGCCGAGTCCGGCCCCGGCGCGGCCCGTCCAGGCCCCCACCACCGTTCCCGGCACGACGGAGCCGGACGGCCGATTCCTGCCGGCGCCGGTGGTGCAGCAGGTCGCGGTCGGCCCGGGGCCGAAGCGCATCTACGTGCAGGCCGGGTCCTTCACCCTGTTCGACAACGCCAACAAGCTGCGCGCCCGGCTGGCCAGCATCGGCCCATCCTTCCTGGCGCCCAGCATGGTCAACGGCACGCAGTTCTTCCGCGTCCGCGTCGGCCCGCTGGACACGCCCGAACAGGCCGACCAGGTGCTGGACCAGGTGGTGGCCGCTGGCAACAACGGCGCCCGCGTCATCGTCGAGTAAGGCCGGGGTCGAGTAAGGCCGGGGTCGAATAGGACGCGGGTTAAGCTTGAAATGTTCCCGCCGGCCGCCGCACCCTGTGCACCGGGGTCGCCGCCGGTTGGGACATTTTGGCCATAGGCCGTCTGGAGACTGGCATGGACGGCCGTTCATGGGGCATCAGTGCCCCCGCATGCTTTAAGGCTATTAGAGCTATCGGACACGCAGTCGGGATAGAAGAGACATGGAACTGAAGGTTTTGGCGACGCGCGGCGCGGTTAAGGCCGCCCTGGTTATAGGGCTGCTGGGCGGCCTGTTGAGCAGCGTGGCGCACGCCGCCACCATCGATACTGAGGCGCGCCAGGCCATCCTGATGGATGCCGACACCGGCACCGTCCTGTTCGCCAAGAACGCCGACCAGCACATGCCGACGTCGTCGATGAGCAAGGTCATGACCATGTACATGGTCTTCGACCGGCTGAAGAACGGCAAGCTGTCGCTGGAGGACAGCCTGCCGGTCAGCCGCCGTGCCTGGGAACTGGGCGGAGCCAAGACCGAAGGCTCCACCATGTACCTGCCGCTGGGCGCCAACGTGAAGGTGGAGGATCTGATCCGCGGCGTGCTGGTGCAGTCCGGCAACGACGCCACCATCGTCCTGGCCGAAGGCCTGGGCGGCACGGAGGAGGCCTTCTGCCGCAACATGACCAAGCGCGCCCACGACATGGGCATGAAGGACAGCAACTTCACCAACGCCGCCGGCCTGCCGGACGCCAACCACTATTCCACGGCGCACGACCTGGCCATCCTGGCCATCCACACCATCCACGACTTCCCCGAGTACTATCATTATTTCTCGGAGCTGGAGTTCACCTACAACAAGATCAAGCAGGGCAACCGCAACCCGCTGCTGTACCGCAACATGGGCGTGGACGGCCTGAAGACCGGCCATACCGAGGCGGGCGGCTACGGCCTGATCGCCTCGGCCAAGCGCGGCGACCGCCGCCTGGTGCTGGTGATCAACGGCCTGACCAGCATGCAGAGCCGCGCGGATGAGCCCGCCCGCATCCTGGAGTGGGGCTTCCACGAGTTCGACGACTATGCCCTGTTCAAGGCGGGCGAGACGGTGGACACCCTACCGGTGTCGCTGGGCACCGCCGACAGCGTGCCGGTGGTCATCCCCGACGCCCTGAAGATCACCCTGACCGCCGAGCAGCGCCGCGCCATGAAGGTGGCGGTGGTGACGCAACTGCCGCTGGCCGCCCCGGTGGCCAAGGGCGCCGCCGTCGCCACCCTGAAGGTGACGGCGCCGGACCTGCAGACCCTGGAAATCCCCCTGCGGGCGGCCACTGACGTGCCGCGCCTTGGCCTGTTGGGCCGCATGGGCGCCGGCCTGCACCGCATGATCTTCGGCAGCTGAGGCGGCTGATGGCGACCGGCCGGTTCATCACCCTCGAGGGCGGGGAGGGGGCGGGCAAGTCCACCCAGATCCGCCTGCTGGCCCAGGCCCTGACGGACCGGGGGATGGAGGTGGTGACCACCCGTGAGCCTGGCGGCGGGTCCGACGGCGCCGCCGCCATCCGGGGGCTGCTGGTGGCCGGCGACACGTCTTGGCAGCGCCTGACCGAGGCGCTGCTGCATAACGCCGCCCGGCATGAGAATGTCGAGGCGCTGGTGCGCCCGGCCCTGGCCCGGGGCGCCTGGGTGCTGTGCGACCGCTATGCCGACAGCACCGTCGCCTACCAGGGCTACGCCATGGGCGTGGACCGGGGTGTCCTGACCGATCTGCACCGCCTGTCCACCGGCGGCCTCATGCCCGACCTGACCCTGGTGCTGGACCTGCCGGTCGAGGCGGGCCTGGCCCGCGCCGGTTCAAGGCCGGGGACCGAGGACCGGTACGAGCGCATGGGCATGGAGTTTCATGAACGCCTCCGCCAAGGCTTCTTGGACATCGCCGCCCGCGATTCCGGCCGCTGCGCCGTGATCGACGCCACCGGCGACATCGCCACCATCCAGGCCCGGCTGTTGACGGTGGTGGAGGGGCGCTTGGGCCCGCTGGGGAGGACCGCGTGATGCCGGCGCCGGCGTTCGACCGGGAAAGCGTGCCGGCGCCCATCGCCACGCACGACCTGATGGGCCATGCGGCGGCGGAACAGACGCTGCTGAAGGCCGCCACCGGCGGGCGCCTGCACCACGCCTGGCTGATCGGCGGGCCGCCCGGCATCGGCAAGGCTACGCTGGCCTACCGTTTCGCCCGCTTCCTGCTGTCGGGCGGGGCGGAGCAGCAAGGAGACGGGCTGTTCGGCGCCCCGCCGCCGCCCACCAGCCTGTACGTCTCACCCGAGAACCCCATCGCCCGGCGCGTGGCCGCCGGCGCGCATGGCGACCTGCTGACCATCCAGCGCACCTGGGATGAGAAGCGCAAGCGTTTCAAGCGCGACCTGCCGGTGGAGGAGGTGCGGCGCATCGCCCCCTTCCTGCGGCTGACGGCGGCCGAGGGCGGCTGGCGCATCGTGGTCGTGGATGGCGCCGACCAGATGAACCCCAGCGGCCAGAACGCCATCCTGAAGATCCTGGAGGAACCGCCGCCCCGCGCGCTGATCCTGCTGGTCGCGGACAACCCCGGCGCCCTCCTGCCCACCATCCGCTCGCGCACCCGCACCCTGATGCTGGAGCCGCTGCCCACCACCACGGTGCGTAGCCTGGTCAACCGCATGATGCCGGATCTGGAGATGGGCGATGCCGCGGCGCTGACCACCCTGTCGGACGGCAGCATCGGGCGGGGCCTGGACCTGGCCGCCGCCGGGGGCCTGGACCTCTACCGCGTGCTGCTGGGCGTGCTGGACACCTTGCCGCGCCTGGATTTGGCCGCCGCCCACGCCCTGGCGGACCAGGTGGCCCGCGCCGGCCAGGACACGGTGTGGGAGACGACGACCGACCTGCTGCTGTGGTGGCTGGCCCGCTTCAACCGCGCGCTGGCCCGTGACCAGGCGGCGGCCGAGATCGTGGAGGGTGAGGCGGCCCTGATGGAACGTCTGTCCTTCGCGGCGCGCCGGGATCGTGCGCTTGATCGCTGGATGGAGGTATGGGACAACGTCAACCGCCTGTTCGCCAAGGCGGAAGGCGCCAATCTCGATCGCAAGCAGGTGATGTTGAGCGCGCTGCGCACGATCGAGGCTGCGGCGTCCTGAGACGCTGAAAAGCGGTTTCACCGCCCTAGATAATAAACCGACAGCCTGTTAGCCGGAGAGTTGCCATGTCCGGGCGCCCGCCCTTCTACATCACCACGCCGATCTATTACGTGAACGACGTGCCGCACATCGGCCACGCCTACACGACGATCGCCTGCGACGTGATGGCCCGCTTCAAGCGCCTGGACGGCTATGACGTCAAGTTCCTCACCGGCACGGATGAGCATGGGCAGAAGGTGGAGAAGTCGGCCGAAAAGGCCGGCATCGCCCCCCAGGCCTTCACCGACCGCGTATCGCAGAACTTCCGCGACCTGACCGGCCTGCTGAACATCTCCAACGACGATTTCATCCGCACGACCGAACCGCGGCACATCAAGTCCGTGCAGGCGCTGTGGCGGAAGCTGGTGGACAGCGGCGACATCTACCTGGGCTCCTATGCCGGCTGGTACTCCGTCCGGGATGAGGCCTATTACGGCGAGGATGAGCTGCGCACCGAGGCCGATGGTCGCAAGTTCGCGCCCACGGGCGCCGAGTGCGAGTGGGTGGAGGAGCCCAGCTATTTCTTCCGCCTCAGCGCCTGGACCGACCGCCTGATCGCCTTCTATGAAGCCAATCCGGATTTCATCCTGCCGGCCGGCAAGCGCAACGAGGTCATGAGCTTCGTGAAGGGGGGCCTGAAGGACCTGTCGGTCAGCCGTACGACCTTCGACTGGGGCATTCCGGTTCCGGGCGATGAGAAGCACATCATGTATGTCTGGCTGGACGCCCTGGCCAACTACACCACCGCCATCGGCTATCCCGAGACGGGGGAGGGCACGCCCTACGCCCGTTACTGGCCGGCCCTGCATGTGGTGGGCAAGGACATCCTGCGCTTCCACACCGTCTATTGGCCGGCCTTCCTGATGTCCGCCGGCCTGCAGCCGCCGCGCCGCGTGTTCGCCCACGGCTGGTGGACCGTGGAGGGCGAGAAGATGTCCAAGTCGCTGGGCAACGTCGTGGCGCCGGCCGAGCTGCTGGAAAAGTACGGCCTGGATCAGACCCGCTATTTCCTGATGCGCGAGATCCCCTTCGGCAACGACGGCGACTTCTCCCGCCGCGCCATGGTCACCCGCATCAACAGCGAATTGGCCAACGGCTACGGCAACCTGGCGCAACGCTTCCTGTCCATCATCCAGAAGAACTGCGGCGCCGTGGTGCCCACGCCCGGTGCGTTCACCGAGGCCGACAACGCCCTGCTGACCGCCGCGCGCGGCCTGCTGCCCACCCTGCGGACGGAACTGGACGTGCAGGCCTTCCACAAGGCGCTGGACGCCCTGTGGGTGGTGGTGGGCGACGCCAACCGCTATATCGACGAGCAGGCCCCCTGGGCCCTGAAGAAGACGGATCCGGCGCGCATGGCCACGGTGCTGTATGTGTTGGCGGAGGCCGTGCGCCATGTCGCCATCCTGACCCAGCCCTTCATGCCCGGGTCGATGGCCAAGGTGCTGGATCTGCTGGCCGTGCCGGCGGACGCCCGTGACTTCGCCCACTTGGACCTGGCGCTGGTGCCCGGCACGCCGCTGCCGTCGCCGCAGGGCGTGTTCCCCCGCCATGTCGAGGAGACGGAGGGGGCCGCCTGATGCCGGACGGTCTGATCCATAAGCCCTTCCTGATCGACAGCCACTGTCACCTGGACTTCCCCGACTTCGCCGAACAGCGCGACGCGGTGGTGGGCCGGGCGCGGGCGGCGGGGGTTGGCGCCATGCTGACCATCTGCACCCACCTCAGCCGCTTTCCCCAAGTGCACGCGGTGGCCCAGGCCTATCCCGATGTCTGGTGCACGGTGGGCGTCCACCCCCACCAGGCGCTGGAGGAGCAGGAGCTGTGCACCGTCGAACGGCTGCGTGAGCTGGCGGCGTACCCCAAGGTCGTCGGCCTGGGCGAGACCGGCCTGGACTATTACTACAACAAGAGCCCGCAGGAGGTTCAGGAATCCTCCTTCCGCGCCCACCTGACCGTGGCGCGCGAAACCGGCCTGCCGGTCATCATCCACACCCGCGACGCGGATGAGGACATGATCCGCATCCTGCGGGAGGAGGGCGGGTCCGAAGGCAAGCTGCGCGGCCTGCTGCACTGCTTCAGCTCCAGCCCTGAGCTGGGCCGCCAGGCGCTGGAGATGGGCCTGCACATCTCCTTCAGCGGCATCGTCACCTTCAAGAAGTCGGACGAGCTGCGCGCGTTCGCCAAGGAGGTGCCGCTGGACCGCATGCTGGTGGAAACCGACGCGCCCTTCCTGGCGCCGGTGCCCATGCGCGGCAAGACCAACGAGCCGTCGTTCGTGGCCCACACCGCCCGCCTGCTGGCGGAGGTGAAGGGCATGGATCCGGCGGATCTGGCCCGGGCCACCACCGCCACCATGCTGGCGCTGTTCGACCGCATCCCGCCCGCCGAGTGCGGCACCTTCGTCGCCGGGTTCCCGGCGTGAGGAACGGCATGCGGGTGCGAATCCTGGGCTGCGGCGGGTCCGGCGGCGTGCCGATGATCGGCAACATCTGGGGCGACTGCGACCCCAATGAGCCGCGCAACCGCCGCCGCCGCGCGTCCATCCTGGTGGAGACGGACCGCACCACCGTCCTGATCGACACCGGCCCGGAAATGCGGGAACAGCTGCTGGACGCGCAGGTCACCCGCATCGACGCCGTGGTGTACACCCACGCGCACGCCGACCACGCCCACGGCATCGACGACCTGCGCCAGGTCAATTGGATGAATAACCGGCCGCTGCCCATTTACGCGGACACGGTCAATCTGGGCCAGTTGCAGGAACGGTTCGACTATTGCTTCAAGCCGCAGGACAGGCCGGACTGGTTCCCGCGCCCTTGCCTGGTGCCGCATACCATCACCGGCCCCTTCAGCATTGGCGACCTCGACTTCATTCCCTTCCACCAGGAACACGGCCGCTTCCCCAGCCTGGGCTTCCGCATCGGCGACTTCGCCTATTCCACCGATGTCGTGCACCTGGATGAGAAGGCCTGGAGCGTGCTGGCGGGCATCGACACCTGGATCGTGGATGCCACCCGCATCGAACCGCACCCGGTGCACGCCCACCTGGACCTGGCGCTCAGCTGGATAGACCGGCTCAAACCCCGCCGCGCCTACCTGACCCATATGAACCACCAGATGGACTACCGCTCCCTGATGGCGATACTGCCGCCGGGGGTGGAGCCGGCCTACGACGGCCTGGTGCTGGAGATGGCCTGACCATCCGGCACCAGGCCGTCCTGAGACGCCGCCTTAGTAGGCGACCTGGGCGCGGAAGCCCACGGCCTGGTAGCGCAGGCCGGTCTGGTTCTGCAGCGTGGCGCCGCTGAGCTTGCTGACGTCCACGATCTGGTAATCGGCCATGAACTTCAGATGGTCGTTGGGATACCAGTTCAGCCCCAGTTGGATGACATCCTGCTGACCGCCCGCCACGCCGCCGGTCACCGACTGGGCCAGGAAGCGCTGGACATGGCTGTTCAGGTTGATGTCGCTGTAGCGCGCCGCCACCTCGAACGCGCCCCAGTCGCCCGTCTCGGGATTGAACGGGTGGGCGACCTTGAGCCCGCCGAAACCGCCGCGGGCCGACTGGTACAGGCGCGGCTCGCCCGTCAGCACCCAGGACGCATCGACATAGGCACCGTGGAAGGTGAGGTCGGGCGTCTGGGTGGCACCACCCAGGCCGGCCCCGGCCTGGTGCTGGCGGTTGATGCCGATCTCCACATACTCCGCCTGGACCAGGAAGTTCTGGTAGCGCAGGCCCACTTCCGGGTTCCAGGTGTAGACGCCGGTCGCCGGCATGGAACCGGTGTTGATCAGCTTGCTGGTGTCCACCCGCAGTTCCGGCTGGACCGACAGGGCCAGGTTCTGCGCCAGGCGGTTGCTGTCGTTCTGGTTCATGCTGAACACCTTGGACCCGCTGAAGCCCAGGTGGACATCATAATCCTCGCCATACACCGGCCGGCCCGCCACGCGCATCACGGCACCCGTCTGCTGGCCATTGGACGGCTGGGTGGTGGAGACGGCGGTGGTGACCGATCCGGTGGCGCCGACGGATGAGGTCGCGGTGGTGGTGGACTGGCCACCATATGCCTGGCCCGTCAGGAAGCCGGAGACGAAGAAGCGGTCCTGGTAATAGCGGGCGCCCACGGCGGCGCGGGCGTCGCCGGCGGCGATGTTGCGCTCCACATCCATGATGGCCGGGCGTTCCATGAACATGAAGTCGTTGGAACTGGGCGCGTCCTGCAGGCTGATGTTGGGCTGCAGATAGCCCAGCGCCGCCGTGAAGCCCTTGAAAGGCGTGTAAGCCAGGTTGGCCTCATACAGGTACTGGGTGTTTTGGCGGCCATCCGGCGACCCGCCGAAGTCGGGCGTGACCGTGGCCGTGATGTCGCCATACCGGAAGACGAAGGGAATGCGGATGCGGCGGGCGTTGACGCCATCGCCCAGATCCACGCCCGATCGCTTCACGCTGGCGTTGTCCTCGAAATAGGCGGCCGCGTCGAACTGCGCCTGCAGGCCGATCTGCAGCGTGCCCTTGCCGCCGAAGGCGGTGAAGGTGGGGCGGCCGCCAGCCATGGTGAAGCTGCCGTTGTCGCCGCTGCTGGCCTCCAGCTTGGCGATGGTCTTGGCTTGGGTGGCCGCTTGCGCCGCGACCTGTTCCGCCTGGACCTTGGTTTCCGCCTGCGCCTTGGCGTCGGCGGCCTCGCGCGCCTCAAGCGCGTCCAGTCGGGCCTGGATGGCCTGGCTGACCTTCATCTGCGCCTCCAACTGGGCGCGCAGCCGTTGCACCTCTTGCGTGGAGGTCTCAGCCGCATGGGCGGGCAGGTCGGCCATCAGGCCACAGGCGGCGGTGAGCAGGAACACGCCGGTTCGCCCGTACGGGGACGTCCGCGTTTGCTTCGACATTTTAAGAAACCCTTCATCTGTATTCGATCGCACCTGATCGGGATGCAGGGCCAATTTAGGCGCTATATTTATATATTTATTGCGTCACCTTGATAGTATCTCGTGATCATCTGATAACGAGATCTTAATATCGGGAATAGTTATACGCCGCGCATATCGGAATACTCTGTTCCCGATATGGATCAAAGCCCAACAGCTTGGCAGACTCCGATCACTCGGCTTGTCCACGGCAACCGGTATGCGCGGCGCGCGGTGCTGGGCAAAAATGCCAGCATTGCGAGTGTGCGTTGTGTCACACCGCCGTCATGGTAAAATCCCTGCCATCGACAAACGGTTCGGGTGCCCAAGAATGCGGCGTTCCGGTTCCTGTCTCTCCAGCCAGCGGCGCGCCAGCGCCGTGATCGGCTTCCGTGTCTAAGGCTTCATCGATATCGGCATGAGCCAGCGCCGTCCCTGACACCGGCGGCCTCCTGACACATCCCCCAATCCCCCCCATTCCGCCTGCCGGATGCCCCTTTGCCTGGGCCCCGGCGCTGGCGGTCTCGCGCCCGGACTCCGTCACGGATCCGGACCGGGCGCTCACATCAAGGTCCATTGAACGAGGCTTCCATGCTGGAGTTCCCTTCCTGGGCGCTCACCACGCTTTATCTGGTGGGTGGCGTCCTGGGCGTGCTCATCCTGGCGTTTGTTACCGGTGCCGTCGTCTATATCCGCAACGATGCCGTGGGCATCGTCGAGAAGCTCTGGGCCCTGGGCGGCTCGGTTGAGGAGGGTTTCCTGGCGCTGGCGGGCGAGGCCGGCTTCCGGCCGGAAACGCTGCGCGGCGGCTTTCATTTCTTCATGCCGCTGCAATATCGCGTGCACCGCGCCAACCTGGTGACGGTGCCCCAGGGCAGCCTGGCCTACATCTTCGCCCGCGGCGGCCAGGCCCTGCCCAATGCCCAGGCGCTGGCCCGCTGGCCGGCGGGGGTGGGGGTGGAGAACGCCCGCGCCTTCGTGAGCCAGGGCGGTCAGCGCGGCCCCCAGCGCCGCATCCTGCGTGAGGGCGTCTACGCCATCAATACGGCGCAGTTCATCGTCTTCACGGAATCGGCCACCCACGCCGTGGTGCTGGGCGATGCCAGCGACGCACGCGCCGTGGAAACCATGCGCGAGATGATCGAGGAGCGTAACGGCTTCCGCCCCCTGATCATCCGCGACCATGAGGACGCGGTGGGCGTGGTCACCGTCCATGACGGCCCGGCCCTGGACCATGGCGAGATCATCGCCCCCACGGTGGGCACCCACGCCGCCGACGGCACCACCTTCCACAACTCCTTCCAGGATCCGGAGACCTTCCTGGCCGCTGGCGGCCGCCGGGGCCGGCAGGAACAGGTGCTGGTCGAGGGCACCTACTACATCAACCGCCTGTTCGCGACCATCGAGGTACGGCCCAAGACGCAGGTGGACATCGGCAATGTCGGCGTGGTGGTCAGCTTCACCGGCCCGCGCGGCGCCGACGTGTCCGGCACCGACCACAAGCATGGCGAACTGGTGGCCCAGGGCCAGCGCGGTGTCTGGCAGACGCCCCTGCATCCTGGCAAGTATGCCATCAACCCCTATGCCGTGAAGGTCAGCACGGTGCCGACCACCAACTTCGTCCTGCGCTGGATCGAGGGGCGCAGCGAGGCCCACGGCTTCGACGACAACCTGGCGGAGATCAAACTCATCACCAAGGACGCGTTCGAGCCGGTGCTGCCCCTGTCCATCGTCGTGCACATCGGTTACGACGACGCGCCCTGGGTGGTGCAGCAGTTCGCGGACATCAAGAAGCTGGTGGAGCAGACCCTGGACCCCATGGTCAGCGCCTGGTTCAAGGACGCCGCCCAAAGCCGCACCCTGATCGAGCTGGTGAACCAGCGCGCCGAGGTGCAGCGCGAGGCCCTGGCCGCCATGAGCGCCCGGTTCGCCAAGTACCGCCTGAACGTGAAGGAGGTGATGATCGGCACGCCGCGCGCGGCCAAGGGCGACACCCACATCGACACCATCTTCGAGCAGTTGCGCGCCCGCCAGGTCGCGCGGGAGAAGGTGGAGACCTATGAAAGCCAGCAGGTGGCCGCCGCCAAGGAACTGGAACTGCGCGCGGCCGAAGCCCGGGCGGCGGCGCAGGGCGACCTGACCAAGTCGTCGGTGTCCATCGAGGTGGCGCAGAACCACGGTCGCGCCGAACTGGCCCGCAAGACGCAGGAGGCGGAGGCAACCAAGGTGATGGCCGAGGCGACCGCGATGCGCACCCGCACCGAGGGCCGGGCCGAGGCCGACCGCGTGGCCGCCATCGGCGACGCCAACGCCCAGGCGGCCAAGGCCCAGGTCGATGCCTTCGGCGGTGCGGAGATGGCCCTGTCCAAGGAGGTGGCCGCCATGCTGAGCGGCGCCATCACCCAGGCCAAGGTCCCCCTGGTCCCCACCGTGACCATGGGCGGCTGCGAGGCCGGCCACGGCACCCTGGTAGACGCGCTCATCAGCCTGTTGATGGCCCAGGGCGGCCTGGACCAGCTGGTGAAACGAACCAAGCAGCCGGAGACGGCGGCATAAGGTCTGAGGGACCTAGAAAGGCCGGGTCGGAAACGATCCGGCCTTTCGGCTTGTGGGGCGAACATCCGGCGTTTCACCCCACAGGCCGGGCTTTTTCTTGACCGTCAGGGGCCACAGCATCGCGAAGACCAGGAACCATCCCGCGGCCCCGGCCGCCAGCACGCAGAATACCGCGAACGGTGGCATGAAGCGCAGCAGCGTGAAGGCCACGTATAACACCGCCAGCAAGATCAGCCACATCACGGGCTCGAAATAGAAAATCCACGCCAGGAAGGTCCACTTGGAATAAACCTCTGCGTCGCAGTTCGGGCAGACGAAGGGCCGGGACTTGGTCATGTTCGCCATGGGCGGGATCGTATGCCTGTGGCATGCGGGGCAGGGGCGGGGCGGGAACAGCGGCATGGTCGAGCACCTGGCTCTGATTACAACAAGCGCTTCATGAGCGAACGGTACCAGAGCGCCTTGACCCGACGGTTTGCAAACCGGGGCTGGGGAGCTACCGTCCTTTAAGGATAAGATTAAAGAGGATGCGGCGGGTGGACTGGTTCGAACGCCTAATGGGCTTTCCTGAGACGACCTACGCCGAAACACGCGGTCGCTTGTCCATCGAGGATGGGGCGCTGCGGTCACAGGTCAATGGCCGGACATTCGGTATTGGGAATTTGGAGGTGGTTTCCCTGGAAGCCCTGCGCCAACGCGTCGCCGCAAATCACGGCGCACCCGGTCGCCTGACCGTGCGGACCATTAGCAGGGTGCGGAAAAACCCTTCCGTCTGACGCTTGGTCATGATTCGCTTCCCCTACGGATTCGGAGGGAAGAGATGCGTGGCGGCGACATTCGGACGGAGGGTTTGTTTTCGTATGTGAGTTGCGAGGCCCGGGTTCCGGCTGGTCATCCGCTGCGTGCGATCCGAGCGATCTGCGACGAGGCGCTGGAGGTCCTTTCTCCGGAGTTTGATGCGCTGTACGCGAAGGTGGGCCGTCCCTCCATTCCGCCGGAGAAGCTGCTGCGTGCGTTGCTGCTGCAGTCGTTTTATTCGATCCGGTCGGAGCGGCAACTGATGGAACAGATGGATTACAATCTGCTGTTCCGGTGGTTTGCCGGGCTGGCGATGGACGCGGCCATCTGGGACGTGACGGTGTTCACGAAGAACCGTGAGCGGCTTCTTTCCGGTGACGTGGCGGCGAAGTTCCTGGCGGCCGTTGTGGCCCAGGCGCGCGGGTGGAACCTGCTGTCGGATGAGCACTTCTCGGTGGACGGCACGCTGATCGAGGCGTGGGCGTCGGTCAAGAGCTTCCGGCCCAAGGACGGCGACGACAATCCACCGGGCCCTGGCCGCAATGGGGAGCGGGACTTCCACGGGGAGAAGCGGTCCAACAAGACCCATGCGTCCGCCACCGACCCCGAGGCCAAGCTGTATCGCAAGAGTGACGGCCAGCCGGCGCGCTTGGCTTACATGGGCCATGTGCTGATGGAGAACCGCAACGGCCTGGTGGTCGGCGCCACGCTGACCCAGGCCACCGGCACCGCGGAACGCGAGGCGGCGCTGGCCTTGATCGACGGGCTGAAGCCGACGAAGCGGGTCACCTTGGGCGCCGACAAGGCCTACGACGTGCGTGAGTTCATTGCCCAGTTGCGCGTTCGCAAGGTCACGCCTCACATCGCCCGCAACGAGCAGCGAACCGAAACCGGCACGCTGCGGCGCAGTAGCGCCATCGACGGCCGCACCACCCGCCATCCCGGCTATGCCGTATCCTTGCGCGTCCGCAAGCGCATTGAGAAGGTCTTCGGGTGGGCCAAGACCATCGGCGGCCTACGCAAGACACGACAGAAGGGAACGGATCGCGTGGGCTGGGCCTTCGCCCTGACCGCCGCCGCCTACAACCTCGTCAGGCTGCCCAAGTTGATGGTGGCGGCATGACCATGCCCGGGATCCGCCTTCAAACGGCGGGACCCGGGGAAAATGGCGGCAAAAGCGGCCTGTAACCCCTCGCCCAAGTCAGCGCAACGCTTCGGCGCAGGGGGTAAGGGGCCGCACACAACCGTTCTTCCGCACCCTGTTAGTGGTGATGTGCGGCGTATGCATCACGCACCCGAATTCAGTGGCGCATTATTTCAGGTGGCGTCGCAATTCAACTTGCTGGAGATGGTGTCACCTCGAGTCTCGCCAGAGCAAGGGGTGACTCGATATGAACAGGACCGAACACAGGGACCGGCCTGCGCCATCGCCGCAGGCGCGGTGACGATATACCGGAACTATTTCGTGCCCATGAAGGATGGCGAAGGACAGACCGCCGAACGCCAAATCGATTGCCTGGCGGACCTCGGTGTTGCGCTGGCTCAGGCGCTTGGGCGACCAGGTCAGGTTCCTTGGGCAATGAGGAACGGATATGCGTTATGCACGGAGGAGCAACTCGCCGACATCAACGCCTACCTTTATGGCCTCGACCCACCTGCACTGGATGCGCTTCGAGGCTTGCTAAGGATCGGCCTGCATTGGGACGTCGAGGTAACGGACGCGCCAGTGCCGTCACGCCCTATCGTCTCACAAGCCTTTTGTTCGGCCCTTCCAGCGGCTTACTGCAATGCCATGAGTTATATGTGGCGGATGTTCGGCACTTTGATTCTGGAGGCCGCTTATGAAGCCACCCTTCTGGCGGCGGTCCTCAACGCACGCCGGGGCGCATCCAACACCGTTCTACTAACCCGCCTGGGCGGTGGCGCTTTTGGCAATGAGGATGAGTGGATCGACAATGCCATGCGGCGTGCGCTGAATAAGGTCCAGACTGTCGATCTGGATGTGCGGCTGGTTAGTTTTGGCGCGCCCGAGGTGCCCATGCTGGAAACCGTGGCGATGTTTTGTTGAGGACAAGATCATGATGACCAAGACATCGACATATCCTCTGCGTCTGCCCGTTTCCGTGAAGGCGGAGGCGGAGCGGTTGGCCGCTCAAGACGGGACCAGCCTCAATCAGTTCGTGGCAACGGCGGTGGCGGAAAAGTTGTCCGCCATGCGGACAGCCACTTTCTTTGCCGAACGTCAGGGGAAAGGGGACCGAGCCGCGTTCCGGCGGCTGTTGACCCGGGAAGGGGGCAGCCTCCAGCCGCAGGCGACGAAGTGTTGAGCCGCGAATAGGGGATGGTTCCACGTGGCTTCAAGGTGCTGGATTTCGGGGGATCTGTCGCGGAAATGACTTCTAACCCGGGTATGGTCCGGCCCATCCTTAATGGTCCCCGAGAAAACAGGGTCTTAGATGCGACACCCCTTTCCCCTCCGCCGCTGCCTGTGCCTGACCGCCGCCTTCTTCTTCGCCGCCCAGCCGGCGGCCTGGGCGTGGAGCAACCACACCCTGTGCACCTGGCCGGCGGTGGAGGCGATGCCGCAGGTGGCCGGGCATAGCGTGCCGGCGGAAACGCTGGCGGGCTTCCTGGCCAAGGAGGCGGCGGCCCTGCCCAAGGTGCTGGAGGAGGAAGAGCAATGGGCGCGGGCCCATGTCCCGTTCTACGCCCCCCGGCCGGACGGGCTGGCCTTCAACGTTCCCGGCGATGCGGACGCGGCGGCGCTGAAGCTGGCTTTCGTCCACGCCATCCGCGTCAACGAGGACGTGCCCATCGCCCTCTACCGCCAGCGACCGCCGGGCACCGACGCGGCGACGGGGCGGGGGATGGACTGGCCGGCCCTCAGCATCCTCAAGAACCCGGAAGACGTGGACTTGAAACAGATGGAACGGCTGGAGGAGGGGGAGGCGGTGCCCGTGGCCGACGTCGTCGCCACCGCGTCCAACGAGCCGGACTTCGGCCTGGATATCGGGCTGTTCCAGGACAACGGCCAGAAGCAGGGGGCGCTATACAGCTTCGGCACGCAGCCCTTCGGCAACCCGCTGCTGGACTATGGCAGCCAGGCGCCCTTCCACATGGGCTTCTATCACGAGTCCGGCATCCTCTATAAGGCGGCCCCCTACCTGCAGAAGACCTATCCCGAGGCGCGGGTCCACCTGTACATGACCCTGTCGCGCTTCGCCTTCGCGCAGGGCCACCCCTACTGGGGCTGGCGCTTCGCCGGCTGGGCCATTCACTACGTCCAGGACATGGCGCAGCCCTATCACGCCCGGGTCCTGCCCGGCGTCGGCGTTCCGTCCATGCTGTGGACCAGCGTGCTGGACATGGCGGGCATCCACGGCCCCAAGCTCGCGGCCCTGAACCGCGTCACCAACCGCCACACCTCGCTGGAGAACTATCAGAAGAACCGCATGACGGTGGCCTACGTCCGGGGGGAGATGGGCGATCCGTTGCTGGCGGCCCTGCGCGACACCGGCGGCGACGCGACCGTGCAGCGGCTGCAACCCGACACCTTGCGCGAGGTCAGCAGCGCGCAGTCGGTCGCCGTGGCCGACGCGTTGGACGCGCAGCTGGAGCGCAGCTTCCCCGCCCGCTATGTCTCGGATGCCGCCACCAACCTGGATGGCAAGGACGCCGACCTTTACGCGCTGTCGCGCCAGGCGCCGGCGGCGGAGCAGGCCAAGCTGGCCGACCTGGTGGCCGACCGCATGCGCCAGGCGGGCCGGGACACGCGGGCGGTCATCCGCGCGGTGGCGCCGGACGAGAGCGCCGCCGCCCAGCGCTGAGGGATCAGAAGCTGCCCCAGACCGAGCCCAGTCAGGTGTGCCCCCTCGCCCAAGTTCACATGATAGGGCGAGAACGCGTAGCCAACCCGCCGCGAGATGTGGCTAGCCACCTGGCGCACCACCGAGAACTCCAGCTTGGAGGCCAGCGCCTCGCGCACCGCCTCAATCAGCTTGGGTTCGAACCGGCCCAGTTCCTCCACCAGACGGTCGGCGCGGAACAGGAACATGCCGCTGTTCCACAGGTGCTGGCCGCCCGCGAGGTAATCCTCATTCAAGCCTCGATCCAGCAGCGTCTGTAGGAAATCAAGGCGGAATTTCTCAACCACCTTCCCGTGCGCGTTGATGAGATCGCGCAGGCGGCGGCGTTCCGGAACCACCCGGCACCGTTCCGGTTTCCTGAATGATAGCCGCACAATTATGGGCCTGCCGCCCGGTTCGCGTCGGCGCTATCTATCATCCGACGGCCGGCGCCCAAACGCCGGCCCGGTTTACGGGAGAGAACCCATGGGTTTGCTGGTTGAGGGTGAATGGCGCGACGTCTGGTATGAGACCAAGTCGACGGGCGGCCGCTTCGTGCGCAAGGACAGCGCCTTCCGCCACTGGGTCACGGCCGACGGATCCGCCGGGCCCAGCGGGGAAGGGGGCTTCAAGGCGGAAGCCGGCCGTTACCACCTGTACGTCAGCCTCGCCTGTCCCTGGGCCCACCGCACCCTGATCATGCGGACGCTGAAGGGGCTGGAAGACGCCATCAGCGTCTCCGTCGTGCATTGGCGCATGCTGGAGGAAGGGTGGACCTTCACCGAGGGCCCCGGCACCGTGCCCGACACGGTGAACAACGCCCGCGTGCTGTACCAGGTCTACCAGGCGGCCGATCCGCGCTACAGCGGCCGGGTCACGGTGCCGGTGCTGTGGGACAGGCAGCGGCGGACCATCGTGAACAACGAGTCTTCCGAGATCATCCGCATGTTCAACGGCGCGTTCGACGGTGTGGGCGCCAAGCCGGGCGATTATTATCCCCAGGCGCTGCGGCCGGAGATCGACGCGCTGAACGCCCGCATCTACGACACCGTCAACAACGGCGTCTACAAGGCGGGCTTCGCCACCACCCAGGCCGCCTATGAGGAGGCCGTCGGCCCCCTGTTCGAAACCCTGGACTGGCTGGACGACCGCCTGGCCAGCCGCCGCTTCCTGACCGGCGACCACGTGACGGAGGCGGATATCCGCCTGTTCACCACCCTGGTGCGCTTCGACCCCGTCTATGTCGGCCACTTCAAGTGCAACATCCGCCGCATCTCCGACTACGCCAACCTTTCCGCCTACCTGCGCGACCTGTACCAGCTGCCGGGCGTGGCCGGGACGGTGAACCTGGCGCACATCAAGGGCCACTATTACGAAAGCCACCGCTCCATCAATCCCACCGGCATCGTGCCCGTGGGCCCGGCATTGGACTATGGCAAGCCGCATGGCCGGGAACGGGTGTCCCCGGGCAACCCACTGCCGGTGTGAGAAAACAAGCCCGCCGACATCGGCGGTGCCTTGCGTTCCCGTGCATCGACAGGGTTGCCGTCCCCATCGCAGGATGGCGGCACCCCGACCACGCCGCTGGACCCATGCCCGCCATTCCCCACGCCGACCGCACCTTCGCCGCCTTCCTGTTCGACATGGACGGCACCCTGATCGACAGCATCGCCGCCGCCAACCGGGCATGGTCCCGCTGGGCCACGCGCCACGGCCTGGACCCGGCGCCCATACTGGCAACCATGCACGGCGTTCGCGCGGTGGAGACCATCCGCCGCTGGGCGCCGCCCGGCACGGACGTTGAGGCGGAGGTGGCCCAACTGACGCGGGATGAGATCGATGACGTGGCGGGCACAGTGGCCATCCCCGGCGCAGCTGCCGTCGTGGCGAACCTGCCGCCCGCGCGCTGGGCGGTGGTGACATCGGCCCCCCGCGCCCTGGCCCAGGTGCGCCTCAGGGCGGCCGGCCTGACCCCGCCGCCGGTCATAGTCACCGCCGAAGATGTCAGCCGGGGCAAGCCGGCGCCCGACCCCTTCCTGCTGGCCGCCCGCCAGCTGGAGGTGGCGCCGCGGGATTGCCTGGTGTGGGAGGATGCGCCCGCCGGCATCGCGGCGGGGGAGGCGGCCGGCGCCGCCGTGGCCGTCATCACCGCCACGCACCACCAGCCCTTGGACACCGCCCATCCCAAGGTGCCGAATTACGAACGGCTGAAAGCGGTGCTGCAGGCCGAGGACCGCCTGCGGCTCACCGTGCGCGGCTGATCAGTCCCACAGCCCCGGGCCCTTCTGGACGATCAGGTCGGCCAGGGCCGCCGAGGCGCCCTGCAGGCGGCGGCTACGGCCCAGCACGACGAACTCCACCTCCCCCAGCGGGGGCAGGGCGGCGCGGCCATCGACCTCCACCAGGTCGGACCCCGGCGCGCGCATCAGCAGGGGCGACTGCGCCATCACGCCCAGGCCGGCCTGGGCGCCCGCGCGCAAGCCGGCCAGCGTCTCGCTGGAGCACGCGACGAACCAAGGCCGCCGGGCGCCGTTCAGCGCCTCCATGGCCAAGGTGCTGGTGATGGAGGAGGTGGGGTAGAGCACCAAAGGCACGGCCTCCTCCGCGCCCAGCGCCAGATCCCGGTGGGCCAGCCAGGCCAGGCGCTCTCGGTGGATGAGGATGCCGCGATCGTCGCCCGGCTGGCGCTTGGCGAACACCAGGTCCAGCCGGCCGGCGTCCAGCTTCTGGTACAGCAGGCTGGTCAGGCCCACCGTCAGTTCCACGCTCAAATTCGGATTGGCGCGGCCCACATCGCGCAGCAGGTCGGCTAGGCGCGTGAGGGTCAGGTCGTCTGAAACCCCCAGGCGCACCCGGCCACGTGGCGCGCTGTCGGCGAAGTAATCGGCCGCCTGCCGGCTGAGGCCCACGATGTCGCGCGCCAGCTCCGCCAACACGGTGCCATCGGCCGTCAGCACCACGGTGTGGGTGTCGCGCTCGAACAGTTGCCGGCCGCAGGCGGCCTCCAGCCGGCGGATGTGCTGGCTGACGGTGGACTGGCTGATGCCCAACGCCGTGCCCGCCGCCGTGAAATGCCGCGCGTCGGCCACGGCCAGGAAGGTCCGCAGTTGATTGAGATCGAACACCGTTATTCCGTCCAATAATAACTGTTATTTCTGCACATCGTCCGGTGTCTTAGCCATATTGGGTGTGTCGGGACCAAGTCATTGGAATTAATGGCAGGCCACCCGGCGACAAATCGTCCCAGAAGATCACAGCAGCCCCGACCCGCTTTGGAAATCATCCTCAGGTATGTGCCGGGGTGAGGGGCCAGCCGTGCCTTGCCCGAGGTACCCGTCATGACCGACTTCACCAGGCGCAACATCATCGCGGCCGGCGCCGTGGCCGCCGCGGCAGCCGCCGCCAACACCGCCGGCGCCGCCACCTTCGGCAACCCGGACCGCCCGGCCCAGGGCCGCGTCAACCTGTCCAACCCCATCGCGGGGCAGGAGCCGGGGCCGCAGAACCCGGCGCTGGCCAACCAGTTTCCATCCTTCCAGGATCCGCCCGCCACCGACGTGGCCGGCATGGACCTGTTCTGGGCGTCGTTCAACAACGCCCACAAGCGCATCCAGGACGGTGGCTGGGCACGCGAGGTGACCCAGGCCGACTTCGCTATTTCCGAGGCGGTGTCCGGCGTGAACATGCGCCTGGGGCCGGGGGGCGTGCGCGAGCTGCATTGGCACCAGCAGGCGGAATGGGCGGTGATGACCGACGGCACGTGCCGCATCACCGTCATCGACGCCGACGGCCGGCCCGCCGTGCGCGACGTGAAGGAGGGCGATCTCTGGTATTTCCCGCCGGGCCTGCCGCATTCCCTTCAGGGCATCGGCACCAGCGGGGCGGAGTTCACCCTGGTGTTCGACAACGGCCGCGCGTCGGAATTCAATACCCTGCTGCTGACCGAGTGGATGGCCCACACCCCGCCCGAGGTGCTGGCCGAGAATTTCGGCCTGCCGCAAAGCGCCTTCAAGAACATCCCGGTCGACGACCTGTGGATCTACCAGGCCAAGGACCCCATCCCGCCGCTGGAGGAGGTGCAGAAGGCCGTGCGCTCACCAGATGGTGAGCCGGAATTCGAGTTCACCTTCTCCATGGGCACGATGAAGCCCACCCGCATCACCAAGGGCGGCTCGGTCAAGGTGGTGGACACCCGCAACTTCCCCGTCAGCAAGACCATCGCCGCCGCCCTGGTCACCATCAAGCCCGGCGGCTTGCGGGAACTGCACTGGCACCCCAATGCCGACGAGTGGCAGTACTACCTGAAAGGGCAGGGCCGCATGACCGTGTTCAACACCGGCCCGCGCGCCCAGACGGCCGACTTCCGCCCCGGCGACCTGGGCTACGTCAAGAAAAGCTTCGGCCATTACGTCCAGAACACCGGCACCGAAGACCTGGTGTTCCTGGAAATCTTCAAGGCCGACCGCTTCCAGGAGGTATCGCTGGCCCAGTGGCTGGCCTGCACGCCGCCGGAACTGGTGGCCCAGCACACCAACATGGATCCCAACCTGATCCGGCAGTTCAACAAGGCCCGCTGGGACATCCTTCCGGCCTGAAGCTGTGGCCCATCCGTCCTCTTTGCCCTCCCACGAACTTGCCGCCGACCTCCAGGGGCCCTGTCGCCCCCCCCACCGTCGGCGGCCTTTGGGGATGCGTGATCATGCATAGCGTGCTGCCCGCCTGGCGCCAGATCCTGCTGTTCCAGTCCCCCCGCCAGCTGGCCTCCCATGGGGCCGGCACCCTGGCGGCCATCGCAGCCGGCTTTTTCCTGTTCATCGGGCTGCCGCGGCTGATGGGCCACGGCGCCATCCCGCCGGACATCCTGGCGGGGACGCTGGCCTTCGCCGCCCGTATCGCCGTACGCCACCTGCATCGCGCCTTGAATAACGCCTGACGTTTCAGCCGTGCTTGGCGTGTCAGCCGTGGTTGTAGCGGGACACGGCCTCGCGCACGCCCAACGCCTCTGCCATGCGCACGAGGTCGGCCAGCGACTCCGCCTCCATCTTGCGCATCAGGTTGCCGCGATGGATTTTCACCGTAATCTCGCTCAGTGCCAGCCGGCCGGCGATCTGCTTGTTCATCAGGCCGGCGGTGACCAGGCCCATCACGTCGCGCTCGCGCCCCGTCAGGCCGTCGTAGCGGGCACGCAGCAGGGCGCTTTCGTTCCGCTTGGCCCGTCGCTCGCGATCGCGGGCCACCGCCTCGGCTATGGCCCGCAGCATGTCGTCTTCCTCAAAGGGCTTGGGCAGGAAGGTGACGGCGCCAGCCTTCATGGCCCGCACCGTCATGGGAATGTCGCCGTGGCCGCTGATCAGGATAACCGGCAGGTGATTGTCGGTGCCCAACAGCTGCTCCTGGAAATCCAGGCCATTGGCGTCACCCAGCTGGACATCCAGCACCAGGCAGGCGGCGGCGTCGGCAGCATCGCAGGCCAGGAAGGCGTCCGGGCTGGCGAACGTGCGCACGGCATAGCCGCAGGACCTCAGGAAGCTTTCCAGCGAGCCTCGCACCTCCGCATCATCGTCGATGACGCAGACCAGGCTTTCCGACATCCCAACCGAACCTGTCATTTGCCTGTCCCCTGTCGCTTGGCTCCATCCCCCCGCAGCCCAATCACCCGAGGGTACAGCCATTTCCGTACCCATCATCCATGGGCCTGCGCCGCGCCCAGGGCCATCATATCAAGGTATGGGATTGCCTTTTTAGCCTTCTTCAGTTGCCAGGCGACACGCGCGCCGAGAGGTATTTCTAAACGCCATAGCAGTAAAAACCATTCAGTTCGGCTATTAATGACGCGAGCAATCGGCTGATAGCAACAGCAGGTCGACATGCAGTGCCTTCTGCCCCGCTGGCGCCAGGTCCTGATCTTCCAGTCCCTCCGTCAGCTGGTGAGCCACAGCGCCGGCACCCTGGGGGCTGTAACCGCCGGCCTGTTGGTCTTCAATGGCCTGCTGCGGCTGTTCGGCTACGGGACCCTGCACGCCGACGTCATCGTGGGCACCTTGATCGGCGGCCTCGCCGGATCCCTGCGCGCGCCTTTTGAGGTTCTACCGTTCCAGTGGCGGCTGACCACGGCCTATCCCGCCGTCGCCGCCGCCAAGGCCAAGGGCATCTTGGCCGGCATCCAGTACCACCCGGCGGAACACAGCATCGGCCGCACCCTCTACCGTTTGGCGGTGCCCGGGTACCTGGCTTGGCTGGAGTGGCGGGAAAGCGCCGTGGAGGTGCGCATCGAGGGGCACGACATCACCATCACCGGCGCCCGCATCGCGGTCCGCCGCCTGCACCGGGTGTTTCAAGATATGGACATCGCAAGGGAAGGGTGAGGTGACCATAGTGCAATCCCATGGGAGACTCCTGGCAAAGCTCTGATAACCAAGGAATGTCGCACTTCGGGATTGAATCCACCCAGCCCACCGCAGCCTCCCACGTCGGACACAGCCAACCGGAAGACTGACAGTTCTACTTTGCACAGGCCTGACATTTTAACTTTGCGCCTACATAAGGAAAACCGATAATATACGTTATGGAAATAATGTTCAAATCACTCGGTCGGCCGGCACCGGGCTCCACGCCTTGGCTTGGCGCATGACGACCAAGGTCTTGAATGTCCTGACGTTTTCGTCATTCAGCAGGATGCGCCGGGTCAGCTCGTCATAACCCTCCATGTCGCGGGCGACGACGCGCAGCGCGAAGTCATGGTCGCCGGTGACGTACCAGGCCTCCACCACCTCCGGCACGGCGGCGATCTTGCGCATGAACTGGTCGATGATGTGCCCGCCGCCGGCATCGGTGGCGCGGCCGCTGTCACGCTCCAAGGTCACCAGCACCACCATGGTCAAGGGCCAGCCCAGCGTGCGCGGCCGGACAATGGCCACCTCGCGCTCGATGGCGCCGATCTCGCGCAGGCGGCGGACGCGGCGGTAACACGCCGGCCCCGACAGCCCCACCCGTTCCGACAGCACCGGCATGGGCAAGCGGGCGTCAGCTTGCAGCTGTTCCAGCAGCTTGGCATCGATGGCATCCAACTCGGGCGATATTATCATCGTCTCACGTACCGCTTTCGTGATAAAAATTATCACAAATTGACAATAATTGACACGTTTAGACAGGCCAAACCGCTAAACTAGCGCAACGTTTGAGGTCTCAAGCGTCAACATCCTTCCTCGATTCCATCCCCATGTCCCACGACACCACCCTGCCGCCGTCCCTGCCGGGGGCCGCCCGCCTGTCCCCGATCCTGCCCTTGGCCGCCCTGTTCACCGCCATGGTGTCGGTCACCACGGGCGCGTCCATCGCCAAGACCCTGTTCCCGGTGACGGGACCGCAGGGCACCACCGCCCTGCGCCTGACGACGGCCGCCCTTATGCTGACCCTGCTGCTGCGGCCCTGGCGCCTGCGGCTCACGCGGCGCAGCTGGCGGCCGCTGCTGGTCTATGGCGGCGCCATGGGGGCGATGAACTTCCTGTTCTACCAGGCGCTGCAGACCATACCGGTGGGCATCGCCATCGCGGTGGAGTTCACGGGGCCGCTGGGTCTGGCGCTGCTGTCATCCCGCCGCCGGGTCGATTTCCTGTGGATCGGGTTGGCGGTGGCGGGGCTGGCGCTGCTGCTGCCGCTGGAGCGGTCGGCGGCGCAGCTGGACCCGTACGGCATCGCCTGCGCCTTGGGGGCTGGCGTGTTCTGGGCGCTGTACATCGTCGCCGGCAGGAAGGTGGGCGGCGCCCACGGCACCCAGGCCACAGCGGCCGGCACGCTGATCGCCGCCAGCCTGGTGCTGCCCATCGGCATCGCGCAGACGGGGGCGGCCACCTTGTTCCAGCCGGCCATCCTGGGCAGCGCCGTCATGGTGGGGGCCCTGTCCAGCGCCCTTCCCTACACGCTGGAGATGTTCGCGATGCGCCGCCTGCCGGCCCAGACCTTCAGCACACTGACCAGCGCCGAGCCGGCCGTGGGCGCCCTGATGGCCATGATGCTGCTGGGCGAGGCGCTGTCGCCCCTGCACTGGCTCGCCATCGCCACCATCATGGTGGCCTCCATCGGCGCCACGCTCAGCGCCGGCCGGCCCTCCACCTCCGTGATACCGGAATGACGCCGGCAGGCGCCCGCGGCAGCACCACAGGGTGTCGCGTTCACCGGCTTCAGGCCGCCGGCTTGCGGCAGTAGTCGGCGAGAGTGTAGGCGGCGCGGATGTCGTAGGGGCGGCTGGGTTTCAGGATGAACTCGCTGGCGCCATAGCGGACGGCGCCGTCCGGCCCGCCGGCCTGGGGATGCCAGTCATAGGTATAACCCAGGCGGGTCCAGGGCGCACCGCCGTCGACATAGGTCACGCGCATGTTGCGGGCGAACCAATCCCAATAGCCTTGCTTCTCCAGGCAAGCGGCGTCGCCGGTGGCGCAACTGGGCCGGGCCACGGTGGCGGAGGCATCCAGGGTGCAGTGGGCGGCCGTCACGTCGGTGTCCGGACACGGCCGGGCCAGCGCCTCGGGCGCCACCCACATCTCAACCACCTCGGAATAGTCGCGGGATGGGTCCAGGCCCAGATACTGCTTCACCCGTTCGGTTTTGGCGGAGGCGTCGCCGGCGGCACCGGCGCAAAATTCCTGCAGCTGCGGCACGGCCGTCACCCACATGGTGCCCCAACTGTCGGGCGAGGTGCCCCCGGCCTTTCCGGCATAATATTTCTCATAAGCCGCGGTGGCCATGGTGGAGGCCACCAGCACCTGGCGCCCGTGCGGGCCGTCGCGCCACACAAGCTTGGCCCAGGACGCCTGGGGAGCGTCGGGCGCGATGCGCACCAGCTCCGGCCCGACCAGGTCGGGCCGCGCCACAGCCGCCGCGTTTAAGGAGCGAGCGAAAAGCTGGGCCGGCGTGGCGCTGGTGCCCTGCCCGGCCGTTCCGGAGCCACCCGTTCCTTGTCCGGTGGCGGCGCAGCCCGCCAGCATCAGCAAGGCCACCGCGCCTATGATCACATCCGTCCGCATCTCAGCCCCCAGGGTTCAAGCCACCTGAGGCCAGATATGCCCGAAAGCCGGCCGCGTCGCAACCTATACGAAATTCACAACAGCGATATACTCGCTAAGAGGGAGATGCCGCCAACACCTGCCGCTCTTCCAGGATGCCGCGGATCTTGGCCGCCAGCTCGTCCATGGCGAAGGGCTTCATCACCATGTCCATGCCCGGTTCCAGGAAGTCGCCGCGCACGGCGGCGTTGGCGGCGTAGCCCGTGACGAACAGAACCGGCAGGTTGGGCCGCCGCCGACGCGCGATCTCCGCCAATTGCCGGCCGTTCAGGCCTGGCAATCCGACATCGGTGATCAGCAGGTCGATCTGGCTGGAGGATTCGATGACGCTCAGCGCCCCGCGCCCGTCGGCTGCGTGCAGGGCGGTGTACCCCAGTTCCTGCAGCACATCCAGGACCAGCAACCGCACGGAATCGTCATCCTCCACCACCAGGACGATCTCCCCCGCCCCTTCCGGCATCTCGCCCATGCCGGCCAAGCCACCATCCTGGGCGTTGGCGCCGCCGTCGCACGGCAGGTATAGGGTGATGGCCGTGCCGCGCCAGGGCTCGCTGTCGATGCGCACATGGCCGCCCGTCTGCTTGACGAAGCCATAGATCATGGACAGGCCCAGGCCCGTACCCTGGCCGATGGGTTTGGTGGTGAAGAAGGGATCGAAGGCCTTCGCCACCACATCGGGCGGCATGCCCATGCCGGTATCGCTGACCCGGATCATGACATAGTCGCCGGGCGACAGGCCGTCATGCCGGTGGGTATAGGACCGGTCCAGGGTGGCGCGGCTGGTCTCGATGGTCAGGATGCCGCCGTCGGGCATGGCGTCGCGCGCGTTGATCGCCAGGTTGAGGATGGCGCTTTCCAGCTGGTTCACGTCGCTGCGGGCCGCCGTCAGGTTCTCCGCCACAGTGATGCGCAGCTCGATCTGCTCGCCCAAGGTTCGGCGCAGCAGGTCCTCCATGGACCGCACCAGATCGTTGACGTCGATGGGCTTGGGGTCCAGCGACTGCCGGCGCGAGAAGGCCAACAGGCGGTGGGTCAGGGCCGCCGCACGCTGGGCCGAGGCCATGGAGGCATCCATGAACCGGTCCAGGTCGTTCAGCCGGCCCTGGGATATGCGGCGGCGCACGATATCCAGGCCGCCGATGACGCCCATCAGCATGTTGTTGAAGTCGTGCGCCAGCCCGCCGGTCAGCTGGCCCACGGCCTCCATCTTCTGGGCCTGGCGCAGCTGCTCTTCCGTCTGGCGCAGCATGTCGGCGCGCTGCTTGTCCTCGGTGATGTCGCGGCCATAGGCGTAGACCAGATCGCCTTCCTTGGACGTGTTCCAGGAGATCCAGCGCAGGCTGCCGTCCTTGTGCAACTGGCGATTCTCAAAATTGGTCAGGTTCTGATCATGAAGGGCGCCCATCAGCGCCTCCGCCGTCGCCACCACGTCGTCGGCGTGGACGAAGTCCTGCACCTGACGGCCCACCACCTTATCCGTCTCATGGCCCAGGATAGCGGTCCAGGAGGGGCTGACCGCCCGGCAGATGCCATCGGCGCCGATGATGACCAGCAGGTCGCGCGAGTTGTTCCAGACGCGGTCGCGCTCCCGCGTGCGTTCCTCCACCCGCGCCTCCAGCGTCTCCGCGAACTGGCGCAGCTTCTCCTCCGCGTCCTTGGACGCGGTGATGTCGTAGATCACCCCGATGAAACGGCTGCCCGAACCCTGGCGCCCCTCGCGGTCGCGCTTTCCGTCGCGGCGATGCTCCCCCCGCTGGGCCAGCCAGCGGATCTCCCCCGTATCGGGCCGCCGGATGCGGAACTCGCGATAGGGGGGTGCGGTCTCCCCGCCCTCCAGGCTGGTGATCAGGGGGGCGTCATCGGCCAGCACCACGGCGTTGACGGTGCGCACCGGCAGGGCCGTCGTCGGGTGCAGGCCCAGCAGGCGGCAGAACTGCTCGGACACGGATACGGTGCCGAAACCGCTGATATACTCGAACGTGCCCACGCCGCCCGCGGTCTGGGCCACGCGCAGCTGTTCCTCCACCCGCTTCTGCTCGGTGATGTCGGCCAGCACCCCGCGGAAGCGGCGCGCCACCCCGTCGGCGGCGCGATCGGCGCCCCCGCGGGCCGAGACCCAGCGCACCGTGCCGTCACGGCCCACCACGCGGTAGTCCTTGGCGAAGATGTCGGCGCCGTGCATCACCCCGGCCACGGCGATGCGGATGCGCATGCGGTCATCGGTGTGGATGGAATCGAAGAAGGCGTCGGTGGACAGGCCGTTGCCGGCGGCCACCGGATCCAGGCCGTACAGCTCGGCGAAGCGGGCGTCGGCGTAAAGCCGGCCGTCGGCCACATCCCATTCCCAGGCGCCGGCGGTACCGCCCACGGCCTGGGCCAGGCGCGCCCGTTCCTTGGCGTTGGCCAGCGCCTGGCGGCTCGCGGCCAGCTCGGCCTCCACCTCCATGCGGGCGAGCTCCACGGTCTGGTCGCAATGGGTCCACAGGAAATAGGGCGTGGCGCCCTGGCCATCCACGACCGGGGTCAGCCGCAGGCGATCCCAGAAGATGGTGCCATCCTTGCGCATCACCCGCAGATCGGCCGTCAGCGGCCGGTCGGCGGCCAAAGCCTCCTCGATCCCGGCCAGGATGGCCGGGTCGGCATCGGCGGCGGCCAGGAAGCCGAAAGGCCGGTTGGCCAAGCCGCTGAAGGCGTGGCCGGTCAGGCGTTCGAACGCGGGGTTGGCGAAAACCAGCGGCTCGCCCGGCCGGCGATGATCGGTGATGGTCAGGGGCATGCCGGATTGGACGAGCGCGTCCAGCAGCGGGCCGCACAGCGCCCGCACCTCCGGCAAAACCTCGCCGTCCCGCTCCATCACGATCACAGCCTCCGCTCGGCCGCTCATGACCGCCCCCTCCCCCCGGCGCCGGAGGCAAGACCGTCAGTGGGCATCGCCACCGTCCGTGCCCACCACCCGCGCGATGAATTCGCCGATCAGCTCCTTCAGCGACTGCAATGACGGCAGATCCATCAGCATGGCGATATAGCCCCGGATGTCCCGGCCGCTGATGGCGAAATTGATGTACAGGAACAGGACGACGCCATCGTCGTCCTGCGTATCCGCCAGCTCGAACAGAATCTGCCCATCGCCGCGCAGCACCTGCGGCAGCGACATGGTCAGGGGCCGCTGCAGGATATTGGCCATGGTGGCCAGGCAACCGTTCAGGACGACGTTGCCCGTCTCGGCCAGGGCCTCCTCCTCAATGTCGATCATCTCCGGCCGCGACAGCTCGTCCTGGGTGACGGCGCGGACCAGTTCCAGGCTGTTGGACTCAGGGAAGATCAGCAGCGCGCGGCCGTTGAAGGCGCCGGTGAAATCCTGGCGGACGGCCACCAGTTCATCGCTTTCCCGCTCCTGGATCAGGGTGGCGGCCAGCTTGCGGCCCACCACCTCCACCGACGGCACCGACAGCGTCACCTGGTTGCCCACCATCTTGCGCAGGCTGACGGCCGCGCGGCTGACACCGATGTTGACCAGTTCGGTCAGCGCGTCGTTCTCCAACTCATCCAGGATAGGGGGGGGGTGCTTCATCCGTGCACCGCGCGCAGCTTCAAGGCCGCGCCGGACAGGAAGTCCCGGATTCCGTCTTCGGTGATGGGCTTGCTGACGAAGGTGGCGTTGGCCGCGCGGGCGCGGGCGATCACCTCGTCCTGCACGTTGGCGGTCGCGAGCGCTATGGGCATGTCGGGGTAGCGATGTCGCATATGCTCCGCCAACTCCAATCCATTTCGGCCAGGCATGTTGAAGTCCAGGATGGCGAGATCGACTTGACCATCGCGCAGGATGGCCAGCGCCTCGTCGGCGTTGCTCGCCTCGACCTTTGTCCAACCGGGCTGCAGCGCCGCGATAGCCTTGGCCACGACGATACGCGCTAGTTTGCTATCATCGACGATTAAGACCGTAGTACCCATTTCAACCATCCCGCCCAAGTCATCCAATCAGCCTATTATCGTCACCAGCAAGTTATCGGTCTTTTCGCGCCCGGCCAGTGACCAAATATGTATAGCGCGCGCCCAGTAATCTTGTCTGCGAAAGACTTAGCGATGCGCCGCCAAATTGGGTATGACCCAGTCACGCAGAAATATATCTTCGGTCATACCGCGTACATTAGGCCGAAAAGCGAGCAAAACCTGAACAATGGCGCCGTGCAGGTGGCGGCAAGCGGTAACGTCGATTTCGGACTCGGGCGCCGTCTGCAGCCGCGACAGCAAGGTTTCCGCGTCCTCGGCGGCGCAGGCGCCTCGCAGGTGGATCACATTCCCCGCGACCTCCACCGTCATAGTGCCCCCTGCCCCATCGGCGCTGTATCGCCAGTCGCGGCGGCGATCAGGCCGGGCACATCCAGGACCATCAGCACGTGCCCATCCCCCAAAAGAGTTGTCCCCAACAGGCCCGGCATCGCCGATAGCAGGCCGGTCAGGGGCCGCAACACCACGTCGCGCCGGCCAACGAAGGCGCCAACCTCCACCGCCACCAGATCGCCGCCCGCCCGCGCCACCACCGCCCGGCACGGCCCCCCGTCTACCCGCGCCTCTTCCGGCAGCCCCAGCAACGCCGCCAGGGACAGGAGCGGTACGGCCGTGTCGCGCAGCACGAAGGCCCGCCCGGCGCGGATGGGCCGGACGCGATCCGGGTCCACGCGCGCCGTTTCCACGATGCCGTCCATGGGGATGCCGTAGCGTTCCCCCGCCACCGCCACGACCATGACCTTGGTCAGCACCAGGTTCAGGGGCAGGACCAGACGCACCGTCGTGCCCTGGCCGGAGGCACTGCTGATGCCGACGCTGCCGCCCAGGCGGCCGACCGCGGCGCGCACGGCGTCCATGCCCACCCCCCGGCCGGACAGGTCGGTCACCGCCTCGGCGGTCGAGAAGCCGGGACGGAACACCAGGTCCAGCACCTGATCGTCGGCCAGGGCGTCCAGCATACGATCAGGCAACAGCCCGCGCGCGGCGGCGACCCGGCGGATACGGGCCGGATCCATGCCCCGCCCGTCATCGGCCACGTCGATGACGACGTGGTCGCCCTCACGGCGGGCGACCAAGCGGATCAAGGCGCGGGTGGGCTTGCCCGCCGCGGCGCGTTCCGCCGCCGGCTCGATGCCATGGTCGACGGCGTTGCGCAGCAAATGGGTCAGGGGTTCGAACAATCCCTCGACAATGGCCTTGTCGACCTGGACATCCTGGCCATCGACCGCCAGATCGACCTCCTTGCCCAAGGCGGTCGCGGTTTCGCGCACCACCCGGGAGAAGCGGCGCAGCAAGGGCAGGATGGGCACCAGGCGTATGCCCATCACCGTGCGGTGCAAACGCCCGACCAGCCGGTCCAGCGTCGCCTGCCTGTCCCCCAGGATTTGCACTGCCGCTTGCGGCGCCAATCCGTCCGCCATCTGCCCCGCCAGGTCGGACAGCGCGTTCTTGGCCACCACCAGCTCATCCACCAGCTGGGCCAGGGCGTCGATACGGCCGGCCTCCACCCTCAGGCTGCGCGGCCCCTCCGCCAGGGCTGGCGGCGGCACGGGCGCGGATGGCGGCGGAGGCGGCGACCAGGACAGCAGCTGGATTTGGTCGGGCACGAAACGGAAGGGTCCCTTGACGGTCTCCGGCGCCGCCGCCGACAGCAGTTCAACCACCAGGTCGCAGGCGTAGGCGTCATAGGCACCGGCCGCGGCCGGTGCCGCGGCATCCCGCCGGGTGATGCGCAGGGCCAGCAAATCCGGCACCGCCCGCGCGAAGGCGATGGGATCCTCCCCGCGGAAATAGCAGCCGGCATCGGGGACATAGCGCAGCGCCGTCACCGTGGGGTAGCGGGCGGGGTCCAATCCGCGGTCCCGGAACAGGGCCTCGATCCAGGCGGTGTCGATGTGCGTCGCCTGGACCGCCGCCGATGGCGGCGCATCGCTGTCGAGGGCGCGGCTCAGGCGGCCGACCAGGTCGGCCGCCACGGCGTCGGCGTCCGCCGGCAGGCCGCCCCCCGTCGCCGCCAGGGCGCCCAGCCAGCGTTCCGTCTGTCCGGTGGCGGCGATCAAGGCGTCCATGGCGCCCCGTGACAAGGCCTGGCGCCCATCGCGCCACGCGCCCAGCAAATCCTCCGCCACGTGCAGCACCCGGCCCATGGCCGGCAGGTCGAACAGGCCGACCGAGCCCTTGAGCGTGTGGATGGCGCGGAAGGCCTGGTCGATCAGGGCGGCGTCATCCGGCCGGCCTTCCAGGGCCAGCAAGGCTTCGCCCGCCTGCTGCACCTGCTCCGGACCCTCGATCAGGAATTGTTCCAGCAGTTCATCCATCGCGGCCCGCCTTGGCTGGGCGCGGCTCCCGCGGGCGCTGGTAGACCACAGCGTCGGCGAAACGCTGCACGTCGAAACTGTCGCTCAAGCGGGCCAGCGACTCTGAGTGGCCCAGGCATAGATAACCGCCCGGCACCAACCGGTCGTACAGGTTGCGCACCGCCTGGCGCCGTGATCGATCATCAAAATAGATCAACAGGTTGCGGCAGAAGATGACATCGAACCTGCCGTGGATGGCCAGCGCGTCCCCATCCATCAGGTTGGCATTGGTGAAGGTCACGGATTCCCGCAAATCCTGGATGATTTGGAAATGCTCGACCCCACCCCGTCCCTTGGACGGCAGGAAATAGTCCCGCCGCAGATCCGGCGGCAAGCGTGCCAGCGACTTGGCGGCGTACCGCCCCAGCCGCGCTTCCTCCAAGGCCTGGGTGTCGATGTCCGACCCGACAATCTCCACATGGTAGGCGTCCACCATGGCCCAGTTCTCCAGCAGCCAAATGGCGATGGAATACGGCTCCTCCCCCGTCGAGCAGGGGATGGACCATAGGCGCAGCTTGTCGCCCGGCCCCCGCCGGGAAACGATGTCCGGCAGCATGTCGCGGCTGAGGCTCTTCAGCTGATGGTCTTCGCGGTAGAAATACGTCTCGTTGATGGTGAAGCTGTTGATCAGCCGCTCCGCCTCCACGGGATCCAGGCGCAGGCGGTTGAAATAGTCGGTGAAACTGCCGGCCCCCGTCTGCGCCATGCGCTGGCCTACCCGCCGGTCGATGTAGTACCGCTTGCTCTCCCCGAACTGCATGCCCGTGCGCTCATACAGGAACTCGCAAAAGCGGGCGAGTTCGGACGCGCTCAGCAGCGGGGCGTCGCCATTGGGGTCCTGGGGACGGCCGGGATTCATCGGCCGGCCACCATGCGCATCAGGTGGCCGGATATCTCCTCCAGCGGGGCCACCACGTCCGCCCCGCCCGCCTTGACCAGTTCACCCGGCATGCCCCAGACCACGGCGCTCTCCTCGGACTCCGCGATGGTGCGTCCGCCGTCGTTGCGCAGGCGGGTCATGGCGGCCGCGCCATCATAACCCATGCCGGTCATCAGCACGCCCACCAGGCGCCGCGGCTCCACCAGCGACAATGCGCTGTCGACAAGCCGGTCGACGCTGGGATGCCAGCGGTATTCCTCCTTGGCGGGGGTGGGCAACGCCACCAAGCCAGACGGGCGCTGGCTCAGGACAAGGTCGGCGTCACCCCGGCCGATGTAGACGTTCCCCGGGGCCAGCGGGGTGGGCCGCGCCACTTCCTGCACCGTCAGGGCGCAGAGGCGGTCCAGGCGGCGCGCCAACGGGCCGGTGAAGGTGGCCGGCATGTGCTGGGCCACCAACACCGGCCAGGGGAAATCCGCCGGCAACCCTTCCAGCACGGCGTCCAGCGCCGGCGGACCACCGGTGGAACAGCCGATGAGCACCAGGCCGGGCAGCGCCTGCCTTTCCGCCGTCGGGGCCACCCCCTCCACCTTCTGCGGCGGGTCGTCGGTCAGTGGCCGGGCGCGCTTGGCCGGGGCGAGGGCGCCCTGGGGGACGGGACCGATGTCCAGCCTGCCGGCCTCGATGGCGCCCGCTTGCCGGCGCAGGCGCTCGGCCAGGCGGTGGGACCGGCGCAGTCGGGCGCCTGCCGCCCGGCGCACCTTGTCCACCAGACCGGGCCCCAACTGGTCCATCTTGAGGGAGATGGCCCCATCCGGCTTCTGGATGAAATCGACCGCCCCCAGCGCCATGGCCTCCAGCGTCACCTCGGCCCCCGCCTCGGTGAAGGAGGAGACCATCACCACCGGCCGGGGCTGTTCCACCATGATCTGGTCCAGGCAGGTCAGCCCGTCCATCTGCGGCATGTGGACGTCCAGGGTAATGACATCGGGATTGAACTGCCGCAGCTGGGCCAGCGCCTCCAGAGCGTCGCGGGCGAACGCCACCTCGAAATCGCCGGCGGCGGTGAACAGGTCGCCCAGCAGGCGGCGGACCAGGGCGCTGTCGTCGACGATCAGCAGGCGGGTCACGGGGCGGCCGAACCGGTCACGGCATCGCTCCCCGCCACGGCGTCGTCGCCCTTCAAGGCCGCGTCGAGGGCGGCCAACAGGTCACGCTCCGCCCGGTCCAGCAAGGCTTGCGGTTCGATCAGCAGGATCATGCGGCCGGCGCCGTCCGCCGTCTCCAGGTTGGCGATGCGGCTGAACACCGAGGCACCCTCGGTGTCGCCCGGGTGAGTGAAATCCGGCGTCTCACTCACCCGGTCGGGCGGCAGGGCCAGGATCTCCGACACGCCGTCCACGGCGAAGCCGGCCAGCTTGCCGTTGACGCGGGTCACGATCACCCGCCGGCGGCCCCTGCCGAATCCTGGGCCGGATCCTGGGCCGGATCCCGCGACGCCAAACCGGCGGCGCTGGTCGATGACGGGCAGTACCTGGCCGCGCAGGTTCATGACCCCCTCGATGAAGCCGGGCGCCTTGGGCACGCGGGTCAGGGTGTCGGGCAGGCGCACCACCTCCTCCACCGCGTCCACGGGCAGGCCGTATTCCTCGTCGCCCAGTTGGAAGACCACCACGCGGTCGCCCATCTTCGCACGGCCGTCAGGGTTCATGTCAGGTGCCTCCCGCGGGTCGGAACCGCCATCCGTCAGAAGATGCGCCACCGTGTCATCCCGGAAAAGCCGTGCGCCCGACAGGATGGAAACCAGGCCGCGACCGTCCGGCAGACGGCAGATGGATTGGATCTGGGCCTCGCCCCGGCCCCGGTTCAGCACCGCCGGCACGGCACCCACGCTGTCCGCCGGGACGCGCAAGATGGAATTCAGCCGGTCAACCAGCAGCCCGATCCGCGAGCCACCGACATGGGCGACGACCACCCGCATCCCGCGCTGATCACCGGCGGCAATACCCAGGCCCAGCAGCGCCCGCAGCGAAACGATGGGCAGCAGGGCGCCCCGCACCGACG
The DNA here is from genome assembly GCF_007828045.1 of Nitrospirillum amazonense. GTDB lineage: Bacteria > Pseudomonadota > Alphaproteobacteria > Azospirillales > Azospirillaceae > Nitrospirillum > Nitrospirillum amazonense_C. Next base: position 18,940 of record NZ_VITN01000026.1, on the reverse strand, counting down.
CGGCACCCACCATGGCGGCATCGGTCCGGGGCAGCTTCGCCAAATGATCCGGCAGGGTGATGACTTCCCCCACCTCCGCCAGGGGCAGGGCATAAGCCTGATCCGCCAGGGAGAAGGCCAGGAAGGCGCGCTCATCCTTGGCCGCCTGCCGGCGCGGCGCGGCGGGCTCCGCCCGGCCTGGTCCAGCGCCGCGCCGGACCAGGCCGGCGAACTCCCGGCGCAGCAGCCCGGCCAAGTCGATCAGGCGCGGGGCGCCGTCCTCATGGGCGTATAGCCCGCCGGCGAGCTGGTCTCTGCCGGCGTCGAGCTGGGCCAGCGCCCCCACCTCATCCACCGTCAGCGCCACAGGCTCCTCCGCCTGCAGCAGCAAAAGGCGGGACGCGGCGCCGGACGCGGCTTCCTCCCCGCCCAGCAGGCGGGCCAGCGACAGCACGGGGACGACCGCGCCGCGCACGCTGGCAACCCCGGCCAAGCCGGCCGGCGCGTGCGGCACCCGGGTGATGCGCACCGGCCGCAACACCTCGATCACGTCGGCGGCGGAGGCGGCCAGCAGGGCGGCACCCACGCGGAAGGTCAGCACCTGCTGGCGGCGGCCCCCGGCCGCCCTGGAAGCGGCCATCACCGGGCTTTCTGCAACTCGTCGGCCAGCGACGCGATCTCTTCGATGGCGGCCGCCAGGTCTTCCGCCCCGCGCGCTTGCTGCCGGGCAGCAGTGGCGGCCTGGATGGCGGCCCCGCCGGCCAGTTCCGCCGCCACGGCGATCTGCTGCACGCCGCTCAACACCTCGCGCACCGTGCCGCTGATGGCGTCGGCACCGGCGGCGATGTCGCTGCCGGTGGCATACAACTCCTGCGCGCCGGTGGCGATGGCGGCCAGCCGGACGTCGATCTCCTTGTTCTTCTGCATCTCGGCCTCGGCCACGGCGGCGATCTGTTCCAAATCGCGGCGCACGGCCGCCACCAGCAGCTGGAACTGGTGGATGACGTCCTTCGCGCGGTCGGCGTTTTCGCCTGAATCCCGCGCCAGGGCGCGGATATCGGTGGAAACGACGGCGAAGCCCGTACCCTGGTCCCCGACCCGCGCCGCCTCGACCGATCCGCTGACGGCCAGCATCGTGGTCTGCACCGCCACGATGGCGATGCCGTCCACGATCTTCTCCATGCGCCGGCCGGTCTCCTCCAGCGCGGCGACCAGGTCGATCACCGCGCGGGTTTCGGCCAGGGCCCGACCCACGCCCCGGGTCAGCCCGGCCACGGTGGCACGGCCTTGTGCCAGCATGGCCTGCGAGCCCTTGATCCGGTCCACCGCCTGGCCGGCGCTGGCGCCGGTGGCTTGGGCCGCCCGCTGGATCTGACCCATGGCGCTGCTGGACTGCTGAGTGGCGGCCGCCTGGATCTGGGCCCCCCGGCTGATCTGGTTGATGGCGATCAGGATTTCGCCGGCGGCGCCCGACAGCTGCTGCACCGCCGCCGACAGCTGCTCCGCCATGGCGCCCACGTCTTCGACCAGGCTGCCGCGCTGGCCTTCGAGACTGAGGCCCTCGGACAGGGCGGCCAGGGCATGGGCGGCCTGGCGGCTCTGGTCCAGCGCCTGGCTCTGCTGCGCCACGGAGCGCTGCGCCTCCGCCGCCGCCGCAGATTGTTCCTCCGCCGCGCTGGAGATGTTTTCCGCCCCCTTTTGCGCCTCCCGCGCGGCGGCATCCGCCTCCACCGCCGCCAGCAGGATGGCCTGGGCGCCATCGACCAGGTCGGCCAGGTCGGCGCGGGTGCTCTCCAGCTGGGTGGTGACGGTGCGCCCCTCGGCGGCCTCGGCGGTCGCCGTGGCAGCCGCCGCGCGAACCCGGTCGGCGATGACGCGCACGTCGTCCGTGATGCTGCCGGCCAGGATCTGGACGTCGCGCGACCGCTTCTCGGATGTCTCGGACAAGGCGCGCACCTCATCCGCCACCACGGCGAAGCCCCGGCCGTGATCGCCCGCCCGCGCCGCCTCGATGGCGGCGTTCAGGGCCAGCAGGCCGGTCTGGTCGGATATGTCCGCCACCGTGCGGGTGATGTCGCCGATATGGGCGGCGTGGCGTTCCAGCGTGACGATGATATCGACCGACTTCAGTTGCCGGGCGGCGCTGGCGGCCACAGCCGTCACCGACGCCTCGATCAGGGCGGCGGCCTCGGCCAGCTGGGTCTGCAGGGCCAGGGTACGCGTCTGCGCCCTGTCCGCCCGCTCCCGCGCCTGCTGGAACGAGGTGGCCATGCCCGCGACGGCCGCCAGGGATTCGTGGCTGGCCGACGCCGCCTCTTCCGCCGCGCTGGCGATCTGCTCCAGCGACCGGCGCAGCTCTTCCGACGCGGCGGACGCCTCCGCCACGCCGGCGGCCAACTCCTCGGTGGCGGCGGCGATACGTTCCGCCGCCGTCTGGCGGGTAGCGGCCAGCAGGGGCCGGCGCGTGCGCTTGGGCGGTGCCACGGCCTTGGGCGCGGCCTTCGCTGGCGCCTCGACCGCGGCGGCGGCCGCCGCCTGGGTGCGGGTTCGGCCCTTCGCCCCGGCCAAGCGGGAGGTCTTTACCAATGCCATGATGTTTTCCCCAATCCGATGCCCTCGTTCGCGAACGGGCCCCCGCCCATACCGTCCAGGAGGGCATCCCGGGTATCCTTGGCGTCACGATGCGCGGGGTTCGTTCTACAGGCCAGGCGCTTGCCACGGCAATCGACGTAAGGCCATAGGCACTTATGGTTAAGAGGCGCCGATGCGCGATCTTCCATCTGGACCATCTCTGGCAAACCCACAAGCGTTTCGCGTAAAGCTGTGCGCGAGGGCCTTGAGGATGGGAGAGGGCGATGGATGCGCGCGGAATCGTGAAAATGGTGGCGGTGATGGCCGTGACCGTCCTGTGCGTCCCGGGCTGGTCACCCGCCCGGGCCGGCGCGCCCACCCAGGTGGAGGTGCTGCGCGGCGGCGATGACGACATCACGGCCGCCCTGGCCGGCGCCGTCGTCCAGGCCTTCGGCCGCGACGGCGCCTTCGTGCTTAGCAGCGGGCACCGGGCCAATTCCCTGATCGTGGTGGTGCAGGGGCCCACGGCGGCGGCCCGCGCTGGCATCCATTACAAACTGGCCTTCCCCATCCGCTACGCCTCCGCCCAAGGCCAGACGCTGGGCTTCACCGAGGTCACCTGCCAGGAGAACACCCTGACCAAGTGCGCGGAGCAGGCGGTGGCCGCCGCCGGCCCCGCCGCGGGTAAGCTGGGCCGGCATTAAGCGCTTGGGACCTCAATCCGCCTCGAAATTCATGGCCACTCCATTGATGCAATAGCGCAGGTGCGTGGGCGGCGGGCCATCGGGGAAGACGTGGCCCAGGTGGCTGCCGCAGCGGGCGCAGTGCACCTCGGTCCGCACCATGCCATAGCTGCGGTCCACCGTGGTGGCGACGGAGCCCTCCACCGGATCGTTGAAACTGGGCCAGCCGGTGCCGCTCTCGAATTTGCGGGTGGACTGGAACAGCGGCTGGCCGCAGCCGGCGCAGGAGAAGGTGCCCGGCCGCTTCTCATGGTTCAGGGCGCAGCTGCCCGGCCGTTCCGTGCCGTGGCCGCGCATGACGGCGTACTGCTCCGGCGTCAGCAGCTGGCGCCATTCCTCGTCCGTGCGCACCACTTCGTATTCGCCATCCATGGCCCGACGCTCCCTTGTAGCAAGTCGCTACCGATATGGGCCTTCGGCGCGCGGATTGCCACAGGGTCGTGGCCGCCCCGTAGCCCGCCAGGCCCGCTTGCCTTATGGTTCGGCCGGCGCCATAAACGGTGCCGATCGGCGCGGCGCCAAAGACAAGAGAATACAGGATGATAACCGGCGACCTGACCAACCCCCTGGAAGTCGTGCTGCGCCTGGCCATGGCCTTGACCCTGGGCTCCGGCATCGGCTTCGAACGCCAGTTGCACCAGAAGATGGCCGGCCTGCGCACCAATGCGCTGGTAGCCCTGGGTTCTGCCGGCTTCGTCATCTTCTCCGCCATGGTGGGCCAGGGCGACCCCACGCGGGTGGCGGCGCAGGTGGTGTCGGGCATCGGCTTCCTGGGCGCGGGCGTGATCCTGCGCGAGGGCGTGAACGTCCATGGCCTGAACACCGCCGCCACCCTGTGGTGCTCCGCCATGGTCGGCACCTTCGCCGGCGGCGGCTACTGGCTGCCCAGCCTGGCGGCGGCCGGCTTCGTCGTCGTCACCAACCTGATCCTGCGCCCCCTGGTGCGCCGCATGAACCGCCGCATCCTGGTGGCCACGGATGTGGAGACGCACTACACCGTCTCCGTCACCTGCAAGGGGGCGGAAGAGGCGCACATCCGTTCCCTGCTCATGCACGCCCTGACCCATGGCGGCCTGGGCCTGCGCCGCATCGACAGCCAGGACGTGCCGGACACCACCAAGGTCGACGTGACCGCCAAGGCCGTTTCCCCCACCCGCAACGACGCGGCGCTGGAGCAGATGGTGGGTCGCCTGAGCCTGGAACCCTACGTCTATGCCGTCAGCTGGGAAGTGGAGCGGGCGGAGCCGGAGGGTTAAGGACGCCCTCAAGCGCCGGGCGCGGCCATCCGGCCGCTTGCTTCCGCGCTTTCCAGTCCACTTCCCTCCCGGAAAGCTCCGGCGGCCGCAGTCGCGGCCTGCAACGGCATTCCATGCCGTTGGCTTCACTTCATCCCCGCCGGCGTCATGCTGAACGGCACCACGTGGCGCTCGTGTCCCGCGATGGCCAGGCCCCGGCCGATGGAGGGGAAGGCGCGGTGGCGGCAGTCGTCGCGGTCGCAGACCTTGCAGCTGGAACCAATGGGCACCGCCGTCTCCTGGTTCTGCAGGTCCAGGCCGGCGGAATAGACCAAATCACCGGCATGGGTGATCTCGCAGCCCAGGCCCAACGCCGCCTCCCGCGGGCGGGACAGGTGGCCGCCACCGGTCATGGTGACGGTGCGGGCGATGCAGAGATAGGTGATGCCGTCCGGTGTGCGCGCCACCTGAACCAGGATGCGGCCCGGCTGGGCGAAGGCCTCGTGCACGTTCCACAAGGGGCAGGCGCCGCCGAAGCGGGCGAACTGGAACCGGGTGGCGCTGCTGCGCTTGAAGATGTTGCCCGCCCGGTCGACCTTCAGGAAGTAGAAGGGAATGCCGGCGTTGCCCGGCCGCTGCATGGTGCTGAGCCGGTGGCACACCTGCTCGAAGCTGGTGCCGAAATGGTGTTGCAGCCGCTCGATATCATGGCGCACGGCCCGCGCCTGGGTCAGGAAGCGGCCATAGGGCAGGATCAGGGCGCCGGCGAAGTAATTGGCCAGGCCCGTATAGGCCAGGCCGCGCGCCTCGGGACTGCTCAGCGGTGCCTTGCGCACCTCCTCCTCGATCAGGGGGGCGAACTGCATGCGACCGATCTGCTGCGCCAGGAAGAAGGCGCGGCTTTCGCGCGGCGCGCTTTCCGCCAGGTGCAGTTGGCGCAGGGCGGGGTCGTAGCGCCACAGCACCCCCTCCCCTCCCAGCGCCGCCGACACGGCGCAGATGACGCCGTGGCGATCCCGCAGGTAGTCGATCAGGTCTTCCAGCAGGCGGGTGGCAGTGAAGCCCTGGCTTTCGAACAGCGTCTCCGCCGCCACGTCCAGGCTGGCGAAGTGGTTGCGCTTGCTCTGCACGAAGTCGCGCACGTCGTCATAGGGAAAGGGCGCCGTGCCGCCGGTTTCCATCTCCAGATCCTGGTCCAGGCGGTGGCGCGCCCCCTCCTCCATCAAATGCTGATAGGCCCGGTAGAGCTTGATGAACTGGCCGGCGATGCCGGGCGCGGCGCGCACCGCGTCGCTGATGGCGCTGAGGCTGGAGGCGTCGTCGGCGAACAGCGGGTCGCCCAGCACCTCGCGCAGCTCACTGCCCAGGCGCAAGTCGCTGTCGTCGGCGAAATGGCGCGGTTCCACCCCGAACACGGCGGAAATGGCGGCGAGCGCCGCCGTGCTGAGGGGGCGTTGATTGTTTTCGATCTGGCTTAAATAACTCATGGACAACTGGCTGGCCTGGGCCAGGGCGGACAGCGCCATGCCCCGCTGCTGGCGCAGTTGCCGCACCCGCTCGCCCGCGAAAATCTTGCCCGCCATGGCCGCGCGCCCCTCACTGGATTTTACAATCTTCACAAAATAACCACCCCGGCGTCGCACGATTTCGCGTGGCATCGGCTTGAACTGGGATCAAACTGTTTGCAAACATCGCACCTGTCAATCCAGGCGGCCCCCGCCGCCATCGCCACACCCAAAAAACAGCCGCCATCCGGCGCACCCATAACCGGTCAGGAGACGGGCGTTGACGCTCACGGTCATTGAAACCCTTGAAGCCAAACGCCAGGGCGCACGCGCCGGCGGCGGTGAGAAGCGCGTGGCGGCCCAGCATGCCAAGGGCAAGCTGACGGCCCGCGAACGGCTGGAACTGCTGCTGGACGCCGGCTCCTTCGAGGAATGGGACATGTTCGTGGAGCACCGCTGTGCCGACTTCGGCATGGCGGAGCAGAAGGTGCCGGGCGACGGCGTGGTGACCGGCCACGGCACCATCAACGGCCGCCTGGTCTTCGTCTTCAGCCAGGACTTCACGGTCTTCGGCGGCTCCCTCTCCGAGGCGCATGCGGAGAAGATCTGCAAGATCATGGACCAGGCGATGAAGGTGGGCGCCCCCGTCATCGGCCTGAACGACAGCGGCGGCGCCCGCATCCAGGAAGGCGTGGCCAGCCTGGGCGGCTATGCCGAGGTTTTTCAGCGCAACGTCCTGGCCTCGGGCGTGGTGCCGCAGCTGTCGCTGATCATGGGCCCCTGCGCCGGCGGCGCCGTCTACAGCCCGGCCATGACCGACTTCATCTTTATGGTGAAGGACAGCAGCTACATGTTCGTCACCGGCCCGGACGTGGTGAAGACGGTGACGCATGAGGTGGTGACGGCGGAGGAGTTGGGTGGGGCCGTTACGCACACCGCCAAGTCCGGCGTGGCCGACCTCGCCTTCAACAACGATGTCGAGGCGCTGCTGCACACCCGGCGCTTCTTCGACTTCCTGCCCCTGTCCAACCGGGAGCCGGCGCCGGTGCGCGTCACCGCCGACCCGGTGGACCGGCCGGAGCCGTCGCTGGGCACCCTGGTGCCGGCCAACCCCAACAAGCCTTACGACATGAAGGAACTGATCCTGAAGGTCGTGGATGAGGGCGACTTCTTCGAGTTGCAGCCGGACTACGCGAAGAACATCATCATCGGCTTCGGCCGCCTGAACGGGTCCACCGTGGGCTTCGTGGCCAACCAGCCGCTGGTGCTGGCCGGCTGCCTGGACATCGATAGTGCCATCAAGGCGGCGCGCTTCGTGCGATTCTGCGACGCCTTCAACATTCCGATCTGCACCCTGGTGGACGTGCCTGGCTTCCTGCCCGGCACGGCGCAGGAATACAACGGCATCATCAAGCACGGCGCCAAGCTGCTGTTCGCCTATGCCGAGGCCACGGTGCCCAAGGTCACGCTGATCACGCGCAAGGCCTACGGCGGCGCCTATGACGTGATGGCGTCCAAACACCTGCGCGGCGACGTCAACTATGCCTGGCCGTCGGCCGAGATCGCGGTGATGGGGCCGAAGGGGGCGGTGGAGATCATCTTCCGCGCCGACATCGGCGACGCGGCCAAGATCGACGCGCGGACGGAGGAATACCGGCAGAAGTTCGCCAACCCCTTCGTCGCGGCCTCGCGCGGGTACATCGACGACATCATCATGCCGCACAACACCCGCCGCCGCCTGATCAAGGCGTTCTCCATGCTCAAGAACAAGAAGCTGGAGAACCCTTGGAAGAAGCACGACAACCTGCCGCTATAATCAGCCGTTCTGGGGGCCCGTCCCAATGTTTTCCAAGATCCTGATCGCCAACCGGGGCGAGATCGCCTGCCGGGTCATCAAGACGGCGCGCCGTATGGGCATCAAGACCGTCGCCGTCTATTCCGAGGCCGACGCCGGCGCCCTGCATGTGCAGATGGCGGACGAGGCCGTGGCCATCGGCCCGGCGCCGTCGGCCCAAAGCTACCTGGTGGCCGACCGCATCATCCAGGCCTGTCTGGAAACGGGGGCCGAGGCCGTGCACCCCGGCTATGGCTTCCTGTCGGAAAAGGCGGCGTTCTGTGAGGCCCTGAAGGCTGCCGGCATCGCCTTCATCGGCCCGGATGTCCACGCCATCGGCGCCATGGGCGACAAGATCGAGTCCAAGAAGCTGGCCAAGGCCGCCGGCGTCAGCACCGTTCCCGGCTACCTGGGCGTCATCAAGGACGATGAGGAGGCGGTGCGCATCGCCCACGACATCGGTTATCCCGTGATGATCAAGGCGTCGGCCGGTGGCGGCGGCAAGGGCATGCGCGTGGCCTGGGACGACGCCCAGACGCGCGAGGGCTTCCGCAGCGCCAGCAACGAGGCGCGCTCCAGCTTCGCCGACGACCGGGTATTCATCGAGAAATACGTGACCGAGCCCCGGCACATCGAAATCCAGGTCATGGCCGACGCCCATGGCAACTGCGTCTACCTGGGCGAGCGTGAATGCAGCATCCAGCGCCGCCACCAGAAGGTGATCGAGGAGGCGCCCAGCCCCTTCCTGGACGAGGCCACGCGCAAGGCCATGGGGGAGCAGGCCGTGGCCCTGGCGCAGGCGGTGCAATACCGCAGCGCCGGCACGGTCGAGTTCATCGTCGACAAGGACCGCAACTTCTACTTCCTGGAAATGAACACCCGCCTGCAGGTGGAACATCCGGTGACGGAGATGATCACCGGCCTGGACCTGGTGGAACTGATGATCCGCGTGGCGGCGGGCGAGAAGCTGCCCCTGACCCAGGCCGACGTGACGCTGACCGGCTGGGCGCTGGAGGCCCGCGTGTACGCGGAGGAGCCGACGCGCAACTTCCTGCCCTCCATCGGCCGCGTCACGCGCTACCGGCCCCCGGCCGAGGGGGCGGGTGCGCAAGAGGGCAGCATCGTCCGCGTGGATACCGGCATCCATGAGGGCGGCGAGATCAGCATGTTCTACGATCCCATGATCGCCAAGCTGATCACCTACGGCCCCGACCGCGCCACGGCCATCACCGCCATGGGCGACGCGCTGGACCGCTTCCAGATCCGCGGCGTGGGCCACAACATCAGCTTCCTGGCGGCCCTGGTGGAATCCCGCCGCTTCGGCGAGGGGCGCCTGACCACCAACTTCATCGCCGAGGAATTCCCCGACGGCTTCCATGGCCGGGAACTGCCGGACGAGGTGCTGACCCGCCTGCTGGCCATGGCGGCCAGCATTCATCGCACCCGGGTGGAGCGCGACGCCACCATCTCCGGCCAGATGGCCGGCCACCACCGCGTGGTGCCCCCCAGTTGGGTGGTGCGCTGCGGCCGGGACAACCATCCGGCGGAAGTCGCCGCCGTGGACGACGGCCATGACGTGACGCTGGACGGCCGGACGTACGCGGTGCGCAACGCGGACTGGCACCCCGGCCAATCGCTGTGGGCCGGCACGGTGGACGGCCATGCCCTGGCCGTGCAGGTGGACGGCACCGGCATCGGCTACCGCCTGTTCCATGGCGGCGCGGAGCTGGAGGTGCAGGTGCTGACCGCCCGCGCGGCGGAGTTCGCGGCCCTGATGCCCATCAAGGCCAAACCGGACATGTCCAAGTTCCTGCTGTCGCCCATGCCAGGCCTGCTGGTCACCGTGGCGGTGGCCGTGGGTGATGAGGTCAAGGCCGGCCAGGAGCTGGCGGTGGTGGAGGCCATGAAGATGGAAAACATCCTGCGCGCCGAGTCCGACGGCATCGTCAAGAAGATCGCGGCCGAAAAGGGCACGTCCTTGGCCGTCGACCAGATCATCATCGAGTTCGAGTGACCATCATGAGCGACTTCCCCGAGAAGACCCTGGCCGATTGGCAGCGCCTGGCCGCCAAGGAATTCGGTGCCGACCCCGAAGGCCTGGCGCGCACCACGCCCGAGGGCATCGCGGTGAAGCCGCTCTACACCGCGGCGGATCTGGAGGGGCTGGAGTTGCAGACCCTGCCCGGCTTCGCGCCCTACACGCGGGGTCCCCGGGCCACCATGTACAGCCACCGACCCTGGACCATCCGGCAGTACGCCGGCTTTTCCACGGCGGAGGAAAGCAACCGCTTCTACAAGGCCAACCTGGCGGCGGGCCAGATGGGCCTGTCGGTGGCTTTCGACCTGGCCACCCATCGCGGCTATGACAGCGACCACCCGCGCGTGGTGGGCGACGTGGGCAAGGCCGGCGTCGCCATCGACAGCGTGGAAGACATGAAGATCCTGTTCGACGGCATCCCGTTGGACAAGATGAGCGTGTCCATGACCATGAACGGCGCCGTGCTGCCCGTGCTGGCCGGCTACATCGTGGCGGCGGAGGAACAGGGTGTCAGCCAGGACAAGCTGTCGGGGACCATCCAGAACGACATCCTGAAGGAGTTCATGGTCCGCAACACCTACATCTACCCGCCCACCCCCAGCATGCGCATCGTGGCCGACATCATCGAGTACACGGCGCTGAACATGCCCAAGTTCAACTCCATCTCCATCAGCGGCTACCACATGCAGGAAGCCGGGGCGACGGCGGTGCAGGAACTGGCCTTCACCCTGGCGGACGGGCTGGAGTATGTGCGGGCGGCGGCGTCCAAGGGGTTGAAGGTCGACCAGTTCGCCCCGCGCCTGTCCTTCTTCTTCGCCATCGGCATGAACTTCTTCATGGAGGTGGCCAAGCTGCGCGCCGCCCGCCTGCTGTGGGCCAAGCTGATGAAGAAGCATTTCGACCCGCAGGACGCGCGGTCGCTGGCCCTGCGCACCCACTGCCAGACCTCGGGCGTCAGCCTGACGGAGCAGGACCCCTACAACAACGTGGTGCGCACCACCATCGAGGCCATGGCCGCCGTGCTGGGCGGCACCCAGTCGCTGCACACCAACAGCTTTGACGAGGCGCTGGGCCTGCCCACGCCCTTCTCCGCCCGCATCGCCCGCAACACCCAGCTGATCATCGCGGAGGAGACCGGCGTGCCCCACGTGGTCGACCCGCTGGGCGGCAGCTATTACGTGGAAAGCCTGACCCACAGCCTGGCCGCCGAGGCCGAGAAGCTGATCGACCAGGTGGAGGGCATGGGCGGCATGACCAGGGCCGTGGACAGCGGCCTGCCCAAGCTGATGATCGAGGAAGCCGCGGCCCGCCGCCAGGCCCGCATCGACCGGGGTGAGGAAGTGGTGGTCGGCGTCAACAAGTACCGGCCGCAAAATCCCGAGCGGGTGGAGGTGCTGGACATCGACAACACCGCCGTGCGCGAGGCCCAGATCGCCCGCCTGAACACCCTCCGCGCCAGCCGTGACGACGCGGCGGTGAAGGCCGCGCTGGACGCCCTGTCCCAGGGCGCGGCCGACGGCACCGGCAACCTGCTGGACTTGGCCATCAAGGCGACGCGCGCCCGTGCCACGGTGGGCGAAATCTCCGACGCGCTGGAGAAGGTGTTCACCCGCCACCGCGCCGTCATCCGCTCCGTCAGCGGGGTGTACGGTTCCGCGTACGACGGTGATGAGGGCTTCGCCCGCATCCGCAAGGACGTGGAAACCTTCGCGGAGGCCGAGGGCCGCCGGCCGCGCATGCTGGTGGTGAAGATGGGCCAGGACGGCCACGACCGGGGCGCCAAGGTCATCGCCACGGCCTTCGCCGACATCGGCTTCGACGTCGATGTGGGCCCGCTGTTCCAGACGCCGGAGGAAGCGGCCCGCCAGGCGGTGGAAAACGACGTGCACGTCATCGGCGTGTCGTCGCAGGCCGCCGGGCACAAGACCCTGGTGCCGGCCCTGATCAACAGCCTGAAGGCGCAGGGCGCGGGCGACATCCTGGTGGTGTGCGGCGGCGTCATCCCGCCCCAGGACTATGACATGCTGTATCAGGCGGGGGCGGCGGCCATCTACGGCCCTGGCACCAACATCCCCACGGCCGCCGCGGAAATCCTGGAGATTTTGCAAAAGCGGCGCCCGGCCGCCGCCTGATCGTCCCTCCGGGGAGCCATGCAGCGGGGGAAACACCCTGTGCGCCCGGCGCACAGGGCTGCGCCCTGGCTTGGCGCCCGCCCTGTGTTAGCATTCCCCCGGAACTTCGGCTTACGGCGTGAGGGGTAGGGCATCATGGGCATAGAGGCGGATCACCCGCTGCGCGGCGTGCTGATGCAGGAGTTGCACTCCCGCATGGCCATGCCGGTGACGGCGCCGGTGGAGGTCTTCCAAGCCACCTACCTCTGCACCCCGGCGGACGGATCGGCCTGCACCGGTCGCCTTCTGACCGTGCTGGACGCCCTGCCCTCCTCACAGGCCGAGGCGCCGCGCTATGGCGTCATCGCCACCGCCATCGCCGGCCGGCCGGCCCAGGTGAAGTGGGAGCATCACACCGAATTCCTCAGCGTCAGCGTGGCCATCACCGGCACGGACGGCGCGGAGACCCGCCTGGCGGTGGAAACACTGCTGGACAGCGTGTTCGGTCCCCTGGGCGCCCAGCGCCTGGCGGCGGTTTACGTGCAGGTTGAGCAGGCGGAGGGGCAGCCGGACCCCGTGGCGCTCGCCGCCCGCTTCCCCACCGGCAGCTGCGCCGGCGCCGTGGTCAACGGCGGCGAGGCCTGGGTGGCACTGGATTTCCATATTGACGGTGACGGCTACAGCCGCGCCCTGATCCAGAACCGGGGCCTGACCGACGATCGGCTGGGCCGCCTGGTGCAGCGTATCCTGGAGATCGAGACCTACCGCGCCGCCGCCTTCCTGGCGTTCCCCCAGGCGCGGGAAACCATGGCGACCCTGACCGACATGGAACGCCGGCTGGAGGACACCGTCGGCCGCATCCGCGACAGCAAGACGCCGGCGGAGGACCGCGCCATCCTGGACAGCCTGACCGACCTGGCGGTCGACCTGGGCCACCTGGTGACGCGCAACCGCTGGCGCTTCGGCGCCAGCCTGGCCTATGGCGAGATCGTCAGCGAGCGGCTGGACGAACTGCGGGAGGACCGCATCCCCGGCCTGCAGCGCGTGGGCCTGTTCCTGAAGCGGCGCCTACGCCCCGGCATCCGCACGGTGGAGGCCGCCGCCCGCCTTCAGGGCGAGCTGGCCGCCGGCATGGAACGCGCCCAGGCCAGCCTGCGCACGCGCGTGGATGTCGGCCTGTCCAGCCAGAGCGCCACCCTGCTGACCTCGCTGGACCGCAATTCCAGCATGCATGTCCGCATCCAGGAGGCGGTGGAGGCCCTGTCCATCGTGGGCATCACCTACTACCTGGTGTCGCTGGTGGAAAAGGTGATGCACGGCCTGCCGGAAACGGAGGGTTGGCCGTCCACCAGCCGCATCGTGGCCATCGCCGTGCCGGTCTGCGCCGGTATCGTCGCCATCGCCGCCCGCTGGCTGCGGCGCAACATGCCGCATTGAAGATTTTCCTGACGCTCCCCGGAAAGTTCCGCGACCGTGGCCAGGCCTATTTGGGCGGCGCGTAGCAGGCGACGACGTCAGGACAATTCACGGCCTTGGGCCCCGCGACGGTGCCGGTATTCAGTGTTTCCTCCCGGCTCAGGGCGTCCCCCCGGGAGATCGGCGGCAGGTCCGGCGGGCCGAACATGGCCTTGAGGCGGGCATATTCCGCATCATGGTAGGCCTGCTCCTCCTCCGGCGTAGGCAGCACCTGTGGGGTGACGATGATGTCACGGGGCACTTCGTCCCTTTTCAGCGCCGGTGGTGCCGCGGGACCCGCCGCTGGGCTGTCAGCTGGAGTGTTGGCAGCTGGATTGTTGGCGGCCGGATTGTTGGCAGCCGGACTGGTGGTGGTCTGGGCCCATGCTCCGGAAGACAGCGCGGCGATCACACCGGCAAGGATCAGCATACCAGGACGCATGGGGGTCACCGCTTCAGGGCCATTCGATGACCTTGAGCGTAGTCCGCGTCCGGGACGGCCACAACCGGCGCGCGCCTGGCGCAACCTAAATTCCATTTCAGCAAAATGAAGCGGGCGGCGGAATGGCCCCGCCGCCCAGTGCAAATCGAAATCGTAGGGCCTTAGAAGCCGGCTTCAGCGGTCTTCAGCGATGCCATATCGATGACGAAACGATATCGCACATCGCTGGCGACGACGCGGTCATAAGCCTCATTCACCTGGTTGATGGCGATGGTCTCGATGTCGCTGGTGATGTTGTGCTTGGCGCAGAAGTCCAACATCTCCTGCGTTTCCTGGATGCCGCCGATCAAGGAACCGGCCAGGCTGCGGCGGCCCATGATCAGGGGGAAGGCGCCCACCGGCACCTGTTCCTCCGGCACGCCCACCACGACCAGGGCGCCGTCGACCTTCAGCAGGCCCAGGTAGGCGTTCCAGTCGATGGGGGCCGACACCGTGTTGATGATCAGGTCGAAGGTACCCGCCAGCTTGGTGAAGGTCGCCTCGTCCGACGTGGCGTAGAAATGGTCGGCGCCCAGGCGCCGGCCATCGGCCTCCTTGCGCAGCGATTGGCTCAGCACCGTGACCTCGGCCCCCATGGCGTGGGCCAGCTTCACGCCCATATGGCCCAGGCCGCCCATGCCGATGATGGCCACCTTCTTGCCCGGACCGGCCTTCCAGTGGGCCAGCGGGGAATACAGCGTGATGCCGGCGCACAGCAGCGGCGCGGCGGCATCCAGCGGCAGGGTGTCCGGAATGCGCAGGACGTAGTTCTCGTCCACCACGATGGTGGTGGAATAGCCGCCCTGGCTCAGCGTCTTGCCGTCACGCTCCATCGCGTTGTAGGTGGCGGTCATTCCCTGGGTGCAGAACTGTTCCAGGCCCTGTTTGCAGTAGTCACATTCACGGCAGCTGTCGACGAAGCAGCCGACGCCCACCCGGTCGCCCACCTTGTACTTGGTGACCGCCTGGCCGACCCGGGTGACGATGCCGGCGATCTCGTGCCCCGGCACCATGGGGAACAGGCTGCCGCCCCATTCGTCCCGCGCCTGGTGCACGTCCGAATGACAGATGCCGCAGTACTGGATGTCGATGACCACGTCGTGGTCCCGTGGGTCCCGGCGTTCGAAGGTGAACGGCGCCAGGGCTTCCTTGGCCTTGTAGGCCGCATATCCCAAGGTCTTGATCACGTCAGCCCCTCTCTGATGGCTTGATTCCGATATGAGGCAGGGCTTGCCGGTGTCCCCCCCGGGTGCGGGCGATCCGCCCCCCGAAGCCCTGCCCACCGCACATGGGAAGTCGAGTGACTTAGTTCAACTACCTTGGTGTCGGTGGTTCCGGAAATTTTGGCCCGGGCCCATACGGCACCTCCCCAGATGCCCCACCCGTATTCCCCGACCGGATGCGACAAAATATCCGCCATCACGCGTATAAGTCACAGTCACTCCATCAGTAACAATGATATCGGCAGTTGGTTATTGCAATGATGCAAGAGAATGACATAACCACTACTATTGGCGACAATGTTGCGATTATTTGCGTTGGCCTGCCCGGCAGTGCTTCCACCTGGTCGTTCAATGTGGTGCGGCAGTTGCTAACCCAGGCCTGTGGCGAGTCCGGTTTCAGGTCCGACTATGCCAATGATTTGACGGACTATGTCGGCATCGGGGAGAAGGCCAGGATGCCGGTGGTGTTGAAGACCCACCATCCCGACACCATGATGCAACTGCGCATCGCGCATGAGGACATTGCCACCATCATCACCCTGCGGGACCCGCGCGACTGTGTCGCCTCGCTGATGCAGCGCTTCGACCAGCCGTTCAACGAGGCCTTCGCCTATGTGTTGCGCAGCGTGCGCCGGGTACAGGCCTGTGTTGCCCAGGGCCGGCGCACCCTGCTGTTCCGCTATGAGGACGGTTTCCACGACCATCCGGACTCGGTGGCCCGCATCGCCGGATTTATCGGCGCGACGGTAGCTGACCCGGCACTGCTCGCCATTCACGAAGGCCTGCGGACCCGGACGGTAGAGCGGACCCTGGCCCAGATGGAGGATACCGGCCGCTTCGTGGAAAATGCCGGAACGGACGCGCATCCCAACCTTTACGACCCCGTCACCCATTGGCACAGAAGCCACATCGGCGACGGCGCGGTGGGCAAATACAAGGCCCTGCCGGACCGGGCGCGGTCCCTGATGGACAACGCCTTCTGGTCCTTCCTGGCGGCCTATTATCTGCCGCCGGACAGGGCGGCCACGGCCTGAGGTCAGGCGTCGGCGGCGGCCGGTACCGGTGCCGCCTGGACGACCGGCGTCACCTCCCCCTGCTGCGGCGCGCGGGGCCCCCGCATCTTGCTGACCATGGCGGTCACATGCTCCGCCGCGGCCTTGGTGGTCTCCGGCGCGATGGGGTGGAAGGTCACCTTGCCGTCCTGCACCACCAACACGGCGGCGGGAATGACGCCGCCCCCGCCCCCACCACCCACGGCCTCACCCCAGACGCTGCCGCCGTAGACGCCGACACCGAAGGTGGTGATGTTGACCGGAACGATCAGGCCGCCGGGGATTGCCACCGGCGCGCCCAGGACCCCCTTTCCCAGGATGGTCTCGAACTCCGTCAGCAGGTCCTGGGTCAGGGTCTTGGTGGGGTCGGCAAAGGGATTGAGCAGCATGGCGAGGAACCTCCTTGTTGCGGCGCAACACTATCATGGCGCGCATCAACATGGAATAATTCTACTTAAAGAGTCCTGCCCCTTCTTTGTAACAGTTCCGTTACCGAACGCCATTTGACCAGAGCGCCTACCCCGGTATCGTTCATCCTCGCCCACGGCGGGTGGGCCAAGGGGATATCGGATAAAGGGGCAAGGTTCATGGCGTGGTTCACGGTGGGACGAATGGCGGGCGGGTTGGCGCGCGCCGGCGCGGGCGTGGGTATCGGCGCGCTGCTGGCCACGACGGCCCTGGCCCAGACGGCGGCGCAGCCGTCACCGGCCACCCCCTACCTGGCGCCTGACATCCCGGCCAAGGTCGACAGCACCATCCAGGGCGCCGACTACATCAAGCGCGACGTCATGATCCCCATGCGCGACGGCGTGAAGCTGCACACCGTCATCGTCATCCCCGTGGGCGCCAAGGGCGCCCCCATCATGCTGACGCGCACGCCCTACAACGCCACCAAGCGCGCCAGGCGGTCCACCAGCCCGCACATGCAGGCGACGCTGGCCATGGGGGATGAAAGCTTCGTGGCCGAAGGCTACATCCGCGTCTTCCAGGACATCCGCGGCAAGTACGGGTCGGAGGGCGACTACGTCATGACCCGGCCCCTGCGCGGCCCCCTGAACGACAGCGAGGTCGACCACGCCACCGACGCCTACGACACCATCGACTGGCTGGTGAAGAATGTGCCGGAGAGCAACGGCAAGGTCGGCATGGTCGGCTCCTCCTACGAAGGGTTCACGGTGCTGATGGCGCTGGTGAACCCGCACCCGGCGCTGAAGGCCGCCGTGCCCATGAGCCCCATGGTCGATGGCTGGAAGGGCGACGACTGGTTCCACAACGGCGCCTTCCGCCAGACCAATTTCGACTATTTCCAGCACCAGACGACAGTGAGGGGCGAAGGCAGCGACATCCCGCGCGGCATCTACGACGATTACGACGCCTTCCTGCGCGCCGGCTCCGCCGACGGCTTCGCCCGGCAATACGGGCTGGAGCAACTGCCCTTCTGGCACAAGCTGATCGAGCACCCGGCCTATGACGCCTATTGGCAGAACCAGGCGTTGGACGGGATCCTGGGCGCCCGCACCCCCACCGTGCCCACCATGATCGTGGCCAGCCTGTGGGACCAGGAGGACATGTACGGTGCGGTCCACACCTATGAGGCGATCGAGCCCAAGGACACCAGCAACACCCTGAACTACCTGGTGCTGGGCCCCTGGCGGCACAGCGGCGTGAACTATGACGGCAGCACCCTGGGCCCGCTGAAGTTCGAGGGCGACACCGCCCTGGATTTCCGCCGCAACACCATGCTGCCCTTCCTGGATGAACACCTGAAGGACGGTGCGCCCAAGGCCGACACGCCGCCGGTGCTGGTGTTCGAAAGCGGCACCAACGTCTGGCGTCGCCTGCAGAAATGGCCGACGGCCTGCGCCACCGGCTGCGCCGCCACGCCCAAGCCCCTGTACCTGCAGGCCAACGGCGGCCTGGGCTTCACCGCCCCGGCCAAGGGCGGCCCCGCCTATGACGAGTATGTCTCCGACCCGGCCAAGCCCGTGCCCTATGTGCCGCGCCCGGTGCGCTTCGGCGATGGCGACGCCTGGAAACGCTGGCTGGTCACCGACCAGCGGGCCGTGGCCGACCGCACCGACGTGCTGGTCTACACCAGCGAGGTGCTGACCGCGCCGATGAAGATCAGCGGCGCGCCAGTGGTGAACCTCTACGCCTCCACCTCCGGCACCGACAGCGACTGGGTGGTGAAGCTGATCGACGTCTACCCCGACGAGGTTCCGTCGCAGCCGGAGATGGGCGGCTATCAGTTGGCCGTGGGCATGGACATTTTCCGCGGCCGCTACCGGGACAGCCTGGAACACCCCACCGCCATCCCGGCGGACAAGGTGCAGCGCTATCGCTTCGAGCTGCCCAACGCCAACCACGTCTTCCTGCCCGGCCACCGCGTCATGGTGCAGGTACAGTCCAGCTGGTTCCCGCTGTACGACCGCAATCCGCAGACCTTCGTCGACAACATCTTCCTGGCCAAGCCGGGCGACTATCGCAAGGCGACGCAGCGCGTCTTTCATCAGGGCGCGCAGGCCAGCTTCATCGACCTGCCGGTGGTTCCCGCCAACTAGGGGCGAAACCATCCGCCGAACCACTGTTTTTGAGCCGGGCGGCCCACGCCCGGCTTATTTTTTCGGTGCGCCAGGCATGGCGCGAGGTGCGTAAGCACCGAGAGCCGGGTTGGTAACCGGCTTGTGACTTGGAGGTGGAAGTCCTCTACGGA
>NZ_VITN01000025.1 GCF_007828045.1 Nitrospirillum amazonense | reverse complement strand
ATCAATCATCCGGCGATTCTATAAGCTCCGTGTCAGCCGGAGAATCCCCAAACCGCAAAAAATCATTGATTCATTTATTTATCAACAGTCCCTTAAGCCAGCTGCGCCTCCAAGGCCCGGATGATGGCCTCGTTGGACGGGCGGAAGACCGAGGACCAATAGCGCACCAGGCGGCCGTCCTTGCCCAGCAGGTACTTGTGGAAGTTCCAGCGGGGGGCGGCGTCCTCGCCGGCCACGTCGACCAGCCAGTTGAAGAAGGGGTGGGCCTCGGCGCCGACCACCACCTCCTTATCGGCCATGGTGAACTCCACCCCGTAGTTGCGCTGGCAGAAGGCGCCGATTTCCGAAGCCGAGCCCGGCTCCTGCTTGCCGAAATCATTGGACGGCACGCCCAGCACCACCAGGCCCCGGGGGCCGTACTTGGCATGCAAGGCCTGCAGATCCTCATACTGGTTGGTGAAGCGGCAGTTGCTGGCGGTATTGACCACCAGCACCGGCTGGCCGGCATAGGCGGCCAGCGGAACGGCGCCCTTGCCCCCCAGACGCTGGAAGGAGAAGGCGTGGGCGGAAGTGGCGGCGGCGGTCTGCGACTGGGGCAGCATGGGGTGGGCTCCTGGCCGGTGGTCTGGCGTGGGCTGGCGTTCAGGACAGGCGTCAGCGTTAATCGACAATTTAGAATTATTCTAAACTGAGTGTGTCCGTCAAGCGCCGTTTGGGCAAGCGCCGTTTGGGCAAGTGCCGTTGGGGGGCAAAGAACGGGTATGGGCAGGGTTGCGAAACAGCGCAGGCGGGACCAAGGGGTGATAAAAAGGTTGCGCTGAACATGGATCGGCCACATTTCCAAGGTCTAGTCAGCCCGCTGAAAGTCGTCACCCGCATGCGTCGTTCCAAGATGTATTCCATACCCGCCGTGGTTGCCGTAGCCTTTGCAGTGCTGGCGATGCCGGTCCACGCCCAAACGACCGCGCCGCAAGCCATCGGGCCGCAGACCGACGCCGCCCCGTCCGGGGAGCCCCAGGCCGGGACGCAGCAGGCCGCCCCGAAGCCGGTCGCCAAGCCCAAGGCCACCAAGCAGAAGGCGGCCAAGCCGCCACCGGCGCCGGCCGTGCCCGGCCAGTCCACGGAAAGCCAGTCGGGCAAGGCGACCACGCCGCCCGCCTCTGGCGAGTTAGGTGTGCCCACCGTCGGCCGGGCGCCGGCGGCGCCCACACCCAAGGTGGTGCCCGTGCCGGACATGCCCAAGCCCCTGACCAAGCCGGAAGCCACCCCCGTCCCCGGCCATGCGGCGGAGCCGGAGGGCGCAGCCCCGCCCGTCACGACGGACATCCGCCCGCGTGGTACCACCCATGTGGAGAAGGGCACGCCCGCCACCCAGGCCGACCACCAGACGGTACCCTTCACCGCCGGTTCCTCCACCCTGGACAAGAATCAGGAGGCGGCCCTGGTGGCCATCGCCGGACGCCTGGGACAGGACCCCAACCGCCGGCTGGAGATCCGCGGTTTCGCGCCTCTGCCGGCGCTGGACAGGGAGGCCGCCGCCCGGCGCCTGTCCCTGTTCCGCGCCATGGCCGTGCGGGACCGCCTGATGGCCTTGGGCGTGGCCAAGGAACGCCTGGTGATCTACGCCATGGGGTCCGTCAACGGCAATGAGGACGACAAGAACGCCGTGCGCGGGGCCGCTAAAGGCTCGGACCTGCCGGCGGAGGCCTTCGACCGGGTGGAGCTGACCTTCATCCATTGAGCAGTCCCAAGCGGTCCGGGACGGTGGCAGCCGCCCGGGTAAGCCGCGATAGCGATAAAGGAAAAAACGTGTCGCGCCCCACCCCCTATCTCTTCCGCATGTGTGTGTTCCTGGCGGCCATAGCCGCGGTGATGGGGGTGCTCTACCCACAGGTGGAACGGTTCTTCATGGCCAACCCGGCCTTGAACGGCCTGATCCTGGGCGCGCTGGCCATCGGCATCCTTTACATTTTCCGCCAGGCCCTCATGCTGCGGCCGGAGGTGGAATGGCTTGAGACCTTCCGTAGCGGCGGCGCCACCTCCACTCAGCCGCGGTTGCTGGCCCCCATGGCCCATATGCTGGGTGATCGCGGCCGGGGCGGCACTGCGGGCATGAACGGCAGCCGCCTAACCTTGTCGGCCATCGCCACCCGATCCCTGCTGGATGGCGTCAGCGCCCGCCTGGACGAAAGCCGGGAGATCAGCCGCTACCTGATCGGGCTCATGATCTTCCTGGGCCTGTTGGGCACCTTCTGGGGCCTGTTGCAGACCGTCTCCACCATCGGCGGCGTCATCTCCGGCCTCAAGATGGGCAACGGCGACGCGGTCGCCATCTTCTCCGAATTGCAGCAGGGCTTGGCGGCCCCTCTGGCCGGCATGGGTACGGCCTTCAGCGCCAGCCTGTTCGGCCTGGCCGGGTCACTGGTGCTTGGCTTCCTGGAGCTGCAGGCCGGCCAGGCGCAGAACCGCTTCTACATGGATCTGGAGGATTGGCTGGCCGGCTCCACCCGCATCGGTGGCGGCGGCCTGGTGGAGGTGGGCGACCAGCCCGTGCCGGCTTATATCCAGGCCCTGCTGGAGACCACCGCCGAGAACATCGAGAAGCTGCAGTACACGATGGCGCAGGGGGAGGATAACCGCCGCAACGCCAGCAACCACCTGGTGGCGCTGGCTGAACGGCTGGCCACCCTGTCGGACCAGATGAAGGCGGAGCAGCAGCTGATGGTGCGCCTGGCGGAAGGCCAGATGGAGATGCGGCCCGTGCTGCAACGCCTGGCCGACCAGCTGGGACAGGCGGGGTCCTTGGGCGGGGGCGGCCTGGACGATGCCAGCCGCGCCCACCTGCGCAACCTGGACCTCTACCTCGCCCGCCTGGTGGAGGAGGTGGCCACCGGCCGCGTCCAGTCCACCCAGGAAATCCGCACCGAGATCAAGATCCTGACCCGCACCATCGCGGCGCTGGGCGAAGGGGCGGAGCGCTAAGCCATGGCGGGCATCGGCCGGCGGGCCTCGCGCCGCCATCTCGACATCTGGCCCGGCTGGGTGGACGCGCTGTCCTCCCTGGTCATGGTCATCGTCTTCCTGCTGATGGTGTTCGTGCTGTCGCAGTTCGCGCTCACGTCCCTGCTGCACGGCAAGGATGAGGCGCTGGCTCAGCTGAACAGCCGTATCGCGCTGCTGGCCGACCAGCTGGCCATGGAACAGGCGGATAAGGCCAAGCTGGCCGCCGACATGGCGACCCTGACGGAGCAGTTGCAGGCCTCGCTGGCCAAGAACACCCAGTTGCAGGCGGACCTGGACGCGGCCGGCAAGGCCAAGGACGACCTGGCGGCGCAAGTGCAGGCCCTGACCGATGCCGCCGGCGCCAAGCAGGCGGAACTGGACAATGAGAAGAACGTCAGCGCCCAGGCCAAGGCGCAAGTCGATCTGCTGAACCAGCAATTGGCGGCGCTTCGCCAGCAGCTTGCCCAGCTGAACGCGGCGCTGGCGGCGTCTGAGCAGAAGGACAAGGAACAACAGGTCCAGATCGTTGACCTCGGCAAGCGCCTGAACGCCGCCCTGGCCGGCAAGGTGGCGGAACTGGCCCGCTACCGCTCTGAATTCTTCGGCAAGCTGCGCGAGGTGCTGGGCGACCGGCCTGACATCCGCATCGTCGGCGACCGCTTCGTCTTCCAGTCCGAGGTGCTGTTCGACAGCGGCAGTGCTGAGCTGGGCGACCGCGGCCGCAAGCAGCTGGCCAGCCTGGCCAAGACCTTGCTGGACATCTCGAAGAAGTTCCCCAAGGACCTGAACTGGATCCTGCGCGTGGACGGCCATACCGATGCCGTGCCCATCCACACCCCCGCCTTCGCCAGCAACTGGGAACTGTCGTCGGCCCGCGCCACGGCGGTGGTGAAGTTCCTGATCCAGCAGGGTGTGGCGCCAGAGCGCCTGGCCTCCACCGGCTTCGGCGAGTTCCAACCGCTGGAACCGGGCGACACCCCAGACGTCCGCGCCCGCAACCGCCGCATCGAGCTGAAGCTGGACCAGCGGTGAGAGGGGCAGCGGCGTGGGGATCTCACGCCGCTGTAGACCGCGACCGCGGTCGCCGGAGTTTTGTGGGGAGCGTCAGCGGACCGCAAAAGAGGAAGCCCAGCGGCCGGATGGCCGCGCCCGGCGATTGAGGGGCAGCGAACAGCTAGTTCCACACGCCGGCCAGTTCCACCTCTTCCCCGCCCAGGCCGCGCTTGAAGGTGTTGATGCCCTCCACATCCGGTGTCAGGCCGCCCAGGTCGAAGGCGACGCGGCCTTGGGTCTTCAATTCCAGGCAGGCCCGCCACAGCAGCAGGTGGTGGGCGCGGCTGCGGCGGCCCTCAGGGCCGCTCCATCCCACCTGGTAGGTCGCGGCCGCGCCGTGGCCGAAGATCAGCACGCCGGCCACCGGCTCGCCGTCCAACAGGGCGCGCAGGACCAGCACGTCGCCGTCCTTGTGCATGGTGGTGCGCAGGCGGGTCAGCAGCTTGGTCCCGGCGGCGCGGTACTTGCGCTCCTTGCGGTCCGCCTCATGCTTTTCCAGCAGCCAGGGCAGGGTGGCGCCGTCGCGGTCCACCTCCACCACCAGGCCCATCTTCTCGCCCTGGCGCAGCTTGTTGCGCCACTTGGGGTCCAGCCGCGCGCGCAAGGTCGCTTCATCCGGCGTCAGGTCCAGCCAGACGGTGCGGTAGCCGGGGCCGGGCTGGTGGCGCCAGCCGGCCCATTTCAGGGCCGTCGTGGCCAAGGGGCCGGCCGGCAGCTCGGCGATGACGCTGGGCCAGTGCAGCAGGCCGGTGGGATAGGCCTGGCGCAACAGGCGGTAGGCTACGCCCACGATGCCCCAATCCTGTGCCTCCGGCACCAGCAGGGGACCCCGGTGGATCTTGGCGACGCGCACAGCCCGGGCCAGGCGCTTCTCCAGCACCAGCACCAGGCCGATGGGCTGGCCGTCCCGCTCGAAGATGCCCAGGCGCGGCTTCCATCCCTCCACCGTCATCATGGCGGTAGCGTAGCCGAAGCATTGCGTCAGGCTGCTGCGCGGCACCCGCCGCAACAGGGCGTTCCATTCGCTGATGCGGGCGCCGTCCCAGCGCAGGGTGACGTTGGGTGCCGTGCCCGTCGCCTTCGGTTCCGGCTGGGGCGTGGGCTTCACCGGGGGCGGGGTCCTGGATTTTTTGACGGGGGTGGATTTGGCCACGGGACTCGACAGCGGCAGGTTGGAACGGTATGCCGCCCAGCATATCGCTTGTCGTGGAGGGACCACCAGCCATGAAGACCCCGACCCAGCCCTGGTGGCACCCCGACCGTATGGCCCGGCGCACCGCTAACCTGAAGGCGCGCGGCGCCATGACCCGGGCCCTGCGCCGCTGGTTCGAGGATGGCGGCTTTGATGAGGTGGAGACGCCGGCCCTGCAGGTGTCCCCGGGGCTGGAGCCGCACCTGATGGCCTTCGCCACCGAACTGGTGGGCAGCCACCC
The DNA here is from genome assembly GCF_007828045.1 of Nitrospirillum amazonense. GTDB lineage: Bacteria > Pseudomonadota > Alphaproteobacteria > Azospirillales > Azospirillaceae > Nitrospirillum > Nitrospirillum amazonense_C. Next base: position 85,387 of record NZ_VITN01000025.1, on the reverse strand, counting down.
GGACGACCGGCTGACCCTGCGCCTGCACACCAGCCCCGAATTCACCATGAAGAAGCTGCTGGTGGCGGGCCTGCCGCGCATCTTCCAGCTGGCGCATGTCTACAGGAATGGCGAGCGCTCCCCCACCCACAGCCCGGAATTCACCATGCTGGAGTGGTACCGGGCGGGTGTCGGGTATCGCGACCTGATGAACGACTGCATCGGCCTGACCCGGGCGCTGTGCGCCGCCGCCGGCGTCGACATCCTGCGCCGGGGCGAGCTCACCTGCGATCCGCTGGCGGAGTGGGAGGTGCTGACGGTGCAGGAGGCGTTTCAGCGCCATGTCGGCATCGACCTGCTGGCGACGGCGCCCGATCCCGCCCGGCCCGACGTGACCCTGCTGGCCCAGGCGGCCGCGGCCGTGGGCATCCATGCCCATGCCGGCGACAGCTGGGAGGACCTGTTCTTCCGCATCAGCCTGGATCGGATCGAGCCGCACCTGGGCATGGGGCGCCCGACCTTCCTGACGGACTACCCCGTCTCCATGGCCGCCCTGTCGCGGCCCAAGCCTGAGGATGGCCGCGTGGCGGAGCGGTTTGAGCTGTACGCCTGCGGCGTGGAGCTGGCCAACGCCTTCGGCGAGTTGACGGACGCAGCCGTGCAAAAGGCTCGTTTCGAATCCGATATGGATTTGAAACAGGCGCTGTATGGCGAGCGTTATCCCATCGACGCCGATTTCCTGGCGGCCCTGGAATTCGGCCTGCCCGACTGCGCCGGTATCGCGCTGGGCTTCGACCGCCTGGTCATGCTGGCCACCAACGCCGCCGCCATCGACGACGTGCTGTGGGCGCCGGTGGCCCTGCCGTGAGGTGATTCGACTTGGGGGCCGCTGTGCCGTATAGTGGAGTTGCTCCATGGGCAACGATGGCGACAGGAGGCAGATATGGCGCGTAATGCGACACTGGTGGTCGAGCTTCCTTCCGATGTCACGGCGAGCTTGAGCCGTCTTGCGACCGTGACACGGCGAGGGCAGTCGGCTCTAGCTGCGGATGCGATTACCGACTATGTCGCGCGGGTAGAAGCTGATACCGCCGCTCAATTGTCGGAAGCGGAGTGGCAGGTGGAAAAGGAGCGGCGCAACGCTTTCTTGCGCGAGATATTGAAGGAGGCCCGGCGCCGTTCAACCGGAGAGGCATTTGACGCCGCCCGGAGTCAGGATTTTCTCTATGATAAGGATGGCCTGCCCGGATGATATCCATCGTGGTGGATAGTTCAGCGTTGATCGAAATCGTCGGGGATGGTCCTCGGGCTGATGAATGCGAAGCGTGCCTGGAGCGGGCGGATCAAATGTTCATCAGCGCTGGAACCCTGGCGGAAGCGTTGATCGTTGCGCGGCGTAAAGGGCTTGGGGATCTTTTGGAACTTTTGGCCAGCCGCCAGGCGATGACTGTGGTTCCGATCAGCGCGAACGAAGCGCGCCGTGTTGCCGATGCCTATGATCGCTGGGGGAAAGGCGTGCACCCGGCGGGGCTGAACATGGGCGACTGTTACGCCTATGCCTTGGCGTGGGAGCGCAATTTGCCTCTCCTCTTCGTCGGCGACGACTTTTCCAAGACGGACGTGATCCCGGCGCTATGAGGCGCCGAGTATTCATCACGCCCCCAGCTCTCACGCGTCCGCAATGGCCTTGTTGAAGGCCTTTACCGCCGCGCCTGGCCCTTCCGGGTGATGCCAGACGGACGAGACCACGGCCAGGAAGTCGGCGCCGGCGCGCACTATGTCGCCACAATTTTCCGGCGTGATGCCGCCGATGGCGACGCAGGGGATTTCCATCATCTCCTGCCACCAGGTCAGCAGGTCGGGCGTGGCCCGATGCTCCGTCTCCTTGGTGCCGGTGGGGAAGAAGGCGCCGAAGGCGACGTAGTCCGCCCCGTCCTCGCCCGCCACCATCGCCAGGTGTCGGCTGTCATGGCAGGTGACACCGACGATGGCATCGGCACCCATGATCTTGCGCGCCTCGCGATAGGGCGTGTCGGTCTGGCCGACGTGCACGCCGTCGCAGCCCGTCTCGCGGGCCAGGCGGGGATGGTCGTTCAGGATGAAGGCCACCTCGCGGCTTTGCGCCACCGGGCGCAGCACGTCGATGGCGCGACGCACGGTATCGTCGTCCACATCCTTCAGGCGCAGTTGGACGCAGGCGACATCGCCTGCGTCCAGGGCTGCGGCCAGTTCAACGGCGAACGCCGCCGGCTCCAGGGCCGGCGGCGTCACCAGGTACAGACGGCAGTCAGCCTTCAAAAACTTATTCCTTGCCCTGGTAGATGCGAACGATCCGGTCCAGCAGGGCCAGCGCGTCCTCGCGGCTGCGCTGGAAGCTGTTGCGGCCGATGATGGAACCGTTGCCGCCGCCGTCACGGATGGCGCGGGCGTCGTCGAACACCGCGTCCTCACCCTTGGCGGCACCGCCGGAGAAGACCACCAGGCGCTTGCCGTTGAAGGCGGAGCGCATGACGTCGGCGACGCGCTCGGCCTGGGTGGACCGGGCGATGCCCTTGGCCTCGTAGACCTTCTTGGACTCCTTGTTGCCCAGATGGTCGGTGGCCAGCTTCACCTTGATGATGTGGGCGCCCAGCAACGCCGCCATGTGGGCGGCATAGGTGCTGATGTCGATTGCCAACTCGGCGTCCTTGTCCAGGTCGCCGCCACGCGGGTAGGACCACAGCACGGTGGCCAGGCCGCAGGCCTTGGCCTCGGCGGACAGTTCGCGGAACTCCTCGAACTGATCGAACATGGCATCGGAGCCGGGGTAGATGGTGAAGCCGATGGCGGAGCAGCCCAGGCGCAGGGCGTCGGCCACGGTGGCGGTCACCGCCTGGTCCGGCGCGTCGCCGCCGCGCGACAGGCTGTTGGAGCTGTTCATCTTCAGGATGGTGGGGATGGCGCCGGCGAAGGTGGCGGCGCCCTGCTCCAGCATGCCCAGGGGGGCGGCGTAGGCGTTCAGGCCGGCATCGATGGCCAGCTGGAAATGATAGTGCGGGTCGTAAGCCGGCGGGTTGGGCGCGAAGCTGCGCGCGGGGCCGTGCTCAAAGCCCTGGTCGACGGGCAGGATGACCATCTTGCCGGTGCCGCCCAGGCGGCCTTCCATCAGGATGCGGGCCAGGTTGGCCTTGGTGCCGGGATTGTCGCTCTCGTACCAGGAAAGGATTTCCTTAACGCGGCGGGTCAGCTTCATGGTTACGGTATCCCCGAGTCTGTTTTGAGTGTTTGTGTTTATTGTACGCGTGATGCCGGGTTGATATCCCAGCATCGGGTGCTTGGCAATCTGCCCCAGGGTCGGGGCGAGATCATGGCAGATTTCCGCCAAAAGCGGCGGGCGACTAGTGATCTTCCTGGGGCCGCGCGCCGCGTTATTGCGGGTTGCCACCCGCCCCCTTGTTTTTCGCGTGGCCGGCCGCCACCCGGTTGCGGCCGGCCCGCTTGGCGGCGTACAGGCCATGGTCCGCCCGGTCCAGCAGCTCTTTCAGCGGCAGGGTGGGGACGCCTGCCGCCACGCCGATGCTGACCGTCACGGCGATGACGCCCGCCCCCTCGATTTCATAGGGCGTATCACCCACGGCCTGGCGCAACCGCTCCGCCACCGCCAGGGCTGTCGTCTCGTCCGCGTCCGGCATGAACAGGGCCAACTCCTCCCCGCCCAAGCGGGCGAAGACGTCGGTCTTGCGCAGCAGGGCGCGGATGCGGGCCACCACGGCCAGCAGCACCTCGTCCCCCGCGCTGTGGCCCAGCGTGTCGTTCACCTGCTTGAAGTGGTCGATATCCATCATCAACAGGGCGGCGGGCGTGCCCATCGGCCGGGCCAGGGTCAGCGCCGCCTCCGCCAGTTCCATGAAATGGCGGCGGTTGTGGATTTCCGTCAGCGGGTCGCGGTTGGCCAAGTCCTTCAGCCGCTCGTTCGCGGCCAGCAGATCCCGGGTCTGGCGGGCGACCTGCTCCTCCAACACGGCGCGGCGGCGGCGCAGGTAGGCGGTGCGGACCTGCACCAGGGCCACGACACCAGCCAGCGCCAGCGCGACGGCGGCCAGTTTGGCCCACAGTGTCTGCCACCAGGCGGGTTGCACCTTGATGGACACCTTGACCGGGGTGGACCAGTCGCCCGCCCGGTCGCCCGCCTTGATCAGCAGGGTGTAGCGGCCCGGCGGCAGGTTGGTATAGGCGGCCATGCGCTGAGTGGCATCGGCTTCCGTCCAATTCTCGTCGAAGCCGCTCAGCGTGTAGGCGTAGCGCACGTCCTCCGGCGCCGTGTAGTCCAGGGCCGCGAAGGAGATCTCCACGCTGCGGTCGCCCGGGGCCAGGCGGATGGGCGCCGGCGCCGCCATGGTGCCGGTGGGCACCGCCCGGCCGGCGACGCGCACGGCGGTGACCACCACCGGGGGCCGCTCGGTTCTCGGCTTGAAACGATCGGGATGCACCACGGTCGCGCCGCCGCCGCCGCCGAAGATCAGGCTGCCGTCCGGCAGGGCGGCGCCGGAATGAATCCAATAGGCCGGGATGGCGACGCCATCGGCCCGCCCCAATGACCGGGTGGCCCAGGTGTCGGGATCGATGACGGCCAGGCCGTCGGCCGTGCTGGCCCACACCCGGCCGCCGCCGTCCATCAGAAGGGTTCCGATGTTGTCGTTGGGCAGGCCGTCGGCCATGGTCAGGCGCCGGAAGACGCCCCGGGGATGGTCCGGGCCCGCCGGTTGCTCCAGCACGCCGATGCCCCCACCCAGGGTCCCCAGCCATAGCCGGCCATGGCGATCCGTCATCAGGGTGGTGATCAGGTCCCCCGGGTAGGGAGTGGGGGTCGGCCGGATCGTGCAGATAATGGCTGAAGGCACGGGTGGCCCCATCCATGCGGTCCAGGCCGCGCCGCGTGCCCACCCACAGGCCGCCGGCGCCATCCGGCAGGATGACGTTGACGCTGTCATCGACCAGCGAGGCCGGGTCGTCGGGGCTATGCCGGAACACCGTCGCCTCGCCCGTCGCGGGGGTGTAGCGCACCAGGGGGCCGGCCGCGAACCACAGGACGTCGCCCTCCGGCAGGCCATAGATCATCGGGCTGACCACCTGGCCGGGGAAGGCATGCTGCACCAGCTGGCCGGTGGGGGGATCATGGCGGAACAGGGCGCGCCCCGTGCCGGCCCCCAGCCAGACCCCGCCATCCGGCGCACCGGTGATGCTGACCACGCCACCCGGCGGCAGGTCGGCCACGTGGGGCAGCGGCGTGACCACGCCGGCGGCCGGATCCAGCAGGGCGGCGCCGTGATCCTTGAAGCCCATCCAGGCCCGGCCGTCCGGGGTGGTGGTGATGCCCAGGACGTTCGCGTCGGGCAGGCCGCCCGCGCTTGAGTCGGGCAGCAGGGTGTCGACGGCGTCGGCGCGCAGGTCGGTGCGGCTGACACCCACGTTGGTGGCCGCCCACAGCAAGCCCGTGCGGTCGCGCATCAACGCGTGGACGCTGTCGTCCCCCAGGCTGGTGGGGGTCAGGGGATTATGACGCAGGGTGCGCAGCGCACCGGTGGCGGCGTCGATGATGGTGATGCCGCCGGCCACCCGACCCACCCAGATTTCGCCCGGCCGCCCCTCGGTCAGGCAGAACACCAGCGGACCGCCCAGGGCCTGGGGGCTGGCCTCCGGCACCAGGCGGGCGGGCCCCCAGGCAGAGGCGGAGACGGGCAGGACCCGGCCCAGGCCGGAGCGCACGGTGGCGAACCACACCCGTCCGGCGCTGTCCTGGGTCAGGGCGACGACCTCGTCCGTCACCGCCTGGTCATGGGCGTCCATCAGGGGGATGGGGGTGAAGGCGGCGGCGCCGGGGCCCCGGCGCATCAGGCCGGTGACGGTGCTGACCCACAGGCTGCCGTCATTGGTGCGCAGCAGGGCGCGAACGCGGTCGCCGGGGGCGGAGGTGGCGTCCCCGTCGCGGTGCGCCTCCCGCGTCACCGTGCCAGCGGCATCCACATGTTCCAGCCCCGAGTTGGTGCCCGCCCACACGCCGTCGCCGCCATCACCGACCATGCTCAGCACGCCGCCGCGCGCGGGCAGGCCCGCCGGCTCCGGGAATTCCTGGAACTGCCCGGTGGCGGGATCGTAGCGCGCGATGGTGCCGGTGGCGGTGGATACCCACAGCCGGCCGCCGGCGGCGGGAACCAGGGCGGTGATGACGTTGCCCGGCAGGCTGCCGGCAACGCCGTCCTGGTGCTGGAAGGTGCGGAAGCGATAGCCGTCATAGCGGGACAGGCCGCCCTGGGTGCCCACCCAGATGAAGCCGTCGCTGTCCTGCGCCAGGGCCATGGCGATGGGGTGGGGCAGGCCGGCCTCACGGCCGACGCTGCTGAAGAGGGTGGCGTGCAGCCGCTCCCACCCCGCAGGCGCCGCGCCGGCGGCGGTGACAAGGATCAAGGGCGCCGCCGCGAGAATGGTCAGGATTTGTCGTAATTGCCGCACAACAGGTCCCTAAATCCCGGCATCATCCGCCACGCCGCTAGATGTACACGCGGCCAAGCCTTCCGGATAGGTCGGTTGACGATGAATCGCCAGGTTGATGACTAGGCGCACCCCGATATGGAGACTGGAGTCGCTACCGCTAATTTTAAATGGACGGCACTTAACGGGAAGTGAATTCGTTCAATATTGTCGAATGACAATAATAGTCGTTTGGTTCTGGGGGGTGAATGTTAGGGCTGCGTCAACCACGCTCGGCAGGCCGCCACCGGGTCGCGCCGGCCCCGCAGCCGCAGGTCCAGGGCTTCGGCCCCGTCCGCCGGGTGCAGGTGGGCGCCCCGGGCCCGGGCGATGTCGGCCAGGCGCGCGGCGGCGGTCGCGTCGCCGGAAAAGGCGACGTCGGGGATGCCCAGCGCCAGGGCGGCCAGGGCATGGCCGGCGGCGTCGCCGCAATCCAGCACGACTGTCAGGGGGGCCTCCGGGAACTCCGCCGCGATGGCGTCCAGCAGGGCGCGCCAGCCGCCGGCGCCCAGCGTCCCACCGGCGTCCGGCGCGCTGACCAGGCGCACGGGCGCGCCATCGGCCGCCGCCAGGGCGGCGCGGGCGTCATCCAGGCACAGGATACGGATGGGGCGGCTCACGGCGGTTCAATCCTGAAAGAAAAAGGGCGCCGCGGCATGGCCGCAGCGCCCTTCATCCTACGCGACCCCAGTCGGGATCAGCCAACCTTGTGCAGGGCGACGGCCGTGTCGCTCATGCGGTTGGAGAAGCCCCACTCGTTATCGTACCAGGTCATGATACGCACGAAGGTGCCGTCGATGACCTTGGTCTCGTTCAGCGCGAAGATGGACGAGTGCGGGTCGTGGTTGAAGTCGGTGGACACCAGCGGCTCGGCATAGACGCCCAGGATGCCCTTCAGCGGGCCCTCGGCGGCGGCCTTGATGGCGGCCGAGACTTCCTCGACCGAGGTGGCCTTCTTGGCCACGAACTTGAAGTCCACGACCGAGACGTTGGGGGTGGGGACGCGCAGCGAGGTGCCGTCCAGCTTGCCCTTCAACTCCGGCAGCACCTTGCCGACGGCCTTGGCGGCGCCGGTGGAGGTCGGGATGATGTTCAGGGCGGCGGCGCGGGCGCGATGCAGGTCCTTGTGCATCGTATCGACCGTGTTCTGGTCGCCGGTGTAGCTGTGGATGGTGGTCATGAAGCCGTGCTCGATGCCGATGGCATTGTTCAGCACATAGGCCACCGGGGCCAGGCAGTTGGTGGTGCAGCTGGCGTTGGAGACGATCTTGTGTTCCGCCGTCAGCTTGTCGTGGTTCACGCCGTAGACGACGGTGATGTCCTCATCCGTGCCGGGGGCGGAGATCAGCACCTTCTTGGCGCCGGCGGTCAGGTGCTTGGAGGCGCCTTCGCGCGAGGTGAAGATGCCCGAGCATTCCATGGCCACGTCGATGTCCAGGTCGCCCCAGGGCAGCTTGGTCGGGTCGCGTTCCTGCACGACCTTGATCGTGTGGCCGTTGACCACCAGGTTGCCATCGACCACCTCGACCGTGCCGGGGAAGCGGCCGTGCACGCTGTCGTACTTCAGCAGGTGGGCGTTGGTCTTGGCGTCGGCCAGGTCGTTGATGGCGACCACCTCGACGTCCTTGCGGCCGCTCTCGTAAATGGCGCGCAGCACCAGACGGCCAATGCGCCCGAACCCGTTGATGGCAACACGAACAGCCATGTGTCTTCCTCCGACATCGTTGAACCGCCCGAGGGATCGGGCTGGCTATGCTGAAACCTTGAAGATGGTAAACGCCACGCCATCGTTTTAGGCGCTATGGGGCTTGCATGGCAGGCCTACCATAGTGGGACGTCTCATCCGGACGCTCGTGTCAAAGCGGGGACCCGGGCCGGGATGGCCGGGCGCCCCCACCTTGGGTACTCATACTAACGGCATTTGATCGTGACCGCTCAAATGCCGCCCTCAGGTGCCGGGCGCCAGCATCCGCTGGCTTGGCTTCCTCGCTCCGCCCTGCGGTGCTCGCTCCGGCGGCCGCAGTCGCGGCCTAAGCGGCATGAGTCATACCTCATGCCGCCGGTATCACTCAGAGGCGGGCCTTGGCGGCCGCGACCACGCCGTCGACGGTGATGCCGAAGTGGGCGTACAGCTCCTTGTACGGGCCCGACTCGCCGAAGCCGGGCATGCCGACGAAGCCGCCCTTGGGGCCGATCCAGCGGTCCCAGCCCATGCGCACCATGGCCTCGACGCCGACGCGGACCACGTCGTCACCGCCCAGCACCTGGGCCTGGTAGCCCTCACCCTGCTCGACGAACAGCTCCCAGCTCGGCATGGAGACGACGCGGGTGGGGACACCCTCGGCCTGCAGCACGTCGCGGGCCTGCACGGCGATCTCCACTTCCGAGCCGGTGGCCAGCAGGACCACCTTCGCGGGGCCGCTGTCAGCCTCGCGCAGGATATAGGCGCCCTTGGCGGCCAGGTTCTCGTCCGTGTGCTCGACCCGCAGGGTGGCCAGGTTCTGGCGGGTCAGCGCCAGGACCGACGGACGGGTCTTGGACCGCAGCGCCAACTGCCAGCACTCCGCCGTCTCCACTTGGTCGGCGGGGCGGAAGACCAGCAGGTTGGGGATGGCGCGCAAGGCGGCCATATGCTCCACCGGCTGATGGGTGGGGCCGTCCTCGCCCAGGCCGATGCTGTCATGGGTCATGACATGCACCACCCGCTGCTTCATCAGCGCGCCCAGGCGGATGGCCGGGCGGCTGTAGTCGGCGAAGCACAGGAAGGTGCCGCTCAGCGGGATCACACCGCCGTGCAGGGCCATGCCGTTCATGGCGGCGGCCATGGCGTGTTCACGCACGCCGTAGTGGATGTAGCGGCCCTCGTACTTGTCGCGCTGCAGGCTGACGACGCCCTTGGTGCGGGTGTTGTTGGACCCGGTCAGGTCGGCGGAACCGCTCATCAGTTCCGGCACCACGTCGAAGATGGCATCCAGCACGTTGCCTGAGGCCTGGCGGGTGGCCACGCTGGGGCGGGCCTCCGTCGTGGCGCGCTTGAAGGCGGTGATCACGGCGTCCAACTCGGCCGGCGCGTCACCCGACTGGGCGGCCTTGAAGGCGGTGCCCAGGCTGTTGTCGGCGGCGGCCAGGCGCTGGTCCCAGGCGCCGGCGGCGGCGGCGCCCCGGGCGCCGTACTGGCGCCAGGCGTCCAGGATGGGGGCCGGGATCTCGAAGGGGCCATGCTCCCAGCCGTAGGCGGCGCGGGCGCCGGCGATCTCGGCCGCACCCAGGGGCGAGCCGTGGCTGGAGTTCTTGCCGGCCTTGGTCGGGGCGCCCAGGCCGATGGTGGTGCGGCAGGCGATCAGCGACGGGGTGCTGGTGGTCTTGGCCTGGGCGATGGCCGCGGCCACGGCCGCCGGGTCATGGCCGTCCACGGCCTGCACGTCCCAGCCATAGGCGACGAAGCGGGCCTTCACGTCCTCGGACAGGGACAGGTTGGTGGGGCCGTCGATGGAGATGCTGTTGTCGTCCCACAGGACGATCAGGCGGTCCAGGCCCAGGTGGCCGGCCAGCGAGGCGGCCTCATGGCTCACACCTTCCTGCAGGCAGCCGTCACCGGCGATGACATAGGTGTGGTGGTCGACCAGGGCGTTGCCGAAGCGGGCGTTCAGGTGACGCTCCGCCAGGGCCATGCCCACGGCGGTGGCGATGCCCTGGCCCAGCGGGCCCGTGGTCATCTCGATGCCGCGGGCCATGCCGTATTCCGGGTGGCCGGCGGTGCGGGCGCCCAGCTGGCGGAACTTCTTGATCTGCTCCAGGTCGATGTCCTCATACCCCGTGAGGTAGAGCAGCGCGTAGATCAGCATGGAGCCATGGCCGGCCGACAGCACGAAGCGGTCGCGGTCGGCCCAGTCGGGGCGCTTGGGATCGAACTTCAGGAACTGGGTGAACAGCACGGTGGCGACATCGGCCATGCCCATGGGCATGCCGGGATGGCCCGATTTGGCCGCTTCCACGGCGTCCATGGCCAGGACGCGGATGGCGGTGGCGAGATCCTTATGGGGAACGCCCCCGACGACATCTCCGGTTGCGGGCTGGGACGACATGGGCAGAGGGCCTTTCATCAAGCGGATGCGCTGTGCTCAGAAGGCCGGAAAGGGGGCAGCCGCTGGGGCTCCGTTCCGGCGGATTCGGCCGGGAAAGCCGCCACGGGAAGGCATTCCCGGGAGACGATCCAGGGCCCGACGCTCCCGATGAGTTGCGCCGCCGCACCGCCTTCTTTAAGGGCGTCGTGCGCGCACAGTCCAGGCGCGAGGGGCGGGCGGCACCATGACCGCCACCGCCTGCCGCGTCAAGGTCCGGTGCCCTCCGAAAACTGCAAGCGCGGCCGGCGTTAACGCCTGTATCCGGCGGGCCTTTCCCGCCGGGCTTCCCCATTCGTGGTCCGGTCGCCCGCGCGCCGGCGCCTAATCGCCTGTCCGCGCGGTTTTTTCGCTGGTCCCGACGGCTTTCTTTCTTTATTCGACGCCAGAGCTTATCCATCTTATTTGCACCCGACCTCCCTTCCATTGGCTATCGGACCCGTCTCGTCCCATGGAACGACTGAAGACCGCGCTGGAACGTCTGGATGCCGCCGTCCTTGTGCTGGACGGGGCGCTGGAACGACGGCTGGCGCGGCCCGCGGCTGTTGCCGGCGACGTGGATGAGACGGCCAAGGCCCGCATCGCCCAGCTGGAACGGGCGCTGGCGGCGGCGGAAGGGCGGGAGCAGGGTGCCAAGGCCGCGACCGCGGCCTTGTCGGAGCGGCTGGACCGGACCATCGGCCAGTTGCGTGCGGTGCTGGAGGACTGATTAGAAGATGGCCCGCGTGGACATCATCCTGAATGGACGCCCCTATGGCCTGGCCTGCGACGATGGCCAGGAACAGCGCCTGCGCGAGCTTGGCTCCTATGTCGATGCCCGCCTGCGCGAGGTGGCGCATGACGCCTCCGGCGGCAGCGAGACGCAGCTGCTGGTGCTGACCGCCCTCATGCTGGCGGATGAGATTTTCGACCTGCGGGCCGAGCTGGGGGGCCCGAGGCGTCCCGTCCCGGCCCCGGCGCCGGAGGCGACCCCTGCGCCCCGCGCAGAGGACGATAGCGTCATCGCGGCGGTCGATAGCCTGGCCAAACGCATCGAAGACATTGCGGCGCGGCTTGATCGCTCCTAAATTAGCTTTCTGGAACGGGGCTGCGCGGTTCGACAGGATGCTTTATCCCCAGGGCCGATACCCAATCCTCTAGGGGGCTGTCCCTGCCGACGCCGTGGTGTCGGACATATGGCTCCCACCTGCCTTGGCAGGCCGTGGAGGATACGCTTGTCCATCGGCCGTCGCGGCTCCTTCCAGACCCCTTTCCCCCTCCCGCCCCGCATGAATGATGCCGGGGCCTGTCCTTCGAGGGACCTTATCCGCCCGTGACCGCCGCATCCTCCCGTACCCACGACGTTTCCCTGGACCCTGGTGCCGCTACATCGGCCACGGGCCCGGCGGCCCTGCTGACGGAGGAGGCGGCGCGCGCCGCCAAGAAGGCGGTGCGGGTCTCGGCCCGCCGGGTGCGCGCGGAGCTGGAGCTGGACCGCGCCGCGGCATCCAAGGCGCTGGCCGACAATTTCCTGGGCGCGCTGCCCCGGATCACCGACGGCTTGGCCCCCGTGGGCCTTACCATCGCCTTCTACTGGCCCGTGGGGGATGAGATCGATCCCCGCCCGCTCATGCACCGGGTGGTCGCGGCCGGGGTGAAGGCGGCGCTGCCCGTGTGCCAGGCCAAGGGCCAGCCCCTGCTGTTCCGCCGCTGGCTGCCCGGCACCCTGCTGTCGCCCGACGTGATGGGCGTGCCGGCGCCGATGGAAGAGGCGGCACCCGGCGGTGGCGCCGTGGTGCCCGACGTGGTGCTGGTGCCCCTGCTGGCCTTTGACCGCCGGGGGCGGCGCCTGGGCTATGGCGCCGGCTTCTACGACCGTACCCTGGCGCTGCTGCGGCGCGAGCATGCCATCCAGGCGGTGGGCATCGCCTTCGCCGACCAGGAACTGGACAAGGTGCCCTGCGACGCGCATGACCAGGGCTTGGATTGGATCGTCACCGAGCGCTACGCCGTTCGGGCCGGGCAGCGGCGCAAGCGCTGACCGCTTTCGGGGTTGAGGAAGTCATGCGTCTGTTGTTCCTGGGTGACGTGGTGGGCCGCAGCGGCCGTGACGGCGTGTTGCGGCACCTGCCGGACCTGCGCAAGGCGCTGGCGCTGGACTTCGTCATCGTGAACGGCGAGAACGCGGCCGGCGGCTTCGGCATCACCGAGAAGATCGCGCAGGAGTTCTTCGCCGCCGGCGTCGACTGCCTGACCACCGGCAACCACGTCTGGGACCAGAAGGAACTGGTGGGGCAGATCGACCGCCTGCCCAACGTGCTGCGCCCCTTGAATTACCCGGAGGGCACGCCGGGTCGCGGCGCCTCGCTGCTGCCCACCCGTGACGGCCGGCGCAAGGTGCTGGTGGTCAACGTCATGGCCCGCCTGTTCATGGACGCCCTGGACGACCCCTTCGCCGCGGTGGAGAAGGTGCTGCGCACCTATCGCCTGGGCCCCAACGCGGCGGACGCCATCGTCATCGACGTGCATGGCGAGGCCTCGTCGGAGAAGATGGCCATGGGCCATTTCTGCGACGGCCGGGTTACCCTGGTGGTGGGTACCCACACCCACACGCCCACGGCCGACACCCAGATCCTGAACGGCCGCACCGCCTATCAGACCGACGCCGGCATGTGCGGCGACTATGACAGCGTCATCGGCATGAAGAAGGAGGCGGCGGTGCTGCGCCTGACGCGCAAGCTGCCGACCGACCGCCTGACCCCGGCGGAGAACGACGCCACCGTCAGCGTCTGCGGCGTGTTCGTGAAAACGGACGACCGCACCGGCCTGGCCCTGCGGGCCGAGGCAGTGCGCGTGGGCGGCCGCCTGTCGCAGGCCATGCCTAAGCTGGCCTGAGTCGGCCGCACTTTCGCCCTGCCGCCCGCCGCCGTTCCGGTTAGCCCCCCACTCCGGTGAGCATTGCAGAAACCTCCTTGGCGGCGTCGCCGGAATTCCGCCATAAAGCGGCCGTAACTCGGACGGAAAGCACGGTCCTGTGACAAGCCTGTGGCAAGCTTCGCCCCCAGGCCTGTCCCTGGGCGTGCCTGATGCCACAACATGTGGTACAAGCTGCCCGGATATACCCCCGCTCAACCCCATATAGAGTTCAGGGTCCCATGGCTGGACATTCACAGTTCAAGAACATCATGCACCGCAAGGGCGCCCAGGACGTCAAGCGGTCCAAGCTGTTCAACAAGCTTGCGCGTGAAATCACCGTGGCCGCCAAGGCGGGCCTGCCCGACCCGGGGCACAATCCGCGCCTGCGCGCCGCCATCCAGGCCGCCCGCGTGCAGAACATGCCGCGCGACCGCATCGACCGCGCCATCAAGCAGGGCACGCCCGGCGCCGGCGACGACACCAACTATGATGAGGTGCGGTATGAGGGCTACGGCCCCGGCGGCGTTGCCCTGATCGTCGAGGCGCTGACCGACAACCGCAACCGCACCGCCTCGGAAGTGCGCTCGGCCTTTTCCAAGCACGGGGGCACGCTGGGCGAGACCAACTCGGTCAGCTTCATGTTCAACCGCATCGGCCTGATCACCTATCCGGCCGCCGTGGCGGATGCCGACACCGTGCTGGAAGCCGCCATCGAGGCCGGCGCCGACGATGTCAGCAGCGATGAGGAGAGCCATTCCATCATCACCGGCATCGACAGCCTGGGTGAGGTGCGCGACGCGCTGGAAGCCAAGTTCGGCGCGCCGGAAGGCGCCAAGCTGACCTGGCAGCCGCTGAACACGGTGGCACCGTCGGAAGACGCGGCGCAGAGCCTGCTGAAGCTGCTGGACGTGCTGGACGACAGCGATGATGTGCAGAACGTCATCGGCAATTTCGAGCTGTCGCCGGAGCTTCTGGAGAAGCTGGGCTAAGCCGGACGGGAAGGGGGACGGCGGCCATGGGGGATCGGTCGATCCGCGTGCTGGGCCTTGATCCGGGCTTGCGCAACATGGGCTGGGGCGTCATCGACGTCTCGGGCAACCGGTTGACGCATGTCGCCGACGGGGTCGTGCATTCCGACGACCGGGACGACCTGGCCCGCCGTCTCGTCACGCTGTACGACGGCCTGCAGGACGTCATCCGGACCTGGACGCCGGATGAGGCGGCGGTGGAAGAGACCTTCGTGAACAAGAACCCCGTCTCCACCCTGAAACTGGGGCAGGCGCGGGGCATCGCCCTGCTGGCCCCGGCGCGCGAAGGGCTGCCCGTCTCGGAATACCCGCCCAACCTGGTGAAGAAATCGGTGGTGGGCGCCGGCCACGCCGACAAGACGCAGGTGCAGGCCATGGTGCGCATGCTGCTGCCGGGCTTCCAGCTGTCCAAGGCGGACGCCGCCGACGCCCTGGCCGTGGCCATCTGCCACGCCCACCACAGCCAGACCCGGCGCCTGGTGGGCGGCATCATGGCGGGGGCGGCGCGATGATCGCGAAACTCAAGGGCCTGCTGGACAGCACCGGCCTGGACTGGGCCATCATCGACGTGGGCGGGGTGGGCTATCTGGTCTCCGCCTCCTCCCGCACCCTGCGCCGCTTGGGCGGGGTGGGGGAGGCCGTCTCGGTCCTGACCGAGATGTGGGTGTCGGAAGACAAGATGCAGCTGTTCGCCTTCGCCGACGTGGCGGAGCGGGACTGGTTCCGCCTGCTGACCACGGTGCAGGGCGTGGGCGCCCGCGTGGCGCTGGCCGTGCTGTCGGTGCTGTCGCCGGAGCAGATCGCCCAGGCCCTGATGGCCCAGGACAAGACGGTGCTGACCCAGGCCGATGGCGTGGGGCCGAAGCTGGCCACCCGCATGATCAGCGAACTGAAGGACAAGGTGCCCTCGCTGGCGCTGGCCCCCACCTTGGCCGGCACGCCGGCCGGCAAGACGGACGCGGCCGCCGCGCCCGCCGCCAACGGCGCCGTGGCCGACGCGGTCTCCGCCCTGGTCAACCTGGGCTACAAGCGGCTGGAGGCCTTCGCCGCCGTCACCACCTGCGCCGCCCGCCTGGGGCCTGAGGCCGGCGTTTCCGAACTGATTCGCGCCGGGCTCAAGGAACTGAGCGCATGAGCGGCGGCCCGGAATCGGATCGCCTGGTGAGTCGCGAGCGCGCCGCCGGCGATGGCATGGACGTGTCGCTGCGCCCGCTGTCCCTGGCCGACTTCACCGGCCAACGCCAAGTGCGCGAGAACCTGTCCATCTTCATCCAGGCCGCCCGCTCACGGGGCGAGTCGCTGGACCATGTGCTACTGTTCGGCCCGCCCGGCCTGGGCAAGACCACGCTGGCCCAGATCGTGGCGAAGGAGATGGGGGCGGGGTTCCGCGCCACCTCCGGCCCGGTCATCGCCAAGGCCGGCGACCTGGCGGCCCTGCTCACCAATCTGCAGCCGCACGACGTGCTGTTCATCGATGAGATCCACCGCCTGTCGCCGGCGGTGGAGGAAATCCTCTATCCGGCCATGGAGGATTTCCACCTGGATCTCATCATCGGTGAGGGCCCGGCCGCCCGCTCCGTCCGCATCGACCTGCCGCCCTTCACCCTGGTGGGCGCGACCACCCGCTCCGGCCTGATCACCCGGCCCTTGCGGGAGCGCTTCGGCATTCCCCTGCGCATGCAATTCTATGAACCGGAAGAACTGCAGCTGATCGTCGGCCGCGCCGCCCGCCTGCTGGACATGACGCTGCTGCCGGAAGGGGCGCTGGAGATCGCGCGCCGCTCGCGCGGCACGCCGCGCGTGGCCGGCCGCCTGCTGCGCCGGGTGCGCGACTTCGCCGCCGTGGCCGGCGCCACCGAGATCGATGCCCGCGCGGCCGATATCGCCCTCACCCGGCTGGAGGTCGATCGGCTGGGCTTCGACGCCATGGACCGGCGCTATCTCAATTGCATCGCCAACAATTACGGTGGCGGCCCGGTGGGGGTGGAGACGCTGGCGGCCGCCCTGTCGGAACAGCGCGACGTGCTGGAAGAGGTGATCGAGCCCTACCTGATCCAGCAGGGCCTGCTGCAGCGCACACCGCGCGGCCGCCTGCTGACCGACATGGGTTATCGCTACCTGGGCCTGCCCGCCCCCATCGCCACCCCGGCACGCCAGCTGGACCTGCTGGGCCCTGGTGACGGGGTGGATATGGAGGAGGGGCCCGATGTCTGAGGCGCCCAATCGCTCCGCCGATCCTTTGGCCGGCCACATGGTGGGCGACGTCCACCACTTCCCCGTCCGCGTCTATTACGAGGACACGGACGCCGGCGGCATCGTCTATCACGCCAACTACCTGCGCTATGCCGAGCGGGCGCGAACGGAAATGCTGCGGACCTTGGGCGTGCCGCATGCGGAGCAGGTGGCGGCGACGGGTGTCGCCTTCGCCGTGCGCCGCTGCACCATGGACTTCCTGGCCCCGGCCCGGCTGGAGGACACACTTTTGGTGCGCAGCCGCATCACCAGTGTCACAGGCGCCACGGTTTTGGCGGAACAGACCATATACCGGCCACAAAGTGGTGGCATCGTTGCGCCCGGCATGGCGACCCCAGACACGGAGACGGGGGAAGACCAGGTCCTGGTCCGGCTGAGCCTGAAACTGGCCTGCATCAACGCCCAAGGGCGGGCGGTGCGGGTCCCAACGCCGGTGGCGCAGGCTTTCGCCCGTTTGGGTGTGGCCCGCGACTCCGGTGACAACGCACGCCGCGTCAGCGGCGAAAAGATCAATTCGAAGGGTGACGGCGCGTCGGCGGGCGTCCCGTCTGAAGAGTGAGAGTGGCGATGCAGCATCAGATCATGAATTTCGTGGCCCTGGGCGCCAATCCGGCGGCGGACCTGTCGGCCCTCAGCCTGTTCATGACGGCCAACTGGCTGGTCAAGGCCATCATGCTGGGGCTGCTGGCGGCCTCGGTCTGGGTGTGGGCCATCATCTTCGACAAGTCGATCAAGCTGCGCCGCATGAAGGCCGCCGCCGCCGATTTCGAGGAGCAGTTCTGGTCCGGTGGTTCGCTGGACCAGCTGTATGAAGAGGTGGGCAAGGCCCCCAGCGACCCGCTGTCCGCCACCTTCGCCGCCGGCATGCGGGAATGGCGGCACGCCAATGAGCGCGGGCTGACCTCCTCCGGCGCCATGCGCGCCAACCTGGCCCAGCGCATTGAGCGCGTGATGTCCGTGACCGTCAGCCGCGAAATGGCGCAGACGGAACGCTACATCACCGTGCTGGCCACCGTCGGGTCCAACGCCCCCTTCGTCGGCCTGCTGGGGACGGTGTGGGGCATCATGCACAGCTTCACCAGCATCGCGGCGGCCGGCAACACCAGCCTGGCGGTCGTGGCCCCCTCCATCGCCGAGGCGCTGTTCGCCACGGCCCTGGGCCTGGTGGCGGCCATCCCGGCCAGCATCGCCTACAACAAGTTCTCGTCCGACATCGCCCGCTTCGGCGACCGGCTGGACTCATTCGTGACAGAATTCAGCGCCATCCTGCAACGCCACCTGGAAGAGCGGGGCTGACATGGGCGCGTCGCTATCGGGAAAGCAGTCCACCGGCCGGGGCCGCCGCCGCGCGCGTCCCATGGCCGACATCAACGTGACGCCCATGGTGGACGTCATGCTGGTGCTGCTCATCATCTTCATGGTGACCGCACCCTTGCTGACCGTGGGCGTGCCGGTCGATCTGCCCAAGAGCAAGGCGCCCGCCATCCCCGGCCAGGATGAACCGCTGGTCGTGTCCATCCGCGACAACGGCGACGTCTACCTCAACGAGACCAAGACGGACCTGACCGAGCTGGTGCCGCGCCTTCAGGCCATCAGCCAGAACAACGCCGACGCCCGCATCTTCGTGCGTGGCGACAAGTCCCTGGCCTATGGCCGCATCGTCGAGGTCATGGGGGCGATCAGCAGCGCCGGTTACAAGAAGGTGTCGCTGATCGCGCAATTGCCTGACACCCCGGCCCGTCGCTAGCAGGAAGCCAGACCGATCCCATGCGTCCGGCCATCATCTT
Source organism: Nitrospirillum amazonense (assembly GCF_007828045.1). GTDB lineage: Bacteria > Pseudomonadota > Alphaproteobacteria > Azospirillales > Azospirillaceae > Nitrospirillum > Nitrospirillum amazonense_C. The sequence goes on along the minus strand of NZ_VITN01000025.1, from coordinate 66,817 downwards.
TTCAGTCGTCCTGCATGTCGCGCTGCTGCTGCTGGCGATCCTTGGCCTGCCTTTGCTGAAAAGCGAACCGCTGGTCATGTCGGAGCCCGTGGCGGTGGAGATGGACATCAGCGAGCTGACCAACACGTCGGTCAAGCCGCCGGAGACCCCGCAGCCGCCGGCGCCGAGGGCGCCCGAGCCGCAGCCCGACCCGACCCCGCCCACCCCGCCGCAGCAGCAGGCGGAGGCCGAGCCGACCCCGCCGCCGCCGGAAAAGGTGCCGGACAAGCCGGTACCGCCCGAACCGCCAAAGCCGGAGCCGCCTAAGCCTGCGCCTACCCCGCCGCCCCCGCCGGAGCCCGAGGCCCTGCCCATCAAGAAGATGGAGGTGCCGAAGGTGGAGGAGCAGAAGACGGTGGAGCTGGAACAGCCCAAGCCGGTGCCGAAGCCGGAGCCGCCCAAGCCCGAACCCCCCAAGCCCGAACCCAAGAAGCCTGAGCCGCCGAAGAAGGATACGCCGTCCCTGGACAGCATCCTGAAGAACGTGGACAAGCTGAAGGAAGACAAGCCCAAGGACACCCCGGCGAAAGACACGCCGAAGACACAGCAGACCTCGGTGGCTCAGCCTCAATCCGACCATCTTTCGGCGTCAGAACAGGATGCCCTGCGCTCGCAATTGGCGGGTTGCTGGGCGGTGCCGGCTGGCGGCAAGGATGTGGACAAGATGAGCGCCGACATTCGCGTCACCTTCGACAGTTCCATGCGCGTCACCAAGGTGGACTACGTGTCCGGCAACGGCTCGCTGTCCAACCCAACGTACCGCAGCTTCGTGGAAAGCACTCTCCGCGCGCTGCAGAAGGATCAGTGTTCGACCTTGCGCCTGCCCAAGGAAAAGTACGGCGGGGCCGGGTCCATCGTGTTCACGTTCAGCCCGAAGGACATGTTCTGATGACCACGCGACAGACGCTAACCGCCCTACGGCGCGCCATCGCCCTGGCTGCCGTGATGATCATGGCGGTCGCGGTTCAGGCCAAGGCCGAGCTGCACCTCGATATCACCACGGGCAATGTCCAGCCGCTGCCCATCGCCGTCACCCAGTTCTATGGTGAGGCGGTGGGCGCGCAGATCGCCAATGTGGTCGAGGCCGACCTGGAACGCTCCGGCCTGTTCCGTCCGCTGGACCACCGCGCCTTCATCCAGACGCCGGACCAGCTGGCCAACGGCCTGCCGCGCTACGGCGACTGGAAGGTCATCAACGCCCAGGCCCTGGTCAGCGGCACTGCCAGCGTGCAGCCCGACGGCCGGCTGAAGGTGGAATTCCGCCTGTTCGACGTGCTGGCGCAGCAGCAGCTGACGGGCCTGGCGTACTTCACCCAGCCCGACGGCTGGCGGCGCATCGCCCACATCATCGCCGACGCCATCTACAAGCGCATCACGGGCGAGGACGGCTACTTCGACACCCGCATCGTCTACATCGCCGAATCAGGTCCGGCGACGGCGCGGCAGAAGCGGCTGGCCATTATGGACCAGGATGGCGAGAACAACCTGTATCTGACCGACGGCCGGGTGCTTGTGTTAACGCCGCGTTTCTCGCCCACGGCTCAGGAAATTACATACCTGAGTTACTTCAACAACAGGCCTAGGGTGTACATCTTCAACGTGGACACCGGCCGGCAGGAAGTTTTGGGTGACTTTCCGGGCATGACCTTCGCCCCGCGCTTCTCGCCCGACGGCAACAAGGTCATCATGAGCCTGGCCCAGAACGGCAACACCGACATCTACCTGCTGGACCTGCGCACCCGTCGCCAGACCCGCCTGACCGACAATCCGGCCATTGATACGGCCCCGTCCTTCTCGCCTGATGGAAGTAAAATTACTTTCGAATCCGATAGAGGCGGAAGTCAGCAGATCTATACCATGAATGCTGACGGCACGAATGTGCAGCGCATTACTTTCGGTGCCGGCAAGTATGGCACGCCGGTGTGGTCGCCCCGTGGTGACCTCATCGCCTTCACACGGATCAACGGCGGCCGGTTCTCGATCGGCGTGATCCGCCCCGACGGTTCCGGTGAGCGCGAATTGAGCACGGGCTACCTGGTTGAGGGACCGACCTGGGCACCCAACGGCCGTGTCCTCATGTATTTTAAGGAAAAGCCGACGGGTGAGGGCGGGCGCCAGCGCCAGGTGCGCCTCTACTCCATCGACCTCACCGGTCGCAACGAACGGCAGATGCTGACGCCCACGGACGCGTCCGACCCCGCTTGGTCGCCCTTGATTCCGTGATGGGGCCACAGTACTTTCGCAGCGCAAGAGCGACGTAAGACTTGTCGGTCTACAGAGACGGGAATAAGTGGCGGTGGCGGCTTGACAGCCGCCGCCGCCACCTCACTTCAATCGAGATCGCGGTCGCGATAATAGCAATCCCACTTTAAAGTTGTCCGTAGGGGGTCTCAAACTATGCGCATGAAATACCTGAGCCTGTGTGCTGCTCTGGCCCTGGTGGCCGCTTGCTCCTCCACGCCGGAGAAGAAGGCTGAAGTCGCCACCGGCGGTACCGCCACCACCACCACCACGCCGCCGGCCCCCAAGCCGACCGGTCCGGTCCCGGGTTCCAAGGAAGACTTCGTGGTCAACGTTGGTGACCGCGTGTTCTTCGGTTACGACAAGTTCGACCTGACCCCGGAAGCCACCGCGACCCTGGATAAGCAGGCCGCCTGGCTGAAGAAGTATGGCCAGGTCACGATCACGATCGAAGGCCACGCCGACGAGCGCGGCACCCGCGAGTACAACCTCGCCCTGGGTGAGCGTCGCGCCAACGCCGTGAAGAACTACCTGACCGCCACCGGCGTCGATCTGGCCCGCGTGCAGGTGATCAGCTACGGCAAGGAGCGTCCCGCCGTCCTCGGTTCCAACGAGGCCGCCTGGGCGCAGAACCGTCGCGGCGTGACGGTCATCAACTAAGCTGCCCCACCCGGGTGGTTGGTTAAAAGGGCGCCGTTCGACCCCGTGGGGGTCGGGCGGCGCCCTTTTTCATGGCGCCCGCTTTACTGTCGCTTACTGGGCGAATAGTACTTTTGGGCAGCGTAATACTGCTTATGAGGTAAATGGGCCTGCGGACGCCCCTTCCGGGCGGGCGGGTCCCGCGCTAAGGTCGCGCTTGGCGGGCCGGTTGGCCCTTGCCAAGCTTGTCTTCCGTTCCCCGCTGATCCTTCCCCGGAACCGATCCATGACGCCGTCGCTGTCGTCCCCGACCTTCTCCTCTTCCCAGACTCGTGACAGCCGCCGCTGGTGGCAGGGCGCGTCCCGTTGGATGGCGCGGTGCGGCATGGCCGCCCTGGTCGCCGCCCCGCTGCTGGCCCCGGCGCCGGCCGGCGCGCAAAGCCGGGACATGCAGGACCTGCTGAACCGCCTGTCCCGGCTGGAGACGGACGTGCAGACCCTGTCGCGCGACGTCTACCGCAACGGCGTCAAGCCCTCCGGCCCCATGACCGGCGCGCCGGGCGGCGGCGGCTCGAACGCGGCCGGCGAGATCGAGGTGCTGAAGCTGCAGATGGAAACCCAGACGCAGCAGCAGACCGGGAAGTATGAAGAACTGGCCTATCAGGTCAGCCAGATGAAGGAGCGGCTGGACAAGCTGTCGGCCGACATCGACCTGCGCCTGCAAAAGCTGGAGGACAAGGCCGGTATCGGGCTTGGGGCCTCCACCGGCGGTGGTGGTGGCGGCGGCGATGCCGGTGCCCCCCCGTCGCCTGACCTCAAGGGCGCTGGCAAGCCGCCGCTGCCCGGCACCGACACCGGCGCGGTGCCGCCCCCGGGCGGTGCCAAGGGCGGCGCGCCGGCCACGGCGCCCGCCGACTCCGGTGGCACCCTGCCGGCCGGTCCGGCGCAGGACCAATACGACTACGCCTTCAACCTGCTGCGCCAGGGCGACGCCCCCAACGCGGAAAGGGCCTTCACCCAGTTCCTGAAGCAGAACCCCGACAGCCCGCTGGCCTCCAACGCCCAGTACTGGCTGGGGGAGACCTTCTATATGCGCGGCAACTACAAGTCCGCCGCCGTGGCCTTCGGTGACGGCTATAAGAAGTACCCCAAGAGCAACAAGGGTGCCGACTACCTGCTGAAGCTGGCGCTGTCGCTGGATGGCCTGGGCGACAAGGCCAGCGCCTGTGTGGTGCTGAAGCAACTGGACGCCGACAAGGACGCCGCCCCCACGCTGAAGCGCCGGGGCGAGGACCAGAAGAACCGCCTGGGCTGCAAGTGAGAAGGAAAGGGGGGCGCCATGGGCGACGACCGGGCGCCCCCCGCATCATTCATGGAGCCTGGCATGGAGCCTGGCATGGAGCCTGGCATGGAGCCGGGCGAGTCGCGGGGTGTGGCGATCGACGACGCCCGGTTCGCGCGCCTTTTGGCCCCATTGGGCCCGTTTGAGACCGCCCCCACCCTGGCTGTCGGCGTTTCAGGCGGCCGCGACAGTTTGGCGCTGACCCTGTTGGCCGACCGCTGGGCGCGCGCCCGCGGCGGCCAGGTCGAGGCTTACACCGTGGACCACGCCCTGCGGCCGGAGTCGGCGGCGGAGGCGGCGCAGGTCGGCCGCTGGCTGGCGGCGCGGGGCATTTCCCACACCATCCTCACCTGGACCGGCGCCAAGCCCGCCACCGGACTGCAGGCGGCGGCGCGCCAGGCCCGCTATGACCTTCTGGCTGCCGCCTGCCGGGCGCACGGCATCCTGCACCTGTGCCTGGCCCATCACCGCGAAGACCAGGCCGAGACCGTGGCCCTGCGCCAAGCCGGTGGCAGCGGGGTGGAGGGCTTGGCCGGTATGGCCGTTGCCCGCGCCCTGGCCGATGTGCGCCTGCTGCGCCCCCTGCTGACCGTCAGCCGCGCCGATCTTGGCGCAACCTGCCGCGCTTTTGGCCAGCCCTGGATCGACGATCCGTCCAACCTCATGGAGCGCTATGCCCGGGGCCGGCTGCGGCGCCAGGGCGTGCCGCAGGGCGACCTGCTGGCCCTGGCAGCGCAGGCCGGCCGCGCGCGATCGGTGCTGGAGTCTGGCCTGGCCGACGCCGTGGCCCGCCATGTGCTGCTGGCGCCCGAAGGCTATGCCGTCGTGGAGGCGGATGCCCTGTGGGAACTGCCCCGGCCCGTGGCCTTGCGCCTGCTGGCCGGCTTGGCGGCGGCCGTGGGCGGGCAGCCCTATCTGCCGCCGACGCAGGGGGCGGAGCGTCTGCTGGCGGCCTTGCCCGGCTTGTGGGCGTCCGAGGCCGGCGCGCTCGCACTGACCCTGGCCGGCGCCCAGGCGCGGCGGCTGGGCGGTACCGGGCACCGGCGACGCTTGATGCTATTGCGCCAGGCGGGACGCATGGCGCCGCCGGTCCCCCTGACGCGCGCGGCCACCCGCTGGGATGGGCGTTTCCAGGCGGTGGGGTACTCCGGGAAGGGGGCGCTCACGCTGGGCGCCCTGGGCACGGTCGAGGCGCGCCGGCTGGCGGCGCTGGACCTGCCAGCGCTTCTCCGGATTCCCAAGCCGGTCTTGCCCACCCTGCCGGCCCTGCGCCGGGACGGCCCGCTGGTGGCGGTGCCACATTTGGCCTGGGCCGTGGAGCCGCTTTCGACGGGCGAGGGGACGCCGGTGGGGGAGGGAACCTTGCCCCGGCTGGCGTTCCGTCCGCTGTCGCCCCTGGCACCTCCCCCGTTTTTGCCGCCTATGGAGGCCGGCCTAGACGTGATGGCAGTTGTCTCTGACGCCCGCGTCATTATCTAATGGAAACGGTCCCGGTGGATATCCCGCGTGAAATGCGCGAAATCCGCCGGGTGGGCTGCGACCCCCGCCATTGAAACCGGCCATGCGGGCCGGGTGGCAGGGCGCGGTTGGTCGAGGAAAGGCTGAGAGACGTGAACAACTTCGGTAAAAATTTGGCGCTGTGGGCTTTTATCGGCGTCTTGCTGTTCGTTCTGTTCAACCTTTTCCAGACTTCCACCAATCGGACGACGCAAGCCAGCATCCCCTTCAGCGAACTGCTGGAAGAGGTTGATCGCGGCACCGTCGCCGACGTGACGATCAAGGGCCCGCAGGTCACCGGCCATTATCGCGACAACCGCACCTTCTCGACCTACGTGCCGCCGGAGAGCAATCTGGTGACCCGCCTGGCCGACAAGAACGTGAAGATCACCGCGGTGCCGGACGACAGCGGCAACCCGACCCTGTTCAGCATCATCATCTCCTGGCTGCCCATGCTGGTCCTGATCGGCGTGTGGATCTTCTTCATGCGCCAGATGCAGTCCGGCGGCGGCAAGGCCATGGGCTTCGGCAAGAGCCGCGCCCGCCTGCTGACCGAAAAGGTGGGCCGCGTCACCTTCGACGACGTGGCCGGCATCGACGAGGCCAAGCAGGAACTGGAAGAGATCGTGGAGTTCCTGAAGGACCCGCAGAAGTTCCAGCGCCTGGGCGGCAAGATCCCCAAGGGCGTGCTGCTGGTGGGGCCGCCGGGCACCGGTAAGACGCTGACGGCCCGCGCCGTGGCGGGTGAGGCCAACGTGCCGTTCTTCACCATCTCCGGCTCCGACTTCGTGGAAATGTTCGTCGGCGTGGGCGCGTCCCGTGTGCGCGACATGTTCGAGCAGGGCAAGAAGAACGCCCCCTGCATCATCTTCATCGATGAGATCGACGCCGTCGGCCGCCACCGTGGCGCCGGCCTGGGCGGCGGCAATGACGAGCGTGAGCAGACCCTGAACCAGCTGCTGGTCGAGATGGACGGTTTCGAGGCGAACGAGGGCGTCATCCTCATCGCCGCCACCAACCGCCCCGATGTCTTGGACCCGGCCTTGCTGCGCCCCGGCCGTTTCGACCGTCAGGTGGTTGTGCCCAATCCCGACGTTTCCGGCCGCGAGAAGATCCTGAAGGTCCACATGCGCAAGGTGCCGCTGGCCCCCGATGTGGACGCCCGCACCATCGCCCGCGGCACCCCCGGTTTCTCCGGCGCCGACCTGTCCAACCTGGTGAACGAGGCGGCCCTGCTGGCCGCGCGCGCCGGCCGCCGCGTGGTCGGCATGGGCGAGTTCGAGGCCGCCAAGGATAAGGTCATGATGGGCGCGGAGCGCCGGTCCATGGTCATGACCGACCGGGAAAAGAAGCTGACCGCCTATCACGAGGCCGGTCACGCCCTGGTCGGCCTGTTCATGCCGGAGAGCGACCCGCTGCATAAGGTCACCATCGTGCCGCGCGGCCGCGCCCTGGGCGTGACCATGAGCCTGCCGGAGCGGGACAAGTACGCCTATTCCAAGATCGAGCTGGAATCCAAGCTGGCCATGATGTTCGGCGGCCGCGTGGCGGAAGAGCTGATCTTCGGGGCGGAGCAGGTGACCACCGGCGCCGGCAACGACATCCAGCAGGCCACCAACATGGCCCGGCGCATGGTGACGGAGTTCGGCATGAGCGCGCGCCTGGGCCGGGTGCGCTACAACGCCAACGAGCAGGAAGTGTTCCTGGGCCATTCCGTGACCCAGCAGCAGAACATCTCCGAAGCCACCTCCCAGCTGATCGACGAGGAAATCCGCCGCATCATCGAGGAGGCCGAGGGCCACGCCCGCCGTATCCTGACGGAGCATATGGACGACCTGCACAACGTCTCCAACGCTTTGCTGGAATACGAGACGCTGTCGGGTGACGAGGTTCGCGCCCTGCTGCGGGGCGAGAGCATCGTGCGTCCCGAATCGACGGAGCCGCCCAAGGTGCCGCCGCGCGGCGTCGGCCGCCGCACCTCGGTGCCCACGACCAGCGGCACCACCAGCGCGGAACCCGGCCCCTTCACGCCGGAGCCGCAGCCCGGCACCTGATCCCGGCTGCACTTCTTCGCAAAACCCCCGGTCGCCCCAGGCGCCCGGGGGTTTTGTTTTTCGGGAACGGCCCGCCGTGGGGCAGGGCTGCCGCCAGGGTGGATGACGCCGGCGCGGGCGGGGGACTAGGATCGCGGCAACGCGTGAGAGGAAGCCCATGCCATCCGACCTGCCTTCCGTTTCGTTGGACCCCTGGGCTTCCGGGGCATCCGTTGCCGCCGAAGACGTGTACCTGACCCCTGTGGGCTTGCTGTCCGGCTTGCACGCCCCCGATAGCCATCCGCTGGCGGGTACGGCCTTGTCCTTCACCCAGGTGGAGGTGGCCGTGCGCCGGCCGGATGCGGTCGCCCGCAAAGTGATGGAGTCGCGCGGCCTGGCCGCTTGGGCCGCCGCCGCCGGGGTGGGCGAGGCTGTCGGCCGGCGCCTGGCCGCCTTGTCAGCGCCGCGCCCGGCCTTCGCCGGCCTGGACCTTTCCCGCCCCCTCGTGATGGGCATCGTCAACGTCACGCCCGACAGCTTTTCCGACGGCGGGGACTATGTCGCCGCCGAGGCTGCCATCGCCCATGGGCGGGCCCTGATGGCGGCCGGCGCCGACATCCTGGACATCGGCGGCGAGAGCACGCGGCCGGGCGCCGCCCCGGTGTCGCCGGAGGAGGAGGCCGCGCGGGTGGTGCCCGTCATCCGCGCGCTGGCGGCGGCGGGGGCGGTCATCTCCGTCGATACCCGCCACGCCCCGGTCATGGCGGCGGCCCTGGACGCCGGCGCCCGCATCATCAACGACATCAGCGCGCTGGAGGGCGACCCCGACAGCCTGGCCCTGGTGGCGGCGCGCGGCTGCCCGGTCGTGCTCATGCACATGCAGGGCGACCCCCGCACCATGCAGTTGGAGCCGCGCTACGCCGACGCCGCGCTGGACGTCATGGACTATTTGCTGGCACGGGTGGAGGCGTGCGTGGCCGCCGGCATCCCCCGTACACGCATCGCCGTCGATCCCGGCATCGGCTTCGGCAAGACGGTGGCGCATAATCTGGACATTCTGCGCCACACGGCGCTCTATCATGGCACTGGCTGCGCCCTGCTGGTGGGCCTGTCGCGCAAGCGATTCCTGGCCGCGCTGTCGCGGGGGGAGGCGCCGAAGGACCGGCTGGCCGGATCGCTGGCCGGCGGCCTTGCGTGCCTGGACCGGGGCGCGCATATCCTGCGGGTGCACGACGTCGCGGAGACGGTGCAGGCTCGGGCCCTGTGGCAGGCGCTGCATGGATGATGAGGTGATTGAAGGCCGGCGACGGCCGGCCCCGGAGCGAGTACCGCAGGGCGGAGCGAGGAAGCCAAGCCGCCGGATGGCGGCGCCCGGCGTTTGAGGGGGTCTTTTGGCGGTTACGGCAAAAGACCATGTGAGACAAGAATCGACGGCGTGAAAGACGATGGCGCGTAAACTGTTTGGTACCGATGGCATCCGGGGCACGGCCAATACCGAGCCCATGACAGCGGAGACGGCCCTGAAGGTGGCCATGGCGGCCGCCCTGCAGTTCCGCCGGGGCAATCACCGCCACCTGGTGGTTATCGGCAAGGACACGCGCCTGTCGGGCTATATGCTGGAACCGGCGCTGGTGGCCGGCTTCGTCTCCATGGGCATGGACGTGACCCTGGTGGGCCCCATGCCCACGCCGGCGGTGGCCATGCTGACGCGGTCGCTGCGCGCCGACATGGGCGTCATGATCTCCGCCTCGCACAATCCCTTTTACGACAACGGCATCAAGCTGTTCGGACCGGACGGCTACAAGCTGTCCGACGAGGTCGAGGCGGCCATCGAGGCGCGCATGGTGGAGGGCTTCGCCGGTGACCTCGCCGGCGCCAAGGATTTGGGCCGGGCCCAGCGCCTGGATGACGCCATCGGCCGCTATATCGAGCAGGCGAAGGCCACCTTCCCGCGCGGCCTTCGCCTGGATGGGCTGAAGATCGTGGTCGATTGCGCCAACGGCGCCGCCTACAAGGTGGCGCCCAAGGTGCTGTGGGAACTGGGGGCCGAGGTCATCCCGGTGGCGGTGGCGCCCGACGGATTCAACATCAACAAGGATTGCGGCGCCACGGCGCCCAAGGCCATGCGCGACGCCGTGGTGGCCCATGGCGCCCACCTGGGCATCGCCCTGGACGGCGACGCCGACCGCCTGATCCTGGCGGATGAGACCGGCACCCAGATCGACGGCGACCAGGTCATGGCCCTGATCGGCTGCGCCTGCGCCGACGCCGGCACCCTGCGCGGCGGCGGTGTCGTGGCCACCGTCATGTCCAACCTGGGCCTGGAGCTGCACCTGAAGGGCCGGGGCCTGAGCTTGGCCCGCACGCCGGTGGGTGACCGTTATGTCGTGGAGCATATGCGCGAGCATGGCTACAACGTCGGTGGCGAACAGTCCGGCCATATCGTCCTCTCCGATCATGGCACGACGGGCGATGGCCTGGTGGCGGCCTTGCAGGTGCTGGCCGTGATCCAGCAGTCGGGCAAGCCGGCGTCGGAAGTCCTGCGTGTCTTCCAGGCCCTGCCGCAGGTGCTGAAGAACGTGCGGTTCGAGCCGGCGGGCGGCACCACGCCCCTGGCCGCCGCCAGCGTTCAGGATGCCATCCGCGCCGGCGAGTCCCGCCTGGGCGGCACCGGCCGCGTCCTGATCCGCAAGTCGGGCACCGAGCCGCTGATCCGCGTCATGGCGGAGGGCGACGACCAGGGCCTGGTGATGGCGGTGGTGGACGACATTGTCGCCGCCATCAAGGACGCCGCCCCGGCGCCGGCCTCCAAGGTCGCGGAATAAGGGCATGCGCGGCCGTATCCTGATCGTCGCCGGGTCCGACAGTGGCGGTGGCGCCGGCATCCAGGCGGACATCAAGGCGGTGACGGCGCTGGGCGGCTACGCCATGACGGCGGTGACGGCCCTGACGGCGCAGGACACCCATGGCGTCCAGGCGGTGATGCCCGTTCCGCCGGAATTCATTGCCCTGCAGATGCGGCTGTGCCTGGCCGATATCGGCGCCGACGCGGTCAAGACCGGCATGCTGGCCTCCGCCGAGGTCATCGAGACGGTGGCCGAGGTGCTGAGCGAGGTGGGCGTGCCCGCCCTGGTGGTCGATCCGGTCATGGCGGCCAAGGGCGGCCAGCGCTTGCTGGAGGATCGCGCCATGTCGGTGGCGATCACGCGACTGCTGCCCATCACCACGCTGCTGACCCCCAACACGGTGGAGGCGGCGGCCCTGACCGGCCTTCCCCCGGAAAGTTTCGAGGGCGACAGCCTGGACGGGATGCGCCGCGCCGCCGACCGCCTGCTGGAGTTCGGCGCCCAGGCCGTGCTGGTCAAGGGCGGGCACCGCGCCGGCCCGGTGGTGACCGACCTGCTGGTCACCCGCGGTGGGGAACACAGCTACAGCGCCCCCCGCTTCGACAGTGTGCACACCCACGGCACCGGCTGCACCCTGGCGTCGGCCATCGCCTGCGGTTTGGCCCAGGGGCTGGCCGCGCCCCAGGCGGTGGAACGGGCGCACGCCTATGTGCAAGAGGCCATCCGCACCGCGCCCGGCTTCGGCGGCGGCCACGGGCCGTTGAACCATATGCACACGGTCCGGCCGTTCCCCTAAACCAACACCTCACTCATCGCGGGCTCGGCCAGCAGGGCGGCGATCGTGCGCAGGCCGTGTTCCAGCACCTCCTCCCGCTCCACCCCGCCGATGCAGACGCGCACGGCGTGGGGCGTGTCGCCCCGCGCCACGGCGAAGGCGTCGGCCGGCGTGACGCGCACGCTCCGGCTCAGCAGCGCGCGGGCGAAGTCCTCGCGCCGCCAGGGCTCGGGCAGGGTCAGCCACAGGTGCGGGCAGGCGGGGTCGGAGGGGACGCCGGGCAACAGGCGGCGGGCCTGGGCCTGACGGTCCGCCACCAGGGCGCGGCGCTGGGTGGCGCTCTCCAGCGCGGCACCGGACAGGATGAACTCGGCCGACAACTCCGCCCCCAGCGGGTTGACGCCCAGCAGGGTGGCGCGCAGCAGGGTGCGCACCCGATCCATCAGGGCCGGCGGGCACAGCAGGAAACCGGTGCGCAGCCCGGGCATCAGGTTCTTGGACAGGCTGGTCAGGAACAGCACCCGCTCCGGATCCAGCGCCGCCAAGGGTGGCGGGCCGGGATCGTCGGCCAGGAAGCCGTAGACATCATCCTCCACCACCCGGATGCCGGCCTGCCGGCAAACGGCCATCACCGCCTCGCGGCGGTCGGGCCCTTGCGTCACCGTGGTGGGGTTGTGCAGGCGCGGCATGCAGTAGAGGGCGTGGGCGCCGTGGGCGCGGGCCGCCTGCTCCAGCGCGTCGGGCAGCAGGCCCCCGCCATCCATGGCCACCGGCACCAGCCGCAGGTCCAGCAGCCCGGCCAGGGGCTTCACCGCCGGATAGGACAATTGCTCCACCAGCAGACTATCGCCGGGCCGGGTGATGGCGGCCAGGGCCAGGTGCATGGCGTTCTGCCCCCCGGCCGTGGGCAGCACCAGGGCCGGGTCCACCGTCAGGCCCGTGGTCTGGGCAATCCACGCCGCCCCCGCTTGGCGGTGGCGGGCGCTGCCGTTCACGGGGGGATAATGCATGAGGCCCGACAGGTCGTTACGCGACGCCAGACCCAGCAGCGCCTGGCGCAGACGGTCCTCGTTGGGGTGCTGCGCCAGCGCATTGACCGACAAGTCGATGATGCCGGTGTTGTCCACCGGCGCCTCCGCCGGCCGGGGATCGCGCACGAAGGTGCCGCGCCCGACCTCCCCTCCGATTAGGCCGCTGCGCTCGGCTTCCGCGTAGGCGCGGGTGACCGTGCCCACGGTGACGCCCAGGCGCCAGGCCAGATCCCGGTGGGTGGGCAGCTTGGCGCCAATGGGCAGGGCGCCACTACCGATGTCGTCCTGCAGGGCGGCGGCGATGGCGCGATAGCGCGGGCCCGGGCGGTGGGTGATGTCGGGCAGCCAATGCGGCTGCTTTTCGGTCATTGTCATGGCGACAATATCGGCATTGATGAAGAAGTGTCTCTGTTCTATTCCGGAATTGTCCCCATTGTCATCCGCCTTCACGCGTCGACACTGTCATTGCCGCCCTGCCGGAGGAGGTTCCGCCATGCGCCTGCCCATCTATCAGATCGACGCCTTCACCAGCGCCGCGTTCGGCGGCAACCCCGCCGCCGTGGTGCCGCTGGACGCCTGGCTCCCGGATGCGGCGCTGCAGGCCATCGCCATGGAGAACAACCTGTCGGAGACGGCCTTCTTCGTGCCGCCGGGGCCGCAGGACGACGGCGCCTGGGGCCTGCGCTGGTTCACCCCGGCGGTGGAGGTGGATTTGTGCGGCCACGCCACCCTGGCCACCGCCCACCTGATGATGAACATCCTGCACCCGGGCACGGAGCGCGTGGTGTTCCGCACCCAGAAGGCCGGCTTGCTGACCGTGGCGCGGGAGGAGGGGCGGTTGACCCTGGACTTTCCCGCCCGCCCGCCTCAGACCCCGGACAGGGTGCATGAGGGCCTGGTCGCGGCCCTGGGCGGGCCGGCGCCCGCCGCCATCCTGGCGGCACGGGATTACCTGGTGGTCTACGACGATGCCGCCGCCGTGCGCGCCTTGACCCCCGACATGGCCGGCCTGCTGGGCATCGACCGTTTCGCCGTCATCGTCACCGCGCCGGGGGACGAGCCGGGCGTGGATTTCGTCTCCCGCTTCTTCGCGCCGGCCAAGGGCGTGCCGGAAGACCCGGTGACGGGGTCGGCCCATTGCACCCTCATCCCCTATTGGGCGCATCGCCTGGGTGCCGACCGGCTGTCCGCCCGCCAGGTATCGCGGCGGGGCGGAACGCTTAGCTGCCGGCTGGACGGCGACCGTGTGCGCATCGGCGGCGACGCGGTCCTGTTCCTGGAGGGGCACATCCACATCTGACCGTGGGTCCGCTTCTCACTGCGCGGGGAAGCGGCCTATGCCATTCAGCCGATTGATCCGGCCCCCACCTTTTGGGGAGGATGCCCGAATGCTTCGGAGTCGGAAGGGGTATGGCATCGGTCGGTCTGCCCCCAACCGATGGTTTGACCCTTCCGCTCCGGGTGACCCCGACCACAGGGTGCGAAATTCCTCCGTTTTTCGCCGGCATGCCGGTTACGGAAGGGGTGGTTGCCGACATAGCCGTTTACCCGGCCCTGTGGATGCGGGATGATGCGCGACGCATTCATAAAACCGGGCGTTCAAGCTGTATTAACACTACGGCCGAGCCCAGCTATTCGTTGGAGCCAGGGTCCCGGTGGAAAGGCATCAGCAACTGGTCGGAACGGTGAAAACCGCGTTCGAGCTGCACAGCCTGCACAATGACCAGTGGCTTCTGGTCAAGGAAGGGCCTGACCTGCGGCAGATTGAGCCGGCGGCGGCCCTGCTGATCGACCGCAAGGAGGTCGATGGCGTGCGCATCGTGCGCCGCCGTGATTATCTGGATCACGACTTCAAGAACCACATCACCGTGCGCAAGCGCTTGCGTCCCGGTGTGGCGGAAACCGACCCGCTGCAGATCGCCAACCCCGGTCGCGACGCCTCCTGGTGCGACAAGCCGGAGGATTTCACCGGCGACGTCCAGCGGCAGGTCATCCGTGGCCTGTTCGCCCGCTATCTGGACGATGTGCGCGTGACCCCGCTGGAAGTGCTGTATTACGAGGTGGCGGCCCGCGCGCTGGACAACGCCGGCACGCTGGTCCAGGGCGCGCTGCAACGCCTGGCCAGCCAGCAGGTGCGCGGCAGCCAGCAAAGCGCCGTGTCGCGCATGAAGGAACTGATGGCCATGGTGGACGACGGCCTCAGCCGTCTGTTGGCCAAGGCCAAGGGCAACCCCGTGCCGCCGCTGGTGCCGGGCGGCCTGAAGGCGTTGTCGGACAAGCTGGCCGCCGGCGGGGCGGACCCCATCCCCGGCCTCTATCGCGCCACCGCCGCCTATCTTGCCGGCTGCAAGACGTGGATGGAAAAGCTGGACCGGCTGTTCCGCCTGTTCAGCCCCGAGCTGACGGTGCGCGAGATGCGCATCATCGACAGCATCGCCGCCGAGATCATGGGCTCCTCCCTGGCTTTGCGGGAGCTGGTGGGGAAGGAGGCCGACCGCATCGAACTGGTGCTGAACGCCATCAACCTGTACGTCGGCAAGCTGGGCAAGGTGGAGATGGACGCCGCCGGCAGCCACCTGCCGGGCGTCATCACCCTGTCGGAACTGCTGGCGCAGGGTGTGCTGCCGCGCACGCTGGCGGAGCTGCGCCTGGGCCTGCTGCGCCACCTGCACGCCCGCCTGCCGTTCCATGGCGAGCGCAACATTCAGGACGAATTGCGCGCCCTGGTGCGCATCCAGGACCATCTGAAGGTCACGGCACCCGCCCTGGTGAATGACGAGGAAATCCAGGAAGCCATCGCGCTGCGCGCCGACAAGCTGATCCAGCCGGAAGCCATGTCGGATGTCATGGCCCTGGCCCGCGGCACCTATTCCAAGATCAACCTGATCCTGAGCCTGGTGAACATGGCGCCGGGCCGCCAGGCCAAGGCCAAGCTGGCGCCCTACCTGCGCTCCCTCATCGTGCCGGACGACATCGTCTGGGACATGGGCTGCCAGAATCGGCGCATGGACATCATCCAGCCGCTGAGCGAACTGTCCGACCGCATCCAGAACGCCGGCCTGCCGGAAACCTCCAAGCGGGAGATGCTGGACATCCTGGACAGCGCCCTGTTCGAGACGGTGCGGACGGAGATCGTCGGCAACCAGGCCATGGGCTTCGCCGACCGCATGCTGGCCCTGATCAACACCTGTGGCGGCCTGCCGGAGGGTAGGGCCCGCACCTTCGCCAGCGAGACGCTGACCACCGCCCTGCGCCGGCCGGAGTTCATCCTGAACTACCTGGAGCGATTCGAGAGCGCCACGGAGCGGCGGGACAACTATTTCAAGCTGTGTGAGAATTTGGCGGCGAGCCGGCTGGTTCCCCCGGCCCTGATTCCCCACGCGGCGGCTTAGTTTCCTGGTCCCTCAGGCGCCGGGCGCCGCCATCCGGCGGCTTGGCTGATCCTCCCTTTTCGGTCCACTGTGTCCCCCGAAAAGGTCCGGCGGACGCGGTCGCGTCCTATGGCGGCCTGGGTGCAGCCCATGCTGCTGGTAGGTCGGGCATCTTATTCGAAAGGATGTTTCGCGATGCGTTCTGGCATGGCAGCAATGTGTCGCCGCCATGCCGTCATGATTGACGTTCTTGCGCGGCGCCCATAAGGTCCGCGGCGGGACACGCCTCCCCAACGAGGCGCAACTATTCTGCAAGGAATAGCATCATGACCGTACCGCCGAAGCCCGAGAGCCGGCCGTCGAATCCGAATTTCTCCTCTGGTCCTTGCGCCAAGCGTCCGGGTTGGACGCTGGAAGCCTTGAAGGGTGCCCTGGTGGGCCGCTCGCACCGGTCCAAGCCCGGCAAGGCCAAGCTGCAAGAGGTCATCGACCGCAGCCGTGCCCTGCTGAACATCCCGGCCGACTACCGCATCGGTATCGTCCCGGCCTCCGACACCGGCGCCGTGGAAATGGCCCTGTGGTCGCTGCTGGGCGCCCGGGGCGTCGACATGGTCGCCTGGGAAAGCTTCGGCAAGGATTGGGTGACCGACGTCGTGAAGCAGCTGAAGCTGGCCGACGCCCGCACCTTCACCGCCGGCTACGGCAAGCTGCCCGACCTGGCGCAGGTCGACTTCAAGAACGACGTGGTCTTCACCTGGAACGGCACCACCTCCGGCGTGCGCGTGCCCGATGGTGACTGGATCGCGGCCGACCGCGAAGGCCTGGCCATCTGCGACGCGACCTCCGCCGCGTTTGCCATGGACCTGCCCTGGGACAAGCTGGATGTCGTCACCTGGTCCTGGCAGAAGGTGCTGGGTGGTGAGGCGGCCCACGGCATGCTGGTGCTGAGCCCTCGCGCCGTCGCCCGCCTGGAAAGCTACAAGCCGGCCTGGCCGCTGCCCAAGATCTTCCGCATGACCAAGGACGGCAAGATCGTCGAAGGCATCTTCAAGGGCGAGACCATCAACACCCCGTCCATGCTGGCGGTGGAAGATGCTCTGGACGGCCTGCGCTGGGCCGAGTCCGTGGGCGGCCTGAAGGGCCTGATCGAACGGTCCGAAAGCAACCTGGCCGCCGTGGCCGATTGGGTTGCCGCCGGCACCACCGCGGCCTTCCTGGCCGAGGTGCCCGCCACCCGCTCCTGCACCTCCATCTGTCTGAAGTTCGCCGACCCGAAGCTGGCCGGCCAGACGCCGGAAGTCCAGGCTGAGGTGGCGAAGAAGGTGGCGTCCCTGCTGGAAAAGGAAGGCGTGGCGCTGGACGCCGGCGCCTACCGCGACGCCCCGCCCGGCCTGCGCATTTGGGGCGGCGCCACGGTGGAGCGGTCCGACGTCCAGGCGCTGCTGCCCTGGATCGATTGGGCCTACGCCACGGTCGCGGCCGAACTGGTCGCCTGAGCCGAGCCTTAGCGTCTTACACGCCTTTCCCGACATACGGCCTGGCGCCGCCCTGAACACCCGGAGTCCATCCGGGGGCGGCGCCGGCCCATCCTGCAGAAGGATCGCAGAGCCATGCCCAAGGTTCTCATTTCGGACAGCCTGAGCCCCCGCGCCGTCGAGATTTTCAAGGAGCGCGGCGTCGAGGTCGATGTCATCACCGGCCTGAAGCCCGATGAGCTGAAGGCCATCATCGGCAAGTACGATGGCCTGGCCATCCGCTCATCCACCAAGGTCACCAAGGAAGTGCTGGCCGTCGCCACCAACCTGAAGGTGGTCGGCCGCGCCGGCATCGGCGTCGACAACGTGGACGTGCCCGCCGCCACCGCCAGCGGCGTGGTGGTCATGAACACCCCGTTCGGCAATTCCATCACCACCGCCGAGCACGCCATCGCCATGATGTTCGCGCTGGCCCGTGAAATCCCGGCCGCCAACACCTCCACCCATGCCGGCAAGTGGGAAAAGAACCGCTTCATGGGTGTCGAGCTGTACGGCAAGACCCTGGGTGTCATCGGCTGCGGCAACATCGGCTCCATCGTCGCCGACCGCGCCGTGGGCCTGAAGATGCGCGTCGTCGCCTTCGACCCCTTCCTGTCGGCCGAGCGCGCCCAGGATTTGGGCGTGGAGAAGGTGGAGCTGGACGAACTGCTGCGCCGCGCCGACTTCATCACCCTGCACACGCCGCTGACCGACGCCACCCGCAACGTCCTGGACGCCAAGGCCCTGGCCAAGACCAAGCCGGGCGTGCGCATCATCAACTGCGCCCGCGGCGGCCTGATCGTCGAGGCCGACCTGAAGGCGGCGCTGGACAGCGGCCATGTCGCCGGCGCCGCCCTGGACGTGTTCGCGGAAGAGCCGGCCAAGGAAAGCATCCTGTTCGGCAACGAGAAGATCATCTGCACGCCGCACCTGGGCGCCTCCACCACCGAGGCGCAGGAGAACGTGGCCCTGCAGGTGGCCGAGCAGATGTCCGACTTCCTGGTCACCGGTGCCGTGGTCAACGCGCTGAACATGCCCTCGGTCTCGGCCGAGGACGCGCCCAAGCTGAAGCCCTACATGAAGCTGGCCGAGCAGCTGGGCGGCTTTGCCGGCCAGATCACCGAGACCGGCCTGAAGTCGGTGACGGTGGAGTATGAGGGCCAGGTCGCCGACCTGAACACCCGTCCGCTGACCGCCATCGTCCTCATGGGCCTGCTGTCGCCCCTGCTGGCGTCGGTCAATATGGTCAACGCCCCCGTCATCGCCCGTGAGCGGGACATCAAGGTGGCGGAGACCAAGCGGGATGACGCCGCCGACTATCAGACCTTGATCCGCGTGGTGGTGCAGACCGAGCGGGCGACCCGCACCGTGGCCGGCACCCTGTTCGGCGGCGAGAAGCCCCGCATCGTGCAGATCGAGGAAGTGCCGGTCGAGGCGGAACTGAGCGAGCACATGCTGTTCATCCGCAACGAGGACAAGCCCGGCTTCATCGGCAAGCTGGGCACCACCCTGGGCGACGCCGGCGTCAACATCGCCACCTTCCACCTGGGCCGCACCGAGGCCGGCGCCAACGCCATCGCCCTGGTGTCGGTGGACCAGGAGGTGGCGGACGGGCTGCTGGAACGCATCCAAAGCCTGCCCAGCGTGGTCCGCGCCAAGGCCCTGCGCTTCCAAGCCTGAGGCCGAACCCGCGTCATGATCAGGAAGGCCACCCCCGGGGGACCAGGGGTGGCCTTTTCTTATGCCCACAGCTTCGCGTCAGGATTGTTTCGGAACCGAACCAAATAAATCCGGCGATATGCGCAAGGGTTGATTTTGTGCGTCCCGGCCCCTGTTCTTCTGTGGTATTAGAAGGCACCGGGTGGGGCCGTCCCGGCAGGGGACACCCGGCCATCATTCCCGGCCACCGATCCAGCGACACCCTAATCAACCTCAGGTGCCATCGATGAGCTCCACGCCCACCAGTCTGTCGAAGACCGAGTTGTCCTCCGCCCTCCAGGAAATCAGCCGGGAACTGGAAGGCCTGCGCGCCGAGATCGAAAAGGTGGGCACCGTCGCCCAGCAGATTGATGCCATCGCCAAGCAGACCAACCTGCTGGCCCTGAACGCCACCATCGAAGCCGCCCGCGCGGGCGAGGCGGGCAAGGGCTTCGCCGTCGTCGCCGGCGAAGTGAAGAACCTGTCGGGCCAGACCGCCGCCGCCACCGCGGAAATCTCCGCCGTGCTGCAGAGCCTGACCAAGCGCACCCAGCACCTGGGCCAGCTGGTCGAGCGGGCGATCACCTCCGCCTGATAAGGTTGCGGCGGCTCGGTCAAGAGTCGCCCTTGTATTCGCGGGCCCGCGCGGGGGATGCACCCTCAGGCGCGGGCCTGTTTGTTTGCGGGCGCCACACGCTTTTTTGAGTGCGCCCTTGGGGGATGCCGCTTCGGAGGCAACGAACAATTTCGGATATGGCGACTCTTTCCGATTTTCCGTCGTTTCCATCTCCGCTGTTTGTGACTTATTCTTACGGGGTAGGGGCGGCGGGCGGCCGTCCTGAAAAAGGCTACCTTTAGGGGTAGCGAACCGAGAACCGCCCAGCCCGCATGGGGGGCTGTGGAACGCGCCCCGGACCAGATGGCGTAGGGAGAGCACGTGCTTTTCGCGGAGGGACCACAGGCTGCCAGCCACCTCGCCCAACGGGCGATGGAGCGCATGCGCGCCGAGGCGGTGGCCCCGCACCCGCACAACTTCACCGTCTGGTACGCCTACTGTAGCGGCCGTTATCCCGACCTGACCCGGGCGGTGGACATCATCGCCAGCAACGGCCTCCCCTTCACCGAGGCGCGCTGCGCCGACCTCTATCACAAGTTCTTCGCCGCCGATGACGAGATCCAGGCCATCCAGGAAATCGGCGTGAAATTGACCGAGGCCTTGGCCGGCGTCACCGGCGCCGTCGCGTCCGCCGGCAATGATGTGGGCAATTTCGGCGCGGCCCTGAAGGTGTTCCAGGGCCAGGTCGACCTGTCCGACACCCTGGATCAATTGCGCGGCGTCATCCGTGCCATGACGGAACAGGCGCAACGCGTGGCCGTGCGCAACCAGTTCCTGCAGACCCAGCTGAGCGACAGCGCGCAGCAGCTGGAAACCATGCGCCGCGACCTGGACACCGTGCGGCGCGAGGCCATGACCGATGCCCTGACGGACCTGGCCAACCGCAAGCAGTTCGACCAGGCCCTGCGCGAGGCCGCCGCTACCGCCATGGAGGATGGCCGGCCCCTGTGCCTGCTGATGATCGACATCGATTTCTTCAAGAAGTTCAACGACAACCACGGCCACGTCGTGGGCGACCAGGTGCTCAAGCTGGTGGGGCGCACGTTGAAGGACTCCGTGCGCGGCCGCGATACCGCCGCCCGCTTCGGGGGTGAGGAATTCGCTATCATCATGCCGGAATGCACCCTGGACGAGGCGCTGGCCTTCGCGGAGAAGACGCGGGCCACCATCGCCAACCGCCGCATCGTCAAGCGCACCTCGGGTGCTGCCATCGGCAACATCACCCTGTCGGTGGGCGTGGCGCTGTATGAGCCGGGGGAGTCGCTGAGCCGTTTCGTCCAGCGCGCGGACGAGGCGCTTTATATGGCCAAGCACGAAGGCCGTAACCAAGTGCGCGCCCACGTGGATACCGAAGCGGCTTTTGTTTGATGCCCTCAGACGGCGGGCGCGGGCATCCGCCCGCTTACCTTATCCTCACCTTTCAGTCCGCTGACGCTTCCCGAAAGGCTCCGGCGGCCGCCGTCGCGGCCTAGTCGCTTCGCTCCGTTGGAGCCTTCGACATCAGGACGATATGGTGGTGGGGACGGGGCGGGCGGCCCCGCTCACCATTTGGATCACCACTTGCGCTCGGTCTTCATGCCGCCGGCGTTGATGGCGTCCAGGAAGGGGCTGCCGGTCGACTTGCGGTCCCGGGTGGCGCGCAGGGTGCCCTGGGCCCGGGTGGCGGCCACCACCTTGATGGCGGCCTCGGTGGCGTCAGTGTGGATCTGGTGCCGCACGTCCGATTCCAGCGACTCGAACGCCTCGCGGGCGAAGACCAACGCATTCTCAGACCGGGTTTCCAGAACCTGGCGCAGGGCATTGGCCGCCATCAGGCATTCCAGCCGCTCCGGCCCGGACAGGTCGTCCAGGACATCGGCCAGGATGCCGATCGCTTGCAGCGTCTTGGTGTCGTTCAAGCGCAGGTTCATCGGTTCACTCCCCGCTTCGGCGGCCGCCGCCCGAAGGGGCTGCGGAACCGTACGAACGGCTTCATCACGTTGATCATTATCTTTCCACCATATGAACCTCTTGTGCAACGGGATAGGTGCCCGGCCTTTAGGGGAGGGGACCCCTGGCGAAAGAGGGAGAGAACAGGGGAAAGGTCACCGCGGGGGCAGACGAGCGGCGCCTTGTGCTATATATGTTCCCATCATGACCGATCTGTTTTCCCGTCTGGACCCGCCCGCCCCCAAGCCCGCCGAGCCGCAGAAGGCGGAGCCGGTGCCGCCTGCCGCTACTCCCGTGATGACGCCCCGCCCCGCCCCGGCTCCGCCCCCCCCTCTGCCCGCCGGCTGGTCGCCCGCCTATCTCGACGCGCTGAACCCGGCGCAGCGCGAGGCGGTGGAGACGCTGGACGGCCCCGTCCTGGTGCTGGCCGGCGCCGGCACGGGGAAAACCCGCGCCCTGACCACACGCCTGGCCCACCTGCTGATGACCCGGCGCGTCAGCCCCTGGAACATCCTGGCCGTCACCTTCACCAACAAGGCGGCGCGCGAGATGCGGGAACGCGTGGGCGCGTTGATGGGCATGGACACCGAGGGCTGGTGGATGGGCACCTTCCACGCCCTGGCCGCCCGCATCCTGCGCCGCCATGCCGAGCTGGTGGGCCTGACCTCCAGCTTCACCATCCTGGACACCGACGACCAGCTGCGTCTGCTGAAGCAGCTGATGGAGGCGGAGGGCGTGGACGCCAAGAAGTGGCCGGCCCGCCTGCTGCTGTCGGTCATCGAGCGCTGGAAGGACCGGGCCCTGCCGCCCGACCGCCTGCGTCCCGAGGACGCGGGGGAGGCCGCCGGCGGCAAGGTGCTGACCCTGTACCGCCAATACCAGGACCGCCTGCGCACGCTGAACGCCTGCGACTTCGGCGACCTCTTGATGCACAACATCACCCTGTTCCAGGCGCATCCGGACGTGCTGGCGGATTACCATCGGCGGTTCCGCTACATCCTGGTGGATGAGTACCAGGACACCAATGTGGCGCAGTATTTGTGGCTGCGCCTGCTGGCCCAGGGGCATCACAACATCTGCTGCGTCGGCGACGACGACCAGTCCATCTACGGCTGGCGCGGGGCGGAGGTGGGCAACATCCTGCGGTTCGAGCAGGATTTTCCCGGCGCCAAGGTCATTCGCCTGGAACAGAACTACCGCTCCACCGGCCATATCCTGGGGGCTGCCGCCGGCGTCATCGCCCACAACCAGGGCCGCCTGGGCAAGACCCTGTGGACCGAGGCCGAGGGCGGGGAGAAGGTGCGCCTGCGCGGCCTGTGGGATGCCGACAGCGAGGCGCGCTGGGTGGGTGACGAGGTGGAGGCGCTGCAGCGCAAGGGCACCAGCCTGGACCAGATGGCCGTGCTGGTGCGCGCCGGCTTCCAGACCCGCGAGTTCGAAGAGCGCTTCATCACCCTCGGCCTGCCCTATCGCGTGGTGGGCGGCCAGCGCTTCTATGAGCGCCTGGAAATCCGCGACGCCATGGCCTATCTGCGGGTCGTGGCGCAGCCGGCGGACGATTTGGCGTTCGAGCGCATCATCAACACGCCCAAGCGCGGCATCGGCCCCGCCACCATCCAGCAGCTGTACCAGACCAGCCGGGTGCTGGGCGTGCCGTTGCTGGAGGCCACCTGGCGCCTGACCGAGACGGATGAGCTGAAGCCCAAGGTTCGCGGCACCCTGCGCGGCTTGGTGGAGGATTTCGCGCGGTGGCGGGCGCAGATGGACACCGTGCGTCACACCGACCTGGCCCAGTCCATCCTGGATGAGAGCGGCTATACCCGCATGTGGCAGGAGGACAAGACGCCGGAGGCGCCGGGCCGCCTGGAAAACCTCAAGGAACTCGTCAACGCCATGGGCGAGTTCGAAAACCTGCTGGGCTTCCTCGAGCATGTCAGCCTGGTGATGGAGAATGCGGAGACGGTGGATTCCGCCCAGGTCTCGATCATGACCCTGCACGGCGCCAAGGGCCTGGAGTTCGACGTGGTCTTCCTGCCCGGGTGGGAGGAGGGGGTGTTCCCCAGCCAACGCACCCTGGATGAGAACGGCATCGCGGGGTTGGAGGAAGAGCGGCGGCTGGCCTATGTCGGCATCACCCGGGGCCGCAAGCGCGTCTACATCAGCCACGCCGCCAACCGCCGCATCCACGGCACCTGGTCCACCAGCCTGCCGTCACGCTTTATCGGCGAATTGCCGGACGACCACATCACGGTGGAGAACGACCCCGGGCTCACCTCCGGCCATTGGGGCCAGGGCATGGGCGGCGGCACCGACGGCGGCTACAGCCGGGGCGGGTCGTCCTGGGGCGCCCGCGGCGACAGTTTCAGCGACAGCTTCAACCGCATGGGACGCCAGGCGCCCGCCGGCAACCGCACCAGCCGCCTGATCGAGGGCACGGCCCTGGACGTCACCCCGCGCGCCCGCCCCGACGCCCCCTTCCGCCCCGGCGCCCGCGTCTTCCACCAGAAGTTCGGCTACGGCGTGGTGAAGGCGGTGGAGAACGACAAGCTGGAAATCTACTTCGAACACTCCGGCACGAAGAAGGTCATGGACAGCTTCGTCGTGCCGGCGGACCAGGCAGGGAAATAAGGGCGGCGGACCAGCGCCTCACACCCGCTCGTACGTTCCGGTCAGGGTGCCCCAGGCCAGCACGGTCTGGGGCGTCAGGGCCGCCAGCAGGTCGGCCAGGCTGGGCAGATCCGGCAGGGCCAGCGGGTGTTCCAGGGCCAGCAGCTGGAAGACGTAGCGATGGGGGCCGTGGCCGCGCACCGGACGCGGCCCGGCATAGCCGACGCGGCCGAACAGGCCCCGGCCCAGGATGACGCCGTTGCCCACCTGGGGGCACAGCTCCCCCTCTTCGAAACCCTTGCGCTTGGGGGCGATGGCCGTGGCCAGCAGGTGGGTCACCGGCCGGGGCAAGGGCGCGTCCGGGTCCTGCATCACCAGGGCCAAGGCCGCCGTGCCGGCGGGCACGCCCGTCCAGGTGAGCGTCGGGGACAGGTTCTCGCCCACGCCGCCGCCGGCATGGTGCCGGGGAATGGCCGCGCCTTCGGCGAAGGCGGGGCTGCTGAGGCACAGGCTGGCCGGCGCATCCTTCACCAGGGGATGGTTGACGACCAGGCGGGCATCCCCGGCCCGCAAGCCGCGCAGCAGGCGGCCCAGCCAATGGCGCTTCGGGGCGGCGGGGCGCATGCCGTGGCCGCGCTCCAGGATCAAGGGGGGCAGGCCGCTGTCCAGGGTGGTCCTCATGCGGTTCCTCCCGCGTCAGGGTGGTGAGGGGGCAACGTGGTGCCCAAGTGGGGGTGCCCAAGTGGGGGTGCCCGAGTGGGCGCGCCCAGGTGAGGAGGTGACGGCGGCGGCGGCCCGTGTTATGCGAGGATGGTCTCGCATAACGGATAGTTGAGGATGTCCTCGCAAAAGTCAACAGCCGCGGCGGATGCCACCCCGGATGTCGCCCCCGACGGGACTGGGCGGGCGCCCAAGCGGGCGCGCGGGCGGCAGCGCGTGGCCGCCCTGCTGGACGCCGCCACCGTGGTGTTCGCGGAAAAAGGCTATGACGCCGCCACGATGACGGAGATCGCGGCGCGATCCAGCACGGCCATCGGGTCGCTCTACCGTTTCTTCCCGTCCAAGGAGGCGCTGGCCGAGGGGGTGCTGCGCCGCTATGGCGAGCGGGCGGGGGCGGGCCTGGACGCCATCGCCGCCCGGGCGCCCGACCTGACGGCGGGCGACCTGGTCGATGCCCTGCTGGACCTGATGATGGTGCTGAAAAGCGAACGCACGGCGCTGAAGGTGCTGATGGACGCCCGGGTGGATTGCGATAACCGGCGCCAATACCTGCGCGGTGTCGTTCGGGGCCACATCGCCGGCGTGCTGTTGGCTTACGCCCCGGCCTTGCCGGCGGACCGGGTGGCCGTCGTTTCCGTCATGCTGCTGCACCTGATGAAGGCCATCCCGGAATTGGCGGAGGAGGGCGAGGCGGCGGCCCTGATCGCGGAGATGCGGCTGGTTTTGCGGGCTTACCTGACGGCGGCCATGGCCGGCGGTTGAGGTATGGCGGCCAGCGACGGAACGTCCCTGGCGGCTGGGGGGCGGGTTGCTGCTATGGTGGCCATCCAGAGGCGCTGTTAGGAAGTCAGCTCAACGATGTCGGCATCAGGTCCTTGGGAGCGTTTCGTCTGCGGCGAGCCCGTGCCGTGGTTCAACGGCCCCACCCATGCGCATCCCCGGTTCGCGCTGGACACGGTGGCCGGCCGCCACGTGCTGTTGGGCTTCTTCGCGTCGGCCGGGGAGGCGGCGGGTGTCGGCATGCTGCGCGCGGTCGCCGCGAACCGCGCCCTGTTCGATGACGACCGGGTCTGCTTTTTCGGCGTCACCACCGACGCCGGCGACGATGCCGCCGGCCGCGTCACGCCACAGCTGCCGGGCATCCGCTATTTCCTGGATTATGATTCCAGCCTCAGCCGGGGCTACGGGGCCGTCGGCGCGGATGGCGGCCACATCGGCTTCTGGCTGCTGCTGGATCCCACCCTGCGGGTCCTGATGGCGGCCCCGGCGGCAGAGGCGGACCGGGTGATGTCAGCGGTGGCGGCCCTGCCGCCCCCGGATCTGCACGCCGGCATGGCGGTGCAGGCGCCCGTGCTGATAGTGCCCCGGGTGTTCGAGCCCGACTTCTGCCGCCTGCTGATCGCCCTGCATCAGGATCGCGGCGGCCTGGATTCCGGCGTGATGAACGAGGTCGATGGCCGGCTGGTGGGTGTCTACGACTATAGCCGCAAGCGCCGCCGCGACTATTTCATGGAGGAGGAGGCGCTGTGCCAGGCGGCGACCCAACGCGTCGCCCGTCGTCTATTGCCCCAGGTGCGCCAGGCCTTCGCCTTCGAGGCCACGCGCATGGAACGCCATGTGGTCGCCTGTTACGATGCGGAGGAGGGCGGCCATTTCAAGCCGCACCGCGACAACACCTCCGCCGGCACCGCCCATCGCCGCTTCGCTGTCACCCTGAACCTGAACACGGAAGATTATGAGGGCGGGGAATTGCGTTTCCCCGAATTCGGCCCCCGCACCTATCGCGCGCCCACCGGCAGCGCCGTGGTCTTCTCCTGCAGCCTGCTGCATGAGGCCCTGCCGGTCACCCGGGGCCGCCGCTATGCCTACCTGCCCTTCCTGTTTGATGAGGCGGGGGAGCGGCAGCAGCGCGAATACCGGGAATGGGCGGCCCAGGCCGACGCCCGATCCACCGACTAAAGCGCATCCAGCGCCGTCCCCACCGCCGCCACCACGGTCGGCCAATCGCCCGGCGCGGGCTGGCGGAACAGGCGCATGGACGGGTACCAGGGGCTGTCCGTGCGATCGTCCATCCAGCGCCATTCCGCGACGTGGGGCAGCAGCAGCCAGGCGGGCCGCCCCAGGGCCCCCGCCAGGTGGGCCACGGCGGTGTCCACGGTGATGACCAGGTCTAGGGCGTTGACGGCCGCCGCCGTCTCGGCGAAGTCGGTCAGGTGCGGTCCCAGGGGGATGAGCCCTGCCACCGGCGCCCCATCCTTCTGCAGGCTGTGCCAGGCGATGTCCGCGCGGCGCAGCAGCGGCGCCAGCGTTTCCGGCGGCAAGGACCGGCGGCGGTCGTTCCAGTGGCCGGGATTGCCCTGCCAGACCAGCCCGGCGGTCAGGCGCCGGCCGTTCCGGCCCTCCGCGATGCGCGGGGCCCATCGCCGGCGGCTGTCTTCCGGTGCCCGCAAATAGGGGACCGGCCCGCCGGGCAGAGTATCGAGCGTGACGCCCAGGCGTCCGGGCAGGCTCATCATCGGCAGGTGGGCGTCGGCCGGAGGCAGGCCGCCGACGCCGGGAAAATCCGCCGCCAGGGGCAACAGGACAGGGGCAGCTTCGGCCAGGCCCAGCAAATCCCAGCTGGCCTCGATCAGCCGGATCAGTTCCGCCCGCGTCTCCACCACCAGGCGCGCATTGGCGGCCCGCGCCGCGGGCGCCAGGAAGCGCAGCATCTGCAAGGTGTCGCCCCAGCCCTGTTCGGAATGGATCAGCAAGGTGCCGCCGCCCAAATCCTCACCTGCCCACAGGGGTATGGTGAAGGGACGGCGCTGCGCCGCCAGGCCCGCATTGCCCGTCCAGCGCCATTCGGCTTCGGCCCAGCCCTCGGCCAGGCGGCCCAGTTTCAGCAGGACTTGCGACCGGTTCCATCGGATCTTGGGGTCGGTGGGAGCCAGCGCCAGGCCAGCATCATAGGCGGCGAGCGCGCCCATGCTGTCGCCGGTGTGATCCAGGATCGTGCCCAAATTGATCCAGGCGGGCCGGTGGGCCGCGTCCGCCGCCACCGCGTGGCGGTAGGCTTGGATGGCGGCGGGGCTATCGCCCAGTCCCTCATGCACCTTGCCCAGATTGTGCCAGGAATCGGCGCCGCCCGGGGCCAGCGCCACCGCCCGTTCCAGGCAGCGCCGGGCACCCTGCAGGTCGCCCTGTTCCGTCAGGCAGACGCCCAGATTGCCGTAGGCGTTGGTATGGCTGGGGTTGGCGGCGATGGCCTGGCGGTGGTGGTCCGCCGCCTCGGCCAGCCGGTCCAGGGCCTTCAGCGCGATGCCCCGGTTGTCCAGCAGGGCGGCGTCGAGGGGTGCCAGGACCAAGCCCGCCTGGAACAGGCGGTCGGCCTCGGCGGCATCACCTTGGGCCAGGCGCAGGGCGCCCAGGTTGCCGAGCGCGTCGCGGTGCTCTTGCCGCTCCGGCCCCGTCTGCTCGATCAGCCGCTGATAGGCCGCCGCCGCGCGGGACAGGTCACCTGCGCGGTGCGCGATCAACGCTTCTCGGAACAGGGCTGCGGGGGTGCTCATCTCTGGGGCCGGGTCCGTGCCGTGGCGTGCCGTGATAAGACCGGCTGCCCGGCGGCAATTCAAGGCAATTGGATGCGAGGCGCGCGGGACGTCGCCGTTACGCCCGTGTTACAAACCATCCCGCGCCTTGGCCGCAAGTGCCTGATATAAAGGGCCAACCTGCGGAAGCCCGTGTCGCCGGCTTCCGCCCATGAACATCGGGGGCTTTGCTTAATGTCGGGCAAGATCACTCTACGCCGCGCCGTCCTGGCGGCGGCGTCCACCGTTTCCCTGCTGGCGCTGACCCTGCCGGCGCGCGCCGCCGACGATCCCAAGATCGATCCCAAATACATCTGGGACCTGAGCGACTATTACAAGTCGCCGGCGGACTGGGATGCGGCGCGTGCCAAGATCAAGGCCGAACTGCCGGGCCTGGCCAAGTACAAGGGCACGCTGGCCAAGGGGCCGGCCGCCACGCTGGTGGCGCTGGAGGCCATCTATGGCGTCTATCATGAGCTGGAGCAGGTGGGCACCTACGCCAGCACCATCGCCAGCACCGACACGCGCGACGCGCCGGCGCAGGAGCGGGACGGCCTGGCCCAGGACCTGTCGGGTGAGGTCTCGGCCGCGACCGCCTGGCTGTCGCCGGAGATCCAGGCGCTGGGCGTTGCCAAGGTCGATGCCTACCTGAAGGCCGAGCCCAAGCTGGCCAAGTTCGGCTTCGCCCTGCATGACGCGCTGCGCCTGAAGCCGCATACCCTGGGGGCGGAGGCCGAAGGGGTCCTGGCGGCGCTGAGCCCCGCGCTGGGCGGCAGCAGCACCACCTACAACCTGCTGTCCAACGCCGACATCGACTGGCCTACCATCACCCTTCCCAACGGGCAGTCGGTGAAGCTGACCCAGGCCAATTACCAGAAGTATCGCGAGGATCCGGACCGCGCCGTGCGCAAGGCCGTGTTCGACGCCTTCTGGACCAAGTTCGGCCAATATTCCAACACCATGGGCTCCACCCTGGGCAACACGGTGCAGGGCGACGTCATCCAGTCCAAGCTGCGCCATTACCCGTCGGCGGTGGCGGCCTCGCTGTCCAACAATGATATTCCCGAGGGCGTCTATCGCACCCTGGCGGCGGAGGCCAACAAGGGCCTGCCCACGCTGCACCGCTATTTCAAGTTGCGGCAGCGCATGCTGAACCTGCCTGACCTGCACTATTACGACATCTATCCGCCCCTGGTGTCGTCCGACGCCAAGTTCCCCGTCGAGGAGGGCGAGAAGCTGGTGCTGGCGGCGGTGAAGCCGCTGGGCGACGATTACCAGAAGGCGCTGGCCGATGGCTTCGGTCACCGATGGATGCATGCCTACCCGCAGGAGGGCAAGCAGTCCGGCGCCTATCAGACGGGCGTCTACGGCCTGCACCCCGTGGTCTTCCTGAATTACCAGGACAACTACAACTCCGTCTCCACGCTGGCCCATGAATGGGGCCACGCCATGCACACCACTTTCGCCAACCGCACCCAGCCCTATGAGCTGGCGGGTTATTCCCTGTTCATGGCGGAGATCGCGTCCACGGCGAACGAATTCCTGCTGTCCGACTACATGCTGGCCAACGCCAAGACCAAGCAGGAAAAGTTGCTCTATCTGGGCAATGAGCTGGAGACCATCCGCGGCACCTTCTTCCGCCAGACCATGTTCGCCGAGTTCGAGTTGCAGGTGCATGACGCGGTGGAGAAGGGCGAGCCCATGTCGGGCAAGCGCATGACGGAGATCTATCTGGGCCTGCTGCGCAAGTACCACGGCGCCGACCAGGGCGTGATGCAGATCGATCCGGTGTACGCGGCGGAATGGGCCTTCATCCCCCATTTCTACCGGCCCTTCTACGTCTACCAGTACGCCACCTCCATCTCGGCTTCCGCCTACTTCACGGAGAAGATCCGCGATGGCGGTCCGGCGGCGCGCGACACCTACCTGGCGGCGCTGAAGGCCGGCGGGTCGGACTATCCGGTCAACGTGCTGAGGAAGGCCGGCCTGGACATGGCCTCACCCGCGCCCTACCAGGCGCTGGTGCGGCGCATGGACGCCGTCATCACCGAGATGGAACGGTTGCTGGATCAGAAGGACTGATAACAGCGGCAGCATATGCCGCTGTGGGACGCGACTGCGTCCGCCGGAAGTTTCCCGGGAACGTGGTGGACTGGAAACTGAGGAACCCCAAGCCCCCGGATGGGGGCGCCCGGCGACTGAGGGGGCCAGTATGAAGTTCTTCACAGGCGAATCAGCACCGTTTATAGAGAATGCGCAGGTTCCGGCGGGGCAGCCCGCCGGAACCTTTTGCCATGGGCTTTCATGATTGTGCGGGAGTGTAGGTGATGTCGGGCATGTGGCGGGTCGCACTGACGGTGCATGAGGATGTGGTGCAGAACTTCGCCCAGGTGCTGGAGAGCCATGTCGACGCCGTGTCCACTTTCGAGCTGGAAGAGGGCGGCAACTGGCTGATCGAGGGCACCAGCCATGGCGAGCCCGACCAGTCCCGCCTGGTGGCCCGCGTCACCGTGCTGGCCATGGCCCTGGGCGTGCCGCAGCCGCAGATCGAGGTGGAGCCGCTGGCCCCCATCGACTGGGTGACCCAGACCTATCTCAGCTTCCCGCCCATCCGCGCCGGCCGCTTCTTCGTCCACGGCAGCCACCACAAGAAGCCGGTGCCCGCCGGTGCCATCGGCTTGCTGATCGAGGCCGCCATGGCCTTCGGCTCCGGTGAGCACGCCACCACCCAGGGCTGCCTGCGCGCGCTGAGCGACCTCAACAAGTCCATGCCCGTCACCCGGGCGCTGGACATGGGCTGCGGCTCCGGCATCCTGGCCTTCGCCATCGCCAAGCTGTGGCACGCCCCGGTGGCGGCGGTGGACATCGACGCCCTGTCCATCATGATCGCCGCCGAGAACGCCCGCCTGAACAAGGTGAACAAGCTGGTGACCTGCCGCGGCGGCGACGGCTACCGCACCCCCATCGTGCGGCAGGAGGGCCCCTATGACCTGATCGTGGCCAACATCCTGGCCCGGCCGCTGGCCCGCATGGCGCCGCAGCTGCGCCGCAACCTGCGCCCGGGCGGTGTCGCCGTGCTGTCCGGCCTGTTGGCCCGGCAGGAGAAGCTGGTCATCGCCGCCCACCGCCGCCAGGGTCTCAAGCTGGTGCGCCGCTACCAGATCGGCGAGTGGAACACGCTGGTGATGAAGGGCTGAGCCCCCGAGTCCAAAAGTCTCAGGATCCAAAAATTTCAGGGTGTTGAACGCCGGTCCCCTCCAGGGCCGGCGTTCGTCGTTTCCGGGGGCGTTTTCAGGCCTGTAAATTCATGTAACGCATGTGTAAACGCGGCAGACAGGGGCGGCGGCGTGGGCGTATCACAAAGGCCTCGGGCACCGCCGTCCACCCGGACGGACGGCCCGACGGATACGGCATCGGGCGACCGGCGCCGGTAAGTCGCGGCGGGGGTCTTCTCCCCGCGTTGGTCCCCGCCGCGACGCTTCCCTCCCCCTCGCATGAGGGCTTTCCCACCAAAAAATTTGATGACGTCAAAAGCCTCGCCTACACTGGCGGCAAGGGGGCTTTAGGGTGGTCACGGGTACGGCCCGCGACATCCGGGATGCCATCGGGCGCATGTCCTTGCGCGCATGCGTGCCGCGTCCTAGCTTCGTCCCCCAAATCAATCGGCCGCCGATCCTCGCGGCCTTGAGAGAGGCGTCTTATCCGTGGATAGCACCCATCATACCCCGCACCCCGCCGTTGAACCCTACCGGGGCGATGCCGAGCTGGCCCGCTTGCTGAAGGCCGCTGGCATCGACCGTGATGTGGCCGGGGTGCGGGACCTGTTGCGCGGGGTGCGGGCGGCGCCGGAGGATGTGGACCCGGGCCATTTCCTGTCCCTGTTCGGCCGCGACCTGCCGGAGGAACTGGCGGCCCAGCTGGCCGCCTTGAAGTCCTTGATCGAGGCGCCGCCCCCGCCGCAGGTGGGCGACATCGCCGCCCGCGTGGCGGCGCTGCGCGCGGAACTGGCGCGCATGGATTTGGACGGGTTCGTCATTCCCCGCGCCGATGAATTCCAGGGTGAGTACGTGCCCGCCCGGTCGGAGCGTCTGGCCTGGATCACGGGCTTTACCGGCTCGGCCGGTATCGCCGTGGTGCTGCGCGATCGCGCCGCCGTCTTCGTCGATGGCCGCTACACCCTGCAGGCCGAGGCCCAGGTGTCGGCCAACCTCTATGAGCGCCATCACCTGACCGAGGCCTTCCACGGCGACTGGATCGCCGGCATCGTGAGGAAGGGCGGCCGTGTCGGCTATGACCCGTGGCTGCACACCGTGGGCTGGATCGACCGCATGAAGACGGCCTTGGGCCGCGCCGGCGCGGATCTGGTGGCGGTGGAGACCAACCCGCTGGACGCCATCTGGCATGACCGCCCCTCCGCCCCGCTGGGGCCGGTGGTAGCCCAGGCCCTGGCCCAGGCCGGCCAGTCCTCCGCCGACAAGCGGGCGGAGATCGCGGCCGAGCTGAAGCGCAATGGGGAACTGGCGGCCGTGCTGACCCAGCCGGACGGCATCGCCTGGCTGTTGAATATCCGTGGCGGCGACGTGCCCAACACGCCCCTGCCGCTGTCCTACGCCCTGCTGACCAATGACGGCGACGTCGACCTGTTCATCGACAGCCGCAAGCTGGTGCCGGGGCTGGAGGTCCACCTGGGCAATCAGGTCTCCGTCCGCAAGCCGGAAGAGCTGCGCGGCGCGCTGGAGGCCATTGGCGCCACCGGCGGCAAGGTGCGGGTCGATCCCGTCTGGACCGCGTCCTGGGTGTTCGACCGCCTGACCGAGGCCGGCGCCCGTGTGGTGAAGGAACGCGACCCCACCGTCTTCCGCAAGGCCGCCAAAAACACCGTGGAGATCGCCGGCACCCGCGCCGCCCATGCCCGCGACGGCGTCGCCGTCACCCGTTTCCTGCACTGGCTGAGCGGTGCGGCGGCGGCCGGCACCCTGACGGAGATCGAGGCGTCGGACCGGCTGTTCGAGTTCCGCAAGGAACAGCCGCTGTTCCGGGGCACCAGCTTCGACAGCATTTCCGGCGCCGGGCCCAATGGCGCCATCGTCCACTACCGCGCGGCGCCGGAGACCAACCGGGTGCTGGAGAAGGACAGCGTCTACCTGATCGACAGCGGTGGGCAGTACCTGGACGGCACCACCGACATCACCCGCACGGTGGCCGTCGGCACCCCGCCGGCCGAGGCCAAGCGCCACTTCACCCTAGTGCTGAAGGGGCACATCGCGTTAGCCACCCTGCGCTTCCCCAAGGGCACCACCGGCTCGCAGATCGACATCCTGGCCCGGCAGTTCCTGTGGGCCCAGGGCCTGGACTATGACCACGGCACCGGCCATGGCGTGGGCAGCTTCCTGTCGGTGCATGAGGAATCGGCCCGCATCGCCAAGGCGCCCAACACCGTGGCCATGGTGCCGGGCATGATCCTGTCGAACGAGCCCGGCTATTACCGCACGGGCCAGTACGGCATCCGTATCGAGAACCTGGTGCTGGTGCGGCCGGCGGCGGACATTCCCGGCGGCGACCATCCCATGATGGCGTTCGAGACCCTGACCCTGGCGCCCATCGACCGCAATCTGATCGAGCCGTCGCTGCTGACGGAGACGGAGAAGGCTTGGCTGAACGCCTATCACGCCCGCGTGGCGGAAAAGGTGGGGCCGCAGCTGGAGGCGGACGCCGCCGCCTGGCTGGCCACCGCGACGGCGCCCATCTGAGAGAACTCTCGAAATGCGGGGACCAGGAGGTCTGGCCCCATCTCTATGAAGCGACCCAACGTGCTCCTCACCCGGATCAAGAAGCCCTCCGCGCTTCAGACCTGGGGGCTGCGCATCGCCAAGCGTTCGGGCTTCAAAAAGGCCAAAGTCGCCGTCGCCCGCAAACTGGCCGTCATTCTGCACAGCATGTGGTGCGATGGATCGGAGTTCCGGTGGATGCCAGAACCAGACGCGGTCGCCTGACCGCCCCGGAACAGGTCAGCCACAAGGGTTCGTCCCCGCCGGGACGAAGGCCAGAGCAAGGTCGTTCCCGCGCCTACCGCCGGCAAAGGAATGGCGGACACCACATTGACCCGCTCCAGCCATCCAAGGCCATGGTGTGGCGCTCAGCGGCCACGAAGAGAACCGTGAGCCCGGCGGCGATGTCTCCCCATAAGGCCAATCAACCCACATGGGCATTGACAGTCCAGATTAGAGAACTCGGCGGGACGTGACCTCGTTGGTCGCCGTCGAGTTCAGAGGTCGGGTGACACCTTAATCCGTAGGTTGAAACGTATCGAATCGAGAAAGCACCAGTCGATAATTTGTGCCTTGATGGAATTTGTGATGAGAGCCCTGCGCCCCTTATCGGTCATGTGTTGAGATTATAACCTCGTCTGGATTTCGACAACCGCGTGACTTGGAGAGTGGATGCTCATCGCCGCGCTTGCTTCGCTTCCGGCTTCAAGAAGAAACGCCGCCCTCACTTCACTGGCATATTGGGCATCGGCCTGTTGGGGGGGAATCTGGGCAAAGTCGCCGAGAGCAAAGGTTAAAGACGTCAGACTCGACGTTATTCGCGCGGAATAGCCGTATACTCAAATGATCTCGATTGCTCGGCGAGCGATGGATGTTTGTGGGCATCTCATCGCGCAATCGACTGCCGATATCCCGCATTTTGACCATCTCCTCCTGACCACTGGCAGCTTCGGCACGGGGTCGACGCTCGAAGAAGGCGACCACCTTCGCAAAGCATTCGATGAGTGAATCTAGGCGGTAAGTCAGCCCAAGGCGGCTAGCAAAGCGCTCATCAAAATATCAATCGATCACGCATGTGGGACCGGAGGGTGCCGCTATTTCAGCATTTCTGCAATATAGGAAGGACCCACGATGAGTTTCGTGACCGCCGGGGACGGCACCAAAATCTTTTATAAGGACTGGGGGGACAAGGGCGCAAAGCCATTCGTATTTTCACACGGCTGGCCGCTCTGTTCGGATGCCTGGGACGGACAAATGCTGTTCCTGCTTCAGAACGGTTTCCGCGTGATCGCGCATGATCGCCGTGGCCACGGCCGTTCGGACCAACCTGGCATCGGCAACGACATGGACACGTATGCCGACGATCTCGCTGCGGTCATGAATGCGCTCGACGTAAGCAAGGCCGTGATGGTTGGTCACTCGACCGGTGGCGGCGAAGTAGCGCGCTACATCGGACGGCACGGCACCTTTCGAGTGGCGAAGGTTGTTCTAGTCGGTGCGGTGCCCCCAATCATGGCTTCGAGCGATCAATGGCCGGGCGGTCTCGACATCTCCGTGTTCGACGGCCTACGAAAGGGCGTCTTCGACAACCGCTCGCAATTCTACCTCGATCTGGCGGTGCCGTTCTTCGGCATGAACCGCGAGGGCGCTGAGATAAACGACGGCCTGAAGCAGACTTTCTGGAACCAAGGCATGACGGGTTCGATTGTCGGCCAATATGCCTGCATCCACGAGTTTTCCGAAGTGGACTACACGGCGGATCTCAAGAAGATCGACGTGCCGACGTTGGTGATTCATGGCGACGACGATCAAATCGTGCCGATCGGCCACGCGGGCGTGCTGACCGCCAAAATAGTGCCGAATGCTGTGCTCAAGGTCTATTCGGGAGCACCGCACGGGTTGGCTTCGACGCACCAGGACAAATTAAATGCCGATCTTCTCACTTTCGCGCGGAGCTGAACGCAATGAGATGAGGGATAAGAACCATGCTCACTGCACAGGCCACCGCCAGATCGATCCGATCCGACCAGCTCATCGCGGCGGAGGCAGGCAGGCTGCTCGATTACATCAAGATCGCGCTGGACCGCGATCTGGACGCCGCGATACAGGCCACCGCCCGCCTCTCGGCGCTTCTCGCGATGAAGGCGCCTGGCGAGCGCCTCCTGTCCCGGCGCGGCGGGCTGGCACCGTGGCAGGGGCTGAAAGTGAAAAAATATATCGACGAGCATCTCGACCGGGCGATCTCCACCGGCGACTTGGCAGGCCTTTGCTCGCTCAGCACCAGCCATTTCTGCCGTGCCTTCAAGGCTAGCTTCGGCAGGACACCCCACGCCTACGTCATCGCAGCGCGGATCGAGCGCGCGCGGGTACTGATGCTGACAACATCACACAGCCTGAGCGAGATCGCCTTTGCCTGCGGGCTGGCCGACCAGTCGCATTTCTGCCGCTACTTCCGCAGTGCAACCGGGATCAGCCCGGGCGCTTGGCGCCGTCGCTACGCCATGGACACTATTTCCCACGACGCACTCGCAGCCGCGTGACGGAACGACGGCGACCCCTGGGTGAAGGCCGCGTTTCGATTTGGCCGGACATCTGCAGCAGCCCATCCTCGACCCTGACCGCCGGGCCGCTGGTGGCGGCGGCAAGGTTCGCGTATCCGTATGAAGGAAAGGCAATCCATGCGTTGGAGCACGGGGGGCATGATCGATGCCGGATCTCGGCGCCGCGCAGGTCTGGAGAAGTATATGGCGAAGGGGCGGCCGGACGGCGTCGGGAAGTATGACGAGTCCGCTGCCGGTTGGGGTTCTCAAGATTGCGCAGGCAGCGACTGAGCGTCGACCGCCGAACGTTAAGTGCTCCAGCGGCTTGCCGAAGGCTGCGAATGCTGGGTGGCCACAATAGCCAAGCGCATTCCTCGCGGCCTGACATCATCAGGCCACGCAGACCGGCACGTGGTCAGCCGGTTTGGCAATTGGATTGCACCGAGACATACGCACCGCCTTCCACGAAAGCCACCTCGCTGGCTGGGTTGTCAGTCATTCTTCTATTTCCCCGAGTTATCGAGCTTCAGGTGCGGTGCATGTGCAGTGGTGGTTCGGCAAGCGGGTAGTCGATGTACCCGTCCGGGCTTTGCGTGAACCACGTCTCCCGATCACCTGGCGTCAGCGGCAGACCTTCGGCTAGCCGGCGGGGGAAATCAGGGTTCGAGATGAACGGGCGCCCGAAAGCTACGACGTCACCGATGTCCGCATTTAAAGCGGCCTGCGCTCGCTGGGCATCGAAGTCCGAGTTCAGAATCAGCGGTCCTTTGAAGGCGGGCCGGAGTTGCGCCGCGAGCGGGTCCAGGTAGCCGACGCCGAACGTCCCATCGAGCGGGGGTTCCCTGAGTTCGAGATGAGCTATGCCGATCGCCGAAAGCGCTTCAGCCGCGGCGATGAACAGCGGCAGGGGGTCGCTGTCGCGCACCCCTTGGGTTTCGCCGTTGGGCGATAGGCGAACCCCCGTGCGGTCCGCGCCGATGGCATCGGCGACTGCCTGGGTCACTTCGCGCAGCAGGCGGATGCGGTGGGAGATCGGGCCGCCATAGGCATCGTCACGGAAATTGCTGCTGTCACGCAGGAATTGGTCGATCAGATAGCCGTTGGACGCGTGGAGTTGTACGCCATCGAATCCCGCTTCCATCGCATTGCGCGCCGCCCGCCCGAAATCGGCGAGGAGGCTCGGGATTTCGTCAAGGCGAAGGGCGCGCGCCGCCGTATAGGGCTGCCGACCACCGTAGGTATGAGCATGTCCAGGTGCGGTGGTCACCGAGGCGGAAACCGGCTCCGCCCCGGCAAGAAAGTTCGGATGGACGACACGGCCCATGTGCCAAAGCTGGGCGATGATCCGGCCACCTGCTCCATGGACCGCGTCGGTCACGCGCCGCCAGCCGGCGATCTGCTCGGGCAGCCACAGACCTGTGGCATAGGGCCAACCAAGGCCCTCGCGGGAGATTCCGATCGCTTCGCTGATGATCAGCCCGGCCGAGGCCCGTTGGGCGTAATAAGTGGCCATGATAGGCGTCGGAATGTGCTCGCGCGTCCCGCGCGCCCGGGTCATCGGCGCCATAAAGATGCGATTGGGTGCACAAAGGGCACCGAGACGAATGGGCTCGAACAAGGTTGGCATGATGCCTTACTGCCCGGCCGGGGTATTCAACAGCACCCAGAGCCGTGCAATCCGTCCATCGACGATCTGCGCGGCATCGGAGCCGGTAACGGTGATCGGAGCCCCTTCGGGGCCGGCCTCCCAATGCAACACGGCGAGCCCGTGATGGCCGACCGCGCGGCCCGTGGGGGTGAAGCGGAAGGTGGGTCCGAACTGATCCAGCAGATTGCCTGCAATATCGGAAATAGCGGCGCAGCCCTGCACGATGTTGTCCGGCTCGTACATCACAGGATCGGTGGCATATATCTCGTCAATGGCCTCCGCCCGCTTTGCGGCGTCCCGCTCATTGAAGACGCGCTCGAGATTGGCACGGAGCAGGGCGTCGTAGTTGGGTTCCTGCGTGGACATGAATGTCTGCTTTCGTGATGAGTTGTGGTCAGGCCATGTTGACGAGGGTGCCCGGGTTGGCGTCGCGGTTCCTCGTCAGCCGGCGGCGCGGTTCGCGTGGCCAAGAGGCGCGAGCACGGGTGACGAGAGCGTTAGACGAGCCGCGAACCGCCATCCACGTGCAGCGTCTCGCCGTTCATGAAGCCAT
Source organism: Nitrospirillum amazonense (assembly GCF_007828045.1). Classification (GTDB taxonomy): domain Bacteria; phylum Pseudomonadota; class Alphaproteobacteria; order Azospirillales; family Azospirillaceae; genus Nitrospirillum; species Nitrospirillum amazonense_C. The sequence continues at coordinate 27,841 of NZ_VITN01000025.1, read as the reverse complement.
TGCTCATCAGGAAGACCACAGCGGCCCCGACCTCGTCGGGCGTGCCGAGACGATGCAGCGGCAGCTTCTCCTTCAGCGCCGCCACGTAAGCGTCGCGGCCGTCACCAAGGGTCCGGCCCAGCAGCGGCGTGTCGGTGGTGCCGGGCGAAAGGGTGTTGACACGGCGTGGGGCCAGTTCCAACACCAGCCCTCGGGCAAGAGCCTCCATCGCTGCGGAAGCGGCGGCGAGCACCGCCGTCCCATAGGCATTCGGGCGATCGGCGAGGGCGCCTGAAATGAAGGTGATCGAGCCCTCGGCGGCGAGACGGTCCCCGAGAGCGCGGATCGTATGGACAGCCGCCCAGATACGCTCATCAAACGCCCGGCGTAGATGGTCGACATCAGTCTCCAGGATCTTGCCGGCCACGAATGTGCCTGCAAGCAGGACAAGGTGGTCGACGTGCGGGATATCGGCGAGGGCTGCGGTGATGGTATCCGGCTTCGTGACATCGGCCGCGCGCCAACCGGCGAAGCCGCTTTCCTGGGCAACTCGTTCTGCGCCGGCTCGGTCGAAGCCGATGACGATCACCTTGGCCCCGGCGGCGTTCGCCTGTTTCGCGGACGAAAGGCCGATCCCCGAGGTACCGCCGAAAATGACGACGGTGCGCCCTTCCAACTGACTTGAAACGATGCCCTTGATTGGCTTGGGGGCGGTGACTTCGGTATTCGCGCTCATGACTGGGCTCCCTCCCTTGGAGGCGCCCATGGGCGCCAGTGATGAAGAAGGTAGCCGCGCGAAGTTTCCTTGATAATTGGGTCCGGTTTCGGTTTATTTATGCCTCTATGGCACAAATAAATTTCGAGCGCTTGACTGGATTGATCGCGTTCGCGCGCGCCGCCTCGCTCGGCAGTTATACGGCGGCGGCAAGGGCACTCTCCGTCTCGCCATCGGCTGTCAGCAAGAGCGTTCAGCGATTGGAACAGCAGTTAGGGCTTTCTCTGTTCACGCGCACAACCCGATCTCTGACCCTGACACCCGAGGGACGTGACCTCCATGAGCGCGCCCTAAGACTGCTGCAAGAAGCAGAAGCGATAGAACAGGCGGCGGCGGCGGCGCGCACGGAGCCGGTCGGCATCCTGAAGGTGACTGCGCCGCTTCCGATCGGCGTCCATGTGATCGGACCCGCGCTGCCACGTTTCCGAGACCGCTATCCAAGACTGTCTGTTGATCTCCGTTTGGGAGATCAATTCGTCGATCTGATTGAGGAAGGCGTGGACGTCGCCATCCGAGTGGGTGATCTCTCCGACTCTCGGCTGATCGGTCGTCAATTGGCGCCACACGGGCTCTGCGCCTTTGCATCGCCGGGTTACCTCGCCCGACGCGGAATACCGCATCATCCCGACGACCTCCGGCATCATGATTGCGTCAACTTCCGCTTTCAGAGTTCCGGGCAAACTTTTCGATGGTCTTTTGTGATGGGGGATCGCACCCGAGATATCTTACCGGATGCTGGAGTCGTTGCGGATGTCAGCGATGCCGTTGTGTCCATCGTGGCGGCAGGCGGCGGAATAGGCATTTCGCCGACTTTCGCCGCAGCGCCGTATGTCAGGCGACAGGAATTGATTCCCGTGCTCCGTGAATTCATTGTTCCCAGGTCGCACATAACCGCTCTTTGGCCTGAGAGCCGGCGCGGAAATCCAAATGTTAAGGCGTTCTTAGGCTACCTCGCGGAGGTGTTTCCCTCACCGACGCCTTGGGACGCGTTGATTTTCGGGGCTCCTGTCGCCACGGCTGGCGGGTTTGCGGACCCGCCAGCATCCTTTAAGCTGCCGTCCTTGTGACAGGGGGGCGGCAGTGGATCGGCGTTCATTCCTGGCGACGGCGGGCACCGCCGCCGTCATCGCGTCTTCGGCTCCGGCGGCGGCGGGTGGATCCCCGGTCAAGCCCCCGATGTTGCGGGCGGGCGACAAGGTGGGCGTGCTGGACCTCAGCACCGCCGTCTATGACCCCGCCGTCGCCGACCGGGTGGCGGTCGTCATCCAGGCCCTGGGCCTGGTGCCGGTGCTGTCCCCGCATCTCTTCGACCGGTCGCGGGCCTTCAAGGCTTCCGTCCAGGAGCGGCTGTCCGACCTGCACGGCTTCATCAATGACCCCGCCATCCGCGGTGTCTTCTGCGCGCGCGGCGGCTATGGCATCAGTGAGATCGTGGACCGCGTGGACTACGATCTTATCCGCCGTAACCCCAAGGTGTTCTTAGGGTTCAGCGACCCGACGCTGCTGCATCTGGCCATCGCGCGCAAGGTGGGCTTGGTCACCTTCCATGGCCGCATGCCGGGCCTGGCCAAGTTCACGCCCTTTTCGCTGGAGGCGTTGCGCCGTGCCGTCTGCGCGCCGGCACCCCTGGGCGCCCTCCCCAATCCGGAGGAGGGCAATCCGCTCCGCCCCAACTACCCGCTGCGCACCATCACGCCCGGCCAGGCCGGCGGCCGGCTGGTGGGCGGCAACCTGTCCATGATCATGGCGGCCATGGGCACGCCGGGGGAGATCGACACGCGCGGCGCCATCCTCATGGTCGAGGACGTGGATGAGGCGCCCTACGCCATCGCCCGCATGCTGTGGACCCTGCGCCACGCCGGAAAGCTCCAGGCCGCGTCCGGCGTCGTCGTCGGCGCCTGCGCCGGTTGCGACAAGCCCTCCGACGCCTCGCCCTACGGCCTGAACGAGGTGTTCGACCTGGTGCTGGGTGACCTGGGCATCCCGGTCTTCTCCGGATTGGCCCTGGGCCACACCGATGAGACCCTGACCCTGCCGCTGGGCGTCCAGGTCCACCTCGACGCCACGGCCCGCACCCTGACGGTGCTGGAGAGCGGGGTGGTGGGGTAGACACGCACCGGGGCGGGGCTATGGCGGAACACGGGTCGAGTGACTATTGTAAGGCGTGTGGTGAGCCTGGAGGTCATTATGTCGGGTTACACTCCGTCGCTTTATGAACGAGACTTCTACGCCTGGGCCAATGAGCAGGCGGCCTTGCTTCGTGCCGGCAAGTTGGCGGCGGCCGATATCGCGCATATTGCCGAGGAAATCGAGAGTATGGGCAAAACTGAAAAGCGGGAGCTGATAAGCCGTCTTGCCGTCCTGCTTTCGCACCTGCTCAAGTGGGGATATCAGCCGGAGCGTCGGGGCCGGTCCTGGGAAGCCACCATCCGCACGCAACGTCTCGAGGTGCGTGACCATCTGGCCGACAACCCGAGCCTGAAGGCCCAGCTCGCGGATGCCGTGGCGGCCGCGTACGAGCGCGCCATCATCGCCGCCTCCGCGGAAACCAACCTGCCGGAAAACATCTTCCCCAGCTCTTGTCCGTGGGCCTTCGGGGACATCATGGACGAGGCGTTTTGGCCGGAGGGCGGTGCGCATTGACGGTGGCCATGCGACGATAGCGGTCAAGGAAAAGGCCCGGCGGATCGCTCCGCCGGGCCTTGTCATTCGTGCCGGACCGGAAGGGATCAATGTCCTCCGGTGGATATTTCTCAATGTCCTCCGGACATGGCCTTCACGATCTCCTCGGTGACCTTCTTGGCGTCGCCGAACAGCATCATGGTGTTGGGGCGGAAGAACAGTTCGTTCTCCACGCCGGCATAGCCCGCGCCCATGGACCGCTTGATGAACAGCACCGTCTTGGCCTTCTCCACGTCCAGGATGGGCATGCCGTAGATGGGGCTGCTGGGGTCGGTCTTGGCGGCGGGGTTGGTGACGTCGTTGGCGCCGATGACGTAGGCGACGTCCGCCTGGCCGAAATCGCGGTTGATCTCGTCCAGTTCGAACACCTCGTCATAGGGCACGTTGGCCTCGGCCAGCAGCACGTTCATGTGCCCGGGCATGCGGCCCGCCACCGGGTGGATGGCGTACTTCACGTCCACGCCTTCCTTCTTCAGGATGTCCGCCATTTCGCGCACGGCGTGCTGGGCCTGGGCCACCGCCATGCCGTAGCCGGGCACGACGATGACGCTGGACGCGTTCTTCATGATGAAGGCGGCGTCGTCGGCGGAGCCGGACTTGAAGCTGCGGTCGCCCGCCGGGCCCGCCGCGGCGCCGGCGGCGGCGTCACCGCCGAAGCCGCCCAGGATGACGTTGAAGATGGACCGGTTCATCCCCTTGCACATGATGTAGCTGAGGATGGCGCCGGAGGAGCCGACCAGCGCGCCGGTGATGATCAGCAGCGGGTTCTGCAGGGTGAAGCCGATGCCGCAGGCCGCCCAGCCGGAATAGCTGTTCAGCATGGACACGACCACCGGCATGTCGGCGCCGCCGATGGGCAGGATCAGCAGGAAGCCCAGGCCCAGCGACACCAGGATGATCAGCCAGAAGAAGAAGGCGCTCTGCGTCGTGCACAGCAGCAGGATCAGCAGCACCAGGCTGGCGGCCAAGGCGGCGTTCAGCGGGTGCTGCATGGGGAAGACCAGGGGCTTGCCGCTCATGCGGCCGTCCAGTTTCAGGAAGGCGACCAGGGAGCCGGTGAAGGTGATGGCGCCGATGGCGATGCCCAGGCTCATTTCGATGAGGGAGCCGACATGGATGTCGCCATCGGTGCCGATGCGGTATTCCTCCGGCGCGTAGAAGGCGGCCGCCGCGATGAACACGGCGGCCAGGCCCACCAGGCTGTGGAAGGCCGCCACCAGCTGGGGCAGCGAGGTCATCTTGATGGTGCGGGCGATGTGGGCGCCCGCCGCACCGCCGATGGCGATGCCGACGATGATCAGCACCGCCGCCAGGAAGGAGAACTGCGGCAGCACGAACAGGCTGGTGATGATGGCGATGGCCATGCCGGCGATGCCGTAGGCGTTGCCGGTGCGGGCCGTTTCCGGGCTGGACAGCCCGCGCAGCGCCATGATGAAGCACACGGCGGCCGCGAGATAGGCGAGCGAAGTCGCGATCAGCATGATGGTCCGGCCCCCTTACTTCTTGGCGCCCTGGGCAGGGGCCTTTTTCTTGTACATGGCCAGCATGCGCTGGGTGACCATGAAGCCCCCGAAGATGTTCACCGACGCCAGGATGACGGCCAGGAAGCCCATCACCATGGAGAAGCCGAAGTGGTGGGCGCCGGTGGCGATCAGGGCCCCGACGATGATGACCGACGACACCGCGTTGGTGACGCTCATCAGCGGGCTGTGCAGGGCCGGCGTCACCCGCCAGACGACGTAGTAGCCGACGAACACCGCCAGGACGAAGACCGTCAGGCCGGTGACGATGAAGGGCATGCCCTGCTGGGCCTGGTCGGTGGCGATCTGCGTCGCCTGGTTGGCCACGTTGGCGGCCTGCTCGGCCAGCTTCTGCGCGTTCGTGGCGAGGTCGGCCGCGTTCTTGGCGTAGTTTTGCGCGTCCATGGGGCTTACTCCGCTTTCTCAGGCGCGGCGGCCGGTTCGGCGGCCGGGGTGGGGGCGGGCTCGGGCGTGGCCGCCACGGGCTGTGGCGGTGGCGGCGGCGCGGCGGCCGGGGCGAAGGTCGGGTGGACGACGGCGCCGTCGCGCGTCAGGGCCGTGCCCTTGATGATGTCGTCGTTCCAGTCGATCTTCAGCGCCTTGGTTTCCTTGTCCACCAGGGGGGTGAGGAAGTTCAGCAGGTTCTTGGCGTAGAGCGCGCTGCTGTCCACGGCGATGCGGCTGGGCACGTTGGTGTGGCCCACGATCTTCACGCCGTACTTCTCGACGATCTTTCCGGGCTCGCTGCCTTCGACATTGCCGCCCTGTTCCACCGCCAGGTCCACGACCACGGCGCCGGTCTTCATGGTCCGCAGCATGGCGTCGGTCACCAGCACCGGGGCCTTGCGGCCGGGGATCAGCGCCGTGGTGATGACAATGTCCTGCTTCTTGATGGTTTCGGCCACCAGGGCCGCCTGCTTGGCCCGGTAGTCGGCGCTCATCTCCTTGGCGTAGCCGCCGGCGGTCTGCGCCTGCTGGAACTCCTCATCCTCCACCGCGACGAAGGTGGCGCCCAGCGACTGCACCTGTTCCTTGGTGGCCGGGCGTACGTCGGTGGCCGAGACGATGGCGCCCAGGCGGCGGGCGGTGGCGATGGCCTGCAGGCCCGCCACGCCCACGCCCATGATGAAGGCTCGGGCCGGCGGCACGGTGCCGGCGGCCGTCATCATCATGGGGAAGGCGCGGCCGAACTCGTACGCCGCGTCCAGCACGGCGCGGTATCCGGCCAGGTTGGCCTGGCTGGACAGCACGTCCATGCTTTGCGCGCGGGTGATGCGGGGAATGAACTCCATGGCGAAGGCATCGACGCCGGCGTCGGCGTAGCTCTTCACCCGGTCCGCGTCGCCATAGGGGCTGAGGATGGCGGCCAGCTTGGCGCCGCGCTTGATCAGCGCCAGCTCTTCCGGTTCCGGCCGCTGCACCTTCAGCACCACGTCGGCGTCGGCCAGGGTGGCGGCGGCGTCGGCCGCGATGGTGGCGCCGGCGGCGGCGAACGCGTCATCGGTGATGGCGGCGCCGACGCCGGCACCCGTCTCGATGGTGACGTCGAATCCGAGCCCGACGAATTTCCGTACCGTCTCGGGCGAGGCGGCGACGCGCAGCTCCCCCGGTCGACGTTCTTTAAGTACGCCGATTTTCATTGGTTACGCTCCCCATGATCGCTGGACCCCATGATGCTGGGTTTGGGCCAGCTTGATTCAATTTGGCCGCGAGAAGGTCTTTATCGCGGAAGGGTGATGACGCTGGGCCACCATGACCTATCCGGTAATCTTTGTGAAGAAGCGGAGGGTCATGCGCATGGAACCGTCACGATATGCGCAAGGCTTCGCAGCAAAAGTGATTAATGCCATCCGTTCATCCCCCTCCTCATTGCCAGGGTGTACAGGCACAAGTCGAATTGTCCACCGGTTACCATAAGGGCCAGCCATGCGGTGCGCCGGGACGGCCCCCGTCGAAATGGGTGCCTCGGGAGGAGATAGGGTGGGCGAGGATGCGGTGCGAGGCCAGGGGCGAAAAAGGCCTATGCGGGACATTGGGGTGGTTTGGTCCAAATCGCGCCGTTAAACTGCGCCCGGTGTTCCCCCGTCGGGCGTTGAACCGTCATCAGACAGCAACGGCCTTACAGGATGCGGGTGACGCCCATGTGGACGAGAGAGTTCGTGATGACCGATTCCCATGCGCTGGCCGCGGCCGGGCGCGCCCTGTTCAAGGAACTGACGGAAGCCGGCCGCCCCGTGGTGGGCGTGGGTATTGGCGAGGGCCTGATCTATCTGCGCGTCACGGCGCCGGACCACGGCGCGCCGGAGAACTACAACGGCTATCCGGTCGTGGTGTTCGGTGAGGACGGCGCGCGCCGCCATTAAGGGCGCTATACTCCCCCGGCCCTGACGCATCAGGACCGGGAAGGGGACATGGGCCGGAAATCCATGAGAATCGGTGGGGCGCCGGAAGGGGCGGCCCTTGACGTGCCATCGGGCCCCTGCGCCCTGTGCGGCCGGCCCCTGGTGCCCGGTCCCTCGGTGGAACAGCATCACCTGGTGCCGCGCAGCGAAGGCGGACGGGTGACGGTGCCGCTGCACCGGGTCTGCCACCGCAAAGTCCATGCTGAATTGACGGAGCGGGAACTGGCCGGGCCCTACGCCACGGTGGACGCCTTGCGCGCCCATCCCGCCATCGCCGCCTTCATCCGCTGGGTGGCGAACAAGCCACCGGAATTCGTGACCCGGACGGAACCAAGGCGCCGGATATGACCGGCGGCGTGCCTTGGCATTTCACGCAAATCGCAGGCATGACAAAAGCCGCCCACTGAGCTTCAGGGGCGGCTCCGTCCGTGCGTCTGACAGCGCGTGAGAGGCTTAGTAGCCCTCGCGCTCCAGACGCTTGCGCAGCAGCTTGCGGGCGCGGCGAATGGCCTCGGCCTTCTCACGGGCGCGCTTCTCCGAGGGCTTCTCGTAGTTGCGACGCAGCTTCATCTCGCGGAAAATGCCTTCGCGCTGCATCTTCTTCTTGAGAGCGCGGAGGGCCTGATCGACGTTGTTGTCACGAACCAGCACTTGCACGGGACGTCACCACTCCAAACAGAGTAAAAGGTTAACGGGTAATAGCCAAGACGCACGGTCGCGCAGGCAGCCCGATCGGAGGCCGGTGGTATAACACAGGCCCCCCGCCCTGTGAAGTGAATCCCGCCATGGCCGCGCGGGGCCCCCATGCATTCCGGGGATGGGCCGGGATGGGGCCATGATCGCTTATCCAAAGGACAGGCGGCGGCCTCCGGGGTGACAGGACGCCCCAACCCGTGGAAACTAACAGGGTACCACCTATATCGGAGTAAGGGCGCGCCGGCGCGGGGCTTGGCGGCACTTGATCGAAGATCCGGGGAAGGGGGAACGTTGGCCATTCTGAAGATCGCCCGCATGGGCCATCCGGTGCTGCGCCGTCCGGCCGTGCCGGTGGAAGAGCCGATACCCGCGGTGGTCCGCCAACTGGCCCAGGACATGATTGAAACCATGGTCGATTCCTCGGGCGTGGGCTTGGCGGCCCCCCAGGTGCATGTCGGCTGGCGCGTCATCGTCTTCCGCGTCCCGGCGGAGCGGGCGGGCGGGGAGACCGTCGATGTCCAGGTGCTGGTCAACCCGGTGGTGGAGCCCCTGTCGGAGGAGATGCAGTTCGGCTGGGAAGGGTGCCTGTCCATCCCCGGCCTGCGCGGCGCCGTGCCCCGCCATAACCACATCCGGTATCGCGGCCTGGCCCTGGACGGGTCGGTGGTGGAACGCGAGGCGCGGGGCTTCCATGCCCGCGTGGTGCAGCATGAGTGCGACCACCTGGACGGGGTACTGTACCTGGATCGCATGAACGACCTTCGCTTCCTCAGCTTCACGGAGGAAATGAAGTATTTCGGCACCGAGTCGGTGCCCAGGCTGCCCGGTTGACCTGGACCGTCGCTTTCGTTCGAGGGGGTAGAGACGGCGAGGACGCGGGCCTATACTCGCGCCAACCCCGCGGCCGCCGGTCGGTCGCCCTCGTTGCAAGGGATGGTTCCCATGGTCGCCCCCGACACCGACACCGACACCGCCGCCGCTGCTTTGCCCCAGGATGAGCGGCTGGTTTTGCGCGACCGGCTGATGCTGGCCGTCCTGCCGCACGTGGCCTTCGACGGTTGGTCGACCGCGGCGCTGCGCCAGGGCGCAGCCGATGCGGGCATGGGGCAGGCCCAGCTGGCGGCCCTGTTCCCCGACGGTGTGGCCGATGTGGTGGCGCAGTTCAGCGACTGGGCCGACCGCGCCGTGCTGGCGCAGCTGGCGGGCCGGGACCTGACCACGATGAAGGTGCGGGCGCGAGTCACCCTGGCCGTGCGCGTGCGCCTGGAACTGCTGGCGCCGTGGGCGGAGGCGGTGCAGCGCGCCAGCTCCTTCCTGGCGCTGCCCACCCATGCCGGCCTGGCCGCCCGTCTGCTGTACCGCACGGTGGATGCCGCCTGGTATGCCGCCGGCGACCAGTCGACCGACTTTAACTATTACACCAAGCGGGCCCTGCTGGCCGCCGTGCAGACCGCCACCGTGCTGTACTGGCTGAGCGACCGTTCGCCCGACCATGCCGACACCTGGGCCTTCCTCGACCGCCGGATCGAGAACGTCATGGCGGTCGGCAAGGGCATGGCCACCCTGTCGCTTCCGAAGCTGTCGTCGCTGAAAGGCTGGGGTGGCTTGATGCCCTCACCCCTGCGCTTCTCCCGCCATCTGCGCCAGCGGGCGTGAGGGGCGGGCGTGAGGGGCGGGCGTGACCGGTTCCGTGTGATCGCCTCGGCTGCCCCATGAAGAAAGGGCCCGGACGGATGTCCGGGCCCTTCGCCATTCAGCGCCGCAAAGCCGCGCTTACTTGTCGTGGCTGATTTCCGTGTCCTTGGTTTCCCGCACGAACAGCAGGCCGATCACGAAGGTGATGGCGGCCACGATGATCGGGTACCACAGGCCGGCGTACATCTGGCCGGTGGTGACCACGATGGCCAGGGAGATGGCGGGCAGGAAGCCGCCGAACCAGCCGTTGCCGATGTGATAGGGCAGGGACATGGAGGTGTAGCGGATGCGCGACGGGAACATCTCCACCAGCATGGCGGCGATGGGGCCGTAGACCAGGGTCACGTAGATGACCAGGACCCACAGCAGGAAGGTCAGCGCCGGCTTGTTGATGGCGGCGTCATCGGCCTTGGCCGGATAGCCGGCGGCCTTGACCGCGTCCGCCACCGCCTTATCGAAGGCGGCCTTCTTCTCCTTGGCGTCCGGCGCCTTGGCGTTATAGCTGTCGATGACGGTGTCGCCGATCTTGATCTGCGCCACGGAACCGGCGCCGCCGTCGACCGAGCTGTAGGGCACGCTCTTGCCCACCAGCGCCGCCTTGGCCACGTCGCAGCTGGACGTGAACTTGGACGTGCCGGCCACGTTCAGCTGCCAGGTGCATTCCGCCGGGTCGGCGGTGACCGTGGCCGGGCTGGCGGCCATGGCGGCCTCCAGGGCCGGATTGCCGAAGTGGGTGATGCCCCGGAAGATGGGGAAGTAGGTCAGGATGGCCAGGGCCAGGCCGGCCAGGATGACCTTCTTGCGGCCGATGCGGTCCGACAGGGCGCCGAACACCACGAAGAAGGGGGTGGCGAACAGCAGGGCGACGGCCGCCAGGGTGTCGGCGGTGTTGGGGTCGATCTTCAGCGTGCTCTTCAGGAAGATCTGGGCATAGAACTGGCCGCAGTACCAGACGACGGCCTGGCCGGCGACGACGCCGAACAGGGCCAGCAGCACGAACTTCAGATTATAGAGGTTGCCGAAGCTTTCCAGGATGGGGGAGGACGAGGTCTTGCCCTCCGCCTTCATCTTCTTGAACAGCGGCGATTCGTCCAGTTGCAGGCGGATCCACAGGGATACCGCCAGCAGGGCCAGGGACACCAGGAAGGGGATGCGCCAGCCCCATTCCTTGAAGTCCGCTTCCGGCAGGCTGGTGCGGCAGGCCAGGATGACCAGCAGCGACAGGAACAGGCCGCCGGTGGCGGTGATCTGGATCCAGGCAGTGTAAGCGCCGCGCTTGCCGTGGGGCGCGTGCTCCGCCACATAGGTGGCGGCACCGCCATACTCGCCGCCCAGCGCCAGGCCTTGCAGCAGGCGCAGGGAGATCAGCAGGATGGGCGACAGGACGCCCACCGAGTCATAGCTGGGCAGGAAGCCGATGACGGCCGTCGACAGGCCCATGATGACGATGGTGACGAGGAAGGTGTACTTGCGGCCCACCAGGTCGCCCAGCCGGCCGAAGACCAGGGCGCCGAAGGGGCGGACGAAGAAGCCGGCCGCGAAGCCCAGCAGCGTGAACACGTCCTTGGCGCCCTGCGTCGGCAAGCCCGAGAAGAAGCGGGCGCTGATGATGGCGGCCAAGGAACCGTACAGATAGAAATCATACCACTCGAACACGGTGCCGAGGGACGAGGCGAAGATGACCTTGCGCTCCTCCTTCGTCATGCCGGTCGAGGCCCCCTTGGTACTGCTGCTGGCGATGTTCGCCATCGTGACTTCCTCCCATGGATGTTCTGGTATTGACTGCGGCGGGGGCGGTACGGGCGCTTCCGCCGTTGCCGGAGGGTCTCCGGGGCGGGCGGACGCGTCGTGCCATGAACGGCCCCCGTGGGCCTGGTGATGGACAGGGCCAACCGGGCGGTCCACCTGCGGGACATCTCAAACCAAGCCTGCTCGAACCAGGCTTGCCCGAACCAGGCATGTATGTCGGATTGCTGCCGCTGGCCCCCCCTTCGCGTTCGTCCCCCTGGTGCCGAGGCACGCAATGGCCCCGAACCCGACACTCAACCGCTTTGGCGGGCCCCGTTGGCCGGAACCTCATGCGGGTCACCCTGATGCGGGGGCCCGCGTTCGCCTGGTGCCTGTTACCGCTACCCAAAGTGACAGCGCGGCCATTTGCCGCCTGGACAAAGGATACCGGTACCGTCCCAAGCCTTGCAAAGGTAGCACCTCAGTCCTGAGCCGGCAACATGGCATTCACCCGCCAACATACGCCGAATCAAAAGGATAGCGGCGCATTTCCAACGGTTTGGACGGTGTCGCAAAAAATTTATGAAGAGTGTTGCAACCCGCCGCCTCACCCGGCAAAGTGCGCCCCGCGTGGGCCTGTAGCTCAACGGTTAGAGCCGGCCGCTCATAACGGTCTGGTTGCAGGTTCGAGTCCTGCCGGGCCCACCATTCTCCCTCCAGCGTCCCGCCTTGTTCCAAGGTGCCGCCAATCCGTGCTTGGCAAAGTGCGGCTGGTGGGGCGCCCGCTGCCCCGTGGTTCTCTCTACGTGGCCAAACTCCTGGTTTCTCAGGATAATCTTTTACCCTATCGTTTCCTGGCGCTGGCGCCTCAAGGAGCGCCCCGCAATCAACAAGGGGGATGGCATGGCGGTGGAGCGGAGGAAGGGTCTGGCCGTGGGCGTGGGCCGCCGCGATCTGTTGGCTGGTGCGGGCGCCGCGCTGATGCTGGCCGGGTGCGCGGTCAATGGGGAGGGGGGCCGGCACGGCGGCGCGCCGGAGGCGGCGCGGTCGCCCCTGGCGCTGACGCCCATCCGGGCCACGCCCGACCGCATCACCCGCATCACCGTCTGTACGCGCCCCTTCCGCGCCCAGGGCCCCCGGCTGGAGGTGGAGCGCATCGGCCAGAAGCTGGTAGTCCACCATTACGGCCATGGCGGCAGCGGCTGGTCCTTGTCCTGGGGCACGGGCCTGGTGGCCACGGAGAAGGCCATGGCCCTGGGTGAGCGCGACGTCGCCGTCATCGGCTGCGGTGCCATCGGCCTGACCACGGCGCTGCAGTTGCAGCGCGCCGGCGCCAAGGTCACCATCTATGCCAAGGATCTGCCGCCCGACACCCGGTCCAGCTTCGCCACCGGCGTCTGGTCGCCGGATTCGCGCATCTGCCTGGAACAGTACGCGACGCCGGCGTTCAAGGCCCTGTGGGCGCGCATGTGCCTGACGTCCTTCCAGGCCTACCAGAGCCTGCTGGGCCTGCCCGGCACGCCTATCGAGTGGGTGGACAACTACAATGTGGCGGATCGGAAGGACCACGAGGAGGAGGAGAAGCCCGACAATCGCCCGCCCTTCGCTGATAGTCTGCGCCACGACCTGCTGCCTGACCTGACGCCCCATTCCGCCGAGGTGCCGGCGGGCCTGCACCCCTTCGGCGCGCGCCTGGTCCGGCGCAACACCAACATGGTGTTCAACATCTCCAGCTATGCCCGCCTGCTGCTGGATGAGTTCCACGCCAATGGCGGCCGCATCGAGGTGCGGGAGTTCCACACCCCGGCGGATTTCGCCGGCGTGGCCCAGAAGGTGCTGGTGAACTGCACCGGCTATGGCGCCCGCGCCCTGATGGGCGACACCTCCATCATCCCGGTGCGGGGCCAGCTGGCGCGCATGATCCCGCAGGAGGACGTGCACTACGGCCTGTTCTATAACGGCGTGTCCTTCGTGCCGCGGCGTGACGGCTTCGTCTTCCAGGCGGTGGGGCCGGACGACTATTACGGCTACAACGACGACAGCATCGAGCCCGACCGCCCGCTGGCGGAACAGTCAGTGCGCATCATCGCCGGCCTGTTTCCGCCGCCGGCGTTTGGCTAAGGCGGCAGCCAGGCCTCAGCAGCCCATCCCCTCCGCCACCGCCGCCACCTGCTGGCGCAGCCAGATATGGCCCGGATCGGCCTGGTGGCGGGGGTGCCAGGCGGCCATGAAATCATAGCTGCGCCGGTTGGGCAGGGGCAGGTCGAACAGGTCCAGCTTCTCGGCATAGCGGCGGGCCAGGCGGCTGGGCAGGACGCAGAGATAGTCGGTGGCCAGCAGGATGGGCACGGCCAGCATGAACTGGTGGATGGACAGGGCCACCCGCCGCTGCCGTCCCAGCCGCTCCAGATCCTCATCCACGAAACCGACGAAGCCGCCGCCGTTGGTGGACACCAGGATGTGTTCCTGGGCGCAATAGCCGTCCAGGTCCAGGGGCCCGGCGCCGCGCGGATGGCCCTTGCGCTGGGCCACCAGATAGCGCTCCCCCGCCAGGCGGCGCACCGTCATGCCGGTCTGGACCATGTTCTGCGAGCCGATCAGCAAATCGACCTCGCCCCGCTGCATCTGGCCCAGGATGCGTTCCGCGCTGGGCGCGCGGAAGGACAGGCGGATGCCCGCGCCCGCCACGGCGCGCAAGCGCTCCATCAAGCCCAACCCCACCGCCACCGTGCTGTTGTCGCTGGCGGCGATGGCGAAATCGCGCGTGGCCGTCAGGGGGTCGAAGGCCGGCGGCCGGCGCACCACCGTCTCCAGCTCCTGCAAGGCGGCGCGCAAGGGCGCCTGCAGTTCCAGGGCGCGATGGGTGGGCACCATGCCCCGCCCGGTTTCCGAGGGCACGAACAGGGGGTCGTGGAACAGGTCGCGCAGCCGGGCCAGCTGCGCCGACAGGGCCGGCTGGCTGATGCCCAAGCGTGCTGCCGCGCGGGTGACGTTGGCCTGGTCCAGCAGCGCGTCCAGCGAGACCAGCAGGTTCAGGTCCACACCCCTGAGATCGATCATGGTTATGGGTCTAATATTGATGATCGATTTCAATTATAGCCAAGCGGGAACTATCTCACCAGGGCATCGCCTAACCCTGTTAGTGAGCAATCATGTCCCCATCCCGCTCTCCGGATGCCGCCGCCGCTTGGCCCGCCTGGCCCCTGCGCCTGCTGGCGCTGGCTTATTTCACCATGGGCACCGGCACCCTGGCGGTGGTCGGGGCGCTGCCCCCCATCGCCGCCTCGCTGTCCTTGTCCCCCAGTGCGGTGGCGCTGATGGTGTCCGCCTTCGCCGCCACCTTCGCCGTCGCCGCCCCGGTGGTGCAGATGGTGGCGGGGCACCTGCCGCGCCGCACCCTGTTGCTGGCCGGCCTGGGCATCCTGGGCGCCTGCACCCTGCTGTCGGCCGGGGTGGGCAGCTACCCCCTGCTGTTGATCTTGCGCATCCTCTCGGGCGTGGGGGCCGCTTGCGTCGGGCCGGTGGTGTCGGCCCTGGGCAGCACCCTGGTGCCGCCCCAGCGGCAGGGCCGGGCCCTGGCCATCGTCTTCAGCGGCATGACCATGGCGTCAGTCGTCGGCCTGCCGCTGTCCGCCTGGCTGGGGGAACAGATCGGCTGGCGGCCCCTGTTCGTCGGCCTGGGTGTGTGGACCTGGGGCGTGGCGCTGGCCGTGGCGCTCGGGGTCAAGGACCGGGGGCGGGGCCATGCCGTGCGCCTGGGGCAACTGGTGGCCGTCCTGCGGCGGCCGGGCGTGGCGGGGGGCGTCGCCCTCATGGTCTGCCAGATGGCGGGGCTGTTCACCACCGTCACCCTGATCAACCCGCTGCTGCGGGATCGTTTCGGTGCTGATACAGCGGAGACCTCGCTGGCCCTCATGGTGCTGGGCCTGTCGGGGCTGGCCGGCAACTATCTCGCCCGCTGGCTGGCCGATCTGTGGTCCGCCGACCGGCTGGTGGCCGTCAGCCTGGGCGGCCTGACCGCCATGTTCCTGGCCATGGCCGGCGCCCCGGCCCGGCTGTGGGCCGCCCTGGCCCTGCTGGTGCTGTGGGCGCTGGCCAACGACTTGTTCATGCCTTCGCAGCAGCGGCGCATGGTGGAACTGGCGCCGGACGCGCGCGGCCTGGTGCTGGCCCTGAATTCGTCGGCCCTTTATGTGGGCATGGCCGCCGGCTCCTTCACCGCCGGCGCGGTGGAGCCCCTGGCCGGCGTGGGCATGCTGCCCCTGGTGTCGGCTGGTCTTATGGCCGTGGGCCTGGGTCTGCTGGCCGCCACCCGGCGGCGGCGCGCCGTGGCGAGCGCTTCAGGCGCCGAGGCACGCGCCACCAGGACTGTCCAACCCCCGGCCGCCTGCCCTGCGGCGCGATGACCCGGCGGTTGCAATTCCGTCGTTTTTTCAGAGACGCGGGATTGATTTATGGCGCCGGCTCCGCACTTTCTAGCGGCAGCCGGCCGCAAGGGACCTGATCGGGGACCCATCCTTGGCCAAAGGCTGACATCCAGGGAGGGAAGGGAACAATGTCTCGCGTCTCCGTCATCGCGCTGGCCCTGGGGCTGGCCGCGTCCAGCCTGGCACTTGCCGCCAGCGCCGCCACCGCACCGTCACCCGCGATCACCGCCGCCGTCGCCGACAGCAACCGGCCCCAGGCGGACAAGGATCGCGACGCCGACCGCAAGCCGGCCGAGATGCTGGCCTTCGCCGGGGTGAAGGCGGGCGACAAGGTGGTGGATTTCATGCCGGGCGCCGGCTACTTCACCCGTCTGTTCGCCAAGGCGGTCGGCCCCAAGGGGCGGGTCTACAGCCTGTTGCCCGGTGAGCTGGCCACCCGCTCGCAAAAGGCGGTGGATGGGCAGAAGGCCCTGGCCCAGGACAAGGCCTACGGCAACATCGTTCCGCTGATCCAGGCGGTGAACGCCCCGTCCATCCCGGAAAAGGTCGATGTGGTCTGGACCTCGCAGAACTACCACGACCTACATGACGCCTTCCTGGGCCCGGCGGACGTGGCGGCCTTCAACAAGGCTATCTTCAGCGCGCTGAAGCCCGGCGGCGTCTATATCGTGCTGGACCATGCCGGCGAGGCGGGTTCGGGCCTGCGCGACACGGACACCTTGCACCGTATCGATCCCGAAACGGTGAAGAAGGAGGTGGAGGCGGCGGGCTTCGTGTTCGACGGCCAGGACGACGCCCTGCGCAACACGGCGGACAACCACACGCTCAAGGTCTTCGATCCGGCGCTGCGTGGCCACACCGACCAGTTCGTCTTCAGGTTCCGCAAGCCGAAGTAGAAGCGCCATCCGTGACAAGGGCTGCGCCAGGGCCGTTTTGGCCATTGCGCAGCCCTTTGTTTTTGCGGACCCTTTGGCCATCAAGACCACGAAGGGGGACGGGGCATGGCGAAGGGAATCGCGGCATTGGCCGTTGGTCTGGTGATGGCCGCCATTGGGATGACCGGTGCGGGCATGACGGGCCTGGCGCTGGCCGGCACGGCCGAGGCCCCCTACCGGGTGCTGGACGGCTATGCCCGCCACGGCCACCAGGAACGGCTGAACACCCCGGCCGATGAGGTCGACTGGCTGCGCAAGAACCGCTTCGTGCATGGCGAACTGGACGATTTCCCCGCCGACGCCATCGTGCTGCACCGGGTGGACGTGGAAACCTACCTGGACCAGGCGGGCTTCCAGGGCAGCTACACCCACCTGTCCTACGGCTTCACCGACCCCACCGACCTGTGGGTGGTGCGCAAGGCCGGCGCCGCGCCCTTCGTCGTGGCGCGCGGCCTGCCCGGCGCCGGCGGCATCACCACCCAGGTGGCGGAGTTGCAGGCCCTGGGGGCACGCCGAATCATCCATGTCGGCACGGCGGGCCTGCTGTCGCCGGACGTGCCCTATGGGCAGATCATCGTGTCGGACGGTTCCTACCGCGATGGCGGCGCCTTCTTGCTGGCGCCCGACGCGCGGGAACAGGTGGCGCGGCCGGACCGGGACTTCACCGCCCGGGTGCGCGCCGCCGCCGCCCGCTCCGGCCTGCCCAGCGCCCGGGGCATCGGCTACACCATGCCCATCTATTATTTCCAGCCGGGCAGCATCCTGCGCGACCTGCTGGCCATCAAGGGCCCGGACAAGCCCACCTTCGTGGAGATGGAGGAGGGGCCGTTCTTCACGCTGGCCACCCTGATGGGTCTGAAGGCGGCCAGCGTGGTCGTGGGGTCCGACCGCCTGGTCGACGACGGCGGGCGCCTGCACCAGTCGCTATGGGACGGCGACCTGGACGCCCTGGAACTGGCGGCGTTCAAGGTGGCGGTGGCGGCGGTGACCACCCCTTGAGCGTACTGGGGGCAGGGCGCCTGTGATCGGCCTCATCTCAAAAAGCCGCGCGGGCGTGCTTAGGTAACCCTTGGCAGTTCCGTCGCGGTTCAAGAAAGGCCGGTCCCCCCGTGTCGCTTCCCATTCCCCTGTCCGTCCTGGACCTTTCCCCCATCGTCGAGGGCGGCACCGCCGCCCAGGCCCTGCGCAACACGCTGGACCTCGCCCGCCATGCCGAGGCGCTGGGCTACCGCCGCTTCTGGGTGGCGGAGCATCACAACATGACCGGTATCGCCAGCGCCGCCACCTCGGTAGTCATCGGCTACATCGCCAGCGGCACCCGAAGCATCCGCGTGGGCGCCGGCGGCATCATGCTGCCCAACCATGCCCCGCTGGTGATCGCGGAACAGTTCGGCACGCTGGAATCCCTCTACCCCGGCCGTATCGACCTGGGCCTGGGCCGCGCGCCTGGCAGCGACCAGCGCACCGCCTGGGCGCTGCGGCGCGACCGCTCGGACAACGGCGACGACTTCCCCCGCGACGTGCAGGAACTGCAGGCCTATTTCCGCCCGGCCCAGCCGGGGCAGGTGGTGCGGGCCGTGCCCGGCGCCGGCCTGGACGTGCCGCTCTGGATTCTGGGGTCCAGCACCTTCGGCGCCCGGCTGGCGGCGGAGCTGGGGCTGCCCTACGCCTTCGCCTCCCACTTCGCGCCCGACCAGCTGCTGGAGGCGCTGCACGTCTACCGCCAGTACTACAAGCCCACCGCCGCCAATCCCAAGCCCCACGCCATGGTGGGCGTCAACGTCTTCGCCGCCGAGACCGATCAGGAGGCGGAGGTGCTGTTCACCTCTCTGCAGGACCGGTTCGTGGCTTTGGCCCGCGGCAATCCCGGCCCCTTGCGCCCGCCGCAGCCGGATGTGCAGTGGAGCCCGGAGGAACGCGCCTGGGCCGACCGGGCGCTGCGCTACTCCGTTGTGGGCGGGCCGGAGACGGTGCGCCATGGCCTCGGCGCCATCCTGCAACAGACCGGCGCGGATGAGATCATGGTGACCGCCGCCATCCACGACCATGCTGCCCGGCGGCGATCCTTCCAGATCACGGCCCAGGTGGCCGGGCTGGCGCCCCGCCTGGATTGAAGCCGAGGAAGCCTGGCCCGCGCCTGGCGTGGGCAAGTGCGCAGAGAAAAAGGCCGCCGGGTGAGAGGCGGCCTTTTGTCTTACTTGCCCATGGACTTGTCGCGGGCGGCCTTGAACTCCGCCTTGTCGTACCATTTCGGCCAGTCGGTGCCGAAGGCCAGCGGGCGGCTGAGGTCATAGATCATGTTGACCTCCATGGCGCCGCCGCTGAGGTCCAGGTCCGGCGACCATTTGTCGGAGGGCTGGTGGTAGTGGAGGCGGGTGAACTCGTCCTCCTTGGTCTTGCCCCACTCGGCGCCGTTGGCCACGCTGTCGATGCCGCTGTGGGCGTAGATCACCGGGATGCCGATCTTGGCCAGGTTGAAATGGTCGGAACGGTAGTAGTAGCCGCGCTCGGGGAAGGGCTCCTGGTTCAGGGCCATCATGTGGGCGTCGGTCCAGGCCTTCAGCCTGTCCTCCAGGTCGGACTTGCGCCCGCCCACCAGCACGATGTCGCGGGTCAGCCCCACGCTGCTCAGCATGTCCATGTTGAAGCCCGCGACCGTCTTGTTGGGCGCGAACAGGGGATGCTGGGCATAGTACTCGGACCCCAGCAGACCTTGCTCCTCCGCCGTGTAGGCGATGAACAGCAGGGTGCGGTCGGGCTTGGGCCCCTTGGTGTAGCGCTTGGCCAGCTCGATCAGGCCGGCGACGCCGGACGCGTTGTCCATGGCGCCGTGGTAGATGGTGTCGCCGTTGATGGCCGGACCGATGCCCAGGTGGTCCCAGTGCGCGCCGACCAGGACCATTTCGTCCGGGTGCTTGGCGCCCGGGATGGTGCCGATGACGTTATGGGAAATGACGTCGCGCTCCGTCGGCGTGATGCCGACCGACATCTTCAGGGGCAGGGGCACGGCCTTGAAGCCGCGCCGCGCGGCGCTGTCCTTCAGCGTGTTGAAATCCAGGCCGGCGGCTTGGAACACGGCCTTGGCCTGGTCCAGTTGCATCCAGCCTTCCACGGCGGAACGGGTCTTCAGCCCGCCGTCGGCCGGCATCAGGTTCAGCTTGGGGATGCTGCCGCCGTTGGCGACCACGCCCCAGGGATAGCCGGCGGCGCGCGTCTCATGCACGATGATGGCGGCGGTGGCGCCGTGGCGGGCTGCCTCCTCGAACTTGTAGATCCAGCGGCCGTACCAGGTCATGGCGCCGCCGCCGAACAGGGCGGGGTCACCAGTGGCGTAGCCGGGGTCGTTCACCAGGATGACCACCGTCTTGCCGCGCACATCGATGCCGGCATAGTCGTCCCAGCCGAATTCCGGCGCCGTGATGCCATAGCCCACGAACACCATGTCGTTGTCCTTGACCTGGACATGGGGCGTGCGCTGGCGGGTCCAGACGATCATATCGCTGAAATAGTTCAGCGACAGCGGCGCGGCCTTGGGGCCGGTGATGACCATGGGGCCGTCGGCCTTGCTGACGATCTCCGTCAGCGGCACGTCCTGCAGGTAGCTGCCGTCCACCGCCGGCTTCAGCCCGATCTTCTTGAACTGGTCCTGGATGTAGGCGATGGCCTTGTCCTCGCCCGCTGTGCCGGGCTTGCGGCCCTGGAATTCGTCGGACGCCAGGATGCGGATATGCTCGGACAGGGCTTGGGCCGTCACCGGGGCCACGTCCTTGGTGACCGTGTCGGCCGCCACCGCCGGCAGGGCCATGGCCACTGCGAGAGCCAGCGCCGCCGTGCCTTTCAGCAGACGGGCGCGTCTGTTGTGGGTTCGCATGGGGTTCTTGCGTTCCTTATCTTTTCCGGGGTGCGTCCATTGGCGCCCCTCAAACCGCCCATGCCCCCTGCCTGGGGTCATGGGTGTCGGCGGGGTTGCGACCGGGCGGCCGCGTTCCCGACTGAAAAAAGGCCGCCGGATCCCCTTCTGCCAGGGGCCGGCGGCCCGCGCGTTCATTTGCCCTGGGACTTGTCCCGGGCGGCCTTGAACTCGGCCTTATCGTACCACTGGGGCCAGGCGTCGCTGGACGCCAGGTCGCGGCTGATGTCGTACCACATGTTGACCTGAAGGGCGCCGCCGCGCAGGTCCATGGCCGGCGACCATTCGTCGGACGGCTGATGGTAGTGCAGGCGCGTGTACTCCTCCTCCTTCGCCTTGCCCCATTCAGCGCCGTGCTCCACGCTGTCGATGCCCATGCCGGCGTCGATGACGGGGATGCCGACTTTGGCCAGGTTGAAGTGGTCGGAGCGGTAGTAATAGCCGCGCTCGGGGAAGGGTTCTGGGTTCACGACCATGCCGTGGGCATCGGTCCAGGCCTTCAGTCGTTCCTCCAGGTCGGACTTCTTGCCGCCGACCAGCACGACGTCATGCACGGGGCCCAGCACGCCCAGGCCGTCCATGTTGAAGCCGGCCACCGTCTTGCCCGCCGGGTACAGCGGGTGCTGGGCATAGTACTCCGAGCCCAGCAGGCCCTGTTCCTCGGCCGTGTAGGCGATAAACATCAGGGTGCGGTCCGGCTTGGGACCGTGGGTGTAGCGCTTGGCCATCTCGATCAGGCCGGCGACGCCCGTGGCGTTGTCCAGCGCGCCGTTGTAGATGGTGTCGCCGTTGACCGTCGGGCCCACGCCCAGGTGGTCCCAGTGCGCGCCCACCAGCACCACCTCGTCCGGGTGCTTGGTGCCGGGGACGATGCCGACCACGTTGTGCGAGACGACGTCGCGCACAACGGGGGTGATGCCCACCGACATCCTGGCGTTCATGGGCACGGCCTTGAAGCCGCGCCGGGCGGCGCTGTCCTTCAGCGTGCCGTAGTCCAGGCCGGCGGCTGCGAACAGCTCCTTGGCCACGTCCAGCTGCACCCAGCCTTCCACGGCCGACCGGCTCTGCAGCCCGCCATCGGCGGGCATCAGGGTCAGCTTGGGCACGCTGTTGCTGTTGGCGACCACGCCCCAGGGGTAACCGGCGGCGCGCGTCTCATGCACGATGATGGCGGCGGCGGCGCCATGGCGGGCCGCTTCCTCATACTTGTAGGGCCAGCGGCCGTACCAGGTCATGGCGCCGCCGCCGAACAGGGCGGGGTCGCCGGTGGCGAAACCCGGGTCGTTCACCAGGATGACCACCGTCTTGCCCTTCACGTCCACGCCGGCATAGTCGTCCCAGCCGAATTCCGGCGCCGTGATGCCGTAGCCGACGAAGACCAGGTCGCTGTCCTTCACCTCGGCATGGGTGGTGCGCTGCCGGTTCCAGACGATCATCTGGCTGAAGTACTCGTACGACAGGCTCTTGGCCTGGCCGTCCTTGCCCGTGGCCGTGAACACCATGGGGCCATCGGCCGTGCTGGTGACCTCGGTCATGGGCACGTCCTGCAGGTAGTCCTTGGCGCCGGCCGCGGGCTTCAGCCCGACCTTTTTGAACTGTTCCTGGATGTAGGCGATGGTCTTCTCCTCGCCCACGGTTCCGGGCTTGCGGCCCTGGAAGTCGTCGGAGGCGAGGATCTTGACGTGGGCCGACAAGGCCTCGGGCGTTACCGGGGCGGCGTCCTTGGCCTGCCCCACCGCCGCGGCCCCGACATCAAGCGCGAGGGCCGCGGCGATCAGCGCCGTGGTCCCTGTGCGTAGTCTGGCTCCCATAAGTGCGAATCCCCATTGTCTTGGTCGTGTCGCCGGCGGTTACCCCGCGATAGCGCCGCTTGGGGCGAGAGCATACGGGGGCAGCGGCTGGGAATCCAAGCCCCGGGTGGGGAGGTTTACGAAAGTTGGATATTGGATATGGGGCGTCGGGTGGCTGGCAGGTTGCCGTCGGCTCCGGCCCATCCCAAGACAAAAGGGCCCGGCCATCGCTGGCCGAACCCTTTATGGTGGGGACGGAATAGGGGAGGGGACTTAGGCGTCCACGCGGGTGCCCCACAGGTCGTATTCCTCGGCGTGTTCCACCGTCACCTGGACGATGTCGCCCACCGCCACGCTGGTGTCGCCGTTCAGGAAGACGCTGCCGTCGATCTCCGGCGCGTCGGCGGCGGACCGGCCGATGGCGCCTTCCTCGTCGACCTCGTCGATGATGACATCGATGGTACGGCCCACCTTGGCCTGCATGCGCTCCTCGCTGATGGCCTGCTGGTGGGCCATCAGGCGGTTCCAGCGCTCCTCCTTCACCTCCTCCGGCACGGCGCCGTCCAGGGCGTTGGCGGGGGCGCCGTCCACGGCCTCATACTTGAAGCAGCCCAGCCGGTCGATCTTGGCCTCTGACAGCCAGTCCAGCAGGAACTGGAAATCCTGCTCGGTCTCGCCGGGGAAACCGACGATGAAGGTGGAGCGGATGGTGAGGTCGGGGCAGATGTCGCGCCAGCCCCGAATCCGGTCCAGCACCTTCTCCTGGTTGGCCGGCCGCTTCATGGCCTTCAGCACGTTGGGGCTGGCGTGCTGGAAGGGGATGTCCAGATAGGGCAGCACCAGGCCTTCCGCCATCAGGGGGATGACCTCGTCGACATGCGGGTAGGGGTAGACGTAATGCAGGCGCACCCAGGCGCCCAGACCGCCCAGCTCGCGGGCCAGGTCGGTCATGTGGGCGCGGACCTTGCGGCCCTTGAACTCGCTCTCGGCGTGGCGCAGGTCCAGGCCGTAGGCGCTGGTGTCCTGCGAGATGACCATCAGTTCGCGCACGCCGGCGTTCACCAGCCGCTCCGCCTCGCGCAGCACGTTGCCGGCCGGCCGGCTGGCCAGGTCGCCGCGCAGCGAGGGGATGATACAGAAGCTGCAGCGGTGGTTGCAGCCCTCGGAAATCTTCAGATAGGCGTAATGGCGCGGCGTTAGGCGCAGGCCCTCGGGCGGCACCAGGTCGGTGTAGGGGTTGTGCACCGGCGGCAGATGGTCATGCACCGCCGACACCACCTGCTCATACTGGTGGGGGCCGGTGACGGCCAGCACATTGGGGTACATCTCGCGGATGCGGCCCTCTTCCACGCCCATGCAGCCGGTGACGATGACGCGGCCGTTCTCGCGCATGGCCTCGCCGATGGCGTCCAGGCTTTCCTGCTTGGCGCTGTCCAGGAAGCCGCAGGTGTTGACCAGCACCACATCGGCGTCGTCATAGCTGGGCGACACCTCATACCCTTCCGAGCGCAGCTTGGTCAGGATGCGCTCGCTGTCCACCAGCGCCTTGGGGCAGCCCAGGCTGACGATGCCGACCTTCGGCGCACCAGTGGGGGACGGGGTGTTGGTGATGAGGGTGGGCTTGCTCATGGCGGCGCTCGGGAATCCAAAAGGGCGCCAGCAGGGGAACCCTGTGCCGCATGCGGTCGGCCGGGTCACTCTCGAAAGCGCGCTTACACTATACTATAAGGTGAGCGTCCGACCTTGGTGGTGCCGCCGCCCGTCTGGCCGGGTATATAGCGGCACCGGGGCCGTTTGCCCATCCCCCGCGCTGTCCGGAGCGCGTGCCAGGCACGCAGGGGAGGGGCCCGCAATTGTGGGGCCGCCCCCTGTCCTGGACGCACGGCTTACCCTGGATTTTTGAGTCCAGGGCGCTTGACGGGCGGGGCCGACCTCCATATAGTCCGCCCACATTTTTCGAGGGGCAGGCTGTAGGCCGCCCTTGCGGGCTAGACGCTGTCTCTCAAAAAGACCCCCTCGAAAATCTGTATAGCCGCACCCGAGTCCTTGTTCGGACGGCGTTTGCAAGGCCCGCGCGGAGCCAGTTGGTGCTTCGTGACGGGACTTTCGTCGTTCTGGGCATGCGTTTGGGTGCCTTGTTGTTGGAACTGTGAACCGAGAGCGGTAGATGCCGACGATCAACCAGTTGATCCGCAAGTCCCGTGAGGGCGTGCCGGAGCGGGACAAGGTCCCGGCGTTGCAGGAATGCCCCCAGAAGCGCGGTGTCTGCACGCGCGTCTACACGACCACCCCGAAGAAGCCGAACTCGGCGCTGCGTAAGGTCGCCCGCGTGCGGCTGACCAACGGCCACGAGGTCATCAGCTACATCCCCGGCGAGGGTCACAACCTGCAGGAACACTCCGTGGTGATGATCCGCGGCGGCCGTGTGAAGGACCTTCCCGGCGTGCGCTATCACATCATCCGCGGTTCGTTGGATACCCAGGGCGTGAAGGACCGTCGCCAGCGTCGGTCCAAGTACGGCGCCAAGCGTCCGAAGTAAGGAGTTATCTCATGTCCCGTCGTCGTCGCGCCGAGAAGCGTGAAGTCCTGCCGGATGCCAAGTACGGCGATACCGTGCTGACGAAGTTCATGAACTGCCTGATGTACGACGGTAAGAAGTCCGTCGCCGAGCAGATCGTGTACGGCGCTTTGGAGCGTATCGAGGGCAAGGTGAAGGCTGATCCCATTCAGCTGTTCCACGATGCCCTGAACAACGTCCGTCCCTACCTGGAAGTGCGTTCCCGCCGCGTCGGCGGTGCGACCTACCAGGTGCCGGTTGAGGTCCGTCAGGACCGCGCCCAGGCCCTGGCCATCCGTTGGCTGATCGCCGCCGCCCGCGGCCGGTCGGAGAACACGATGACCGAGCGCCTGTCGGGTGAGCTGCTGGACGCGGCCAACCAGCGCGGCGTTGCCGTGAAGAAGCGTGAAGACACCCACCGTATGGCGGAGGCCAACAAGGCCTTCTCGCACTACCGGTGGTAAGGTTGGGACCAGCTTAGGCCTTAAAGAATCATGGCGCGCTCCCATCCTCTCGATCGTTACCGGAACATCGGCATCTGTGCCCACATTGATGCCGGCAAGACGACGACGACCGAGCGGATCCTGTACTACACCGGCAAATCCTATCGCATGGGCGAGGTCCACGAGGGCACCGCCGCGATGGATTGGATGGAGCAGGAGCAGGAGCGCGGCATCACCATCACTTCGGCGGCCACGACCTGTTTTTGGCGTGACCACCGGGTGAACATCATCGACACCCCGGGGCATGTCGACTTCACCATTGAGGTCGAGCGGTCCTTGCGGGTTCTGGATGGTGCGGTGGCGCTGTTTGACGCTGTGGCCGGGGTCGAGCCCCAGTCGGAAACCGTGTGGCGGCAGGCGGACAAGTACCGCGTGCCGCGCATGTGTTTCGTGAACAAGATGGACCGGGTCGGCGCCGACTTCTTCGGCACCGTCCAGATGATCCGGGAGCGGCTGGGCGCCAATGCGGCGGTCCTGCAGCTTCCCATCAAGACGGAAGCCGGCTTCTCCGGCGTCGTCGACCTGGTGAAGAACAAGGCCATCGTCTGGAAAGAAGAGACGCTGGGCGCCGAGTTCTTCGAGATGGAAATTCCGGCCGCCCTGGCCGCACAGGCGAGCGAATACCGCGCCCGCCTGGTCGAGCAGGCGGTGGAAATGGATGAGGATGCCACGGAGCGCTACCTCGAGGGTGAGGAACCCGACGAGGCGGCGCTCAAGGCGCTGATCCGTAAGGGGACGATCGCGCTGCGCCTGGTTCCGGTGCTGTGCGGCTCGGCCTTCAAGAACAAGGGCGTTCAGCCGATGCTGGACGCCGTTGTCGACTTTCTGCCCTCGCCGCTCGACATCGCCGATGTCGCCGGCGTGACGCTGGACGGGGAACCGGCCAGCCGGCGGACGGACGACGCGGCGCCCTTCGCCGGCTTGGCGTTCAAGGTGATGAACGATCCTTTCGTCGGCGCGCTCACCTTCGTCCGGATTTATTCGGGGCGGATGGCGGTCGGCGATCGCGTGCTGAACGCGAGCAAGGGTGAGAAGGAGAGCGTCGGCAAGATGTTGCTGATGCACGCCAACACCCGGGAAGAGATCGAGGCGGCCTGCGCGGGCGACATCGTCGCCCTGGCGGGGCTGCGGAACACGACGACGGGTGAAACCCTATGCGATCCGGAAGCGCCCCTGGTGCTGGAACGCATGGAGTTCCCGGAGCCGGTGATCGAGGTGGTGGTCGAGCCTAAGACCCAGGCGGACCACGACCGGATGGCGATGGCGTTGCAGCGACTGGCGTCGGAGGATCCGTCCTTCCGCGTCGGCCGTGACTCCGAGACGGGGCAAACCGTCATCGGCGGCATGGGCGAGCTGCACCTGGAGATCATCGTCGATCGCATGCGCCGGGAATACCGGGTGGAAGCCGACGTCGGCGCGCCGCAGGTGGCGTACCGGGAGACCATCGCCCAGAAGGCGGAGGCGGCCCACACGCTGAAGCGGCAGGTCGGCGCCATGGGGCAGTACGCCCAGGTGACGCTGTCCTTCGAGCCGTCAGAGCCCGGCAGCGGGTTCCGGTTCGAGAACAAGGCGGGCAGCCATCTGCCCAAGGAATTCGCCCACGGGGTCCAGAACGGCGTCGATGCCGCCAAGGACAGTGGGGTGATCGCCGGGTTCCCGGTGATCGATCTGAAGGTAGAGCTGGTCGACGGTGGCTTCCACGATGTCGACAGCTCCGTCGAGGTGTTCGAGCAGGCCGCTCGCGCCGCGTTCAAGGAAGGGATGGCGAAAGCCAAGCCCGTTCTCCTGGAGCCGGTGATGGCGGTCGAGGTAGTCACCCCCGACGACTACATGGGTGATGTCATCGGCGACCTGAACAGCCGCCGGGGACAGGTGACAGGAATGGATCAGCGGGGCAATGCGCGCGTCATCATTGCCAGGGTCCCGCTGGCCAACATGTTTGGGTATGTGAACAACCTGCGCTCGATGAGCCAGGGCCGGGCGCAGTACTCGATGCAATTTGACCATTATGAGCCGGTGCCGGCTGCCATCGCGAATGTCGTTCGCGCCAAGATGGCCTGATCAGGCAGAAGTCAAGAGAAGGAAGAGTAACCATGGCGAAGGCGAAATTCGAGCGCACCAAGCCGCACTGCAACATCGGCACCATTGGTCACGTTGACCATGGCAAGACGTCGCTGACGGCTGCGATCACGAAGGTGCTGGCTGAGACCGGTGGCGCGACGTTCACCGCGTACGACCAGAT
>NZ_VITN01000024.1 GCF_007828045.1 Nitrospirillum amazonense | reverse complement strand
ACCCATACCCGGACAGGAAGGGCAAATTCCGTGTCGTCCGACGACCCCATCGCTGGGGCTTCACCGCCTGGACCGCAACCACCTCAATCACCAGCCTCAACCGCCAGAACTCAGGGATCGCTTCGCCGTCGCGCCGTTCGTTGTCGCCCGCCGCGTCGGTGAACGGGGTTATAGTGACCCCACCCACTCCCTGTCTATAGGAATTTTGCAGTCACATGACGATTTTTACCGAACCTCAGGAGCCCCTATATATGCTCGCGCACACGCGCGAATAAGGGGCCCAATCCCACTTTCTTGCCGTTCCATGACAGCCAACCCCGCCAACCTCCCCTACGCCCCTGCCCCCACTCCCCTGCCCCATCCCCCACTCCCCAACAAACCCCTTGACCTCCCCGCGCCGCTCGCGTACATCACCGCCCTCACACGGCCTCGTCCCCTTCGTCTAGAGGCCTAGGACACCGCCCTCTCACGGCGGTAACAGGGGTTCGAATCCCCTAGGGGACGCCACACTTCCAGCACTCTAGCTGGATTTTGCGGGACAATTGCGGGACAGTTTTTCCTCAGCGACCATCGCGAGGACCTGCATCCCATGGCCACCATCACACCCCGGCAGAATCGCGAAGGCCAGGTCATCGGCTACCAGGCCAAGATCCGCCGCCTCGGCCACAAGCCCGTCTCCAAGACCTTCGAGAAGCGCCGGGACGCCGAACGCTGGGTCAAGTCCATCGAGACCGACATGGACCGGCGCGTCTTCCAGGATTACAGCTAGGCCGACGAGACCACCCTGGGCGCCCTCCTCCGCCGCTACCGCGAAGCCATCACCCCGAAGAAGCGGGGTGCGGAGCAGGAAGCCGGCCACTTCCAGGTGATCGAGCACGACGAGATCTGCCTGCGCCGCCTCAGCGGCCTCACCCCGCAGGACATCGCCAACTTCCGCGACCGCATGCTGGCCGCCGACTACGCCCCCGCCACGGTCGTGCGCCGTATGAACCTGATCGCCACCGCCATCGCGCATGGACGCCGGGAGTGGAGCATCCATCTGCCGTCCAATCCCGCCGAGGCCAAGTTGACCGCCCGCCCCAAGGGGGCGGACCGCAAGCGCGAACGCCGCCTGGCCCCCGAGCGGACCGAGATCATCCCCGCATTCTTCCTCATGCGCGCGTCACCGCCTGCGGCCACGCCAGCAAGGTTGGTGGTGGTCTCCATTTCTTCAATGCGGAGGGAGGCGGTACACCCCAAGGGGAAGCCTATGCGGCAGCCATCATACCTATCTGCTCTGCGCCGCGCGGGCGGCGAACGGTGCCAGAAGCGCCACCCGGAACCTGATGGCGACGCGCGGCGTTCCATCCCCGACATTCTCCCGTAGGAGAAGGATGCGAGGCCATGGACCAGATCTCCCCACACGTGCCCGCCATCGACCGCCTGCCGGCCTTCGACGCCGACAGTGGGTTGGTGAACACCGTCCTGGAAACACCCAAGGGCTGCGCCGCCAAGATCAAATACCTTGCGGGACAGGGGCTGTTCACCCTCAGCTATCTTCTGCCGCCGGGCCAGGTCTTCCCTCATAA
This sequence comes from Nitrospirillum amazonense, assembly GCF_007828045.1. Lineage (GTDB taxonomy): Bacteria > Pseudomonadota > Alphaproteobacteria > Azospirillales > Azospirillaceae > Nitrospirillum > Nitrospirillum amazonense_C. The sequence continues at coordinate 89,474 of NZ_VITN01000024.1, read as the reverse complement.
TTTTGGCTTCATCCCGGGAACGGAAGGCCAGGACGGCGACCCTTTGGACCTGCTGCTGGTGACCAACATGCCGCTGCCCATGGGCCTGCTGGTCAAGACGCGGCTGATGGGTGTCATCCGGGCGGAACAGCAGGACCAGTCGACCAGCGCCACCATCCGCAACGACCGGGTGCTGGGCGTGCCGGCGCAGGTGCTGGGAGCTATGGCTGATGACCCCCTACCCGCCCTGTCACGGCAACTGGTGGAAGATATCGAGGCCTTCTTCATCGACTACAACCGCCGCCGCGGCCGCCATTTCCGCCCCCTGGGCGTGGGCGATGCCGATGAAGCCCGGCATATAGTGGAGGCCGGACTGGCCCGGGGCTGACAGCCATCACATCACGGGGAAACACCGCCATGGCGCCGCGTTCGTTCTGGAAAGGCTATCTCAAGCTGTCGCTGGTCACGTGCCAGGTGGCCATGGCACCGGCAAGGTCGGAGAACGAGAAGGTCCGCTTCCACACCCTGAACCTCCAGACCGGCAACCGAGTGGTCAGCCGCTATGTCGACACCGTCACCGGCGACCCGGTGGTCGAGGATGGTGAGGCCAAGGGCTACCCTCGTCGAAGGGACTCTCCTCCACCCGCATGCGCTCCAGCCGGCGGAACAGTTCTTCCGCCACCGACACGGTATAGCCGGTGCCCACCCGGCCCACATGGCGCAGTTGGCCGCCCTCATACACCCCCAAGACCAGAGAGCCGATGGCCCGGCGCGCGGTGGTGGAGGGGACATAACCGGCGCCCAGGAATTCCTGCCGGTTGCCGCACTTGGACTTGACCCAGCTCTTGCCCCGGCCGGATCGGTAGAGGGCATCGCGGACCTTGGAGACGACGCCCCCCAGACTGAGGCGGCAGGCATGGCGCAGCACCAGGCCACCGGACTCGTCGAAATGATCGCTGTAGCGCAGCGGATCGCCCCCTCGGCCAGCAGGTCCTTGAGAACCGCCCTGCGCTGTTCCAGTCCCACGCCGCGCAAATCCTGATCCTCAAGGTGCAAGAGGTCGAAGGCGTAGAACAGGAAGCGGTCGGCGCGGCCCTCGCTGAGGTCGGCCTGCAGGGCGGAGAAGTCGGAGGCACCGGCCGTCGTCTCCACCACCAGGTCGGCCAGCGCCGCCTCGTAGCGGTCATCGAAGGCGGCCGGGTCGAAGGTGCCCTTCTTGGTGTTGATGATGTGCTCCGCCAGCTCCAGCATCTCGCCCTCGATTTTCAGGTCAGGGATGTCGTCAAAGGCTTGCTCGGCGGGCCGCACCACATAACCGAAATTCAGGGTGGTGGCGATCAGGCCGGCATCCTGGGCACGGATCAGCACCGTACGCACCCGGCGGAACAACACCGCCTGGGCCAGCGCTGCCACCTTCTTCAGCCGCATGCCCTCGCGGATCAAGGCGAAGGCCTCGTCCGCACGGCGGTCGGCGGGCGCCAGGTGATAGGGTTTGTCGAAATAGACGTCGTCGATATCGTCGGAGGCGATGAAGGCCGTGACCGTCAGGGTCTTGTCGCTGTCCGGCACGGCGGCGGCCACCTCCTCCGCCTCCAGCACGACATAGTCGCCCGACGCCACCTCATAGCCCTTCATCTGGTCGTCGCGGTCCACGGGTCTGCCCGTCTCACTGTCCACGAACTGGCGGTGAACACGGTGACCGGTAGCGCGGTTGACGGTGTGGAAGGCGATGCGCTCAGAGGACGAGGCGGCGGTGTACAGCCCCACCGGGCAGGTGACCTCCCCGATCTTCAAGAAGCCTTTCCAATTCGCTCTGGATGCCATGGCGCCGGCTCCTGCTCGCCCACTGCGGATGGAACTCTGCCCCCCCCACCGGGGCCGGGGTTCCGGAACTGGGGCCGGCACGGGCGCGTGGCCGTGAATTCACCGGGCGCTTTCCGCTCCGCCTGCGTCAGGTCGCCACAGGCGGGGAACCAAATCCGCCCGGCACCGGTTCAGGGGCGGCTCGATCCGGCCCAAAACCTGAATCCCCAAAACCTGAATCAATGAGGGGAAGCCCCACCCCATGCCCCAGATCTTCACGGCATCCGCCGATACCTGGCTTCGGGCCGGCGTGCTGCTGGTGGGCCTGGGCGTGCTGGTCACGGGCGTCCTGTGGGATGGGGCCATCGGGTCCAGCGCCATCACCGCCGTGGGCTGGGTGCGGGACCAGCCGGTGCCGTTCAGCCATAAGCACCACGTGGGCGATCTGGGCATTGACTGCCGCTATTGCCACACCACGGTGGAGACGGGACCGCACGCGGGCTTTCCCGCCACCCATACCTGCATGACCTGCCATTCCCAACTGTGGACCGGTGCCGCCGCCCTGGCCCCCGTGCGCGACAGCCTGGCCACCGGCACGCCCATCGCCTGGCAGCGGGTGGCGCGCCTGCCGGACTATGTGCAGTTCAACCATTCCATCCACGTGGCGCGCGGCGTGCCCTGCGTCACCTGCCACGGCCGGGTGGACCAGATGCCGCTGATGATGCGGGCCCAGCCCTTCCAGATGCGCTGGTGCCTAGACTGCCACCGCGACCCCGACCCCCACCTGCGCCCGCCGGATCAGGTCACCCGCATGGACTGGAGTACGTGGGACCGCGAAGGGCACGCCGACTATGGCCCCCATCAGGCCGCCCTGTTTGGCATCAAGCCGGAGCGCATGACCGACTGCGCCCTGTGTCATCGGTGACGCCCATGAACGAAACGGCGCGCGACCGCATCACCCAGACCCTGGCCGGCCGCACAGGCCGCACCTTCTGGCGCAGCCTGGAGGAACTAGCGGACACCGCCGCCTTCCGTGAGATGCTGGCGGCGGAGTTCCCGGCCCTGCTGCCATCGCTGGCGCCCACCGGCCTGAGCCGCCGCACCGCCTTGAAGGCGCTGGCCGGCACCCTGGCGCTGGCGGGTCTGACGGGGTGCGATGGCCAACCGGATGAGACGGCCCTGCCCTATGTCACGGCACCGGAGGGCGACATGCCCGGCATCGCCCGGTTCTACGCCACCGCCGTGCGCCTGGGCGGCTATGCCCAGCCCGTCATGGGCAAGACCCACAGCGGCCGGCCGGTGAAGCTGGAGGGCAACCCCGGCCACCCCGCCACCGGCGGCGGCACCGACCTGTACACCCAGGCCGCCCTGCTGGACCTCTACGACCACGACCGGTCGCAAGGCCCGCGCCGTCGCAACCAGCCCACGATCTGGGCCGCCGTGGACACGGCCCTGCACGGCCTGACACAGGAGATGGACGCCAGCCGCGGCGAGGGCCTGCGCCTGCTGACCGGCCCCGTCACCTCCCCCACCCTGATCCGGCAGATGACCAACCTGCGGCAGCGCTGGCCCAACGCCCGCTGGCACATCCTGGACCCGCTGGGGGGCGCGGGGCGGCTGGAGGCGGCGCGCCTGGCCTTCGGCCGGCCCTTACAGGCCCATGCGCTGCTGGACCAGGCGGCGGTGCTGGTATGCCTGGACGACGACCCGCTGGGCCCCGGCCCGGCGCAGGCCACCCTGGCGCGGCGCTGGGCGCGGCGGCGGCTGGCCAGCCAGGCGGGCCAGGGCGGATGCCGCCTGTTCGTGGCGGAGCCGTCCCCCACCCTGACCGGCGCGCGGGCGGACCGGCGGCTGGTGGCGGCCCCGCACCGCCTGCCCGTCCTGCTGAACGCCCTGGAGGGCGGCGCGCCGGACCTGCGGCCGGATGAGGTGCGCTGGCTGGCCGAGGTGAGGGCCGCCCTGGCTGCACATCCCGGCCAAGCGCTGGTGACGGTGGGGCCGTGGTGCGATCCGGCGCTGCAGGCCCAGGCCCTGCGCTTGAACGCCCGTCTGGGGGCGGTGGACCATTGCCTGCGCTTCACCGCGCCGCTGACGGCGCAGGCCGAGCCCTGGGACGATTTGGTGCGCGACATGGCCGCCGGCCGGGTGCGCGGCCTGGTGATCCTGGAGGCCAATCCCGCCCATGCCGCACCCGACGCCAGCGCCTTTCGCGACGCCCTGGCCCGCGTGCCCTTTACCCTGCATGCCGGTCCGCACCTGGATGAGACGGCCGCCGCCTGCCAATGGCACGCCCCCCTGGCGCATGATTTGGAAAGCTGGAGCGACGCGCGCGCGGTGGATGGAATGGTCAGCCTGATCCAGCCGCTGGTGCGGCCTTGGCTGGGCGTGCGCGGCCGCCACGCCCTGCTGGACGGCCTGCTGGGCGGTGCTGCCAGCGACCACGCGGTGGTGCAGGCCACCTGGCGGCCGGAGTTGGGGGCGGACTTCGACCGGCGCTGGACCGACGCGCTGGTCAAGGGCTTCATCCCCGACAGCGCGCCGCCTTGGGCGACACCCACGGTGATCGACACGGCACCGGCGAGCCCCCTGTCGGCGGCGGGCGGCCTGACCCTGCTGGTCCGTCCCGATCCCACCCTGTGGGACGGCGCCAGCGCCAACAACGCCTGGCTACAGGAAACGCCCAAGCCCCTGAGCAAGGTCACCTGGGGCAACGTCGTGCACGTCAGCCCGCACCTGGCGGCCCTGCACGGCCTGAAGAACGGCGATGAGATGACGGTCACGGCCGGTGCCGTCGCCGTCACCGGCCCGGCCTGGATCCTACCGGGACAGGAGGCGGATACCATCACCCTGACCCTGGGCTATGGTCGCCGCCTGCCGAGCCAGACGGCCGACGGCCTGGGGTATGACGCCTATCCCTTGTCCGCCGGTCCCGCCACCCTCACGCCCACGGGCCGGACGCGGGACGTGGCCACCACCCAGCGCCACCACGCCATGGAGGGCGAGGATTTCGTGCGCACCGTGCCGGTCGGCCACCCCACCCTGCCACCGGAGGTGCAGACCCCCAGCTTCTACCCCGACACGCCGCCGGAAAGCCCGTCCTGGGGCATGGCCATCGACCTGGACTTGTGCATCGGCTGCAACGCCTGTGTCGTCGCCTGCGTGGCGGAGAACAACGTGCCCATGGTGGGGGCGGAACTGGTGGCCATGGGGCGGGAGATGCACTGGCTGCGCGTCGACACCTATCACGAGGGCGATCCGGCGGCACCCGCCACCTACTTCCAGCCCGTGCCCTGCATGCACTGCGAACAAGCGCCATGTGAGATGGGTTGCCCGGTCAACGCGGCGGTGCACAGCCACGACGGCCTGAATTTGCAGGTCTACAACCGCTGCATCGGCACCCGCACCTGTTCCTCCTACTGCCCGTACAAGGTGCGGCGTTTCAACTGGTACGACTACACCGCGAAAGCGCCCGAACCTGTGAAGGCCCAGCGCAACCCGGACGTGACCGTGCGCCAGCGCGGCGTCATGGAGAAGTGCACCTATTGCATCCAGCGCATCAGCGCCGCCCGCATCCAGGCCAAGCTGAAGGGCGAAGCCATACCCGATGGCGCCGTCGTGCCCGCCTGCCAGCAGGCCTGCCCCACCCAGGCCATCACCTTCGGCGACGTCACCGATCCGCAGTCCCAAGTCAGCCGGCGCAAGGCCAGCCCGCGCAACTACAGCCTGGTGCCCGAGGCCGGCACCCGCCCCCGCACCACCTACCTGGCCCGTATCGAGCCGGATGACGGGGGTGCCGCATGACCGACACGACGCGGGATACGGAAGGCGCCACCGCCTACGCCCACGTGACGGCGGAGGTGACGCGCATCCCCCTGCACTATCCCCGACCCAAGGCCTGGTGGCTGTGCTTCCTGCCGGCCTGCGGCCTGCTGGCCGTGTTCTTCACGGCACTGGGGGTGCTGCTGTGGAACGGCGTGGGCGTCTGGGGCGTCAACATCCCCGTCAACTGGGGCTTCGACATCATCAACTACATCTGGTTCCTGGGCATCGGCCATGCCGGCACCCTGATCTCCGCCCTACTTCTGCTGCTGAACGTCCACTGGCGCAATTCGTTGAACCGCTTCGCGGAAGCGATGACCCTGTTCGCCGTGGTCTGCGCCGGCCTGTACCCGCTGATGCACCTGGGCCGGCCGTGGCTGTTCTATTGGATGGCCCCGTATCCCAACAGCATGACCCTGTGGCCGCAGTTCAAGAGCCCGCTGACCTGGGACTTTTTCGCCGTCCTGACCTACCTCACCGTCTCAGCATTGTTCTGGTACATCGGCATCGTGCCCGATCTGGCCGCCACCCGGGACCGGGCCAACGGCCGCCTGGCCCAGGTGCTGTACGGCCTGGGTGCCCTGGGCTGGCGCGGGTCCGCCCGGCACTGGGCGCGCTGGGGCCAGGCCTATCGCCTGACGGCCGCCATCGCCGTGCCGCTGGTGGTGTCGGTGCATTCGGAAATCTCGCTGCTGCTGGCCGCAGGCCCGGTGCCGGGCTGGAACTCCACCGTCTTCCCGCCCTACTTCGTGCTGGGTGCCGCCTTCTCCGGCTTCGCCGTCGTCTCCATGATCGCGGTGGTGCTACGCAAGGCCCTGGGCCTGGAAGATCTGGTGCGGCCCCTGCACCTGGACATGCTGGGCCGCCTGCTGCTGGCCACCGGGCTGATGACCGCCTATGGCTACGCGGCGGAGGTGTTCGACACCCTCTATGCCGCCGAGCCGGCCGACTTGTCGCTGTTGGCCGACCGCCTGACCGGCCCCTTCGCCTGGAGCTATTGGGGGGCGGTCATCGGCAATTTCCTGCCGCTGCAACTGCTGTGGTGGCGGGGCGTGCGCCGGCACCCGCTGGCCCTGTTCCTTATCGGCTTCAGCGCCATGGTGGGCATGTGGTGCGAGCGCTTCATGCTGCTGGCCACCACCCTGCACCACAGCTGGCTGGCGTCCAGCTGGCGGCCCTACACCCCCAGCTTCTGGGAGGTGTCGCTGTTCGTCGGCATGCTCGGCGTCTTCCTGGTGCCCTTCCTGCTGTTCATCCGCTTCCTGCCCGTCATCTCCGCGTTCGAGGTGAAGGAGGCGCTGTTTGAGGAGAGCGGGGAGAAAGGGGCCGGCCATGCCTGAGCCCAAGCGCTCCCTGCCGCCCTTCGGCGTGATGGCGGAGTTCGACGATCCCGAGCGCCTGGTGCAGGCGGTGAAGCGGGCAAGGGAGGCAGGCTTCCGCCACCTGGACGCCTACACCCCCTTCCCCGTGACGGAGCTGACGGAGGCGCTGGACATCCGCGACAACCGCGTCCCCTGGCTGACCCTGATGGGCGGCATCGTCGGCGCCGCGGTGGGCTTCGGCATGCAGGTGTGGACCAACCTGGACTATCCCATCCCCATCGGCGGCCGGCCGCTGGTGGCCATTCCGGCCACGATGCTGATCACGTTTGAGCTGACGGTGCTGGGCGCGGTGCTGAGCGCCATCATCGGCATGCTGGTGCTGAACCGCCTGCCCCGGCTGCACCACCCCCTGTTCGGCGTGCCGGAGTTCCACCTGGCCAGCGTAGACAAGTTCTTCCTGGTCATCTTCGGCGATGACCCCCGCTTCGAGGAAGCGGGAGGATTCCTGAATGGCCTGGCGCCCGTGCGGGTGTTGGACGTACCGCAGACGGAGGGGCCGGAATGAGGCGCCTGCTCCTTCTTCTTCCGCTCATCCTCACCCTGTCCAGCTGTGATGAGATGACCCACCAGCCCCGCTATCAGGCGGCGGGGCGCGGCCGGCTATTTCCCGATGGCAAGGCGATGCAGGCGCCGCCCGAGGGCACGGTGGCGCAGGACGATCCGGCCCGCGCGGCGGCGCTGGACGAACGGCCGCCGATGACCCTGGATCTGCTAAAGCGCGGCCGCCAGCGCTATGACATCTATTGCAGCCCCTGCCACGACGTGGCCGGCGCCGGCCGTGGCCCCGTGGTCGCACGGGGGTTCCCGGCCCCGCCCAGCCTGGACGATCCCCGCCTGGTGCGCGCCCCCTCCCGCTATTTCGTGGAGGTGATCACCCAGGGCCACGGCGTCATGTACGACCATGCCGACCGGGTGACCCCGACCGACCGCTGGGCCATCGCCGCCTATATCCGCGCTCTGCAACGGAGCCGCAGCACGCCGGTGGATGAATTGAACGCCGCCGACAGGGCGCATTTAAGCGGGGGGACGCCATGACCCGCCGCCGCTATTTCCCGGCCGTCGCCGGCGTCCTGCTCTGCGGCCCCGTGCTGGCCTATGCGGCGGTGGAGCCGGCGGTGGCGCTCAGCGGCTGGCTGACGGCCTTCGCCTTCTGGAGCGGGCTGCCCATCGGGGCGCTGGTCCTGCTGGCCATGACGCGCCTGGTCCCCGGCGTCTGGCGCCAGGGGCTGGGGCCGGGAGCGGAAGCCACAGTGCCTTTGCTGGGCCTGGCGGCGCTAGCCCTCCTGCCGTTGCTGGCCTGCCCGCCCACCCTCTATCCCTGGGCGGGAGAAGTGGGCCAAGGCTTCCGCGGCTGGTACCTGTCGCCCTGGCCCTTCCGGCTGCGTGGCCTGGTGTTCTTCGCCCTGGCCGGCCTGTTCGCCTGCCGCCTGGTGCGGCAGCCACCGGCCGTGCCGCTGGCCATCACCACCCTGATCGTGCTGGTGCCCTTCCAGGACCTGATCGCCAGCGACTGGCTGATGTCGCTGCAGCCGGAGTTCCATTCCTCCGGCTTCGGGCTTTATGTGCTGGCCATCCAGGTAGTGACGGCGCTGGCCGTGCTGATCCCCCTGCGGCTGGTGGCGGACAGGGAGGCGCCCGCCGGTGTGCTGGCGGGCGTCTGGCTAACGGCCCTGCTGCTGTGGGCCTACCTGGCCTTCATGCAGTACTTCATCAGCTGGTCCGGCGACCTGACGCCGGGCGTGCGCTGGTACCAGCGGCGGGGCGACGGCGCCTGGGGCGTGGTGGAATACGCCGTGGCCGTGCTGGGCCTGCTGCCCCTCTTCCTGCTGTTCTTCCCGCCCATCCGTCGCAGCCGGGCTGCCCTGGTCTGCCTGGCACCGCCGGTCCTGCTGGGCAAAATGCTGGAGATGGCCTGGCTGGTGCTGCCGGCCTTGCCCCAAGGCCAGGGAATGGCGGCCATCGCCGCCGCGCTGGCGCTGATGGGCTTGGGCCTGCTCAGCTGGTTCGGCCTGCGCTGGAGGCGGCCATGAGCCCCCAGCCTGAAACGCAGGACGTTTCCGCCCGGGGCATCGTGTACGCGGCCCTGGGCCTGGCGGCCTTCGTCGCCCTGGCGCTGGGCGTCGTGGCGCTGCTGGTGCCCCTGCTGGGCCATGGGCGGGGTGCGGCGGCGGTGACACCCCCACGCCCGGTCGCGGGCGCGCCGTTGGATGAGGTGCCCTATCAGGGCGGCGCCCAAGTGCGCGCGGCGGCGGCGGCCAAACTGGACCGCTACGGCTGGGCCGACCGCGATGCCGGCCGTGCCGTCATCCCCATCGATCGGGCCATGGAACTGCTGGCCCGGAAGGGCTGGCCAGACCAGGACGAAAAAGATGCGGAGGAGCGGCAATGAGGCGCGCGCTCGTCCTGTTGATGGCGGCCTTCTGGCTGGTAGCCTTCGATCCCTTCCGGACGGCGGGCATCGACCCTCGGCCCGATGCCCGCGTCCCCCTGGAAGGCACCTTCCTGGAAGCCGACGGCCACGCGGTCAGCCTGGCCGACCTGGCGGCGGGCAAGCCCCTGGTGCTGGTCCCGGTGCTGCACCGCTGCCCCAACATCTGCGGCGCCACTCTGGCGGGCCTGGCCCAGGCCATTGCCGCCCAGCGCCTGCGGCCCGGCCGCGACTTCACCCTGGTGGCCTTCGGCATCGATCCGCGCGAAGGGCCGGCCGAGGCCAGCGCCGACCTGGCCGACTTGCGCCACGCCGTCCCCGCCCTGGGGCCTGAGGGCATCCACGCCCTGACCGGTGCCAAGGACCAGATCCGGGCGGTGACCGACGCCCTAGGCTACCGCTACGCCTGGGACGACCGCATCCAGCAATACGCCCATGTGGCGGCGGTGGCGGTGCTGCAGCCGGACGGCCGGCTGAATCACTGGCTCTACGGCCTGGCACCAGCGCCCGATGAGTTGACGCGGGCGGTGATGGAGGCGACGCAGCGTGATCCGGAGACCTGGGGCCAACGCATCCTGCTGCTGTGTTTCCATTACGACCCGATGACGGGGCGCAACGGCCCCCTGATCTGGACCCTGCTGCGCGCGGTGGGCGCCCTGGTGGTGCTGGGCGGTGGGGGCTGGATCGCCTGGGCCGTCGGGCGCGACCGCCGGCCGGTGGGGCCATCATGAACCGGCTGCTGACCTTCTGGGCCGGCCAGGCCTCCCACCATGCGGGCCAGGTGGACACCCTGTTCCTGGGACTAGCCGTCCTGGCCGTGCTGCTGTCGGCGCCGGTGTTCATCCTGATCACCTGGTTCGCGGTGAAGTACCGGCGGGGCAAGCCGGCCGACCGCACCCATGCCGTCAACCGCAACGTCTGGCTGGAGGTCTCGTGGGCGGCCATCCCCTTCCTGGCCACCGTGGCCTTCTACCTGTGGTCCACCGGCCTGTTCATCGACCTGTATCAGCCGCCGGCCGAGGCCCTGGCCATCAATGCGGTGGGCAAGCAATGGATGTGGAAGTTCCAGCACCCCGGCGGCCAGGCGGAAATCAATGAGTTGCATGTGCCCGCCGGCCAGGCGGTGGTGGTGACGCTGGCCTCGCAGGACGTCATCCACAGCCTGTTCGTGCCGGCGCTGCGCCTGAAGCAGGACGTGGTGCCCGGCCGCTACACCCGCCTGTGGTTCAGGGCCGACGCCGCCGGGTCCTACGCCCTGGTCTGCGCCCAGTTCTGCGGCACCGACCATGCCGTGATGGGCGGGCAACTGGTGGTGCAGACGCCGGCCGACTACGCCCGCTGGCTGGCCGCCGCCGGCACCGACGGGTCACTGGCGGCGCAGGGCGCCGTGCTGTTCCGCCAGATGGGGTGCAGCGGCTGCCACGGTGCCGCCAGCACGGTGCACGCCCCGCCCCTGGAAGGGCTGTACGGCCGGCCGGTACCGCTGGCCAATGGCCAAGTGGTGACGGCGGACGACCAGTACCTGCGCGACAGCATCCTGCTGCCCCAGGCCCAGGTGGCGGCGGGCTACCCTGCCATCATGCCCACCTACCAGAACGTGCTGGGGGAGGAAGATGTGCTGAAGCTGGTCGCCTACATCAAGTCGCTGGCCAACGCCCAGCCGGGAGGTGGACATGAGTGAGGCCACTGCGGAAGTGAGCTATCTGGAGCATGGCCACAGCCTGAAGTCCTGGCTGCTGACCACGGACCACAAGCGCATCGCCATCCTCTATTTCCTGTCCATCACCCTGTTCTTCTTCGTGGGCGGGGCGGCCGCGGCCCTGATCCGCATCGACCTGCTGACGCCCGAAGCCGACCTGATGAGCAATGAGGGCTACAACCGCGCCTTCACCCTGCACGGCGTCATCATGGTGTGGTTCTTCCTGATCCCGTCCATCCCCAACACCTTCGGTAATTTCCTGGTGCCGCTGATGATCGGCGCGCGGGACCTGGCCTTCCCCCGGCTGAACCTGCTCAGCTGGTACATCTATATGGTGGGCGGGCTGTTCACCATCGCCGTGCTGGTGCTGGGCGGGGTGGACACGGGCTGGACCTTCTACACACCGCTGTCGTCCATGTTCGCCAACGGCAACGTCATCCTGGCTGCCACCGCCATCTTCGTGGTGGGTTTCTCCTCCATCCTGACGGGCCTCAACTTCATCGTCACGGTGCACCGGCTGCGCTGTCCGGGCATGACCTGGGGGCGGCTGCCGCTGTTCGTCTGGAGCATCTACGCGACCTCCCTCATCCTGGTGCTGGCGACACCGGTGCTGTCCATCACCCTGGTGCTGATCGCGGCGGAGCGACTGTTCGGCATCGGCGTGTTCAACCCGGCGCTGGGCGGCGACCCGCTGCTGTACCAGCACCTGTTCTGGTTCTACAGCCACCCGGCGGTTTACATCATGATCCTGCCGGCCCTGGGGGTGATCAGTGAGCTAGTGGCCACGGCGGCGCGCAAGCCGGTGTTCGGCTACCGTTTCGTGGCCGGGTCCTCCATCGCCATTGCCATCCTTGGCTTCCTGGTGTGGGGTCATCACATGTTCGTGGCGGGGCAGTCCATGTACGCCAGCGCCGTGTTCAGCTTCCTCAGCCTGGCGGTGGCGGTGCCCTCGGGCATCAAGGTCTACAACTGGACGGCCACGCTTTATAAGGGCCACATCGCGCTGGACCCACCCTTCCTGTTTGCCATGAGTTTCATCGGCCTGTTCGTGGTGGGCGGCATGACGGGCCTGATCCTGGCCATGCTGGCGGTGGACGTGCACGTCCACGACACCTACTTCGTCGTCGCCCATTTCCACTACATCATGGTGGGCGGCACGGTCTCCGCCTACTTCGGCGCCCTGCATTACTGGTGGCCCAAGATGATGGGCCGCATGCTGCCCCTGGTCTGGGGGCGGCTGTCGGCCATCTTCATCTTCCTCGGCTTCAACCTGACCTTCTTCCCCCAGTTCATCCTGGGGTACCTCGGCATGCCCCGGCGCTATCACGTCTATCCGGCGGAGTTCCAGACCCTGCACGTGCTGTCGTCGGCGGGCGCCAGCGTGCTGGGCCTGGCCTACCTGCTGCCCTTCACCTACTTGCTCTATTCCCTGCGCCATGGCGGCAAGGCGCCGCCCAACCCCTGGGGCGCCACCGGCCTGGAATGGACCGTGCCCTCGCCCCCGCCGCAGCACAATTTCCATGAGCTGCCCACCGTGGACGGCCCGCCCTACCAATACCCGGTGGAAGTGGACGGCGAGCGGGAGGCGGCCCATGGCTGACACGGCTCAGGCACGCCAGCGCGAAACCACGCTGATGGGCATGTACCTGTTCTTAGGCTCCGAGATCATGCTGTTTGGCGGCCTGTTCGCCGTGGCCCTGGCCCTGCGCCTGATGCACCCGCAGGAGATCGTGGCGGCGTCCAAGCACCTGCACTACGGCATCGGTGCCGCCAACACCGTGGTGCTGCTGACCTCTAGCCTGGCGGTGGCCCTGGCTGTCGCGGCGGCGGAGGCCGGCAAGATCAAGGGCACCGTGGTGGGCCTGCAGGCCGGCGCCGGCCTGGGCATCGGCTTCCTGGCGCTCAAAGCCGTGGAGTACGTCAGCGAGTATCATGAACGGCTGCTGCCGGCCTTGGCCCCGCCCGAGGCCTTCGCCAACCCGGCGGCCCACCTGTTCATGGACCTCTACCTCATCGCCACGTCCCTGCACGCCGTGCACGTGACCATCGGCGTGGGCCTGCTGGCGGGCTTGGCGCTGCGCGTCCACCACCGCAGCCTGGCCCTGCCCCGACAGGCCACGGGGGTGGAGGTCGTGGGCCTCTACTGGCACCTGGTGGACGTTATCTGGATCTTTCTCTACCCCGTCCTGTATCTGGTGCGCTGATGAGAACGATAGCGCCCCTGCTGACCGTCTGGGCCGCCTTGCTAGCCTTGCTGGGCCTGACGGTGGGCGCCAGCCTAGTCCTGACCGGCACCCCCAGCTTGATAGCCAGCCTGGCCATCGCCGGGCTCAAGGCCGCCCTGGTTGTCTGGGTGTTCATGCAGCTGCGGCGCGAAGGCGGCCTGATGCGCGTCATGGCACTGGGCGCCGTCTTCTGGCTGCTGATTCTACTGGGCTATCTGGTGCTGGACTATGCCACGCGTTAGCCGGGACGGGGTCGGATTCACCGCCCGACAGACGGCCACGAGGACAAGGCCGCAAGCAAGGACCGGCAACAGGACGGCAAGCAGAAAGACGAGAAGAATCCCTCGCCCCTGGCCAATCCCAGGGTGCGCATCGGCCTGATCATCGCCGCCGTCGTGGTGTTGGCGGCTCTGATCGCCTGGGGGGTCTATTACTGGACCACTGGCTCAGCTCCTCCGTGGCGATGTCGTACAGCATGTCCTTGCGGCCGGGATCGCTCTCGCCCAGCGCTTGGGTGAAGTAGCGCATGGCGGCCGCCAGTTCGCCCTGAGGGCCGCCGAACTGCTCCAGCATCAGGCTGGCCAGGACCGAGTTGGGCTCCGCCACCCGCACCGTGTACTGCAGGCGCTTGTTGTGCATGAACATGGATGTCGCCCTCCTGAAGGTGGATGGGATGATGGATGGTGGGTCAGTGCTTGCTCGCCGTGCCGGGTGCCGCCATGTCGCGGTGCCGCTTCGCCAGGGTCTCGGCCGGCATGATGTTGGCCAGGGTGGCCTGCAGCTTGTTCTTCCAGCCGCTGACCACGTCGGCTTCGCCTTTCATCAGCGCGTCGAAGCCGTCGCGCGCGACCTTGGCCGGGTCGTCTTTCTCTCCGGTACCCACCTCGGTATCCAGCAGTTCGGCGCGGCGGAAGAAGTCGGTCTCCGTTGGCCCCGGCATGAGGCAGGAGACGGTGACGCCCGTGCCCTCCAGTTCGTTGCGCAGGGCGTAGGCGAAGTTGTCCAGGAACGCCTTGCTGGCGTTGTAGACGGCCTGGTAGCTGCCGGGGATGAAACCAGCGATGGAACCGGTGATGAGAATGCGGCCGGCATTCACCGCCCGCATGTCCCGGCCCACCCGGTGGATCAGGTAGACGGTGCCGGTGACGTTGGTGTCGATCACCCGCCTGGCCTTGACGAAGTTCTGGTCCAGAAAACCCTTGCCTAGTCCCCGGCCAGCATTGGCGAAGAGGGCGTCCACCGGCCGGCCGGCGGCCTGGATGGCGGCATAGAGCGTGTCCACGCCGTCCAACGTGGCCAAGTCAGTCTGCACCGCGTCGACGTGGGCACCCATGGCACGGAAGGTGTCGGCGGCGTCGTGGATTTCGGGTTCGTCGGCGGCGACCACCAGGTCGAAGCCGTTCTGGGCGCACAGCTTGGCCAGTTCGTAGCCGATGCCGGTGGAGGCACCGGTGACGACAGCCAGCTGACGCAAGGGAGCACGGGAAGCAGCCATGGCGTTGTTCCTCTCTCATCTGTTTTGGGATCAGGGCTTCATAACGACCTTGATGCAGCCGTCCTTCTTGTCGCGGAACGTCTTGTAGAGGTTGGGCCCCTCCTCCAGCGACGCGCGATGGGTGATGACGAAGGACGGGTCGATCTCCCCCTCCTCAATGCGGCGCAGCAGGTGGGGCAGGTAGCGCTGCACCGGCGTCTGGGCCATGCGGAAGGTCAGGCCCCGGTTGATGGCCGACCCCATGGGGATCTTGTCCAGGAAGCCGCCATAGACCCCGACGATGGAGACGGTGCCGAAGTTGCGGCAGCACATGATGGCCTGGCGCAGGACATGCGGCCGATCCGTGCCCATGAAGGTTGCGACCTTGATCCGGTCGACGACGGCATCGAAACCGCTGCCGAGGTCGGGCTCGGTGCCCACGGCGTCGATGCAGGCATCCGCCCCGCGGCCGTGGGTCAGGTCCATGATGCGGTCGTAGATGTCCTCTTCCTTGAAATCCAAGGTCATGGCCCCGCCCTGGCGGGCTAGCTCCAGCCGCTCGGGGACATGATCGATGGCGATGACCCGCTCCGCCCCCAGGAGGTAGGCGCTGCGGATGGCCATCTGGCCCACCGGGCCGCAGCCCCAGATGGCGATGGTGTCGCCGGGCTGGATGTTGCAGAAGTCCGCCGCCATGTAGCCGGTGGGGAAGATGTCGGACAGGAACAGCGCCTGCTCGTCCGTCAGGCCGCTGGGCACCTTCATGGGGCCGACGTCGGCATAGGGCACGCGCAGATATTCCGCCTGCCCGCCGCTGTAGCCGCCCAGCAGGTGGGAGTAGCCGAACAGGCCCGCCGGCGAGTTGCCCCATAGCTTGGTCACCTTGGCCTTGTCGGGGTTGGAGCGCTCGCAGGCGGAGAAATATCCCCGCTTGCAGAAGAAGCATTCGCCGCAGGCGATGGTGAAGGGCACCACCACCCGGTCGCCGACCTTCAGGTTGCTGACGCCGCTGCCAACCTCCACCACCTCACCCATGGTCTCGTGGCCCAGGACGTCGCCGCTTTCCATGCTGGGGATGACGCCGTCGTAGAGGTGGACGTCCGACCCGCAGATGGCACAGGCCGTCACCTTCATGACGCAGTCGCGGGCGTGTTCGATCTGGGGGTCGGGAACGTGCTCACATCGGATGTCGCCCTTGCCGTGCCAGGTCAGCGCTTTCATGTGGGAGCCTTTCCATATCGCTGCGGTGGAAGGTGGCGCCGCGTCGTTCCCAGGCAGCCGCCAGGGCTGGCGCCATGCGGTCAATGGCGGCGCGGGAAAGGCAACGGTCACGAAGTGCGGGATCAATTCCGGCCGGGACCACAGGTTCCGATGATTTTTAGGAGCCGCCGCCGATTCCGGTCGGGCCCCTCAGTCCCCTAGCGTGTAGGCCCGGACGTAGTCACCGATCTTGGTGCCGAAGGAGCCGTGGCCGCCGTCCACGGTGACGACGTATTGCCGCCCACCCTGTTGGTAGGACATCGGCGTGGACTGCCCGCCGGCCGGCAACCGGTCCTGCCACAGCAGCCGGCCGTCGCTCACGTCGAAGGCCCGGATGGAATAGTCCATGGTGGAGGTCAGGAACACCACGCCGCCGGCCGTCACGAGGGGGCCGCCCAGCATGGGCACGCCCAGTTCCAGCGGTATGGGCAGGGGCGCCATGTCGCGGATAGTGCCGACGCGGTGCCGCCACACCACCCTGCTGGTACGCAGGTCGATGGCCGCCAGTTCACCCCAGGGGGGTTGCAGGCAAGGGATGCCCAGCGGTGACAGGAACACACCCAGGTTGGCGCCGAAGGGCGTGCCGTACATGGGCTGCACGCCCAGTTCCGTTCCCGGTGGATGCTGGCCGTTGGGTGCAGCCGGGTTGTCCTTCCCCCTCGGAATGAGGCGGGAGATGAAAGGGATGGACATGGGGTTGGCAATGGCCAGCTGGCGCCGCGGATCGATGGCGATGCCACCCCATTCGAACATGCCGAGGTCGCCGGGGAAGACCAGCGTGCCTTGCAGGGACGGCGGTGTGAACGGTCCCTCGTAGCGCAAGCGCTTGAACAGGATGCGGCAGGCCAGCTGGTCGAACATCGTGCCGCCCCACATCTGGGCGCCCGTCAGTTTGTCCTGGGGTCGGAAGCTGAGCGCGGAGGCGGGCTGTGTCGGGGCCAGCCGATCGCCGGGTGCCGCCCCCTGCGGCACCGGCACCTCCGGCGCCGGCACGATGAGGTGCCCGTCGCGACGATCCAGCACGAAGATGTTGCCCGTCTTGGCCGGGACGTAGATCGCCGGCACCGGGCCGGCGGGGGTGGCCACGTCCGCCAAGCTGGGCTGGGCCGGCACATCCATGTCCCAGACGTCGTGGTGCACATTCTGGAAGGACCAGCGCAGCTTGCCGGTGGCGATGTCCAGGGCGACCAGGGCGCTGTCATAGCGCTCCTGTGCCGGCGTGCGCTTGCCGCCCCAGATGTCCGGCGAGGCCGAGCCCAAGGGCACATAGACCAGACCCAGGGCCTCATCCACCGCCGACACGATCCAGGAGTTGGGGCTGCCGGCGGTGAAGTGGTGGGTGGCCGACGGCATCTCGTTGGGGTCGGGGTTGCCGGCGTCGAACGCCCAGACCAGCCTGCCGCTGTAGACATCGAATCCCCGGATGACACCTGACGGCACCTTGCCGGAGTAGTTGTCGATGACGGCGCCGCCCATGATCAGCACCTGGTCGGTCACCGCCGGCGGCGACGTGCCCTGGTAGAACCCAACCTGCTTTACCGCGCTGCCGCGCTTCAGGTCGATCTGGCCATGGTCGCCGAAGCCGTCGCACGGCTTGCCGGTCTCCGCGTCCAGGGCGAACAGTCGGCCGTCGTCGGTAGGCAGATAGATGCGGGTGGGGCATTCGGCCGGGGCCGGCGTGCCGTCGACCGCCGTGGCGCCGGGGCGCGTGCGGTGGAAGGCGACACCGCGGCAGGTCATGTGCTGGAAACCCGGGTTGCGCTGGACCTGGGGGTCGAACTTCCAGCGCAGCGCGCCCGTGGCGGCGTCCAGGGCGAAGACGATCTGGTGGGGGGAGCAGGTGTAAAGGAGGCCGCCCACCTTCAAGGGCGTCACCTCCGTCGTGATCTCGCCCGGGTCGTTCGGCCCAGGCAGATCGCCGGTGCGGAACTGCCAGGCCAGCTTGAGGTGCCCAACATTCCGCGGGGTGATCTGGGCCAGGTCGGAATAGCGGTCCCCTCGGCCGCTGCCGCCGTAGGCCGACCAGTCGCCTGCTGCCTGATCGGCGGCGGGCGGCTCCAGCCCCAAGGGCCGCACCGTGCCCTGAATGGCATGCCGGTCCCGGGCGAGGGCGACGCCCACGACGGTGACGGCCAGCACCAGCACACCGCCCAGTGCCAGGACCGGCGCCCGCCCGGCGGGGACCAGGCCGCGGGTGATGAAGGGCAGCATCAGCCAAACGCCCAGCGGCACCAGGACGTCGCCGCGCGGTGCCAATGCCCAGAAATCGAAGCCCACCTCCCAGACCGCCCAGGCCATGGTGACCAGCACCAGGGCGGCATGCAGCCACAGCGCCTCCGTCCGGCGGCGCCACAGCAGGAGACCGACGGCCAGCAGCACGATGCCGGCGGCGGCATAATACGGGCTGCCGCCCAAAGCTATCAGCCAACCCCCGCCGATCAGGAGGTACAGGCCGAAAAGGGCGATGACCGCCCCCGTGGCCACGACCAGGCGCCGCTCCCAGGCCGGGCTCATCGGGTCGGCTTCCCGGCCTGGACCTTGGCGAAGTGCAGGGTCAGCCAGATACCCATGATCAGCGCACCCATCACCAGCACGACAAAGTCAGGCGTCACCACTGCCATCACCGGTCGGACGGACCATAGGACCAGCCCGATGAGTATGTTGACGAAGCCCCATAGGAAATTCACCAGGGGCGAGCTGTTCCCCTTGGCGGGCGGTTTGGCGAAGGGCGTGGGGAACGGCCGACCCTGCAGGCCCGCCACCAGATGGGGGACGCCGTTGCACAGGAAGGCTCCGGCGAAGAACAGCGCGATGTAGTCCATGGGGTAAAACCCACCCTCGCGACGAAGGGATGGAATGAGAGGGACCTCCGGAGCACACGGCGCCGGAGGTCGCGGAGGGAGTTAGGCCGCCAGGCTGTTGATGCCGTTCTTGGCCAGCATGGTCAGCTTCTCGTCGGTGGCCTTTTCCTCGTCCAGGTTCTGCTGCAGCAGCCGCGCGCAGTCGTCGCGCCCCAGCAGCTGCGCCCAGGCCACCAAGGTGCCATAGCGGGAAATCTCGTAGTGCTCCACCGCCTGGGCGGCCGCCACGAGGGCGGCGTCCAGCACCTGCTTGTCGTCCACGTCGCCGGCGACGTCGTCGGCCTCGTCGATAATGCCGTCGATGGCCGGGCACTTCACCGCCTCCGGCTCGACGCCGTGCAGCTGGAAGACTTGCTCCAGCCGCTGAATCTGGCCTTCGGTCTCGCGCAGATGGGTCTCGAAGCCCTGCTTCAGCTCCGGGCCGGTCGCCTTCCCGGCCATGTCGGGCAGCGCCTTCAGGATGCGCTTCTCAGCGTAGTAGATGTCCTTCAGCTGATGGACGAACAGATCGTTCATCGTCTCGATGTCCTTGGTGAACAGACCCATGAATTCCTCCGGGATGGTGTTGAGGGCACCCCGCGGCGCCCCGCCCCTTAATCCGGCATCGCGGCGAAGGTTCCGGATCAGGCGACCGATCGGCGGCGCAGCATACGCCAGGGATGCGCGTACCAAAGCAGCGCCAGGACGAGCAGGACCGCACCCCCGGCGAAGGCGCCAATCACCGGGGAATGGAGGATGACCCCGATGGTGACGGCCGCATCGGCGGCCATGCCGATACCCAGCGGCAGGGTGGCGGCGGTGACCAGGCGGCTGCCCACCACCAGGAAGCGGGGACAGGCCTCCCCGGCGTAGACCAGGCGGTGATACGCCGCCGGCGCCATTAGCATCCTCCTCCTGACGATTCAGGATCGATGATGCACCATCAGATTCTGGGACTGCACACCTAGGCTAGATTGAACGCCTCGCCGTAAATCGGTGCCCTCCAGCACCCCCATCGACTTCAATAGAATCAAATGGATACCGTGCCGATCGGCGTCCAAACTGCGCGCCGATTAACAGCCAGGGCCCGGAACCGGATCATCTTTGCCAACCCATGGACCACCCGCTCCAGCGCCCGGGGGTCTTCGATGCAGCGCGCCAGCCGGTCGGCAATGCCCAGCCGACGTTCCACCTCCGCAAAAAGCAGGACGCCACCATCCGACGACAACCGCCCCCCCGTCGAAGCGGGCGATAACAGGCTTGCCGCAGACCGGTGACAGGCCAGGCAGTGACAAGATAGGATCAATTTCGGCGGGCATGGCGTTCTGGAAACGGCAGGTTCGGCTTTAACAATCGAATTCCACGTGATTCCAGGACTTTAGGCCATGTCCGCCGACCCCGGTGAATTATTCGGGCTAGGATAAACGCCGGTTTGCCGGCACACGTGCAGCATAGGCCAAGGCCAGCCCGAGGCGGCGACATCACACTGATCGCATCGGGCCGGTTCCACGGTGCCGTCAGCAGTGATGTCAGTTGGCGATAGCGAGCGTGGCCGGCGCGATGGCCTCACCATCCAGGATGACCTGGAACTGAGGCGTGCAGGCGGACCCGACGGCCTGCACCTCGATCTTGGGTACCGTCTTGGCCCCCGCGGTCTTGAGCGCCGCCAGCAGGTTGCGGCGCACCACCTCGTCGGTTATCTCCGCCTTGCCGTGGGGGGCGTAATAGACGGTCAAGGTCTTTACCTGGCCAATGCCGCTAGAGGCGTTGGCCAGCACCTTTGCCAGGTTCTTCACCGCACCGGTGACCTCATGTTCGAAATTGTCATAGCCTTCGATCGTGAAGTCCTTCTGCTGGGCACTGACACCCCCGAACAGGACCGTGCCCGGCGCCGTGGCGGCCCGGCCGCGGAGTTCGGGATTGACCAACTCCCGCGTCAGGCTGTCGCCATCCTCGACCAGCCGGACCTGCAGGGCCACCTTGGCGCCGGCGGGCTCCAGCGATTCAACGCCCACCGTTGACCGTACGGGATAATCGATCCCGCCAACCGTTCCCGCCATGGAATTGTTGCGCACGGCGAAATAAGCAGCCAACGCGTCGCCGATCAGCCGCGTGTCCTCGAGCTTCTCGCCCACGAAACGGACGTTTAGGCGAATGATGGCGTTACGCCGGGCCCCGCGCGCCGCGAGTTGCTTGTCCAACGCATCCAGGGCGGACGCCAGTTGCGCCTTCAAGTCGCCGGACGTGTCGGAAGGCGTGATCGTGCCCAGGTCGGCCGTTTTCACCCAGGACTTCGTCACCACGGCCAAAGAGGCCGACCAGCGGGGAAAGTTGTCCGGGCTGGCGTAGCGCAAGGGCAGGCGCGTTGCATCCGTTTCCCTTTGTTGGGCGGCGGCCAGGGGTGAGCAAGCGAGGCCAAGAAAAATCGTCGTCAATAAAAGAGAATTACGCATGACTGTCTCCTATTATCTTGAATTGAGGTTGAGATCCGGGGTACGTGCGTCATTTTCGATGCACGATCCAAAGGCAGATGACGTGAATTTAAGATGGTTAATTTAGATATGTACTATGGTTCTTGGCCCTGAGGGCAACATGGGATGCCACGACCCGAAACCGCCAATGATAAACGGCCTCAAGCCCAATCAACTCGCAATCCTATATTGCGACACCATAGGATGAAATTTCTCCCCAGGAAAGCTACCCATCGGATGTCCCCTATTCGGGGAGCGGCAATCGGGGTTGAACGGGATTAAAAAAAGAGGCCGGAACGCCCCCCTTCGCCACCTGAATCGCCTGGAGCAGATCGCCCAAAGGTGGAAGCGCCTTTGGGCGTGAAGCTGCTCGCGGACAGACTCAACTCGAGCCGGCTGCGTCTGATTGAACGCGGACGACTCTAGCCGATGGTTCCCGCCGGCGCCCCTCCTCGTCCGGAGTCTGTCACCCCGTCAGCTTCTGTTATATGCGTGCAAGACGGGCATCCGGGCCGCCTGCCAGGCCGGGAACACCCCGCCAACCACCCCGACGACTAGGGCGATCAGGATACCCTGCAGAACCAGGAAGGGCGACAGGTCGAATTTGAAGACGACTTGGGTGAAGTTGCTGCCCAGGGTCGACGCCGTCATCCCATCAAAAAGCAACCAAGTGACAAGGCTGCCCGCCAACCCACCCAGCGCCGCCAGTGCCAGGCTTTCCAGCAAGGTGCCGACGAACGCGGGAAGGCCGCCGAAACCAATGCAGCGCAGCGTTGCGATTTCATGCGCGCGCGACGCCACCGAGTTGTACATGGTGTTCAAGGCGCCGGCCAGAGCGCCCAGGGCCATGGCGATGGCCAGCGGCCAGCCTAGCTTTTGAATAAGCCCAGTCATGCTGCGCGCCTGCTTGGCGTAATAATCAGCCTCGGAGACGACCTCCAGCTTGAGTTTGGGATCCCCCTCGCTGAACGCCTTCAGGGCGACCAGCTTGGAGGGATCCTCAAGCTTGACCCGCGCCAATTGAAAGACATTCTGGCGTTGGAACAGGTTCTGCACCACGTCGATATCGGCCCAAAGTTCCGATTCAAAAATGCTGCCGCCAAGGTCGAAGACGCCGACGACGGTCCAGGTGCTGGTGCCGAAACGCACCGTACTTCCGACGTCCATGCCGTTGAATTCCTTCAGCACGGCGGACCCCACGACGATCTCGTTCGCGCCAGGAGCGAACATCCGCCCCGCGACAATCCTGAAGCCCGGCCGCGTGGCCGTGCCCTTCAGGCTGATGCCGCGCAGAGGCAGGTTCGCCTTGGTGTTGCTCGACTTCTTGATGCCGTCCACGACAACGTACAGTTCGCCCGACACCAGCGGCTTGCCACTCGCGTCGCTCGCGATGCCGGGCGCTTCCTCAATCAGGCGCAACTGGTCCCGCGTGACGCTGCTATTCGCCTCCGCCTGTGCGCCCGCCCGCAGGAACAGGGCCACGTCGGCGGCGCCTGATCCCCGGATCGTTTTCTGAAACCCCTCTCCCATCGCCAGGAACGCCAGCAGGACAGTGACCACCAGCGTCACGGCCACCACCGTGGAAAGCGAGCCCAGAGTTCGTTGGGGCATGCTTTTGAAATTCAGGGCGGTGACAGCGGCGATTTGATTGACCAAGCTCATGATGGTGCCCTTCATCCCATTGTCTGACGCGACCGGTCGCCCCCGCGCCGGATCAAAACCGGGCCAGGCCCGCAGCGATGTTGATGCG
The DNA here is from genome assembly GCF_007828045.1 of Nitrospirillum amazonense. GTDB lineage: Bacteria > Pseudomonadota > Alphaproteobacteria > Azospirillales > Azospirillaceae > Nitrospirillum > Nitrospirillum amazonense_C. The sequence goes on along the minus strand of NZ_VITN01000024.1, from coordinate 66,344 downwards.
CATGGCGTTCAACGCCGGCGCCAGGCCCGTCACCAGGCCGAACGCCAACATGAAGCCGATGCCGGTCAAGGAGATAGGCCAGGTCATCGTGCTGCCGGGCAGCAGTTTGGCTAGGGCGACCTTATCCACCACCACCGCCAGCAGCAGCCCCGGCACGCCCCCCAGCAGGGCCAGCAGCAACGCCTCCCCCAGCACCAGGCGCAGAATGCGCCCGCGGGAGAAGCCCAGGGTCTTGAGCACGGCGATTTCCTTGGTCCGTTCCCGGATGGCCATGATCATGGTATTGCCCACGATCATGAGGATGGTGCAAAACGCCGCGCTCACCACCAATGTCACGATCAGCGCGATGTTGCCGATCTGGGCCAGGAAAGCCCGATTGAACGCCTTTTCCTGCTGCGTGGCCGTCTCGCTGGGGGAGTTCGCAAACAGCAGGTCGATGGCCCCGGCGATGCGGTCGCCATCGGCGCCAGGCGCGATGCGCTCGACCGCCCAATTGAATTTGTCGCGGCCAAAAGTCACCGTCTCGTCAAAATAGGCATGATGGAACAGGATCGCCCCCTGCGGGTCGTCTGGATGGGCCGTATGGATGATGCCGGCAATGGTGAAGTCCCATCGATGGCTATTGGTGGTCTTGTTGCTGAAGATGTTGCTCAGCAGCGGCAAGCTGTCGCCCACCTTCCAGCCGTATTTATTGGCCAGTCCCTCGGGAACGAGAAGGGATCCGCGATCCGCCAGGAAGGCCGCGCGCTCGGCCGGCGCGATGACGTAGGCGTCGCGGTACGCCTTCAAGTAAGGTTCCGGATCGACCGCATACATGGCTAGTAGATTTGAAGGTTCCTGGTAATAGCCGCCGAACCAGTTGGCCATGGCCACGGTCTCGACGCCGTCTACGCCGGCGATGCGGGCGATATGGGCTACCGGCAGCGACTGGGTGAAGTTGATCTTGCTGACCGTTATCAGCCGGCTGTCGGTGCCGCCCAGGCCAGTGCCGGCGTTGAAACCGTGCTGGAAACTGGCCAGCACGCCGAAAATCAGGAAAGCAATGAAGATGGCGACCAGCATCAGGATGGCACGCAGCTTCTTGCGGGAGAGGTTCTTCCGCATCAGATAGAAGTCGTTCATGCTGCAAGCTCCCGATCCGTGAAGGCACCCTTGTCCAGGTGCAGGATGCGGTGGGCATATTTGGCGGCCGCGGGGTCATGGGTGACCATCACGATGGTCTTGCCCATTTCCTGGTTCAGCGTCTGTAGCATCAGCAAAACCTCGTCGGCCGTGGCGCGGTCCAGGTCGCCCGTCGGCTCGTCGCAGACCAGGAGTTTAGGGTCGGAGATTATGCCCCTGGCGATGGCGACGCGCTGTTGCTGGCCGCCCGACATCTCGCGGGGATAGTGGCCGGTCCGTTCCCGCAGGCCGACCAGGGCGAGGGCCGCCTGGACCCGCTGCCGCCGCTCTGCCCCGCTCAGCTTGGTCAGCAATAGCGGCAGTTCCACGTTCCGCTCCGCCGTCAGCATGGGCATGAGATTGTAGAACTGGAAGATGAAACCGACGTTGACCGCCCGCCACGCCGCCAACTGGCCCTCGCTGAGGCCGGAGATGGCCGCCCCGTTGAAGGTGATCTGCCCCTCCGTCGCCTGGTCCAGCCCGCCCATAAGATTCAATAGCGTAGTCTTGCCGGAACCACTGGGCCCCATGATGGCGACGAAATCCCCCGCCTGAATGGACAGGTCGAGATGATCGAAGATCGTGATCGTCTCCTTCCCCTTGACGAAGCGCTTGGAAACATTGCTGAACTGGATGATAGGACCGACCATGTGCTCATCTCCCTCGGATATAGACCACCACGGCAATGCTTGCCGACCGCGGAGCCGGCGGCAGGCGGCGCTTCATGAATGCGGCTTTTCGGTCTTGTCGGCGGCGCTGGCGATATAAAAGCGCAGCACCCTTTCCCCGGCGTTGAAGCTGGCCGGGCAGCCCACCCTGCCCTCGCCGCCGGGAACACAATGGCCGCCAACCATCCCGCCGCTTGCGTCATGCAGCAGGACATCCACGGTCATGTCGTGTGAAGTGTAGATTGTCTCATCCGGCCCCTTGGCCTGCTGGCGGGGCAAGCGGTCCTTCATGACATCCAGCATCTCCCTGGCGTAATCGAAGGGTACGAAGGTATCGGACCGTCCCTGGATGAAAAGTAGCGGCGCATGTGGGCCGCCCAGGCATTCCTTGATCATCTCGGCCCCACCGGCGACGGCCGCGAAGCTGGCGAAGAAGCCGCTGTTCTCGCAGTAGAAGTGCGCCGTCATGTAAGCCCCCTGCGAGAAGCCGCCGAAATGCCGGCGGCCAGGCGCCACGTTCAACGCCGCGCTGACGCATTTGGCGAAGCCCATCACCGTCTCGCTCAGATCCGGCCGCCACTGGGGTGGGTGGCCCGGCGCCTGGGGCTGGACCACAATGTAGGGGCTGGGGGCGCCGTAGCCTTCGGCGGCGGCCCCAAGGCCGCGCAAATGAAAGGCACGTTCCTGCTCATCGACCGTCATAGTCGCCCCATGAACGTCCACGATCAGCCCGCATTGCATGGCGCGACATTTCTCGGGAACGGAAACGGAGAAATCCACCCCCCCGTAGCTGACCAAGAGGGCGGCGCCGCGCAGCGCCTCGACCCCGGGGCAGTCCTGGGCCCGCGCCGCGGCGCAACACGCCAGCGCCGCCATGACCGCCATCATCCTCAACCACATGCGCATCGCCGCCATCCTTTTCCAAGACCATTCCGGTAGATCGCCTACGCACCGCCACACAGCCGCCTCAAGGACGACTTTGCGCCAGCGCCGCGCGCGGCCCGTGGAAGTCAGTGACGTCCGCGAGCGACACATACGTGCCGATAGTCTGGCCCTTCGGGCCGTAACCCCGCAGTTCCCGCGTCTGGATCAGAAAATCCTGGCCATCGAGGGAAACAATCTCCGCCGTTTCCCTGCCTACGCCAGGGCCAGCGTTGGGCACGATCCGGCCGGAACCGCGCGCGGCCAGCACCCTGTCATTGAGGTCATGGACGGTCGGCGCGGTGCCACCGACAGGGGGCGATCCCGCCGAAAACGCGCGCGCTAAGGTCGGATGGGCCAGGACGCGGTCACCCGACAGGATGAAGCTGCGCGCGCCGGTGTCGTCGGCATCCTTTTCGAACTGCCGCGAAATATCAGCCAGGCTGACTGTGGCGATCAGCACGCCGCGCGGCGCCCCGTGATAGAGCAGGCGCTGCCGCACGGTCAGGCTGGGCCCGTTTATGGTGGTGAACGCGGGGTCGTCCCAATAGCCGTCGTGCCCCGGTTCCGTCAGGTCGCGATCAAAGACCATGCGTACCCGCTTGTGCTGGTCATGGAAGTCAAGCGCCACCGGGACGATGGACTTATTCTGGACCACGAGGCCGCGCACCCATTCATCACAGGTGAGGATAGTTGCGTCCCTGAGATTGCCGTCGGACCGGATCAGTGTCTTCAGCGCCGCTGTCATGGGTTCCGGATCGATGGGATCTATGCGGCCGGCCGATGTCATTTCGGCCACCTTCGCGACCTCAAGCTTCGCCGGGTCCAGGCTACTCCGCACCACTGCCACGGCATGGTCCAGCGATTGCCGCGCCCGGGCGGCACGGGCGTCGTAGGTCTCCGGCGGCGCCACCCCCGATGAGGCGCAAGCCGCGAGAAGCGATCCCGCGACGGCGCAGAACATCCATTTTCCAGTTCCCATTTTCCGCCCCATCTTCCCACCTCTTTCTTAGATCGGCCTCACGGCACAAACGAAAACAAGAGAAATCGAAATATATAAAAACAATCAGACAAATTTATCAAATGGCGCACAAAGAGATATTTTTAATTAATATCTCTAAGGTATAATATACTAATTATCACTTCTGCATTTTATTATTTCGCGTCAAAAATTCCTTGCGGTCAAAGTTCATATCAGCACCTAAACATCATGATGCATAAGGATATTAATGCGGAAATTCTGATTAATTATCAGAATTCATAGACAAACAACCAAATGATGACCGATAGGATCAAAGAAATGAAATCAATACACGCATTGTTACTTCCATTAATCCTATCATCTCTCACCATGGTTTCCGGAATCACTGCGGCCGCCAGTTCGCCTGACCCGTCGGGCACCCTTCTGCCGCTTCAGTACGTCAACCCGCCTGGCCTGCCCCGTGGCACGACATCCTTCGCGGTATCCGAGGAAAGCTGGGTCACGACGATCGACCGACGCGTCGTCCCGCCAGCGCGAGGCACAGTGGCAGAGCAGTTGAAGGCCGCGCTGGCCGAACTGGACCGGCAGTTGGAACGCGACGCCGCCCGGCGGCAGTCCATCATCCGGCTGGACATTAGCTACCTCAGCGGCGGCGGCACTCAGCACCGGCGCATCGAGGAGATCTTGAAATCCTACTTCTCGATCCGTAACGGCTCGATGATCGGGGTGGACGGGGCCATCGACTACCCCATCACCACCCTGGTGGGCGTGCGCCAACTGGACGCAGGCGGCAGTTCCGTCATCGTCAACGTGCGTTATGTGGACCGCAGCAGCATACCGCCGGACCTGCTGGTCGACGCCAAGGCGCGCCAGCGGGCGGCGGGCAAGCGTATCGTCCTGTTCGGCGGTATCACCGGGAAGGCAGCCGGCGCCGACCACCAGATTTCGGCCGCCGTCGCCAACCTGAAAAGCGTTCTGGTCTTCGCCGGCACCCAGTTGGACAGCGTGGCGCAATTGACCGCCTTCATCGACGACCACCAGGACGTCGCCGCGGCCGAACAATCGATCAAGGCAGCGTTCCGGGCCGAAGGGGCGCAATCCCCCGCCCAACTGGTCATCAAGCCGCTGGTCGCCGACAACCCCGACGGCACGGCCGTCGTCTTGGCGGGCGAGGCGCGTATGGTACCGGTCGCGCGCTGATGCCGCCCATGGTTTGCCCCCGGTGCCCCGTCGCACCGGGGCCACCCCCGCGATCGGCGCGCATTCCCCCCCCCTCATAAGCCGGCCTTCACCGTTTGCGCCGCGCGTCCCGGCTCGGCGATGGCGTCGATCTCCAGGATCGCGCCAGGGAATTCTAGCTGGCTGACCGGGATGAAGGACGAAGTCGGCATCTGGTAATTGAAGAACTTGCGCATCTCGCCTGAGATGATGATGCCCTGTCCGACTTGGTAGTCCGTCACGTAGATGTGGATGCGGACGATGTCCTCGGGCTTCGCGCCGGCCGCTGCCAGCGCTTGGGTGAGGTTTTCCAGGACCTGCTTGGTCTGCGCCTTGACCCGGTTGGACAGGATGACCGTGCCGTCCGGCAATATGGGTCCCTGGGCCGAGATAAAAACGACGCGGGACCGTTGGTCCGAGGTGACGACGTGGGAAAATTCGGAACTGTTGAACAACTTTTCCGGATTCCACTTCACGATCTCCGCAGTCGCCGGGCCGGACAGGATGCCGATGACGGCGGCGGCGGTCAGAAAACCCTTTTTCAATGTCGCCTCCTCGACCTCAATTGGGGACAGTCGCCGTGCCTTCGATCTCGATCAGCATGCCGGGCGCCACGAGCGCGGGAGTGCCAATGAAGGTGACGGCCGGATAGCCGTGGTCCTTGAAATAGGCCTGTAATCGCGGCGTGATGGTCTTCGGCTCTTCGCCCGACTTCGCGACGAAGAAGACGTTCAACGCCACCACGTGGTCGCGGTCGCTTTTCGCTGCCGCCAGAGCGTAATCGAAATTCTGCAGGGCGTCGGTCAACTGCCCGTCCAGCGTGTCACCCTGGACATGGAAGTTGGTCGCGACCGCCGTCTCGCCGGCGATGTGCACAAACTTGCCGGCGTTATCGACGACGACGGCCTGCGACTTGAAGGGCGATTTCGGCATCGTGTCCGGATTCAGGCGTTCGATTTTGGCCTGTTCGGCCACGCTCGTGCCGGACACCATGGCCATGCTGCCCGCGATCACCATAAGCATGAGGCGGTTCATCGGGATTGCTCCTGTGGGGAAAGGCCATCGACGTCCGGGACGGGCATCCCCAGGGTATCGCGGCAGTATCCTAGCCACCGGTCCGACGGCGTCCCGATGACGGGGCCGTCCTGCCGGTCGGCGCCCACGGTCACGACGCCATCGCCGTGGACGAAGAAGTATTCCGCATCCGGCGCGTCCGCGGGCCAGTCGGGCCCAGCGCGCAGGGCCTCGGCCGCGCATGCCTTGCAGTACAGGATATCCACCACGCTGCTTCCCTCCCCTGGTGATGTGTGCATCTCACGCGACGGCGGATTTCTCCGTCCCCGCCAATATGGAATCGACCACCCGCGCTAACGTCGCGACGTGCGGCGGCGCGTGCATCGTCACGTGGTTGCCGGCGGCCTGATGGATCACAAGGTCCCGGCAGATGGACGCCCATGCGCGTTCGGGATGGACTGGGTCGTAAGCGGGCCGCCGTTCCAGCGCGCGGATGAAGTGCACCAGCCCATTGAAGGGCGCCGGCCGATAGTCCAGCATCGCCCGATGGTTGTGCCGGAAGACGGCAAGCAGGTCCGCCAATTGCCCTTTGCCCATCGCCGCTTCGGGCGCCACCACCCGCAGCCGATCGCAGAAATAGTCGAGCAGACTTTCCTCCGGCTGTTCCTGGAGGTCCGCCAGGCCGAGGCGCGCCTCGGCCGGAAGGTGAGACGTCATGTAGGCCAATATCTCGGCGTCTCGGTCCAGCGCAGCGGTGACTTCGCCCGGACCGGGTGTGTCGATGAGCAGCAACGAGGCGACGTCCGGCCCCCCATCCGCCTGGAACCGTCGGGCGATCTCAAGGGCGACCATGCCCCCGAAGGAGGAGCCGCCCAGGCACACGGCGGGAAGGCCCGGCAGCGCCGTGCATATAGCCCGCGCGTAGGCATCCGCCATACGCTCCACCGTCGCCAGGTCCGCTGCGGGCGCGTCCTTCGGAAAACTCAGGCCATGGATGGGCCGGTCGGCCAAGGTTTGGGCCAAGTCGCGATAGACGAGGACCTCGCCGCCGACGGGGTGAATGAGAACCAGCGGCGGCTCATGCGCGGCCCCGTCACGAATGAGGGTGACGGTGGGAGCCGAGGCCGCGCGCTGAGCCGTAGCGGGGGTGGCACCAGAAGCGGCGGCGACCAACTCGGCGATGGTCGCCGCGCGCAAAAGGACGTTGGGGCTAAGGGGTTGCCCCAGCAGCGCGCCGATGGACCGGACCATGCGCACGGCCTGCAGCGACGTGCCGCCCAGATCGAAGAAGCTGTCCCGCGTTCCCAGCGGGGCCACGCCGAAGCTTTCTTCCCACAGTGCGACAAGCCGGCCCTCGGCCTCTGTTTCCGGCGGCACCGGCGGGGGCATGGTCCGGGGCCGGGGCGTCCGCCGCGGCGGCTCGGTCGCGCTGGCCGCCGACACGGCGTCGCCCCCTGATCGCAGCGCTGGCTCGGCGGCCACCCGGGCCGCCCAGTCAATGGGAGAAACCAGGACGTGGGGTTCATGTTGGCCCAGGATCGCCTCAAGCGTGGCGAGGCCGGCGGCGGGGTCGATACCGTTGCGGCGGGTGGCGCGCGCCATGGCCGCCAGTCCCTCCACCGCGCCCATGCGTGCCGCCATGCCCATATCCCGCCAGCTGTCCCAGCCGATGGCGTAGGTCCGCAACCCATCTTCCACGTTACGCAAGGCCAGCGCGTCCATGAAGGCGTTGGCGGAGGCATAGACCAGTTGTCCCACCGTGCCCAGCCGGGCCGTGAGGGATGAGAAGAAAACTAGAAGGGGGATGCCCTGCGCGCGGGCGATACCCGACACCACCAGCGATCCATCAACCTTAGGCGCCAGCACGGGCGCGGCGGCCCCGGCCTGTCGCCAGGCGAGCAATCGGCCATCGGCCACGCCAGCCAGGTGGAAGACCCCGTTCACCGGACCGAAGGTTCCGCGCAGTTCGGCGAACGCGGCGTTCATGGCTTGAGCATCCTCCACCCGCGCATGGTACAGCGGCGGGCATTCGCCCATGAGGGCCGTCAGCTCCGCGATGCGGGAACGCACGCGCGCGCCAGCCGGCCCCGGGTCATCCGCCGGCGTGCCCGAGAACAGCGCCAGCCGCGCGCGCCAGCGGACGGCCAAGTGCTTCGCCAGGGCAAAGCCCAGGTCACCTAAGCCGCCGGTGATCGCGTAGAGGCCGCCCGGCTGCAGGACGGGTTCCGCTGGTGGCGGCAGGGCCAGCGGTTCGACCATGCGGATCCAGCGGCCACGGCCCCGAAGGGCAACCTCCTGATCGGGTAGGCCCGCCGCCAATTCGGCGACCAGCGCGCCTGCCTGCTCCCATTGGTCCGCTTGGACGTCCGCATCCCCCACATCGACCGCTGCCAGGCGCACGTTCGGCGCCTCGTGCCCACCACCGCGCACCGGCCCCAGGCACAGGGCCGCGAAGGGGTCGATCCGCTCCCCCGCGGAGATGGCGCCCAGACCCCGGGTCACCACCGCGACCTGGCCGCGCCGGGCAGGATCATCGGACGCCAGCCCTTGGATCAGGAACATCAGCCGGTCAAGGAACGCCGCCCCATCGGACACCACCGCGTCGCCGTCCGGCTCTCGCGGCGACCAGAAGCAAATGATCCGCAGGCACCGCGCGCCCCCGGCCGCCAGGGCGGCGATCTGGGAATAGGCCGCCGGATCGTCCGCCACCGGGCCCATCGGTGCGATGGTTGCGGAAGGCGGGGCGGAACCGGTGGCATCGCCCCACGGCATTCTCAAAACCTGGCCCCCCGCTTGGTGAAGCACCGCCACCACGGCCTCCTCCAATGCCGACGTGCCCCGGCCGAGGACCAGCCATGGCGTCGCGGCGATCTCCTCGGGCGCGGGTGACGGCAGGGCGGCGCGGCGGCGCCAGGTGTCGATCTTGCCCCAATCGGCCGGGTCGCCCCGGCGCCGCGGACGCGGGCCCTGCCCTTCCACGGGCGTTATCCAATGGCGGTGCCGTTCTAGGGCTTTGGGGGGCAGATGGACACGCCGGCCACCGGCGGCACGCGTCACGGCCTGCATGTCCAGCGCCCCACCCGCCTGCCAAAGCGCGCCAGCCGCGGACAACATGGCGCCGTAATCGTCGCCGTTACGGCCCGCCAGGCTGGACAGGGCGCGCGCGCGCGTGTTTTGGACGACGAGGTCGGCCAGTGTCGTCCCCGGCCCCACCTCCACCATGAAAGCGTCATTGAAGGTTTCGCGCAGGCAGCAAAGCCCATCCCAAAACCGCACCGGCATACGCAACTGCTGGCACCAATAGTCCGGATCGGTCGCCTGTTGATCCATGATCCAACGCCCCGTCAGATTGGATATCCAACGTATGGCGGGCGCCTGAAACGCCACTTCGGCCAAGGCGGCGCGCACCGCGGGTACGGCCGCGTCCATCGCCGCCGAATGGAAGGCGTGCGAGGTGTGGAGTGGACGCGCCTGCAGGCCCCGCGCCTCCAGACGCGCGACCGTCGCGGCCATGGCAGCGGCCGGGCCGGCGATGACCGTCACGTCCGGCGCATTGCAGGCCGCCACCGAGATTTCCGGCTCCAGGCAATGGGCCACTGCCTCCGCCGGCGCGGCGAGGGCGACCATGCGTCCAGCCGGGCAGGCCTGCATGGCATGTCCCCGGATGACAATCAGGCGCGCCGCGTCCGCCAGCGGCATGACCCCGGAAAGAGCGGCGGCCACCCATTCACCCAGGCTGTGGCCCAGCATGGCATCCGGCACCACCCCCCAAGCTTGCCAAAGCGCCGCCAGCGCGTATTCCATGGCGAAGAGCGCCGGTTGCGCCCGGGCCGTCTCGGTCAGGGCCCCCGGGTCAGCCTCCATCGCCAGCAGGAGAGCGCGCAAGTCGCCGCCGCCGGCGGCCTCGACATGAGCCAGGCATTCGTCCAGCGCCGCCCGGAACGCGGCTTCCCGCCGGTAAAGCGCCGCAGCCATGCCCAACCGCTGGCTGCCCTGCCCGGGCAGGAGGAACACCACGGGCGTGCGCCGTTGGCCCACCGCGACGGGAGGCATCGGGTCGTCAGCATCCAGACGGGCGCGCAATTCCCCGACGTTTCCGGCAACAGCCGCCCAACGCCACGACTGCGGCGACCGTCCCACGGCCAATGTGAAAGCAACGTCCCGCAGGTCCAGCGCCCCACCGGCACGGTCCAGGTGACCACACAGATGCCTCCGGGCCTGCTGCAGGGCGGTCGGGCTGTGCGCGGACAGGACGAAAAGCATCCGGCCGTCGGGGGGGGCGGCGGCATCCCCGATCACATCCAGGCGCCCATCCCGATATGGCGCCTGCTCGATAAGCAGGTGGGCGTTGGTACCACCGATGCCGAAGGAGCTCACGCCCGCGCGCCGGGGCCGGTCGGCCGGGGCCCACGGGACCAGCGTCTGGTTGACGGAAAAACGGCCGGCGCCGAACCTGAGCTTGGGATTGAGGCCGCGCACATTCGGCACCGGCGGTATCACGCCATTGGCCACGCAAAGAACGGCCTTTATGAACCCGGCCAAACCGGCGGCGGAATCAAGGTGGCCGATATTGGCCTTCACCGCGCCGAGGATGCAGGCCTCGGCATCGCCGCCATTAGCACCCCCGTCGCCGTACGCGTCGCGGATGGCGGCAACCTCGACCATATCGCCCAGGGCCGTACCCGTGCCGTGGGTTTCGATGTAGCCTACGCTTTCCGGCGCCACTCCGGACGCGGCCAACGCCTGCCTCAGCACCCGCGCCTGGCCCAACTGGCTGGGCGCCGTCAGGCCCAGCTTGTCGCCGCCGTCGTTGTTCACGGCACCGCCCTTGATGACGGCGTGGATGGCGTCGCCATCCGCCAAGGCGCGTTCCAGCGGCTTCAGGACGACCACGCCCACCCCACTGCCGAAGACGGTTCCCCCGCCGCTTTCATCGAAAACCCGGCAATGGCCGTCGGGCGACATGATGCCGCCCGGCAGGTGCATATAACCCCGGCGTTGCGGCGTCATGACCTTGGCGGCACCCGCCAAGGCCAAGTCGCACGCACCCACGACCAGCGCCTCGCACGCCTGGTGGATGGCCACCAGCCCGGTCGAGCAGGCGCTACCCACGGTGACACAGGGCCCTCGCAGATCAAGGCGGTAGGCGACCTGGGCGACGGCGTAATCCTTATCGTTGGCGTACAGCAATTCCAGCGGGGACACCGACGACATGGTGGCGTCGTCATGCTGGATGTTGGTGAAGAAGTACGAACTGAAGCCGGTGCCTGCGAACAGGCCCACCTTCTCACCCGTAACGCGCGGCGCGTAGCCGGCGTCATCCAGCGCCGCCTGCGCGCATTCCAGCAGAAGCCGGTGTTGGGGATCCATGCGCTCCGCCTCGCCAGGGCTGAGCCCGAAAAAGGCGGCGTCGAACAGTTCGACATCGTCCAGCAGCGCGGCGACCTTCACATAGTCATCCGATGCGACCAGGTCAGGATCGGCGCCATCCCGCAACAGTTCGTCTTCGGTCAGAAACGTGATGGATTCGGTGCCGGCCACCAAATTGCGCCAGAACGCGTCCAGGTCCCCGGCGCCTGGAAAACGACCCGCCATGCCCACGACAGCGACATCGCGACGGCGGGGCGTCTCCCCCTGCGGCGGGGCCTCGGCGGCGACGGTTTGCGGGGTGGCCGTTCTCCGTCGGGCGGCGATCAGTTCCGACTGGGCCCTGATCGTGGGACTGTCGAACAGGTCGATGACCTCGATGCGCACATCGAAGCGGGCGTTGACCTTATCACGGCTCTGCAGCAGCAGCAGCGAATGGCCGCCGACGTCGAAGAAGTTGTCGCCCACGCCGAAATCCGCGTGTCCCAGGAGCGCCCGCCAGATGTCGATGAGGTCCCGCTCGATCGCGGCCGGGCCGGCGGCACCGGAACCAGCCGACCGCGCCGCCATTGGCGCGGGCAAGGCCATCTCCTGCTCACCCGCCCCCTGCCGGGCCATCAGGCCGGCAAAATCGATCTTGCCGTTCAGAAGCCGGGGAAGGGCCGGCAGCAGGTCCACCCGGTGGGGCAGCATGTACGGCGGCAACGCGTCCTTCAGGCCGCGCCGAAGCGCCACCGTGTCCACATCGCCGGTGACGAAGGCGGCAAGACGGGCGTCCGCGCCCTCACCCTCCACCGCCGCCACGGCATCCCCGACGCCCGGCCATGACAGCAGTGCCGCCTCGATCTCCGGCAATTCGATGCGGTGGCCCCGGATCTTCACCTGGCGATCCCGGCGGCCCCGGTAATAAAGGCGGCCATCCAGCCCCAGCGCCACCCGGTCCCCGGTGTGGTAGGCGCGCGCACCCATCACGGTCACTTCGCGGAACGCCTGGGCCGTGCGTTGGCCATCGTCGAGATAGCCGATGGCCAGCCCTGCGCCGCCGATCAGAAGCTCCCCCATGCCACCCGGCGGCACGGTGCAGCCGCGACGGTCGACGATGCACAGCCGCGTGTTAGCGATAGCCGTACCCAAGCTTTGCGGCCGGTCCTGGAAACCCGCCGCAGCCGCGACGTCCGGCGCCTCCACCCGGCCGCATGCCGACCAGATGGTCGTTTCCGTCGGGCCGTACATATTCCACGCTTCCCGCGTGCGGGACCGAAGCGCGCGGGCCAGTGCATCGGGCATGGCCTCGCCGCCACTCAATGCGCGCAGATCAGGATCGCCGGGCCAACCGGCGTCCAGGAGCATGCGCCAAGCGGACGGCGTGGCCTGAAAAAGCGTCGTCCCCGTCCGTCGCAGTGCATCGGCCAGGCGGCGGCCATCCCGCGGCGTGTCCTCGTCCGCGACGACGACGCGGGCGCCAGCGCACAACGGCAACAGCAGTTCCAGCAGCGAGATGTCGAAGGACACGGTGGTGGTTGCCAACAGGACATCGTCCTCGTACACCCCCGGCGCCCGCAGCATAGCGTCTAGAAAGGCCGCCAGCGCACGGTGGCTAAGGCGGACACCCTTGGGCCGCCCACTGGAGCCCGATGTGAACATAACGTAGGCAGTCGCCTCGGGATTCACCCCGTCCCCGACCGCCGGCACCGACACCCGGGCAGCCCGCATCTTATCCGGCGTCGTCAGCGGCACGCCCAGGGGGGCGAAAAGATGCTGCGTGGTTTCATCCACCACCACCAGGGCCGCGTCCACTCGGGACACCATGTCCGCCAAGCGCCGCGGCGGCAGGCGGGGGTCCAGGGGTACATAGACACAGCCCGCGCTGAATATTCCCAGTAGGATGGCGGGCAGAAATTCGGTCCGCGCGACGGAGACGCCGATAGCGGCGCCGGGTGCCGGAAGGGCCGCCGCCACCTTGTCAACGGCCGCCATCAAATCCGCATAGGTCAGGGTCTCGCCGGCCAGGGACGACACGGCGGGCCGGTCCGGGCGCGCCGCCGCCACCGCCCGCACCATCGCGGCGGCCAGCGGCGGTACAGGCAAGGGGCACGTTTCCCCGGCCATCGCCGCCATCCGGCCATCGTCATCCGGCAGCAAATAGCCGAGGCGGGAAAAGCCGGGCGGCCCATCGGCCAATTGCCGCAGCAGGAGCGCCAGCCGGCGCAGCCACAGGCCGCCGTCCCCGCCGACCGCGTCGGCACAGGCCGTCAGCCGCAGCAAGCCATGGCGCGGACCCGCGATGAAATCCAGGCGCAGGCGGGCGCCCGGGCGGACCAGCCGGTCCAATGGCGGTGCCATGGAATCGTCGGCCGCCCGGCGCGCGGTGAACCAGATGTCCGTCGGCACGACCGTAAAGCCGGGCAACTCATACTCAGGCGTCGCCACCATCACGGCCAGGGGTGCCGCCCCGGGATCCAGCCATGCGTCCGTCGTCACCAGGCGTCCGGCATGCACCCGCCCGTCGCCGTCGGCCTCCAGGAAGTCAAGCGCCAGCGGCTCCTCCACATCACCCAACGTCGCCGACAGCAACAGGCATGCTCCCCTCACCAGGCGGGCCGGCGTTATGCCGTGCTGGTCGGCGGCCGCGTGCAGCCGGTCCCACAGTTCCCCAGCCAACGTGTGGCCAGCGGACACCCAGCCGCCTTGGGCGCACCAGAGCGCGGGCGAGGCCACGGCTGCGGGCGGATCGGGCGCCAGCGCCACCGCCGCCGCGCGCCATCGGGTAGGGCCGGGCAACGCCAGGTGCCCACCGCCCATGGCCGCCGCCAGGCCATCGGCCAATGCTGCCAGTTCGCCCGCGTCCGCCAGCGCTTCGGACGCGGCCACAACCAGTTCCGACCCCTCCACCACGCAGATCCGTAGCACCCCTTGTGCGGGCGAGGGCGGGGCGTCCGCCCAGCGTTCGCGCGTTTGGCGCCAGGCATCGGCGGAAAGGCACGCCACCACGCTGGCGGCCCAGGCTTCCCCATCGGCACTTCCGTCTTCGACAAGAACCGCCGGGCAGGCCGACGGCGCCGGAACGGGGCGCAAAGCCGCCGCCAGGTCCGGCCGCCGCGCAAGCGCGGCGCGCATCACCGCGACCGCCCCCTCCGCGCTGACGGCGCACGGCAGGGGGCGGCTGAGGAGGTGCAGCGGCAGGCTGTCCGCTCCGCACCGCTGCAGCAAGGCGCGCCGCCGCGCGTCCAGGCCGCCGACCTCATGCGCCAGGTCATCCAGCACGGCACCGACGCCACCGTCGAGCGCGGAACCCACCAGGTGCAGGAACTCGTCCAATAGGCGCCGCCCGCCACCCGGGCCCAGCAATCCCGGGCGGATTTCCAACTTGAAGTCCAGGCCGTCCGGTGTGTCGATCGTGATCATCATCAGATCGAAGACGGATTCCTGGCGGTCTGACTCGATGACCTCCACCATCGCCTCGCCGGCCACCATGGCCCGGCCGGTGGAGATATGGTTGAAGGCGATCTTGGACAGGCCGTCCAGGCCCGGCAAAGGTTCGCGGCGCTGGCGCAGCAGTCCCTCTAAGCTTTCAATCGACAGCTCCGAATGCTCCAGCGCCTCGGCCACCCGACGGGACAGGTCTGACAGCAGCGCCGCCACGCTTGCGCCCGGTTCCACCCGCCCTCGTACGACGAGGCCGGTGATGAAGACGCCAATGAGACGGGCCACCTCGTCCCGGTCCCGACCAGCGGTCGGCACGATCACCGGGATGTCCCGGCCGCGGCTATAGCGTCCCAGCAGGACCATAAAAAGGCCGAGGAGGGCGACGAAAGACGTGGTGCCCGCCTGCCTTGCCAAATCGGCCAGCCGCCTGCGATCACCCCCACCCAGCACGCCACGCACGGTTTCGAGGCCCGGGCCGGAGGAGTTCGCGCCCATCGCCGCCAGCAAATTCGGAAGGGCTGCCAGCCGCCGGCGCCAGTAATCGATCTGTGGATCGAGCAGCCCCCGCGCCAGGCGGTCGCTCTGCCAGGCCGCGTAGTCGGCATACTGCACAGCCGGGGGATTCGGCCCCGCGCCCCCGTTGTCCGCATGGTGGGCGGGCGCGTAATAGGCGGCGGCCAGTTCGCTATAAAAGATATCCAGCGACGCCGCGTCGGCGATGATGTGGTGCATCGCCAGCGACAGCACCGCCTCACCTGCGTCCAGCGTGATCAACTCGACCCTGAACAGGCGGCCCGCCGCCAAATCGAAGCGGGGCGCGCGGCTGCGGTCGGTGACGCGCGCCAGGGCGTGCTTCCGGGATTCATCGGGAAGGACAGAAAGGTCGATGACCGCGAGGGGCGCACCGAATGGCGCCTCGACCCTCTGCTGGGGCTTGCCGTTCACTAGGATGAACCGGGTCCGCAGCGGCTCATGCCGGCGAACGACGACGTCAAGCGCCTGCGACAGGCGTCCGGGATCGACCGCACCGCGCAGCCGGCGCAAGCTGAAGACGTTATAGGCGCGGCTGCCCGGCTGCAGGCGCTCCAGCATATAGAAGGCGTGCTGGGGCAGAGACAGGGGGAAGACAGCCTCCCGGCCCCGCGGGATGGGGGCGATACCGTCGGACTGGCGCGCCTGTAGAAGGGCGATGAGGCCGGTCTTGGCGGCCCGCATCGCCTCCTTCGTCGCATCATCGAGCACACCCGCCGGGGCATCTACCCGCAACCGGCCCTCACGCGCCTCCAACCGCGCCCCCATGCGCTCCAGACGCACCAGAAGCTCGGCAGCCCTCCGCCCCTCCGCATCCCACGCTGGAGACGGGCCGGGTGGCGCCGGAGGGCCGGCGGCGAGCAACGGCTCCGCGCTCATGCGGAAACCGGCTTGGCGGCGAGGACCAACCCTGCCTCTGGGCCGGCAACGAGGACGCCCGCTTTCTCCGACCGCTCGGAAATGGCGTCCGCTGGGCGCGCTGCCGGCCCGTGCGCGAACGGGCACTGGCCGCGCACGGGCTGGTTATCATCCGGCAGGAAATATTGCCGCCATTCCCGATTGGACGGGTCGCCGTAGACGCCCAGGTCCGGATGCGCCGCCATGCCGTCCCATGCCTGCAGGCGTTCGCGGATACGTGCCCTGGCCTCCATCTCGATGGGTCGGCCGTTCAGCGGGTCGATGAAAACCTCGCGCGGCTGAAACAGCAAGACCATGCCGTCACCCAGGTTCCGGCTGTGCCGTGAAAGGTAGGTCGGGCTGGCGCCCACGACGAACATCATGGACCCGCCGAACGAGAACTCCCACAGCGGGTGGTCGGCGTCGAGCGACGTGGCCGCACCCTGCCGGTCATGGTCGCGCAGATATGCCAGGACGTCCCAGAACTGGGCCCGCGCCTCCTCATGGTCCCGGGGGGCGCGACGCGGATCCAGGAACAGCGCCATGTTACGCCGCTTGCGGTCCGAAATGGTGCCGATGGCCAAGAAGGTGCGCAGCGTTTCAGGCAGATGATGCAGGCACCCGTCGTCGACGTAGGAATAATAGATGTCGCCCAGCCGCTCGGACTGGGTCCCGTAAAAACAGGGGTAAGCCGGGTTCAGAACCACGGCACGATAGGCTTCGTAAGCCGAGGCCATCCAGGCCGGCGGCGTGGCGCCGATGATCGTCCCCACGATGACGCGGTCGCGCCATATGTCTTGGTTCCGCTGATGCTCCATGGCGCGGCCTTTCAATCCCATGCCACTGCAAGGGATGGCGACGATGCATAGGGGGAGATGACATGGCCCGGCAGCATGTCGAGCCAGTCCGGCGGGATGATCGGCTGGTGGTAGGTGCATACCGGCGATTCCACCGTGGACCCATGCAGCCGCCCCTGCGGCACCAGCACCATGTCGCCGACGTCAAGGCGCAACGACATGCCGAGGTTGCCCCAGAACACCATTTGCCCCTCTTCGATCACCACCAGCCGGTGATCGTCATGGACATGGGTCGTGGAGCACATCTCCCTGGGTTCCACGAAGGTTTCCCGATCGATATCCGGACAATCCTGATCGATCCTGCGGTTGATGGCCCGCGCCGCCGCCACATAGCGCGGCATGTCAGAAAGCCAAAGGAGCTGCGCACGCACGTCACGGTGGGCCTGGGCCGTCAGCAGGGTCGCCGCAGCCGCACCCCGCGCCACCTCCGCAAGGCTCGTGCGGCCGAAGGTGCCGGTCACCTCATCCACGGCCGCATCCACCGCGGACGACACCGATCGCGTGGCGCCATCCGCCGTGTCGGCCGATGGCGCCCGTTCCGGCAAGCCCAACCGCCGGGCGCCTTCGGCCATGGCCATCATGAAGCCCGCCTGCTCCGCCCCCTCCACCAGCGCCGCCCCCACCAGGCGCAACAGCGTGCCTGGCTGCCGGGCCAGCATGTGAATATGGGTCGTCGCGGCCAGAACGGCGGGCAGATAGAATTGCCAATAGCTGTGCATGCCCACGCGCACACCCAGCGCGGCGCACCAAGCCTCCTCTGCCACCGAAGGCGCCGGCACGGGAATGAACGGGTGCAGGGCCGCGACGCGCGACATCGCCAGGTTCCGGCTGCGCCCCAGGGGGACGCGCTGGATCAGGAGCAGGCGCATGCCGTCGGCCAGGTAATCGGCGGCCGTCAACGTGTCGATCAATCGCGTCCAGAAGCGCGAACTGGCCCGGAAATGAGCGCCCACGAAGTCGGACACCGAATTGGGAAGGTCGGCGGGCGTCGCGCGGACGGCTTCTTCGCCCACGGCGCTGAAAAGAAACGTCTCCAGTCGCGGCGCGACCCGCGCGCCAATGGCTCGCAGCTCTGGATTGTAGAATTCCGACCACACACCCTGAGATGCGGACGGCGATAGCAAAGCCTTCCCGGAAAATGGGGGATATAAACAGGCGCCACTTTCGTAGAAAGACAACAGCAGGCGATTACCTGCCAATGCGGCAAGATTGCTCGCGTCTTTTATTTTTAAATATCCGGAGAATTTTAGAAAACTCAGATCTTCTGGACGAAGCGGCCGCCTGAAATAGTCATCTTCAAGGACAAGCTCGGAAACATCCGCACTTCTAAAATGATAGGCGGATGCGTATCTCACAAGATCCGAATGAAGATAGTCAACTGCTTCGTATTCATCGCCCTTACCAGCCAACTCTGATTGGATTGAATGGATCATGGGTCAACCATTCTTAAAAGGGCGGCGGACGGATGATTAAATCCTACGCTGCACGATTACAGGTTGTATTTCAAGGGACTTGAATTTTCCTCCAAATAGCCATGATAGAATAAGCAGGTAAGCCAAAAGGATACCTTCCGGCTGACCAATCATGGTTGGATTGAAGGCTTAGATGTACGCGACATAAATCAATAATAGTGCCGGCCTATTCCGACGAAACCTGCCCCAATTCCAAACCCTATCCATGATCCATAAACGTAAAAAGACACGATTCCGGATTAGACACCTACCCATAAGTGACAACCAACACGCCATACTTGCAAATGTCGAAATCGGCTGCTAACATTAAAAAAATGTAATCTGCGTTAGATTCCTTAAGCTGCGCCCGTATCATCTGGACGCAGTCCATACCAATCACTCATAACGGGGGACTTTATGGCGAATACGCTTGTGCACTTCGCTATCCACGCCGATAATATCGCGCGGGCCCGGACATTCTACGGCAAGGTATTTGCCTGGGACTTTCAGCAATATGGCCCTTCTGATTTCTTCCAGATAAAACATCGCGACGGCTCTCATCAGCCTGTGCTTGGTGCACTCGAGTCTCGCAAGTATAATCCCGCCGAGAAAGATATGATCGGCTACGAATGCTCCATTTCTGTAGATGATGTGGATGCGACGGCGGCCGCTGTTGTGGCTGCGGGCGGTAAAATTCTGATGGAAAAGACCGCTATTCCCACTGTTGGTTGGATTATCAAGTTCGAAGACACGGAAGGAAACGTCGCCTGCGCGATCAATTTTGATTCCGCGGCACATTGAGGCCTCAGCACATTGAAGCCTCGTCCAGGTTGCTTGCCTGGGGGTTGCCTCTCATCAATGAATTTAAAAAAATAATCTCGTCAGACGCCCGGTTTGCCTTCCGGACGCAGCGTCGCCGGATGCATGCCTTCATATGGGTTGAACCATAGTAAAAATGCCGGCGAGTCTTTGATTTTATTTACCTGGCTTCATCGCGGACGGCGATCGTTACATCACGCGATCCTACCGTTCTTAAGCCCACCGTTTTCACGCAAGTCGTGAGGGAAGGCTCGTGCCCCATGGACGGATGTCTGGACCGGCCTGGCCTGCTTGCATGTCTTGCGCGCCACGCGCAACGTCAGCCAGCGGCTCCGGCCTTCGTATTCTTGCCCGATGAGAAATCGACGCCGACGCAGCTAAATTTCCGTGAACTCGATAGTCGGTCGACTGCGCTAGCGCATCGCCTGGCCCGGCGCTTGGCCGCGGGTGATCGGGCACTGCTGAGCTTCCCTCCCGGCCTGGCCTTCATCGAAACCTTATTGGCCTGCTTCAAGGCCGGCGTGGTCGCAGTTCCCACGAATTTGCCGCGCGCGGGTCAATCGGCGGAGCGCCTGGACCGCATCATAGCGGACGCCCAGGCGGCCGTGGTGCTGACCGATGGCGGCTCCCGGCCCATGCTGACCAGGGCGCTCGCCGTCGGCGGCGCGGCCGTCGATATACTGGATTGCGATCTTCAGCCGGACGAGGCGGCGACTGACGGCCCCACGGTGGAAAGGTCGCTTGACGGAAGCGCGCTGGCCCTCCTGCAATACACGTCAGGGTCCACCGGCGCGCCCAAAGGGGTGATGCTGACCCACGACAACCTCATGGCCAACCAGCGAATGATCGCCCAAGCGTTCGGTCATTCCAGCGAGACGGTCTTCGTCAGTTGGCTGCCGCATTATCACGACATGGGGCTGATCGGCACAATTTTGCAGCCCATCTACCTAGGTGTCTTGGCGGTTCATTTCTCCCCTACCACCTTCCTCCGCCGCCCCGCCCTTTGGCTCAAAGCCATTTCCCAATACGGCGCCACCACAAGCGGGGGACCGAATTTCGCCTATGATTATTGCGCGCGGCGCATCGACGATAGCGATCTGCGGGGCCTGGACCTCAGCCGATGGACCAACGCCTTCAACGGCGCGGAGCCGGTGTCCGCGGCGACGCTTGACACCTTCGCGAACCGTTTCGCCACCCACGGGTTCAGGCGCGCATCCTTCCTTCCCTGCTACGGCATGGCGGAAGCGACGCTGCTGGTCGCCGGCGGCGGCGGCCAGCGCCCCCGAGTGTTTCACGCCGCCCGTGAGGCCCTGGCCCGTGGCGTGGCGGCGAAGGCCGACGGACCGGACGCGGCGCCAGTGGTCTGCGTCGGGGGCCCCGCGGAACAGACCGCCATCGCGATCGTCGATGCTGATACGGCGGTGCCGCTGCCGCCGGGACACATCGGCGAGATCTGGGTATCCTCCCCCTCCGTAGGTGCGGGGTACTGGAATCGGGGCACCGGATCGCCGCCGGTGTTCGGCGCGATGATTGCCGGCGACGACCGGCCGTATTTCAGAACCGGGGACCTGGGTTTCATGACGGGCGACGGCGATCTTGCCGTGACCGGTCGGCTCAAGGACCTGATCATCGTGCGGGGACGCAATCTGTACCCGCACGACATCGAGGCAACGGCCCTGCGGGCATCACCGGATCTGGGTCTGGCCGCGGCGGCCTTCGAGGTCGGGGGCCAGTTGGTCCTGCTGGTGGAGGTGGATCGCGGGCTGCGGAGCGCAGTCTGGAGCGGGACGCGAAGCCGGCTGTTGTTCGACGCCATACGGCAGGCCATCTGGAACGCGCAGGACGCGCTGGTGGAAACGCTAGCCCTGGTCCCTCCGGCCTCCTTGGCAAAAACCACCAGCGGTAAGTTGCAACGCGCGCAGATCCGCCAGTGTTTCTTGGAAGGGGCCATCCCGCATCTGGCGCTGGATCGCATCGCCGAACAGGACGCGCCGGAGACGACTGCCGAAACCGAACGGACGGAAGCGCCGGGGCGGCGCCATATCGACCAAGACGCCATACTGGCGGTGGTCGCGGCCCAGATGAAGCGGCCGGCCGGCACAATACCCCTCGATGGCGCGCCCGCCGCGCTGGGCCTGGATTCGTTGTCGGCGGTGGCCCTTGCCCGCCGCCTCAGCGAGACCTTCGCGATCAATTGCCGGCCCGAAATCCTGCTGGGCGCCCCCACCCTGGCTGACCTAGTGGCATCCTGCCAGCGGGCTGCTCCCATGGAAATGGGCGCTCCGCCCAATGACATGCCCCATGCGCTGGGCCGCTTGGCCGGCATGGAACGAGTTTTCTGGACCCACCAGCAGCTGAACCCCGGCTCCAGCGTCCACAATATCGCCATCGCCCTGACGCTGGCCGGGATCGACCCCCGGCGGCTGGCCGGCGCCGTGCAGGTCCTGGGACGCCGACATCCCAGCCTGGTGGCCCGCCTCGTGGCCCGTGTGGTGGCGGATGACGCTGGGGAACCCCAATGGCTTCCCGCCGACGGGGCGGGCGCCGAAGGCGCGTCTTTGTCCGGCCTTAATTTGCGGCGCATCACCCTTCCGTCAGACGATGAGCGGTCGATGAGGCGTGTCGTGGAGCGGCACGCCCTTACTCCGTTTCGGCTCGATACCGGCCCCCTCGCTCGCTTCGTGCTGTTCGAGGCGCCGGTCACGGCACCGGTGCTGTTGATCGCCGCCCATCACATCGCGGCCGACTTGGCCAGCCTGGATTTGCTTCTTGCGAGATTGGACGAGGTGCTGGGCGATGCGCCGGCGCTGGACGCCGCAGCGGGGAAGGATGATGCGACCGACGGGGCGCGCGCCGCGGCACCTATTACATCCTGGCCCACCCTGGCCTTCCCTTGGGACGGCCCCGGGGCCCGCGACGGGTCGCAGCAGGGCCCCCGGGACCGCGCCCGCACGGGCCACCGGCACCGGTTCGTCCTGGGGGGGGGCACGACGGCTGCCGTCCGCGCGTTGGCCATCGGCCGAGGGGCTACCCCGGCCATGGCCGTGGCCGCCGCCTATGCGATTCTCCTGCATCGGCACACCGGCCAGGCACAACTGACCGTCCGCTTCCCGATGTCACGCGCCACGCCGTCGGGCACGATCGCCTGCGCCATCGAAACCGCTCTCCTGACGCTGTCATTTCCGGCCGGGTCCACCTTCCTGACCGTCCTGGACGAGGTGCGGGAGCAGGTGTTGCGGGCATTGGCCGCCCCCGTCGGCCCGGCGAACACGATGGCCGCGCCCGCCGACACGCTGTTTGCCTTCCAGCAGCCGGCGACGCGCCGTGCCGCCCTCCTGGTCGCCGGCGACATGACCGAAACCTTTCCATTCGGCGGTGCGACCGCGCGCGCCTTTCCGCTGAACCGTTGCGACCTCGACTGGCCGCTGTCCTTGGTAATCACCGACGAGGGGGAAACCCTGGCAGGCTGCTGGGATTACCAGGCGGATCTACTGGCCGAGGGGACGGCCGGACGTCTGGCCGGCCGCTTCGCGACGCTGCTTGCGTCGGCCGCGGCCGATCCGGGAGTCCCGATCGACGCCCTGGACCTGCTGCCTGCCGAAGAAAGGGCGGCGCTGGCGGCCAAGGCGGGCGCCGCCGCGATGCCGCCGGACAGCGCCGGCGATCTGGGGGCGCTGATCGCCGGCCAAGCGGCGCAGACACCGGATCGCGTCGCCCTACGCATGGGCGGCGACGCGGTTTCCTACGGCGACTTCATGCGCCGGGCCGATGCCATGGCTCGCGCCCTGCTGCGGCACGGCCATGGACCTGAAACGCGCATCGCGGTGATGCTGGCGCCCTCGCCCACGGCGATCACGACGGTCCTGGCCATCTGGCGCAGCGGCGGCGTCTACCTTCCCCTGGATCCGAACCAGCCCGACGCGCGGATCGCCCGCGTCCTGCACGGTGCCCGACCATCCCTTCTCGTCGCCAATGGCGCGCTCAGGGCGCGCCTGGCGCCCCTTTGCCCCCGCGACTGCGCGATCGTCACGCCGGAGGATCTGGCCGCCGAAGCCGCCGCGTCTATCACCCAGCTGCCGGCGGTCGATCCCGACCAACTGGCCTGGATCATCCACACCTCAGGCTCCACCGGGGCGCCCAAGGGAGTAATGGTCAGCCACCGCGCCGCCGCGAACTTCGGCCGCGCGCAGCGCGCCCGCCTTGACTTGCCGGAGGGAGCGATAGTCCTGCAGTTGGCGTCCCTGGCCTTCGACGCGTCACTTTCCGACCTACTGATGTCCTTGCCGGTCGGCGGCACCCTGTCCATCGCGCCGCCGGACGCCCGCCTGCCCGGAAGCACGCTGCAGGCGTTGATCGAAACGGAGCGGGTGACCCTGATCACGGCCTCCGCCTCTCTTCTGGCCGCGCTGACGCCCCGGGCCTATCCCGACCTACGAGCCATCATCTCGACGGCCGAGCCGTGCCGGACCGGATTCATCGACGCGTGGTGTCCCCATGCCCAGTTGTACAACGGCTATGGTCCGACCGAGGTTACCGTGGGCGCGACACTGGCGCGCCTGGATCCCGCCGATGCCGGCGTGAGACCACCCATCGGCACACCCTTCGCCGGCTATCGCGTCCACATTCTGGACCGGCGCGGGCAGCTTCAGCCCTGGGGCGTACCCGGCGAAATCCACATCGCTGGCGACGGCCTGGCGCGCGGGTATTTGGACGACCCGCGCATGACAGCCGAACGCTTCGTGCCCGATCCGCACAGCCCCGTCCCAGGGGCCCGGATGTACCGAACGGGCGATCTGGGACGCCTGCTGCCGGACGGCAGTCTGGATTTCCTGGGTCGGGCGGACGACCAGATCAAGCTGCGCGGCCTCAGGATAGAACCCGGCGAGATCGAACGCGCGATCGAGGATGGGACGGGCGTCACCCGTAGCCATGTCCGAGCCTATACCGACGCCGGGGGTGAGCGGCGCCTGGTGGCCTTTGTCGAGCATGCCGGCGGCGGGCTGTCGATCCCAGCCCTTCTAGAAGATCTACGACGGCGGCTGCCCGCCTACATGGTACCGCGCAGCGTAGTCGTCCTGCCGTCCCTGCCCTTAACCCATAGCGGCAAGGTCGATGTGGCGGCGCTGCCGCCGCCCGAAACGGGCGAATACCGCCCGGCCGACGCCACACCGCCCGCGACCGCGCTGGAGGTTGGGCTCAGCCGGGCCTGGGCAGATATCCTAGACCTGCCCTCGCCATCCGTGACCACGAACTTCTTCGACCTTGGCGGGACTTCGATGCAATTGCCGCGGCTGCTGGCGACGGTAAACGAATTGGCCCCCGCCGACCGGCCACTGACACTGACGGACCTGTTCGCGCATCCGACCATCCGTAGCCTGGCACACCATATGGCGGGGGGAGCGGCGCCGGACAAAAACGACACCGTGGCCGGCGGAAACCATCCGGCGGAGGCGCGGCAGGGGGCCGCCATCGCCGTGGTCGGCTATGCCGCGCGCTTCCCCGGTGCGCCCGACGCCCCCACGTTCTGGCACAACCTGGAGAACGGGGTTGAGGCCATTACCCATTTCGACCAGCAAGATCTGGCGCGGGCCGGCGTCGATCCTGGGCTTTACAACTCACCGCGATACGTGGCCGCCCGTGGCGTGATCGACGGCATCGAGACCTTCGATGCCGTGTTCTTCGGTTTCTCCGCGGCGGAAGCGACCAGCCTGGACCCACAGAACCGCCTGCTGCTGGAATGCGCCTATCACGCGCTGGAGCACGGTGGTCAAGCGGCGGCCGACCACTGCGTCGGTGCCTTCGTGGCGACAAGCAGCAGCGGCTATCTTGAGCGCAACCTGGCGACCCGGCCGGAACAACTGGAGGCGCTGGGACCCCAGAAAATCGCTATCGCCACCAGCAAAAGCTTCGCCGCGACCCTGCTGGCCTACAAGCTGAACCTGCGCGGGCCGTGTCTGACCGTGGACTCCGCCTGTTCCTCGTCTCTGGTCGCCATCCACCAGGCTTGCGCCAGCCTGCGCAATCACGACTGCGACACGGCCCTGGCCGGCGCCGCCAGCGTGGAGGTTCCCCTGATCGGCGGCCACCTGCACGAGGCGGGCAACATCGGATCGCCGGATGGCCACTGCCGTCCCTTCGACGCCCAGGCCGCGGGCACTGTGCGCGGCATGGGCTGCGGCATTGTGGTGCTGCGCCGCCTGGAGGACGCGCTGCGCGATGGCGATCCCATCCGCGCGGTGATCCGGGGGACGGCCGTCACCAACGACGGGGCCGACAAGCTGGGTTTCACGGCGCCGTCCGCCACCGGACAGGCGCGCGCCATCCGTGACGCCATCCGCCGGGCCGAGGTGGACATAGACACCATCGGCTATGTCGAGGCGCATGGCACGGGAACCGCCCTGGGCGACCCGGTAGAGATCGCCGCCCTGGACGCGGTGTTCGGCAACGACCAGGGCCGGACGGTATGGTTGGGATCGGTCAAGTCCAACATCGGCCACCTGGACGCCGCGGCAGGCATCGCCGGCCTGATCAAGGCGGTGATGGCGCTGGAAAACGCCGCTATTCCGCCGACGCTGCACTACCGGACGCCCAATCCGGCCTCCCGCCTGGCCTCCTCCAGCCTACGGGTGGCGAACGATCTGGTTCCGTGGACGTCGAACGACGCACATCCGCGGCGGGCGGGCGTCAGTTCCTTCGGCATCGGCGGCACCAACGTCCACGCCGTCCTGGAGGAGGCCCCGCCCCGCCGTCAGTGGGCCGCCGGAGAAGTCACCGGGTCGCATACGACGCCGGACACGGCGCCGCAGTTGATCCTACTGTCCGCTAAGACGGAAGGTGCGCTGTCCCGCCTGCGCCATGACCTGGTCCGGCACTTGACATCCGAAGCCTCGCCAAGCCTGGCGGACATCGCCTGTACCCTGGCCCGCCACCGGCCCGGTCATCCCCTTCGGACGTCCTACGTCGCCACGGAAATCGCCGACCTGACGGAACAGTTGCTGGAAGGCGGCCACGGCCACGACACAGCGTCCGCCGCCCCCGAGCTGGTCTTCATGTTCCCCGGACAGGGTAGCCTGAAGGGCGCGGTCGGCGCCGGCCTGATCCATCGGTTCAAGGAATTCCGCGCGGCGGTAGAGCATGCCGGTGCCATCCTGGCGGCGGAAACCGGGTTCGACCTGCCGCGCCTGCTGCGTGACGGGACGGGGGCGGAACGGCTGGAGGACACCGCCATCGGGCAGCCCGTGCTACTGGCGCTTCAGCGGGCCATGGTCGAAACCCTGGCAGCCTTCGGCATCCGGCCGGACGCCGTCATCGGCCACAGCCTGGGCGAATACGCGGCGGCCGTCACCGCCGGCGTCATGTCGCCGGACGACGCCTTGCGCCTGGTCATACGGCGCGGGCGGCTGATGGCCCAGTGTCCGCCAGGCGCCATGCTGGCCGCAGCCGTTTCCCCCGCACAACTGGCCAACCTGCTGGTGGATGGCTGCGAGCTGGCGGCGGTGAACGGCCCCGGCGACGTCACCATCGCCGGCACGCCGGACGCAATCGCCATGCAGGCCGCGCGCCTGCGCGCCGCCCGCGTCGCCGTGGAGCCCCTGCCTGTGAGCCGGGCCTTCCATTCCACCCAGATCGAAGAATCGCTGGACGGCCTTCGCGACGCGCTTTCATCGGTGCGACTTGCCCCCCCGCGCCTGCCGCTGGTCTCCAACCTCACCGGCGGATGGGCAGACGGAAGCGTCGCGTCCATCGACTACTGGCTGGACCAGGCGCGGCGGCCCGTGCGTTTCGGCGACGGTCTCGCCGTCTTGCTGGCGGCGCCCGAGCGGGTATTCGTGGACGTTGGCCCGGGGCGCGGGCTGCGCGCGCTGCTTCGCCGCCAGCCCGCTGGCGGGCCCGAGCGTACTGTGGTGGCCGTGTCGCGCGATGCCCGGCGCGCGCCGGATGACGCCACGGCGCTGCTGGACGCGGTGGGGCGTCTGTGGCGGGTGGGAGTTCCCCTGGCCGGCCGCAGCGCCCCGCCGACCCTCTGGGACACCGGCGCCCAGATCGTGGACCTGCCCGGCTATCCCTTCGACGGGCAGCGCTATTGGGTTGATCCGCCGGCCGCCGACCTGCCGGCGGCCAATTCACCCATGGCTAGCACCGCGCCGTCGGCCCTCTCCATCGACCAACCGGCCATAGCTCAACCGGCCATCGCCCAAACCCCAGCCGTCGCGATCGCGCAGCCGCGATCAGACGTGGCGCCGTCACGGACGGAGGCCGTCCGGCGGGAATGGACGACGCTGTTGGGGCGGCCGCCCGAGGACGGCGAGGATTTTTTCGAAGCGGGCGGCGACTCCCTGCTGGCCAGCCGCTTCTGCACCCGGCTCAACGACGCCCTTGGCCTGGCCCTACATCCGAAAGCCCTGTTCGAACGCCCCCATTTCACCGCCTTCGCCCAAACGGTGGAGACCGCGACGAATGATCAACCACCTCTGGTCTGGCACGAAATGGCCGAGCCGGGCGCGGGCGCCCCACTGTCCTGGCAGCAGCGCAGCATATGGTTACAGGATCTGTTGCTGGGCGCGGGCAGCGGCGCCCATCACCTACCAGTGACCTTGCGCCTGCGGGGCGCATTGGATCCGGTCGCCCTGCACGTGGCGTTCACCCATCTACTGGTCCTTCATCCCATCCTGCGCGCCCGCATCTTCGCGCGGGACGGCGGCCCGGTTATGGAACCGGGAGCCGCGGCGTTGCCGTCCCACCTTCCCGTCGAGGATCTAACCGGCGCAACCGACATGGATATAGCCCGCCGCGTCGCAGCGGAAGCGGCGCGTCCGTTCGACTGCGCCGCCGGCCCCCTGTCCCGCGCGCTTCTGTTGCGGCGGGCGCCGGACGACCATGTCTTCGTGGCCACCTTCCACCACATTGCGGTGGACGGCGGATCCCTGGCCATCCTGTTGGACCAACTGGTGGCGGGTTACAACGCGGCCCGCGTCGGGGCGGGCCTTCCAGCCCCGGCGACGCCCCCTTACGACACCTACGTCGCCTGGCAAAGGGCACGCGCGGACGCCGCGGAAAGCCAGGCCACCTATTGGGACACGCGCCTGCGGGGCGCCGTGGCGCCGGACCTGTCGGGCCTGGCGGCGCGGCGCGACCCGGCGGCGGTCCCGAGGCACGTCGCCGCCTTGCCCCTGGCGATCCCGACGGAGCTTACCGCTGCCTTGCGCGCCCTGGCACGTAGGCGGCAAACCACGCTTTTCGCCGTCTTGTTGGCCGGTTTCCAAGCCCTTCTTTCGCGCTTCTCGGGCCAGGACGACATCTGCGTGTGTGTGCCCATGGCCA
The DNA here is from genome assembly GCF_007828045.1 of Nitrospirillum amazonense. GTDB lineage: Bacteria > Pseudomonadota > Alphaproteobacteria > Azospirillales > Azospirillaceae > Nitrospirillum > Nitrospirillum amazonense_C. Next base: position 37,711 of record NZ_VITN01000024.1, on the reverse strand, counting down.
ACCGCCCGCCGCAGTTCCAGAAGATGGTGGGCCTGTTCGTCAACATCGCCATCATCCGTGGGGCGGTTGATGCCGAGAAGCCATTCGACAGCCTGGTTCAGGAGGCCGCCACCGCGGCCCGCGCTGCAGCCGACAACCTGGACGTCGCGTTCGAACGCATGATCGCGGCAGCGGCTACCACCCGGGAAAGCGGCAGCGGCCATCCATTCGGGGTGGCCTTCGCGCTGAACAACCGCGTGGATGGCGCCATCGCACTAGACGGCCTGCAGGCCGATTTGGCAATGCCAACCCACGGCGACGCCGCGTTCGACCTGGCCCTTTGGCTGGACGAGCGGGACGACCGCGTGGAAGGGCACCTGGAATACCGTGCCGACATTCTTGACGCCGACCGCCTGCGCCCCCTGCTGGCCGGCTATGCGGCGCTGCTGGCCGCGGCCGCCAGCCGGCCGGCCTCGCCCATCGCCGCGCTGGACATGCTGGACTGCTCAGGCCGGCAGCTCGTCGTTGACATCTGGAATGGGACCGACCGGGTCTGGCCCGACCCGTCGCTGGCGCATGAGGCCATCGCCGCCCGGTGCGCCGCATCCGACGCCGTCGCCTTGGTTTCCCCGGCCGAGGGCGTCACGCTGACCTATTCTGAAATGGGCCGCCGCGTTGACGCGCTGCGCCAGCGGCTCGCCGCCCTGGGCGTTGCCCCTGAACGGCCGGTGGGCGTGCTGCTGGAACGGGGCGTGGACTTGGTGGTGGCCCTGCTGGCCGTGCTGGGCGCCGGCGGCGTGCTGGTCCCACTCGACCCGGAAACCCCGCGCCGGCGCATCCGTTACATGATGGACACCGCGGGCGTCACCGCAATCGTCACCCGGCCCGAGCTGTGGCACGCGGAGTTGGATAGCGGCGCCCCGCTTGTGAATGTGGAGGATGCGGGCGGCGGTGCCACCGGGGCTCCCCCCCCAGCGGCCCTGTCGGGCGACAACCTCGCCTACATCCTGTTCACCTCCGGCTCCACCGGCACGCCCAAAGGCGCGATGAACAGCCATAAGGCGTTGCACAACCGCCTGACCTGGATGATCAACGAGTTGGGGATCACCCCGGGTGATCGCGTGCTGCAGAAAACCCCGTTCGGTTTTGATGTCTGCCTGTGGGAACTGATCGGCACGCTGATGGCTGGCGCCACCATGGTGTTGGCCAAGCCCGGTGGCCACCGTGACCCCGCCTATATCGCCGCCATCATGGCGGCCAGCAGAGTCACAATCGCGCATTTCGTGCCCACGATGCTGGACGTTTTCATGGAGGGCACAGCGCCCCCGCCGTCCCTACGCATGGTCGTCTGCAGCGGGGAAGGCCTGAACGCCGCGACGGCCGATCGTTTCCTCCGCCTGTTCCCAACCACGGCTCTGGTCAACCTGTATGGCCCCACGGAGGCGGCCATAGACGTGAGCGTATGGCGTTGCGATCGCCCGTCGCCCTGTCCGGTGACGCCGATCGGCCGGCCCATCGCCAACACCCGCCTTTATATCCTGGACGGCCGGCAACAGCCGGTGCCCCCGGGGGTGGCGGGCGAAATCCACATCGGCGGACAGGCGGTGGGCCGGGGCTACGTCAACCGGCCGGGACTGACCGCCGCCAGCTTCGTGCCGGACATGTTCTCGGCCGTGCCCGGCGCCAGGCTTTATCGCACCGGCGACCTGGGCCGATGGCTGCCTGACGGCGCCATTGAATTCCTGGGCCGCGCAGACACCCAGGTGAAGCTGCGCGGCCATCGCGTGGAATTGGAGGAGGTCACGGCGACGCTGACGGGCAGCGGCCTTGCCCGCCAAGCCGCCAGTGTCATCGTGGGCGAAGCGGACAAGCGACACATTGTTGGTTTCGTCGTCCCGGAAGAGACGGTGGCATGGCCCGTCCTGAACTGGATGGCCGCGCACGACCAAGCGCCGCCGCCAGGCCTATTCATCAGCCCGGACGGCACACCGGTGCATGGTATGAACGCGGGCGAAAGCCGTTTCCTTTGGAAGGAAATATTCGATGACGGGGCCTATGACGCGCCCGGCCTGACGTTGCCGCCCGACGCGGTCGTGATGGATGTCGGGGCTAACGTCGGCTTCTTCGCGCTATGGGTCGCCCGGCGCGCGCCCGGCGTGCGGCTGATCGCTTTCGAGCCGATACCGGAGGTCTTCGCCAAATTGCGGGCGAACCTGCGCATCTACCTGGCGGGCGCCACCGCCTTCAACCTGGGCCTGTCGGACGCGCCCAAGGCAACACGCTTCACCTACTATCCCAACAACAGCATCATGTCGGGGGGCCGCGCCAACCCCGCACGGGATGCGGCCATGGTCGCCGCCCATCACGGCGCCGCGATCGACGATCCAGAAACCGGCGCGCTGACGGCCATGGCATTGGAGCGCCAGGAGGTCGACGTCCAGCTCAGCACGATCTCTGACCAGATCCGCATGCTGGGCCTGGGCCGGATCGACCTGCTGAAAATCGATGTCGAAGGCGCCGAGGCGGAGGTGCTGGCCGGCATAGCGACGGAACACTGGCCTCTGATCCACCAGGTGACGGTTGAGACCGACGACGACGGCACCGTGGAACGCCTGCTGGTGGCGCAGGGCTACACCGTCACGGTCGCGCGCGTGGGCGCCACCGCTGGCCTGGGCTTCCGCCAGGTATTCGCCAGCCGGGGGGACAGCGCCCCCCATGTCGATCTCGCCGCCCCGGACGCCGTCTGCTGGAACGCAACGCACTTGGAGGAACGGCTTCGCGCGCACCTGCGGGACAGGCTGCCAGCCCACATGGTGCCCAGCCGCCTGGTACTGGTGGACCATCTGCCCGTTTCGACGAACGGAAAACTGGATATGGCCGCGCTGAGGGCCCTGGCCGCGCCAGGCGGCAACCGCCCCGCGCCGGCGGCGGCGCCCGCCGACGCCGTGGCCGACACCGGACCAGCGGGCGTGCCGGCACAAATCCTGGGTATATTCCAATCGCACCTGGGCGACGCCTGCCGGTCGGTCGATGATGACTTCTTCCGCCTGGGCGGCAATTCGTTAATGGCCGCGCGCGTCACCATCGATATCGGCCGGCACCTGGGCCGAACGCCGGAACTGAAGCTTCTGTTCGACCATCCTACTGCCGCGGGGTTGGCGGCCGCGCTCGATCAAGCCGGCGGTTCAGCAGACGCCGCACCGATGACGGCGGCAACGGTGTTGCGGCACGACGCCGGCGCGCGGCACGAGCCGTTCCCGTTGGCACCCCTGCAGCACGCATACTGGCTGGGGCGATCCGGCGGCGTCACCTTGGGCAACGTCGCCACCCACGGCTATATGGAATTGGAAGTGGAGGGTCTGGACGAAGAGCGCTTCGTCCAGGCGCTGAACCTCCTGATCGCTCGCCACGACATGCTCCGCGTCCGGGTCACCCCGGACGAGCGGCAGGTGATCATGGCGGCGCCGCCGGCCTACCACCCACAAGTACTGGACGTCGCCGGCGCGACCGACGGCGACGCCCGCCTGCTGGAACTACGGCAAGCGATGTCCCATCGCATCGCCAACCTGGACGACGGCTTCCCCTTCGAGGTCGGGCTGTCCCGCCTGGGCGATGGCAAGCACCGCATTCATCTCAGCATGGACGCGATGGCCATTGACGGCTGGAGCCTGCGGCTGCTGGAGGCGGACCTGAACGCGCTGTACGCGGCGCTGGGCCGGGGGGAAACTCCGCCCGCCGCTCCCAGTACAGTCATCAGCTTCCGCGACTATGTGCTGGCCCTGGGCGGCATCACGGCCGGCGCGGATTACGAACGGGCCCGCACCTATTGGCTGGAACGGGTGCCCAGTCTACCGGGGGCGCCGCTGCTGCCGTATACGCGGGCGCTGGACACCGTGGAAACGCCCCACTTCGTACGCCGCGTCCTGACGGTGCCGACGACGCGCTGGGCACAGGTAAAGGCCCGCGCCCGCGCCCGGGGGCTGACGGCGACCGCCGTGTTGTTAGCGGTCTATGGTGAACTTCTTGCGACCATCAGCCAGGACAGGCATTTCCTGCTGGGGGTCACGCGAGCCCACCGCCGTCCCCTGCATCCGGAGGTGGACCGCCTGGTGGGCAATTTCACCAGCCTGCTGCTGCTGGAGATGGACCTGCGCGGCGGATCGGCGTTCCAGGACGCCGCGCGCGGTGTACAGCGGCGGCTCTCGGCCGACCTCAGCCACGACCTGTTCGACGGTCTGGAAGTGCGTCGCGCCCTGGTTAAGGCCCAGGGTGGCGGCATGTCGGCAGGCCTGCTACCCGTTATCTTCACCAGTATGCTGGACATCGACGGCGCACAGGCGGCCTCCGGTGTGCTCAGCATCGACCAGGAGGTCTACGGTGTCGCGCAGACGTCCCAGGTCTGCCTGGACTGCGTCGCCTTCGAACGGGACGGCGCGCTGCGTCTGACCATAGACGCGGTTGAGGATGTCTTCCCCGCTGGCATCCTGGACGGCCTGGCGGCGGACTGGCCGCGAATGCTGGCCTTGCTGGAGGATGAGGTGGCGTGGGCGGCCCCCCTTCAACTTCCCCTGCCAGCAGCGGTGGCCCGGTGCCGCGCCCCGTCGCCCGCAATCGCCCCCGACCCGGACGCGCCGCCGCCCATGACCTTGCTGCACGACGGCTTCGTGGAGGCGGTCCTCCGGTGGCCGGACAACGTAGCGGTGGACGCCCCCGGGCTGGTGATGACCTATCGGCAACTGGATCGCGCGGCGCGGCATTTGGCGGCGCGGCTGCGGGTCGGCGGGGCACGCCCGGACGTGCCCGTCGCCATCGTCATGGAAAAGGGGCCGGAGCAGGTCATCGCGGCGCTGGCCATCCTGCTGGCCGGCGCGGCCTATGTGCCCATCGACGCCAATCTGCCCGTCCAGCGGCAACGCGACCTGTTACGCACCTGCGCCGTCACGGTGGCCGTGACCCAGCCGCACCTAGCCGGCGACGTGCCGGCCGACGACGGCGTGACGGTCTTGGCCGCGGAGCCGATCCCGGACGACACGCTCCCCCCCTACCCGCCCCTTCCTCCCAGCCCGGCGGCGGCCGACGATCTCGCCTATATCATCTTCACGTCCGGATCGACCGGCACGCCCAAGGGCGTGATGATCAGCCACCGTGGGGCGGTGAATACCGTGGAGGACATGAACCGCCGCTTCGGCATAAACCAGTCCGACGGCGTGCTGGCGCTGTCCTCCTTGAGTTTCGACCTGTCGGTGTTCGACGTGTTCGGCCTGCTGGCGGTCGGCGGCCGCATCGTCCTGCCCCATCCCTTCGGGGTGGCCGATCCGGCCCACTGGATCGACCGCGTCAACGAGGGTGGGGTCACGATGTGGAATTCCGTTCCCACCTTGGCCGGCCTGCTGGTGGAGCATATCGAGGCCACCACGGTCGGCGTGCCGCTGCCCTTGCGGCTGGTGTTGATGAGCGGCGACTGGATCCCGCTGGACCTGCCCGGCCGCATCGCCCGCCTGGCGGAATCCCCTCGCGTCGTGGCCTTGGGCGGGGCGACCGAAGCTTCCATCTGGTCCATCCACCACGACATCCGGGCGATCCAGCCGACTTGGCGCAGCATCCCCTATGGCCGCGCCCTGGCGGGGCAGACCATGCAGGTCCTCGACAGCCTGCTCCGCCCCCGGCCGGACTGGGTGCCGGGTGAGATATACATCGGCGGCGTCGGGGTCGCGATGGGGTATTGGCAAGATGCCCAGCGAACGGCCGAAGGCTTCATAACGCATCCGGAAACGGGGGAGCGGCTTTATCGCACCGGCGACCTCGGCCGTTTTCGCGATGATGGCGAGATAGAGTTCCTGGGCCGCATCGATACACAGGTGAAGCTGAACGGCCACCGGCTGGAACTGGGCGAGGTGGAGCATGCCCTGGAGAGCCACCCCCAGGTCCTGCGGGCGGTGGTCATTGCCGATCCGCCCGGCCGGGACATCAAGCGGCTGGTGGCCTATCTCGTGCCGGAGAATGACGCCGCCGCCCCGGAAGAGGGCGCTATCGTTGTGTGGAACCGCGCCGCCACCGCCGCTGACGAAGACTGCGGTGGCTATCAGGCGGCGGGGCGCGCGGCGGCCGCCGACCCCACCTTCGACTTCGCCATCGACGCGGCCGGACTGGAGGCCCGCCTCGACAAGATGACCGGGCAGTACCGCGCCTCCGTCCTGCGGGCCTTCGGACAACTCGGCCTATTCACCCGGGCGGGTGAGCGGCTTTCCACCGACGCCCTTCTGGGTCCGGGCGGCATCCTGCCGCGTTATGCGCGCTGGACAGCGCGCGCCATCGCCCAGTTGGAAGTCATGGGCCACCTTCGCCGTGAGGGGGAGGTGATCCACTGCCTTGTCCCCATCCCAACGACGGGCGACGTGGTCGAGAACGGCGAGACATGGCTGGCCGCCATCCTGACGGGCCGGGAATTCGCGGCCGAGCGGTATGCCAGCGACACGGTGGCCCAGGACTATCAGGAATTCTTCCAGCACGGGCACCACGTGGCCAGCGCCGCCTTCCGCGCTTGGCTGGCAGGCAGGCCGGCCGGCCGGGGTGCGCGGGTGCTGGAGGTCGGCGGCGGCTACGGGTCGCTGACCCGCCACCTACTGCCCCACTTCCCCGCCGACGGCAGCTATCTCTTCACCGACATATCCACCTTCTTCCTAACGCGCGCCCAGGAAGACTCCCACCGCTATCCTTTCGTGGATTTTGGTTTGCTGGACATCAACCGCGAACCGGCCGTCCAGGGCTACGGCGGGCGGCGCTTCGACGCCATCATCGCCGCCAGCGTGCTGCACGCCTGCCAGGACGTGCGTCAGACGTTGCGTTACCTTCGCAACTTGCTGGAACCGGGCGGGCTGTTGCTGCTGATCGAGGAAACCAGTTTCTTCCCGTTCTTCGACATGGGCATGGGCCTGCAGGAAGGCTTCGACACCTACACCGACACCGCGCTGCGATCCGGCCACCCCCTGCTGTCGCGGGCCGAATGGCTGCGCGAGCTGGCGGCGGCCGGCTTCCGGAACGCCAGCGTGCTGAACCATGCCGGCACGCCCTCCGACCGGCTGGGCTTCGACGTCATCGTCGCCACCGGCCCCGAGCAGATGCCGGCCCTGGATGCCGAAGCGCTGGAGAAATACCTGAAGGGCAGGATCGCCGGCCACGCCGTGCCCAAAGCCTTCTACCTGCTGGACCGCCTGCCCATCACCGCCAACGGCAAGGTGGACCGGCAGGCGCTGGTTCCGGACCGGACGGACCGGCGCCAGGCGGTGCCGGCCATGGATCTGCCGAGTACCGACACGGAAAAGCAGTTGGCCGCACTATGGCGGGAAATCCTGGACGTTCCCCAGGTGGGCCGGCGCGAGGAGTTCTTCGCGTTGGGCGGGGACTCCCTTCTCGCGTCGCGGCTAGTGATCGCCATGCGCCGCCAGTTCGATATCGAACTGCCCATCCGGGCCATCTTCGAAGCCCCGGTGATCGAGGACCTGGCGACACTGGTCGATTTGGCCCGGGCCGCCGCCGCCCGGCCCGCGGCGGATTCGTTCACACGCCAACCGGTCACGGGGGAACTATGAACGCTGCCACAATTCTGGGGCGGCTACACGCCAAAGGCATCCGGCTGTGGCTGGAAAACGGCCGCCTGAGGTACGAGGCGCCGCACGCCGACGCCCTGACTCCCGACCTTCGGCAGGCGATAGGAAACCATCGCGGCGACATCATCCGTCTTCTGGACACACTGGCTAACCCGGAACAGGACGGCGAACCCACCCCACGGGCGCCAGGCACCCTGGCCCCAGCGTCGTTCACCCAGGAGCGTTTCCTTTTCCTCAGCCAGCTCGAGGGGCCGAGCGCGACCTACAACTTGACATCCGCGTTCCGGTTGAGGGGGGCCTTGCTGATGCCGGCGCTGACTGCGGCGATCACCGAGCTAATGGACAGGCACGAGGTCTTGCGCACGGCATTCGACCTGGCGACCGAGCCCCCGACCCAGCGCACGGTGCCGAATGGCCTGGTGATCCGCATGGTCGATCTGACCGCCCTGGCGCCGGACATGCAGCCGGTGGAACAGTTGGTCCGGGCGGCAGCCGAGCAGCCATTCGACGTCGTCAACGGGCCGCACCTGCGCCTGACGATCCTGCAACTGGCCCCGGCTGAGCACCTGCTTGTGGTCATCATGCACCACATCGTATCGGACGGCCTGTCGATCGGCATTTTCGTGGACGAGCTAAAGGCCCTGTACGGCGCGCACGCAGGGCTGGCGGTTCCGGCACTGGCACCGCCGGCGCTGCAATACGCCGACTTCGCCGCCTGGCAGCGGCGCAACCTGACGGCCGAACGCCGGGAACGCAAGGCGGCGTTCTGGCGCCAGGCGCTGGCAGGCGCGCCCGACTTGATACAACTGCCGTTGACGGTGCCCCGGCCCGCCATTCAGACCTTCGATGGAATAACCATCAAACGGACGCTGGCGGCGGCAACGGCGCGCCAGTTGGCCGCACAGCGCCATGACGGCGCCACGGCCTTCCACGTCGCCCTGGCCGCGTTTTCCCTGCTTTTGCTGAAATACGCGCAACAGCCCGAGGTGGTCGTCGGTGTGCCGGTGGCCAACCGCCATCAGTTGGCGGCGCAGGCCTTGATCGGCCCCTTCATCAACATGATCCCCCTGCGCGTGGGCGTCGCGCCGTCAGCGACGCTGGGCCAATTGGTAGCCACGGTCCGCGACCAGGTGGTCGCGGCGCTGGACCATGCCGATCTTCCCTTCGAGCATATCGTCCAGGCCGTGGCCCCCCGCCGGGCGCCCAGCCATTCCCCTCTGTTCCAAACGATGTTCGTGCTGGAGGACATCCCCGTCGGCATCATGGCCTTGCCGGGCCTGGAGATCGAAACGCTGGTGGTGGAAGACGCATCGGCTAAGTACGATCTGACCCTGGTCCTGCAACACCGGCAAGGCGGTCTGGTGGCGGCGCTCAAATACAACCGCGCCCTGATCGCCGGGCCGGTGGCCGAGGCGATGCTGCGCCAGTTCGCGCACATTCTGGACCAGATGCTGACGACACCCGACGCGCCGGTGGGACAGGTGTCCGCGCTGACCCTGGACGACAGGACCTCGTTGGACCGGTTAGCGCGGGGGCCCGTCCTGCCCTACCCCTCGCATCGCAGGCTGCATGACTTCTTCGAGGACCAGGTCGACCGCGCGCCGGACGCCGTGGCCCTGGATTTCGAAGACCAATGCATGACCTACCTTCAGTTGGATCAGGCCGCAAACCGGCTGGCCCACCGCCTGGCGCGCCTGGGGGTGGGGCCGGAAACCATCGTCGGCATCATGGCCGAACGCTCGCTGGAAATGGTGATCGCCGTCCTGGCGGTGATGAAGGCGGGCGGCGCCTACCTGCCGGTCGATCCGGAATACCCAGAGGAACGACAGCGTTACATGCTGGCGGATGCCAACATCCGGGTCCTGCTGGCCCAGCGCCGCTTCCTGTCGGGGGAACTGCCGGTGGACCACGCCATCGCGCTGGAAAATGGCGCGCCGGAGGACGGGGCAGCCACGCGTCCCGCCTGCCCCGCCAGCCCGGAATCCGCCTGCTATGTCATCTACACCTCGGGCTCCACCGGGCGGCCCAAGGGGGTGGTGACGGGGCACCGCGCCATTTCCAACAATCTGCTGTGGATGCAGGACCAGTGGCCCCTGTCACGCGACGACGTGGTCCTGCTGAAAGCCTCCTTCAGCTTCGACGTTTCCTTGAAGGAGATCATGTGGCCGCTGATGGCTGGCGCCCGCCTGGTTATCGCCCGGCCGGGTGGACAGCGGGACCCCGCCTATCTGCACGAGGTGATCCAGCGCAAGCGTGTGAGCGTCGTGCATCTGGTGCCCACTATGCTGGACTACTTCCTGCAGCACGACCAGGCCTCGGGCGAGACGCTGCGCATCGTCATGTGCGGGGGCGAGGCGCTGTCCATAGCGTTGAAAGAGCGCTTCTGCCGCCGATTTAACGCGGTGCTGCTGCACCTTTACGGTCCCACCGAAGCTGCAATCGCCGTGACGGGCGGCACCTATAGCCTGGATGACGGGCAGGAGCTCATCACCCTGGGCCGCCCGATGCCCAATGCGGAAATCCGCATCCTGAGCGAAGGGCTGGAGCAGGTGCCGGTCGGGGTGGCGGGCGAGTTGTGCATCGGCGGCACGCCGCTGGCGCGCTGCTACCTAGATCGCCCTGGGCTGACGGCAGAGAAATTCATTCCCCATCCCTTCGCCGCCCCATTCCGCCCCGGTGATACGCACAACCGGCTCTACCGCACCGGCGACCTGGCGCGGTGGCGCCCGGACGGGCAGATAGAATATCTGGGCCGCCTGGACCGCCAGGTCAAATTCCGCAGCTTTCGGATCGAATTGGGAGAGATCGAGGCCGCGCTGAAGAAGCAAGCCGGTGTCCGCGATGCCATCGTGACGGCCATAAAGGAGCCCGACGGCACGCCGTCGCTGGTGGCCTACATCGTCCCGGCGGATGGCATTCGGGGTGGCGAAGCGAAGTCCCGCATTCGGACCGGGCTGGCGGGCGCGCTGCCGGCCCACATGCTCCCTGACAGTTTCATCTTCATCAACGCCATCCCCATGAGCCCGAACGGCAAGGCTGACATCGACGCGTTACCCCAGCCGACCGGCCGGCGGGACACGGCGTCCGGGATTCCACCGGGCATCACGGCGGCACCGACGGCAGCCTCCGGCACCGTCGCCTTGGTGGAGCGGACGTGGCTGGACTTGCTGGACCGGGACCGGATTGACCATGACCAGAATTTCTTCGAGGCTGGCGGCCACTCGCTCATGGCGGCGCGGCTCAAGCGGCGCATTTGCGACTTGGTCGGCCGGGACATCCCGCTGACTGCCTTCTTCGCCCACCCCACCATCGCGAGCTTCGCTCGCTTCCTGGACACGAACGGGGCGGAACCGACGGCCACCGCGCCCGCCCCGGACCCGCTGCAGCGGGACGGGGGCGATGGCGGGATCGCCGTCATCGGCATGGCCGGCCGGTTCCCCGGCGCCCCCACGCTGGAAGCGTTCTGGCGCGTCATCGCCGACGGCCAGCCCACCATCCGCTTTTTCAGCGATGATGAATTGCTAGCCGCCGGTGTACCGGACGGCCACCTGCGCGACCCCACCTACATCCGGGCGCGAGGAGCGCTGGACGACAGCGACCTGTTCGACGCCGACTATTTCCGCTTTTCCCCCCGGGACGCGGCCGTCCTGGATCCCCAGGTCAGGCTGTTGCTGGAACTGGCTCAGCATGTCCTGGACGACGGCGGTCAAAGTGCCGAGGCGGCCGCCGCCGCAGGACGTAGGATTGGCGTGTTCGCCTCCACCAGTCGCAGCAGCTATTTCCTGAACGTACTGTTGCACCAGGCGAACCTGATGGCTGAAGTCAGCCCCCAGCAACTGTCGATCGCCACGGACAAGAGTTTCGCTGCAACGCACGTGGCCTACCGGCTGGACCTGCGCGGCCCGGCCATGACCATCGATACCGCTTGTTCCTCTTCGCTGGTGGCGATCCATGAGGCGTGCCAGGCCCTGCTGGCGGGGGAGGCCGACATGATGCTGGCCGGTGGCGCCAGCGTCGATGCGCCCATGACGAGCGGCTATTTTTACCAAGACGGCAACATCGCCTCGCCGGACGGCCGCTGCCGCCCGTTCGACATCGACGCCAAGGGCACGCTGAAGGGTTCGGGCGGGGGCCTCGTGCTGTTGAAGCGCCTGGACGACGCGCTGGCCGATCGCGACCGGATCCTGGCCGTCATCAAGGGGTCGGCCATCAATAACGACGGCGTGGGCAAGGTCAGCTTCACCGCGCCCAGCGAGACGGGCCAGCGCCGCGTCCTGGATGCCGCCTTGCGGGCAGCCAAGGTGCCACCGGAAAGCATCGGCTTCATCGAAACCCACGGCACGGGCACGCCGCTGGGCGACACCATCGAACTGGCGGCGCTGACCCAAGTCTATGGCCAGGGGCGGCCATCGCTGGGCGCCGTCAAGGCCGGCATCGGCCACCTGGACGCCGCCGCGGGCGTGGCCGGCTTCATCAAGACGGTGCTGACCCTGCGGGCGGGGCTGATCCCACCACTCATCAATTTCAAGGCACGCCCAACCGGCGGCGGGGCTGGCGACATCAGAACCAGCGGCGCTGGGTCCGATGTCGCCGGCCTTTCCTTCCCCACCACCGCCACCGAATGGCCGGTGGCGGGACCGCGCCGCGCCGCTGTCAGCTCGTTCGGCATCGGCGGAACCAACGCCCACGTGGTGCTGGAAGCCGCCCCGCCCCAGCCGGCTGCGGCGGCACCCAATCGCGTGGAGACCCTGCTGCTGTCCGCCGCGGACGCGGAAGGGTTGGCCAACCAAGCCGCCCGCCTGCGCGAGCGCCTGCTGGGCCCCGAACCACCCCCCCTGGCCGAGGTTGCGTTCACCCTGGCGACCGGTCGCCGCCACCATGCGGTGCGGGCTACCTGTGTCGCCGCCACCATGGAGGACGCCATTACGGAATTGGCCCGGTTGACCAAAGGGGGCGTCGCGGGCGATGCGGCGGCGGAACAGCCGCCCGTGATCTTCCTGGTTTCCGGTCATGGTGGGCAACACGAGCGGATGGGCCGGCGGCTGTATGCCGCCAATCCGGCGTTCCGCGCCGCCGTGGACCAGGCCCTCGCGGCGTTCGCGGCCTTGGATATCACCGATCTGGCGGGCGCGTTCGCCGAGCGGGAGGATGACGACCAGCCGGCACGACGGCTGCGGGACCATGTGCGCACCCAATGCCTGGTCTTCATCGTCAGTTTCGCCCTGGCCGAGGCGCTGGCGGACCAGGGTGTCCGCCCAGCCGCCCTGGTCGGGCTCAGCATCGGAGAGGTAACGGCGGCGTGCATCGCCGGTGCCATGACCCTGGCGGAAGCGGCGCGCCTAGTGGTGGCGCGCAGCCGTATCGTGGCGCGGGCGGAAGGCGGCATGATGTCCGTCGCCTTGGATGAGGCGACGGTACGCGCGCGGATCGACGATAGCTGCGACATCGCCATCGTCAACGGCCCGGCACAGTGCGTGGTGTCGGGAGCGGTGGCGACGCTGACCGCATTGGAGGCGCGATGGACGGCCGAGGGCGTGCGATGCCGCCGGGTGCAGGTGGATCATGCCGCACATTCCCGCCACCTGCTTCCTTGGCTGGATGAGTTGGTCGCCGAAGCCGCCGAGATATCATGGCGCGCGCCTGCGGTGCCGGTCGCCTGCAATGTCACCGGCCAATGGCTGGACGCCGCCCACATCGCGGATCCCCGCTATTGGGCCGACCAACTGAGCAGGACTGTGCGACTGGCGGACAACCTGGCGGGGGCTCTGGCTGATCCGAAGGCCGTGCTGGTTGAAATCGGCGCCGGCGTCCCCCTGATCACCCTGGCGCGGCGCCATCCGTCATTCGGCAACCATACCACCATCAGCCTCATGCCTGGCCCAGGGGAGGACGAGACAGAGGACCGCCGCTGGGCGGCAGCGCTTGGGGACCTCTGGGCGCGCGGTGTGCCCGTCCGCTGGCGGTTCGCCGACCCGGCATACCGTCGCACAGCCCTGCCCGGCTATCCCTTCCGCCGACGGCGCCATTGGTACGGCGCCGGGACGGGACCGGTCCCGGCGCACGGCGACGGCGGCGGCGCGGCCGGGCCCAGCACTCCTGGCTGGACATCCGCGCCCTTGCCACTCACCTCACCGGAAGAGGTGCCGCGGCGTTGGCTGATCGCCGGGGACCATGCCACCCTGGCCGAGCCGCTGATCGGAGCCATGCGCCAGCGCGGCCTGGTCGCGTACCGGCCGACAGCGGTCGCCGGGGACGATCTGGCGGGGCGCCTGGCCATGTGGCCCGCCGGGGGTGGCGATGGCATTATCTATTTCCTGCCGTCCGGGGATGGCGACGCCACCTGGCCGCTGGCCGAGACCCTGCTGGCCTTGTCAAGCCTGCCCGGCCGCACACGGTGCTGCCTGGTGACGTTCCCCGTCCATACCATCCTGGGCAACGAAGTGATCGACGTGCACGCCGTGGCCGCCCACGGGTACGCCCGCGTGGCGCTGGGTCGCGACCGCCTTGTGAACATAGACCTTCCCCCCGCCGAAGCCGATCCTGACCGCATCGCGGACGAATTGCTGGGTCTTCCCCCTGTCGCCGGGCAGCCGCGCGAAGTAGCCTGGCGTTCGAGCCGCCGCTGGCTGCGCACCGAACACCCTCTGGAACTGCCGCGATCAATGTCGGGATCGGGGTTGCGCCGCTTGCCGCCCGGCCGGACCTACGTCCTGCTTAACGGCTGCGGCCCCCTGGGCTTGGCCCTTGCGGAAACGTTGCTGGAGGCCGGCCTCTCGCGCCTGGTATTGGTCTATGGGTCTGCGGCGGACACCGGCGCAGCCACCCCGCTACGCGGACGCGGCGCGGACATCGTGCTGGTGCCGGAGGAGGAGGAGGACGCCGCGTCCTTGGCGGAGCGCATCCGCGCCGTGGCGGGGCCGGTCCATGGTGCCATCGTCAATCTGGCCGACCCCTGGTCCCAGGGCGCCAACCCGGTCTTGGACGACGGTTGGAGTGCGCCGGGCGCGCTGGGCGCGGTCGATCGGTGCGACCGCCTGATGGCGGCCCTCACCGCCTTCGGGACACCCCTGGACATCGCGCTTGTCCTTTGGGATGGCGCCGCCATGAAACGTTCGCCCACCGTCGGCGCACTGCACGACGTCATGGCCGTTCGGCTACGGGCGTCGCCTGAGACGGCCGGCTGGCGCATGGTCGTCACCGATCCCTATCTGGGCGGGGCCTTCAAGAAAGCCGTGTTCACCCCGGCCGGCGCGCGGCACCTGCTGGACTTGGCCGCGCTGATGCGGGCACCGGAGGTCACGCTGCCGGCCAATCTCGTCGCGCGCGGGTTGCGCCAGCCCGCCCCCGACGCTCCTGCGGCGGATCTGGATGGGGATGGCAGTCCCACGGTCGCCCGCGTCCGGGGAATCTGGGCCGCGCTGCTGGGCCTATCGCCCGCCGAGTGCGACCTGGACTTCTTCACCCTGGGCGGAGATTCGCTGGCCGCCACCCAGCTCATGGCCCGCATTCGTGAGAGGTTCGGAATCAAGGTCGCCCTGGCATCCTTCTTTCAGAACCCGACAGTCAAGGGACTGGCCCTCCTGGTCGACGCGGCGCTGCCACCACCCGCCGCCGGCCCGGCCCCGGTAGAGGCACCCTTGGCGGATCCCGCCGCCGAACGCGAACTGATGGAGCTGTGACCACCATGAAAGCCTGCTTGCCCACATGGTTCACCCTGGATGTCGCGGAAGCGGACCGGTTCGTCACGCCCGACTTCACGCTAGGGCAATTCTTTTATTCCGCGGAAACCGTGCGCCTGCTGGCCGACTGCCTGGACCACTTCACCAACCCCTGCTGCCTTTGCACCCCGCGCCTGGCGTACGAATGGCACCAGCGGGGCCGCGAGGTGCGGCTGCTGGACTACGACCGGCGTTTCTCCAGCATGCCGGGCTATCGCCCTTTCGACCTTCTGCGCCCGCAACCGACAACGGAGCGGTTTGACGCCGTCATCTTCGACCCGATCTTCAGCGACGCCACGCGCCTGCGCCGGGCTCTGGAAATGGTGGCGGGGCAGCCGGACGCGGATACGCCGACGGCTCTGTATATGACCTTCCCAAAGGAGCGGGAAGCGGAACTGCTGTCAGCGTTCGGGGCCTGGCGGCTGGCGCCGCTGCCCTTCCGTCTGGGCTACAACAACGTGCGGCCGGGCCACGCGGATACGTTCCAGCTCTATGGCAACAGGCCCCTTCCATCGCCATACCCCGCAGTCACTGACAAGGCGGACGACGCCAACCGCGCCGCGATGAACCGCGCCACCAGCGCGCAGACTTCGGGCTCTGCCGAACGGGTGAAGAAATGATCCCCCGGCAGCACATGGACCTCGGGGTCGTCGAGGCCATATCGTCGCCAACCGCCGAGGTCTTCCGCCGGCACCAGCAGGTCGTCCCTCCCGCCGAGGACCAGCAGCGGCGCCCGCACCGGTTCGGCGTCGTTGGGATGCGATTCGCTAAGCCGGAAATCCGCCCGCAGGATTGGCAGGAAAATCTCGCGCAGTTCAACGTTGTCCAGGATTTCAGAGGGGGTGCCGTTATAGCGCCGCAGCATGGCGACGAACGCGGCGTCATCCAGGGTGGAACGATGGACGCGCGATTCGGGCGGCGGACGCAGGTGGAACGGCTGCTGCCCCGACACCACCAGGCCCGCGGGCGGCAACGCGGCGCGGTCCCGTTCCAGCCGGCGGGCCACCTCGAACGCAAGGCTGGCCCCCAGACTGTGCCCGAAAAGGAAGTAGGGCACCGACGCCCAGGGCCGGATCTCAGCGGCGATCCTGTCGGCGGCGCGCATGATGTCCGCCTCGAAGGGCTCCACGCTGCGGTTTTCCCGGCCGGGAAGCTGCACGGCGACAACCTCGACCGTGGGGGCCAGAAGGACCGGCCAGTTACGAAAGGCCGTGGCGCTTCCTCCCGCATGGTGGAAGCAGAACAAACGGCAGGCCGCAGCGCCGACCGTCCGCGGGAACCGCAGCCAAGGGCTGACCGTGCGCGCGCCGTCGGTAACAGGCCGGGACTGGATGGGCGCGGGCATCACGGCACCCGATGGCGATGGTTATCCAACGCGCGTCCCCTCTCGCAGGCTACGGGGTCGCATGTCCGTCCAGACGGCCTCGATGTGCTTAAGGCAAGTTTCCTTATCGCCGTGCGTGCCATCGGACGACCACCCCAGCGGCAACGCCCTTCCGATCGGCCAAATAGAGTATTGACCTTCATCGTTAAAGACAACCTGGTATTTTTCCTCGTCACCCACAGACATTTTCCGACCTCCGTTAATGATCATTCAGATAGCATCGCACAAATTATGGTGATTTTACTTTAATTGTCAATTGCATACTGCATTTTTTAAAATTCTATAAGCATATCCTTAATCATAGCAAGATGGATACGCACCCAATAAGGATTATCACCTTAGATTAGGAAACGAGAAACTTGACCGAGAAGCCAAGTCGATCTATTATTAATTGTAAAATATGGCGCAATATCTATTATAAACTGCACGTCTTTGCATCAGCTAACGATGCCCCATGGGCTTTCCAGTCGGCCATCTATTGCCGCCGCGCGTGAACGGAGATTCAATGACCGAGGTCGTGATCATCGGCGGAGGACTGGCCGGACTGGCCGCGGCCGGATTGCTGGCCCGACGGGGCGTTCCGGTCACGGTGCTGGAGGCGCAGGCCGATCCTCGGTTGTTGCCGCAGCGTCCGAAGGGACGTTCCATCAACCTGGCGCTCAGCGCGCGGGGTATCCGGACGCTTGAGGTCCTGGACGCCATCGACCTTGTCCGCCCGCTGGCCGTTCCCATGTTCGGACGGCAGATTCACGACTGGCATGGCGGGGAGGAATTCCAGCCTTACGATCAAGTGGGCAATCGCGCAATCCATTCCGTCCGACGGTCGACGTTGATCGACGCGCTGACCGCCGTGGCCGCCGGCACGCCCAATCTAACATTGAAGTTCGGGCATCGGTGCGTGTCGATTGACACAGACGCGAAAACCATTCGCGTCGCCGACGAGTTGGGCCGGACCATGGATATGGCATTCGGCGCCTTGATCGGCGCCGACGGCACGCATTCCCTGGTGCGGGACGCCATCGCCAAGCAGGCGCACGCCCCCGCCCGGGTGGAGACGCTGCGCCATTGCTATAAGGAGTTGGCGATCCCGGCGGATCGCGCCGCGGGGCTGGCGCCGAACGCGTTGCACATCTGGCCGCGCGGCGACGTCATGCTGATCGCCTTGCCCAACAGGGAAGGCAGCTTCACCGCCACGTTGTTCTTCCCTCGGGACGGACGGCTGGACGAGCGACAGTCGCTGGACGCGCAGAAGGCCTTGTTCGACGACCTTTTCCCCGGTGTGGAGGGCGCACTGCTGAGCGACCTGGATCGGCAGCTCGCCGCCAACCCTACCGGCCGCATCGTCACCACCTCTTGCGAAAGCTGGACCGCGGCGCCCGGCTTGCTGGTCCTGGGCGACGCCGCCCACGCCATGGCGCCATTCTATGGGCAGGGGATGAACTGCGCGCTGGAAGATTGCCTGAAATTAGCGGCCGGGGTGCCGGCCGCCGAACCGGGGGGGTGGAACTGGACCGAATGCTTCAAGGCCTTCGCCACGGCGCGGCGCGGCGATGTCCAGGCCATCATGGATCTGTCCCTCAGCAATTATTCTGAGATGAGCCATCACGTCATCCAGGACGGCTTCCGCCTCCGACGCCAAGTCGAGGGGGAACTGGCCCGCGCCCATCCCGACCGCTTCACCCCACTTTACGAAATGGTGGCATTCAGCGACATCCCCTATGCCGAGGCCCTGGCCAGGGCCAGGCGCCAGGATCTGGCCATCAGCCGCTGGACGGCGAACAAATCCCGCAGGGAGGACGTGAACCTGGCCGCCATCGTCGCGGAACTCGACACCATCGGATATCCCCTCGCATGACGCCTCCCCTCATCGCAAAGGCGTTCGTCCCGCCGCCCCGCGTTGACTACGCCCGCTATCTCCGCCTTGAAGAGCTGCTTTCCTTGCAACGCCCGCTGACCGCGGAAACGGACGAACGGCTGTTCATCATCATCCACCAGATGGCGGAGTTGGGCTTCGCCCTTTTGCTGGGCGACCTTTCCGGGCTGGCGGCCACCCCCTCCGGCGCCGTGGTTTGGCCCACCGCCTTAGGCCGGCTGGTCGCCCTGGTGAAACTGCAGGTGGGATTGGTGAATACGCTAGCGGCGACAATAGATAGGGCGCAGTTCCTGGCATTCCGCCAGGCCTTGGCCCCCGCCAGCGGCTTCCAGTCGGCCCAGTATCGCAAGATCGAGCTGCTGAGCGCTAACCTGTGGGACCTCGCCGCGCCGGAGCGTCAAGCCCACGTCGGACCTGCCACACCGTTCCCGGTCCTGTTCGACAGCCTGTACTGGCGCCACGCGCCGCTGGCTGAAAGTTCCGGAACCGACAACTCAGGAACTGACCCAGGAACTGAAGGATCCGCCCTGCTGGATTTTGAGAACGCGCACCTGACGGAACTCCGCGCGTTGGCCGAAGCATCGACCCGCACCAACCTGGCCGCGAAATACGCGGCCACGTGCGAGGGGGTACGGGCGGACCCGGCGGTCACCGGGCTGCTGCGGGACTATGACCGCCTTTTCAACCAGGCTTGGCCGGCAGCGCATTTCCGGCTGGCCGAGAAGTTGCTGTCCGGTGGCCCCCCGGGGGAAGGTGGGGAGCAGGATCGGGGAACCGGTGGTACCGCCTGGCGGCGCTATCTGGGCCAGGGTCGGCGCCAACGTTGCTTCTTCCCCGATCTGCGCGTCACGGCCGGCGATGGTCCCTCCAGCGAGGGGGAAGACTTGGAATGAAGTGGCCCCCCCGTTGGCGCTGGAGCAAATGGCTGGCCGTGACTGTCTTCGGCTTCGTGGCGGTGGCAGCCATCGGTGGAGGCGTGCTGGCCATCCTGGCCTACAAAAGGCTGGGGGATAGCCTGCCTGCGTTGGATGGCCATGTCTCCAGTCCAAGCCTGTCGGCAACCGTGCGCATCGAGCGCGACGCCGACGGTGTTCCGAGCATATGGGCGGAAAACCGGGTGGATGCCGCCTACGCGCTCGGCTTCCTGCATGCGCAGGAACGCTATTTCCAGATGGATTTGGGCCGCCATGCCGCCGCCGGCGAACTGGCCGAACTGTTCGGCGCCGGCATCCTGCCGATCGACCGGGACTTTCGCCGGCACCGCTTCCGCGCCCTGGCCACGCGGGTGCTTGGCGAACTGCCGGTAGAGCAGCGGGAACTGGTCCACGCCTACACCCTGGGCGTGAACGAGGGCTTGCGCCGCCTGGGCGCACCGCCATTTGAATACGGCCTGCTGGCGCTTTCGCCCCAGCCCTGGCGGGAAGAGGACACCCTGCTGTCCGTCTTCTACATGTATCTCCTGTTGCAGGACAGTAAAGCCGACCAGGACTACAGCAGGGCGGCTCTCTACGACGCGTTGCCCCGGCAGGTGGCGGACTTCCTGGCGCCCACCGGTTCACACGACTGGGACGCACCACTTGTCGGGCCGGTCGCGGACGACCCGCCCCTGCCGCCGGCCCAGGTGCTGGACCTACGCCAAGTCCAGGCCAAGCCGCTGAGTTTCGACATGGAAACGGGCCGGCGCTTTCGGGGTAGCAACGCCTGGGCCGTCGGGGGTGGCGTGGCCGCCGGGGATGGCGCCCTTGTCGCCAACGACATGCACCTGGCGTTTGCGATGCCCAACGTGTTCTACCGCGCCGCCATCATGCTGGGCGCCACCGGGGACCGGCTGGTGGGCGTGACCCTTCCAGGCTTCCCCCTGCTCATCGCGGGAAGCAACGGCCATGTGGCCTGGGGACTGACCAACAGCGCCGGCGAGTGGTCGGATCTTGTGCGTCTGGACCAACGCGGCCTGCCAGCGGACCAGTATCGCGTGCCCGCGGGCGTCGCCACCCTGACCGCCATCGACGAGGTGCTACACGTCCGCGGCGGGGCGAACGAGACGCTGCGCATCGAGCAGACGACCTGGGGGCCGGTGATGCGCCACCGGGCGGACGGCGCCCTTTTCGCGGAGCTATGGATCGCCCATTTTCCGCAGGCGGTGAATTTGGGCCTGCTGGGGCTGGAACGGGCCCGGTCGCTGGATGAGGCGATGGCCGCAGCCCCCCTGGCCGGCGTGCCGACGCAAAATCTGGTCGTCGGCGATATCGCGGGCAATGTCGGCTGGACGCTGCTGGGACCCGCGCCGCGCCGCGCCGCGCGCGAAGGGGGGCTGCCGTCCCTATCCAGCCGCGAGGGCGACGGCTGGTCCGGATGGTTGGCGCCGTCGGATTATCCGCGTGTGCAGAATCCTGGTGACGGCCGGATCTGGAGTGCCAACGCGCGCGTCGGCGATGGGAACATCCTGCGCGCCATGGGCCACGGCTATTACATCTTGGGCGCGCGCGCCGGGCAGATCCGCGACGCCCTGCGCGCCGCGCCCCGCTTCGACGAGAACACCATGGCCGCGCTGCAGTTGGACGACCGCGCGCTTTTTCTGTCCCGCTGGCGCGGCCTGCTGCTTGAGACTCTGAAACACCGGCCCCCTGCCTTGGGGATGCGGACGGACGAGGCGGCAACCGTGGTGACGGGGTCGTCGGACCGGGCGGATGCGGACGCGGCCGGTTATCGCCTCGTACGGGAATTCCGCCTCGCCGCAGACAGGCTGGCCTTCGCACCCTTCGTCGGTCTGGTCGCGGCGAGGTTCCCGGATTTCAAGTTCGACGCCACGGGCAACCAGCGCGAGGACAGCCTTTGGCGCCTAGTGACGGAACGCCCAGCCCACCTGCTGAACCCCCGGTTCGCCACCTGGGACGCCCTGCTTGAGGCCGCCGCGGCGGAAGCCGTGACCACCGTGGCCGGCAAAGACGCGGCACTGTCCAGCCGCCCGTGGGGGGAGGCCAACCTGTTGGCCATGCGCCATCCCATGAGCCCCTTCTTCCCCTTCATCGGCCACTTTCTGGACATGCCCCCGTCACCACTTTCGGGAGATGAGAACATGCCACTTGCCGAACTGTCGTCGCACGGTCCGGTCCTTCGACTTGTCGTCTCGCCGGGACACGAGGACAGGGGCTTCCTAACCATGCCGGGCGGGCAGTCCGCGAACCCCCGCAGCCCCTACTATGGCGCCGGCCACGACGCCTGGCGGACGGGTCATACCACGCCGCTGCTGCCCGGCCCCCCGACGCACACGCTGTGGCTGGACCGGGCCGCCCGCGCCCGGACCGGGGGCCGGCGTCCAGTAGACCGGGCACGGGGCCGGCGCCCGGGTGGGAGCGCTTGGCTGCTTCTGGTACTGCTGGGCCTTGCCCTAACGCCCAAGCCGGCAGCGGCCGCCACGTCTCCTTCCCCATCCGGCCCCACCTTCTCCGGCGTTATGCCGCCGGACCTGCGGTCGGCCAAGGGGGGGGCACCCGACGCCACGCTGGATGAGGCCGCCCTATACGCTTGGCAGGAATTCATCGCCTTGAACTGGCCGGCCAAGGCGGGCAAGCGTGGGACGCCGGACATTGACGCCACCTTCGACTCCCAGGGCCAACCTCGGGTCTGGGAAACCCTTCGCGGACGCGTCGAGGCCTATCCCGGCGTCGGCAGTCCGAGCGGCGGCGCCGACGGGACGCAGGACTATGGCTTCGACAAACCGCCCCGCTACATCTACGATCCCGCCAAGGTCGGCACGCCGGCCGGCCAGGAAGCCGGCACCACGGCGGCCTGCGATCCCGGCGCGGCGATGACATCGCCGCCCTGGCACAACCTGGATGAACCGGACCACGGCAACGCCCAATCCGGCCTGTCCCCCGCAGAGCCCTTCCCCGGCCGGCAGATATTGCTGGAATCCAAGGTCAACCGCGAACACTTCGTCTACGTCGCCTCACGAGGCTGGTACGGTGACAAGCCCCTGCGCCTCATCAAGCGCCGCACGGGCGATTACGTGCGCACTGCACAGGAGGCGCCGCCAGCGGCCAAGGCCGATGACCCGAGCGACGAGACGATGATCAGTTTCCCCAGCGGCGCGCTGGAACTGAAGGCGGCCTGGCGGCGGCTGGGGCCCTTGGACGATCCCGATCATTATTTCACCAGCCGCGTGCGGTTCTACCAGTTGGGCAAGGACGGCCTCTGCCACCAGGATTCAAAAGGCGGCCCGGGCGACACCTGGGGGCTTTTGGCCTTCCACGTTATGCATAAGACGCCATCGGCGCCATATTTCATCTGGGCAACGTTCGAGCAAGTGGACACCCTGATCGCCCCGGCGCCCGGTCCGGACGGCAAACCCGTGCCGTTGGAAAACCCGGATGGCACCCTCGCGCCGGCCGCGGTCGCGCTGAAGACTGCCTACTCGCCCGAGATCAAGGTGACGCCGGCCACCCTGGACGAGGACCAGGAGATACGGTTCGCCAGCGCTGACCCGGCGGAACCTGGACTGCAGCTGTTTTACAACCAGGTTGCCGAATTCGGCCTGCCCCGCATCGACCGCATCGCCATCAACCGCCGCCTATACCCCACGCCGGCGGCCATCGCGGCGGTAAACCGCCGCATGCAGGCGGAGTTGAGCGCACACTATCCCAACCTGCCGCTGGCGCATTACCGCCTGGTCAGCGTGCAATGGCGCCCCGTAGACAAAAAGCCCGGCGAATTCTACGACGGGCCGGAAGAACCCGCGGTTTATTATGCGTCCAATGTCGTCATCGAGCCGGCACCGGTCCAGCAAGCTTTCAGCGGCCAGTTCACCTCTGGTTTCGCCAAGGCGAGCGACTATCTGCACCGCACGATGCTGTTCATCAATCCGAAGCCCAACCCGGGCGATCCGGCCTTCCTCAATTCCTTTTTCGCGGGCCACGGGACCCTGTCGGGCGGATGTATGGGATGCCATGGATTCCGGCAGGCGTATGGCACGGATTGGAGTTTCCTGTTGGAAAGACAGCGCGTGCTGGCCCCCGAAGTTAAACCCTAGGGTCCGCATTACCCCTTTCGAGGGGGGATTATTACCTTTGAACGAATCATTGCCAAGAATTCTTCAGTCGAAAAATGAGGATGTGATGAAATTCTGCTTTCCGTCCATAATGCGCGGCGCTATCTTGACTAAGCCGTCCGTCTTGTCGCGTTACGGCGTTCACGTGCGATCGTTGCCTAAAAATGCGTCTTCATTTGGGTGCGGCCTGGTTTTGGCCGTACTAGTGTTTCCGGTATCCTTCGCCCTGGCCCAAACCCCCGCAGCCCCCATAGGAGGACAGCCCCCCAACCCCACTCGCCCAGCGGCGGCGCAAGCCGTCGGAAACATGCCGGACTGTGCCCATATCAAGCCGTCAAACGCGTCTCAGAAAATCAAATATTTGAATCCTGAGACCTTGTTTGAAACACAATCCTACTCCATCGCGGCGTCCGCGCCGTTAAGTGGGAAAATCGTCTTCATATCCGGGCAAATTCCGGTGGATATACAGTACGGTGTCGTCGCCGATGATTTGGTTGGCCAAGTGAAGGCGGCGTTGGACAATCTGTGCCGCGTGCTGCAGGCGGGCCAGATCAGCAAGGACGACATCATCAAGATTGGCATCACTTACGTCCATAAGGACGCATCCGATCCATTCGCCATCGCCGAGCAAATGAGCGCCTTCTTCGGAAGGGAGCAGATGCCGGTTACTACAATGATGGGGGTCGATTTTTTAATTACTGACAAAATTCGCTTCCAGATAGAAGCGACCGCTGTCACAGATTAATATATCTTGGTTGCCATTTTGGAAAACCAAGTAAAATTACTTAAGAATGCCATACCGTGCCTTCGCGCATAAAAGTCCATATACGACCGGCTTGCCTTCCACAATCCGTAAACCCGCAAACCACATATTGGCCAGCTGCGGATTGGAGAAGGACTGTTCACGATACTTCATTCAAACAACCCTGATTAGGAGGAACTCTATGCGCATCTTGACAAAGTCCTTGCTGGGCGCATGCGGCGCCTTGGCATTGACCGTTTCCGCCGTCCAGGCTCAGGAAGCGAAGTCCGCGTCCAACCGCCCGATCGAATTCTATAATCCCGAGGGCCTGCCGCGCTGGGTTTATTCCTACGCGGTATCCACCGAGGGTTGGGTGAAGACGGCCTCGGTCAGCCAGATAAAGCCGACCGACCGGTCCGGCGACATCAAGGCACAGACGGCGTCCGCCCTGGTGGCGCTGGACAAGATCCTGGCCGAACACGGTGCCGATCGGGGCGCGCTGCTGAAGGTGAACACCACCTTCGTCGGCACGTCGCTGAAGCAAACCCAGGAAATCAGCGATGTGTTGAAGGCGTATTTCGACGCAAAGGCCGCGACCAGCAACGGTGCCATCGTCGCCGCGGACTATCCCGTCCGCACCGCGGTCGGGCAGCACACACTGGACGAGGCGAACCTCAAGGTGGTCCTCGACGTCCAGTTCGTGGATATGAAGAACACCCCCGCCAACCTAATCGCCGACGCCAAGGCGCGTGCCCAGGCCGACACCCATCGTGAACTGATCTTCGGTGGCGTCACCGCACAGCAGAAGGACTTCACCATCGAGGGGTACCCAGACCCGGCGCTGGAAGCGAAGGGCACTATCAAGAATCTGCAGAAGATTCTGGCCGAAGCCAACATGACCTTGAAGAACGTCAAGTCCTTGAAGGTCTATTACGTGGATCCAGAACAGACGGCCATGGCCTTCAGTTCCGTCCAACTGGCGTCGACCGACTCCACCTTCGCGCCCGAGCTGAAGGCCAGTGACAGCAAGGTACGCGCCTCGGTCGAAAGCGCGATCAAGAGCAGCCTGGCGGAAGCCGGCGTTTCCCAACTGCCGACGGTGACCTACGAAGCCGCGGCTGTGGATTGCGTCGTGCAGAACGCCGTCCTGGTTGAAGGCGTCGCCAACTAAGACGCCTTCCCGATGTCGCTGACTGCCCGGCGACGGCAGTCAGCGACATCTTCCACCCGTGTTGATGAAACGGGCGGCCTTGGGTCCCGCCGCAGGTGGCGG
Source organism: Nitrospirillum amazonense (assembly GCF_007828045.1). Lineage (GTDB taxonomy): Bacteria > Pseudomonadota > Alphaproteobacteria > Azospirillales > Azospirillaceae > Nitrospirillum > Nitrospirillum amazonense_C. The sequence continues at coordinate 12,088 of NZ_VITN01000024.1, read as the reverse complement.
GTTTGGCCCGTCGCCTGGAACACCTCGCCCGCGGGAGATTGCGACTTGACCTTCGCGCCAGAACCTATTACCGGCCGGCCCACGCCGGTTGTGCCTGTCGACGGCGCGCCCCTTCCCGCTTCCCACGCCCGGCATCCCGCAGCCCTCGGCGATGATGCGGGTGGCGGCGCCCCCTTCCCCCTGACACCCAACCAGTTGGCGATCTGGACACACGAGGCTCTATTCCCCAACACGCCGGCCTACACGATCGGCGGCTGCTTCCGACTGGCACCCGGTGTCGACGCCGCGCGCATCATCGCCGTGCTGCAGCGGGTCGTGGAAAGCCACGAAGCGTTGCGCCTGCGTTTCCGCGAAACGCCCGATGGCCCCCGGCAATACGTCGCCCCCCTGGACGGATATGCACAGGAAAACGGCCCGGGGGACGACAGCGCGTTCGGGATCATGCCGCGGCAGGACGGCAACGACTGGGATCGTCTTATAGGGTTCGAATTGTGCCGCCCTTTCGATCTACTGGACAAGCCCCTGTTCCGCTTCAACGTGCTTGAGCGCGAACCATCCGCCGGCCACCTCCTGCTCATCATCCTGCATCATCTGATCGGCGATTTCAGTTCGATTGACCTGATCGTCCGCGACCTGGAGCAATCCAACTTGGGACTGTCCCCGGGGGAGGCGACGCCATTCTCTCGGGCGGCCCTGGGGCAAGCCCCGGAGCCGCCCGCGAAACAACCATCCCTGGGACAGTCCTGGCGGCAAGCGGGACATCTGAACACCCACGCCGCAGCCCGCGACAACCAATACTGGACGCGGCAACTGGGTCCGCTGGTCCAGGCCGGCGCGGCCAAGGCGGCGCGCCTTCCCCGCCCGGCCGCCCCCCGCTTCGTCGGATTCGAGGTGCGCCGCCGCCTTTCCCCCGCCCTAACGGCCCGCGTACGAGCCCTGGCCGGGCGGTTCGCCGTCACCCCCTACATTCTGACCATGGCCGCCTTCCTGCTGATCGAAGGCTGGGAAACGGGTCGGCGGCGCCAGATCATCACCACCACCATGGACCTGCGTGACAGGCCCGATCTGCGCAATACCATGGGCTACTTGGTGAACATCCTACCGCTGGGCGTCGAATGGGAGGACGAGTTGTCGTTCCACGCGCTCTGCGTCCTTGTCCAGGACGCTTTCCGCCGCGCCCTGCCCCACCGGAAATTGCCGTTCGCCCAGTTGGTGCGCGATTTGCGCCTGGTGCGCGACGCGGGCGCCCAGCCTTTGAGCCAGGTGCTTTTCACCTGGCTCAAGTTCGATGCCGGCTTCGGCCACGACCATGTCGGCAAGATGTTCGTCGACACCTACGTGCCCGCCCGGAACCTGCGCGCAGGCATTACCCACGACGTGGTGCTAACGGTGGAGGACCGCCTGGACACCTATGAGTGCTGCTGGCGCTTCGACGAGGATCTGTTCCAGCCTGCGAAGGCGCAGGAAGTCGCCGGGCGCTACCAGCGCCTCCTGGAAACGCTCGACGACAGCGGCAACGCCCTCTTGGGCGACCTTTTCCAGACTCTGTGCCGGGGGGAGGCCGCGAATGAGAGCTTCGAACTGTGATGGGGCCGCGTTCCCCACGATCCATCCCCAGGCCACCCACAACCCTTTCCGCACCGGACGGACGGCATGAACACAGCCCTGCTTGATAACGGCCGCACGGCGGCGTTCCTTGAAGACGGCGGTTCCCTGATCGACCTGCTGCGCATCCGGGCGGAGGGCGGGGACAGCGCTGCTTACATCTTCCTGCGCAACGGGGACGATCCATCCGAGCCGCTGACCAGCCGGACCCTGTTGCGCATCGCCAACGGCATCGCCGTCAAACTGATGGAGCACAAGCTCAAGGGCGAGCCCATCCTGCTGATTTACAATTGTGGGCTGGAATTCATCGCCGCCTTCTGGGGCTGCCTGCTGTCCGGCAACATCGCCGTGCCCGTCGCGCCGCCGCGCGGCGATCAGCGCCTGGGCTGGTTGACGGAGTTGGCGGCGAACAGCGGCGCCCGCGCCGTGCTGACCGACGGCGGCCAGCATACCCGCCTGAAGGCAGGCCTGCCGGTGGGATCCATCCTGTCCCGGCTTCCCTGGATAGAGACGGACCTTGCAGTGGGCCCGGACACCATCGCCGGCCCCGCCATCCGCCGGGACGCCGTGGCGGTGCTGCAGTATACCTCGGGCTCCACCGGTCGTCCCAAGGGCGTGGTCCTGACCCACGACAACATCATAGCCAATGAAGATATGATCTGCCGGGCCTTCAACCATGCCGAGGGTGCCGCCACGGTCGTCGGCTGCCTGCCCCACTTCCACGACATGGGCCTGTTCGGCAATCTTCTGCAACCGCTGTATCTGGGCTCCCTTTGCGTCTTCATGTCGCCAGAGGCCTTCGTGCAACGCCCGCAGCGGTGGCTGAAAGCGATTTCCGATTATAGAGGAACGACCAGCGGCGGTCCGAACTTCGTCTACGACCTCTGCGCCACCCGGATCCAACCCGGAGGGATTGACCTCGACCTTTCCTCATGGTCGGTGGCCTTCGTGGGCGCGGAACCCATCCGGCCAGCGACCCTTAAGCGCTTCGCCGAGGTGTTCGAGCCCTATGGCTTCCGCCGGGAGGCATTCTTCCCGTGCTACGGCCTGGCCGAGGCTACACTTTTCGTAGCCGGCGGCAATCTATCCCCCGGCGCGCCCTGGTCGGTCCAAGGCCCACGCGGCACGGAGGTCATGACCTGCGGCCCCATCGTGGAGCCGCAGAAGCTGATCGTCGTCAACCCGGAGACCTGGCTGCCCCAGCCGGCGGGACAAGAAGGTGAGATCTGGCTGCGCGGGCCCAACGTAGCCAATGGCTACTGGCAGAACCCCGTCTCGACCCAAGGGACGTTTGGCGGCCTCACGGCCGAGGGCGACGGCCCGTTCACGCGCACCGGCGACTTAGGCTTCGTACAGGATGGGAATCTGTTCGTCACCGGCAGGATCAAGACTATCATCATCGTCGATGGCAACAACCTGCATTCGGAGGATCTGGAGGCGGTCGCCGGCCACGCCCACGGCTCCATCGCCGCCGGTGCCTGCGCGGCGGTGGCCGCGCCGGGCGCCAGCGGGGAGGAGATCGTGATCATCGCTGAAATACGGCGCGCCTTCATGAACAACCTGGACAGCGTGCTGGTGGGCGACCTGGTGCACCGCAAGATCGCCGAGACGTTCGGCGTCGCCCCACGGGCCGTCGTCTTCGTCCGGGCCGGCGGAATTCCCCGCACCAGTAGCGGCAAGATCCGGCGAGAGGCCTGTTGCCAGGCCCTGCTGGCGGGTGAGTTGCCGGAATTCGCCCGCTGGCAGCGCATCGGCCCCAGCGGCGCGGATCAGATTCAGATGAGCGAGACGGCCATCCGGATCCGCGGCTGGCTGGTGGCGACCATCGCCGAGCGACAGGGCCTGCTTGAGGACGAGGTGGCGACCACCGATCCCTTCCCCGTGCTGGGCCTGGACTCCAAGGATGTCTTCGAACTAGCCTATCAATTGTCGGCCTGGCTGGGGCGCGAGTTCGACCCCATCGTTTTCTGGGAAAATCCCACCATCGATCAACTCGCCTGCGGATTGGCCGAGATCGATGGACACCTTTGACATCCGGCCCGCCGGGGCCCCTACCTTCAACCCATTCGATCCCCGTTTCATCGAGGATCCCTATCCCACCTACCGCCGGCTGCGGGAACAGGCACCGGTGTTCAGCCTGCCGGGGTGCCTCGGTCGCGATTGGATCGTTACCGGCCACCGAGAAATAGAGCAAATTCTGGCAGATCCGGCCTGCCTGGTCGATGACCTGCCCCTCCGGGTCCGCCGCCTCGCCTCGGAAGGCGCCGCCGACGACGACGTCGCCCCCCTGTGCGACGCGCTGGCCCACTGGTTGTTCTTCATGGACGAGCCGGCGCACGGCGACGCCCGCCGGCGGATTGCACGCCATTTCAGTAAGATTGCGGCGGAAAGACTGCGCCCTATCCTGCGGAACCACGTGGACACGCACCTGACGCCGGAAGCCCTGGACGGCGGCCTCAACGTCCTGCCGGCCTTGGCGGGTCCCCTCCCCGCCCTGGCCGCGGCCCTCATGCTGGGATGGGAAGACGTGGACGCGGCGCAGCTGGCCCGCCTGTCCAGTGGGATCTTCACCGTCTTCACACAGCCCCTGCCCCTCGCGCGTTATGTGCTGATCGGCCGACAATACGCTGAACTGCGCGATCTGGTGGCTGACCTGTTGGCCCAGCGAACGCGGTGTCCGCGCGACGACCTGGCCACCCTGCTGCTGGATCTGGAGGCCGAGGGAACCCTGGACCGGGAATGGACAATGGCTATCTGCGCCATGCTGCTCAGCGTGGGACAGGACACGGCGCAAAGCCTGATCGCCAACGCCTTGAACGCCCTCGCCACCCACCCTGATCAGGCTGCGGCGCTGGCCGCACATCCCGACCTCGCCGGAAAGGCGGCACGGGAATTGTCCCGCTATGACGCACCGGTCCAGATGATTGTCCGCACCGCGGCGGCGGACATGCGGCTGGGCGACGCGCACATCCCGGCGGGTGGGCGTCTGCATCTGTTCTTGGGCGCGGCGCTACGGGATCCGCGCATGCTGGCGCAGGCCGAAACTCTGGACATCCGGCGGGGGGAGTTCAGCATGCTGGCCTTCGGCGGCGGCGCACACTTTTGCCTGGGGTCGCATCTGGCTCTGCTGGAGTTGGAAATCGTCCTCGGGCGCCTGGCGCCGCTAATCGCCGGCCGGCGCCTGGTGCGCGATGTCATCGCCTGGCAGCGTTATCCGCACATGCGCGGCCCCACGCGGCTGGTCATAAGGACGAGGGAATAGAGCGGACGCGGGTCACGACTGCAGTTGCCCCCCAAAAGTTCGCATCAGCCGCCCCGCGGCCGCGCGGTCACGGCGTCCGTGGCCCCCTCCAGCGCCCCATCCGGCCGGCGCTGGGCCACGATCATGAACGCGACCGCGACCAGCGCGCTGGCGAGGAAAAACACCGCGCCGGGATGGCGTTCGCCGTCGGCCCAGGTGAAGACAGCAGTGGAGATGACAGGCGCGACGGCAGAGGCCCCGCCATAGCTGGCCATCAGTCCGCCCTGAAGCATGCCCTGCGCCTCGGCCTCCACACCGCGCGAGGCCAGCGACTGGATCGCCGGTGGCACCAGCCAGCCCAGCGACGCGACGACAAGGACGGCGTAAAGCTGCCAGCCCGCCGTCGCCAGACCATACAGCAGACAGCCCGCCACCGACACAGCCAGGCCAATGAGCAAACCGGCCCGCCCGCCCAGGCGGCCCAACACCGGCCCCACCAGTCCGCCCTGCACCACCGCGGCCATCAGGCCAAACACGGTCAGCGAAAGCCCTACCTGTGCCGCCGTCCAGCCGAAACGCACCTGGGTAAACAACACCCAGATGGACTGTATCATCAGCATGGCCAGATGATACAGCAGCAGGGCGGCCAGCAGGGGCTGGAACTGGCGATCGGAAAACAGGCGCAAAAGGGGAGCGAGCGGGTTGAGGCCACCCCGGGGCAGCCGCGTTCCCGGGTATGCTTCCGGTTCCACCTCGAGGCGTCCCCCCGGCCGCACCCGACTTTCCCTCAAGACCAGCAGGGAAAAGAGGGCGTTGGCGGCCGCAAGCCCGGCGGCGCCCCAGAACGGTGCGCGTAGGCCAAGCCCCGCCATCAGCCCACCGACAACCGGGCCGACGATGAAGCCCAAGCCAAATGCCGCCCCCACCCAGCCGAAGCCGTGGTCGCGTCGTTCCGGTGGCAGGATATCGGTGAGGTAAGCCGAGGCGGTGGGAAAGTTGGCGCCACATATGCCGGCCAGCAGACGGCCCACGGCCAGCGCCACCACCGACGAAAACGACGCCATGATAGCGTAGTCGACCATGGCGCCGGTCAGCGTGACGATAAAGATGGGCTTGCGCCCGAACCTGTCGGAAAGCTGGCCCAACAGGGGGCTGGCGATGAACAGCCCGACGGAATAGAGCGATATGATTCCTCCATACGTTAGGCTCACCTGGGCCGGGCCGGTGCCGGAGAAGGTTTCAAGCAGGCCGGGCAACGCCGGAATGATCAACCCGGCGCCCAGGGAATCGAAGAAGATGATTGACAGGACGGCTGCGATCATGTGCTTCCGCGACTGCGCGGGGGCGGCTTGCATGCGGCGAATCCTCAAAGTGATGCGTGTGGCGGACTGTTCACGGGCAATGGGCGGGCAAACATGGGCGGCGGGAACGTCAGGAGGCTCTTGAACCGCGACTTTTCAAATGAGACCTTGGGGGCCCCACTGGAAGACGGCCCATGATGGACAGCCAGCACCAGGATGTCGCCCCACCGCCGGCCGAATTGCTGGAATACCTGGCGGCGTATCCGCCGCCTGTGGGCGCGCTGTTCCTGCCCGCCCGGGACTTCATCCTGCGGACGGCCCCGCAGGCCAACGAACTGATCTATGATTCGTACAACGCGGTCGCCATCGCCTTTTCCTTCACGACCAGCATGCGTGAAGGCTTCTGCCACCTCGCTGCCTATTCGGGGCATGTGAACCTCGGGTTCCATAATGGCGCGGCGCTGCACGACCCACAGTGCAGGCTTGTGGGGTCGGGAACGTCGGTGCGCCATATCCGCCTGGGCGCGACAAGCGACCTGGACGACCCCTACGTCCTGGAACTTGTGCACCAAGCCATCGCCGATGGCGGCATCACGCCAGCGCCCGGTCACCGGTCAGTCAGCATCATAAAGCCCCGCTCCCCCACCCGCCGGCGGCCCGGTCCGGGCGGCTGAACCTGGCGCCGTCACCGGGCGGCCGTGTCGTCGGAAAGGCTCTGGTCGATCTGTCGGTTGAACCAATCCGGTTCGTCCAGCATGACGAAGTGATGGCCGGTTTCCGACATGGCGAACTTCACCCGCCGCAGGCCAGCGTACTGGGCGTGGAACTCCTGCTCGATTTGGTCGCGCGTGGCGCCTTCCGTGCCGGCCCACGTCTCCACCACCAGCGTCGGAGCGGCGAAGGCGCCGAGTTGGGGGCGCAGGTCGGTGGTGAGCACCTCATACATCGTGTCGGCCACAGCCGACTGGTCCGCCGCCAGCCCCCAGCGGACAACCTTTTCGAAATCCGCGTCGCTGGCCACCTGACTGCGCGTGGAGGGGCCACGAATGAACTTCTCGTACCGCGCCCGTGACTGGTATTTAATGGACAGGCGGGTCGCCGTCGCCAGCGGCTTCGCCAGGGTCACGGAATCGATGTTGAACCAGACGCGCGCCTGGAACGGCAGGGCATCGACCAGTACCAGCTTACCAACCAGGTCGGGATACCGTTCCGCGAATTCTAGCGCGATGTTGGCGCCGATGCTGTGCCCCACGATCATGGGACGCACCAATCCCTTGACGCGGATGTAGTCGGCAAGTTGATCCTCCACCGTTCTGGTGAAGCTATCGTGTGAGGCGTCGGACTGCCAGGCCGCCTGGTTGGCTGCACCGGCCAAGGTCAGTACATGAGTTTGCGCCCGGCCCTTTAAATGGGCCACGGCGCCATCCCAGACTTCCCCCGGCGCGGATAGGCCAGGAATGAATATAACAACGGCCGGCGCCTCCGTTCCTTCCACCACGCTGGAAAAAGTCTTTGACGTCTTCGGCGCATCCGCCGCCGCCGCCGCGCCCATCACCAACATGGTGGCGGCAACGGCTACCCCCCCCAATAAATGCTGGAAGGCCATGGATCCATCTCCATTTTTAAAACTGAATCGGTGAACGAAAGCGAAATGGCTGCGCCAGGCGCGCCAAGTCAAAGGAAATATAAACTGGATTGTACGGCGGATTAGTCCCCTGAATGAAGACTATGTCAAAAGGATTGAATTGTTCGCGTCGGCCGTCATTCGCCCCGTCCATCGCCGGGATCGACTTTTTCTCAATCATAGCGTGAGAATCATGCAACATCAAATGAAGTAAAATAATCCATCAGGATTATAGACGAATGGCCAGGCTCCATATGCTCCGCCCCTCCCGCAATACGCAAGGTTGCGCATGTGCGGCGAGTGCGCGGACTGCAGGAGGGAACTTTGCCGGATCTGACGCGGTTTGACGCCCGCGACCACCGAGGAAGCCCAACTTACGCCTGCCCCCTCCTGTCAGGTCCGATCAATGCCCGCCCTCCCCTCCCGCCGAGCCCCAGGCCGCACCTTCATTTAAGTCACGCTGAGTGACTGGCTGAGCGGCGCCCGGTTCGCCGGTCAGGGTTTGAGCGGCTGCGCCGCCAGGTAGACGGTGCTCCACAGTGGGGGGACCACCAGGAATTTAGCTTCGCTGGCCTTCGGCTCGTGCTCGGCGGGGTCATCGTGAGCAAGAAGAAGGCCCCTATGGCCCGGCGCAAAGAGCCAGTTATTCCAGACGCGATCCTGGACCAGTTGCTGGCCGGTGCTGACACCAAGACGGCGTTCGAACAGAACGGCCTGCTTGAGACGTTGAAGAAGGCTTTGACAGAACCTGCCTTGAAAGCGGAACTGAATCATCATCTTGCGGATGATGATGGCGGCAATCGGTGTAACGGCTATGGACGCAAGGCGCCCGAGGCCGCGTTGACCGCCTTCGAGGCCGGGCCTCGGGGCGAGAAACACGCCGCCATCGGCAAGGCCTGGCCCCGGGCGTGGCAAGAGGTCATTCCGTTCTTCGCCTTCCCGCGCGAAGTCCGGCGGATCCTTTACACCTGGGGACACGATTGGGGACACGATCGGCCGGCTCACACCGGCGACGCATGAGCGCTCGGAGCAACTCAGCACAACGGGGATTCACTTAAGCAATAAACCAGCCAAAATGTGATAAATTAAGATGAAATGTGACCGCTTGTGATCCTTTGTGAACCCCATTAACTGAATTTCTTCCTGAATATAGAGCGTATTCTACAGATTTATACTTGATTGATAATTGAAAAAATTCCGGGTATATACCTTAGGATATATCATTGGCGGCGTGCGGCTGAATCTCGACTGCCGAACAATTCGCTGCAATCATTATTGGGGGCGTTAATGTCGCGTGGGGTTGGGGTCATTGGCCGGCGTAATCGTGCTCTGCTGAAGGCCGGTTCATCGTTGCTGATGTTGGGTGTGGCTTTGGCCGCGCCGCGCAATGGGCAGGCGGCACTGACCACCATCTCTTCGTCCACGCCCTCGGTCACCATTGCCAGCACGTCGAACGGCTACACAATTCTGTCCAACGTCTCTGTCGGGACGTTTGCCAATGGCGGCACCATAAGCAATGGGACGGCATACCCGATTTCCAATAGTGGCACGATTGGGTATCTGATTAATAGTGGCCTAATCCAGGGAACTGGAAATAAAAATGGCATTGGCAATGCCATCACCATCGGCACACTGATTAATAGCGCGAACGCCACTATATCGGGCGCCACGGCCATCTATACCAGTGGCCTATTGGACAGCCTCGTCAATAACGGAAACATTGTCGGTTCGGTTAGCGGTGTATTTAATGGCTCAAGGCTGAACCATATTTACAATAGCGGCCGGATAACCGGAACCATAGGTTCCGGCATTTTTAGCGGTGGCGGTACCATCGGAACCATCGAGAATGTCGCCAGCGGCACGATTTACGGTTCAATCGGCATAGATGACGTCAATACGATCAGCGCCATTATAAATAGTGGCCAGATCACCGGCTCATTCACCGCCATTCAAAATACCGGCGGGCTTGATCAAATCACGAACGCCGTAGGCGGCACGATTTCAGGTTCCACCATCGGTGTGCTGAACACCGGCGAAAACGTTCTCAGCGGCCCCCATCAAGTCTTTGTTCCGGCGACCATAGGGTCGCTCCTCAACAGCGGCGTGATTCGCGGCGCGGCGATCGCGGACGGGTTCGGCGTTTCCAATGCCGGCGTTATCAGCATATTGACCAATACCGATTCGGGGATAATTAGCGCCGGTACCGCCATTAACAATCCGCAATCGATCGGCACGCTGGCCAACAGCGGCACCATCACCGGCGCCAATTACGGCCTGTCCAACGGCGGTACGATCAATGTCGTGACCAACGCCGGTACGATCTTCGGTGGGACATCCCAGGGGGTGGCCAACGGCGGCACGATCCTGACCCTGACGAATTCAATCTCCGGCACCCTTGCCGGGAATACCGGCCTTTATTCCTTTAACACCCTGGGCACGCTGATCAACCAAGGTCTGATCAAGGGCACGGCCTACGGCTTGTTTAATTTCACGGGACAGACGATTGGCGATGTCCGCAACAGCGGCACGATTTTCGGCACGTCCGCCGGCGTGGCCAACACCGGCATCTTCAACACGTTCGTCAATTCCATTGGCGGCACCATCTTCGGCACCTATGGCGTCCATTCCAGTGGCACGGTCAAGACGATCATCAATAATGGCGCGATCAGCGGCTCGCTTTATGGGGTGAACAACGAAGCGATCGGCACGTTCGGGACGATCATTAACAGCGGCCTTATTAAAGGTACCTCGGTCGCCATTAATAACCTCGGCAGCATCGGCGTCCTGAGCAACAGCGGCACCATTTCCGGCGCCTATGGCGCCCTGCTTAACCTCAACACCGTTGGAACGGTGGCCAACTCCGTTGGCGGTACCATTTCCGGTACCAATGGCATCCACTCGTTCGGCTCGATCAGCACCGTTGTCAATGCCGGTACCATCCTAGGTTCGCAGAATGCCATTTTCATCCGATCCAACGGCGGGACCATCGGCACCATCAGCAATAGCGGCCTGATCCAGGGGTCCGCGTTCGGCATCGCCAGCAACGGTGCCGTCAGCGTCGTGACCAATACCGGCACCATTGGCGGCACCTATGCCATCGGCGGCTTCGTCTATACCATCGTCAACAGCGGCGTCATCGCCGGCACCATCTCAGATTCTACGACCATCGGGCTCACCATCGCCGGCGGGGCCAGCGGTACGGCGGGAACGCTGACCGGGTTCAACGGCCACGGCGTCATCATCAATAACCGTAGCGACCTGTATTTCAGCAGCGGCAGCCTGTTGCTGGATGACGACATCAATATGGTGTTGGGTACGATAGGTACCCACACGGCGGTGAACGCCGGTGCTTCCCTGACGCTGGCCACGCTGACCAGCATCACCGGCAACTACAGCCAGACAGCGGGCACCCTGGCGCTGGGAAACAACACGCTGGTGGTCAGCGGTGCTGCCAGCCTCACCGGCGGCACGGTGGTCTCCTCGGTCGCCAGCACCAGCAATTTCCTGGTGGGCGATTTGGCCGCCACGATGGTGCAAGGGGGCGCCGGCTCGAACTACACCGGCGTTGCCGTCATGACCAGCGGCGCGGCCATCGTCGGGGCCACCGGCGGCTTGGCCGTAACGGGCACCACCATCGGCAACGCCCTGCTGGCGGTCAGCCTGAACGACTATATCGGCACGGTCCTGAGTGCGCTGAACAATACCAGCGCGATCACCGCCGCCCGCACCGCCCTCACCGTCCAGACCACGGGCAGCATCGGCACGCTGACCAACAGCGGCACCTTGGCCAGCAACACCAACAGCGGCATCGCCTATGGCATGGTGAACAGGGGTACTGTCGGAACGCTGCTCAATAACAGCGTGATCAGGGGCGCCGGCAATAGCGATGTCGGGCTCTACAATTTCAGCGCCGCCGTGATCGGCAGCATCGACAATGCGGGGTTGGTGACCGCCGGCGCCCGCGCGGTACGCAATTCGGGCACCATCGTCGCGTTCGACAACAGCGGCACCATCACCGGCAGCCTGTCCGCCGTCCTGAATTCGTCCGCCCTCAACATCCTGAACAATTCCGGCACCATCAGCGGCGTCGTCCGCGCGCTGGAAAATGCCGGCACGCTGGGCAGCATCAGCAACAGCGGCATCATCACAGCCGCCACCGCCTTGTCCAACACCGGCAGCATCGGGGTGCTGGCCAATAGCGGCGTCATTGCCGGCAATATCATCAACGCCTCGGCCAACGCCCTGACCATCCAGGGCTCTAACGGCACCTTGTTCGGCACCTTCACCGGCCAGTCGGGCCTGGGCAACATCACCAGC